>CAWCLE010000018.1:0-50098 GCA_963796255.1 uncultured delta proteobacterium | reverse complement strand
TATTTTGAGGCTTTGTTATGATTTCGCTTTTCCCATATTTATCTACGCTTTCCAACGAAACTCTCTGGCTAATGCTGCTGCTGGCTAATTTTTCGGCAATTCTCTTTGCCTATCGGTTTTTCGGCAAACTGGGCCTGTATATCTGGATTCCCATCGCTACCATCCTGGCCAACATCCAGGTCCTGAAAATGGTTGATCTGCTGTCAATTGGAGTTACTCTCGGCAACATCACCTATGCCTCGTCTTTTCTGGTAACCGACATTTTATCGGAGAACTACGGTGAAAGATCGGCAAGAAAGGCTGTATTTATCGGATTTTTTTCTCTTGCATCGACAGTACTCATCATGCAGATAGCTCTGATGTTCAAACCCAATGAGTTTGATTTTATCCAGGAGAGCCTGAAAAATATTTTTGCAGTTCTGCCCCGGATCGCCCTGGCGTCGTTGATCGCCTATGGTATCTCCCAGTTTCACGACGTCTGGGCTTATGAGCTGTGGAGAAAGCTTTTTCCAGGACTTAACTTTCTCTGGCTGCGCAATAATGCCAGCACCATGATCAGTCAGTTGCTGGACTCGGTTATCTTCACCTCGATCGCCTTCTGGGGTCTACTGCCAAGAAGTGAGTTTATCCAGATTCTCGTCACCACCTATGTTCTCAAGCTCATTGTCGCTATAATCGATACCCCGTTTCTCTATGCGGCGCGGATACTATTTAATCGCAGGCTGATCAAGGAAATGCCCCTGGATGACTGAATCTCTTCTCAGTGAGAACCGCTGCGAAAAGTCGCATCAAAAAAACGTTCGCCAAGGACAAAACCAAAGCCAACCACACCGATGCCGGCAATAACCAGAAGATATTCGGCAACTGTGGGCATATAGGATAAATATTGCGGAACACCGACATATTCATGTTCGATGGGGACAATCTGCCCGGACACCACCATGTTAAAACGAGAAAAGAATTGTCCGATTAGAATCATCAGAGCAGCAATCGACAGGACGCGCATTGACTGCAACTTGGTAACGACCAGGAGAAGACCTGGGAGAACCAGACCTATACCGATTTCAAAGACCCAGAAATTAATAGCCAGAGGCCCCTTAAGAAGAGAATCAGCCGCCAGGACCAGCTCCTGGTTACTGACATAGGCGTTGACAAATTTCCACACCGTCGCGAGCGTGACGAGAAAAGTCATCAGCACCATAATCTTACCTGCTGTCTGCAAACCCCGGAAGGTGCCATCATCCATCGGCCGTTTTTGCAGAATATGGCTATAATGGGTAAAGATCACAATGGCGGCGGCCCCGGATAAAACGGCACAGGCAAGAAAAAATATCGGCAGCTGCGAACCGTACCAGAATGGTCTGGCCTGCAAGGAGGCAAACACCGAGCCAAGATTACTATTGGCCAGCGCCTCGGTAATCGCTGCGATAAAGCCCAGCGTGATAGCCACCTTATACCGCTTGGTAAGAATCAGCAGAAGCTCAAGAAACATGACGCCGACGGCCATCCCGTACAAGGTCCCCATCCACCAGATATTGGAGGTCACATTCGGGTAGAGAATCACCCCGAGCGGCATCCGCCAGGGATTCTCGATTTCCAGGCCGATAACCATGAAGGCGCCCAAGAGAGAAATTATCGACAGCCATACCATGCGGTTGGCCAGCGGTGCCATCTGGTTGCCGCCGAAGGCGTGACTGAAGGCGGCCAGAACACACAGGCCCGTGGAGATTATCGCAAAATAGGCATAGACACCGATAAGCATTCCCCAGGGCATATCGCGGGTATTGGCAAAGGCATGATGATGACCGACAACTTGCGCGTACACAGCCCCGGCGACACCGATCAGGATCAAAAAAAGACTCAGCCACATCAATTTATTTCCCGATGCCATAAATGACGATGCCGTTATTGTGCTTGCACTTTTTCCATTCATTACTCTTCTCCTTCAACGAAAGACGTCTTTCTCTGCATATTTCTTAAAATCTTGCCGCCTGCTTTAGTCGCCTGGATTAATGGGCTTTTTGAGTGGCCGCAGCATCGCCCAGCAAACGGTTATGGCCGCGAACGCCGATGTGACAGGCTGTACAGCGGGTATTTGCAGCAAAGGCGGTAGAGCCATCATGACAAGCACCGCAATACCCACCGTCATACATCGTGGCCATAGTGAAATCTTCATTCTCCTGCGCTGCCCCTGCCTCCATCTGAAACAGGTCATCATGACAAGAATCACATTCAAGACCGCCCTGCATCGTGTGCACTTTATGATCAAAAATTACGGATCTTACCGGCTTTACCCAGACAATAGGCTCTTTGGGACCATAGGTGTCTTCATCATAGTCCTCTTCCGCCGCCTTAGTATCAGCCAGAAGCAGAGCACCGGAAAGCAAAACCACGCCAAAAACGACAAGTAAAAGTATTTTCTTCATTTTATTCTCCTCCAGCGCATCCTCATTCCTCTTGTCTTTAAGACATGGGAAAAAGAGGACTGTCCGGCTCAGGAATTTACATAAAAAACATTCGGGACGGCTCCCGTTTCCGGACGTAGTGCCCAAACCATGGTATCCGCTGCATGCACCAGCTTAAAAACCCTGCTTTCCGGATCGGCTAAATCACCGAAAACCCGAACATCGGCTGGGCATGCCTCGACACAGGCGGGATTTTTCTCTCCCTTGGACAGCCTGGACTGCAGACAAAAATCACATTTATCTACGGCCCTCGTCTCTTCCTTGAAATATCGCGCATTATATGGACAGGCAGCCATGCAGGTTTTGCAGCCGATACACCGACTCGGCTCCATGACGACAATACCGGTTTTTTCATCCTTCCAGGTGGCTGTTGTCGGGCAGACCCGGACACAGGGCGGGCGGTTACAGTGATTACAGAGCACCGGCACAAAAATGGTCTCGAATGTATCTTCGCCCAGTGAGCGCCGCTTTTCCAGGATAGTCGTCCTGAAGCCATACGACGGTACATGATTGGTTTTGACACAGGCCTCTTTGCACCGTTCACAGTCAATGCACAGATGCTCACGCAACACCATACTATAGTGGGGACTGTATGGATATTTGCCGACCTCGGGAACAACTCCTGCTGCCTGGACATTTTTAACCGAAGTCAGTGATAAGATGCTTCCGCCAAGATACATGCCGGTAACAGCCAGACCAATCTTTAAAAACCTTCGACGCTCAGCCGAAGGAAGGGTACTGAGGTCTTCACTTTCCATCTTTTCTAAATCATCAATTTTCATAACTGGAGCCTCTTAATTTTCAGCCAACCTCAACCTTTTTCGTGCAGCCAGGTCATTTTTACATTGCACAAAACAATTTGCCTTCTTAATACGACCACCCTCAGACAATCGCGTTTACTTTATCATAAAACGCAACAAGTAATGGGATAAACAGCAGCAAAACACAACAAAAAAAGCCTCTCCTGACAAACAGACATCTTATAAAAAGCCCTTAATGTACCACAAGTACTACATATGTCCATTTTCACATATATTTATAAGTATTTCGTTTTATTCTTTATTACACAAAATAACCAGATGCAAATTTTTGCGGTTTGTTCTTTTGGATAATTCGTTGACGCTTTACCAGAAGAGTTTTTACAACACCATCACTCTGTGCTGGACAAGAAATGGGTATGACTTACAATCTGTGTATTATTTGATCCGTCAATTTCAGGCAGTGCAGCCACAAAGGAAAATGAATGAAGAAGGATAAGGTAGCTTTATCTATCACCGAAAGACCCCTCTTCTACTGGGTATTTAAAGACAACTTAAAACTGCAGATCATCCTGCTGATTATCATTATTGTGGTGGTGTTCGCCCGGGTTATCCCGCTGGAAATGCAGAAAAGAATAATCAACGATTCCATAGCATTGCAGAATATTAAAGGACTCTTTCTGTACTGCGCCATCTATATTGTCGCGATTACTCTGGCAAGTGCCTTGAAACTCGCCATTAATTACCTGCAGGCGATAATAGGCGAAAAAGCGATAACCACCATGCGCAAAGAACTGTATCAGCATATTCTCACCCTGCCGCTCGACTTCTTTCGGACCACGCAACCGGGGATGGTTGTCGCATCGCTGATGAATGAACTCAGCACCGCCGGCACCTTTGCCGGGATGGCCTTTGCCGTGCCGGTCACCAACATTCTGACCCTGCTCGCTTTTGCCGGGTACCTGTTCTGGCTAAACCCTAAACTGGCCGGTGCCATCCTGCTTATCTATCCGGTGGTTGTTCTGGTCCTCCCTTTTCTGCAAAAAAAGGCCAACAAGGCCAATAAGAAACGGGTAGATATCTCGCGTTCAACCGCTAACCAGATTGCCGAATCGATATCGGCGATCAATGAGATACAGATTCATGGCGCCTACGACCAGGAAGGGCGAAAATTCAATTTTCTCGCTGAAAAATTACGCAAAATCAGAATCCGCTGGTCGCTGTTTCGCTTCGGCATCAAGACAGCCAATAATTATTTTATCGGTCTGGGTCCGTTTGTTATTTTTATCTTCGGCGGATACCTGGTCATGCATGGGCAACTGGCTTTGGGAGCTATGGTCGCTTTTTTGTCGGCCCAGGAAAAACTCTATGATCCCTGGAAGGAGTTAATCGATTTCTATCAAACCTACCAAGATGCTTCCGTCGGCTACTATCGGACCATGGAATATTTCAATACGCTTGCCGAATTTTCCCTGGAACCGGTGGAGTGGACGAACGAACCACTGGCCGGCAATCTTGAGGTCAAAAATCTCTTCTACGAAACCGCTGACGGGCATCGTCTGTTAAACGGCATCTCTTTTTCTCTGGCAGCGGGACAACATCTCGCCGTCGTCGGCTACTCGGGCGGCGGCAAAAGTACTCTTATCCAGGCCATCGGTAAGATGTTTGCCTATACCTCCGGCAGTATTCAGATTGATGGTCGGGAGCTGTCCACCCTGCCAAAAAAAGAAATTGTTCGTAATCTCGGATATATCTCTCAGAACCCGTTCATCTTCACCGGCTCAATCGAGGACAATCTGATCTATGCCTATAATGCGGCGTTGGAGGCCGTAGTTACCCTACCCACCGAAGAAAATAGTATCGATCTGGACCGAATGATTCTTGTCCTCCAGCAAGTCGGACTTTTTGTCGATGTCATCCGCTTCGGACTCGACAGTGTTATCGACCCGGGCAATGAAGAAATAACCGCGAAGATTATTGCTGCCCGATACACCTTCCGTAAAGAATTCGGCGATCAGCTTGCCGACTATGTGGAGTTCTATAATCCGGACAAGTATCATAGGAACTCCAGTGTCGCAGAAAACATCATCTTCGGCACAACCACCAATGAAAATTTTGGCTACAGCCAGTTACCTGACAATCCTCAATTCCGCTCCTTCCTCAAGGACATCGCTCTCCTTGAGCCACTATTCAATCTGGGTATTGAGCTTGCAACGCAGGCTGTCGACATCCTCGCCGGAGTAGATTCCGTCGATCTGTTCTTTAAGAATAGCCCCGTTCCAGCCGACAAAATCGAGGAGTGTGAAAAACTACTGGCCCGATTGAAAAAACATTCTTTGGCCGCACTGTCCACTCAGCAGCAAACCTTTCTCCTCTCCCTGGCCTTGAACTTTACGCCCTCGATCCATACTATGAGCCGCTTGCCGGCTGAACTGAAGGACGCGGTTCTCGCCGCACGGAAAGTCTTTCCAGAGCGATACAATTCGCTGGGTCGGCATAACTTTACTGCCTATTGCGAAACCTGCTATATCGCCGGCCAATCGATCCTCAATAATATCTTTTTCGGCAGGATCAAGCCGGGGCTGTCTCAGGCACAGGATAGAGTGAACCAATCGATCATGCACCTCTTGGTGGAAGAAGATTTTCTTGAGAAAATTGCCGCTTTCGGCCTGCAGTTTCAGGTTGGATCCATGGGCGACAGACTTTCCGGGGGACAGAGACAAAAATTGGCTATTGCCCGAGTCCTGTTAAAACAACCCAAAATCATCCTGATGGATGAAGCGACTTCGGCTCTCGACAACAAATCTCAGTCCCGAATCCAGCGCCTTATGGCCAGTCGCTGGAAAGGCAAAAGGACAATAATCGCTGCGGTTCATCGGCTCGATACCATCGGCACCTACGATAAAGTCGCAGTAATGAAGGCAGGTAAACTTGTTGAGTTCGGCACCTACGATGAACTTATTGACCAGAAAGGAATTCTCCATGAACTCATTTACGGCAGAAAACAGTCAAGTCCCTGAAATGCAGCAGAACCTGGAGCTTCTAAAACAGGTCCCCTTCTTTGCCAATTTTCCATCAAAGGCACTCAAACTCCTTTCTTTCCTCGGGGAAAGAGTTCAGCTCAATCAGGGGGATATACTTTTTGAAGAAGGTGACGACAGCGCAAGAGCCTATCTGATTCTCGACGGAGAGTTGACTCTTCTGAAACGCTTGGCCCAGGAGGATTTTATCGTGCAGCACTTTGCCACCGGCGATACGGTCGGTTTCTGCTGTCTTCTGGGGCAGCTGCCCGCCCTTTTTTCACTCCATGCGTCAGCTAAAACGACCGTTTTGACCATCAGCCGCAACCAGTTTTCCAAAATACTGGAACAATTCCCGGAGACAACAAAAATTTCATTGCAAAGCCTGGTGAAGGAACTGTATCAGTGGGAAAGAAAAAACATGCATAACGCGGCACCATGCTGCCTGAACAGAACCGGAGTCACTGTATTGTAAGCCATGAAAACTTCGTTTGAGATTAAAAATGATCTGGCGGAACTCGATACCCTGCGGCAACAATTGCAGCTGGTACAGCACCAATGGTCTTTGTCTGATAAATGTTTACTCGAAATCAATCTTATTCTTGATGAACTGATCACCAATAATATCGAACACTCTGACGTCTGCGACAAATATCTACTGACAATTACTTTAACAAAAACAGGCCGAGATCTGACCATAGAGGTCGTTGATGCCGGGCCTCCTTTTGACCCGACCCTGATTACTCCGCCGGATACTGCCCTGCCTCTCGATCAGAGAAAGTGCGGTGGTCTCGGTATTTTCCTGGTTCGCCAATTCTGTGACTGCTGGCATTACGCCAGACTGCACAACAAGAATGTCCTTACCTTACAAAAAACCTTACCCAAGGAGTGCGGGTAGCTGCATGGCGCCTGTAGAAAGGATTATGAAAACAACTATAACCAAAGACAATAATACTACAACATTTGTGCTCAACGGCCGCCTGGATTCCAACTCTGCGCCACAATTCGAGCAGCAACTCCAGGAAATTATCAGCGCGCCCAATACTCATTTGGTCTTTGACTGCAATAACCTGGAATATATTTCCAGCGCCGGCTTACGCATTATCCTGAATGTTGCCAAAGCCTACAAAGCAGGCGGCTTCCTGTTCAGTACCTGCGCCATGCAGGAGCATGTTCAGGAGGTGTTTGAGATTTCCGGATTTGATTCCTTTATTACCATTCACCCCTCAATTGATGCATCGCTGGCTGCTGTCAAAAACCAGAAATAGACGGTCTTTTACTGTAGAGTGATACCGGCAGTGCCGAAAACGACTTCACCAATTTTTACCGTCGCGGCAATACCGGCAGCATGCAATTCCTTCACCAGCTGTTGCGCCTGGTCTCGTGGCAGAGACAGCAGCAAGCCGCCGGATGTCTGCGGATCGTAGAGCATTTCTTCCTGCGCTGCTTGTAGCGCGCAGGCTACAGTGAGAGGATGGCAGGCGACAAGGGCCCTGTTGGCCTTATTGCTGCCGGTTGTCTGGCCTATACGATACATTTCCAGGGCACCCGGATAAAAAGGAAGGGCCGCATAGTCAATAACAGCGTGTACACCACTGCCGACGGCAAGTTCAAGGAGATGACCGAGAAGACCAAAACCGGTAATATCCGTACAGGCATGCAGCTCGTATACGAGGCTCTTTTCCATGGCTAGGCCATTAAGCGAAGCGATAATCGGCAAAACCGATCGCTCAAGCTCAGTCATGCTGAATTTACCAGCACGCACCGCGTTAAAGAGCACGCCGGAACCAAGCGGGCTTGGTTAAAATCAGCGCATCTCCCGGCTTAGCGCCGGCGTTGGTGATGATTTTATCCGGGTGAACGATGCCATTTACACAAAGACCGTATTTCGGTTCGTTATCATCAACCGAATGACCACCGACCAGACAGGCCCCCGCTTCGACAACTTTATCATTGCCGCCACGGAGAATCTCCCTGAGGATGCCCATGTCCAGATATTCGGTGGGAAACATCACGAGGTTTAGAGCAGTTAACGGCTTGCCACCCATGGAATAAACATCGGATAATGCATTAGCTGCAGCAATTTGCCCAAACCAATAGGGGTCATCAACCGGCGGCGTGATAAAATCGACGGTATTGATCATGGCCACGTCGTCGGATAGACGATATACCGCAGCATCGTCAGAGGTTTCTATCCCGACCAGCAGGTTGTCATCACCCCGAAAATTCAGGCCTTGCAACGCGTCCGACAGAGCCGTAGGACCGATTTTTGCTGCTCAGCCACAGGTCCTGGCCAGGCCGGTGAGGGTTTTCTTTTTAAACAGGCGCATGCCGCTCTCCGGATAAACGATCCATGTTCGCTAATAAAAAAGAGGCCCCGCGCAGTCATAACCGGCAGGGCCTCGGGTAATATAATGATTCAGTCAAGCCTACCAACGTTCAGTCCCAATGATCTGGTTGACATCCTGACATGTTTTCCTTTCCTCGTCGGAAAGATTCTCCAATTTCTTTTCATTGGCATGCTGTGAATCGACAGTGCAGACATATTCTTTGCCACTCTCGTCATTAACCCAAGCCATAGAACCATAATCACCTTTCATTGTCTTACCTCAAATATTAGATTATATAGTTAGTTAGTGATCACCTGTCGTGTTTCTCCTGCACTTATGCACGAACGGTGTTTTAGGAAGCACTAACTTCCTTATTACAAAATTTTAAGATCAAAACGACAAGATGCAAGGCCCATTTTATTGCCGGCGAGGAAAAACATCTTCAGAGAGAATCCATCAAGAAAATCAAAACCTGGATACACAATTTGGCGGGGGTTAAAATTTGATTAGGATCGGCTTTTTGCTTAAAAGAAGATTGCTCTGCACTGATGCAGGAGATAGAATATCATCATTTCGTTGTCAGGAAGATGCATATAAACTTAGCTAAAGGAGAATTTTCATGAAAAACCTGCTGATCTTTGCAACTGTTACAATGATGTGGCTGACCGTGACCGCCCAGGCTGCCGAACCCCTAAAAATCCTCACCTGGAAAGGCTATGCGCCACAGGAACTGGTCGACAAATTCGAGAAAGAAACGGGGCTGAAGGTTGAACTGACCCTTACCAACAACGAAGAGATGATCGCCAAGCTACGGGCAACCCGCGGTGCAGGCTTTGATCTGGCCCAACCGAGCCAGGACCGCATTTCATCCGTTCAAGCAGAATTCAAGATCTACCAGCCGATGGATTACGGCAAAATCGAAAGCGACCAGATTATTGCCTCAATGCTCGAAGCGGTGCAAAAGAATACCAAGGTTGGTGACGACTCCTACGGTGTCCCCTTCTGCTATGGTACTTCAGGCCTGATCGTCAACAAAAAGTTCGCCCCTGAAGCCAAGGATTATTCGGCGCTGCTTGATAAAACGTATACCGGTCGGATAAGCTACCGCCTGAAAAGGCCAACCCTGATTGGTCTGGCCTTTGCCGGCGGCGACAACCCCTTTGCCAAGTACGATGACCCCGCGGCATACCAGGCATTGATGGAGGGCGTAGCCGATAAAATGATCGCCGCCAAGCCCTATGTAAAAAATTACTGGTCCAATGGCGATGCCCTGCTGGAGATGCTCCGCAGCGGCGAGGTCACTGTAGCCATGGGCTGGGACAATGGCGGCTGGAAATTGCATGCCGAAAATGCGGATATTGACTTTGTCGCGCCGACAAGCGGGGCGCTTGGCTGGATCGACACCTTTGCCATTCCGGCAAAGGCGAAAAACCTTGATGGCGCTTATAAATGGATAAACTTTATGCTGCGCCCGGAAAACGCGGCGGTCTTTTCCAATATGGAAAAATATGCTACCGCTTCAAAAGATGCTGGAAAATTCCTCGATGCCGATGTGCGCGATAATATCAGCCGCTCATTCACTGCCGCCGATATCGACAATATCAAATGGTATCCTCCGGTGTCTGCCGAGATCGAGCAGCTGGAGGGCAAACTCCTCGACAAGGTTAAAGCTGCGCAATAACCCTACATTCTGATCTCTCACACTGACGCTGCTTCCTTTCACGAAAGCGGCGTCGACCCTCTCTTGCCCCTATACTCAGGCTCGTGAGCGAAGAGGCCCTAATCGATGGCTTATCTTTTTCCCAGTGCGGAGTGCGATGGTTCCAGTTCTCGATATACAGAACCTGAAAAAGTGTTTCGGCAGTTTCACCGCGGTCGACACCCTTAATTTCCAGGTAGAGGATGGCTGTTTCTTCTCCATCCTCGGTCCCTCCGGCTGCGGCAAGACAACGCTGTTACGTATGATTGCCGGTTTTCAGGAACCGACGCAAGGAAGACTGCTGATTCGGGGGCAGGATATGGCCGGAGTGCCACCAAACCACCGGCCGGTCAACCTGGTCTTTCAGAACCTGGCTCTCTTTCCGATGATGAATGTCCGGGACAACATTGCCTTTGGCCTGAAACGTCAGGGGCTGGCCAAAGCCGAGATTACCAGGCGGGTCGGCAGTATGCTGGAGCGGGTCCATCTCCCCGGCTACGGTGATAAAAATATCGCCCAACTTTCCGGCGGCCAGAAGCAACGGGTTGCCATTGCCCGATCCCTGGTCCTGGAACCGTCCCTGCTCCTGCTTGATGAACCGCTTGGCGCCCTTGATCTGAAACTGCGGGAACAGATGAAGATCGAGCTGAAAAAGCTCCAGGCGGATATCGGCACCACATTTCTCTATATCACCCACGATCAATCCGAGGCTCTGGTTATGTCGGATAAGGTAGCCGTCATGCATAACGGCCGCTTCGAACAGATCGACACCCCACGAAATCTCTACAGCAACCCGGCCGGCCGGTTCGTGGCCGGTTTTGTCGGGGAAACAAATGTCCTGCCGGTACAGCTCACCAACAGCTCACCGCTGCAGGTGCAGACTTCTTTTGGCCTTCTTTTAAAAGGAATGCAGGTGGACAGCGGGGCGGATAAACTGCTCGATCTGTTTATCAGGCCGGAATCGATAATTCTCGCCCCTGACGAGGTCCTGCCGGATATCAACCGCTTCTCTCTGGTAGTCAACAACATCCTCTTTGACGGCTCCAACACCAAGCTCCTGGCCACCATGGAAGACAGCGATTTTGAATTGATTGTCGCCCTGCCGCAGAATCAGCAGTTTGCCCATATTGCCCGGGGCGACACCGTCAAAGCTGGAGTCCATGTCGACAGCTGCCGCTGTTATCGGCGGGGAGACACATGAAGAATCACTTTCGCCTCGGTCTCTTGATCTTTCTTACCCCGGTATTACTCTGGCTGCTGCTGCTTATCGTCATACCCCATCTCGAGCTGCTGCTCATGTCACTAAAGGGCAAAAACACGCAGGGCGAGATGGTCTGGACCTTATCGAATTATCGGCATTTTTTCACCGAACAGATCTACTGGTATACCTTTGTGCGTACGGCTTCCTATGCCGTCATTGTGACTATTTTAACCTTTCTGGTAACCTTTCCGGTTGCTTTTTATATCACCAAGGTCGTATCACCGCAATTCACTGGTTTTTTGACCATCCTGCTGCTGATGCCGTTCTGGGTCAGTGAACTGGTCCGCGTCTATGGCTGGATGATCCTGCTGCGCGAAAGCGGGGTTATCAACCATCTGCTGGTCGGGGCGGGGCTGATCGATGTGCCGATTGAGATGCTCTACAATGATATCAGCATGTTGATGGGCCTGGTCTACACCTCGATGCTCTTTATGGTGGTCCCTTTAATCTCGTCTCTTGAATCAATGGACGACAGCCTGATTGAAGCCGCCCATGATCTCGGCGCCTCACGGCTGACCATTTTCTACCGGATCATCATCCCCTATGCGGCGCCGGGGATCACCTCGGGATCAATCGTGGTGTTTATGCTGGCGCTCGGCAATTACCTGACCCCGAAACTGATGGGGGGCAAAAACTCACTCTGGTTTACCGAACAGATCTACAATGAATTCATCGCCAGTTTTAACTGGAACCAGGGGGCAGCCTTCGGTTTTCTATTGCTCACCCTCAGTTCAATTATCATCTGGGCGGGCCTGAAAATCAGCAGACAGCAACTTGGCAGGGCCTTGTCATGATCCGCACCCTGCCCCGGCAAAAAGGTTA
Source organism: uncultured delta proteobacterium (assembly GCA_963796255.1). Lineage (GTDB taxonomy): Bacteria > Desulfobacterota > Desulfobulbia > Desulfobulbales > Desulfocapsaceae > Desulforhopalus_A. The sequence continues at coordinate 37,743 of CAWCLE010000018.1, read as the reverse complement.
TATCACCGCCTTTAGACTGTATATTATCCTGTTTTATATCTTTTTATTCGCCCCTCTCGTCATCACCTGTATCCTCGCCTTCAATGATTCAAATTTTCCGTCTCTGCCCTGGAAAGGTTTTTCCCTGGACTGGTTTCTGGCATCGGGTCCGGAGCGTACCGGCCTGTTCCACGACGATTCCAATATGCGCTCAATCTGGGTCAGTGCCCAGACTGCACTCTGGGTATCAATCCTCTCGGTGGTCGTCGGCACCATGGCGGCCTTTCTCTTTGAGCAGGAAGATTTTCGGGCCAAGGAGGGGCTGTACTTTCTGGCCCTCACGCCGCTGGTCATTCCCGGCGTTATCCTGGGCATATCGCTGCTGTTAACCGCCAATAGTCTCGGTATCTTTTTTGAAGACAACTTCGGCCTCGATATCCCCTTTCTTAGACCAAGCTTCTGGCTGGTGGTTCTTGGACAATTCTCTTTTATCACCACCTTTGTCCTGCTGGTGGTCTCAGCCAGATTGAAAAAATTTGATCACTCTCTGGAGGAAGCCGCACTCAATCTAGGCGCAACCAGAGCACAGGTCATCCGCTATATAACCCTTCCCTTTCTCCGGCCGGCTCTCTTCGGCAGCGGGGCTGTGGCCTTTTTAATGAGTTTTGAAAATTTTAACACCACCTTGTTTCTGGTCGGCTCGGAGACAACCCTGCCGGTCAATCTCTATCTTCAGGTCCGGGACGGGTCCACGCCCATTATCAACGCCGTGTCTTTTGTGCTGATTATCTTTACCTCAACCCTTGCCATCATTCATTTACTGGTAACTAGGGTGCATTTAAAAAAATGACACAAAAACAATCTGGGAGTTGTTATTATTTGTTCCTGTCAGGAAAAATTGCTTTTCAATAGGCCAAGAAGACTTTTTCGTGTTGCTAGGCTTTTGATGTATCTTAACAGTAATCTCAGATTTCCTTATGAGGTCTCTCGCAAATTTTAAGGCAAAAAGCCTTTTTTTGCCCAGCAGTTCCGAAAGCGCAGTAATAACTTAAATTTTTTGCACTAAGAAATCATATTTCTAGAAGTTCGTCTATTTTTCGGCAGTAGTTAATTGTCGATTCGTTCTTTTCAAAATGGTTGGGGTGATCCAGCTCACAAGGCACGCCAGCCTGCGTTATTCCCATACTTCCTGATGGATCGAAGATGATGATATTTTTTATACGCTGAGTGGTCGTCAGATCTTCCAGTATGGCTGCAAGGCTTCCGCCTTCCTTGTCGCTTATCGTATCAAAACGAATAAAGGCAGGTTTAAACTTCTTTCTGATGTGTCGTGTAAGCTCATCCACCGAGTTTTTCTCGGTTTCCTTGCTGCAGATGATTGCAGCTGCCTCTGAAAACTTGTTCCGAATTTCAATTTCATCCCCAACCCTGATACTTCCATCTTTTATAACTACACCAAAAATACCTTCCCTGGGCATGACGCAATCCCCTGCCTGATGGTAGATGGCACAACGGGTATGGCATATTTTCCCCAGTTGGGAAACGATTATTTCTGATACGCCGATCTTCAGATGGGTTCCGACTCTGAGAATTGGCAAGTCGAGTCCTTTCGTGGTGATGTTTTCGGCAAAGTTTCCGGCAACAACATCAAGACCTTTGGCTCGCATAGTCTCAATACTTTCCTGCGCAAGAAAACTCACCTGTCGGTGCCATTTACCAGCATGAGCATCGTTTTCCAGTCCGTAATCAGTGATAAGCTTAGTGGAATTGATGTTGTGCTTCCGGATTCCTTTCCGGTCACTTATGGAAATTGCCTTTATTTTAAACATAATATAGCCTCCTTATTAGGCCTGATACATACTGATGAATGCTACATCGTAGCACTCATCAAAATATCGTTAATTCCATAATTGTCAAACTGGAAAATAAGGCGGTCGAACAAAAAAAAATCGGAGGGAGCTACGTGGGCACGATCAGTGGATTGAATTCGTTGCCGTTATGGAAATTTCAAAATGATTTATTTTAATCAGAAAGGCTCTGGAATAATCAACACTTCCTATTGCTCCATTTGTAGCTATTTTTCTGGGAAAAATATTGGGATTTTGAACGTGCCAGAATGCTTCTTTGCGGACGAGTTTTGTTTTTCGCAGAGGGAATAGCAAAATGATTAGCCCACAAATTTCACAGTTTTCTTGAAAATTTTTCCAGATTCTGATATCTATCTTTGGAATACGAAATGTGTATATTTGGTAGATCTTTTTGCTAAGGGAATCCGGTTAAAATCCGGGGCGGACCCGCCGCTGTAAATGGGGACGAAAGCCGTATTAGTCACTTTGCTGTAGGATGTATGACGAAACAGCATGGGAAGACACGGTGAGTAGGCTGATCCATGAGCCAGAATATCTTGCTAAAAGAATAGATTACAATTTCTCGAAGAGACGGTAAATCCTCGGGCTGATTATTTTTGTCGGCTTGGGATATGCTTGCCGACCGGGAGGTTGTAAAAATGGATGCTTATTTCGTGTTTCTGCTTGTCTTGTTTGTCTATATTTCCTTTTTGGTCCTTACCGGATTCTATTTTCATAAAAAACAGCAATCCCCAACTGACTTCTGGCTGGCGGGGAGATCCGCCGGATGGATCTCCATTGGGTTTTCGGCGGCAGCTTCCTGGCTTACTGCTGGAGCATTGCTCGCTGTTATTGGCTTTTTCATTCTACTTGGTATGGGCTCTATCTGGGGTTTTGTTGCGCCCAATATAGTGGCCCTATGCATCATCGGTCTTTTTGTTAAAAAAATAAAAAAGCTGCCATCTATAACCCAGCCGGAATTGCTTGAAATGCGATATGGGAAATATTTAAGGTTACCTGTAGCAATCATAATCACTGTGGTCATGATCCTGTTTGCAGTTGCCGACATAAAGGGTTTTGCCTTGGTCCTTGAAGTTTTTTATTCCATTAGTCCCCTATATTCAGTGTTTATTGTAGGGGGAGCCGTTGCTTTTTATGTGACCTTGGGTGGATTGTCTGCGGTAATGGCAACCGATGTGGTCCAGTTTCTCTGTTTGTCGATATTTGTTATGTTCATGGCATTTACCGTGATGACTGGAGCGTCAGAGGTTGCTGACATGTCTTGGAGCCAGATGGTAACCACCATGCCTGACGATTGGTGCAACCCTGCTTCTATTGGTCTTCCTATGATTCTTATTTTTGTCCTGGCCATTGTTCCTGGCTGGATTACTGAACAGGATCCCTGGCAAAGAGTCTGGGCCGCCAAGGATGAACGATCCGCACGAAACGGTATGTTTTTAGGTTCTCTGTTGGTGGCGATTGTTTTCGGTGGATGTGCCTTCATCGCTCTTGGATTGAATGTGATTTATCCAGAGATTGCAAAAGCTGGGTTTCCCATGGGGATGGCCAAAGCTGAGCCAGCCCTGTTAACATTTATCATGGATAGCGGTTTTTCTAATATCAGTCTTGCCCTCTGTACAGTTGCTCTGGCCACAGCTGCCATGTCATGTACGGATACCTTTGCAGCGTCTGGCGCATCCTGTATCGCACGGGATGTTTACCAGCGGCACCTCCATAAAGACGCCAGCACGAAACAGATGCATGTTGTGAATAGGGCCAGTGTTCTTATTATTGTCGTACTCGCCACTCTCGGATCCTTTGTCATTAACTCCATAATCGATGCTATTCACATTGCAACCTTCATCGCCTCAGCTTCCTACTTCTTTGCGCTTATGGGAGGGTTATACTGGAAACGAGCTACAGGTGCGGGAGCGATCGCGTCGCTCTGGGGAGGTTTCATTCTCCAGGTTGGGCTTGTTATATTTGATCTGTATAAAACAGCTCCTATGGCTCCGCCATATTTGGAGTCCATCCATCCTATACTCATGGGTCACGGGGTCATCATCGCTATGCTTGTATCGGGAACTGTGTTTGTAGCAGTTTCCCTGGTAACCAAACCTTCTGAGGATGCTCAGTTGGCAATATTCTTTAATGCAGAGAAAGAGAATGTATCAGAAGGATTATTTGGTTTAGCCAACTGTCTTCCGAGGCTAAATAAGAAAGAGAATCTACCTTTTTGAAAATAGCGATCCGGCACACACATGTTTTTCCGTGCAAAACGCGGACGATGTCTAGGCCTTGTGGGTGCTCCCGATAATAGATGACATGACCTCAAGCGGGAGAAAAAACGCGGTAAAAAATTGGATAAATGGAAAATAATCATTCGTTCCTTAGTTGCGGAGGAACATCTTAATGCCATCCATCGTGACCATCGACTGATTAGTAATTGGCAAGGGCGACGAGAATGCGACACTGATTCCGATTGGTTGCTCATTTATCTGGTTGAACCAGATCGTATTGTGTTTGAGCGAACTGGTGTGCACTCCGAACCCTTTCAAAAATGAACTCTCAGGACAAACCATACAGATGAGGAAAAATAACAATGGATGCCAGAACCATTACCTGAATAATTATAAAAGGTATTACTCCGCGGTAAATATCCACCGTCCGGATCTCGGGCGGGCAGACACCTTTGAGGTAAAAGAGCGAAAACCCGAAAGGCGGCGTCAAAAAAGAAGTCTGCAGGTTCATGGCGATCAGAATGGCAAACCACATCGGATTAAGGCCGATCGTATGCGCGATCGGCAGAAGAATCGGTACTACGATATAAGAAATTTCGATAAAATCGATAAAAAAACCGAGCACCATGATCGCGCTCATGGAGAGGATAATAAAGCCCCATTTTTCTCCGGGCAGGCTGGTCATAAAATCTTCCACAATAAGATCGGCACCGGTATAGATAAAGACCATGGAAAAAGCGGTCGCTCCGATCAGAATAGCAAAAACCATGGCGGTAATATGCACCGTCTGCAACGAGGAGTCGAGAACAATCTGCCAATTCAACTTACGATACATGGCCGCAAGAACCATCGAACCCAGGGCTCCCACTGCCGCAGATTCAGTTGGGGTAGCTATACCGATGAAAATTGAGCCAAGCACCATAATAATCAACGCCAGGGGTGGCAGAATCGCCAGCAATGCTCGACCAATCGACCCTTTCTTGTCTTCCTCGGCAACGACAATCTCCGGAGCCACTTTTTTATCGATAAGGGCAATAATGACGATATAAATGATATAGCAACCAACGAGAACCAGGCCTGGCACTAAAGCCGCTTTAAACAAATCACCCACCGGCAGCTGAAAGACGTCGCCGAGAATAATCAGCACGATTGATGGCGGGATAATCTGGCCGAGCGTTCCAGCCGCACAGATGGTGCCGGTGGCAAGTTTTTTTGAATAGCCATATTTCAGCATCACCGGCAAAGAGATAACGCCCATCGCCACAACGGACGCTCCAACGACTCCGGTTGAAGCCGCCAGCAGAGTGCCCACCAAAACCGTACTGATTGCCAGACCACCCCGGACTTTGCCAAATAAAATACCCATCGATTCGAGCAGTCTCTCCGCCAGCTCCGATTTCTGTAAGATGATGCCCATCAGGATGAAGAGCGGCACGGCCATCAGGATGGTGTTGGTCATGATCGAATAAATCCGAAACGGCATCATGGAAAACATACTGAAGAATTCTTCGGCAACCATGACGAAAGTTGGATCGGGCAGTAGATCGATATAGGCGGCGATGGCGCCAAAAAAAAGCGCCACGGCACCGAAGGTAAAAGCTACGGGATAGCCGACACTGAGCAGGACCAGGGCCGCGAAAAACATTATTATACCGGTCATTTTTCGCTCCTGAACAACTGAATACTTTTTAAGACATAGCCAACGGCGCTAAAAAGGAGAAAACCGAAGGCTATCGGGATCATACTTTTAACCACCCAGCGATACGGCAGGCCACCGGGATCTTCGGAAATCTCCTGAATGGAATACGAATCCCCGACGAAAGCGAATGAGCCGAACAGGATAAGCAGGCTGAGCGGCACTAAGAAAAAAACAGTACCACAAATATTTATGAGCGATTGTGTTTTTACACTCATCCGGTCATAGAGAAAATCAACCCGGACATGGGCCTCATGCCTCAGGGCAACACCCACCCCGAACAAGATAATGATAGCAAAAAGATGCCACTCCATTTCCTGCATACCGACGGAACTGGCATGAAAGAGATAGCGCATCATCACATCAAAAGCGACATTTAACACCAACAGCAGCAAAACGACAGCCAGAAAGATGCCGACGCCATCGACGATACGGCCGATAAGTCTCTCTATTTTTTTAAGCATGGTAACCAATTACAATAAAAATTATCCCTGTCACCGCCAAATTTTCATAACCGGAAGAGACAGGGATAGCATTGCCTAGTATTCTTCTCGCAAAGTTATTCTGCCAGTTCCTGAAGAGTTTTTATATAATTAAATTCGCCGATAGTTGTCCAGGCTCTGGCCTTTTTAGTATACGCCCGCTGAGATTCGAGAACTTCCTTGAAGCTGGGATCCTTTGCGGCATATTCGTCATTGATTTCATCGGAGGCCTTCTTCATCGCCTGGAGCACTTCTTTAGGGAAGGTCTTGACCTGGATATTAGGAAACTCGGTCTTCATCTGGGCCCAGGCGTCGATGCTGCCGGCATAGTTTTCGATAAACATGTCGGAACTTGCCGCTTTCATGGCGGTTACCAGCATCGCTTGATACTCCGGAGGCAGCTTATTAAAATCTTTCTTGTTCACCAAAAATTGCAGCTCGGTTGCCGGTTCATGCCATCCGGTGTAATAGAACGGGGCAATTTTGTGAAAGCCCATTTTGATATCCATGGCCGGACCAACCCATTCAAGCGCGTCGATGGTGCCACGATCAAGGGAGGTATACAGTTCCCCGGGTGGGATGTTGGTAACGTTGACGCCGAGTTTGGCAAAGACCTCTCCGGCCAGTCCAGGAATACGCATCTTCAGACCTTTCAGGTCATCAAGAGATTTGATTTCTTTACGAAACCAGCCACCCATCTGCACACCACTGTTACCCCCGGGAAAGGCCAGAACATCAAATTTATCGTAGGTTTTCTGCATCAGCTCCATGCCGCCGCCATAATAAAACCAGGCATATTGTTCATCGGCATTCATCCCAAACGGCACGGTGCAGAAAAAGACGGTGGTGATATCCTTGCCTTTCCAATAATAAGAAGCACTGTGACCCATCTGGTATTGCCCACCCTTGGTCATATCAAGAATGCCCAGGGCAGCCTTATGTTTCTCCGCTCCTTCCACCTTGATGGTAAAATTGCCGCCACTCATCTCTTCGACCATTTTGGCCAGATCCAGCGGTGCGTTGGCAAAGGGCGTGAGGGTCGAAGACCATGACATGGCTAGCCTCCAGCGAACCTTCTCGGCAGCCGACGCCGGTAAAGCGAACAGAGCGAGTGCGACCATCGCTATCGAAATGCGGTAAACCATTTTCATTGCTTCCTCCTGTTATTGAATTATCTGTATCCCCCCCATTGAGGATCGTTGGTACGAAATCTAACAAAGTGGCACAAATAGAGCAACCGCCTGATAAGCAGCTGTATAATTAATTTTTTCAGCCATCCACAGATAGCTGGGCAGGAAATAAGGCAACATAAAGATTACACTGCTGTTTTCTTACCCTATAATGGTATCGATGGTTATATTTTCCTGCCCAAAGATTCTCCCCTTTCTTTCTCTTACTTACTCATCTTGTTTTGGTTTTTTCGTTCGATAGCCCGGTTTGGCCAGAATTTCCAGATAGAATGATTCCAACTGTTGTCGCTCGGCCTGATCGATGCATTTACCGATTTCCGCTAAGTGGATCTCTGCGGCATCTTCTTCGGTGTTGCCGAATCGACAAGCAAAATCCCAAAAATCAACACCTTCCGGCAGTACTTTATTGCGTTCTCTTTTCACATATTTTTTCACATCATGCCTGACAGATTCTATTAGCCTGGCGTATTTAATTTTGGGATGAGTCAGTTTAAAGGTTTTTTTCATTTTTTCCCTGGTATTAAAAATTTTTATCTGCAACATTGTTCACATAAAGTGGTGCGCTTGCACATTACCGTAATTACTTTACTAAAGAAGCAAAAAAATGAGATCAAAGTAAAAGTTGTCAGCAAAAGGAGAGTTCATGTACATTCCCGAATCAATTCAAGCAAAAGAGGACTATCAGGCCTGCATCAACTTCCATGGTCATACCTGCATGGGCGTCACCATCGGCTACCAGGCCGCCAAACTAGCCATGAAACTGCTGGGAGAAATGCGCGCCGTCGACGAAGAGCTGATTGTTATTGTCGAAACAGACGCATGCTGCTGCGATGCCATTCAGGTCTTGACCGGCTGTACTTTCGGCAAAGGCAATTTTTTTTACCGCGACCATGGCAAGATGGCCTTTACTTTCGGCAGCAGAACATCAGGCCAAGGAGTGCGTCTTCTTTTAAAACCTACAATATTTCAGATCCCGGAGCGGGAAAAAATATTAGCTGAAAAAATCGCTGCGCACCAGGCCAATTCTGCCGAGCAGCGAGAATACCAGAATATATACGAAGCCCGAGGGGAAGACTTCTTTTCCGGCGGTCCCGAAGCCTTTTTTGATATTGAGCAGATTGACGCCTTGAATTTACCCCCAAAAGCCCCGCGCGCCCCGTCCGTTGCCTGTGAAGTCTGTGGAGAAATGGTTATGCAGACCAAGCTAACCGAGGTGGGCGGACATCTGGTCTGCCGTGGTTGCCGAAGCTGAATCAGTTACCACCTAGAGGGCTGTCAGCCAAGGGAGTGCCGCAGGTTTCGCGAGGCCAGATGCCGATAAATCTTTGCACCACTAAAGTCTTTTGCGCCGGGCGACTCTCCTCCATTGACGGACGCTCGGCTATCAGGCCCTCCAGGCTGACCAGTACCGACTGCCCCGGTTGCAGGTTAGCCTTTCGATACGCGGTCTCAAGCGCCAGGAAATCGCCCTCCATTACCACTGGCAGCCACAGGTTGTTAACGCACAGCTTGATGCCGGCGGCGTCGGCCATATAGCTGAACATGCCGGTCAGCAGCAACTGCGGCTCAATCAGTGCAGCCAGGGCCAGCCGTGCCAAACGGTCGTTGTGGCTTGATTCAATGGGCTTGCCTTCAAGATCCAGCTTGCGCAGTGCCGCGCCGTCCGCAACCGGCATTAGGAATATCGGCGTCTCTCGTCCACCGCGCAATATAATCCGCCCAGTGCCGCTCTCCTGCGTCCACCTGCCGATATCGTCAAAACGGTTGGGTTCAGGTCGGCCGATATAGGTCGTGCGCAGTTGGTAGCGACCCTCAGGCAGCAGGTCCACATGCCAGGCGATGGGGCTACCGGCGCCGGGCAGTTCTCCTTCATAAGAGGCGGGTAGATCGATGCGCTCACTATATGTCGCGGTGCCCTGCAGGGTACCGGCCGATGCCGTGCTGCAAAACAGCCACCCCATTAAGACCAGCACCCAGGCGGTGATTCCCCGCCAGGTTGCATGAATTATGGTTTGCCGCTTACAGGTAATTGGGTACTTATTCATTTTTACTCTCCACTCTCCTTTTATAGACGCCTACGGTCATAAAAGCAAAGGTCAGCTTAAATGGATGTTTTAAATTTTTCCGGAATGAGCATCACTCTAGGCACTTTGCCTATAGGATTTTCGTCGATCAACAGCTCACATTCATAACTTTTTTCGATATACTCCGGAACAAAGACCTCTGCCGGAGTGCCAATGATGACTTCACGACCGTTCTTCATTAACAGCAATCGGTCAGAATAAAGAGCCGCCAAGTTTAAATCATGAGAGACCATTATCACCGTGGTTTTCTTTTCCTGCCGGAGTTTTTCCATAAGATCCATAATTTTCAATTGATGAGCAGGGTCCAATGCGGCGGTCGGTTCGTCGAGCAGAATAATTTTGGGCTCCTGGCATAGAGCCCGAGCAATCATCACTCGTTGTCTTTCACCTCCGGAAAGTTGATCAAGACGGCGGTCGGCAAATTGAGTGATCCCGGTAAAATACATTGCTTCCGCTGCACATTCATAATCCTTCTTCCCTTCAATACCGAGCAAGCCTAAGTGTGGAGAACGTCCCATTAAAACTGTTTCCGCGACGGAAAAAGGAAAATCCATCGGTATTTGCTGGGCGACAAGAGCAACCACTTTGGCAAGGTCTCTGGTTGAATATTTCTTCTTTGGCTTGCCAAGAATCGTTATTTGCCCGGATGTGGGCTCCTCGATCCCCGCAATTAATTTTAATAACGACGATTTCCCTGCCCCATTTGGCCCCAGGATCATGAAAAATTCTCCAGCTGCAGCCGAAAATGAGACAGTGTCAACTACTTTCTTCGCGTTATAACTAAGAGAATTATTGTGCAGCTCAAGAGCAATCATCGCCGCGACCGCCACAACAGAAAAATAAAAAGAGGTGCCCCTAAGAGAGCTGTTATGACTCCAACGGGCATTTCTCCATGTGCCGGCAAAGTCCTGGCGATCAGATCGCACAGCACCAAAAAACTTGCCCCGCCCAGAATACAGCTTGGACCAAGAAGACGATGATCAGCACCAAACAACATCCGAAAGACGTGCGGCACCAATAAACCAACAAAACCTATTAACCCGGACTGGCAGACGATTAAACTCACCATCATGGAAGTTATGACCAGTAAAACAGTGGCAATCAGACGAACATTCACCCCCATGGCAACAGCGGCGTCATGACCAGATAAGATTATGTTGAGTGGCCGTGCCAGGATGAGTATCACGGCAAAACAAGGGATAGTGAGGAGCAAAAGAGACAGATTACCGCTGCTCGCCATGGACAGATCACCCATTAACCAATAAATAATCTCCTGAACTTTTGAGCCCTGACTTATCGAGATAAGGAACATGATCAATGCCCCGCAAAAAGCATTCATCATCACCCCGCCAAGAAGCAAAGAATCCTTTCTGGTTGAAGAACGGGTGCCGGAAAGAAGAAGCACCGACCCCAGGGTCAGCATCGATCCTAAAAATGAACACAGCGTTACCCCAGGGTAAAAAGACAGACCGAGCAGGATTCCGCTGATTGCGCCAACTGCTGATCCACCGGATATTCCAAGAATATACGGTTCCGCCAGTGGGTTGCGCAAGAGTGCTTGAAAAACCATGCCGCCCAGCGCAAGAGTGGCCCCAACAACAGCGGCCAGAATGATCCGAGGCAAACGAATTTTCCAGAGAATAGTGCCGGCAGTGGGGTTGCCGGAATCTCCGGTAATAAGGGAGAAGATGTCGCCAATACTGACCGGGGATGGGCCATTGGCCAAAGCCGTCAACATGCTGAGGAAAAAAACAACCGTGAGGACTGCACAGAGAAGCGGCAGCTTTTTAGATATTGGCGTAATCGGCAGGACGTCCAGCTTATTTTGCACTTACTCTTCCTTCAGTGTTTTGGGTGCAATATGTCAGTGAGCAATTCAAGGCCGTCAATCAACCTGACGGTCGGGCGATTGAAGAGATCGGCGTTGACGACATAGAGCTGGTTATTTTTAACAGCCGGTATTTCCGGCCATTTTTGCCATGAGGCTTGCAAAGCTTCGGGTGATTTTCCTCCCGTCATTGAACTTATAATGACTACTTCGGGTTGCAGCTGCATAATATTTTCCCACGAAAAACGAGGATATTCGGTCATGCTTCCGGCAAGATTATTGCCTCCGGCCAAATGAATGAGTTTATCGATATAGCTATCCTTACCCGCGGATATTATCGGTGCGTCGGCGATTTGAAAAAATACCCGTGGCCTGGTCCCTCCGTCCGCGACTCTTTTTTTCACCAGGCCAAGTCGAAGTTCCATATCCAATACCAGCTCTTTGGCTTTTTGCGAGGCGCCGAGGAGATCTCCCAGTAACAGAAAAGCCTCAGTTATCTGGTCAATGTCGCGGGGATCAATGGCAAAAACCGGAATACCGAGAGCTTTAACCGCATCAATTGTCCGCAGTGGATTGCCGTCTTTTATAGCAATGCACAAATCCGGTTGCAGCTCGATTATTTTCTCAAGATCAAGTTGAACATACGAACCGACTCTGGGCAATTTTTTAGCCGCTGCAGGAAAATTACTGTAACTGGTGGCCCCCACCAACTTGTCTTCCGCCTGTAATGCGAAGATCATCTCGGTCAGGCTTGGGGCGAGCGCCAGCACTCGCTGAGGCGCATTGGGTACATTGATCTTTTCGCCTATTTGATCAACGACCACCCTGCTCCTTGCCGGAGCAGCGACGACAGTCAGAAGAAGACAAAAAATCAGGAGTGTTAGGATACATTTTTTCATGAACAGGCTCGTCTAGGCACCATCAACTTTTATTATTTGCCTGCAACCGAAATTCTATTGGTATTGTAATCCACATGCTGACAGCTCGCCCACCTTCAGTTGCCGGGGCAAACAACCAGTTTCTCACCGCCTCTAGGGCCGCCGTATCCAGGCTCTGATGACTACTTGATTGTTGAATTTTAATTTCTGCCACCTTACCCTCTCTATTTACCAGCACATTCAGCAGGATTTCGCCCTCATATCCCCGCCTTTTGGCCACTGCCGGGTAGTGGGGCTGCTGGTTTTGTCGATACACCGGTATCGCTTTTTGAAGGATTGGCACCGCCGAGGTTTCTGCCTGCGGCAGATTCTTTTGCATTGCGCTGTTACTTTTTTTGCCGGGTGTGACAGCCGGCATTGGTGATGGCCCGGTCAGAGCTGTCATCTGTTTCTCCACCTGCTTCTGCTGCGGTGCATTCGCTTTCATAGTATTGCCGGCCACCGCACTTTTTTTGGGCAGATGCGCTTTGATAGAGATCTTTTGCCGGTGTCTTGCAGGATCAATTGGTTGGACAGATACTTTTTTCGGCACAATTTTTTCTTGAGAAGTTACCGTCGAAGTGGTTTTTGCCGGTTTATCTGTTTGATTTTTTTCCGGTAAAGAAGCTGTTGAGGAGAATGTATTGATCTCGACCCGAATAGGATCACCCATGAGAATGGGTTTCATGGGCACATGTTTCGGCAAGGGGAAACTGATCAAAAAGCCATGCAGAGCAATAGCGGTGATGGCCGGTAAGAGCAGTCTTTTATGATCCTCCATCGCGCTCCGCCTGCAAAGAAATCTTGGAGATTCCCGCTTTTTTGATACTATCGAGAACCCTGAATAGACGTTGATACTCAACCAGCCTATCAGCAAAAACCTGTACCCCTTTATCTTTTTCAGCCATGCTTTTGTTTGCCAGAACGTCGACCAGATCGGCTAATTGTATCGGCAGCTTGTCTATATACAGCTGGCCGTCGTGGGTGACGGTTAGAGCTATCTGCGGCTGGTTGTCAATCTGGGCCGTGGCGGATTGTGGTAAAGCGATGGGTAAAGACCGGTGGACAGCCATCGACAACATGGCATAAATAAAAAAAACCAGGAGCAAGAATACAATATCAATTAGAGGCAGCATCTCAATCCGGGCACCCTTACCCTTGGCGATATTGATCTTCATGGGGTGCCTCCATGCACTGAGCCCGGCGACAACTTCTCGTACACAATTTCAAGACTCGTGGCATATTGTTCCATTGACTGAACAGCCTGTTCTACTTTGACATTAAAATAATTAAAGGGAATGACAGCCAATATGGCTATGCTGAGTCCGGCGGCGGTGGTTATCAGAGCTTGGGCAATGCCTCCGGTGACGGCCTGAGGATTCTGTATGCCCTCTGTTGCCAGCATATCAAAGGACAGAATAATTCCCACGACCGTCCCAAGGATGCCCAGCAGAGGCGCCACCGTGATCATCGTATCAAGGATGCCCATGCCTCGACGCATCTTCACAACCTCGTGTATTGCCGCAACCTCCATGGCTTTAGTCATGGAGAATTCCCGGTGCACAATACCGCTGACCAAAACACGGATGGTGTAATCCTTGGACCCGATAGTTTTTTTTCTTACCTGCTCCCAGTCTCCCTGCTGACAAATTTCTAATATCTCGCTTAACATCTGACGATTATGTCGTCGGTTGAGGATAAGCCAAAATATGGTTCGCTCAATGATGATGGTCAGTACACATATTGAACAAGCGAGCAATGGGTACATGACCACGCCGCCTTCGAGAAATATTTCGAGCATCTACGACTCCTTGACCCGGGCGATGTTAAATATCAAAAGTAATTCCGGCAAAAAAATTAATCCCCGGTGCTGGGTAGATACCAGGAACACCCAAGTAGTTGACGCCGCCATACTCTGCATATTCCTCATCAAACAGATTATTAACAGTAAGATACGTCGACCATTTATCAGCAAGATAGGTGAGTTTAACATTCATCAAAAAATACGCCTCTTGATATTCAACCGCATTAGCAAAATCTGAAATAAAAAATCTTTCTCCAATATATGACCCATTCATGTTCAGTTGGACACGTTCAAGGATTTTTGCTTCTGCGCCAACGGTGAATTGATTGCGAGGTACATTTGGTATTTCATTGCCGGCAAAGATTCCACCATCGATTTCCGTGTCCCTGAACGTATAACTGCCATTAAGTAAAATGTTTGCAAAGCTTTTACTTACCGTGAGTTCTACGCCTTGTCTTATCGTTTTGTCGGCAAAGTTTTCGTTGGCAAAGCTGGCAGGATTATAGAAAATTTCATCGTCGGTGTTCAGCCTGAAGAAATTGACGCCCAAGTTGACGCCTGGGCCAAATTGCATACGTCCGCCAAATTCATAATCATCGGTCGTCTGGGGGCGGAGATTGGCATCAAAAGTGTTGGTGAAAAACGAGAACATCTCATCAAGGACCGGATAGCGGAAACTTTTTGCATAGCTGATATATACCGATCCGCTCTCTGAAAATATATAGGTGACACCCCCATTGTAGACGTTCTCATTCATAGTCCCACTGTCGGAAACCCCGGCGGTAGAGGAATTGAATTCAGCTCGATCATAGCGGTAACCTCCCGAGACTATGGTTTGTTCGGTAAGCGACACTTCCCCATTACCATAAAAACCATAATCCTCTTTGGAAAGGGCATACGATGCAGTAGAGAGTGCATCAAAAAAGACTGATTGGTTGTCAAGATCTTCATCGCTTTTTCGGTAGTCAAAGCCGGTAATCAACTTTGATGCAAGACCGAAAACCTTTTCATTAAAAACAATTTGCGGAGAAGCAGCGAGCGTATCAATTTCAGTGTCCGCATCATATGTTCCGCTGGAAAATGAAGAAAAGGCATTATTTTCTTTCCTCCTGGCGGAAGCTTCCAGCTTAAAGTAGCTGGTGTCGGTAAAAAAATATTCCGGGACTATTTGTAGGTAAGAATCTTTGATATCCGAAAAGTCATCAGGCGTGGTCGTTGAAGTCCTTGAAGCTCCATTATCTAATTCACTCAAATATAATATACCGGGAAGATCCGTGTCATCTTCATGATAGGCGCCGCTCAAAACAACACTCAGACGATCGGTGGCAAAGTATTCGAGGTTCAAACCAATATCTTTTGCGTTCGTTCCGCTATTGTCTCGATATCCATCGGAGGTGCGGAAATTTCCGCTCAGGGCATAGCTTAAGCTTCCTGCCGAACCACTGACCGCCAGCCTGGAGAGAAGAGACTGGTAACTTCCCCCCGTCAAGCCTCCAGTAAAAGCAAGTTCGTCACCTTTTTTAGTGATGATATTTATCACTCCGCCGGAAGCGTTATCCCCGTACAAAACCGCACCTCTGCCGCCGTGAATTATTTCTATCTGCTGGATCCGATCTTTCGGTATAAGCGTCCAGTCAACCCCACTCAAATCAGCTTGATTAATGCGTCGTCCATCTATCAGCAACAAGGTGTTCAAAGACGCCGTCTCGCCGAACCCTCTCAGATCAACGGTTATATTACGGCCGTTACCGGTAATATCATTAACCACTACCCCGGCAGTAGTGCGCAATAATTGAGGGACTGTTTCTGCCGATGAGTCTGTAATTTCCTGCTCGGTGATAACAGTTACATTGGCAGGAACAGAGGCAATTTTTTCTTCTTGTCTTGATGCCGTAACAATTACCTTCTCCATTGAAGGCACTTCAGAAGGTATTTCAGGTTCAACTGCCAGAGCGTTTTCATTTAAAAAAGCACCAGAAAATAAAAGAGTTACCGCTAGACCAAGGCTAATCTTTATTCTTTTTACTCTCAGTTTGTCCGGCATACGATTAGTAGTGAACTGCAATTCCATGTTTTTCTTGATCATTTCCCCACTCCTTAAAGATCCAAACTTCAGTTGAGGCTCGGAAAAAAAAATCCCCGAACCAATTCAAAAATGAATGATCCGGGGAATACCCTTTTTCCTCATGATCTGAAAAGCGAAACTCTATTCCACGAAGTTTCACTCTCTATTCCAGGCCGGTCTTCTGACTCTCCTCCACCTATCGACAGCCTTCCCATGAATTACAATTTCACAGTGGCTCATCTTGTCTAAAGTGTTCCTCATGCATGAGGAAGGATCACAGCGGCGGGACCATTCCCGATTTTCACGGGATTCCCTATTAAGCCCTCAAGGCACCTGAATTTTGGGATTCATGTTAGCTGCAAATGGAATACGTGTCAAGAGCGATAAGTCCGCCGCTACTTTTTTCCCTTGTCAATTACCCATCAAGCCTGAAGTAGTTTTTAAAATTCCCTTTGCCTTTATTTCTCTGTCGGTAATCTTGCCGGTACCTTGACCAAGCCGACAGAGACACGGTTTATTCGATGAGCTAATAAAAGTATTTTTATAACTCATGACAAAAGTACAATGGAATTGGCAAAAAGGTGACTGGCCAATATTTACGTACGATAGCAGCAAAATAGAGAAACTAGAAAGAGAATTTTCCAAACAATCTGGTTTTTCACTTGGTATTGCCAGGCATCTTTCAAGTGAAGATCAAAACGACATAATTGTTGAGCTTGTCAGTAATGAAGCTCTTAAAACATCTGAAATTGAAGGAGAATTTCTAGATCGAGAAAGCTTGCAATCCTCCATAAAAAGAGAATTCGGTTTGGGCATGCGTAATCATTTTAATGCAAAACCAGCGGAAGCCGGGATCGCTGAAATGATGAAAGATATATTCACCAATTACGCCTCATCATTGACTAAGAAAACCCTCTGCAGCTGGCATAAGATGTTAATGTCCGGCAGAAAAAATATAGCGATAGGAAAATATAGAGCCCATAGCGAGGCAATGCAAGTTGTATCAGGACGGGACGATAAACCCAAAGTCCATTTTGAGGCCCCACCGTCTGCCGATGTTCCAAAAGAAATGAAGCAGTTCATAGAATGGTTCAACGAATCTGCTCCTGAGGGGAAAGAACCTTTGACTCCATTGCTTAAAGCGGGAATTGCACATAATTATTTTGTCTCAATCCATCCTTTCGAGGACGGAAACGGACGGATCGGACGAGGAATAGTTGAAAAATCACTGTCACAAAATATGGGCCAACCGACACTCATCGCGCTTTCTTCAAGTATTAATGATAAAAGAAGAGACTATTACGAGGAATTGACAGCACAAAGCACAGGAAATAATATAACAAAATGGCTTATTTATTTTGGTCAAACCATTATCGATGCCCAAAAACAGACGATAAAGCTGGTCGATTTCATAATAACCAAAGCAAAATTTTTCGATATTCACAAAGAAAACATCAATCCTCGTCAGTTAAAAGCAATTAACCGAATACTCGAGGAAGGGCCCAAAGGCTTTTGCGGTGGAATGAGTGCCAAAAATTACCGAGCGATTACAAAAACTCCCGCAGCAACAGCAACAAGAGATCTCCAGGATTTGGTGAACAAGGGCATTTTTGTAAAAACCGGTCAGCTCAAGAGCACTCGTTATACATTGGATCTTTACCGCTTTCGGGCAAGTAAAATCATCACTGCAATGTAAATCTTTACCCCCCTCAACTGGTTATATAACAGATTAGGCGATTTCCCGCCTGTTCCTTCAAGCATCATTTTGGATGATAACTCATGAACCAGCCCAAAAACCAGACTGGACTGACGATTTCAGTGCAAATATACTGGAGGATAATCCATGCCGAAAAGTGTAGCGGGGCATCTCGGAGGTGGCAAGGGTACATTTACGAAATTGAGGTAAGTGATGAAATCCAGCCTTAATTCTACAAGGGATTCAGTGAACGTCTGGGTCGATGCTGATGCCTGCCCTAAGGTAATTAAAGAAATTCTTTATCGGGCGGCAAAACGAACTGGAGTCTTTGTGGTATTGGTGGCCAATCAACCGCTGGTAACCCCACCGCTGAAAAATATCCAAACATTGCGGGTTGGCTCGGGATCTGATGCCGCAGATAATGAAATTATCAGAAGGTTGGCGAAAGGAGATTTGGTCGTCACCGCGGATATTCCGCTTGCCGCCGAGGTGGTCGCCAAGGGTGGATATGCGTTGAATCCACGTGGCGAACTGTACACCACGGACAATATCCAGGCTCGTCTCAGCATGCGAGACTTCATGGATAGTCTGCGATCAACTGGCTTAGAAACGGGCGGCCCATCTGCGTTCAGCCAAAGCGATCGACAATCATTTGCCAATCAATTGGATCGGTTTTTGTCCTCTTATCTTCGGAAAACCCCAAAATAAACCTTTAAGCCATGCTCTCATTGTGTAGCGTTTAATTGAATGTTGCGCCCCTAAAGTTTCTGGCCAAAGGTCAGGCCTTGATCTATCCGTTTCAATACCTTGTCTTTATCACCGGGAAACTGATAGCCTTCATATTCATGGGTAAGGACCAAGTCGCCTTCGGGAGTGCGCCAGTGGTTACCGGCATGATCAAAGCAGACCTTTGAGCTGACCTCTAGGGCTGATATCATAAGCTTAAGTTCCAGAAGCTGTTCTTTTGGAGTGAGCAGAGTCAATTTCCCCGCCCGGACCTGATCATCCATCGGGGTACCAGGAATGGGTCTAAAGGGCCGTGAACGGATATAGTGGGGATCGATCTCATTGAGAACCCTGGCCGTATTGAGGGCATGCTGTTCCGACATCTCTTTTCCGCCCAGGCCGGGCATCCAGTATTCTGAAACCTGGAATCCCGCTGTCATAGCTTTTTGGCCCCCGGTTATGTGCCCATGAGCATCGACTCCCTTTTTGATCTGTTTGAGCAGGTCATCATCGCCAGTTTCGAGGCCCAGGTGGACCCGATCCAGTCCAGCAGCCCTGATGGCCTTTAGATTTTCCAAGGACCTTTGGGCAATGGTTCTTGCCCGGGCATAGGTGGTGATCCTATTGATGGAGGGAAAGGTAGTTTTTAAATGGGTCAGGGCCTGAATCAGGTCCCGGGGATTCATGATCAGGGAGTTGCCATCCTGAATAAAGGCGGTTTTTCCGCCGGCAAGCAGCCATTGGATGAGCATGTCGATCCCCTGGTGATCGTTGAGTTCAGGGGAGCGGTCAAGCAGGGCCATTATGGCCTCCCTGGTAATCCTACCATTCCCGCCCTGGCGGATGGATTCTGCTTTCAGGTCATTGACCAGGGCAGCCATGGCATTGATATCCAATTTGATCTCCGCAAGGGGGCGCAGCTGGAACTTTTCTGTTTTATACATGGCGCAGAAGGTACAATAGTTCCAGGGACAGTTACGGGTAAACCGGACCAGAAGCGAAGCGCTTCCTCCTTCGCTGGGGGGACGGTAAACTCCTGTTTCAAAATGATAATCGTTGGTCGTCATGGGCTCTCTCTTGTATTTTCAGCTGCGCTGAGACCGGTAACATACTCGGCCATACCACGCAGTGAATTATGACCGAGGAGTCGGTCTTCACAGCCAGGATAGTGAGATCGCAGCTCATTTGTCGTAAAAAGCCATCTCCTCAGGTGGATTCTTGTTGTTTGATGACAATATGTTCGGCCAAAGCCCCGTTCAGGCCCAATAATTCTTGATTATTCTTTACTTTGTCACTCAATCTAATACTTAACGGTATGCTCATCTTTCATCTCCCACTTCAGATGTAAACATTAAACCCTTAATATACAGCCTGTTTACATCGTATTACATGTATTGCATATATGTAAACATCTCTACCGGCTTAGCTATCTACGCCATATATGATTTTTATCCTGCAGGCACCTGTTCATCGGTGTCACCCCGATAGTCGAGGACATTTAAATCAGTATGCTCATTTCCATGACAGAGACTGGCGTGACTTAAGATTGGCTCCGCTTGTTTTGATATCCTCCCGGGTATCCGACGATACCACCCGATATAGCCTGAATACGTCGTTTTTATGCTTTTTTATATCCCTTGAATCGACAGCATAACCCTGCTTCTTTCTTTCTGTCAGGTCCAGCCAGGCACGTGCCTTTCAAGACATAATTTTCTTCATACCCTCGGAAATGGTCTCTGAATTTATCAAGTCCCCTTACCATTGGAATTTCTCCAGGAGGGTATCAAGTGCCATTTCAACTCGTTCATCTTTTGTGTCTTTCAGGCTCAGGTAAAGTGATAGCGGGTCGACAATTCCTTCTCGGACAAATAGTTCGGGATCATATTTCCAGATTTCAATCTCCACAGAACCGGGCTCGTGAATTTTCAGCTCAGTTATTTCTTTGTTCAATTGCAATACCTTCCATTCTTGAGCACTCACGGCATAGGTTGGGCGAGACGGCTGTGCCAGCATACTGTGGTGTGACAGTGCCGACTCTCCGGCAAGCAACAACGATAATGTATCATTAGGCACAGAGACCTTAACTCGTTTTCGCACCGAAGAGCGCAGCAAATCAAGTGATTTTTCCCATAAAGACTTTCTATCCACCTCAAAGTGCATACGCGTTCACGCATTTTCATCTGACATTTCCGAGCCCTGTGTCTCAATTTCATCAAGGCTTTGTAATCATCGGTCGTATAGTACCAGTTGTGCGGTCATGGTCTTACCATCTCTGTCGAGTTGTACGTGACATTTCATGTAACAGTTGTAGAACTGATTTTTTCTTTATGGGAGCATACCTTTAATATGCTCTCCCAAATCTATACCCAGAAATTTCCGTTGCATTTTTCATTGAGACAAGAAATCTATTCCGAGCCATTTTGGTTTTGGGCGTAATTTTAGGCGTAATTAATCACTGACAATTTCTGTCATTTTTTATATGTTTGCGGATAGTAGCCGGGGTGATCGCTTCTTCATCCCTCCCTTTACTTTTTCTTGGTGCTCGTGGCCGACCGTCAGGGACTATCCTATTACCACTATGACAAGATCTGCTCGTTGCTCTGTTTTTCTGTAGATGACTATATCGTTGCCAGGGAAGAACAGCCTCCTGCCTATGGTTGCCGGAGGGAGGCCATGCAAATATCGCAAAAGAATAAAGCTGAACGAGTTGTTCACGCGCGCGCCGACGACTTTGGGACCGTTACCGTCAACACCTACGGCGAGAACAAGAGGTTGGCAGTCCTCTGTCTTGACCTTGTCTGGCCAGCTATCCAGGAAAAATTGCGATTTGTCCTGATAATGACGGCAACAGCACGTTCATTCTGATCTGCTTCGATCTAAACATGTCCCCTAAGGAGATAATCTAACTGTCTGCTTATTGATTTAAAATGAAGTCATTAAAAGGCTAAAGCCCAACAACACTGGGCTTTACCTTCTATTTGTGGTACCAAAGCTCGGCGTCGATATCGACAATTCTTACGGTGGCCGCCTCGAGCACATGAATCACAAAACCCAGAAATTGATTGCCGTTGCTATTTTTTCATTGACATTTGCGAACATTGCGCTGATTTTCAGGGTTTGCTGCAAATAGAGCCTTGCAGTTGTCGATCGGTTTCTTCATCTCGCGTTGGTGGTGCGACTTTCCGGGAGTCATCTGGGCGTAATTTTAGGCTGTCATTAATCATGACTTCTGTCATATTTATGCTAATTTTTCACACCCCTTAATCGAATAATTCCGAAAACCTTAGTAAAAGAAGCCCGATTTTTAAATGGGCTAACAGCCCTAAAACATCTGACTTCAAGTTAGAATTAGTGTTAGGTGATTGCAAGACGCCACAACACTATAGGCTAGCCTCAGATCAATATTTGGACTGCCATTACTAAGAATTTGTCAGATTATCTAGTCAGCACATTTCCAGTTCAATCTTTCTAGGTACTCTCAGGAGATATATCGATTTTCAACCTTTACCTCCTCACAAAACAGCAAGACGTACCCTCGGCGCGAATGTCGATTTCGGAGAAGAGGTAATCGAGATACTGGAACCAGCTGCTGATGGCGATCTCCGGCCGCTGATGAAATTTCTCCATAAACCACAGTGCTGATCCCAATCCGGTCAGGTTGTGAGGATTGTAACTGCCGTCATATGATCGCAGTACAGCTTTGATAATGTGTTGGGCGAAGCAGCGGCGGTCATTTTCTGATGACAGTGTGCCATTCATCAGAGCAAGGATCTGTCGGACATCCATTTTGCCAAAGATTGTAGAAAAACTCTCAAAATCCCGAAGTTTGACCTGGCCAATTGTATCAACAGGATAAAGATTTTTTTCCTTTTTCCCCATCATCGCTACCCACATGGCCAGCATATGATTGTACTCCACTTTGGTAAACAGATGACTGCTCCGCTCTATGGCATAAACGGTTATAGAATGATGCAGAGCTACAATTCCTGTGTCGCTCACCGCCCGACCCAACTGATATAGAAACTCCTCATTATAAGCGGTAACGGATGAATTTTTGAGATCGGGAGTCGTCTTGAACGTACCTTTGCAGAAATAGTCGGCCAACAGCAGCAAGGCCGGCCAGGAGTCATGATCCTGCTGCCTGATCATTTCTAAAAGGATAAACGCGGTACAGGAAATGGAATGCCCCAGAGAAGAATCGAGATAGCCGCTGCCAAGAAGCAGCAAACGCCTGGCAAACTCTTTTTGTCCATAATTATCGATAAAAGCCGCCATTGCCGCTGCCGTAACGACGTAGTCGTTGTCTCCAATTGCTTTTTCCACATCGGCAAAGTTCGATATCACCGGCAAAGTACCAGGTTTGTCAGTTTTTGGGAGCTTATCCCTCCTGCCATATTCTTCAACCTCAAGGCGAACCAGATGGGCTATTTCCTCATCCGTCAGATAGACGGCAATCTCCCGGTTTATTGCATACATTTTCGCGAGATGAGGGTTTTTGAAAGGAGGATTGAGAACCTGCTGAACCACATTATAAATACCGTTATGTACGGCCCATGGATCTTGTTCATGCACTTCGAGAAGCGATTTCAGGATCCTTTTTGATTCTGTTGTATCCGACTGTTCTAAGGCATTGCTCAGTTTGCCTATCATGGTATCCTCTTCAGCCTGGGTTGGAGACAGGTGCAACAAAACGGTTCATGGCGGGAGTTTATCAGCAAGAAAAAGTTGTCGTTTGCGCGATATCCTGAACGTCGATATCTGACCAGACAGGACCAAGTCCTGTCTGGTCAGATACTCATCACAAGATCAAGGAGACGTGAGCTTTATTGCAGATCCCTCACCAATTCTTTATAGGCTCCCCATTCCGTAGCCGACCATATCTCTGTCTTGGCGTGGCCGAAAGTGCGGATGATGGTTGAAACCTTGAAAGCCGTTTCGATATCAGGCGCCCTGAAGATATCGATATAGTCATAAGGACCCATTACTGCAAAATTGTTCAACCACTCGACTTCCGGACATTTCTCCCGGATTTTTGCCATGATAGCTTTTTCCGCATCCTCCAGTGAGGACGGGGACTTCAGGGCAGTGGATGTTAAACGCGTCAACATGATAAATAAGGACATGACCAACCTCCGTAGCTGAATTATAATAGATAGAGAAAAACACCGTTCTCAGATACGTAAAATATCAACAGCTCAGGTAAGACAAAATCGTAACAACCTCAATTATCGATGGATAAGTAAAAAGCTTCATATTGGAGGCGTGCAATTTTTTATATTATTTCGGCGTACATACGGGACGTCGTAATGATAAAAAACTGTAACAACGGACAAGATAAAGATTGCTATCCCCTTTGGGGGGTTTTGACGGCGCCATCAGGTAATAAAAAACGATATCACGGCTCCCTGAGAAGCTCTTGGTTGAAGGACTAGACGGTTGCCGTTGTGCTGTGCTGGAAGTTGCCATGCAATTCCTGTGACAGAATTGCCTGCGGTATACTCTGTTCTTAATAGAGCGGTAGAGACGGCTGCGGGCAGGGTACAATTCCCATAATACGTTTCAGGGCGAGCTGGTAGCTGGTATTCGGATAGCGCTCCATGTCAAGCAGTCGTCTCACGCGGAGAAGTTCGGCCACTTCTTCACATTCAAGAGAGATGGACTGAATCGCTGCGCCATTGACCAGCAGGTGATCGATTTCCACCCTGCACCTGCCTATCTTGAAATAGGCACGCTGTTTAAACACCGTGGCCACCCGCACATCCTGGTGCGGCCAGATGATCTGCATCATAAAGCTCTCGCTATCCATCTGAGCCTGCGTAAGCGTTGGAGTTTTCACAGCTAAAGCCTGGAAAGTCCTGGTGCCTGCAACTGAGGCCGCCATGGGAAAATCCAGTTTAACGCAAGGCTCCCACAACTCAAACCCCTGCGTAACCTGCAGCAAGACTTTGATCTCCAGAGACTGGCTGCGAATCTTGACATTATTGCGATCATTGGCATCCGTCACAAGATAGATATCGCGAACCTCCTCAATGCCACTGCAGGTCGAGTACTGGCGGATACCGTCTTTTTCACGACCGAATTCCTGACCAAAGACACGAAATTCAAAGCGCAGGGGATGGTTGTTCTTGTTACATTCCATTTTGGCTCCATGACTGTTACAAAGATAACATTTAGCAATAATCAATCCACCGGTTGCATCGTTCGGTCGTATCCTTTCCCTGCACAGGTCGCCCTGTTCGAGATATTGTGTCCGGCCATAGGTGAATATGCTCGCTTCAAGGAGCAGCAATACCCGCCATCTTCCCTGCCTGTTTCGGCATGGCCTTCGCTGGACGACTCTACAGTTGTGGTTATAGTAGAATTGAAAGGACATTAGCCGTACAACGAGGTGGCAGACTTGTTCCCGGCAGCAATTCCAGGCAACCACTCACCAGCACCAAATCACGAGGAGAATGCTATGAAGATCCTGATGGTTCTCACATCCCATGACAGACTAGGCGACACAAACCAGAAAACAGGTTTTTGGCTGGAAGAATTTGTTGCTCCCTATTACGTCTTCAAAGATAACGGGTGTCAGATAACCCTTGCCTCTCCCGCCGGAGGGCAGCCTCCGATTGATCCGAAGAGTGAGGCGTCCGATTTGCAGTCTGCAGCGATTAAACGTTTCTACAACGACAATGAAGCACAAGAATTGTTGACCAATACCCGGCGCCTCGGCATGCTCCGCCCTGAAGAATTCGATGCCGTTTTTTACCCAGGCGGGCACGGGCCGTTGTGGGATCTGGCGGAAGATCTCGATTCCATCTCCCTGATAGAAGCTTTTGACCGAAGGGAAAAACCGATTGGCTGCGTCTGCCATGCACCCGGGGTTCTCCGCCACGTCAAAGACAGTCAGGGGAATCCGCTGGTGCAGGGTAAACGGGTGACCGGCTTCAGTAACAGCGAAGAGTCACTGGTACAGCTGACCGAGGTCGTTCCCTTCATGGTTCAGGATATGTTGAAGACAAACGGCGGTCTCTACCACAAGAGCGACGACTGGGCCAGCCATATCGAGGTTGACGGCAACCTGGTCACCGGTCAAAACCCAGCTTCATCCAAGGCTGCCGCAGAAGCAATCATTAAATTATTGAAAAAATAGCCCCTCAACCCGATAAGGCAGGTAGGCCGGTTGCCGAAACGTTTTACGGGAAACCGCTGCCCTCATCGCATTGTTGTGGAATTGTACGTCATT
Source organism: uncultured delta proteobacterium (assembly GCA_963796255.1). Lineage (GTDB taxonomy): Bacteria > Desulfobacterota > Desulfobulbia > Desulfobulbales > Desulfocapsaceae > Desulforhopalus_A. The sequence continues at coordinate 11,958 of CAWCLE010000018.1, read as the reverse complement.
TTCATAGGCGTATACGAGCAGAGCATACAACCTTTAAGATGATTTTTCCTTGATCAAACGATACGGGTGTGATCGCCTGGTCCATGTACTCGCAGAATACTCACTCGACAGTTGTACATGGGCCTGCTTCAGGTAACTCGGATCATTGCTCTGCTTATACAAAGTAACACCTTTAAAATACAGGGCTTCTGGCACCCTCTCGCTGGTCGGAAATTTTTCCAGCAACAGGTTGAGATGGACCAGAGCCGTATCGAATTCTTCCTGGTCAAGACGTACTTTGGCAACGCCGAGATGGAGGGTTGCGATAAATTCATCCGGTTCAAAAAAACCAATTTCTCGCTGGACTTCGTGCACACCCTGAACATTCATTCCTTTGATGCCGAAGATGGCCGTCGTCGGTGTCCAGAAAGTGTGATGCGTTTCCCGCATCGCCGATCCGGAAAGATCCAATCTGAAGGGGATGAGGTTTTCTGTGATGAAAGCGATGACATTCTTGTTGGGATACGTAACTGCATCCATCTGTTGACAGCCAATTCACTGTGGATTGAAAAAATCAAAAAGAAGCGGCTTATGGGTTGTTTGCGCTGAATCAAGGGCATATCCTTCCCAGGTCAACCATTCTATAGCAGACATTTTGTTCCTCCAATCAGTAAAATTGTTCGTATGCGATAGAGGATTGCCTCAATCGCTTTATACAATCTGGTATGCAAAATTTCTGCCCAATCTTTATTTTTAAGCAGCGCTATGGAAAAAAGACTCTTTCAAGTGCACTACTCCTGATTGTTCCTGTCTGCATCGTCTTCAGGACTACGAGCAATCTTTCTCTTAACCGGTTGACAGGACGTGCTCTGGTGGTCACGTTTGAGATGAAAATTAAGCCATGAATTCGTCTTGTTCAGCTCCCACATCCTTGGAGCGATACATTCGACGGGCACCTTAACCTTTTCCTTACATTTTTTTTTCCTTAGAGCGGACGGAAACGATCACCAATCCCAATTTCTGCTCGATAACGACCACCACATTGATCATGGTGTAGGTGATCAAAAAGAACATGGTTTTTCATCAGGGAATAATGCAATTTGTCCTTTATGGGCAGATCGATCGTTGTCTGCCCGAACTATCTGTCATTTTCATCGGAATGTTATTTGAAAACGTAGAATCCATCAGGCTGCGGAAAGTCAAATTCATGGTAGAAATCCTGCCAATCCATTTCAATTTGCTCCATGCGATCCAGAATCTTTCCTACCATATCAAAACTTCTGTGACACCCCCGATATGCATTCCCCGGTAGCCGAGACCCTTCAAGACGCTCCAAGCTTTGCGGCGCGCTCAATGGCCAGTTGTCGTCCCAGTTTAGGTGTCTCCCACTCTTTTTTGATGACTGACAGCAGGTCATCGGAGACAACAGCTCCCGGATAATACCCTTGTGCATTATTTTAGCGGACTTTGAATTGAGCACATAGACTGACCCCATAACAGGGATATGCTGGAGACTGTTTTGTCTGAGTATCCCCATCAACTCGGCAAATTTTCTGGCGTCATATCCGAGTTGAGTAATGATAAACTGAGCGCCTGCTAAAATCTTCCTGAACAACTTGTTATATTGAACAAAACACTCGGCTTCGGTGCTTTTGAATGGAGAAACCGCGCAACCCACAAAGAAGCCATCGGTCGCCCGAATCAATTATGCGTTGCTGATGTTAAAAGCGGAGCGATGGCATTAAGATCACGCATCATGAGTGCCCCGGCCACGATACCCTTTACCGGTATAATCACCCGTCAGGGCCAGAAGATTCTTCATTCCCATCATTGCCAATTGCAGACTCCGGCTCTCCATGCCGACACGGTTCAAATCCCGCAGGTAAAATGGACAATGACATCCATGCCCACCTGAATAATACTATGTCCTAAAACATCGGGACTGAGAGAAGGGTTTCCCCCGGGATTATCGGTAATCGAGACTGCGGAAATCCTGCCATCGGCAAAAGAATCTTTAGCAATCCCTTTAACGATATCCACTGACTTACCCGTCGAATATCTTCCGGGCACAAGCTCGAGAGTGACGATAAAATTGCTTGGATCAAAAATCGCTGTTTTAAAAATCGTGAGCATAGAGACCTCTTTCCTGTTGACCACAAACAACTAGCAAGATGTATGCGATCAGGGCTCCGTGGTGTAGAGCGCATTCCTGGTGGATTATTCTCCTGCTTCAATGGTCTTTCACCTCTTTGGCTATATCGCAAATCAGCCAGTGGGCGAAAGTGTTCGGCGGGGCGTCCGGGTCCTTAATGCTCAAGGTAAAACTTGTGCGTAGTAGAGTCTTATCTCTTGGAACTGCTTAAATACCTGGTCAAGAGCCCTCCAATCCCACAGGCGAATATTGGAAAAGATCCCATTATTTTTATCGACCATTTCGGCAGTAAACCGGTTTTTTTCCCCCAGCAAACAAAACCCAGGATCAACTCGAAAGCGGGAAGGATGCTTGTGCTCCGCAGCTGTTTCTGCTTTGAATAACCGAGAGTCAGCAGGTAAACAAAGCTTGCAGAAAAGACGGCAACTCCTGCCCCCGCAAGAAACTTATCGACATTCGTTGCCTTTCCGTCATCCGGGATTAAACTATTAGTGCTGCCCCGGACGTTAGTTTGAAGCCCTCCCCATGAGGCGAAGGAAAAGTTAAAATAGTTGTGAGAGGATATTACAGATTAAGTTTGCTCATGCGGAGACGGACTTGAAGCTCCACATAATCCGGAACCCTCAATGTCCAAAAAAAGTAGTGGAACAATAACAGATGAGCACATCGAGAAATATATCGCGGAACAAGAAACCGAGCCGGTAGTTGACGAGAGTCGATTTTAATCGTGTTCTTTTCAACCTCTTTTTTTCTTAGCATAGCAGCAAGTCAATAACCTTCAATGCGAGGTGAATCCATGGAAGAACAGCTAAAGGTAAAACAGGCAATAAAGAGGGAATTTCCGGTGATAGAGCCTGGAGAATACCTGGCGCCCCAACAAGCGAAGAGAGCGCCGATGTTTCGGTGCTGGTCACCAAAGCTGAGGGAATTCTCGTCGGCATTCTCACTGTCTCCGATATTATGCAGGGTCTGGCCAATAATTATGATCTCAAGGATACGAAGATCTCATCCTTTATGACGGAATGAAGGTCGCTCCCAGAAGTGTAACCGGCAACAACCACAGGTCCAGCTTGACCAAGATCTGGCTGTCCTGTCTCGATCAAGGTCATGTACGAAGGCGGTATAAATCACCTGCTCGTCACCGGCGCAAACAACAAACCCCTCGGGGTAGTCTCAAACCTTGATCTAATCAAGCTGATCGCCTCCCGGTGACTTTAAAAACGATTTTCCGGACCACGGTAATTTACGGGCACAAGCCACCAACTGCGATACGGCCTCTTCGTTTCGGCTGCCGATTTTTATAATTCTCAACGTCCAAGTCTCAACCATGTTGCTTTATAATAAACCACGGTACATGCAAGAGAGTCGCACTTTCATCGTAGGAAATGATTTTTCCAAAGCGTTTCAAGTTCATTTTTCTATGCTTGGTTTGCAGATCAGACAGGGCAAGTCTTCTGGGAGCAATATGGTGCCGGCCAGGATTTACAGCAGTACGTTTATCCACCATGAAGATGATTTTTCAGAAAGACACCTGGCGTATTTAGCAAAAGCTGGGCAGCAAGGGCTATCGGTTAAATATCTGATTGACGGCTTTGGGGCGGATCTCTCAGAAAAAAAGCTTTGTACATTGCTTGCAGCAGGAGTAGATGTTCGTCTCTTCCATCCCTTTCCGCCAACCAAGTATGGTCTATTGGCCAAGTTATTTACTGGCAGAAAAGGATTCCGACAACTTTTGTACCGCCTGCATGATAAAATTCTCGTATGCGGTAATGAGCTTAAAATTGGTGATCGAAACATTAGTGGTGGCCACTACAACATCGATGAAGAGGCAGTATTCAGTCGGGAGCTTTACGTGCACTCTGTTGAGTTGAGCCAAAAGGTGGCCACTTATTATGAAGACCTAATTGCTTGTCCAAAAGTTAAGGCGTGGAGTCGAAATAAAAACAGCAGAATATCTGATAGTGACGTAGCGGAAATCCAGGAGCAGTGGGCAGATCTTTATGCCAATACAGAAGAACAGTTACTACAGCACACTGATTTCCGCAGTGAGGCCTTTGCCTGTAAACCCTTTCGTTTTTTATATAAGGAGCCCAAAAAACAGAGTGCAAGAAGTCCAATCCACTCCTGGCTCTATGAGTTTTTGCAAGGTGCTGAATCACTGATCTGGATTGAAAATGCCTATATTACATTACCTTCGGAATTGCGAACGTGTCTTAAAAATCGCCTGGAAGATGGCGGCATAAGCATCAAAGTATGCACTAATTCTCTGGCCACTTTGGATGCTGTCCGCCTGGCAGCGGGATGGGCGAGGGAGAGGGAAAAGCTTTACACCTTTAAAATACCTCTATTTGAACGTACTCATCCAGGCCTGATGCACTGTAAGACCTTTTTAAGCGATAAACAGGTCGCCGTTGGGTCGGCCAATATGAATCACCGCTCGGTGTTAGGGATCAACCATGATGTTTTGCTGGTTAGTGAAGATCCAAGAGTTATGCAAGCGATTAAGCAGGATATGGCCAAAGATTTTTCAACCCATTACAAGCAAGTGGATAACCTGAAAGAGGGAGAGGACGAACTCAAGCCCACAAGACGAAATAAAATTATGCGTGCGAAAGGTTTTAGAAGGGTGTTCTCTTTCGCCAATAAATATCTTACTTACTAGACCTCGGTGGAGGGTAAAATGCCGTGGCCCAGTGGGAGCGAGGCAATTGCCGGGTAAGATGCCCTACGCCAAGTCTTTGTAGAGCATCTTTTGGAACCCTGGGGTTCGTAAGACAATAAATGTTACAAACTCGTAAAAAATCCAAATAGGGGACGTCCATTTTAATTTGAATAACATACTCATCCCCCCTTTTTAAATTATGTTTCGTGGCCTTCATGCTGGGGTAATACCACGGTAAATTTATTCTAACCTTCAACCTGTTGAAAAGGGTGAGTACTCGCAGATATTTTCAAATAGTTAAAAACCAAGCGCGGAGAAAAACAGAGTTGCCGCATTTTTTGCGCTACATTTCCTACCCCCTTGCTTTTGAGAAGACCGACGGCGAATCGTCTCAGGCGTGTCATGTTTTCCGGACCGTAACCTTTTGGGATTCTACAGCGATCTTCATCGTAATTCCAGTCAAGGATGTAGTGACAGCTGTTTTCAATACTCCAGTGTTGGCGATTGTCTCTCAAGACCTGTTCGGCTGTGGCCAACTCAGGAGACTTGCTGGTAATTCCTTAGGCTATCACCTGGGTTTCTTTGCCAGTTTTTCTGTTACGGGTTATACGTTCAACTTTGAAGACTTGTCCGACATGAGGGAAGTTTAGATATTCATTGAGCTCTGTGGTGACCCAGATTCTCCTGGTTTCTTCGCGACCATGATTGGGCTTGTCCTTAGTCGTATGGTCGGGTTTCCAGGAGACATTTTCAAAAAAAGAGGAGATTTCTTCGAACAGCTTCTTTTGATTATTTTTGGCAGTGAAATGGTAATGCACGCTTCTTTGCTTGACGGTGTAGTTGCCCAGCAGGTCATCAGTGGAGGCGCTGGCAGCGAGCCACCAGGCCAGGGCCAGGTAGACGATCAGGCTCAGCCCGATCGCAGACATGGTGCCAACGGGGATGGATTTGCGCGGGTCCTTTAGCTCACCTGACATGTTGGCCCCGGCCATGATACCCGTTGAGGCTGGGAAAAAGACCGCGAAAACTGCCCAGTAGCCGATACCGGAGAAGTTGTTTTCAGGCGATCCTCCGAAGCCGCCCCACCATTGTACGGAATGGCTCATCGACCCCGTAAATCCAGCCCAGACCACAGAGACGAGCGAGGCCACGATCACTGCCAGGATGAGGTATTGGATACGGAAAGCCGGCGACGCTGAAATAAGGGCAATAATGAAGAGTACGCCAAAAACCGTGAAGTCGACCACGATGGGCGAGTGTTCGGGAAAAACCCACAACTAGCCGGCGCGGAAGCCGAAGATGTACATGGACACAGCCAGTGCCTGAGCCAGAGGGTCGGCTGACAGTCTCGTCAGGCCCGTTGTCCGGGCCATGCGTGGTTTCGTTTTCCATGCGCGCTCCTTAGTTGGTTGATCAGATGATATTACAAATCGTATGACACATCGATTATTATTGCTCTTTCTTCACGCCTCAATGATCTTGTAAGACCTACAACGGATACTCTATTTCGCCTTATTGCCATCCGTGCCTCCCGCGAAGGGGGACGAAACGACAGTCACCGAGTCTCTTCTCCTCGACACCCTTCCCGTCCAGGGTCAATTGTAGCAATTTTTGATTAGCAATGTTACCCACCGGAATGACCAGCCTTCCATCTTCGGTCAACTGCTCAAGCAATAGACGGGGTACCTTCGGTGCTCCTGCGGTGACGATGATACCGTTGAAGGGCTCATTCTCTGGCCATCCCAGCGTACCGTCATCGTTTTTAGCAACAATATTGGTGTAGCCGAGACGCTTGAAAATGGAGGAGGCTTCCTCAAGTAGTTCAGGATAGGCTTCCACGGTGTAGACCGTATTGCAGATCTCCGCCAACAGCTGCCTGATAGCCACTGCCGGTGCCTATTTCAAGTACATTGTCCTCTTCGGAAAGTTGCAGAGCCTCGGTCATAAGGGCGACGATATATGGTTGTGAGATGGTCTGCTGGCTGCCGATCGGCAGCGGCATATCCGCATAGGCAGAGTCCTCCAGCGTTTCGGGAACAAAGAGATGCCTTGGTACCTTGCTCAAGGCATCGAGGACTTTCCGGTCATGAATGCCGCGGTTTATCAGCTGCCTCTCTACCATGATATTTCTTGCTTGCTTGTAGAAGTCTACGGAGCGGCGATGAAATAAGATCCGGCTCTCTTTCGTGGGATAGCCTGAGAGGAAGAGTTGCATACCGTCATATTTCCAGCCATAGAGTCTTTGCTCCAGCAACTGGCTGGAAAATATGACGAGGATGAGGGAACAGGCAGGCAGCCGGATGCGGCTAGATAAAGGCAGGCAACCTGGTACAAATGACTTGACTGAAGGGGACCGCCACCAATATGGTCAGTACGAACCTGACAATATTCTCGTCCCTGTCAATGATTTGTCCGATATTTCCGTACTAAATCCTGTTTTCAGGGAAAAATATGAGCCGATGTTGTGGTTTTGAAAACACCTCTGCAAGTGCTTTAAGCTAGCACCTGTTAGATGGTACTCGACAATCGCCAGGCCACAGGTCTTGAGCACGTCGAAATCCAAAGCCGCGGCTTGGAAGTACTTCGCATTCAATGCCGGCATCTCTTCCGATGAAAGGAAAAAGCACTCGCTTTTAGGGGAGCTTATTCACCTGCCAGCCTCATACTCCATCACCCCCTTTGTTCGCCATCCTTTGTTTCGGTAGATTTTTATCACACTGCGACAGCTGTGGTATGCATTTTGCTGCTCTTTTTAGAAAAAGAAAAAAAGAAAAGAGTTCACGATGATAATGTTACCGGGTTTGCAAACATATAATGCATTAGCAATGAAAAGATTACCAGACCAATTGTCTGCAGCTTTCGTGCATGCAAAAAAAAGGGGAGCCGGAAAAGTCGGATCAAGCCTGCAGGATTTGTATTTTCGGAAAGTTAGCCCCGCCCAATATCATAAGACCAAACACAGGATTGATGCGTTGTTAAAGAAACAGGGGATGAGTGTCGGAGAAATCATTGAAGCTATGGGCGTAATGCTCATGGAGGAAGATATCTGTGTTTTGGACATTCATGGCCGGATTAAAGGAGCATACAGCACCTATCTAAAATTATTCAAATATAACATGGACATGTCCCGCATTCATGACTTGATCGCAGTTCGGATTATCGTTGACGATAGCAATACCTGCTATCAGGTCCTCAGAGCGATTCACCGAAAGTATATCCCCGTGAGCGGCCGGATAAAGGACTATATCGTCACCCCCAAACCTAACGGCTACCAGTCTCTGCATTCGACAGTAAATGGGGGCAGAACAGGGATGTTCGAGGTGCAGATCAGGACCGGCGAGATGCATGCCCAGGCGGAGATCGGCAATGCAGCGCACTGGGCCTACGATCTGGCAAAGAGCAGCCAGTGGATTATGAATTCATCCCCTGAGTAGGAATCCTCATCCTGAATGTGGCATGAAAATTATTTCACTGGGCAAAAGGTACATAATTCCAGATTACCCTTTAAACACCTGAATATCGATAAAAAGGGTTCAATACTGGTGCCGTCGCCATTTTTATCCGAACAGGCATGGGTTCAGAAGAGGATTCAGAAATTGGAAGGTCCGAAAACGAACGTGGTTTGGAGGAAATAGAGCATTCGGCCAATATGATGCACTCGCCTCATACAGCAGATATTTCATCACCAAACAAAGCGTCATGAGACATAGTTGTCGATGTTCGCAGTTTTTGCGATGCCGACGAGTATTAGGAAAATGGAACATCGTGGGAATTGTATCGATGACTGTTCCAGGGAGAATAACCTCCCGGTAGAAAAAGGAGAATTCCAATGGCTACAAGTGTTCGAATTGATGAGGATGAATGCATAAGCTGCGAAAGCTGCGTGGCGATTTGCCCGGAGGTTTTTATTTCGATGAGGAGACGGAAAAAGCCTATGTTAAGGATAATCTTCTGGATGTGCCAAGTTTCAGCCAGCAGCAACAGATTTGATATCGGCTAAATTCCTTGTTTCGTGCCCATTGGTAATGGTATTTGGTGATATGGGGCTCTTGCTTGGGGTCACCCGTTTAAAAAAATCGTCGTAGAACTTGCCGATTAACTGTCTTGGCATGAGATTTGAAATGCACCGAGTATCGCATCTGTTTTCCTTCACAAAACGGCTGTGTCAAACAAACAGTTCCATACCCACTACCTAAAGACAGACGAGGTGAAATCATGAATAAAATGAGTTTATTTATTGCAGTATTTGGGCTTACACTGTGCTTCCAGTCAAACGCGTGGTCTGCCGGCCATACCGCTAAAGCGGTTTTGAAAGGCACGGATGGACAAACCGTCGGCACGGTCATGTTTGCACCAGCTGACCGAGGAGTCAAGGTAACGGCCGAAATAACAGGCCTCGCTCAAGGAACGTATGCCTTCCATATCCACGGTAGTGGTGTATGCGAAGCACCTTCATTCAAATCGGCCGGCGGTCACTACAATCCCGGCAACAAAAAGCACGGATTCCTGAGTGGTATGGGGCCGCACGCGGGCGATATGCCGAACATCACAGTCAGTGAGACAACTGCCTATGAATGGATCACTAATCTGGTAAGCCTTGACGGCACTGCTGACAATACCCTCTTTCCAGAATCGGGAGCGGCCATAGTTATCCATGAAAATCCAGACGATTACATCACCGATCCAGCCGGTAAAGGCGGTTCGCGTATCGCCTGCGGCGTTATCGAGAAGAGCGGGATGTAGCCAAGCCTAGCGTCTTTTTTCATATGCACTGGCTTGACCACAGTCCTGCCTGACAAGACTGTCCAGTCAAACAGGATTACTGTTTAGCCAAATGGTCGTGAGCGTACTTCGGTTGCGCAACAGATGAAAAAGTTCGTTAACCCAAAATGTTTTTAAGCACTGCACTTGTATATTCATCCAGGTGATTTTACCAAGGGTGAGGTGCGCAAAAACAAGCCGTCCCGGATCATGCCCCCGGCAAAGGCTCGTGGAATTACCCTTTCTACTCTTCTCAACAACTTCCACGTCAGAGCAACAGACCCTTCCAGCATCCGGCACGACTTGTGGTTAAGGTTTTGCACAGAAATTGTATCTTCACCAATGACGAAAGAACACCGTCATTCTCACACTTCCGATTATACAAAGAGAAAGATGGGAGCATACTATGAAAGAATTTGACCCGAAGGGTAAAAGACTACCTATTAAAGTTGACAGTGCCTCGAATGGAGAGTACCAACCACACCCGCTTACCAATGAAGAAAAGGCCGCCAATCGCCTCGCGCATAGCTATGCTGATCATTACAGCAAAAAACTCAACCTCTCCAGGCGGCAATTTCTCAAATCGAGCTGCGGTGCGGCAGCCACCCTTCTGGCCTTTAATCACTTCTGGAAAGCTTTGGGGAAAAGCGGCGGCAGTTTTTTTCTGCCCGAAGCAGCGGCGACCGAGCCCGAAGCGGCGCTTGATTTCTTGAGTGGCGACGAGGTGATAATCGATATGCAAACCCACTGCGTTGAGCCAAGCGGTAACTGGGCTACCGGAGAAGACGGCCAACAGTGGATGAGCGTTTTGACTGAAATTTTTGGACAGGCCGAAAAATGCGACTACGATCAGCTGGAGTGCTATTCTGCCAGCCAACTAATCAAAGAAGTGTTTTATGACAGCGACACCGATATATCGGTCATTTCCGCGCTGTGGGGAAAAAAAGGAAACAATCCGACCCCGACAAAATATGCTGCGCGGGCTCGGAAAATGATCGAGGAAAAAATCGGCCCAGCCAGGGGACTGATCCATGGCGGCGTGCTGCCCAACGATCCCGGACAGCTCGATTTCATGGAAGTCCAGGCCAATAAATATGGTGTCGATGCCTGGAAACTCTACCCCCAGTGGGGACCAGACGGGAAAGGTTTTTTCATGGATGATCCGGAATATGGCCTTCCAGTTCTTGAACGAGCGCGGGAACTCAATGTTCCTGTGGTCTGCGCCCATCGGGGATTGCCACTGCCTGGTCTGGAATATGAATATTCAAAACCAGACGATATCGTGCGTGTTGGTACCATGTTTCCTGACCTTGTTTTTCTCTGTTACCATGCGGGTTTTGAACCTGGAATTACTGAGGGGCCCTTCCATCCGCAAAATGACAGAGGCGTTGATCGTTTTCTCAAAGCTTATAAACAAAATGGTTACAAGCCCAATGAAGGAAATGTCTATGCAGAACTTGGCAGTTGCTGGCGTCATTATATGAGTAAGCCCGACCAGGCTGCTCACCTCATTGGAAAACTGCTGAAATTCATGGGTGAGAAGCGAATATGCTGGGGGACCGATTCGCTCTGGTACGGCAGCCCCCAGGACCAGATCCAGGCTTTCAGGAGTTTTCAGATCTCCGAAAAGTTTCAGGAACAATATGGTTATCCCGCACTCACCGATGAGGCCAAACGATCGATTTTAGGCACTAATGCGGCAAGGATACATAACATTGATCTGAAGGCTTTCAAGAAAGAAGCCGAACAAAGCTCATTCACCAGATCAAAACAACAGGCCAGGGAGCAACACAACCCAAGTTTCCAAACCTATGGTCCGAAAACCAGATCCGAATACGTCGCCATGAATACGAGGCTTTCCTAGATTGCCTATCTGCCCGGGGCTGGGTGTGGGAGAATAAATACGTTAATCTATTCCCGGCTTAAAATGAGTAATTAACGATCAAACCCTTGATCCATGCGGAGCCAGCCGGTCATCATCTCTGGTGAGCCAATGTCATACAGGCATTATTCTTGCCTGGTTATCGTCCCCGAGAACAACAGTAGCCAGCTTTATCGCTATGTGGTTGAGAATCTCCTAACCTCCTTTGCAAGTTAGCAAAGCAAGAGAAGAAATCGTTTCAGCTCTTTTGTTGTTCAACTGCTTTTTTTTGCAGAATTTAACAGTCCCTCTGTGAATCGCAGATCACAGCTAAAAGCGCAAGAAAGCACCCACATGGGAATCCAACGGAATTTCCTCTCTTTGCCGCAAAAATACCCGTCCACCTCTGACCAGTGTCCAGTAAACTGCTTCATCAATTAGGTCCACAGTAGGAGCTTCATTCCTTCCAACAATCTTGATTTTTAACTTTTCGTTGTCGAATACACCCCATACCTGTTGGTCGATGGCCGCAAAAAACACATC
>CAWCLE010000017.1:0-143298 GCA_963796255.1 uncultured delta proteobacterium | reverse complement strand
AGTAGCCTTCGGACCGATTATTTCAGATTCGGATGTAATCCCGGAAATTTCATCACCCGAATACCGCGCCTCCGCAATAACCAACCGTGTTTTCAGGGCTCTGATCTCCTCTTTCAACTTACTGTTCTCAATCAATAACACCTGACACTTCTCAGACAGCTCTGAAATTGAAACAGAATCTTCAATTTTCACGTTGAGACCTCTCGCATTTCCCGTCTGAGACGCAGGGATTCAAACTCTTCAAGAACAAGCTTTACGAACCTTGCCGGCAGGAACGCTCATAGGCCCAGACAAAGACATCGCGTAATAGTTCGATCCGGTTCTCAGTTCATGCACCCCGAACAACTCATCCAGTCGCCGGGGCATGGCAATCGGCAAATAACCACTGCCGCCGATATCTATCGGACGGTGAAAAAGATATCCTTATGGGTGCAATATGTCAATTATTGCGACCGGCATCAAGGATATGGAGCCTAATTTTTAAATTGAAACCAATAACTGCATTGGATCAAGCTTGCAAAGACCATTCCCGGCAAAAACATGGCAATTATCACCGAAATTTGCCAACAGTATCCCGCAGCGAACGATTATCATGCGTGCACATAGATGAAAGTTGATCTTCTCATACTCAGGTCAGCCATTATCGAAAGGTTCAAAAACTGTTTCCAAACATTTTTTGGGAGGTGTTGGTGGTCCGCGCTTTTGTTCTTCCACCCCGCAACAAAACAAGATGAGCCAGGATCTTCTCAGTGCTGAGAGGTATCCCTTGGCAAGCGTAAACTGGATAGCACACTCCACAGGTTTAGACTAGTTCCTTAGCATGTTGATCCTGGCCATGGGCAAATACGGCTCTCTGAATGGAGCAGTGTACACTTCTTGAAATTCAAGATTTTCGCCGGCATATTGGCGCTGCAATGGAGCGTTTATGATTCTTGGTTTTTCCAGAAAGTATTTGTTTGCCACTTCGACAGTAGCGTTAGGCAACGTGGTTGATAGTAACTGAAATTTTTCTATACAGGCAACAAAACTGTGAAGGTTGATCCTTTCCCAAGCTTGCTTTCTACGTGGATTTCTCCGTGATGTTTTTTGATGATACCGTGACTGATCGACAAGCCCAGGCCTGTTCCTTTGACTTCAGCCTTCGTGGAGTAGAATGGCTGAAAGATCTGATCCAGTTTATCAGACGCAATACCTATTCCGGTGTCCTTAATCGCCACGGCTACCCACTTCTCTACCAGCCATGTGCTTATCGTGATCATCCCGCCGGGCTGGAGGCAAGCTTCCGCCGCATTGGTCAACAAATTTAACAGAACTTGTTTGATCTGATCCTTCACCGCCAGAATCTGCGGCAGCGACTCAGTAAAGTTACATGCCACGGTAATCTGCTTCTCATCGAAATCATTCTTGTTCAGCAGCAGAAGGGAGTTTAGGGAGTTGTGTACATCCACTATCTCCTTCCGGCCTGAGGATGGCTGGCTGAAATCATAGAGGCTTTGAATCAGGTTCTTGATCCGTTCACTTTCGCCCGAAAACAGACAATGAGAGAGCGTTGGTAAAATTTCCACTCATTGTATGCGGCCTTTCGGATTTTTAAAGAGAGGCCGCATACAGAGTGCTTCTTCACATGTGTTATTATGGATACCGTTAGAGGTGCCGGTGCCGAGATATAAATGTTATCCTAGAAAAAATTTTGAAAACTCAACCTTGGACAGTTGCAGGTCCTAGAGTATTACTCAGGGAGTTGTGATAGTAAAAGTTCTCAGTTTCAACTATGTCGTGTGATTCGGTCTCATCTCTTTCCTCGTGAAATTTTTGAAATTTTTAAGTTTTAGTTGGGACGTTCTATAGACTATAGGCATACAGACAAGTCCAGCCACGAGAAAAATTAGTACAATTAGTCCTGCCGCCGCTTGATGGTGTGTTTGTTTACCGATCCAATATCCACTTGCAAGAATTACCGAGGCAATGATGAAGTAATTAGCAAGTGTCAGCCGCTTCAGCTGCCGCAATTGTTCTTTATGATTGTCCATGTAGTCATCCTTTTTGTAGAAATCGTCTAGTTTTTCAATTGTTTGTTGTCCGACATGTGATGAGATTTCTTGTGGGATATAGCTGTAATAGTATCGTCTAATCCGAATGGTTTGTTGGCCAAACGCTCAAGAGAGGCGTTTCCGTTGTAGGCAACTGCACACTGGATAGTATTCCCGTCATCTGTAAATTTTCCCGCCAGTCCGACTGGTTCAAAAATCACATTATTTATTAAAATACCTGTGGATACTGCAACTGATGCTGCTGGAAGATCTTCTACCTCATAGAGATTCATTTGCTGACAATTTGGAACATAGACTCCATGAAGGCCATAGGTCGTTTGCACAGTGCCGATTTTCATTACTGCAGTCGCTTCAATCTCAAATTCACTATCAGTGGCACCTTTACTTTTTGCATTGCGGATCAATAAAGTGAGCTCAGCTGGGTTGTGACGAGGTTCAGAAAGTGCAGCAACGCCTCTGAAAATGTCCCCTGGTTTAACGGAGATTATTCTCTGGGTTGCTTCCTTTTTGATCGATGTTTGAGACAACCAGTCATGGTCGGGTGGGGAGGATTTAATTTTTGCCGACAGCAGTTGGTTGTCTTTGAGATCAGATGCGCTGACAGTAGTGTTCGGGATGCAAGAGAGCATCAGGAGGATTACGGCTATGAGCGACTTTAGCATCGAGTATTTATCCTGAGAATATGTTTAGTTAGTAACCTGGAAACTCGATTATCTAAGCATAATTTAGGCCAACTGTTCAGGCTAAGTTTATGATGAAGTAAACAGTTAGAAGATAACAATAAATTGGTGCAATGGTCTTGAATGATCTGAAATCGAAAATATTGAAATATTGAAACGACGAATTTGTTGGTGTCGAAATACCAATTAATTTATGATCAAAATTTATTCGATGTTAGGTGGCGCCAACCTATACCCTCATTCATTCCCCTCATTCATTCGGTACATTTTATGGATAAGTCACGACCCAAGCTGCATATTCTTGTAGATTCTCGGGAGCCCTCAGTGTCCTTCGCTCGGGATTTTTACAATAACTCTGAATACATGTTGGGCGAAATCGAACATATACGGGAAGTCACTTTTTCAAATAGGCTTGAGCATCTTTTGCGGCACAGTTCTTCGCAGGATGAAATGCTTATCTCTGTTTGCTTCCTTTCAGAGGACCAATTGGAACGTTCGGCTTTGTTGCTTGCATCCGGTCCATATACTCAACATAGAATTACTCTGGCGGCGTGTGATTGTTTTGGCCATATGAGAGAATGGTGTTCCGGTACTGGTTGCAGATTCCTGTCCAACCCCTATAAGAAGAGAACTCATCCAAAAAGTCATAACGGCAAGAAATCTGCAAAGCAGCAGAGTGAACCTCTTGAAAGGATCTGGGTGCAATACAGACTGATGCTCGCAATTATTTCTCGAACTGCACGCCTTGGTGAAGTCTGCAGGCAATTAATTTTAGGAAACGCTGCTACCGGAAATACTGTCGAGAATGAGCAAGCTCGCGCCCTCAGGTACTTTGAATTGGGCGAGCCGGATATGGCTGGTGGAAGCTACTCTTGTGAACAAGGACAAGAGACGAATCCCATTGATGAGTTGCGGTATCGGATAAATAAAATTGCAGCCACCGATTTCAATGTCCTCATAAAAGGTGAGTCCGGGAGCGGTAAAGAAGCTGTGGCCTGGTCGATTCATGAGCTGAGTTCTAGGCGCGACGGGCCATTTCTTATAATCAATTGTGCAGGAATCCCGGATGAACTGCTTGAAAGTGAAATGTTTGGATACCGCAGAGGTTCACACAACCAAGCGCATGATGATACCCCAGGCTTGTTGGATTCCGCTGATGGAGGCACATTATTCTTAGATGAATTGCCGGATATGAGTCAACGAATACAAGCCAAGCTGTTACGTTTTATAGAAAGTGGAGAGTATCGTCCATTGGGTGGTACTGAAAACCGATATTCAGATACCCGAATCATCGCAGCTGGCCAGCCCGCCCGACTCGACGCTGTCAATGGCGTAAGACCGGATTTGCAGAGCAGGATAGGGCAGTTGGATGTCGAGATAATGCCACTTCGAGAAGTCGAAAGGAGAAGTCCAGGGACCTTACATAAAATTGCATTTATTCTTTTGGAGCGCTTTGCCTGGACAACGATTTTTCATGAAAATCAAACTCGTGAGTTGACACCGAAAGATATAAAACAGTTTCAATTGGCACTCGCTTTACCGCACAATCTGGAATTATTATCCGGAAACCAATGGGAAAATTCGAATATCAGACAGTTAAACAATTTTCTCCGCAAGTGGATTGTCTTCGGAGATGGTGAGTTCAAGCACCTGAAAAACTCATCAGTGAATCAGGACGCTGCTTATACTGAATCTAAAACACCGATATTCTATGACAAAGAATTGCATGAATTCTTGCTGGAGCCCAAGGACCGTAAGGAACTCAAGGAGTTGTTTTCCAAAAAACCCCTGCACAACCTGAAGAAGTCATATGTCAGGTACCTCTTTGAAATTTATTCAAAAATTGTTGAGCATGAGAACAAGACTTTGGATATGCCTAATAAAGCAACACAAAAGGAACTGGCATCGCTCATGGGCGTTACTGAGAACACTATCAGCAGACATCTCAATTAGCATCCATGATCTCTCTGTCAACTACGGATTATTTGGTAATAGCTGCTTATCTCGCTGTAATTGTCGTCCTGTCAATTCTGTTTCGTGCCAGACGGTTTAATCATATGTTTGGTGAGGACAAGAAGCCGAGTTGGTTACTGCTCGCTGCTTCACTTCTCATGATTGAGTGGAGTCCGATGACTGACATGATGAGCATGGGACTCATCCTGGAAAACGGATATTCAGGAATATGGATGCTAAAAAGCAGGTTTTGGTTGGCTGGAGTTCCTGCAATTCTCTATGCAACGATGTGGTCGAGGCTGAAATTCCAGACTGACAATGAGTTGATACGTTTAAGGTTTTCAGGGAAATCTGCAGTTTTCCTCCATGTTTTTCGGGCTATTTTTCTGTCGATATTTGTGATACCGCTCGTTGGGTCGTTCATCATCCTTGCCTTGAGGAAATTATTTGATGTGCTGCATTTCGACTCATTTCTGAATCCTGAAATCGTCTTGGTTGTTGGCGTGTTATTGCTGGTATTGAAGAACTCCTTTCATCAGAAAATTCGGACAGATCTTCTTAATGCCGGAGTCTGTTTAACAGCACCTATCCTCGTTTGTTTCTTCCTGCTGCAAGCATATGGCGGATTTGAAAAAATTTATAGTTCTCTCAAGTTAGCTGCCAGTGACGAAATCAGACTAATACCAACGATCAATGATCCCAATAACAGTAGCTCATTTGCAAACTTTTTTGTTTTCATCTTTATCCAGTGGTGGTCGGTGAACATCGTGGATAACTCTGACCCAAATGCTCAACGACATATTCAGGCCAAGAGCCAGTTTGCGGCATTCAAGACGCTCTTTATCCCGATAATAGTAACGAGCTTGATGTTCGTGTTTGTCAGCACAATCTGGGACTGCGGGTTACTTGAATACAAGGTTAATAACTATGCACATGTCGACAAAGAAGCATTCTATCTGCAAGTAGCACTTCAACATCTTCCTGACGGTTTGAAAGCCGTTGTCCTGATTGCGATTGTATTCAGTTTTATTACGACTCTCGAGAGCATCATTAACTGGGGCGGCGGTTTGCTTACCGTTGATATTGTCAAGACATACCTTCTAAAAGATGGGAAGGACCGGCAATACAAGTACCTCTCATTTATAGCGATGCTCGTCGTGTCGACGGTTTCGCTTCTGTTTGCTTTCAATAGTGATAAAATAATCAACTTGCAGAAGTTTATTTTTTCGATAAGTGCAGGGGTCGCACCGGTCTTTTTGCTGCGTTGGTTTTGGTGGCGAATAAATGCCTGGACACAAATATCTGCAATGGTCAGTTCGCTCGTTTATACATTGGCATATGATTATCTCTATCAAAACAGCTCGGCCTTCATGGCATATGTGGAAACGATTTGCTTTGAAACCGGTCTTTCTCCATATCCTTTGAAGCTTATCATTTTGACGATTCTTGTTGTAGCTACATGGTTGACTGTCATGTATTGCACCAAGCCTGATGATAAAGAGCATCTCGCAAGATTTGTTGAACAGACTGGGACTGGAGGTATATGGCCCAATAGTTTTTCTCGGACAAATTATCAGATGAGCAAGCGCCTTTCTTTATGTCTTGTCTTCGCTGTCACTTACATTCTACCATTTCTGTTCATTTGGCAGTTCAAATTTGGCAATCCCTCAGTTGCTGTGTCCCTCCTTTTTGTCTTCGCGGTCCTTGCCGTTTATGTCTACCGGTCAATGTCGGTATTGTTAAGCGGTGAGAATTCAGTATAATGTTGTAGTTTTCACAAGAGCACCATTGATGCGTTATGTTTCTGATGCAAGTTGACAAGAAAATTTCGGCTGTTCTGGAGACTGCGTTTTTGTGATTGTTCAAATCCTCTCTTCCCGACCATTAAAAATAAAAGGGGTTACGGTAAGAATATTACTGTAACCCCTTTTTTTGGTGCCGGGAAAATCGTGTCTGCACTTTTAAAAACATTTGGCTTCTGCTGGCAGTTACGGCGGGCTGAGCCATTTATTCCGAAAATCAAGCAGCCAATCGGGCATTATTAGTTGTAGAGTGCCCTGCAAGTCGGTCAACAGTTGAACGGTGTACCCTGTTGCCGCGATACGTTCATCGGCTTGGTAAATGGTGTAGGTAAAATTTAACCTGGGAGTTTGGGCCCAGTGCAGTGCAGTCTCTATTCTGACGACGTTGTCAAAGCGCAAAGGCAGCTTATAATCAAGGTGCATTTGCACCACAGGAGCGATCACCTTATGTTCCATATAGGTAAAATAGGTGAGGCCAAAGCGGTCACCAAAGGCGATGCGGCCATCTTCAAAAAAACTCGGGTAACGGCCATGCCATACCATGCCCAATATATCGACTTCTTCAAAGCGTACCCGACGTTCGATCGTGGCCACCAGCGGCTCGGGATCGTTTTTTTGCCGAGGAAAATAGTTGCTGTCGGCGGTCATTTCGAATTGCCCATGCCCGGGTCCTCTTATACTTTCGATAAATTGTAGAAGGGCACACAGAGGTGTGCCCCTACGGTGGTTACAATGAAGAGTTTTTACGCCAACATCCCTGTCGAGATACCACTTTTCTTTTCATGCCAGTGCCTATACCCAAGGAATATCTACTGGATATCATGTCTTTCGGTCAAGGTTTCTTCGTCTGGCGTTGGCTATAAAAAGTTGAGTCGGTAGATTTCTTCTTGTATTAAACCACTGTTGTTATTTTATTGCCGTATCGAATTGCCAAGCAAGAGATTCAGAAATGCCGCTATGATATTCGGAGGATTATGGATGTAAGGAGGGTGGTAGTAACCGGAATCGGTACCGTCAACGCAGCGGCTCGCAACGCTTCTGCTTTCTACCGCGCCCTGCACGCAGGCCATTGTGGGATTGGTCTGGTCAGTGTCTTCGATACTGCCGATTATCGAACGCATATCGGCGGCGAAGTCCATAATTTCACCCCCAGGCAAATGCTGCCGAAATCGATCAGCGTGAGGCGCCTGTCTCGTTCCGATGCGATGGCCATGGTCGCCGCCATCGAAGCCTTAAACGATGCCGGATTATTTCCTTTGCCGGATCATTTGGCCGCCGACACCGGCGTGGTCATCGGCGGCGGGGCGGGGGGCATGCTTGAATGCGAGGCGGTCTATCGTGACTTTCTTCTCGGTGAGCGAAGACCTGCCTATTCTTCCTTTGCCTTCTTCGGCTGCGCCGCGTCGGCTGATCAAATTGCCATTCAGCTGGGGCTGATGGGCCCCAAAACCACCTTTATGACCGCCTGCTCCTCCGGTGCGACAGCCATCGGCTATGCCCGGGATCTCATAGAGACGGGGGCAGCGAAGATGATTATCTGCGGCGGCACCGAACCACTCTGCCGTATCACCTATTCCGCCTTTAATTCCCTGCAGGCGGTGGATCCTGAGTGCTGTAAACCTTTTGCTAAAAACCGTGCGGGGCTCACCTTGGGCGAAGGCGCGGGCATAATGATCCTTGAAGAACTGCGCTCTGCCCAGCAGCGTGGGGCGCGGATCTACGGTGAGATTCTCGGCTATGGGGTGAGCTGCGATGCCAATCATATGACCTCGCCGGACCCGGAAGGCGGCGGTGCAGTGCTGGCCATGCAGCGGGCCCTTGACGATGCGGGTCTTCCTCCTCACGCGGTTGACTATATCAACGCCCACGGTACGGCCACCCCGGCCAACGATAAAATCGAAACCAAGGCCATCAAGCATCTCTTTAAGGAGCAGGCCTACCGGATTCCGGTCAGTTCCACCAAGGCAATGACCGGTCATACCCTTGGCGCTGCCGGGGCGATCGAGGGGGTGGTCAGCCTGCTGGCCTTGTATCATGGCTTTATTCCACCAACCATCCATTGTCATACTCCTGACCCCGACTGCGATCTCGATTATGTCACCGATGGGGCAAGAAAAGCCGATCTGCAGGTGGTGCTGTCCAATTCCTTTGCCTTTGGCGGCAACAATACCGCCCTGGTTTTCGGCAAATTCTCTGAGCAAAGGATTGGCCATGAGTAGGCGCGTCGTTATCAGCGGCATAGGCATGGTAACGCCTCTGGGAGTTGGCAAAAACGATTTTCAGGAGCAACTTTTCGGCGGTGTCTGCGGTATTCGCCCCATTAGCCTCTTTGACAGCTCTCGTTTTGCTGGTAAATTGGCCGCCGAGGTGGCCGGGTTCAACCCAAAAGATTTCCTGCGCCCCATCGGCATCCGTCGGATGGACAGGCTGTCGCAGATGATGGCTGCGGCTGCGCGCATGGCAATTGAGGATGCAGAGCTCACCATCGGCGGGCATAACCGTGATCAGGTTGGGGTGATGCTCGGCACCTGTTATGGCGGCAGCGATGTCGCCGCCCAGTTCGGCAAGGTGCTGTTTACCGAAGGTCCCCGGCGGGTCAACCCGATTCTTGTGCCCAATACGGTGATGAACGCCCCGGCGGGCCATGTGGCCATCGAACTGGGTGTCCGTGGCATCAATACCACCGTCAATCATCATGAGGTTGCCGCGGAAACGGCCCTGACCTATGCGGCAGCGCAGATCATGCGGGGTCGGGCAGAGGCGATACTCACCGGCGGCGGCGATATCCTTTCCGAGTTCTGTTACAATGTTTTTTCCCACTTCAAAACCCTGTCGCCGCAAGACAATGCAGAAGAAGGACTGCGCCCCTTCGATGTCAAGCGCAACGGTACCATCCTCGGCGAGGGTGTTGGTGTCCTTTGCCTGGAATCGCTGGAAAGCGCCGAAGCCCGAGGAGTAAGCCCCTACTGTGAAATTGTCGGCTGGGGACTTAGTTCCGCCCCGACGGCGGCAAACAACTGGCCGACCGAGCCGACCGGCTGCTGCCTGGCCATAAGCCGCGCCCTTGCTGCAGCGGGGATTACTTCCGGCGATATCGATTATATCTGCGCCTCGGCCAATGGCGGAATGCGGCTTGATCAGCTGGAAAACGATGCCCTGGCCCAGATCTTTTCAGGGGTTGCGGAAAAGCCGCTGATAACCGCCATAAAGGGCGCTTTGGGCGAAGGACTCTCTTCCGGCGGGATACGGGCAACGGCCATGGCGCTTTCTTTAAAGGAGCAAAAGCCGGTGCCCATAATTGGCTTGCAGGAACCGCTTTCCGGGCTGAACTTTGTCCGTGCTCCGCAGGCAAAGGCCCCTCTCCGCTATGGTCTGCTCAATGGTATCGCCTCCGGCGGCACCTTTGTCGCCGTTATTCTCAGGAATTTTACTTAGAAGCAGCTTATCAAATACCGATGCTGCCGGTTGCTTTCCACCCTCGATTATGCGGGAAAGACAGGTGAAAACTGGAACAGTTCGGCTAATTGTCTTCGGTCCATCTGCTTAATGATACCAGCTTCATCTTCCTGGATCAGGGAAGTTGCCAGGTTGCGTTTTTTGATGATCAGCTGATGGATCTTTTCCTCCAGGGTTCCACGGGTGATCAATCGGAATACCTGAACCACGTTTTTCTGTCCCATTCGATGGACACGGGCAGTGGCCTGTTCTTCCCGGGCCGGGTTCCACCAGCGATCATAATGGATGACCGCCTGGGCGCTGGTCAGATCGATCCCGACACCGCCTGCCAGAAGACTGGCGCAGAAGACTCGGCAGTCTGGATTTTCGTTGAACTCATTAATCATTTTTTGCCGTTTACCGACCCCCATGTTTCCCTGCAGACTGCAAAAAGGTATCCCGGCCTTGTGCAGATAGTTTTCGATTAGATCTAACATGCCGGTATACTGGCTGAAAACCACAAATTTCATATTGGCCGCCAGCAGTTCTGCTGTAAGTTCGATAAACAGATCCCATTTGCCGCTGGTATACTCCTCGGGATCATCGCATCCCTGCACCAGGCAAGGGTGGCAGCAGATCCGCTTGAGTCGGGTGATGATCGCCAGAATATTCATATACGGGATCGCGGCCGTATCACTTTCCAGCTCCGCAATATCTTTTTCCCTTCCTGCAATAACCTCTCGATAGAGGCTGACCTGGTCATCACTCAGCTCACAGAGACGATCATCTTCTATTATTTCAGGTAATTCTGTCAACACCTGTGCCCTGCTTCTCCTGAGGATAAAGGGATGGATAAGGCGGCCGAGCCGTTCGCGTACCTCGGTGTTGCCATATTCGGTTATCGGCTGCACATAGAGGCGCTCAAATTGCCGTTCGCTGCCGAGAAGCCCCGGTAGGCAGATATCAAACAGGGATCGGAGATCCTGCAGTGAGTTTTCGACGGGCGTCCCCGTCAGACCGATCTTTACCTGACTGTTCAGGCCCGCCACGGCCTGGTGGATCGCGGTTGTTCGGTTTTTTAAATGCTGGATTTCATCCAGTAGAATGATGTTGAAGGAACATATCCGTAACTGATCCAGGTCCTGTCTGACGACACCATAGGTGGTGAGGATGAGCCCTCGTTCTTGTGCCTTCTCCAGATTCCTTTGTGGCCCATAGTAGACACCATAGTTCAGGTCCGGGTAAAATTTGTCGATCTTTTCTGCCCAGTTCAAAACCACCGAGGCGGGGCAGACCACCAGCATCAGGCATTTTTTACTGTCCCGGATTGCAGCCTGCAGCAGCGCCAGTCCCTGGTGGGTTTTGCCGAGTCCCATATCATCGGCAAGAAGGCCGCCAATCCCCAGCTTGAACAATCGGTTGAGCCAGGCCAGGCCATTGCGTTGATATGATCGCAGATGGCCGGGCACCTCGGTCAATGAGGTGTCGTCGGTCCAGTCGTCCACATCGAGCAGACTGGTAAGCCGCTGTCGAAGAAGTTTTTTCTTGATGGAAATTGTGACTTCCGGGATGACCGCAGTGAGTGCCAGCAACTCCCGGTAACTGAGGCGTATATTGCCGGAACCAGCGGTATCGAAACGGTCTTCAGCCAGTTCGTAGAGCCATGACAGCGGGGTACCATCGATCTGCAGCCACTGTTTACCTGGTAGACAGCTCAGCTTCTGTTCTCTGGCATTTAAGATATCGTTGAGAGAGATACTGGTATTTCCGAGGCCATAATGGCAGGACAGATAACACCAGTCGCCCTGCTCTTCGAAGGAATCGATGACCAGCCGATCAGGAATTTCACGGACCTGAAACTGCAGGATATCCGGATCGATGATATTTTCCGGAAAATGCAATGGTTTCTGATTTGCACTCAGGAAGGCTGGTATATCATTGGTTGCGACCGTGAACGATGCATCTCTCGTTTCTTGATTTTGCAGAAAACCAAGGAGGGGGAGAGCCGACACCGGTCTGGAAGGATTGCTGAATGTTCCCTCGGTTGGAAGGCGAACGGTTGGTAGAAATCCTTCACCATCCAGATAGTATGCGTCGGTAAAACGGTTTTCTGCATGGTCCTGCCGGTCAAGGACTCTGTTGTCTTTCAAGCGGAGGCACGGTCTCACCTCCAGGCTATTTTCCTCGTTAAAAAAAACGCGGAAACATTCCTTGGCAGCAGGCAAAATTTTTACTTCATCTGGAGGAAAAGGGATGCTTCTTACCATTTCCCAGGTTTTTTCTTTTGGCAGGGAGATTGTTAAGCCCCCTGGTTCGCGCATATCACCACTATGCAAGAAGAAGTGGCGCGTGGCCGGATCCCAATGAAATTCGGGGAGTTTGTCCCCATGGAAGAGGTAGAGCATTCGCGCAAGCCAGATCCAGAAAGAGTTGTCCTTCTGCCATCCGATGCTGCAACTGCTTACCTGTTCCAGCTGACGTTCACCAGCAGTCATTGTCCATACCTGTAGCTGTTTGTTGAGAAGGTTGATTTGTCGAGGTTTGCCTGGTAAAAGTTGTTCCCCTTGTTGTACCCACGTATCCGGAATTGTCACCTGCACGATTCCATCAGTGGGAGACATCTGCCATTGTGAAAATCCCTCTCCAGGAGTACGATGAATCTTGTACTGCGTCCGACTGAGCCACTCATACAGAAAAAGACCAATCTTCAACCAGTTGCTTTCGGCAAAGGCGAGGGGGATTGGGATCGCCTTTCTATGTCCCTCGGGGACAATCAGGCTGAGGATAGCTAAAGCGGCCATATGTTCGCAATTTTTTTCATTGGACTTGAGGCGGCAGAGACCACAGTGGCTGTTCCGGATGATAAAGCCCTGGTGCAATTTCGCACTTTTCTCAAACTGCAGCGTCACAGTTGCCCCTCGGTCAACCAGGGCTCCAACCGCATTTCGAATGCAGTGAAAGTCTTTAATTTCCTTTTTGCGTATCAACTCCAGGCCCTTATCAAGTATTGCGGTTGCAAACCATGGCTGCAGTTGAACCCCTTCCAGGACCGGAAAGAATAAGGGGATCGTCTCGTTTGTAAAATTATACATATGTTTGAAATTACACCTTACAGATTTTTCGTGTTGTGAAATACGGCTATGACCGAAATATCAACATTATTCGCCATGCCGGTCTTACCGTCAATGATTTTGTATGCGCAACTCACTGCGGGCTTTTATTAACCTCTTACGATGATAGGATGTACTGATAGACCCTTGTTCGCAATACAAAAGTATCTTATCGTGTTGGTATGTTTTACCCTGGTATACCGGAAGAGGAGTAATTTATAGGTGAAAGGGAAAATACTTCCTTTCACCTTTTTTGAATTTCGTTTTAAGAGATAATCATGGCAAACAAATTGTATGTAGCAGGAACGGAACCCCGCAGTGGCAAATCGGCTATAATTCTTGGCCTGATGGAGCTCCTGACGAGAAATATTAAAAAAGTGGCATTCTTTAAGCCGCTTATAGAGGATGATTTTTCCAGGGTCGGTAAGCTCAGGCGGGATAATACTATCAGTCTCATCATGCAACAGTATCATCTGTCTTTGGATTATTATGAGATGTATGCCTATACGGTCGCCCAGGCCGGTCAGCTTATTGCCATGGGCAGAAATGCCGAGTTACACGATGGTATAATGGCTAAATTCAATAACCTGGCTGAAAAGGCTGATTTTGTCCTGTGTGAAGGTATTGAATTGGCAGGGGCAACCGCCTCCTTTGATTTTGATATCAACGTTGATATAAGCAATAATCTCGGTGCTCCCTTGATGCTGGTAGCCGGTGCGAAGAACAAGACGATTGACGAGGTGGTTCGCTCAATCAAGGTGTACTATGAGTCTCTGGCCGAACGGAGCTGTGACCTGGTGGCAACTATCGTTAACAGAGTCGATCCGGCAATTGCTGAAGCTATGGAGGTACGACTTCTCTCAGAAAACATAAACAGGAAAAAACTTGTTTATGTTATTCCCAACGATGAAAATCTGGGTAATCCTTCTATAGGTGAGGTCGCCCGTTTGTTATACGCTGAGATTCTCTATGGGGAGGAAAACCTCACCCGTCATGTTCGCAGTTTTACCATAGCTGCCATGCAGCTGAGAAACTTCCTGGACCGGATTGAGTATGGCACGCTGGTTATCACTCCCGGGGATCGCTCCGATATCATTCTCGCCTGTCTGGCTGCGGGAGAGTCAATGACCATGCCGAATATCTCCGGGATCCTATTGACTGGTGGGCTGGTTCCTGAAGAACCGGTACAGAGGGTTATTGAAGGGTTTAAGCAAACGGTCCCTATAATTTCAGTCAATGAAAATACTTTTCAGGCGGCGATTCGAGTCGATAATATTCATGCGGCAATTACGCCGGACAATATCAGAAAGATCACTCAGGCCTTGGCTGTTTTTGAACGGTACATCGATATGGATGAACTCAGCGACAGAATTATCAAGACCAGAACCACCATTGTTACTCCGAAGATGTTCGAATCCCAGTTGCTGCAGCGTGCCAAGGCTCACAAACAGCATATTGTGTTGCCTGAAGGCGAGGATAAACGGGTTCTTGAGGCCGCAGAAATTTTGCTGCGTCGTGACGTTGTTGATTTAACCCTGCTTGGCCGGGAAGAAAAAATACACGAACGTGTCAGAAGTATGGGTTTGCATCTGGAAAAAGCAACAATCATTGATCCGAGAAAATCCGTATTACTTGATGAATATGTGGCAGCCTACTATCAGTTGCGAAAGGACAAAGGAATAACACTCGATATTGCCCGGGATATCATGGTCGATCTGAATTTCTTCGGCACGATGATGATCTATAAAGAGCACGCCGACGGCATGGTTTCCGGCGCGGCGCATACCACCGCCGACACTATCCGTCCGGCCTTTCAATTTATCAAAACCAAGCCGGGATGCTCAGTTGTTTCCAGCGTCTTTCTGATGTGTCTCCATGATCGAGTCCTTGCTTACGGCGATTGTGCCGTGAATCCGGATCCAACCGCCGAGCAACTGGCGGAGATTGCCATCAGTTCCGCCAAAACGGCGGCCCTTTTCGGTATCCACCCGCTGGTGGCTATGCTTTCCTATTCGTCCGGTAGTTCAGGAAAAGGACTGCAGGTGGATAAGGTGAGAAAAGGTACTGAAATTGCGCGGGAATTGGCGAAAATGCTGTATCCTGGCCTGGAAATTGAAGGGCCGATTCAGTACGACGCAGCGGTGGATATGGAGGTTGCCAGGACCAAGATGCCCGACAGCAAGGTTGCCGGCAGGGCGACGGTTTTTGTCTTCCCGGATCTGAACACCGGCAACAACACCTATAAGGCGGTACAGAGATCAGCCGGTGCAATAGCTGTTGGTCCGGTTTTGCAAGGCTTGCGCAAACCAGTCAATGATTTAAGCCGTGGTTGTCTGGTCCCTGACATCGTCAACACCGTGGCCATCACCGCAGTCCAGGCCTTTGCCGATAAAGAAATTGGGTAGCTAGCTATCCCGGCTATCCTTTTTGGGTGGCTCGCATCTTTTGCACTAATGCACGCAGATAATTGAGCCAGCTATCCATGCCCTTACCGGTCGTTGACGACAGTTCCATGGTCCGCAGTTTGGGATTAAGCTGCATGGCGTCGCCGATTGCTTCTTCGACCGGAAAATCAAAGTAGGGAAGGAGGTCGGTTTTAGTGATGATAAAGGTGTGCGAGCTGGTAAAGGCCTTGGGGTATTTGGCCGGTTTATCAGGGCCTTCGGGAACGGAAACCAGGACTACGCGCTCATGCTCGCCAAGGTCGAAGGTAGCCGGGCAGACCAGATTGCCGACATTTTCAATAAACAGCAGCTCGATTGCTGTCCCGCCAGGTTCTTTCTGCAGTCGGTGAAAACCCTTATGCGTCATTGCCGCGTCCAGGTGGCAGGCACCCCCAGTGGTCAGTTGAATGACTGGCACCCCTTTGGCCCGGATTCGTTCGGCGTCTCGTTCCGTCTCAATATCACCTTCGATAACACCGATGTTGATTTCCCCTTTCAGTGCCTCGATAGTATGTTCCAACAGGGTGGTTTTCCCGGAGCCGGGACTGCTGATCAGATTAAGCGCTACCGCACCGATTTCATCAAAATGCTCCCGATTGGCTCGGGCCAGGGCATCGTTGGCGGCAAACAGGCTGGCATGGACATCCACGGTTTTACTGTGACTATGGCCATGTCCGTGCGGATGATCGTGGTTATGATTATGGTCGGAAGGGCTGGGACAACCGCAGGTATCGCACATTATGTTACCTCATCTAATAAAATTTATTCCATTTCCACTTGGCGTAATAAGAGATCATTGCCACCATCGGGAATAAGCAGGACCTCGCCACAGGCAGGACATGCATCCGGCTTCTTCCCCGTGGTGACTTCGACATGCGTGCAGCTGGTACAGCTGTAGCTGACCGGCGGCACCTGGATAATCAGTCTGGCGCCACGTACCAGCTCATCATCAGCAGATAATATATCGAAACCAAACTGAAAAGAATCGACGACAACCCCGCAATGCGGACCGATCTCCATGGTCACGCTGATGATTTTGGTGGTATTATTTGCCGCAGCCAGTTCTTTCAGCTGTTCGAAAAGGCTTTGAACTAATGATATTTCATGCATAACGATTACTGGTTTTTGGGAAAGATGAAGGCACGGCTATTTTTTGGTAACTTCCACGCCCAGCTCGGCCAGACGAGTCAGGATCATCTCGGCTACTTCCACCTTGCGTTTTTCCACCACGTCGGAGAGTTCGATTGATTCCTCCAGTTCCTTGGGAATAACTGTATAAAATTCAACATGTTCAGGAGCCGCATCGCGCAGCTTTGATACTGCTAAAATTTCCAGCAGGCCCAGCTGATGGGGTGACATCCGCGTCTGGAAATTACCGGCCTTAACGTCATCCATGGTATAAAAGTGAAAAGATCCCGGTTCGCCCTCAATATCGACCACATCGATGACCATAATCGGATCGCATTCCTCAAGAAAGGGCGCCATATATATCCCGGCGGTGCCGACATCCTGTATTTCGACCTTGTCGGGGAAGGTATAGTTGTTTTGCAGGTAATGCACTACATGGACACCAAAGCCTTCATCTCTAAGGATATAGTTGCCGATACCGGCTATGCCGATTTTTTTTTCAATTTTCATAAAATTTTTAAGGGTTTGAATTCTTAGCAGATGCGCGGCAAGGGAACCCCGTACAGCGGCGTGACAAACCGCGCCCCGCCGACCGGAGTATTGATGATGACCCGCCCTGCTTTTTCAGCAGCAAGCCAGCCGATAATCGCGGCCTCTTTGCCCTCGGGGGTTGCCTGCATAACAGTAAGAGCTTTTTCAGCCTGGTCTCCACTAACTATTGCCAGGCATTTGCCTTCGTTGGCCAGATAGAGCGGCTCCAGGCCAAGGAGCTCGCAGGCGGCGCGTACCTCTCGGCGGATCGGCAGAGCCTCGTCGGAGAGTTCGATGCCAAGACCACTGTTTTCGGCGATTTCACACAGGGTTGAGGCAACCCCGCCTCTGGTCGGATCGCGCAGGGCGTGCACCGTGCCGGCCGGCAGCTCCCGCAGCAGGGTGGCAACCAGATTATGCAACGGCATGGTGTCGCTGTGCAGATCCCCCTGCACGGAAATCCCTGCCCGTCGCGTCATGATGGTGATACCATGGTCACCCATGGTACCAGAGAGAATCACCGCATCGCCGACCTTGGCGTTTTTTGACGAAATATCAATCTTTTCATCAACAAAACCAATGCCTGAGGTATTGATAAAAATTTTATCGCCCTTGCCCCTCGGGACCACTTTGGTATCGCCGGTAACCACCGGGACTCCGGCTTTTCTGCACGCCTCGCTGATGGAGATAATGACTCGTTCGAGTTCATCAAAACTCAGTCCTTCTTCAAGGATCAGGCCGAGGCTCAGGCAGTAGGGGACGGCGCCGCGCATGGCCAGATCGTTGATGGTGCCATGAACCGCGAGTTTGCCGATATCGCCACCGGGAAAGAAAATCGGATCGACCACATAGCTGTCGGTGGTAAATGTTATTCTCCCAGGTTTGTTGGGCAAAATGGCGCTATCTTCTAGACCTCTTAAGACCGGATGGTCGAGATATTTGAGAAAGAGTTCACTAATCAGCTGCTGGCTGGCCAGACCGCCGCTGCCATGGTCGAGTAAGATAGTTTTTTCAGACATTATATTTTCCTAATCGCGCCCATATTTATGATAGGCCGCACAAGTACCCTCACTGGACACCATGCACGGACCAACCGGATGCGCCGGAGTACAGCGGGTATCAAAAAGTGGACATTCTCGAGGATTATTCATCCCTTTCAAAATATTGCCGCACATGCATCCCTTCGGTTCTTCTGCCGTCGGCAGGGTGATATCAAGTCTTGCTTCAGCGTCAAACGCCGCATATTTTTCCCGAATCTTCAAGCCACTGGCAGGAATATGGCCGAGGCCGCGCCAGTCCATGTCAGCCGGTTCAAAAATTTCTTCGACCATTTTCCGGGCACGCAGATTACCTTCCCAGGAAACTGCGCGGGGATAGGCGTTTTCCACTTTGATATCGTTTCTGCCAACCTGATGGGCCAAGAGAATAAGACTTTTTACGAGGTCGGCCGTTTCAAAACCTCCGACCACACATGCCAGATGGTATTTTTGCGCTAAAGGCTGCCATGCTCCGGCACCGATAATTGACGAGACATGGCCCGGACAGAGCAGTCCGTCAATCTTCAGCAGGGGATCACTGAGTAGAGCTTCCATTGGTGCCGGCATGGTCTTCTGGGTAGAAAAAACCATAAAATTGTCGATATCTCTGGTCTTGGCCGCAAGGATCGTTGCCGCGATTCCAGGAGTGGTTGTTTCAAAACCTACTCCGAGGAAAACCACGAGCTGGTCAGGATGCTGCGTTGCCAGCTCCAGGGCGTCCATTGGCGAATAGACGATATCGACCTGGGCCCCGCGGGAACTGGCCTCGGCAAGGGAGGTATGCGTACCCGGAACCCGGAAAAGATCGCCAAAAATCGCCACCCGCACGCCGGGATAGTCGGCCATAGCAATAAAGGCATCCATATGCGAGGCGGAAGTCACGCAGACTGGACAGCCCGGGCCGGAGACGAGTTCCATCCCTTCCGGCAGAATGGAGCGCAGTCCGTTGCGAAAGATGGCCATGGTATGCGAGCCGCATACCTCCATCACCCGCAGTGGCCTGGTGACGGCTTTTTTCAGTTCCTCAACCAGCGGTTTGACTAGACTCAGGTCGCGATATTCATCAAGGTGTTTCATGGGCAAGCAGCTCAGGAAAGTAGTTCTTCCGGCATATTGTCGGCGAGTTCCTGGAGCAGGGCGATGTTTTTCAGCGCCTCTTCCTCGATCAGGGAATGGATGGCAAAGCCGGCATGGATAATAACATAATCACCCACCACCGGCCAGTGGTCGACGATATCCAGTCGAACCTCCTTGCTTATGCCGTCGGTATCGACCGTGGCTATCTGATTGCTGGTGAAATCGTCAGGATCCCCCTGGACGCTGGTCACCCGCATGGGAATTGCGAGACACATGGCGTAGACCTCCTATAATTGTCTGACCGATCGCAATCGCGCCGTCATTGAGTGGCAGCGATTCGCCGGTGTAAACATTTAATTGTATATTCTCTATTGTATGTAACAGACCTTCAAGGAGCAAGCTGTTTTGCATACATCCTCCAGAAAGCACAACCTTGCGGATGCCGGTCTGAAGTGATAATATTTCTATAAGCCTGGTGATGCTGTTGACAAGCATCGTATGAAACTGCAGAGCAAGAGCGGATCGAGATACATCTTTCTTTATTCCTGCCAGTATTATTTTAACAAATTCCGCCGAACAAATCTCCCATTTTCCATTTTTCTCCGTCAATAAATTGGTCGTGCTGGTGTGCGAATTGAGCATAATGTCGGTCAGCCAGGACTCCGTCCGGATCCTTTTCGCCAGTGCTTCCAATTCCATTGCCGCCTGGCCTTCGTAGCTGATCCGCCTGCGTACCCCGAGCAGTGCGGCCATTGCATCGAACAGCCGGCCGCAGCTGGAAGTGAGTGGGGCATTGAACCCATTTGCCAGCATTGCGGCGATGACCTGCAGCTTGCCATGGTCCTCCTGCAGAAGAGTTGCCGGCAGTCGATTAAGGATAATGCCGTCTGGTCCAAAGCTATGAAATAATGCGGCAAGACCCATACGCCACGGCTCGGTTGCTGCCGCATCTCCACCCGGCAGATGGAGTTGGCTGAGATGGCCCAGGCGTTTATAACTGGTTAATTCAACCTGTAGAATTTCCCCGCCCCAGATCGTGCCGTCGTCGCCAAGGCCGGTGCCATCGAGAATGACTGCCAGCACCGGTTCGTCGAGACCATGCTCGGCCATGACGGCCACGGCATGGGCATGATGATGTTGCACCCGGTAGAGCGGCAGTTTCGTTTCAGCGGCATACCGGCTGCTCATATAGTCCGGATGCAGATCAGCCGCAACAACCTCGGGTTCGAGCTGAAATACTTCTTGGCAATGGGCAATTGATTCCTGATAAAACTCGTAAGAGGCCAGATTATCGAGATCACCAATGTGCTGACTGAGGATGATATTCTGCTCGCGCCCCAGCGCAAAAGTATTCTTTAAGCCAGCTCCGCAGGCGAGAATGTTCGGCAGCCGCCAGGGGCTCGGTAAAGGTGATGGGGCAAATCCGCGGGCCCGACGCAGGATAAGGGGCCGCCCAACAATTATTTTGACCACTGAGTCATCGACCCGGGTGACAATTTCTCGGTTATGGAGCAAGAAAAGATCGGCAATGGTCTTGAGTCGGTTCAGGGCGTCATCGTTGGCGGTGCAGATCGGACTGCCGCTGCTGTTGCCGGAGGTCATGACCAGCGCTTTTGGGCAATTGGCCTGGTGAAAAAGCAGGTGATGTAAGGGGGTGTAGGGAAGCATTACGCCAATTTCATCAACTCCCGGGGCAAGATTGTCGGCCAACCCGATATCTCGTTTTTTTGGCAGCAAAACAATGGGTTGCTCCGGTTGCGTCAGGAGTTTCTCAGCCGCCGCATCGACATGGCAGAATGTACGTACCGTCGCCAAATCGGCAACCATAATGGCCAGGGGTTTATCAGGGCGTCCTTTTCTTTCTCGCAGCAAGGCCACTGCCCGAGGGGAACAGGCATCGGCTGCGAGATGAAAGCCGCCCAGGCCACGGATTGCCACGACCAGACCGCGTCGCAAGGTTGTTGCTGTCTGGGTCAGGGGCGAATCTGTCGGCAGTTGGAAACCACCATTATTATATAAAGAGATATTTGGTCCACACTCCGGACAGGCATTTGGCTGCGCGTGAAATCTCCTGTTGCCGGGATCATGGTATTCGCGCGCGCAGGCTTCGCACATCGGAAAACCCTTCATGGAGGTCTTGGGTCGATCGTAGGGAAGCGTCTCGATGATGGTAAAGCGTGGTCCGCAGTTGGTGCAGTTGATAAAAGGGTACTGAAAGCGCCGGTCACTGGGGTCGAGCAGTTCGCTTAAGCAGTCATGGCACAGGGCGATGTCCGGTGGAATGGCAGTGCCCACTGAACTTCCGGCGACACTGGGCAGAATAGAAAAAGCCGCCGGCTCATCATCTTCGGCATTCCCATTGACTAAGGGGAGAGCGTGCGTTTCAAGAGAGACTATTTTAGCCAGTGGCGGTGATTCATCGTTTATGGCTTTGATAAACAGCTGCAGTTTAGCACTGGGCGCCCTGGCGGTGATGACCACACCTGTGCTGGTGTTGGTCACCGTACCGACAATAGCCAGGCGGGTTGCTAAATTGTAAATAAAGGGTCGAAATCCGACGCCCTGGACAGTGCCCCGAACGAGAATTTCGACCCTTTGCTGCTTATGCTCTGTGTTTAAATTTATCACCGGTAAAAATAGAGGAAATTAATCCTTCCGGCTCCTTGCAGTCATTCCATATTACAAGGTAGACATGGACGACGGCGAAGATCATAAACCACCACATAAGGAGATGGTGAAGAAAACGAGCAGCCTGCTGGCTACCGAACAGCATCACTCCCCATTTGGCCCAGAAGGGAGCTTCCGGGTAAAGCATGAAAAAACCACTGGCAATCATGACGAGAGCGACAATAAAGGTAACCAAATAGGTTAACCCAGCCAGAATATTATGGCCGAGCCGTGCGTCATGCCTATCGCTGATATAACTGTATTGCAGCAAAGTCATTTTCAGGTTGTTGATATTCCGCTTGCTGATCGGCAGGATATCCCAGACTCGCTCCTGCGCATTGCCGAATATATACAGAAAAAGCCTGATCAATACTGCCGATGCCAGGGTATACGCCGCGATAAAATGGATATACCGCATCGTGGCCATCGGAAAGCTTGCACTGCCTTCAACCAGGGTGTTGCTCCACGGATTGTGAATGTAAAACCCGGTGACTACCAGAGTAACGATAGACAGGGCAAACATCCAGTGGAACAGCCGGAGCAGTACGCTCCAGCAGTAGAATCTTTCATAAATTGCCATTCTTGTAACCTCCTACGGCTTGTGCCGGAAAGAAAAGTTTTGAGTAAGGTGAAACCAGGCTGAAAAACGACTTACAGCGCTTTCACTTTCATAACTTCTTTACCTTCTGGGTCCAGCATATGGACGGCGCAGGCAATACATGGATCAAAAGAATGCACGGTACGAAGAACCTCGAGAGGTCTTTCCGGATCAGCAATCGGATTGCCCATCAGCGATGCCTCATAAGGACCAAGCTGACCATCCGCATCACGTGGACCGGCGTTCCAGGTTGAAGGTACGACGCACTGGTAATTTTTGATTCTGCCGTCCTGGATGACAATCCAGTGCGACAGCAGCCCACGCGGTGCTTCGTGGACTCCGACGCCGCGCTGCTCCCCTTTGGGGAATACCGGCGGATTGAAGATCTCATAGTCACCGGAGGCAATATTGTTGACCAGGAGTTCCCAATGCTTCAGCGCCAGATCTGCCATCATTCCGGCGCGGACCGCGCGGGCGGCATGACGGCCGATGGTGCCGTGGAGAATTGCCGGTCCGACAGTGACTCCGGCAACCGCGCTGATACGGCTGAGACAGGCGTCGACGCTTTTGACCGTCAATTCATGACCCTGGGCGTAACCGACAACCATCTGCGCCAGAGGGCCGACCTGCATTGGTTTGCCCTGGAAGCGCGGTGCTTTCAACCAGGTGTACTTGCCGTCATCCTGGAAATCGGTGTATTTTGGATCGGTAGATGATTCCCATGGATGTTTCGACCAGTCGCCGTCATACCAGGCCTTGGCGATGGATTCTTCGACATTTTCCTTGAAGTAGGGGTCGGCCAGGCCGGTGATCGGCTTGACGGTGGCGAGGTCGCCGCCAAAGACCGTGCCGCCTGGCAGATCGGCCTTGGTTCCGGCTGCATCCAGGAACATATCCGGTGCGGCGAGATAATTGGTAACGCCGGCGCCGTAGGGAAGCCAATCTTTATAGAGCGCGCCGACTGCAACTACATCAGTGATGTAGACCATCTGGATAAAGCCGCGCACCTCCTCAATCAACTGCTTCATATAGTAGAGGCGCTCCATGGTCACTGCAGTCTCGTTCTCGGGGTAGATATTGGTGGTGACACCGCCGACCCCGAGATTCTGAACATGGGGATTTTTGCCGCCGATAATAGCCAGGGCCATAGTGGCTTTGCGCTGGTAGTCAAGGGCTTCGAGATAATGCGAGACCGCCATGAGATTGGCCTCGGGTGGCAGTTTCATCGCTGCATGGCCCCAGTAGGCATTGGCGAAAGGGCCGAGTTGGCCGCTGGCCACCAGAGTCTTGAGTTTATCTTTCACTGCAGCGAAACGCTTGGGACTGTTACCCGGCCAGTCAGACAGGCTATCAGCCAGCTGAGCGGTGGCAACGGGGTCGGCATCGAGGGCGGAGACAACATCAACCCAGTCAAGAGCTGACAGGGCGTAAAAATGGACAATATGGTCGTGCAGGCAATGAATCGACTGGACCATATTTCTGATCAACTGCGCATTAAGCGGGATTTCCAAGCCAATGGCGTTTTCAACTGCACGAACGGAAGCCAGGGCGTGAACCGTGGTGCAGACCCCGCAGATACGCTGGACAAACACCCAGGCATCACGAGGATCCCGGCCCTTGAGAATGTTCTCAAGACCACGATACATCTGGCCAGAGGACCACGCCTTGGTGACCAGCCCTCCATCAACTTCGACATCTATTCTTAAGTGACCCTCAATCCGGGTGATCGGATCAATGGTAATTCGCTGAGCCATGTGTACAACCTCCATAAAAGATATGACAACCAGTCGTCGTAAAGGTATCTGCGCCTTTCGCGTCGGTAAAAATATTCTTACCAGGACCTGCTTTTATACGTTTTCGTCCTTCTTGCCTTTTATCAGCCGTTTGCCGATGCCCACTGCGGCATGGATGCCGACAGCGGCGGCAGTGACGCCGAGAACGGTTTTACCAATCTTGTCGGCATTGGCGACAATTCCGGCGGAGGGTATTTGTACCTTCGGCAGTCTTTCGTAGAAGGGGGTCATGGTATCCCAGAAATTTGGTTCAGTACAGCCAAAACATCCGTTGCCGACACTGACCGGCCAGACACCTACATCATTGAAACGGGCGGTAGGGCAGTTGGCGAAGGTCTCCGGACCCTTGCAGCCGACTTTATAAAGGCAGTAACCGAGCTTATGGAACTGATCACCGTATTGCTCCACAAAACGACCTTCATCAAAATGGGCTCGACGTTCACAATGGTCGTGAATCCTGCGGCCATAAGCAAAGAGTGGGCGGTTCAGGTTGTCAAGAGCAGGCAGTCTCTTAAAGGTCAGATAGTGCAGAATCGTCCCGAGAAAAGAAATCGGATTGGGCGGGCATCCGGAAATATTGACAATAGGTACCCCGCTCACCAGATCCTGCACCCCGACGGAACCGGTAGGGTTGGGCGCAGCCGCCTGCACACCGCCAAATGTTGCGCAGGTGCCGATGGCGATGATTGCCGATGCTTTTGGGGCAACTTCGGCCAGGATATCCATGGCGGTTTTGCCGGCAATCTTACAGTAAATGCCGCCGTCTTTGGTGGGAATGCCGCCTTCA
Organism: uncultured delta proteobacterium; assembly: GCA_963796255.1. Lineage (GTDB taxonomy): Bacteria > Desulfobacterota > Desulfobulbia > Desulfobulbales > Desulfocapsaceae > Desulforhopalus_A. The sequence continues at coordinate 118,205 of CAWCLE010000017.1, read as the reverse complement.
ACGACCAGGAGGAACGGATAATTGTCGACAGTATCCTGCATATTTTTTTCCGCCTGATGTCCTGCGGCAGCCATGACGGTTTCGTGGTAATCAAGAGAGATTATATCAAGAATCAACCGGGCCAGGTCCGGATGAGATGACCGCAACAAGGTCTCGGTGCAGCCGGTGCACTCCTGGAAATGCAGCCATATAACTCGTGGTCTTTCAGCGGTTTCCGCGGCTGCGACCAGTTTAGGAATCATAGTCTCGGACAATCCCAGGGCTGCTGCAGCCATCGTGCATCCCTTGAGGAAACCGCGTCGATCAAGTTGCGGGTCCAGCATTTTGTTCACTGTGTCTGCCATGTCAACCTCCTATTGCTGTGGGACAAATAATGTGCGCAAGTGCGCGATTGTTCGGCGGTGAGGAGAGCCGAAAATTAAAGTGTAATGAAATAAGCTTTGAAAAGTCAAGCTGGCCAGGCCTATTTGTAGTCGGCAGGGCTGGGTATTTTAATTTACTCTGTAATAAACGATGGCGTATGGGTGCTGTCCCAATGCGATAGACACCAGGCAGGCATAATAACCAGCCGGACAAGGCACGTGCAGTGTGGTGCGGACGGGGCTTGTGGCACGAGCGATGTAAGTAACTGATCTTTAGAGCTAAAGCAAGCGTGGTGTAAAGCTTTTTCGAAAGCACTGTGTCAAGGAATGAAGCAGTATTGAGAGTAATTCTTTTTGCCATTGTGCAAAGAGTGCGCCATGGTGTTGAGTGTTGGCACCGGAGGTAATGTGCAAACAGTATCTCCGAGAAAAGTAACTATGAGTAACACCACATTGTGACTAAATCAAGACTATTCTGCAGAAAATAAGGGGGAAGTTGGCTTTTATCTCAACGGAAGGTGCAAAGAGATAACTTTTATGTTGTGCAACGTTGAAAACTCGCACAATAAGAACAAATTTTATTTGGCCCGCACAAAGCGGATCAAGAACTGAGCTCAAGCTCAATGCCAAAGGAGAGGGGAGCAGGAGACGAGAAAGGAACGGCTTTAAAAAAGCTGATGGTGCAGGAAAAAACTGGAAACATTAAGAAAATTTATTTTTTAAAGCCAAAAATGCCGCCCTTGCCGAGGGCGGCAAAAGCCGGCTTGCCTTGAGGTGGTGACGATTTTCGTGTGGCCCTTTTTATGCCTTCCTTCTCCTGCTGGATCGGTGGTTCTCCTGTGAACAGATCGTCGATGGAATTCCCGGTCGTTGCCGCCATATAACAGTTATAGAAAAGGCAGGACTTCTTGAAATAGCTTTTTTTCTTCAGCCATTTAGGCCAGCTGTTTTGTTGTTTGTTATGAATAAGCTGGGAAAGATTGATCAACAGACTGATCATTTCCTGCCGCAAGGAGCGGCGCAGGTTGAGATCGATACCTATGGTCCGGTCGACCTCTTCGCGGATCTGTTTGGCTATCTGATAGAGCGGGGCGCCTTTACGAAATTGACTTATCAGCTGAAAACGGGCTTCAGCCCAGGGGATAAGAAAAAGAGCAATCAGAAAAAAATCCGGCTGACGGTGGATTTTAAGCTCCAGCGACAGGGTGTTGACACGGTCGATAACCCGGCAAATTCCAGTGAGCAGTTCCCGAGGATTTTGCCGGGGCGCAAAATTAGTGGCGAATATTTTTCGATAAAAAGGAAAGAGAGAAAACAGAAGACCAGAATCAATGGCGAGTTCAAGCCAGGGCTCAATTGCGCCACTGTACAGATCTTTTAAAAATTCATCGCGCAATCTGGACGGCGGACAGAGTGAGATTTTATGGCTGTTGCTGCACAGTGCCTGCCAGGTCTGCTCTTCGATGGTAAAGTTTATTCGCGCCGCATGACGAATCGCCCGCAACATTCGGACTGGATCCCGACTGATCCTTTTGACTGGCTCGCCGACTATTCGGATAATGCCCCGGTCAAGATCCAGACTGCCATTGACATAATCGATAATAGTGCATTTTTCTATCTCGAAAAAAAGTGAGTTGATGGTCAGATCGCGTCGCCTGGCGTCCTCGCTCAGGGTGCCGAAGGTGTTGTTGGGGGCAAGGACGGTTTCCGGACCGTCAAGGTCATGTTCGCTGAGCGATCGAAGAGTGCTTATCTCGATGGTCTTGCCACCCTTGAAAAAGATCTGGACCAATCTGAATCGCCGCCCGATGGTATTGCTGTGGGGGAAGAGTCGGCGCAGCTGTCCGGGGTGGGCATCGGTGCTGATGTCAAAATCTTTGGGTGTTTTGCCGAGATATAAATCACGAACGCCACCGCCGACAAGGTAGCCGGAAAATCCGGCGTCAGCCAGTTTTTTCAGGATAAAAAGAGCATCCCTGTCAATCATCTCGGCCCTGATCGGGTGTCTTTCAGGGGAAATAATACGGCAGGAATCTGCCGGGGAACAATTTTGTCGGCTATCAGTGGTGGTTGGGGAGCTCATAATGCAAGGGGTTGTCAAAATACCGGATTGAATCCTTTCCCCTCTTTGTATACCGATTCAGCCTGCTCCTTGAATTGCCGGAAAATTTCCGCAACAGGAAGGATTGATTTCATTTTGTAGCTGTTTTCGCCGGAGAAAATAAGGCCATCCTGAGTATTTCCCCCGCGGGCCATCATCAGGCGTTCGTTAATACAGTAGTGGTGATCGCATTTTTTCAGGCAGACCTGCGGGCATTTTTTGGAACTGACGTCATCGCCGGCGTTCAAGGCCTGGACAAAGGGATTGTTTATCGCTCGGCCAGGCATGCCTACCGGCGAGGAAGTGAGGACTATATCTTCTTTTTTGGCATTGAGGTACGCCTGTTTATATTCATCAGCGATATCGCATTCTTCACTGAGCACGAAGCGTGAGGCAATCTGGACGCCGTCAGCGCCGTACTGGTCCATTATTTCGGCCATTTCATAGCCATTGGTAATGCCGCCCGCGGCAATAAGGGGAATTTTTTTGACGACATCGCGGATGGCGGGAAAAATTTCGCGTAGCGGTTTATCGGTGCCGAGATGGCCTCCAGCCTCCTTCGCCTCGACGATAACCGCTGCCGCACCAAGTTTTTCGGACAGTTTGGCAAGGGCCGCCGAACTGACGATCATGACGATGGGCGTGTTATGTTCTCGGCCAATCTTGAAAATATCCCGGGAAAAACCCGCACCGGTAATGATCATATCGATTCCGGCATCAATGGAACTCATGACCAGCTGGTAGAAATCCTTCATGGCATACATGATATTAACGGCGATTATCCCATCGGTTGCCGCCTTGGCTTTTTTAATATCGTTATGCAGTTCTTCGGGGGGGAGACCGGAGCCGCCGATAACCCCAATTCCGCCACAGTTGGCAACCGGGGTGGCGAGCGCTGAAGTGGAGACCCGAATAGACATCCCGCCCTGAATCAATGGGAAAGAAGCGGTAAAGTCGGCTATATTAAGAGAAGGTAGCTTCATGCAGAGAGGATTCCTTTCGTACCTGAAAAATCATTTTTAAAACGCGTCGGTGCAGATTTATCAGAAAATTTTAAAAACAACCTATATAAGAAAACAGATAATGCACCTCTTGCCTGATTTTGTCAAGAGTAGTATGCAGTCTCTTCCATCTTGTTGATTTAATGACGAAGCTTACTAATTAAACCACCCTGAACTGTAAAAAAGAGTCTGTCTGCCACTGGCCGTTTGGAGCTGAACTTGACAAAATTACAAAATTGCAGTTAATTTGTATGTTTTTGATTTTATAGAAAGATCATTTTTTCTATAAAAATCCCATTTTTTTATATCCATTTAATTATTGCGGAGACTTTTGTGAAAATCAAGGCCTTAAAAGGCTTTAAAGATATTGTGCCGAGCGAGGTGCTGCTCTGGCAGCACTTAGAAGAGGTGGCCAGAGACGTCTTTGATCGATTTCATTTCAAGGAGATCCGTCTCCCCATCCTGGAAGAGACCGAGCTTTTTGCCAGATCCATCGGTGAAGCGACGGACATTGTTGAAAAAGAGATGTATACCTTCGTCGACAAACAGATCACCATGCGACCGGAGGCGACTGCTTCCATGGTCCGTGCCTATATCGAACACGGCCTCTATGTCGAAAAACCGGTGCAGCGATTGTTCACCATTGGACCGATGTTTCGCCATGAGCGTCCCCAAAAAGGAAGACTCCGGCAGTTTCATCAGATGGATATCGAGGTGCTTGGTTCGGAGAATCCTCGAGTCGATGTCGAACTGATCGCCATGGGCGCGATGCTGCTGGCTGAACTGGGGATGCAGGTCAGCCTGGAACTCAACTCTCTTGGTTGTCCGGCGTGTCGCCCTGGTTATCGGACGGAACTCTTAGCCTATATAGATAAGCGGCACGATTCTCTTTGCAGCGATTGCAAGAGGAGGACCAGCACCAACCCGCTCAGGGTCCTGGACTGCAAAGTGCCATCCTGCCGCGAGCAGATCGTCGATGCCCCGTCTATTCTCGAACATCTCTGCGATGGGTGCAAAGACCATTTCAATAAAGTTCAGGCAGGGCTAGACCAGTTGGAGGTGCACTATCGGTTGAACAAATTCATGGTCCGCGGCCTGGATTATTATTGCCGCACAACCTTTGAGTTCATCACCGCCGATCTCGGTTCCCAGGCGGCGGTGGCGGCGGGAGGGCGATATGACGGCCTGGTCGAGTTGCTGGGCGGTCCCAAAAACAGCCCCGGCATCGGTTTTGCAATTGGCATGGAGCGATTGGTTCTCCTGCTGCAGCAACAGGCACAATCGGTCATTGCGGCTGACTCGGTCGATCTGTACATTGCCGGAATAGGTGAACAGGGTGTCTTAAAGGGTTTTACCCTCGCCAATGCCATGCGGGTCAAAAAGTTCTCAGTGGCGATGGACCACGAGGGTCGAAGCCTGAAAAGCCAGATGAAGCAGGCCAATAAGGTCGGGGCTCGCTTCGTCTTTATAATCGGTGATACCGAGTTGGAATCAGGTAGAGGCATCCTGCGCAATATGCTCGGTAATGCTGAACAGCAGGAAGTCGAACTTTCCGCTACGGCATTGGCCGCTGCCTTACGCTGATATAAACGTTACTTTATCAAAAATAATCAAACACATATAATAAATAATAATATCATGGAATCAATGGGGCAGTTGAGCCGGACGCACTCGTGCAACGATCTTGGCCAAAAAAATGTTGGTGAGCAGGTAACCTTGATGGGCTGGGTTCTGCGCAGGCGGGATCACGGTGGGGTTATTTTTATTGATCTGCGTGATCGAACCGGGCTTACCCAGGTGGTTTTCAATCCGGAGATCAATCCCGAAGTACACGCTAAGGCACACCAGTTACGCAGCGAATGGGTCCTGGCGATCCGCGGCAGGGTCGAAGCCAGACCTGGTGATATGGCTAATCCGAAACTTGCCACCGGCGAGATTGAAGTGCTGGTCGATGAGCTGCGCATTCTCAACAGCAGTGAGACACCGCCCTTTCCCCTCGATGAAGAGACTGAGGTGTCGGATAATCTCCGGCTGCAGTATCGCTACCTCGACCTGCGTCGGCCGGAGATGGCGGCGAACCTCCTGATGCGCCATAAAGCGGTACAGAGTGTTCGCAACTATTTGAATGATCAGGGCTTTTTGGATATCGAAACGCCGATGCTCACCCGTTCCACACCGGAAGGTGCCCGCGATTATCTGGTGCCGAGCAGGGTCAACAGCGGTAAATTTTACGCCCTGCCGCAGTCACCGCAGCTGTTTAAGCAGCTGTTGATGATTGCCGGTATGGATCGGTATTACCAGATTGTCAAATGTTTTCGCGACGAAGACCTGCGCGCCGACCGGCAGCCCGAATTTACCCAGATCGATATGGAGCTCAGTTTTGTCGATGAGGAGAGAATCATGGCGATGAATGAAGGTTTGATCGCCACCCTGTTTAAGGATACCCTGAGCCTCGCATTATCTCCTCCTTTTCCGCGGCTGACCTTTGATCAGGCGATGAACCGTTTCGGCACCGATCGGCCGGATGTTCGCTTCGGCATGGAACTCATTGATCTGACGGAGATCGCCGCGCAGTGCGGCTTTAAAGTGTTTAGGTCTATTGCCGACAAGGGAGGCTCGGTGCGGGCAATCAATGCCAAGGGCTGTGCCTATTTTACCCGCAAGGAACTCGATGTCCTGACCGAGTATGTCGCTCAGTTCGGTGCCAAGGGGCTGGCCTGGGTGAAGATGAAGGAAGGCGGCGAATGGCAGTCGCCAATCGCCAAATTCTTTACCGAGGAGGAGCGGGCTAGCATCGCAGCCGCCACCGACGCGGCGGAAGGGGATCTGCTCTTTTTCGGGGCTGATAGCAGCAAGGTTGTTTTTCAGGTTCTATCCGAGCTGCGGGTGGAGCTTGCAAGGCGGTTGGATCTTTTGCATAAGGACGATTTCAACTTTGTCTGGGTCACCGATTTTCCTCTTATGGAATATGATGATAAGGAAAAACGCTTTCAGGCCCTGCATCATCCGTTTACTGCCCCAAAAGAAGAGGATGTCGCCAAACTGGATACCGATCCGGCGGCAGTTTGCAGCCGGGCCTACGATCTGGTGTTGAACGGGACGGAAATCGGCGGCGGTTCTATCCGTATTCATCAGAAGTCCCTGCAGTCCAAGGTTCTCAGTGTGCTTGGCATTGGTGAAGAAGAAGCCAATGAGAAGTTCGGTTTTTTGCTGCGCGCCCTGGAACTCGGGGCCCCGCCGCATGGCGGCCTGGCCTTTGGCCTTGACCGACTGCTGATGATCATGACCGGCAACGATTCAATTCGCAATGTCATAGCTTTTCCAAAGACCCAGAAAGCAACCTGTCCGCTTACCGACGCCCCTGCCTCGGTAGCCAGGAAGCAGTTGACGGAGCTCCACATAAGACCCGACTGGAAGGAGTAATTGCAACTGTCCAGCAGCACCGCATCTGGGCACTATCAGGCCGATCAGCATACGAAAAGGTATAGCTGATCGGCCTGCTTGCACCCACCTGCAGCACTGCTGAACAGTTAGGTCCTTTGCTGTTTCAATCTTGTTATTTCCTCTTTCGTCCACCCCATCAATACTTATCCTGAGTTCTCTTTTTTTTGTTGTTCCAATCGCTTCATTTTTTTCACTCGAAATGTGGTGAGCAGAATGCCGCCGAATATTAGGCAGATTGCCTGAATATGGGTAGGCGTCAGGGTCTCACCGAGAAAGAGTACCGCCAGGATGGTGCTGAAGACCGGCATCAGGTGAATAAATGGTCCGGCGATATTGGCGCCAAGCATGGTCACCGCCCGGTTCCAGAAGATAAAGGCCAGCACCGAGGCAAAGATGGCCACATAGACAATGGTGATAATTGTTGCCGTTGATACGATCATCGTCTTGCCGGTAGCCATTTCCAGCAGATAGAGCGGCAGCAGGATAGTTAAACCAACCATAACGATCGCCACCTGGTAGGCAAGAGGATGCAGGCCTCTGGGGTACTGTTTCAGGTGCGCGGAATAATAGGCCCAGCAGATAGCGGCGATAAATACCAGAATATCCCCTCGGTTAAATTGCAGGTGCAAAAGGGTGGCCGGCTCGCCGCCGGAGATGATCAGCAAAACCCCGCTGAGAGAAGTAGCCACTCCCAGACATTGCCTGACACTGAGACGGTCTTTGTACATAACCCAGGACAGCACGACAATGATCACCGGAATGCAGGAGTTGACCAATACTGCATTGATGGCGGTGGTTGTCTGCATGGCCATATAAATCAGACTGTTAAATCCGGCCACTCCGACGACGCCCTGGATGATGATGAAATTCTTATGCCTTATGGCAAGCTTGCGCTCTCTCAGTAGATGGCGGAGGCCAAAACAGCAAAGCACCAGCAGCGCCACCACCCAGCGCCAGAACGAGAGACTGAAGGGGGGGATTGCTGCATGCATGCCCCGGCTGAGGACAAAATTACCGGACCAGAACAGGGTGGTGAGGATAAGAAGAATGTATGGCATTATCCCAAGACGTTAGTATCCTTTTCTTCGCTGTCCTGTGGTTGCCCGTCAGGTTGCTTTTTTAAAACAACATGAACATTTGGCAGATAATTTTTAAAGACATCACCGTAGATTTCCCAGATGGTGTTAAACAGCGCAGCGACAATGGGCCCGATAATAATGCCCAGCAAGCCGAACATGGACAGCCCGCCAAGGGTGCCGAAAAGGACAAAAAGATCGTGCATTTCCGTGTCTTTACCGACCAGCCGCGGGCGGACGAGATTGTCCAGGTTGCCCGCAACCAGGCCGCAGACGATGAGCAGAATCACCGCGCCGGTAAAATTGCCGCCGAGCACCAGGATAATCAATGCCGGAAACCAGATGATCGCCGTGCCGAAAGCGGGGATGATCGACATCACCGCCATCAGTGATCCCCAGAAGATCGGTCCCTCGATGCCGGCGATGGCAAAGGCCACGCCGCAGATCGTTCCCTGCATAATGCCGATGATCACGGTTCCTTTGATCGTCGCCCTGGTCACCGAGGTGAACCGGTTGAGAAGGCGTTGCTCATTAAAATCATCCAGCGGGAGAAAGTACAGAATCTTGTGCAGCAGCAAATCCCCCATGGTCAGGAAATAAAACATCACATACAGCATAATGACCGAGGAAAACACCGCATCAATGGTCACCTTGGTAACCGAAGAGAGTGAATCTATAAGAAAAGTGGAGACGGTGCCGACCATCTCGCCGGCTTTTTGGACAATGATATCGCGGTACGGGAGAATCTCCTGGTAATAGGGAATTTTTTCAAGATAGGCGGTCAAGCTGGTGGGTTCGTTGATGAAGCTTTGCACCCAGGGGGTGACCGACTGGCCGATGCTGATTGCCTGCGCTACAACGAGGGTGATGAGCACGCTAAGCGGGATGAGGACCAGCAAGACAATGCCCAACACGGTCAAAATTGAGGCCAGATTCTCCCTGCCGCCCAGCTTTTTGGTAAGCAGACGATGGGCAGGAGCGACTATCGCTGAAAAAAGGCCGGCCATGAAAATAGCCATCAGGAACTGATGAATCATGGTGAGAAAAACTGCGGAGATCAGGATGACCAGAGCGAGGAGCGTCGCTTTATTGACCAGATGTTGTTTCATATTTGAGTGGTGGTTGAGAGTGTCCTACGCTTGTTCAGCAAACGCTGCATTCTTGTCGGCAGCGGCAGGTTCGGCGATAATCACCAGGTGCAGTTCCCGGGGACCGTGCGCGCCGTAAACCATATGCGCTTCGATATCCGCCGTCTTCGAGGGTCCGGAAATAAAGACCAGGCTGTCCAGCTGGTCCTGGTCGCGCAGCAGCGCATAAGCTTCCGGCAGATCGGCGACGATCTTGTCTCTACTCAGGATAGCAATATGGATTGCGGGAAGAAGAGATGTCGAGCGCGGGCGTCCGGGAGCAGTCAGCTGGATCAGGGTGGCCGAGTCGGCAATGCCGATATTAGGCGCTGTTATACCGATAAAGGAGGCGATGGTTTTTTCTTTGACCTGGCCATCCGAGCTGAAAGTGGTATGCACGGTAACCGCTTCCCGGGTAAAGCGGTTCCACAACTTCAAGGCAGCGATATCCGGATGATCGTGGCAGATAACATGTTTGGTATGACTGAATTCGGGTTCTTTGCTGCGGATCAGTTCGATGACCACCGCCGTCGCCTCGGCAAAAGAAGCGACAAGATGGCTGCATATATTTAAACTGATGGCGTTGCTCAGAAATATGTCTACCAGCTCGTCTTGTTTCGCCACGGGTCTTTGCTGAATTTTCTGCCGTATTTCTGCTGGATCTGGAGCAGCAAACAACTTAGGGAACATATTTTTCAAGCGCTCGCTTTGCGGTGCTTCACCAAGGGCGGTTCGGATAGTGCCCAGAAAAGAAGTCTGGTTGTCCATCTGGTTGTCCATTAGGTATTCTCCTCGGTAACTGGAGATGGCGCAGTCTGGCGGTTGCGGTATTTTTCGTCCCATATTTCTGCAAATGTTTTTGGGGCGATTGGCGGCAGATCCCGTCCGTCGGTCCAGCCGCCGGCAATCCCAGCCATGCGCTTGATCATATTGTTTTTTCTGACAAATGGCCGCTGGCATAGCCTGCCGATTTTCACCAGGATACGGTAAAGCGATGGCCGGGCTATAATCAGACGCCAGAGGATAAAACCATATGCCTCGCCTGGATTGTGCTGACTGGTATCCCACCTGTCGCTGGCATAAGCCAGTTTTTGGCGAAGCGCGGCGAGCATACGCGGCAGATCGATCTGCACGGGACAGATATCCTTGCAGGCACCACAAAGGGTTTCACCCTTACAGAGATCGGCATGCTTGTTGATCCCGTCCAGAAGTGGTGTCACAACCGCGCCAATCGGGCCGCAGTACGGGCTATTATAAGCATGGCCGCCGATTCTGCCGTAAACCGGACAGATATTGAGGCACGCGCCGCAGCGGATGCAGCTCAGCACTTCGCGAAACTCAGGGTCGGCGAGGATCTTGGAGCGGCCGTTGTCGATGATAACAAGATGAAATTCTTTCGGGCCGTCCGGATCGTCAGCACTGCTCGGGCCGCCGGTAAAGCTGACATAGGTCGATAATTTCTGCAGCGCCGCCGCACGGGTAAGGAGCTGGACCGTTTCCCGGTGTTCCTCGAGCGTGGCGACGATACGCTCCATGCCCATCAGCGCGACATGCACCGGCGGCATGGTGGTGGCCATGCGAATATTACCTTCATTGGAGACCAGGCTGATCTGGCCGGTTTCGGCAATGGCGAGGTTGCAGCCGGTCAGTCCCATATCGGCGTGCAGGAGTTTTTCGCGCAGTGCTTTGCGGGCCGCCAGGGTCAGCGCCGGGGGATCGTTGGTGTATTCCATGCCCAGTTTGTCGGCAAAAAGTTCACCGATCTGGTTGCGGTCCAGATGGATGCATGGGGCAATGATATGCGACGGTTTATCGCCGGCCAGCTGGATGATATATTCTCCTAGATCGGTTTCGACTACTTCAATGCCTTCCTCTTCCAGGGCCGGATCGATTCCTATTTCAACGGAGATCATCGATTTGCCTTTGACAACCCGCTGTACCTTGTTATTTCTGGCGACTTCGAGAGTATAATCGATGGCATCCTGGGCGGTTTCGGCAAAATAGACTTTACCTCCCCGGGCGCGCACATTGTCGGCCAGCTCGGCCAGGAGAATGTCCAGGTGTTCGAGATTTTTCAAACGCGATTTTTTTACCCGTTTGCGCATATCCTTATCTTCCATCTCGGCCCACAGCGCCATGGCGCCCTTGCCGAAACGGTTTTGCAGGGTATGCAGGCTGGCCTGAAGGCGGGGTGACGCCAGACCTTTTGCTGCTGCTTCGCTGTAGTCGCTCATGCCGTCCCTCCTTTGGTTCCGGCCAGGAGCTCAGCGATATGCAGGACCCGCACGTTTTCTCCCCGTCTGGAAATACGGCCGAGGATATTCATCAGGCAGCTGATATCGCAGCCGGTGACGGTGCTCGCTTTGGTGGCAAGGATGTTGTCGATCTTCTCATCGGCCATGGCGATACTGATCGCCGGATAGTTCACACTGAAGGTGCCGCCGAAGCCGCAGCAGGTATCACTGTCGTGCATCTCAATCAGTTTCAGGCCGCGAGTATTGTGCAGCAAAGCCCGCGGTTGGGCGGCGATGCCCAGGCCCCGGCTGAGATGGCAGGAGTCATGATAGGTCACCGTGCCGGCAAATTCCGCGCCGACATCGGCAATGTCCAGCTCATCGACTAAGTATTGGGTGAATTCGAAGGTTTTGGCCCCGATCGCCAGCGCTCGGCTGTGCATCGCCGGATCATCGGCAAAAAGCTCCGGATAGTGGTGGCGGACCATATGCACACAGGATCCGGACGGGCAGACAATAGCCTCTGCATCTTCAAAGAGATCGATAAAACGTCTGGCAGCAACCGCAGCTTCGCGGCTATAGCCGCTGTTGAATGCCGGCTGACCGCAGCATGTCTGGCCCGTAGGATAATTATAGGGGATACCGATTCTTTCAAAAACTGTGATCATTGCTTCCCCGGTTGCAGGAAACATGGTATCAACAAGGCATTGGATAAAGAGCGAGACAGTTTTTCCAGGCATTGTGCTGTCCTTAAAGTTGGGAGGAAAAAATAAGGGCAAGCAAGCCCGGTTTTTCGACCATCAGGTGATCTGAAAAGCTCAAATCGTCGGTTAAGGGCGTTCCATTTAATAATGGTTCACCGGAATGTAGTAGATGAACGTATATGGGAACAGTAACTGTTCAACCAGTGGTCCAGTTTCGTTCAAGCAGGCCTCCGAGCTATAGTTGGCTATGTGAGGGGGCCTGATCGGACGAAAATGGGGTGCTGGTGAACAGTTACTCTATTTACTTGAATGAATTCTCATAATCTTCTACAAAGGTCAAGAGGAATAGGGTTGAAAAAACCCTAATAAAAATAGATCCATTTGTCGAGCCTCGTCAATTAACTTCGTAAAAACCTAATATTTGCAAAAACGAAGCAGATAAGAGTAGACTTCAGACGAAGAGTCTTTAGGAAGGTGTCAATCAAAGAGTATGAGGAGAAATATGCACAAGACGTTGAAAATTATTGTGGTGGCAATTCTGTTAGTCTGTACCACCACGGTATACGCCCAAAAAAAAGCGGTTAAAAAAACAAATGCTAAAAAAACAGTCATTATCTGTATCAATCAGTTTAATCCACATCCTTCGTTAAATGCGGTGCTGTGGGGATTTAAGGAATATATGACTGAAAGTGGCATGAAGGTGAAATATAAAGAATACGACGCCAAAGGTAAGGTGGAGATAGCCGGCCAGATAGCCGCCCAGATTGCTGCCGATAAACCTTCGCTTGTTCTGGCCCTTGGCACTCCGAGTGCCCAGGCCTGTGCCAAGGCCGCTGATACCGCGCCGCAACTGGCCCATACCCCGCTGTTGTTCTCGGCAATTACCGATCCCCTTGCGGCAGGCCTGGTGAAGGACGCTTCGAATCCTGTAACAAATATTACCGGTGTCTCCGATCAGATGTCGATGGACAAAAATCTTGATATGATTCACCAGATTCAGCCGGGGCTGAAAAAACTTGGGGTGATGTATAATGCCGGGGAAGTGAATTCGATTGCTACTGTCACAAGGCTGAAAGAGGCTGCTGGGAAACGAAACATTACCATTGTCGATGCCCCGGTAGCCAGCTCAGCCAATGCCGCCAAGGTAGCTGAAAGTCTGGTCGGCAAAGTTGATGCCATCTATGTACCGACCGACAATACCGTCGTATCAGCCATTGAGGTGGTGATAGAGGTCTGTGAGAAAAACCGGCTGCCGCTGTATAGTGCCGATATAGACTCGGTTAAGAAAGGGGTAGTTGCTGCTCTAGGCTTTGACTACTTCCGGCATGGCAAGCAGACTGCCCGCATGGCCCAAAAAATTCTGACCGGTACCAAAACTGAAACGCTGCCGGTCGAGTTCCAGACTGATCTTTTTTTGGCCGTCAATCCAAAAGCGGCAGAAAAGATGGGCCTGGTGATTGACAAGGCATTCCTAAAATCTGCTGACCATGTGTTTTAAGATGACGGTGTAAAATTCAGTGGGGCATTTGGTTCATTTGATTCCCCTGCGGCACCTGGGAATCAAATGGATCAGCGTTGTGGATAATTATTTTTCCACTGCTCTTTCTGGCGGTTGTTGTAGTCGGTCAAGGCTTTATAAAAGGCGCCAACCGCCAGTTCGGCACAATGGAAATGGTCCGGCGGCAGAGTCTGCAGATAGTCGGCGACATTTTCCGGCGTGAGCCGCCAGGCATCGGAAAGGGTTCGACCTTCCATTAAAAATGACACGGTATTGCCGCAGGCAACGGTATTGGCGCATCCTTCCACCCGGAAAGTGACCATTCTCACCTGCCCGGCATGAACTGACAGATAGATTTCGATTGTATCTCCGCAGTCTCCGGTTCTTTTGCCATAGCCATCGGGTCTTTCAAGTTCCCCGTAACGTTCCGCCCTGGCCACCATGTCCTGAAAATTTTTCGAATGTTCGCGCGGGGATGGCTGTGTTGTTGCATCCATACTCTTAATTCAAACCTTTGCTGTTGAAAAATTCTTTATATTTCATATCCTCTTTGAGAATGTGTTCTATCAACCATACCCTGAGATAATCGAGAAGCGCTGTGGAAAGCACATTCGGACCAAGATCCGATGCCGAATAAAAGGCAATGGTTTTATCGATAAATTCCTGATGCATTTGTTCCTGCTTGGTTTTATGTTCATAACCGTATTCGGCCATCAGGTACTCCTCAGCCCGAAAATGGACCTGGGCATAGTCGGTCATTTCGGTTAACAGTTCGGCAATGGTCTCTGGTTCGGTCAGCACCTTTTGCTCTTTAATCAGCCTGTTGATCATGCCGATCAATTTTTTATGCTGCTCGTCCATTTCCTTGACGCCAACACTGAATTCATTTCTCCAACTGATGATTTCCATAAAATTCCTCAATATAACATGTTGTTATTTCACGATAGTCTCTAGAGGATTTGCAGAATACCACGAAGCTGATTCTTTACAAGAAATAATTGGCGGCAGCGGATGTGTTGTGCGGTAAGGCTGATGCGAAGGTTGTATCAAGTACCTGGCACGATCGAAATGGGGCAGCAGTAGTTTATGAATTTTCTGTGAAACATCTTCTATCCATTTATTAAGAATCAAGCTATGTTTTGTGAGATATAAGTGCCATTGAGAACATTTGTCGGATTTTCCCGGAGTTATTAAGTTATCAGGGTAAATATATTTACAACTCAGCCATTTTACAGCCTATAAAAAACGTTCATGACCATATCACAACCAAGTAATCATGAATCTTTATCTTCCGCAAAGGGCGTTGATTGCAGGTTGCCGAGTGGCATTTGGGTGCTTGGATTTGTTTCGCTGTTTATGGACATATCATCAGAGCTTGTGCACAGCCTCTTGCCAATATTTATGACAACGGTACTGGGCGCATCCATGGTCACGATAGGGATTATCGAAGGCGTTGCAGAGGGGACCGCTGCGATCACGAAGGTGTTTTCCGGCGCGGTCAGTGATTACTTCAGAAAACGCAAACTTCTTACGGTGATTGGGTATGCACTGGGAGCCCTGACTAAACCGATATTTCCACTCGCAACAACCATAGGATGGGTGTTCGGCGCACGCTTTGTCGATCGTATTGGCAAAGGCATTCGTGGAGCACCCCGTGATGCATTGATCGCCGATATAACACCACCACCACTTCGAGGCGCGGCCTATGGCCTGCGTCAGGCGCTCGATTCAGTGGGGGCCTTTGTTGGGCCACTATTGGCGGTGGTCTTTATGGTCTTGTTCGTAAACGACATCAAATCGGTGTTGTGGGTAGCGGTGATTCCTGCCTTCATGGCGGTATTTCTACTGATTGTTGCACTCCGTGAACCTGAGCCGACAGAAAATAGCACAAGATCCACAAATCATCTGACATTGAAGGATGCCAAGCGCCTGCCCCTCAGATACTGGCTTGTTGTTACGTTGGGAGCCGTTTTTTCTCTTGCCCGCTTCAGTGAGGCGTTTCTGATTCTTCGTGCGCAGGACGTCGGACTTGCTATCGCTTATGTGCCTGCCATTATGATTGTGATGAATATTACCTACGCATTATTTGCTTATCCAGCGGGAATGTTGGCGGACCGACTTTCGGCGCGAAGGCTATTAGTGTTCGGGCTTGGATTACTCGTCGTCGCTAATGTCATGTTAGCGCTCGCTGATTCACCTTCGCTCGCCTTTCTTGGTGTGGCGTTCTGGGGACTACATATGGCATGCACCCAAGGCTTGTTGTCGAAACTTGTTGCCGATACGGCACCTTGTAAGCTACGCGGGACGGCATTCGGGATGTTTAATCTGGTAAGCGGTGGGGCGCTGTTGCTGGCAAGCATTCTTGCCGGGTCACTGTGGAGTATTTACGGTGCCTCGGCCACATTTATTGCCGGAGCATCGTTTGCGGCTCTCTCGGCGATGGGACTGCTCTTTTACCATCCTGATAATCGAGTTACAGGACACGGGATTGATACGTGATCAAGCCTCCCCAACTCGACTCATGCAGCCGATGCACAAAGCCGCGCGGCTGATTAATAGCATTATGTGTTAAATTTAGCAGAGGTCGTACAATGAATGAAAATAAATTTGATCCCAAAAAATTGCAGAAATTGAATAATCCACAAAGATTGATAGATATCCCTCCCGATTATGTTTGGGAAAAATTGAATATAGAAAAACCGGGCGTATTTGTCGATATAGGTGCTGGAACAGCATTTTTCAGTGTGGCGTTTCTTCAGAAATCCACAACTTCGACAATCTATGCCTGTGACTCATCAGAGGTAATGATCAACTGGGTAAAGGAAAATATTTCGCCCAAATATCCCAATATTATCCCTCTAAAAACGGAAGAAAATTCTGTGGCCCTTGATAACGGTACTGTAGACCTGGTGTTTATGATAAACCTGCATCATGAATTAGATAATCCATCTCTGATGATTGAAGAATCAAAGAGGATCTTAAAACCCGAAGGAAAAATCTTTGTTGTTGATTGGAAAAAAAAAGATATGCCGGAAGGACCTCCGGCGAAAATAAGGTGTGTGCCTGAACAAGTTAAGGAACAATTGGTCAATGCCGGATTTAAACAAGTAGATGTTTTTAATGAATTGCAGAAGCATTTTTTGGTTGTGGGAAAAAAGGACCATCTTTACAGATAAACCCTTCACTGGCGTCGACCTAAAAACCGGGGGGCACCGTTCCACCGCTGGCGTTTTGATATCTTAGAAAAGGAGTAAAAATGAGCGAACCTGATGATCAGGATAAAAGGATCGAACAAATTCTTGGCAAATTCGATGTGAATGTCAGCAAAAAATCGACTTCGAAATATATGGCATTTTTAGAAAGGAACGTTGAAATACCGTGCCGCCTTATCGGCATAGAGGATTTCCCTTGGGAAGAGTATTATGTTCTTGGGCCTGGAAATAAAAAGGAATATGAAAAGCTAAAACAACAACAACCATCTTTTACAGATATTTTTGATTTCATTGGGTTCGAAAGCGATCTTGATGAAAATAATGGAATATTAGTAAAGGTTAAACGGTTATCCGATAGCAAAAAATTTGTTTTACCATTGGCTGATTTGAAAACAACAGAGGAGGGATCAAAGAATTTTGAACTGTTGGATGATTATGCAGTTTGGTTTGTGAATTACTAGATGAACATGAATCGAAAAATTGCATATTGCTACATAATGATTTATAATACTACAAAATGACCAGCAAAGGAGTAGCAACATGCCAACAGCCGTAAGAATATCAGACTCGTTATTGAAAAATGCTCGCAAATTTAGCAAAATTGAACACAGATCATTGACTGGCCAAATTGAACATTGGGCTCAAATAGGAAAATGTGCAGAAGAAAACCCTGATCTCACATATGACATGATCAAAGACATTTTAATTGGAGTCGAGGAATTGAATCAAGGCGAAAAGGAAGAGTATAATTTCGGTTGACAGGGCTATGAAAATATTTCAATCGAGCTCCTTCGTTAAAAAAGTTAAAAAGCTAAATAGCCATCAAAAAGCAGATTTAGACTCTGCTGTCAGAGAAATAATTGCTTATCATCAAACAGGTACTGAAAAAAAAGGTGACCTAAGAGGCATATTCGTTCACAAATTCAAGGTTCAAGGTGTGCTCTACCTGCTGTCTTATCGATTTGCGGGTGAAGATCTTGAGCTAATCATTATGGGTCCACATGAAAATTATTATCGCGATCTTAAATCATACTTAAAAAAGAGATAAAACAACTGTTTGAGCGGACTCGCTGAAGCTAGCCGATTAATCCAACGTTGAGCCAACAACAGCTGATCTTGATTTTTACGCCTGATTTCTATACGGGATTACAGAAATCAGGCGAACCGCGGAAGCCGCAGCGGTATCGTTTTACCGTTCGTCTATGGGCACGAAATGACGGGTGGTTTTGCCGGTATAGATCTGGCGAGGCCGGGAAATTCGCAGTTTATGATCATGCATCTCTTTCCAGTTGGCGATCCAGCCGGGCATTCGGCCGATGGCAAACATGACGGGATACATATTGAGTGGGATACCGATGGCGCGCAGCAGGATACCGCTGTAGAAATCGACGTTGGGATACAGATTTCTTGACACAAAATAATCGTCGTTCAGGGTAGCATCCTCCAACTCCAGGGCGATATCGAGCAGACTGTCCTGCACCTTGAGTGCCTGGAGCACACCATGGACCCGGTTTTTAAGAATTATCGAGCGGGGATCAAAGTTTTTATACACCCGGTGGCCAAAACCCATAAGTCTGAACGGGTCATCTTTATCTTTGGCCTTATCCAGGTAATAAGATAAAGGGCGCTCTGATTTCTTGATATCTTCGAGCATGGTAATCACCGCCGCATTGGCCCCGCCATGCAATGGCCCCCATAGGGCGCAGACCCCTGCAGACACCGAGCTGAAAAGATTGGCCCGCGAACTGCCGACTACCCGGACGGTGGAGGTAGAACAGTTCTGTTCATGATCGGCATGAAGAATCAGGAAAAGATTGAGCGCCTTATCAATAATCGGCGTCACCTTGTATTCCTGGTATGGGTCGCTAAACATCATATGCAGAAAGTTGCCACAGTAGGTGAGGCTGGGATTGGGATGATTGAGCGGTTTACCGGCAGCCATTCGGTAGGCAAAGGCGGCAATGGTCCGTACCTTTGACAGCAGCAGCGATGCGGTGCGGTCAAACTCCGCCCCCGTGGTGGGCACCTCAAGAACTTCCGGATGAAAACAGGCGATCAGGTTGAGCATTGCCGAAAGGATAGCCATGGGTGGTGCCGCTTTGGGGAAGCCGGAAAAGTGTTTTTCCAGATTGGTATGCAGCGGCGCATGTTCCTTGATCCGGTCGGAAAAAGCTTTGAGCTGCTCTTTATTGGGTAGCTCGCCATAGAGAACCAGATAGGCGGTTTCAATAAAAATGGCTTTTTCAGCCAGCTCTTCAATCGGATACCCACGGTATCTCAGGATGCCTTTGGCTCCATCGACATAGGTTATAGACGAGTAACAGGACCCGGTATTGCCAAATCCAGGGTCCATGGTAATGTACCCTGTCTCGGCTCGGAGATTTTGCGTATCGATGCATTTTTCGTTCTCTGAACCGGTAAAGACATCGAATTCATAATTCTTCCCTTCAATGTTCAGTGTGGCTTTGTCACTCATAAGAATCTCCTGGGCAATGGGATTTTGCCGTCATATGAAAAAGTGGTCACGGCAATCTTTTCATGTAGTAGGCAGCTCTGCTTACAATATTTTCTGTTAGAGACTAATAGTAATCATTTATGCTGGTTGCAATAGTGATGGACTCGTAAAAAGCCCGTCGGCAGCATGGAGATGAGTTTTTACGACTCCATGAATATTACAGGTGACATTTTGTTTACTGCGCATCAACCGGACGGCTGATTTGTTTCTTGATATCGACTATCGGCGTGCCATCAAGGATATCAAGGCCGGTTACTTCCACATGATTGCCATGGACCGCCAGTACTTTTAGTTCCGAGATCGCCAGAGGATTTGGCCGCATCGGGCTGCGGGTAGCAAAAACTCCGCGTAGTCCCCTCGATTTATCTCCCCGCGGGTAGACTTTCAGGGTGTCCCTTGTGGACTGGTGCAGCCAGAACACCACGACAATAGTCTGTCCGGGCTCAATGCCGTCGAGGCCGTCCTGGTATTCAGAAAATATCTCCAGGGTGCCGTTTCGGTCCGATTCGTCGAAATTTTTCGGAGCGTCGTCACGATTCATAATATCGCCATGAAGCATTCCGATTATGTGTAAAGTTGGTTGTTCTGCCATAATGTTTGCCTCGTAAAGGATGATAATCTCGTAGAAACCTGAAATTTACGATGGCTAAGTTAAAGGCTTCATCTGCAGCCACTCTAAAAGTGGATCAATCCATTCCCGATAAGGTCGATATATTAAACCGTGCCCGATATCTAAAGAAACAACGATTTCTTTGAATTGGCCCAACCCTTCGGAGCGTTGAAAATATAAATTCGGCGTGATGGACAGCTTATCGGATCGATCGTGGATCGACAGGACATTGCCGGAGAGTCTAAGGTTTTTATCGGTAAGACATTTTTCGAACAAGCCCGCCAGGAACAGGTAATGGATGTCTTTTTCCTGGAGCATATTCGATACATAGGCGCTGATGATCCCGCCTTTGGAGGCGCCGACGATTACAATGTTGCCCGGCGCAACACCGCCATCCAGCAGTTTTTTGACCTGCGCTACAACCTTCTCGGCGTAGGGCATAACCTGCGTGCCTTTTTCCCGCGCCTCACTGATCACCGTGAAACCTTCTTTGACCAGCTCTTCAAGGATCATCTGGTATTCATAATAGCCGTGCTCTTCACTCTTGGGTCGTATTCCCGCCTCTTCAATGATCAGGCCGTGCAGATAAAAGAGATACCGTTTGCTGCTGTCGGGTTGGTCGGGGACATCGCTCAAGATGTTGGGGCTGGTTGTCTGCATGGTCGGCTCCTGGGTAAAGGTTCAGGCGTGTCTCTATATCAGGGTGGTGAGAGTGGTTTTGGTTTTTACGTAAAAGACGATTATCATGATCAAGATAATTTGCGAGAGGGGATTGTCCAGATATAAAAATGGTCCGGTTGTGAATCATCAGCCTGGCTCGACATCGCCGCCCTTTAACACATCAGGCCATTTTCCCTTGAGATGGCTGATGCCTTCGATCCGATTCTGGAGATTGGCAAAGGTCTGTGAATCTATCATGAGTTTTGCAGTGAAATCCTTGAGGCATTCTTCACACATACCCACCACATTTTGCTCAGTGAGATCTTGAAAATTTCGGGCACACGTAAAACAGAGAGCATCCTGGTTCTCGGTGAAAATTATCGTCCCGGCACTGCCGTCAGCAATATGGCCGCAGACAATCCAGACGGCAACTGGACCGTGTTTTGGGCATATTTGTTTTTCAGTCATGACGCTCCTTTTTCTGCCGCTATTGGTGCAATCCGGCGCAGTCTTTGCTGAAGGCATTTGCTTGTCTCCAGCCAATGGTGTATTCTCACCGCTTACTTTTCAATAGATGGAGATTACATTATGAAACAGTATGATAACTACCTCTTTGATGCCGATGGCACCCTCTTTGATACAGTGGATCTTATCTGTACCTGTTTTCAATATATTTCCGGGAAATATGCCGGCAAGATCATGGACCGCAGGACCATTATCAATGGTATAGGGCTGCCGCTGAAGAGCCAGCTCATAACTCATTTAGGGCCTGAACTTGACCATGAACATATTCTCGATGATTATCTGCAATACCAGCTCAGTATCATGCACGACAACATCAGGCTCTTTCCCCATGTGGTAGAGACCTTGGAAAAACTGAAAGGTGCCGGGAAAAAGCTGGCTATTGTCACCTCACGAAGACGATTCAGCATGGAGACAATCCTTCGAGTGACCGCCACCACCGGCTATTTCGATGTCCTGGTGACCCCGGAAGATACCGTGCGCCATAAGCCGGATGCCGAACCAGCCCTCAAGGCTATTGCCCTGCTCGGTGCCGATAAATCGAGCACCGTATTTACCGGCGATGCCCTCTATGATATCTGCAGCGGCGCCAGCGCCGGTATCGATACCATCTTTGTCAAGTGGAGCCAGGCACCGGTTTCTTCCCTGCCGGTAGCTCCTACCTGGGCGATTGATTCTCTGCAGGAGCTGACCGGCAGTTTGCCGCGCAGGTAGTGGGTATGGATTTGCCCGCCGGGCTATTTTTTTACCGCCTCGACAAAAGGCTCCAGGCCGACTCTTTCAATCATTCTGCCAAGGCGTTCGGCGCCTTTGGCGTTGTCCTTATAATAGTTGACGACATCGGCAACTGCCTGCAGGGCGGCTGCATCATCCAGACCACTGATTAATTCTTTGCCGATTCGGGGCTGGGATCCTACATTGCCGCCAATGGTTAGAATCCAACCGTCCCTGTCGCCGATAAGGCCAATATCTCGCACCCATGATTCAGCACAGCTCAATTTGCATCCGGATACGGCCATCTTGAATTTACCCGGCAGCTGCAGGGCGTGATATGTCTTATCCAGTGTCATGCCGACACCAATGGCATCCTGTTTGCCCAGCCGGCAATAGGTTGAACCCGGACAGGTCCGAATACTCCGCACGCACAAGCCCACTGCCGCGCCTTTGGCCAGGCCCAGCTCTTCCCAGGCCTGATCAATATCCTCTTCTTTCAGGCCAATCAGAGCGATGCGGGCGGCACCGGTAATTTTGATAGATTTCGCGTTAAATTTTTCCGCGACATCGGCAAGCTTTCTGAGCAATCCCGGGGTGACAAAACCACAGGGAATATGCGGTGCGATGGCATAGCTGTCTGCCTCATTCTGGGGGATAGCCCCTTTTTCGCCTAATTTCAACATAGTGTTAATCTCCACAAGTGAGTTAAAGTGTTGGGTGAATGCATCAACTCCATAATATATTTCGCTTAACAGAGGAAGCGGCACGGGTCCCGGTGAGAACCATCGCCTGTTTGAGTTCGGTCATAAGCGAGTCGATATAGGTTTCAACGCCTGGTTGCAGCCCGCCCACAGCAGCGACGGAGAAGGGCCGGCCGACCAGCACCGCATCGGCTCCCAGGGCGAGCATTTTCAAGACGTCGCCTCCTGAACGGATGCCGCCGTCGACCAGAATCGTTACCTTGCCCTTGACCTTGTCGGCGATTCCGGCAAGGACATCGGCGGTGCCGGGGGCATGATCAAGCACTCTGCCGCCATGGTTGGACACCACGATCGCATCAGCGCCGGCTTGAACGGCCAGTTCGGCTTCATCGGCGGTCATGACCCCTTTCAAAATAAATTGTGTGCCGGTTTTGCCGATTATTTCGGTAAGCTTATCGAGTGTTTTTGGGGAGACCGGCCGGCCCATTTTTCGTAACGTGATCAGGCCTGCCGCATCGATATCCATGCCGATAATGCTGGTGCCGGTGGCCTTAGCGGCTTTAATTTTGTGGAACAGTTCCTCGTCTTCCCAGGGTTTAATGAAGGGGATGCCATGACCATCGGCCGCCTTTATAGCGTTAAAGCCTGTTTGGTGAATGAAATCGGGAACCCCATCGCCGCTGCAGCCAATGATGCCTTTTGCTTTGCAGCCATTGATGATGGCCAGGATATATTCCTCTTCAGAGACCGCGCCGCCCATATTAAAGGAGACGCCGCCGATTGGTGCGGCGAGGATGGGCAGGGCGAGTTTTTTTCCCAGCACGGTAACCGAGGTATCCGGTTCGATGACGTCATGGACCAGACGCATGTTGAACTTGATCTTGGTCAGTGCCTCAATGTTGCTGATAAAAGTAGCGCCGCTGCCAAGCCCGCCCATACCGGGAACCTCGCCGGCGCATGCCTTGCCGTTGCATATCGGGCAGACTTTACAGAAGGGTTGCATCATTTTTCTTGCATTGTCGCGAATGTCTTTCATTGCTGTCTCCGTGAAAACCTACTTGGCAATATCATGGCTCAGCAGGTTTCTTGATTTCGGGTAGTCGGTGCACGTTATCGGTTCCTGTCGATTTATAATAAAAATATCCGTCAGGCAAGTGAATTCCGGTATTTATTTCCGGCCTGATCCGTCGGACCTTATGGAGATTGCTTACTGCCAGCCATATTCCGCCAGTTGGCTGAGAAAAAGATAGATGCTGAGAAGTAAAATAGTACCGATTCCCAGGGCGGCGATTGAGCTCTGCAGCTGATTTTTATAGACCAGGACTTTTAGTTTTACAACACCGACAACATGACGTCCCAGCTTGCTGCAGCTGGTGGTGGAGTTTTTACTGGTGTTGGATGGGAAACAGGTAAAAATGCTTTCATTGATGGTTTCTGTATTGTTTTTCAATTGTCATTCCTCCTTGTTGATTATTTGCAGGGAGTATAACAGGGCAGGGGTATCACAGAGTGAGTACCCTGTGATTTCTTTTCAAATAGTGCCGGAGGACGGAAAATCATTTTTCGATGGGTATCTCGTTCAACAGGGCGTTGCGGTTTTCAGCGGCGAGGATGGTTGATAATTACGTCTGAAAACTTTCGTCAATGGGTGTGAACTGGGCAGAAAATCCTCCATCGCCAATGCGCACCACCTTGGCCTTTGGTTCAAGTTGCCTCTCACGCATCACCAGCTCTATAACGATTAAAATTTGATCGTTTACGGTGAGATCGGTGTTGTTTGCGGCGACGAAACAACTATTTGTAGAGATTTTTGGAGCGTTGCCCGGCCCATTTGGCCGTAAAATAGAAAAAGTCTACACAGTCTTGCTGGATTGCCAGCAACTTGAAATCTGTCAGCTGTTCAGTTTGCTCCATCCCGATCATTATTCAGCAGCTTGACTAGGGCATCCCGATTGAACTGATAGCTTTGCCTGCAAAATTCGCAACGAACCTCTGCGCCGTCTTGGTTTTCCAGGAGTTGCCGGATATCTTCTTCCCCAAGTGAGAAAAGAGCACCCTCCATCTTGGCCTTACTGCAACTGCAGGCATAGAAAAGTTTACGGGTAGCTATTTTTTTATGGGGAACTTTTTTAAACAGCAGGGACAGAATTTCGGCCGGGCCATTACCGTCCAGTAAAAGTTGTGAGAGAGGCGCCATGGTGGCGATTTCTTGTTCCAGGTGGGTCAGAAGGGTATCATTAGCCGGCGGCAGGGATTGGATAAGAAAACCTCCGGCAGCTCCGATTGTCCCATCTTGCTGCAGGTGAATGGCCAGGGCAAGCGCCGAGGGTGTCTGCTCCGACTGAGAGAGATAGTAGGCAAGGTCTTCGCCGATTTCGCTGGTATATAACTGGATGATACCGGGGTATTTCTGATTGTTGCCGATCTCTTTGACGACCGTGAGAAAACCCGCCTTGCCAAGTCCTGCCGCCACATCGATCCGCCCCTCGGCAAGGGGAACTTCGGCGTGAGGATTGGCGACATAGCCGCGCACCCAGCCATTGTATCCCGCTTCGGTAATGATCTTTTTCAGGGGCCCGTTGCCTTCAAACTTAATCAGGACACTCTGGTCATCTTTTAACAAGGCCGCCAGAAGCGCGGCACCGGTCAACGCCCTGCCAAGCGCAGCAGCAGCAAGTGGTCCGACATCATGGCGCCTGCAGGCCTCGCTTACCAACTCGGTGGTGGTGCAGGCAACGCCAAAAAAATCGCCGGATTCTGAGATAACTCTTTCAATGGTATCGACCATGATTTCCTCTACATGATGATTGGCGGAGAAATTCAAAAAAGCACTATACTAACGAAAAAACATGGAGCAAAGGCGAATCTTTGGCAAAAGCAATATTACGTTTACGTACTCGTTAGAACAGGGTAAAAGGAGTGCTGTATTTTAGCGCCCTCTTTCAACCTCAGACAAAGGAGTATGACCATGCGAATTTTTATTCTCTGTTGTTTGTTTTTGTGCAGTGTACCGGCAAATGCCCTGGAGATTGGCGGAGTGATGGTCCAGGAAACATTGAAAACCGCCGATGGCATCGTCCTGCATCTTAATGGTGCCGGGATCAGATCCAAATTTTTCTTCGATATCTACCTTGCTGAGCTGTATATGGAGCATCCCGCCAATACCGCAAGTGCGGTAATAGAGGACGCGGGGCGAAAACGACTGATTATGCATTTTCTCTATGACAAGGTAGAAAAAGACAAACTGGTCGAGGGCTGGAATGAAGGGTTTAACGGCAATACCCCGGCAGCAGAAGTAGCTCAATTGCAGGCAAAAATTGATCAATTCAATGCCATGTTTGTCGACGTGCAGAAGGGTGATCTGGTTGTCCTTGATTTTATTCCGGACACAGGAACTGTGGTCTCTATAGCCAAAGAGGAAAAAGGTGTTGTTTCTGGCAAGGATTTCAACGATGCACTGCTCCGGATCTGGCTGGGGGATAAACCGGTCAATAAAGGGTTGAAAGAAGCATTGCTCAGCTCCAAAAAATAGATGGGACAATCAGTTCCCACCCTGGCGGGTGGGAATGATGAAACCTAAGGGTCCTTGTGCCGAAGGCTATCCCGCGTGTTTTCAGGCGGTCATATGCTGGACGGGGATGCCGTCGAGAATGAAGTCATGCCTGGCAAAATAATCCTGCACAAAGAGGATATGGCTGCGCATAGCATCGTGGGCTTGCTGTGGCCGCCGGTCGGCGATATGGCGGTAGACCATCCAATGCTGCTCCAACACCTCGCGGTAGGCAGGTTCGTTTTCTTTCATCCTGGCTAGATTCTTTTTGATACCGATATACAGGAAATCGTAAAAATTTCTGGTCAGATTAAGCAGGACGGGGTTTCTCGCGGCATAGGCCACCGCCATATGAAAGGCAGTATCGGCACTGGCTGAGATGATTTTTGTCGTGGCCAGATCTGTCGCCATTTCTTCAAGGCAATCGCGCATGGCTGCCAGATCTGTGGTGCCGGCTCTGGTGGCGGCAAGTCGCGCGGCGTTGCATTCAAGCCCCATTCGCACCTCGAGCAGATCGGCGTAAGTGGCCTCATCGGTCGTCATCAGCTCGGACAGGGGATTACCGGCGCGGGTTTCCGGGGAACTGACAAAGGTGCCCTGGCCCTCGATTTGATTGAGCAGTCCCAGCTTAACCAGTTTATCAATGGCGTTTCTGACCGAGGTTCTGCTCACCTGCATTGACGCGGCAAGATCCCGTTCCGTTGGCAATTGCTGGTCGGGCTTGAAATCGCCTTTATAAATCAGTTCCCTGAGCTGCTCAAAAACCATGCTGGCAACGCGCATCGGTTTAATGGGTCGTATATCCATAAAAGTTCTCCGTCACACCAGTTATTTACTTATCTCCAATGCCTTCCGCCAGGAGTTCCATGGTATGGACACAGCGGATGGTCTCATCTACTTTACCTACAGCGCCTTTCAACATGATCATGCATCCCGGACAATCGGTGGCCACGGTTTTGACCCCGGTGTCCAAAATGGTCGCAACTTTATCTTTAGTGATTTGTCGAGATATTTGCGGATGGCTGAGAAAGGAATAAGTTCCGCCAAAACCGCAGCAGCGGTCGGAATTCTTCATTTCTTCTAAGCGATGCCCGGAGGCGCGAAGAAGAGCCCGCGGTTCTTGCCAGACGTTGGAACCACGTTTGAGATGGCAGGAATCATGGTAACTTACCGTTTTTGTCGCCCCTAAGCCTTGAAGCTTTTCTGAAGCCCCCAGGATATTTTCCAGAAATGCCGAGGCATCCATGGTTTTGCTCGAAAGGGCCATGGCTTTTGCCGACCATTGGGGGTGATCGGCGAGGCGTTCGACAAAGTCACGTTTGACCGCCATGGTGCAGGTCGGGCAGATGCATAGAATATAATCCACATCCGCCTCGGTAAAGGCCTGTACGCTTTGCTTGGCTAGATCGATGCCGGTTTCGGTATCTCCCGCATAAAGCGCCGGAATGCCGCAGCAGTTCTGGGTTTTGGGAAAAACCACTTCGACATTTAAGGCATTGAGCACCTTGATCAGACTCACTCCAACTTCCGGATAGACAAAATCGGCGCCGCAGCCGACAAAAAAACCGATCCGGTATTCTGGCTTGGTGAGCTGCTGTGGGATTGTATCGAACTGGTCTCTAAAGGACTTGGGCGCGATAGCCGGCAGGTCGCGCCACTTAGTAAAATCACGGTCCATAAAATGCAGAGGCAGATGACGGATGATTCGTCGATCCGCATCACCCGTATTCTTATGGGTTATGGGGCCTTGTAGTTTGGAGGCGGCGCGGACCATGCTGTGAAACAAGCCGCGATTTTTCATCACTGCCTTAAAGGCGACATTTTTCACCACCCCCATACCGTATTCTTTGGTTACCTGATTGCGCAGATGGAGGATAATTTCTTCCAGATCGATCTTCGACGGACAGACGGCAACGCAGGAACGGCAACCGATACATGCCCTGGTGATTTCCTTGGCTTGCTCGAGGCCCTCGTAAAAAGCAGTGAGTATAATGCCGATGGCTGAGATATAGATAGAGCCGAAGACATGACCGCCCACCGTCTGATAGACCGGGCAGACATTGGCACAGGCGCCGCATTGGATGCAGCGCAGAGCGTTCTGGCAGACCTTTGATTCGTAAAGGGCCTCGCGCCCGCCGTCGATAAGCACGATATGTTGTTCTTTCGGCTCGCCGTTTACCGGCACCGCACCTTTAATCCAGGTTATATACGAGGTGAGCAGCTGGCCGGTGGCGTTGCGCGGTAGCAGGCGGGTTATTTTGATGGCATCCTCGATATTGCGTACCAGTTTATGGATCCCGGCAAAGACCACATGCACTTTGGGCAGGGTGGCACACAGTCTGGCATTGCCCTCGTTGGTGACCAGCCCGATGCCGCCGGTATTGGCGACGAGGAAGTTGGCGCCGGTCAGCCCGATATCGGCATTGAAGTATTCCTGACGCAGGCGCTGGCGGGCATGATCGACCAGGGTTTTAATTTCCGGCGCTAAAACGGTGCCCGACTCCTTGGTGAACAGTTTAGCGACTTCTTCCTTAAACATATGGATGGCCGGCATCACCATATGGCTGGGCCGCTGCCCGGCCAGCTGGATAATCCATTCGCCGAGATCGGTTTCCGAGGCTTTAATCCCATGCGCTGCCAGGGCCTTATTCAGGTGCGCCTCTTCGGAGACCATCGATTTCGATTTGGCAATGTGCTGCGCGCCTTTTTCCTTGGCCAGCTTGATCACATAGTCATTGGCCTCTTTGGTATCTTTAGCGATAAAGACCTTTGAGCCGGCAGCCTCGGCGTTTTTTATAAATTCAGCGAGGAGCTCTCGACGATTTATCCGAACTTCATCTTTTATTGCCGCCAGTTCCGTGCGCATCGCTTCAAAATCAAGACCGCGGTAAGCGTTTTCGCGAGCAATAAGGTAGGCATCACCGAAGAGATGCAGGGCTTTACTGAGTTTTGGATTGGCAATTGCGGCTTCAACGCTCTTTTTATAGCTTTCACTTGTGGCCATTTGGGCTCCTTGTTTGCCTGATCAATTTTCCATGACATCACTGGAGATGCCTGACACCAGGAGAATATGCACTTCTCTTGGTCCATGGCAGCCAATGGTCAATACCCGCTCAATATCGGCGGTACGGCTGGGGCCGGAGATATAGGCGATAAATTTCGGCTCGTTGCCCTGGTGAAAGGCGGTCATCGGCTCGGCTGCCGCCAGGTTGTCGCGGAGAATTTTGGTCGGATCGACCAGGATAAAGTGCTTTTCCGGCAGGGTTGTCGCCAGTCGCATCTCTTCGTCGGTGCTGTCCAGAACGACTGTTCCGGTGTCGGCCAGGCAGAAATTGCAAAAGGTTATGCCGGAGCCGGGAAATTGTCCTGCATTTCTGAATTTGCCGGTAAATACTTCGGCTCCGGCTTCTGACAGAAGTGCCCGCAGGTGATGGCGTCTGACCAGCGGGGTTTCCGGAACCAGCGTATTACCGATGGTCTTTTCCTTGATATAGCCGGCAGCCTCCTGCAGGGAGTCCATCTGCAGGACCTCTGCTCCGACCCGTCTGGCTGATTCGATAAAGCGCTCGGTTACATTGTCCATAATGCTCCCGTAAAAGTTATGTTTGATGGTCTGTAAGCATTGACCTGAAGAGATGGTAGCAACTGCTGTGCCATAAGCTGGTAGTGAAATAGTTATGAATAAAATTCAATATGTTAATTGTAAAAAAAGGGGGTTTTAAATACGGGAAGAAGTTTTTCGTCTGAAAAACAGGACGAAAGTCAGCCCGTTTGTCTGATAAACAGGACAACGCTCTTGTTTAATCCTGAAAAAAGGACTGTCTCATAGAGACAGCTTGTACTTGTTCAAAAGCGCATAAAAGTGCGAGCGTGAGAGACCGGAAATCTGCATTATTTGCTGGATATTGCCGTCACACTGGCGGATCAACTCGCCGAGATAGGTTTTTTCCGCGGTGTTCTTGAATTCTTTGAGAGGCAGCAGGGTGCTGTCGAAGATATCGGCAAAGATCTTTTGGCCAGCCGTCCGGATAAGCGGATTCTCATCTTTTGTTGCATCGGCGCTAGTACCGGCATGCTGGGAGATCTGGGCCTTGGCCACCTGGATGCGTAAGCTTCGCGGCAAATGCATGGCATAGAGAGTCTTTTCTTCTCCGGCATCGATGACGGCCCGTTCCAGAATATTGAACAGCTCCCGGATATTCCCAGGCCAGTTATACTCCTGGAGCGTCGGGATAAAATCATCCCCGAATGTCTTGCATTTTACGCCGAATTTGGTGCACAGCCAGTCAACCCTGAGCGTCGCCAGCTCTTTTATATCACCGGTGCGCTGGCTCAGTGGAGGCAGATGAATGCGCACAGTATTGATACGAAACTGCAGATCATTGCGAAAGTGTCCGCCGGCGACCAACTCGTCAAGATCTCGATTCGTTGCGGCAATAAGGCGGAAATTGCTTTTCTGTTCCTTGACTGCACCCACCGGTCGAAACTGTCGTTCCTGAAAGACCCGCAGAAAAATTTTCTGGGTCGACAAGGGCATTTCGCTCACCTCATCGAGAAAGAGCGTCCCACCATCGGCTGCTTGAATCAGCCCCTGGCGATCGAACTGGGCATCGGTAAACGAACCCTTGAGGTGACCAAACAGGGTCGATTCAACGAGAGATTCGGTCAGTGAGGTACAGTCAACCACCACGAAGTTTCCTGAGGCCCGGCTGCTGTTCTTGTGGATGATACCGGCAAATAATTCCTTGCCGGTACCGGTTTCTCCGGTGATCAGCACATTGGCATCGGAACGGGCAGCTTTGGCGGTGAGCTGCATGACGGCCTTCATTTCCGGACAATTGCCGACTACTCCGGTTAGGGGAAGCAGCTCGCGCGGCAGATTCCCTTTTTTTTCTTTGCGGTATTTAAGCGCCCTGTCGAGAGTCAGGGTGATGTCTTTTATGGAGGTCGGCTTGAGCAGGTAATCCCATACCCCGCCCTCGATTGCCAGTTCGGCGCCGTCCGGGTTGCCCTTGCCGGTAAGGATAATCACCTCCGGCGGGTCGCTTGCCGCGAGCAGCGAAGGGAGGAAGTCAAGCCCGTTGCCATCCGGGAGGTAGACATCGAGAAAGACCACATCGTAGCTCCTCTGCCCGGCCAGACGAAGTCCTTCCTGCATCGTGTGGGCCATGTCGGCATGATACGAAAGCCTGGTAACCAGGCTGGCCATTGTTTCACAGGCTTCAATGTCGTCGTCGATTATGAGGATTTCAGGCATGCTTTCTTCCGTTGCGCAGAATCTCGTGGAGAGCTTTCAAGAGATCTTTTTTATGGTAGGGTTTTATTAAGACCTGATAGATATTCGGCTGTTCTCGGGCGGCAAGTCGCGCATCTTCACGACCGGAGATGAGGATGACCGGCAGCTCAGGGAGCAGTCCGGCCAGGACGGTTCCGCTCATGACCGGCATATCGAAATCGGTAATCAACACATCAAAAGAATATCTGCCGCTGGACACCAGGCGTATTGCCGCTTTCGGTTCACGCAGAGCGGTCACATGAAAGCCCATTTCTTCCAGCAGCCGGGGGGTTGTCTGCAATTGATCTTCATCGTCTTCAACAAAAAGGATATGACCGCCGATTCGCTCACCGCCATATGTATCACCGGCGATGATATTGGTACCGGCTTGCGCCTCAGGCAGGACAATGGTGAATACTGCGCCTCCTGTATCGCCGCTGTGCACCTGGATTGAGCCCTGATGACTCTTGACAATACCATGGACAACCGCGAGGCCAAGGCCGGTTCCTTCAGTTTTACTCTTGGTCGAGAAAAAAGGATCGAATATTTTGTCGAGTATTTCCGGCATGATTCCTGGCCCATTGTCCGATACCGAGAGTTTTATAAAGTGCGGGCCTGCAGCATGGTCAGGCGTAGCTATCGCTTTTTTATCGACTACATGGGCAAGGTCGATATCGATGGCGCCGCCGGTCATGCGCAAAGCGTGGAAGGCATTGGTGCACAGATTGAGGATTGCCTGATGCATCTGGGTGGGATCGGCATGGACAAAAAAGCTTTTCTCCGGTAGGGCGCGATTATGCACGGCGATATTAGCCGGCAGGGACGCCTCCAGCAACTGGATGACTTCCTGAATTACCATGCTCAGATCCGTTGGCCGAAAACCTTCCCTGGAAGGACGGCTGAAAGAAAGTATCTGCTGCACCAGTCTGCCGCCGCGCCTTGCCGCCTTAAGGACTCTGGCCAGGTCCGTCTCGGTCCGGCTGCCTGGTTCGATATCGCCGATGGCCAGTTCGGTTGAATTGATGATCGAGGTGAGGATATTGTTGAAATCGTGGGCGATCCCGCCGGCAAGGGTGCCGATTGCCTCGAGTTTTTGCGACTGCAGCAGCTGTTTCTCCAGGTTTTGTTCCTTGGTGATATTCTCTGCGGTGGTGAGAACTCCGACTAGCCGGTTTCCCTGGCCTATCAGCGGCACTTTGTTGACCTCTATCCATGCTTCAGTACCTTGTATATCACTCACCTTACGGCGTATTTTACGAAAAGGCTGGTTCCTGGCAACGACTGAGGTATCGACTTCTATGGACCATTCAATATACTTTTTGTCGCTGAGTATTTCGCCGGTATTTTTACCAACCACCCGATCAAGGTTGTCAATGCCGAAAAAATCCATGAAGGCCTGGTTGGCGCCAAGGTATCTTCCCTCCAGGTCTTTCCATGAAACAAGCTGCGGGATGGTATCCATGAGGGTCTGCTGAAAGGTTAGCTGGTCGGTTATCTTGCGCTCGACCTTGCGTCTTTCGAGCATCGCTCCAACCATCGAAACCAAAGCGAGAAAGAGGATAACAAAGCTGACCATCATGGTCCAGAAGAGTTCTTTTGACAGCGAGTAGATGGCTTTTGGGGCGTTGATGATCCTGCTGTTTTCCGGCAGCAGGTCCTGGTTGATGCCCAGCTTGTCCATTACCTGATAATCAAAAACAAACAGACCTCGGTCGGTCTCTCTGACGATGGGAATGGTATCTGCTTTCGTTCCATTAAGAATTTGCAGGGCCATTTTACCAGCGGTCTCGCCGTCTTCTATCGCCGAAAGGACCTTGCCGCCTACGGTGCCGTAGCCGACCATAAATTCCCAGGAAGAATAGATGGGCAGGGAGCTGTGTTGCGAGATGGCCTGGGTGACTTCTTCCGCTGTATAAAACCGGCCATTGATCGACTGGTAATACGGAGCGATAAACAAAAAGGTGTTATCCGGCAGTTTACTGACTCTTTTTTGGGTCTCCTCCAGGGTGAGCTGGGTCCAGAACTCGATCTGCAGCCCCAGGCTGTTGTCCTGAATTAATTTTTCCGCCTGGTGCCGGATTGCCATGCCGGTGGTTGAGGTATCGATTAGAAAAACCAGGCGGTCCTTGGCTGGGTGCAGGTTTTTAGCGGCCTTGAGGGTGCCGATAAAATCATATATTTCGACAATGCCGGTGATATTGCCGGCGGCGATTTCCTCATCCTTGAGATCGTTTACCCCACAGAAGACCACGGGAATGTCATGAAAAAGATCGTTGCGGTACTGGTTGACAAAGTTTAAGGCATCGTTGTCGGACAGGATAATGACATCAAAGGCCTCATTCTTGAATTTTTCCTTATAGAGTGCGTAGAGATTGCCCGCGATAAGATTGTAGTTGTATTTCTTGGCATCCATATACTCAATCTGCAGATCTACTTTATACCGGCTCTGGTTTAAGACAGTGCGGATTCCCTCCAGCAGGCCATCCGACCAATGGTAGCCGTTGTGATATGAGTTGAGGTAGAGGACGGTTTTCTTCTCTTTGTCGGCAAGGCAGGCTCCCGGCAGCATCAGCAGGGCAGGTATCATAATGCTGCAGGCCACAAAGAACAGCAGCTTGGTCCATCGAGGGTGGTTGGTCATGGCACGCATAATGTTCACTCAGGGAAAAGAAAAAGCATAATACCTGGATTATGCGGTAAAAGCAAAAAGGATAGCGAGATTCCCCGATTTGACTTCTCAGCCGCCGTTTTGCTACTATGATATACACCGTGCTGGGCTGCAGGGCATCGGACTGTCCCC
Organism: uncultured delta proteobacterium; assembly: GCA_963796255.1. GTDB lineage: Bacteria > Desulfobacterota > Desulfobulbia > Desulfobulbales > Desulfocapsaceae > Desulforhopalus_A. Next base: position 84,099 of record CAWCLE010000017.1, on the reverse strand, counting down.
CAGGAGTTTTCTCTCTTTCTATGACTACATCTCATGTTTTCTTACTATGCATCTTGATCTGAAGCACAATTATTCACGCTTGAAAATGTTTCTTGTGGTGTCAATCCTCGTCGCTTGTACCTTGTGTTTGATGCAGTATGTCAATATATTCCTGGGGGTTGATGCGCATTTGCTGTCTTTTGACCCGGAAAAGCAGTATAGTCCACTGCCGATTGTGTTGATGGTGTTGATTATTCTCTTTCATACCATTTTCCCCGGCATCATTATCCTTGAAGAAGGTTCGGTCAAAGGGACAATTTATACCGTTGTTTCGTGGTTTTTTTATGGCGTGCTGGTACATTCTTATACTTCAAGCTACGCATTGTATGTTCCTTTGACTGCGCCGCTGATCGGCTGCATGGTTTCGATCATCCGGGTGCTCGCCTGGGAACACAGTCTTGTTACGGAAGAAAAAGACAACATTAGAAAAACGCTAGGATCGTTAATTGAGCCCAGCGTCGCCGATTACCTGTTGAAAAACCCCGATCTGCTCAAGCAGGACGGGGAACGAAAGATTGTGACCATCATGTTTGCCGACCTGCGTGGTTTCACCAGGCTTTGTGAGGTGATTGCCCCCGACCAGCTGATCGCCATGTTGCGCGACTGTTTCGGCAAGCTCATCTCAATCGTCAGAACCAATGGCGGAACGATCGATAAACTTGCCGGCGATTCGATGATGGTCGTCTGGGGAAATCCGGTGCCACTGGAAAATCATGCGGAAAAGGCGGTCGAAGCGGCCATAGAAATGCAGGCAATGATGGACAGCCTCAAAAAGAAATGGCGACAAAAGCTCGGGGTTGATATCATGCTGGGCATCGGCATCAATACCGACGAAGTTGTGGCTGGTACTATCGGCTCGGAAGAGTTTTGTGACTATACGGTACTCGGATGCGGCGTCAACCTCGCCTCAAGGCTTGAATCTATTTGTCCCGGAGGTCTGATCTATGTATCAAAACAAACCCACTCGATCCTCGATGGTATATTCGAATTTCAGGAACTGAAGGACCAGAAAGATAAGAATAATTTTGGTATATCCGGAGTGTATAAGGTCCTTGTCTGAGTGGAACATATGGAATTTTTAACAATTGCCCTGCCTTTTGTTAAGGTGATCGGGGCGTTCTGCCTGATGCTGGTTGGCATCAGAAACAAGCTGGGTCTGGCTCTATCTATTTTGCTTGGCGGGCTGTTCATGGGACTGGTCTTCGGTCTTTCCGTCCCCGCCCTGCTGCAGACCGGCAGCCTGGCGCTGGTGCAGGAAAAGTTCCTCTTTCTGGTGACTATCGTTGGCTCGATTCTCATTCTCTCCGATGCCTTGGAGCGATCAGGGCAATCGACCCGGCTGATGGCCGCACTTTCCGGTTATCTAGTGAAGCCGCGTCTGCGTTTGATTTTTTTTCCGGCTTTGATCGGTCTTCTGCCCATGCCCGGCGGGGCAATCTTTTCGGCGCCCATGGTCAAGGCAGTCAGTTCTGATATGAGCCTTGGCAACGAGGATCGGGTGGTTATCAACTATTGGTTTCGGCATGTCTGGGAGATGGCCTGGCCGCTCTACCCCGGCATAATATTAACTGTTGCCCTGGCCGGTATTCCAATTACTGCGCTTATCTCCAAATCCTGGCCGGGCGTTGTCGCCATGTTCGTCATCGGCTGGTTCTTTTTTCTCCGGGCCGGGGTCTTGAATACAGCAGTTATTCGGGAAGGTACAAGCTCCGGCAAAGGGGGGCGAGGCGCGGTAGTAAGAGAAGGACTGCCCCTTTTTATCGCCATAGTCGGAGCGATAGGACTGGAGTCGCTGCTGGCCAGGTTTGCCCCGACTATTTCCTTTGAATGGGGCGTCATTATTGCCCTGATCGCGGCCATCATCTGTATTATGATGCAGAATAAGCTCGGCGCCGAGTTCCTTCTTGCCGTTTTGCAGAAAAAGAGTCTCTGGACCATGCTCATGGTGATTGCAGCCATCTTTATTTTCAAGGATGTTATGCAGGCGGCTGGAATTGTCGAGGCGATGGCCGCCAGTGCCGGCGGCGGGGTTGCCCTTTTTGCCGCTGCGGTATTCTTACCCTTTCTGGTTGGCATGGTGGCCGGTATAAACGTGGCCTTTGTCGGGGCAACGTTTCCCCTGCTTATCGGTCTGCTGCACTCTCTTGGCATGGAAGACCAGATTGTCCCTTATCTAATCCTCGGCTCGTTTTCCGGCTTCACCGGGGTAATGATTTCGCCGATCCATATCTGTTTTGTGCTGACCTGTAATTATTTTGAAACAGATCTTGGCCACGCCTGGCGCAGGCTTATCGCCCCGTCGATTTGTTTTGGGCTGTCCGGGGCTCTGTTGTTTTGGTTTTTATTGTAAGTTCGGTGTAACCCAGTAGAAAGGGCACATGTGCAAGGTGCTCCTACGGATGTCCGCCATATATAGAGCGGTTTATGGGGGTCAAATCTTTATTCTTGACACATCCTGCCGTGTCAAGAATAAAGATTTGACCCCCATAAACCAATTTTTACGACGCCATCAGATTTCGGAAACTCCGGAAGGTATTAGACAGATAAAGACGAAGTCTTCCCCGCCCCCGTTCATAAACTGGTGTTCTTCGTTGCCGGGAATGAACACTACAGTGCCGCTGGTCACCTGCCGCCATTCGCCGTTTTGATAGACCTGTCCTTTGCCGGAATGGACAAATATTTCATGTTCCCAGGCATGGGCATGTCTTGGCGTAAAGCCACCTGGGGCTACGGTGAACACCCGCATGCAGAAGTTGTCGGCGGCATCTTCCTTGCCGATAACGACTCTGCCGGTGACGCCTTTAGCCACCTCATTGTCGAATTTATGGGAAGGGGAGTCTTTATAGTTGGCTATTTTCATAGTAATCTCGCTGTGTTTTATGGTTAAGTAAGCAACTAGGGCTGACTTTGATAAATAATAGAGCGAATTTCAGATAATGCAACTCTTTAGGGTTTAGCCTTGCCCGTCAGGCCCATATAAATGGCGGTAAGGGTAATCGCTAACCCTATCCAGTTGGTGGTGCTGGTTGGTCGATCAAACAGCAGAACATCCCAGATAAAAGCCAGTGCCGGTTGCAAAAGCAAAATAAGTCCTGCGTGGGAGGCCCGTATTTGCGGTAGAGCGTGGGCGATTAACACCCAGCCGATAGTTTGACTGAACAGGCCAAGACCGAGCAGGGCCGAGAGACTTTTAAAGTTGGGAATAACGAAGGAATCACCAGAATAGAGCATTTTTAAGCTGAGAAAAAACGCACAGGCAGCCGATACAATTAGCAAAGTGGAAAACAGCGAGTGCGTATCGTCAGTACGGATTTTTCGTAGACTCAGCAGAAAGCCGGTGTAGCAGAGCGCGGTGAGAAGACCGAAATAGATGCCCGTTTGATAAGTATTTCCCAGATCGTTCCAGTTATGGCCGACGATTAGCAGGAGGCCGATTATGGCCAGAGGCAGGGCAATAAAAAATCGTCGCCGGCTTTTTTCTCCCCAAAAAAGTATCCCCGCGGCGGCGAGAAAAAAGACCTGAAAGTTGCCGAGAAGCGTCGCCAGTCCCGGGCCGATGTACATGATACTCTCATGCCAGAAAAAGAGATCAAGGGCAAAAACGAAGCCGCAAAAAGTAAGGAGAAGCCCCTCCCTTGGACTAAGTTTTTTAAAGTCCTTGGCTAGAGAGGTTGCGGCAAAGAGAAAAATCGCTCCGAAAAATACCCGGTAGAATCCCGAGGCGGTGGGCGGGACATCGGCAAGCTTGACGAAAATTCCGGAAAAACTTATGAGAAAGGCGCCGCAGAGTATCTGCAAGATCGGCAACTGCCGGAACTGGGCTAGGAGAAGCATGATTGATAAGAGCAGGGATAATGCGCGATCAGTACGGTTAATTGAGATTAAAGGTATTTGCAGTGTTCGATGAGTGCGGCAAGATAATGATCTTTGGACAAATGTGCACTGAATATCTGAGGTTGGAAATATTTAAACAGGCGCATCTGATATTCTTTTGTGCACAAAATATTGGGCGTGTCGAAAATGACAGGTTTTTATCAAAAAACCGTGCGGAAACAAGAATTAAATTTTATATACAATAAATACAAATATATAGATAATTCTAATTGCAAATTGAGTGAAATTAGATTGAATTCTTAGCAGAATTCAGTAATTTTACTGGCAAATTTCAGTGAAATTTGGTTGATATTTGTCTTGTTATTGCATAATATGCCCAACCATGTGCCCAATGGGCACATTTTTTATTGCTAAAAGGCAGAATATTTTTACGAGGAATACCACCGACGATATGAAAAATTTATCGACAAAATATCTGGGACTCGATCTTAAAAACCCGCTCATTATTGGCAGTTGTGGTTTTACCCAGTCGGTTGGCAAGATCAAAGAACTTGCTGACAATGGCGCCGGGGCAGTCGTGTTGAAATCTCTCTTCGAGGAGCAGATCCAGGCCGAGTTGTCGGCTAATCTTGAAAATTATAACGCTGATTATCCGGGAGCGACAGATTACATTCGTGAGTACACCAGGGGAAATGAAGTTGATGAATATCTCCAGCTCATCGCCGGTGCGAAAAAAGCTGTAACTATTCCGGTAATAGCCAGTATCAACTGTGTCTCGGCAAGTGAGTGGGTTTCTTTTGCCAAATCTATTGAGACGCAGGGCGCCGATGCCATTGAGTTAAATATTTCCCTGCTGCCGTCTAATCCGAAAATGACCAGCACGGACAACGAGAAGAAGTACCTGGAAATCATCAGCGCGGTGAGTGATATGGTCTCCATTCCGCTCACCCTGAAAATGAGTCACTATTCTGCCTCACTGGCCAATCTCATCGTAAAACTGAGCTGGACCGATAAAGTTGCCGGCTTTGTCCTGTTTAACCGATATTATTCTCCGGATATCGATATCGACAAGATGGTGGTTAAATCGGCTGATGTTCTCAGCACTCCCGCCGAAATATCAGGCTCGTTGCGGTGGATCGCCTTGATGTCCGGATTGATTGAAAAGGATCTGGTGGCATCAACCGGCGTGCACGACAGCGAAGGGATGATCAAGCAGCTTCTGGCTGGCGCTGCCGCCGTGCAGATTGTCTCGACTATCTATAGAAATGGGGCAGCTCAGATTGACAAAATTCTGCAGGGGCTTGAGACATGGATGGAGCAGAAGTCATTTTCCAGCCTGACCGATTTTCGGGGCAAATTGAGTTATGCGCAGGCAACTGAGCCGGCAGTTTTTGAGCGAACTCAATTTATGAAATATTACGGGGGATTGTCCTGATCGGCTCGTCCTCATCAAGGACAAAACGACTAGAAGACATGCTTTGGCCACTATGTTGTGCACACATTAATTACATTATCATAGAGCTATGAAATCGTTGCTGACATTTCCCAAAGGCGGGGTTCATCCGCCTGAATTCAAAACGCAGACCCAGGGCTTAGCCGTAGAAGTGATGCCTGTCCCCGATGAGCTTGAACTGTTTCTCGGGCAGCATATCGGTGCGCCATGCACTCCGACGGTCACCAAGCGCGATGTGGTCACCGAGGGTGCGGTCATCGGCGAGGTGAAAAAAGGGCTGGGCGTGCCACTGCATGCCCCGGTCGCCGGAAAAATCAAGAATGTGGGATCTTCTACCCATCCAATTCGGGTATCAAGCCCGTCTATTACTATTGAGGTGGATAAAGAATCTGCTCCGATACAGTATCAATGGGTCGACTGGCATACCTTGTCCAGTACCGAGCTACTCGCTAAAATACATGACGCCGGGATTGTCGGTATCGGTGGTGCCGGTTTTCCGACCCATGTGAAACTCAATCCGCCGGCGGGATCTCCGGTTGATACTCTGGTACTCAACGGCGCAGAATGTGAACCCTATATAACTGCCGACCACCGGCAGATGCTGGAAAATCCTGCCGAGATTGTCGAAGGGGCAAAAATTATCCTCAAAGTTCTCGGCATCAGGCAGTGTCATATCGGCATAGAGAGCAATAAACCCGATGCCATCCGGGAAATGTCCCATGCCGCCCGCGAAGCATCAGGGGCTGACGCTTCCATCGCCATAGAGACCTTGCAGGTCAAGTATCCGCAGGGCTCAGAAAAACAGCTTATCCAGGCGGTTACTGGACGCAAGGTACCGGCCATGGCCCTGCCTTCCTCGGTCGGAGTCGTGGTGCAGAATGTGGCGACGGCCAAGGCTATTTATGACGCAGTGGTTTATGCCAAGCCACTGTATGAAAAAATTGTCACCATCGCCGGTAAAGGTATTGCCAGGCCCGCTAACCTGCAGGTGAAAATAGGCACCAAAATAAGCGATATCGTCACGTATCTTGGGGGCCTGCAGGCTGGTCTTGAGAAAGTTATCATGGGCGGGCCAATGATGGGTTTTGCCATTTCGAGCCTCGACGTGCCGGTTACCAAGACCACCTCAGCCATTCTTTTTTTGAGAGAAGACGAAGTCGATACCCGGCCACACTCAGCGTGCATCCGTTGCGGCTGGTGTCTCGATGCCTGCCCGATGGGACTTGAGCCAAAAGAGATCGGCATCTATGTCGAGGCCAACCGGGCTGAGGATACCGCCCAGTTCGGTGTGTTCGATTGTTTTGAATGTGGTTCCTGTGCCTATGTCTGCCCAGCCAAACGCCCTCTGGTGCAGTTTGTTCGCCTGGCCAAGTTGAAGGCAAAGAGACCGTAATACGAAGATGAGTTGGCCCTGATTCGTACCAGGGCGTATGCATAAATCTGGATGTTTTGAGGAGAGTCGTGAGCAATCAGCAAGCTTTGGACGACCAGACAACTGCCCCGGCGGGCCTGTGGAAGGTTTCCATCTCGCCGCATGTAAAGAGCAATGAGTCGGTCGAGAAAATTATGTGGACGGTTGTGGCCTGCCTGGTGCCGCCACTGATTCTGTCGGTTTTCGTGTTTGGTATTCAAACGCTCTTGATCACCGCTGTTTCCGTTATGAGTTGCGTTGTGGTGGAGGCTGTGAGCCAGAAAACACTGGGCCGAACGGTAACGATACATGATGGCAGCGCGGTGCTTACCGGGATGTTGCTGGCCTTTGTTATTCCGCCGGGGGTATCCCCATTGCTGCCTATTTTGGCGGCGGTATTTGCCATTTATATCGGCAAGCATCTTCTCGGTGGCATCGGCTATAATTTTTTTAATCCCGCCCTGTTGGGACGCGCCTTTCTGCTGGCTTCCTTTCCAGTGGCGATGACCTCCGCCTGGTTGGCACCCATTGATTACGCTGGCACCGGAGCCGGCATCTTTTCCTATTTCAGCGGCACTATCGACGCCGTTTCTACGGCAACGCCTCTAGCGGTGATGAAAGAATATGGCATGGCTGCCTTTGTCGAAAAATTCGGCAGTGGCGCAAGCCTGTATACCAGTTTTTTTCTTGGCTTTCGCCCGGGATGTATCGGCGAGACTTCCGGTTTTCTGATCCTTCTCGGCGGACTGTATCTTCTCTATCGTGGCTATATTACCTGGCATATCCCGGTTTCGCTGCTGGGAACCATTGCCGTACTGAGCTGGATCTTCGGCGGGGAATCATATTTCAGCGGCGATCCGCTGCTTGCCGTTCTTTCCGGGGGTGCCATGCTGGGCGCCTTTTATATGGCCACCGATTATGTCACTAGTCCGTCAACCAGAATTTCCAAAATTGTCTTTGGCATTGGTATCGGTGCCCTGACCGTCTTGATCAGGCTGCGCGGCGGCTACCCGGAAGGTATATGCTATGCCATTTTGCTGATGAATCCGCTCAGTACCGTGCTCGACAGCTGGTTCAAGCCTAAACGTTTTGCGCCGCCGGCAGGAGGTACAAAATGAAAGATATGCTGACTATAGTTGTCCGTTTGACCGTTTCCTGTCTTTTGGCAGCAACCGTAATGGGCCTGTGCTTTATTTTTACCAGCAACGCCAAGAAACATAACGAGCATGTCAAAGAGCAGCAGGTGATGTATGAACTGCTGGGCTATAAAGATGGTGCCAAAGTGCCTGAGTCGCTTGCCTTGCATGAGGTCTATCGCTATGTCATCAGCAGCGACAAGCAGTCGATCGGCTACCTTGTGCCCAATTCTGAAGGCAAAGAGGCTGGGTACAGCCTGGTCAATATCGACCTTAACGGCACCTTGATAGAAAAAAAACCAATAGCCCTGAGCGAAACGGAGGTACTGGAAACTGACACCCGCAACAAAGCGGTACAACAGGCGGTCGGTCCCGGCTATGTGGCCAATTTTGCCGACCGGATTATCATCGTGACCGATGACGGTAAGCGCATCGCCTACCTGATCGGCGGCAAGTTCCAGGGCTTTAAAACCTTTGTCCATGTTATGCTGGCAGTTGATACGGACTTCACCCTGGTAGGTTTGGAGATTCTCGAGCATGAAGAAGATCCTGGGCTGGGTGCGGAGATCGAACAGGATTACTTCAAAAATCAGTTTAAGGGCAAACCACTCGAGGCCTTAAAAACCGTCGATGTCGTCAAAGCGCCTCTGCCCGACGATTATTATCAGGCCTTGACCGGGAAACTGGATGCGCAGGATATCCTTAAATTCCGTGAACAGTATAAAGATAAAGACATCTACGCCCTGACTGGGGCGACTATATCGACCAAGGCAGTGAGCAACGGGGTGAAAGGCATTGTGATGAAATTTGCCTACCGTATCAATGTATTGGATAAAGTCCTGAATGAACAGCGACTGGCTGTATCGTTTTAATACTTGCAAGAGGAAGTTGACGTGGCAAATGACAAATCCAGCATGCAACTGATAAGCAGAGGCATCCTGAGTGAAAACCCCATCTTCAAGCTGGCACTCTCTATGTGTCCGGCGGTGGGTATTTCCACCACGGTGATGAACGGTCTTCTCCTGGGAATTGCCGTGCTTTTTGTACAGGTTTTTTCCAGTGTAACGATAGCGATCTTCAAAAACATGATCCATCCGAGAATTCGTATCCCTACCTACACCTTAACCATCGCCACCTGGGTAACGGTGATCGACCTGGTGCTGGCGGCATATATGCCCGAGGCCTATGCCAAGATGGGCATTTTCGTCAAACTTATTGTCGCCTTTGCCATCATCACCATGCGTCTGGAGATGTTTGCCAGTAAAGAAACCGTCAATGCCTCCTTCTGGGACGGTCTCGGCATGGGGCTGGGTTTCATGGTTGGTATGATGACCATAGGTTTTGTCCGGGAACTTCTCGGCTCTGGGGCGATCTTTGGCTACGATGTTCTTGGTTTCAAACCTTTGCTGTTCTTCATCCTACCCAGTGCCGGTTTTTTTGTGGTCGGTTTAATGATGGCTTTTTTCAACTGGATTGAAATTTATTATAAACGCTCAAGAGGGTTAAAATAATGATCCTTGCATACCCCAGATATATCCTGCTGACGGCGTTGATGCTCTTGCTGACGCCGCTTTTGGTTCACGCAGAAGAACTCGTTGTCGGCCAGAAGTTTAAATCTGATACTGAAATTCAGGTCACATTCGCAGGTCCGGTCGATAAGGCGGTAGCCGAAGATGAGGCGAATTATACTATCTATGAAGAGTCGGATCCCGACATCCGACTGCAGCTGGCTTCGGCTGTCCTGGCCGAGAACGGCAAGAGCCTGTCACTGTCGTTTGCTGAACCCTTGAACACCGCCAAGACCCTTGTGGTTACGGTGCAGGGTCTGGCCGGGATCGAGGAGACGACCTTTACGGTCAGTAAATCATATCTTGGCTATCTTTTCGGTATCCTCATTTCCGCCCTGTTGATCAATAACTTTGTCTTTACCAAGTATCTTGGGCTCTGTGTCTTTTTTGGCACCTCGAAGAAAAAGACCACCGCCAAAGGCATGGGGGTTGTTTTTACCTTGGTCATGGTGGTCTCGGCCTTGATGAGCTGGTTTTTTTACAATTTCATCCTGGTCCCCTTTGATCTGAATTTTTTACAGATTGTGGTCTTTATCGGCCTGGTTTCGTTAACGGTGCAGGCGGTGGATACCATTCTGAGAAAGGTCAATCCGATCCTGTTCAACTCCTTTGGGGTATTCCTGGTCCTGGTTATCGCCAACTGTGTCATTATTGCCGTGCCGCTGATTCTGGCCAACAATAATTATAACGTCTTCGAGACCTTTATGCTGGCCCTTGGGGCAGGTGGCGGTTTTCTGCTCGCCTTGTATTTGATGAGCTCCGTCAGTGAGAGGATGCAGCTGGCCAATATCCCCAAAACCTTTAAGGGGCTGCCCATCGCCTTCATTGTCGCTGGACAGTTTGCTATGGCCTTTCTTGGTTTTTCCGGGTTGCAGTTGTTTTAACTATTAGAAATTTTTTGAGAGTAAAAGAATATGGATCCCGCATTAGTAAAATTAGCTTTAGGCGGTCTGGTGCTGCTCGGCTGTATCGGCCTGTTTTTCGGTATCGGCCTCGCCATTGCCGCCCATAAATTTGCCGTTGAAGTCAATCCGCTCATCGAGGAAGTTGTCGAGTCTCTGCCGCTCGCCCAATGTGGTGGCTGCGGCTATCCCGGCTGCGAAGGTTATGCGATTGCCGTGGTGAACGACCCCGACGTTCCGCCAAATCTTTGCTTTCCCGGCAAAGAAAAAGTTGCGGCCAGGGTCGCCGAGTTGACCGGTAAAAAAATGACTGCGGTGGAAGACCAGGCGGCTGCGGTCCGCTGCTCGAGGGTTGAAGGCCGGGTTAGCCATAAACATGAATACTACGGTTTTCCCTCGTGTACCGCTGCCAATCTCAGTTTTGGTGGGCCTTCGGCCTGCCAGTACGCCTGTATCGGCCTGGGGGAATGTGCCGAGGCCTGTCCTTTTGATGCGATCGAGATGGTCGAGAATTTCCCGGTAATAAATCCTGATAAATGCGTGAGTTGCGGAATTTGCGTCAAGACCTGTCCCAAAAATATCATCGAGTTGCGAACCCTGAAGGCGCGAGTACATGTTCCATGTTCGACCCGGGATCTCGGCAAGAATGTCAAGGCGGTCTGTGAAGTGGGCTGTATCGGGTGCAAGATGTGTGTCAAAGCCTGCCCGGCAGGTGCGGTTACGTATGAAGACAATCTGGTGAAAATTGATCATAGAGCATGTATTGCCTACGGTCCAAGCTGCGAAACCGCGTGTGTGACCAAATGTCCCCGAAATATATTCCGCCACTATGAAGGTCGTCAGGTTCTTTTACGAAACGCGGTCGATGGCCTGAAAATGGTCGGTTAATAATTTATTTAAGACTTGGAATAAGATATGAAAAACTTACAGATTCCTTTTGATCAGAAAAGAAGATCGTTTTTAAAACTCTCCGGTCTGCTCGGACTTGGCGTTGCCTCAACCGCATTGCTGCCGGCTGAAAAGGCCGAGGCATTGTTTTTTGGTCCGAAAGAATACAAAGTGACGGAGACTCGGCTCGCCATGGGGACTTTTGTCGCCATGACGGTAATCCATCCTTCCCGGGATGAAGCTGAGCAGGCCATCGGGCTGGCATTTAGGGAAATTGATCGACTCAACGCCATGTTGACGCATTTTGAGAAGAGCTCGGCTGTTGGTTCTTTTAATGCCACCGGCAAGATCGAGCAACCACCCCAGGAGATGCTTGAACTCGTTGCCCGTTCTCTCTACTATAATCGGGAGACGAGAGGTGCCTTCGATATTACCGTAAAGCCGCTTATCGATCTCTATAAAAACAGCTTCGTCAACAGCCGGCAACCAAACGATACCGAAATAGATAGGACTTTAAAGCTGGTCGGCAGCAACAATATCCATTTCCAGAGCGGTACCCTGCAGTTTAGCGGCAGTGATATGGGGATTACCCTCGACGGTATCGCTAAGGGATATATCGTCGATAAGGCATCGAATGTGTTGCGTGTCAATGGGGTCGCCAACCATCTGATCAATGCCGGCGGTGATATCCGCACCAGCGGCCTGGCAGCACATGGCAAGGCCTGGACGGTGGCGATTCAGGATCCTGGTAAATCCAAAGAATATCCCGATATCATCACCATGAAAGATGGCGCTATTGCCACTTCCGGTAATTATGAAATTTACTATGATAACGAGAAATTGTACCACCATATAATCAACAGCAGAACCGGTCATTCCCCGCATTTGTCGAGCAGTGTGACGGTTATTGCCCCGACGGTTATGGATGCCGACGCCCTGGCAACCAGCGTTTTTGTCATGGAGCCTGTTGTCGGCGTGCAGTTTATCAACGCACAGCCTGACTGCGAATGTTTTGTTATCGGTAAGGACGGGGATATGAGCCATTCAACCGGGTGGCAGGTGTAGGATGGTCGCAGGCGTAAGGTATTAGTAGTCGAAAAGAGTGTCCAAGTCAAAGGGGAGCAAGCTGCGGTTTGTTCCCCTTTTTTTGCTTAATACTAGAAGGGCACACACACAGGTGTGCCCCTACGGTGGTTGTAATGAAGAGTTTTTACGAGCCCATCAGCTTTTAAAATCTGTGGCATCTAGGTCATATTTCTTGCTTTTGTATTGAATGGCCCGGCGGCTTATCCCCAAGAGCTCCGCCGCGTCTTTCTTTACCCCTCTGGTCTGTTTCAAGGCCCGGATGATTGCCTCTTTTTCGCTTTGTTCAATAGAAAAGTTCGGATCCAAGCTCCCGGCACTAGCTGAAGACTGATTATCCAGTTGCAGGTCTTCAGGGAGTATCTGATTATTTTTGCAGAGTATTATACCGGTCTCCAAAGCATTTTTCAACTCTCGCACGTTACCCGGCCACGACAAGGTCTGCAGCCAGTCGGTGGTTTTTTGCGGCAGCCGCAGACGGGGTAAGTTGTTGTTTTCGGTATATGTATCGACCAAAAACTGGGCCAGCTCAGGAATATCTTCTCGCCTTTCTCGAAGTGGTGGCACGGTAAGGGTGACAACCTTCAACCGATAATAGAGATCAAGCCGGAACTTGCCCTCGTCGGCGTCCGCCTTCAAGTCGGAGTTGGTGGCGGCAATTACTCGGCAGTCGACATCAGTTTCTTTAATAGCCCCGACCTGCCGAATGGTTCTCTCCTCCAGAAAGCGCAGCAGCCTGCTTTGCATTTCTTGAGATATATTGCCGACTTCATCGAGAAAAAGAGTGCCGCCGTGGGCGGCTTCTATTAAGCCCTTCTTATCGTTTATAGCATGGGTGAAAGATCCCTTGACGTGACCAAACAGTTCACTTTCTAAAATTCCCGAAGGAGTCGAGCCGCAGTCGACGACAATGTATGGTTTGTTTTTTCTGGGACTGGAATTGTGCACCATCTTGGCCACAGACTCTTTACCGACTCCGCTTTCGCCGAGTATCAACACATTGGCATTGCTGCCGGCGACTTTCAGCAGCAGTTCTTTCATTTCAGCCATGGCTGCGCTCTTACCCCAGACGATGCCGTCTTCAACTTGAGAGCGAGAATCATCTGCCTGCACCGAGGTGGCGACAAGTTTCTCTATTTTGCCGATGAGTTCTTTCCCGTCAAAAGGTTTGGTGAGATAATCGACCGCCCCGGCCTTCATGGCATTAACGGCATTGGGAATTGTGCCGTAAGCGGTGAGAAAGATAACCGGTAGCTGGGGGAAATTCGGACGGATCTTTTCCAGTAGTTCGAGCCCGCTCATCTGCGGCATTTTTATGTCACAGACCATCACGTCGACCCGTTCATTGTTTAAAATTTCAAGAGCAGCAGGGCCGCTTACAGCCTTGTGCGTAGCGAATCCGCCAGCCGTGAGACGGGCATCTAAAACTTCTAAAATAGACGGATCGTCGTCAACTATAAGGACATGGGTAGCTTTATTCATAAAGGTTTTCGTTTGTTCTGGACATTTTCGTCAATTGCTTCGATTTCTTCAATCTGCTTTTGCAGTTTTTTTAACTCTATCTGCAGATTTTCGTTTTCGGCAGTGATCTGGGTTATCTTTGACTGCTGGTCGGCAATTACTGATTTTTGCTGATTATCCTGCTTTGTTAAGGTGTTGTCTTTATCCAGCAACAGGGTACCTTGTTGTTTCAAGGCAAGGATCAGGAGGTGTCGATTTTCAGTAAACGGGGCGGTGCCCTTATTGACGTCCCACTTTTGCAGGTTGTCGATCGCTTCAAGCAGTTGCTCCTTGTTGCGTGCCAATATCATTTGCGTGCATGCCAGTCCATAGAGGGCAAGGTTTTTGTCTTCCATAGAAAGTGCTGTTTCATAAATTTGCTCGTATTCGAGCAGGGCACGTTCGTAATCGCCAAGCATAAAAAGCTGTTCGGCAAGAGCATGGGCATGCTGTTTGGGGGCGGCAGCAGATGCGGGAATACTCTGGGGCGGTATTTCTGCGCACGAGCTGCAGAGAAACAACAGCGGGATACTCAGCAGCAAGACGGTCATCCAACGCGACAACATCGATTGGCAGACATTCATAAATACTCGGTACTCCAATTATTCTTCCTCCGATACAGCCCGGTCGGCGTTCCCGGCTGTCCCGCGTTTTTTGTTAAACATTGCCGGTACGAGCTCTATTCCTGAGCGAGAGCGGTGCTCTTTCTCTTGATTCCAATCATACTCGGCTTAGGCCCGAGTGGGTAGAGTAAAGGAGAAGGTGCAGCCGCTGTTCTTATTATTTACCACCTGTATTTTGCCACCGTAACTGGTCACGATTTTGCGACAGATTGCCAACCCTAAACCTACCCCGTCGAGATGGCCCCGTACAGTTTTGGTCCGGTAATATTTGGTAAAGACCAGTGACAGCTCGTCGTCGGCAATGCCCGGACCGGTGTCACGAACCTGGAAAAGGAGAAATTTTCTTTTACTATCTTTCATCCAGGAAATCATTACCGAGCCCTTTTCCGGGGAATACTTGATCGCGTTGCCGATTATATTGACAAATACCTGCTGCAATTCTTCACGAACTCCATATAGATCGGGACAATGCGCCGTATTACCGACCTCTAAAGTTACTTTTTTCTTCTCGGCAAAGGAAGAGAAAATTTCGGTGCTGCTCGAGATCAATTCCCGGGTATCCAGGCGAATGGACTTTTTCTTGCGAACATCGGATTCAAGAACCGACACATTGAGCAGATAATTAAGCAATTTGTTGATCCGCTGGATTTCAACGCTGGCAATGCTGAGGAATTTACGTTGTTTGTCGTTTATCGGTCCGAAGACCTCCTCGATTATCATGTTGACCGATTCTCGGATGGAAGAGAGCGGCGTGCGGATCTCATGACTCAGAGTGGCGATAAATTCATTGCGGATATTCTCTTCCTCATGAAGCTGTCGACTCATATCATTATACGAAGCTGCCAACTCGTAAAAATCTTCTCCGCCTTTAAGATTAATCGGTTGATGCAGTTTATCAATTGAGATCCGTTTTAAAGCCCGGGCCAGGGTCTTGAGCGGGGTAAAAAATGATCTGGTAATAAACCAAATACCAACAAAGCCGACCAGAAGACTTATGCAAAATCCATAAAATCCATTTCTGGCACTGAAACGGCTTCTTTCGTTGAGCCCCTGCATGGCGCTTTGAATGTGCTGCTGGTTGAGGCGTTTGGCGCTGGCGATATTGTCAATCCAGTTGGAAACAACCTGTTCTGTGACCCATTTGGAGCCGATCTCGGGAGGAACACCTTTATCCCACAGACCGGTTCTATGGCGGTTGTAGCTGTATGCAAAGTCCTGCCACACCTTATCGCTCTCTGTGGCCAGTGACAATTGAACCGCTTGCTGCAAGGCTTCCTCAAAGATGTTTTTGGCTTGTTCGAAGTATTCTGAATACCGGTCTTTTTTGAGAATATTCAGCTTTTTATGGTTTTCCTCCATATCCAGCAGACTGGCCTTCAATATCTCGGTAAGTTCATCTATCTTATTATTTTTCGCGACAATGGTCTCCGTAGTCTCCACCATCCGCTGGACATTAAAGAGAAGAATAGAAACCGTTCCGGAAAAAATAACAAAAAACAGAAAAAAAATCAGCGCAAGTTTTTGCTGTATACCGACTCTCAAACCCATTGATCTCTCATCAATAAAATGCCGTGAACATTGAGCCATTGTCTCCGTTCATCGGAAAACAAACCAAGGCCGCATAACTTCGGGACGATTTTAGCAAAAACAATACCGGCTGTCATCTGCAGACTGAAGGTGCGAAGATATGGGCAACGCTTTGTTATTGGGATTTTTTTAGATATCTGCCACCAATTATGCGTCGATGTGTTGGCTGAAAGCAAAAAATATGGTATGAGTGTGCGCAAAATTTTTGCAGCTTGTCTGCCAGGGGGAAAATTTTTAATTGCAACCACGAGGGAAAAATGCGATATAATGGTTAATTATTTGGAAAAATAAGAATGAGTTAATGGCCTACCCCTTGCTTGACCCACATTTTCCGAGCTGTTTGACAATCATCAAGACAAGATGAACCTCGTCTCTTACAAAATTATATATTTATGAAACACATTGTAACCGTTTTACTTGTTGCCAGCCTCTGTGCTTTTGGCATGATGGCTGTGGCGGAAAAATCCGGTCCTTCCGATTCCAGGGAATATGGCGAGACCATGAGTCGCCTGATTTTTCATGAACAGAGTGTCTTCTCGGGATTGGTCCTGGAGACCAATCGGGGTATTGCCATCACCACCAACCGGGGAACTTTCCTGCTCAAAGGGACGGAACCCAATGCTTTTGTCGGTAAAAACGTTCGGGTGACGGGCGTGATCAGGGACCAGGCTATCTACGCAGTAAAAATCAACAACTGATGGCTGAGATGAGTTGTTGCTTGACCATCAACAATAGCTGCTGTCGTAAAATTCTTTATCCGAAGTCCGCACTTGTCTGTTTAACCATAACCTTCAGAAACTTTTAACAACGTCATTTCCATTACGATAAAGCATAGTGAATTGCCTGCTCGACATGCAGGGCAGTCGTATCGAAAAGCGGAACCGGGGTATGGTCCTGGCTGATCAGCATGGCGATTTCCGTGCATCCTTCAATAATTGCTTCTGCCCCTTGTCGGTGCATGGTGTCGATGATGCGCAGATACGTTTGTCGTGAGGTGTCGTTGATTTTTCCCCGGCAGAGTTCATCGAAAATGATATCATGGATTTTTTTACGATCCTCTGGGGGAGGGATAACTACTGCCAAGCCGTGTTTTTCCGCTAACCTGCCTCGGTAAAACTCTTCTTCCATGGTGAAAGCTGTTCCGAGTAAACCGACGGTGTGGATACCTTGAGCCTTGATTTTTTCGGCGGTTGCATCGGCAATATGCAGGAGCGGAATATCGACGGCGTCGGTGATAGTCTGGGCAACTTTATGCATGGTATTGGTACAGATGAGCAGGAAATCGGCGCCGGCTTTTTCGATTTTCTGTGCCGCATCGGCCAAATGTTCGGATAATTCGGTCCACTTTCCCTGCTGCATAAGAGTTTCCAGGGGCTGAAAATCCACACTGATCATAACAATCCGGGCTGAGTGGAGTCCACCCAGACGGGCATTGATGCCCTGATTGAGCAGTTGGTAGTAGTGGGTTGTACTTTCCCAGCTCATCCCACCCAGCAGACCGATAGTTTTCACAATTTCTTCCTCTGCATCTATATGAGGCTTTTGAGCAGCGCCGCAGTCTTGTCGACATGAGCCGCTGCTAAAGCTGCATGGAGCGAGCGTAAAATTTCCCGCAGAACGGCTATTTTCGGTTTGGGTGAGAGTAACTGGACCTCGATGGTCTTCAAATCAAGAACAATTTCTTCGAGCAGATTGTACTCAAGATGTAATCCGGTAATGGATTTTTTGATTTCTTCGGCGATCTGCTGCATTGTCCCGCGGTCATTGTCATCGGCCACCGGACCCTGGCCGAGTTGAAAACCGCTCTTGGCCGACTGCGGTGTGGCAACCGCAATGCCGAGCGCCGACAGGCCGTCCACAGTGATGCTGATACCGCCGGCAAGGGTGCGCAGTTCTGCCTGGCCCTGTACCATCAATTCTTCGGCAAGACTGCCGGCCGCACTTTTTTCCAGGCCGATCGCCGCACCTATCTCGTACATGGAAACCTGCGCCTGTATGTCTCCGCCGGTCAGTCGGTAAAGCTGGTCCAGGTATTCTTTGCCCTTATTTTCTTCGGTTGCCATATTTCGTACATCCTTTTTGAGTTGGAACGTGTCTGTAAACGACCGAGTCAATGTACCATTATGTTCCATAGGTGTCGAGATGGATTTGTTGTTTAAAAAAAGGTCGATGTTCGTCACGTCGGTGGCTGACAAAGAGGATAGTCGAGAGCTGTTGTGCGGCGATTGCTTCGAGAAGATCAAGTAGCTTGCCTCTGTTGACATCGTCGAGGCCCTGGGTCGGTTCATCAAGGATGAGCAGCCTGGGTCGTTTAATCAGTGCCCGGCCGATCAGGACCAGTCGCTGTTCGGCAAAACTCAGGCGTTTAAAGGGGACAGAGCTTTTTTCGGCCAGGGATAACCAGCTCAGCCAGCGCGTCGCTGTTTTAATCTCGGCGCTGGACACCTTGGCGTACAAGCCGATTGAATCGTGTAAACCGGAGAGGATAACATGCAGGGCGCTGCCGGGAATGCGGTGTTCCCGGTGCAGGGCCGGGGAGACGATGCCCATATATTTCTTAATCTCCCATATCGATTCTCCTGAACCTCTGAGCTTGCCGAAAATTCGCAGTTTATTGGCATAGCATTTTGGAT
Organism: uncultured delta proteobacterium; assembly: GCA_963796255.1. Taxonomy (GTDB): domain Bacteria; phylum Desulfobacterota; class Desulfobulbia; order Desulfobulbales; family Desulfocapsaceae; genus Desulforhopalus_A. The sequence goes on along the minus strand of CAWCLE010000017.1, from coordinate 65,442 downwards.
TATCGCCAATGATAATATCCAGCAGCGTCGATTTCCCGCAGCCGTTGGGCCCGGTAATCAAGGTATGATCGCCGGTATGGACGACCAGCTCAAGAGCGGAAAATAATTTTTTATCACCATAGCCGGCAAAACCGTCCTGCAGATAAATGAGTTCCTGGACCACACTTGCATCAGGAGCTGTCTGGGTTATACTCTTTTCGATGGACGGTGCATCAGCAATACTGTTCGCTGATCGAAAAACATGCATAAGAGGCAGGATCTGCTCTTTTGGCCCGGCTTTTTCCAGCTGCCCTGCTCTGATTCGTGCCAGATGGGTGCACCAGGCTGGAATGTCGCTGACACTGTTGACCAGCAGGATCAGTTCGATATTTTGTTTCGGCAGCTGCTGCAGGGCCAGATCAAGCTCCCGGCAACTCCGTTCGTCGAGACCGTCATAAGGATTTTGCAGGATCAGGGAGCTGGCTCCGCCGGTAATTTTCTGTAGAAAGAGGAGCTTTCGCGTTTGTCCTGAACTCAGTTGGCGATATCCCAGCTGCAGACAATGGTCCATGGCAAAAGTGTTGAGGAGCGGCAGGTGCAAAGAGGAGTTGGGGAGAAACTCACAGACCAGCGTTCCGGGATCTATTTTGTCCATGAAGTCGCTGTCATCGTTGCGCATCTCTTCTTCATATATTTCCTGCTGCGCTTGAAAAGAAAGAATCCCCGGCTGCTCGGGCAGCTGCAGCGTATCGGCGGTAAAATCGGTCAAGGTGCCGGCCAGCAGCTCCAGCATCCGGTCAATGCCGGAGTTATTTTCGCCAAAGAAACACCATACCTGACCTGGGGCCGTCACCAATTTTTTTATGGAGAGCTCTTGGTGTTGTAAATTTTCTATATTCATTGGCAGATAGTACCATATAGCTCTGAAATAGGGTAAGGAGTTGGCATAATATTTTGCTCAGGCTGCAGAAATCGTCTCTGCAAATTGAGAAGGGGGAGTATGAAAATGTCGGGAGCGATGCAGTTATTTTTTTTCATGCTGGTCGTCTATGGGGCGGGAGTTCTTTTTATGTACCTGCGCCAGGAAGCGTTCCTTTTTTTTCCGCCGACGGCACGACACGAGGCCCATGATTACCCCAATGTTGTCGATTATCAACTTCGACAGGGCACTGTCACCTTAAGGGGCTGGCTGGTCAGTCCGGGCCTGGTACGGGAAAAGCTGCTTGTTTATTACGGCGGCAATGGAGAAGATATTTTTCATAATATCGAAGAATTAAAAGATATTAAAGCAGCATCGCTGTTGGTCGCTTATCGGGGTTACGGACCGAGTGATGGCAGACCGGCAGAGGCGGAACTTTTGGGGGACGCTCTTGCGGTAATTGACGATATGCAAAAGCGGTATGCGCCGAGGCAGATTTTTCTGATCGGCAGGAGCCTCGGCTCCGGGGTGGCCTGTTATGTGGCGGCGAAAAGAGATGTCGATGGGGCTGTTCTGGTGACGCCTTATGACAGTATCGTCAATATTGCCCGGTCTAGCTATCCCTGGCTGCCGGTCGGCCTGCTGCTGAAACACCGGTTTGATTCACTGCAGGTTGTGGCGCAGATTAACTGTCCACTGCTGGTCATTTATGGAGGGCAGGACCAGGTGGTTCCTGCTGAGCGAACAGAAAATCTGATCAAACATATCGCCGGCAAAAAAGAAATCGTCTTTATTAAAAGAGCCGATCATGGCACCATCGATATGTTTGCCGAATACTGGACGGCACTCCTTGCCTTCATCAATGGTCAGGATATCGTAACTGCCCCCCACAAATAACAAAATGCCGGGGTAAACCGAAGACTCGTCGGGCTATTTTTGCCCATCCCGTACTATGGTTAATCTGATTTCACCCGCATGAGCCGTGCTTATCCGACAAGGCATCCAGTACCGCATTAAAAGCCAAACACCTATATCAAATAAAACGAAGGTTTTCCTTACCTGTATTGAAGCGTCACTTTGTCGGCTGTTAATAAAGTCATATCGGACGAACGACTTTTTACCGCAATTTCACCCCCCAAACGAATCAGGTTGTTTGTGAAACAAATGTGCCTGGTGGCATCAGGGATATAAAGGCGAGAAATTCGACACCGATTATATTAGCCGGATTCGGGTTGTGCCTTGAGAGGGAACTATTAAAGCAATAGACAACCCTGGCCACCGCCTCTACGTACCGGCTGTTAATTTTTATAATTTGGTCGACTTGCAGGGACTGATCGGTACAAAACTGCATGCCGGTGGGAGAAAGCTGTGACGTTTGACCATGATATTCCTGCACCGCTGGCCATTCGATATAATATGTGATTACAAAATCTTTCGCAATGCGCTGAAAAGCACGTTTTGCAAGGACAGAATTCTTTATTTTATGGGTTGGATAAAGAGGACTACGGCAACTGGAGCACCGAGTATCAAGTGAGAGAGGAACAGATTGCTGCCCCAGTTTATGACAAAACCGACAAGCGTGGGAAAAGATCGCACCGGTGTAGTCAGTTTTCATTCCGGCGCTGTCGGAGATGTCTATACGTTCTAACGCACAATGGGGCTTAGAGTGTCTTGACCAAGTGTACTTTTTCAGAAATTCCTGATCATACTTCGATCTTTTTTTCGGATCGATAAGCACCTCTCTAGCCTCGTTTAGCAAAGTTGATTCCCAATGATTCCCACCCAGATCGGGATGTTTTTTGAGTTTCAAAAGCAGAGCACGATAGCTCGATTGGATAATTTCCAGAGGTGCATCTGGTTGAACATGGAGAATCCGATAATAATTACGTCTGTTTTTCACTTTTTATCTCGGTAAAGATTTCATCAAATGTTGTCATCCTAACTACTCAGCGTTTCACGTAGTCGACGTTTCAGAATGAGCAATAATCATACCACAGCAAAGAGATTTGCAAAATCTCAGTAAATCAATTGGGTAACAGCGATTTTAGGTGGAAAAAACTTACAAAGCTGACTCTTAGCACATGAAATATTTTCCATTTTTCCGGAATAAAAATCCTGAAAAAATTAGTTAATCGCTTAAACGCAAGAACCAGATTTTTAATGGCCATTCTTCTTTTTCCGCAAAAGCCCCGGCAACTCTTTCGCTAGTGTGTGGTCGGAAATGAGAAATTATGTTCTAAATTTTCTTGAGGATGGCTATCAGCCCAAAGTCCGAGCTTTAGATTCCTCGCTTCACCTTCCCGCCTGATCCAATCGTTACAAAAGTCTTCCTTGCAATACTTTCTGTACCGCCAAGCGTATCCCCTTTATTTATTGGGCCATCGTTTTGTGTGGTATAGTTCTTGAGGATTTTCACAGAGAAATTTCGGAGACTATCTGGAAACATCAATAATTCAAAATGCTCCATTTTCTGCTGGTTTTCTGGAAATAATTTTGATTTTTCAAACATGCCAGAACGCTCCTTTTCGGGAACATTTTCTAGGCATGAACACTTATGAACTTCACAGGAAACATCTTCAAATCTGTAATTGCCAGGGAAGGAGCACCTTAGATATGGCAATATTAATCGCACAACTTGGACTGGAGTCTATTCCCAACAAAAGAATTTTCCGAGAAAAAAGGTAGGCGAGGTTTAGTATCCAAAACAACCAAAGCGTTTAGAACTATTGCTTTCCATAAGGTTCCTGCAAAGAATAATCTTCAATTGAAGATTGTTTCACTTTTTTGTCTATTCTATTAGAAGGTTCTTCAGGAAGCAGTCGAGATGGGGGTTTTTCCCCCATCTCGACTGGTGTCTTACCAGCGGGACCTAGTGCTTCCGCTCTCCGGGTTTAGCTGGTAGTGTTGCGGGTACAAGGTTAACTGAAAACCGGACGAGGTAGAACCTTGGCCTGTTCAGCGATTTGGGGTACCATATGCTCCCATTCAATGGCCATCATATGGACACCGTGGACACCCTTCATTTCTTTGAATTCTTCGATCTGCTCGCAGGCGATATTGATGCCTTCCTGAGCGACCTTACCTTTCTCGACGCCCTTTAAGCGATCGATGATCTCATCCGGGACATCCATTCCAGGTACCTTGCCTTTCATATACCTTGCCATACCAACACTCTTCATCGGCGTGACGCCGGCCAGGATATAGACTTGATCGGTGAGGCCTTCCTCATTGGCAAGGCGAATAAATTCTCGGAATTTAGGCATATTGTAGATACATTGCGTCTGTATGAAGTCGGCTCCGGCTTCGACTTTTTTGGCCAGGCGATGAACTCGCCACTCAAAGGGGTCGGCAAAAGGGTTGGCGGCTGCACCGATAAACATTTTCGGCGGTTGATGGATATCCTGACCGTTTAAAAATTGCCCCTCATCCCGCATCTGCTTGACCATTGCTATCAATTGAATGGAGTCGATATCAAAAACGCCCATGGCATCGGGATGATCACCGAATTGCTGGTGATCTCCTGAAAGGCAGAGCATATTGCGAATACCGAGTGCGGAACCGCCGAGAATATCGGCCTGCATGGCCAGCCGGTTTCTATCCCTGCATACCATCTGATAATTGGGCTCCAGCCCTTCTTGTATGAGAATGAGGGAAGCTGCCCAACTGGACATTCTCACAACTGCTGTCTGATTGTCGGTAATATTGACGGAATCGACGTTTCCTTTTAGAAACTTTGCCTTTTCCTTCACCTCTCCGACGTCGGTCCCCCTTGGCGGGCCTAGCTCGCCGGTGAAGGCAAACTGACCCGATTTAAGGACCTTTTCCAAGTTACTTGCGGAATTGAAATGCGTTTCTGTGCTCATATGTAATCCTCTGCTTCTCGATAAGGGTAAGAGGAAAAAAGAATAAGTCGTTTTATCCTGTTATTTAACCATCTTTTCTGGCTTCTTGTATCCTGGTTGGATCAAGTCCCTCGGGGTTTGATCTTTCCAGCCACGGGTGGTGTTTATTTTTTTGATAGCATCCAGGCGATTTTGACCTTTGAGGCGTTCCCAGATTCTAAACCAGGCACAAGGCTGCTCGTTGCTGATTTCACAACTCCCTTTATTTGTTCCACCACAAGGACCGTTCAAGAGACTTTTCGCGCACATGGTAATCGGGCAGATTCCACCGGTCCATCCAAGAACGCACTCGCTGCAGGAACGGCATCGTTCTTCATACCAGCCAACGGCTTGATTTACCGCGAGCCCACTGGTGTCGACCGCCGGAAAAGTGGGAATGAGCGGATATCTTTCAGCCAGAAACTGAATGCCGACGCCACAAGCCATGGACATCAAGGCATCGAATTTTCCCTCTGCGATGATGTCGTCCAATTCAGCCAGATACTCACGATCGCATTGGCGTTCGATGGTATGGGCCTGAATGTCGATGGGCTCATCGTCAAGCCTCCTCGCCATCTCGAGTTCGGTGTTCAGCACGGCCACTTCTTTTTCCCCGCCGGTCAGACAGACGGAGACGCAGGTTCCGCAGCCGACATTCAAAACCTTGTTGTACCCTTTGAGCATCTCTTTGATTTCGGCAAAGGGTTTTCTTTGGGCAACTATCATAAAATCCTCCAATACGGACCGGGACGATTTTACGTCCCGGTTATCTCAAGTTCTAAAGACCGACGTTTGCGAGATCCGGTCCGAGGTATACTCTTTCATTTTCCCCAAGCATGCCCATGGACAGACAGATAAGTGTCCAGAGATGCAGTGTATGGTAACTGCCTTCATAATGTTCAGCCAGATCATGTATCTGTGCATGGCAGTTATGACACGGGGTGATGGCATATTGAGCGCCCGTAGCCTGAATCTGCTGAAACTTTACCCGACCATATTCACGACGGGCATCGGGAAAACCCGACTGCAGAAAACCACCGCCGCCGCCGCAGCAGTAGTTGTTCGATTTGTTGGGTGCCATGTCGATGAAATTTTCCTCGCCTACGACCTTTTTCACCACGTAGCGCAGATCATCGGCCACGGGGTCACCAAAAGCCTTCCTGACAAGCTGACAGGGGTCCTGAACGGTGAAGGTTACTTTCAGGTCTTTGTTCCAGTCGGAGTTTACAGAGAGTTTACCTTCCCGGATCCATTTGGCGTAATACTGAATGATGCTGGCTATCTCAAATTTGTGAGGGATGTTGAATTTTTTCAGTCCGGCCCGGACTGCGAAAAGTTCGTGTCCTCACTCCGTGTTGAGCCATACCTTGCAGCCCAGGTCGTCGACGGCTTTTGCCTTGACCCGGATAATATGTTCCCAGCTCTCATTGTCGGCGAGGAAAAGGCAGTAGTTTTCTGCCGCCCATCCTTTGGAACCATAGGTCCAATCGGCTCCCACCTTGTTCAGAATCTTCCACAGAGGGATCATCTCATCGGGCTCGGTTACCGGCTCCCTGGAGTTCTGGTTGAGATAAAATTCGGCTCCCTCCTTGTCCATAGGCGCCTGCAGACTTTCAAAACCCGGTTGATCGTTGCGTACCTCTTCGGCAACGTCTTCCACCACGAATCGCCAGTCTTCTTCGGTGGCCCCCATGGCGCTGCAGGTATCGTTGCGCAGGGCCATGTCGCATGAGCCCAGGATACCTTTGGGCCGCAGCTCGCGAGGTCTGCTGTTCCTCAGGTTAAAGATCAGCTGGGGAATATCGATTTTCATCGGACAAACATAGATGCAACGCTGGCACATGGTACACATCCACGGCCAGTCGGAGGCCATCAGTTCCTCATCCATGCCGAGAGCTGCCATACGTAAAACTTTTCTTGGGTCTAACCCTTCCAGTCCCGTTGCCGGGCAGCCGGAAGCACAGGCTCCACAAGTCAGACACATGTCAAGGTTTCCGCCTTCAGGCAGAAGACTCTTGACAGTGTCCATAAACCTGCTTTTCTTTTTCCCGCTTATTTTTAATAGTCCAACAGACATAATTGTCTCCTTTTGCTAGGTACATGCAGCCTTCTTCAACATATCCTTTAAAAGGTTTGATCCAAGTCACATCACCCTTATGCAGGGGCAGTGACCTTCTTGGGTTTTGCCTTCAAAGGATTGGGTCCGAGGGACAGGATATGCTCGGTCATCTCCTGAGCGAATTTTGCAAAGGTCGGTCCTTCACCAGACGAAAGGTTATACATCCTGACCCGGTCACCTTCGATGCCAATCTCCTCTAGAAGATCATGGATGTAATTGACCCGCTCCCGGCATTGGAGATTTCCCTCATTGTAATGACAGTTGCCCTCAAGACAACCAACGCAATAGACACCGTCGGCACCTTCCTGAAAACACTTGAGCATGTACATCACATCCACTTTGCCGGTGCATGGGACTCGGAGTATTTTAATGTTCGTGGGGTACGTCAGTCTCATCGAACCTGCCAGGTCCGCAGCTGAGTATCCTCAGTAGTCACAACAGAATGCAACAATAGTTGGTTTAAAATCAGCCATTATATTCCCTCCGCCAGCAGAGTTTCAATCTCGCAGGTAATTTGATCGTCTTCATAGTTATTGAGGTTGATGGCCTGTCTCGGGCAGACGCAGGCGCATACTCCGCATCCCTGACAGAGTGCAGGGTCAATCTGAATCTCTCCTGCCGCCACGTTGAACCGCGGCACCTCAAATGGGCAGGACCGGACACAAGTCAGACACTTGACGCAATGATCCGGGAACACCTCAGCCTTGATCGCCGACAGTTTGATCTCATCTTTGGAGAGGAACGTCACTGCCCGTGATGCAGCAGCGTTGGCCTGGACGATTGCCTCGGAGATCAGTTTCGGGCCATGGGCAGTACCGCATAAGAAGACTGCGTCAGTACCCATCTCCACCGGTCTCAGCTTGACGTGCGCCTCAAGGAAATACCCCTCGGGATTGGCGTTGAGTTTCATCTTGCTGACCAGTTCATCGGAAATGTTTGGCATCACACCAGCAGAAAGTACCAGGACATCGGCACATATCTCGACATCTCGCTGCAGGACATGGTCCTTGACCGTCACCAGTACCCCTTCGTCTGAAGCATTAGCCACAGGTGGGTTTTCCTTATGGTAGCGGACGAAGATGACTCCCTGCTTCCTGGCCTCTGTGTAATACTCTTCCATCTGGCCATACAGACGCATGTCGCGATAGAGGATAAACACCTGGGTATCCGGGCTGCTTTTCTTGATAGCCAGCGCATTCTTTACCGCCGATTGACAGCAGATCCTCGAACAGTTGGGCCGCTCTTCATTGCGGGATCCGACGCATTGGATCATAACGACAGAATCCAGATCAATGGCGCCTTTTTCCGCCAGCCGGTCGCCCAGCTGGGTTTGGGTGAGTACCCGGTCGTCTTCCCCGTAGAGGAATTCCTTTGGAGTGTATTCCCCTGCACCGGTGGCTACGATGATGACACCATGCTCGATTTCCTGAGGTACTTCCAGACCGCCCGCGTGAACTATAGTCTTGAAGTTACCCTGAAAACCTTCGAACTTGGCTATCTCTGAATTGGTGAGAACGTTGATTTTTCCATCCGAGTTCACCGCCGATGCAAGCTGATCGACATAGGTCCTGACATCTGCACCCTCGATGGTATGGTGCAGCTTGAGGCCCATACCGCCGAGTTCTCCCTGTTTTTCGATCAGGGTGGATTTAAAACCCTGCCTGGAAAGATCGAGAGCAGCGTTCATGCCGGCAATTCCACCGCCCACTATAAGGGCGTGTTTGTTGACCGGAATGACCTTGCCATGGAGTGGCTTTAACGTGACCGCACGGGCAACTGCCATGCGCACCAGATCCTTGGCCTTTTCGGTTGCGAGTTCGGGATTATAGGCGTGCACCCAGGAATCCTGGTTCCTTATATTCGCCATCTCGAAGAGATATCTGTTAAGCCCGCATGCTTCAAGGGTCTCCATGAACATTGGTGCATGGGTTTTCGGACTGCAGGATGCGACAACCACTCGGTTGAGTTTTTCCTCCAGGATCTTATCCTTGATCTTACCCTGGGTATCCTGGCTACAGGTAAAGAGATTGCTGTCGGTAAAGACCACCCCAGGCAGTGTCTTTGCATACTCCTGTAAACCGGGAACATCAATAACGCCGGCAATATTGGAGCCGCAATTACAGACAAAGACACCGACACGCGGTTCCTGACCGGAGATATCGATCTCTTCAGGAACGACCACTGTTTTGGTGTCTGTCCCCCGCGCCTCGGCTATCATGCAACCGGCAAGGCCTGCTGCGGCGCTTGCTTCAGTCACCGAGGCAGGGATATCCTTTGGTCCCTGGAAGGTACCGCAGGTGTAGATGCCCGGTCTCGAAGACGCTAAGGGTGCAAAAGGTTCACTTTCGATGAACTTGTTTTTGTTGATGTTTATCTTCAACTTTTCAGCCAGTTCAACAGTTTCGGCAGGAACCTCCAGGCCAACCGAGAGAACGAGCATATCGAACTCTTCTTCCATGATTACGCCGTTTTCGTCACTAAAACGCAAAATAAGATTTCTGTTCTCCGGGTTCTCGGTCACCGAATGAATTCTGGACTGCACAAAACGGATTCCTTCCCTGTCCCTGGCACGATCATAATACATCTCATAGTCTTTTCCGAACGAGCGGATATCCATATAGAAAATCGCGGCATCAAGATCGCCGCCAGCATGTTCCTTGGCGATCATTGCGTCCTTTATAGCGTACATACAACAGACGGAGGAACAATAGCCATTTCCACACTTATTGTTGTCTCTTGAGCCGATACACTGGAGCCAGGCGATTTTCTTAGGCTCTTCGTGATCAGATGGCCGAACCAGATGGCCCAGACAGGGGCCGCCGGAACTAAGCAGCCGCTCGAACTCCAGGCTGGTTACAACATTTGGGTTTTTCTTGTACAGATAGATCTCTGAAAGGGGAGTAGGATCGTATGGTTTGGCACCGGTGGCGAGAATGACCGAACCGACAGTGAGATCCTTGTCAACAGCAACCTGATTGTGATCAATGGCGCCAGCAAGACAGGCATCAAAACACTGGTAGCACTCAGAACAGATGCCGCAGCTCATACACCTCTTGGATTCCTTTTGTGCCATTTCCTCGTTAAATCCGTAGGCAACTTCGAGCCAATTGCCCGCGCGCTCTTCAGGCGAGCGATGATCGGCTTTTATTCGCTCAATGATGCCTTCACCTTCAATGGCAGGTCTCACATATTCCCAAACTTTTTCGCGGCCTTCCTTGAGGTCCATGTTATTTATAAAACGATGGATGGAGATTGCCGCTTCCTTACCGCAGGAAACCGCGTCAACCACAGATTTTGGTCCATAGAAGGCGTCGCCGCCGGCGAAAACCCAGTCAATGGGAGTCTGCAGGGTGATGGAATCCGCCTCCAGGCCGCCTGGCCTTGAGATGGCAATTCCTTGATCGGTGATGCCTTCGAGGTTAGCGCTCTGGCCGATGGCCATGATGACCGTATCAGCGCTGAAGGTCTGACATACATTATCGTCAAATTCCGGATTAAAACGGCCGTCTGCATCAAAGACCTGCTTACAGCTCCTGAATTCAATACCGGAAATTTTCTTATTTGAATTGTCGAGGAAGAGATTCCTTGGGCCAAAACTATTGACGATTTCGATATCGTCTTCCAGGGCCTCGGTGATCTCGTATTCCCAGGCGGGCATTTCATCGCGACGTTCAAGGCAGATAAGCGTTACCTTCTCGGCTCCCAGACGCTTGGCAACCTGGGCCACATCGACGGCAACGTTTCCACCCCCCACGACCACGACTTCTTTGCCAACATCTATCTTTTCGCCCTTTGACGCCTCGCGCAGGAAGTCAACACCCTGCAAAACGCCTTCGATATCTTCGTTTTCGATGCCGAGCTTTCTGCCGCTGTGCAGGCCGATCGCCAGGAAGGTGGCTGAATAGCCATCTGCTTTGAGGCTTTCCAGAGTGATGTCTTTGCCGAAGGTAACCCCACACTTGAGTTCGGCACCCATCTTCTCGACCACCTTGATTTCGCCTGCCAGGATATTCCGGGGCAACCGATATTCGGGGATGCCGTAGCGCATCATACCGCCGGGTTCATCCTGCTTTTCAAAAATGGTGACATGATACCCTTGCCTGAGCAATTCATAGGCGGCAGTAACACCCGCAGGACCGGAGCCGATCACGGCAATCTTCTCGCTGCGCTTTGATACCTTAGGCGCGGGTATGTAAAATTCTCCTTTTTCCAACTCATAGTCACCCAGGAAACGATGAAGCTCACGGACGGCCAGTGACTGGTCCACCTGGGCACGCGTGCATTCACTTTCGCATGGATGGTGACAAACGCGGCCACAGATTCCTGGAAATGGATGCTCTTCCTTGAAAAGCTTCAGTGCCTCGTCATACCTGCCATCGTTGATCAGGGCAACAAAACCCTGGATGCTGACATGGGCAGGACAAGTGGCCTTACAGGGGGCGGTTCCTGATTTATTAATACCGAAGGCCCCGGGGATTGCCTGCGGATAGAGTTTGTAGATTGCTTTACGAAAGTCGAGTCTTTCGTTGAACTCGTTCGGGAGTGAGACAGGGCAGACCTTTACGCACTCGCCGCAGCTCGTACACTTTAATGGATCTACATATCTCGGCGTCTGATGAATTTTTGCGGTAAAGTTTCCAGGCTCGCCTTCTATGCCTAAAAGCTCAGTGTTTGTTAGTAGCTCAATATTAAGATGACGGCCGACCTCGACCAGTTTAGGTGAGATTACTCACATTGCACAGTCATTGGTCGGGAAAGTCTTATCGAGTTGTGACATCACTCCGCCAATGGCGGGGGATTTTTCAACCAGGTAAACGTAATAGCCGGACTCTGCCAGGTCAATCGATGCCTGCATACCTGCGATACCAGCTCCAACAACCATAACCGATCCACTTTTCTTGTTCGTGCCAATTCCCATTGCTAACTCCTTAAGCGCTTTTGGTTAAATCTTTTCGTATAGTGCCTAAATTATGTTTTATACTATAGCGAACAACTACGAAACATCACCGATTTTCGTAGATAAATATCCCGCTGGGAGTGATCTCCTTTTTTGTTTACATATTCTCTTCAATTACAATGGGGTGATAAAAATTTCCTTTTCAGGCAATCCTTTTAACGGGCCGGGCCTGCCATTGCACTTTGGTATCAGACCGAGATGTTAGCTTAAAACCAACCACATATCAATATTATTTATACGTTTACCCTGAAGATCTCCTTAGTCTTCGATTAACGCCGAATATTTACCAACTGGAGTGGCGGCGCGATTGGCGTAATTAATGTTAATTTGCGAGCACACAAATGACACTCGTATTCTTCCCCGACCCCTTTTACGTGTCTTCAGTGAATTTTTTATGGATTTAAAATGAATATCATTGCCTTATTGTAGAAACCACATGAGAAAACAAGAAATATGAGAGTGTTTTGAAATCAGAAACTTAAAATAACTTTTAAGGCATACGTATTTCCGTAAAGCACGGGGACTAAAAAGAACACCCCTTCTGGAGTGAGACCACAATGAGTTGAAAATCTGGGACACGATGCGGATTGTCGAGGCATTTCAATTAAATAGTCAGGTCTACCTGCACAGGAAAAATGTCAAGTCGTTGTGTTGCCTAAACATTAAAACCTTCGATCTGGAAATTGTAAATGACAACCTCGTATATAATCTTTAAAGATTGAAATTGGTAATACAAATTTGTCATACTGAGTAGAGTAATTTCGGGTAAAAGATAATCTCAGAACAGTCGGGGTGAGTCAATCGCCAATCAGTTTCCAGATGTCTTGATTTTCGTTCATTTTAGCCAGTAGTACCTCTAATTCACGACATTGTCACCGTATCGTTTATGAACCAAGCTTCGGATAGTACAATGAAGCTTTCCACTGTTATGGAGTGAACAATTGGTGCACCAAGATATCATTTTTTTGCACATCCTCCCTTTTTCTCCACTTCCATGAACAGGTTACGGAGCCATCCTTCCCACCTTTGTAACTTCATTAAATGACCGCACATCATCGCCTTAGGCTAAGCCTTACAACGTAGTACGCTACAATGTGGCACGGCAGTTGCTAAGATTAACACAACATAATGCAAAATTACAGTTAAACTTTAGCCTGCAGCTTGCGGCAGGCCATTATTTTTAAATATAAGGAGAACACAAAATGCGAATACACAGGCGGCAATTTTTGAAATACTGTATTGGATCAGCAGCAGCGCTGGGCCTGCCAATGACAATTCTTGGAAAGTTAGAAGTGGCTCTTGCCGATAACACGTCCGCTTTACCCATGGTTATCTGGCTCAACGCAGCCAACTGCACAGGTTGCACCATATCTCTTTCTAACCTGTTCAGCGATAGCGGCCCGACGGATATCGCCGACCTGTTGTTCAATACTATCGACCTCGTTTTTCATCCTACCCTCATGAGCGCAGCCGGGGACCTGGCCGTACAACAATTAAAAAACGCAGCTGAGGGGAGCTATATACTGGCTATTGAGGGTGGAATCCCGACCGCATTTGGCGGACATACCTGTATGCTCTGGAGTGAAGGGGGCAGGGACGTGACTGCAATGGAAGCTGTGCAAACGCTGGCTCCAAACGCTGCGGCTATCTTAAGCATAGGAACTTGCGCCAGTCACGGTGGGATTCCTGCTGCCAGCCCTAACCCCACCGGCATAGTCAGCGTCGGTGAACTCACCGGATTAAATACTGTTAATATACCTGGCTGCCCAACGCATCCCGATTGGATCGTTTGGACCCTTGCCCACCTGCTGGCGGGTGAAATGCCACAGCTGGATGAGCAGCGCCGTCCAAAAGCATTATATGGCACCGAGATCCACAAAAAGTGTCCTCTCAAAGAACGAGATGAAACAAAAACTTTCGGCGTTAAAAACAGGTGCCTTAAAGAACTTGGCTGCAAAGGCCCCGAGACAAAAGCGGATTGTCCGTCTCGTAAATGGAATAACGGAACCAATTGGTGTATTGGAGCCGGAGCGATATGTATTGGTTGCACTGAACGAGATTTTCCCGACAAGTTTTCTCCATTTTATAAATTGGAATACGAATACAAAAATTTCGAGAAACCGATTACTGAAGAACCAAATCCCACCGAGCCACAACCCAGCGCAGGTTCCCTTGAAATATCAAGGGCAATCTGGCGAGAGGATTTGTCGGAGCTTGTTGTGAAAGGTAATGGGGATGCAGGCCAAATCGTGGTTGTTTACAACAGAGATACCAACACCCAGCTAGGTGCCGTCTCCATAAAATCGGATGGGAAGTGGGCATTTCGCCTCAAGAGCCCATCACCAATTCCTCAAAGAGTAAAGGTAACATCTGGTGGTCAGGCAGTTTATAAAAGGGTTGCAAAAGCACCAGTATTCGCCTGACACTCTAAATTGCATTTTTTGACTATGTACGGTTTGTAAAATTTAGATATAAGTTGAAAGAACCTACACTTTTGGAGAGATATAATGAAAACAATTACCGTCATGGATCCGGTTACTCGGATTGAAGGTCATATGAAGGTCGAGATAGCCATTGATACCAACGGCGGACAACAACAGATCGTCAACGCCCACTGTACTGGAACACTTTTTCGCGGCTTTGAGACCCTCCTGAATGGCCGCAGTCCTCTTGATGCGCCCATTATTACTCAGCGCATATGTGGCGTTTGCCCAATATCCCACGGACAGGCAGCTGTCCAGGCCTTGGAAAATGTTTCGAACTGGCTGCCGCCTAAAAATGCACGATTGTTACGCAACCTGACTCTTGGTGCCAACTTTCTGCAATCACATATCCTTCATTTTTACCTGCTTGCGGCTCTTGATTATGTTGCCGGACCAGCTGCTTCGCCATGGGCGACAGCATGGCAAACGGATATGCGTCCCGGCCTGGACGGCGTGGCAGCAAATCTACCTGCAGCGATAGCAGCCCGCCGACAGGCCCACGAAATGGGTGCTGTTTTTGCTGGTAGAATGCCAAGCACCAACAGTTTTGTCCCCGGTGGGTTCACAGCAATTCCCACTGCTAGTGATATCGCACGCTATCAACAACACCTCGCGGAGCTCATCATCTTTATTGACAATGTTTACCTGCCGGATGTTCAAAAAGTCGGAAATGTATACAGCGATTATTTCAAAGTTGGTCGGGGAAGCGGAAACTTGCTTGCTTATGGCGTATTCGAAATGGATGATGCTAATAGTTCGCGGTTATTCTCCGGTGGGTACGTCGAAAGCGGTGCACCAAATATTCAGGACACCCTGAACACCAACGACATTACCGAGTCGGTCAAATATTCCTGGTATGAAGATGCCACCGACAATCTGACGCCAGCTTCTGGAGAAACACAACCTAAATGCCCGAAAAAAGGCGCTTACTCGTGGCTCAAAGCCCCTCGACTGAAGGGGAAGCCATATGAAGCCGGCCCTCTGGCACGAATGTGGATCAACGGTGATTATAGTCGTGGTATTTCGGTCATGGATCGACATGTAGCTCGGGCACTGGAGGCGAAAAAGATCGCTACGGCCATGACTGGATGGCTGGACGAATTGAATCCCGGGCAAAAGGGGTTCGACGATAACTTCGAACAGTTCTCCGGATTCGGCGTAGCATTAACTGAAGCCCCCCGTGGCGCTCTTGGTCATTGGGTGGAAATAACCAAGGGGAAGATTTCCCACTACCAGGTAATTACACCTACCTGCTGGAACGCATCCCCTCGTGACGATAATGATGTTGGCGGTCCGATGGAAACAGCCTTAATCGGTACGCCAATCGAAAATCCCGACGAGCCGGTAGAAGCCCTTCGTGTTATTCACGCCTATGACCCTTGTCTTTCCTGTGCAGTGCATATTTTGCGCCCGGACAAAAAGCCAATTGTCGTCCATACCGGTAAATAATATATTTTGCGAGAGGTAGATGCAGACACTTATTCTCGGAATCGGCAATGAACTTCTGGGAGACGAAGGGGTCGGGGTACATGCTGCCCGCCTCCTTCGTAAAGAAAACTTGCCAAAGCAGATAAAGATAGTAGAGATTGGTACCGCAATTCTGGACGCCCTGCCAGATCTGGAGCAAGCAGATCGAGTCATTATACTCGACGCCATGAAGGATGACCAGCCGCCGGGGACAGTTTACAAGATATCCTTGGATCACTGCAGCGGCGCATCATGTATCGCCTCAATGCACGGTTTTGATATTTTCCGGGTAATGGCGCTCGCTGGCCGCAGCACTCCCCCGCCGGTTATGGTCTTCGGAGTAGAACCGCAAAAAATCGACTGGTCCCTGGAGCTATCAACTTTGGTAACTGAATCGATGCCGTACCTGCTTGACGCGGTACGGGCTGAGTTGATTGACTAGGATAATAAGAGAACAGAGACACAACGGCATATAATTGAAAAACAAAAAGGCCCATGTTCCAAGGGCCTTTTTTGCTTCTCTAAAATATCTAAAAGCATCAAGAAGCACTATTCAATGTTTTGGATCTGCCCTCGTATTTTTTCCAGTTCACTCTTCTTAGTATGGTTGCGTACAGTTTTAAATACTGTCTGAAAATTTGGTAGGGTCGGCTATAGTCAACTCTTTTTTTCGATGGGGGAAAGAAGTCCTGTTCCGAACAAAAAGATCTGTGCAGCCGGATCATTTCCCGACGACCATCCACATCAAGGTTCGGTCCCGGTCAAAGAAATGTCTCTTGGCAACCTTAACCATTTAAGAATAATTGTAGGTTTACATAATTCCTGTATCCAGAAAATTTGACTGCTCTCAAAACCTAACAACCAAAAAGCAATATGAGATGAGAGCTTTTCCATGATAATCATCAAGGACGACTCTAGTCGTAACAGGTGAAAATCTATCATTCGACGAAGTCATCACCGCTATTCCTAGCAACGCAGTCGGCAAGAACAAGTAATTCTACAGAAACTGTATACCTTATATTACGTAATGTTATACAGTAAGAGGCGCTTCTGCCCTCTAATAGAAGGGGCAAATGCCAGCTAGGAATATTAGCCTTTGGGTAGAGCGTATCGCAACAGATTCTCCGCGTCAATTTGACATTTGTAATTACAAGCTCAACATTACTGTGCAGTAGTGAATTTGATAATATTCCTATATCTCTTCTGAGAAAGCGCAAAATGCGCGCTCCCCATAGCGAGGTGTTTGCAACAATGTCATATACATCTAAACCATCTGCTGAGCCCTGCGTTACGACCTTCGGTGAGTTTGTTCGATTAGCAGATTATTCTCTTATGGATACCTTGAATGCCGACCCTGATGCCACCGGAGATGGTGATGATCACCGTGCACGTCAGGTTTTTTCTGGTCATTTCGTACCTGTGAAACCCACGCCGCTTGCAGAACCAGAATATGTAACCCATAGCAGCACTTTTTTTAATGAACTTGGGTTGAGCGACGAGCTGGCGCTTGACGCAAAATTTCGCCAGGTATTTTCTGGTGATCTCTCTGCTACGCATGAGCCTATGCGTCAGGTTGGCTGGGCGACTGGCTATGCATTGTCGATTTATGGCACCGAATATACCCAACAATGTCCATTTGGTACTGGTAATGGTTATGGCGATGGTCGGGCGATATCTGTATTTGAAGGAATAATCAATGGGCAGCGCTGGGAAATGCAATTAAAAGGTGGCGGCTCAACGCCTTATTGCCGTGGTGCCGACGGGCGTGCAGTACTACGTTCAAGTGTGCGTGAGTTTCTAGCGCAAGAGTATATGCAGGCTTTAGGTGTTCCAACATCGCGCTCTTTAACACTGTATGTTTCTAAATCTGAGACCGTTACCCGGCCTTGGTATTCTCAAGACTCCCACTCCACCGATCCTGATATTTTGGTGGACAATCCTGTGGCTATCTCAACTCGCGTTGCACCATCCTTTTTGCGCGTTGGTCAGCTAGAGTTATTTGCCCGCCGCGCTCGCAGCAATGCTCACCCAAGAGCATTAGAAGAGTTGCGCATGATTGTGTCGCATTTAATTGAGCGAGAATACAAAAGCGACATTAATCAACACCTTGTTTTTGCAGATCAATTGGTTGAGTTGGCTAAGCTATTTCGCCAGCGTCTTACTTTACTGGTGGCCAATTGGCAACGGGTTGGTTACTGCCAGGGTAATTATAACAGTGATAATTGCGCCGCTGGTGGCTTTACCCTCGACTATGGACCATTTGGATTCTGTGAAATATTTGATCCTGAGTTTCAACCTTGGACTGGTGGCGGCGAACACTTTTCATTCTTCAATCAGCCAATCGCAGCGGAAGCGAATTACCATATGTTTTGGACAGCTGTGAGACCGCTACTCGCAGAAGATACTGAAGATTTGGAATATTTCGACCAAGTACGCCATGGCTTTGCAGAAGCAATGCAAAAACAACTTCAAAAAATGTGGGCGGCCAAACTTGGCTTGACTGAATATAACCCACAGGTATTTAAGAAATTAATGCAGCTAATGACCCACTCAGAGGTGGATTACACTATTTTCTTCCGCGAGTTATCCCATATACCAGAGGATGTTTCAGCATTGAAAAAGAGCTTCTACGTTAAAACTTCACAACAACTCGATGAGCAATGGCAATCTTGGCTAAACAGCTGGCGAGACCTCGTAGTTAAAGACGGCAATTTAGCTGAGATATCAGCAAGGATGAAACAGACTAACCCCAAATACACATGGCGAGAGTGGTTGATTGTCCCCGCCTACCAGCAAGCCATGCAGGGTGACTATACATTAGTTAAAGAGTTGCAGGAAGTACTTAGCTATCCATATGATGAGCAATCACAAAAAGTAGAAAATAAATACTATCGTCTAAGACCTAAGGCGTTTTTAAACGCTGGTGGCGTGTCACACTATAGCTGTTCATCTTGATTTTGAATAAAATTTGAAAAATTGGAATCAGGTTTGCCCAGCTGGTCACGACTAACAAGTCAATGTTGCCGGACTTGCTAGCGCGCCTGATCCGCTATGTTAACGTTGCCATGTTGATAACAGGGATGATTTCGTCATTGCAGACCTGGGCCAACATCTGGGTGTATTTTTCTGCCCAGTCGAACAAGCGTTCCGCAGTCAAAGCCTGATCAAAGTTTTGCGTCGCATCCAGCATCATCTCAACAATACCTTCAACATCGTGGCCGACAGGTTTGTCGTTTTGTAGAGGAATACCTAATCTTCGAGCAATAGAAGATCGAACTTCATCAGTATCAAGTTTTTCGCCCTCTATGGCCGACGAGGTCACAACATCAGCTATGAGGATATTCAGGCTGGCCTCCTGCCGGATCGGGAAACTAACGCCTCCATCTTACCTAGTAAACGCCCCTGCCGGTAACGAGCCTCGGCGAGCAATGACGCAAGGGCTTTATCATCCCAGATGAAATTTGGCCAGTCTTTCTTTTCATAAATCCACATGCATAATCTCCGTATTATATGCGGTGATTATAGCGAGTATTTGCCGCAATGGCGATTGAAAACCGCAAATCATGCGGTGAATAACAACTATAAACGCCGCAAATGACTCCATTCATTCCGGAGAATAAAGGGGACATTTTGACTTTTTTAACAACGGCAATCACGGTTTATGACTTGTTTTTTGCCATTGTGGTCAAGCGCAACGTAGGTGAAGGCGGCTTTAGTCACCTGGAACTTTATCTCTTCCTCGACCGGTCTGGTAAGAGACGGTTTCACCCAGACCTCGAGATTGATTGTGATAGAGGTCGTGCCGATTTTGATCACATCGCCGTAGCAGCAGACTACATCGCCGACATGTACCGGTTTGATAAAGGAGATGGATTCAATGGCGACGGTAACGACTCTGGAACAGGTATATTCCCGAGCCATGATCCCGCCGGCGATATCCATCTGCGACATGATCCAGCCGCCGAAAATGTCTCCGTCGGGGTTGGTGTCGGCAGGCATGGCCAGGGTGCGTAGAATAAGTTTGCCTTTGGGGCGGTTGTTAGCCGGCATCAGATAATCTTCCTCGAATTGTCAGTTTCCTTGATTAAGGTAGCGTTTGGACCGCTTTATAATCTATTCGGTTATCTTACCATTTTTTAGTAAAAGGTGGTCGCTTGAATTGCAGCGTGGGTATGATATAATTTCATGAGAATCATGAGAATCAAATGAAATACAAACAGCGGAGGAGCCATGGGCGATGAGAAAAGACGATTCAGCCGGATTTTTTTTGAAGCGCGGGCGAAATTGATGGTTGGCGGACGCGACTATATAATCGAGCGAATTGTCAATCTCAGCGTTGGCGGCTGCCTGTTGGAGATCTCCGAGAATATTCCGCTTGGCAGTGTCTGCACCTGCACGATTTTTTTATCTGGATTGGAATCCGGTATGACGGTGCAAGGTGAAATTGTTAGGGTCGGTACTGGCGAAGTCAGTCTGAACTTCACTTCCATCGAACTGGAAGATCTTTTCCATCTGCACAATATCATCCGCTATAACGCTGCAGATCCCGAGATGATCGAAGAAGAGATACATACTCATCCAGGGCTTAAATTATAACCTCTTGGATTTTTTTAAAAAAAGATATTCTAAGCCATTTCGAGGCTACGTTTCAGTTTGGGATTGCTGGTCCTGCGCCTGTTTTTCCATAAAGAGCCGGCGAATTTTTTGGACTCGTTTTTTGTTCACCCCCAAATCCCAGTAACCAACCCGCGCACCGGATCGAATATTGATCAATTTTTCTTCCGGCACCATGCGCAACTCGACATCGTCAACAAAGTGAAAGACCGCTGAAGTAAAGGTGGCCCAGAGGTAGGGGGATGTATCTTCCATAATCTCCCCACCGAGACCTTTAATGATCCCCTGTATCTGTTTCCAGGCTTTTTCAGAACTTCCGGTAAAGCTGATTGGATCAATCTGCTTGTCGCGACTGTGACCGTTGCCGTCGCTGTTGACACAGTTGGGCCGATTCGGGCAAGGGCGCAGAGGGCCGTCTTTTAGCTCACCGGCCTTTGGAGCGATAGCGCAGGAGATGAGAGTTGTCAGAAGGGGAAGGCACACAAGTATGGTCGGCATGGACATTGACAATCACCATAATTTACTTAGATTCTTGGACGGATGCATCTGATACGCTGCCGGATGCATCGTTATAGTTCTTCTCTCACCTGGGCTGTCCTGGGGTTCTTATCATGTAATCATTTTGTTACGTATTTTGAGAAGAATAATTTCGAGCAGCATAAGTCGATTGTAAGCAAACCTATATGCAATCGGATCAAAGTGTTCATGAGTGTTCATTTAAGGAGGCATGTTATGGCTCATACCTGTAAAAGCTGTGGGGCTGTGGCCGATGATCCTGGTCATCTCTGTAATCCTACCGTTGAAACATTGTCCTGTTCCTATTGTGGAGCAACGGATGTCGCAGCCAGTCATGTATGCAAGGAAAAACTTGCAGCAATGAAATTTTCTTGCCAGTCGTGTGGTCGAGTTGCTGCCGACGAATCGGAACTTTGCAAGCCGGCTGAAATTTCCTGATCCAGCCGGGACAATGTAAGATAAATTTTTCTTAATATACTATTTCATAAGAGGCCGGTTCGCCTGGGCGAACCGGCCTTTTTATTTATCCGGCAATCAGAGATCAATTTTCGGCTGCGGTTCGATGTTGGTAATCCCCTGGTTTTTTTGTCTCAAAGTTCAGTCCACCCGCTGGTAGGTCACCACCGTATATGGTTCTGATCCGTCGGGACAATGATGCCGATCCACTGCGACAAACCGGTTTTCATCAAACATTGGAAAGGTGACATCACCCTCGACTTCACGCTCCAGGTGGGTCAAAAATATCGAGGTAGCCACTGCCAGACCCTGTTCGAAAATGTCCGCGCCGCCGATTAGGAATACTTTTTCCGCAGGTTCGCACATTTTCAGGGCTTCGTTCAGGCTGGCGGCACATTCTCCGCCACGTGGCCGATAGTCTCGATTGCGACTGAGAACAATATGGCGTCTGCCGGGCAGGGCGGCGGGAAAAGATTCAAAGGTTTTTCGGCCCATGATCATCGGGTACCCCATCGTCGTTTTCTTGAAAAAGCGTAGCTCTTCGGGGATATGCCAGGGCATTTTACCATCTTTGCCAATTATTCGATTTTGGGCCATTGCGGCGATGAGAATAATTTCCATTTGAGGTAATTTCGGCAAAATAACTAAAAAAATATTTGTAATCAGTTTCTATTTAATGGCAGAATAACTGAAAAGATAATGTATTTGCATCAATTTCCTTTAGACAATACGAAGAGTGTACACATAATTCAAATTATTTTTTACGAGAACTTGCAAGAGGACGTTAGCCGGAACACGCAGAAGCTATTGAACGAACGAAATCATCATAATATGACTAACGGCACAGAAAAGATTAATAGAGTTGGAGGAGTTTGATGAAATTACATTGTCCCAACTGTGGAGTAAAAGGTTCTGCAGATGATTCTTACCTCGGGCGAAAAGTTAAATGTCCTAAATGCCAGGGTATTTTTGTGGTTGTTGATGACAGCTCGATGGAGCGCCTCGAAGAAGCTGCTTTCTCTGCACCGACGGCCACTCCGGTACCGTCATCTCCTGTTCTGCAGGAAGAGGCATTGCCCGCTCGCGAGGACGAAGATCTAGACGAATCCGGACCTGTTGCCGCTCTGTCGGGGGTTGCGACTGAAGAGATGCTTGATTTTGCGGACGATGTTGCCGAATCAGGCCCGGCAATGATGCCGCCGGCTCAACAATCGGCGATTGACGATGACTCTTTTAATTTAGACGATATTGCTGCGGAAATCGAAATGCAGATGGCAGCGGCTGAAGCTGCGGGCGAACCGGAAGGAATTCCCGACGGGAGCCCGGTAGATATCGGTTCTCTCGAGGATGAATTCGATCAGCCCACCGCCGGGGAAACGGTTGCTCCGGAAATCGCCGCCATTGCCGACAACTATATCGCGGAGATAGAAGAAGATGCGGTTCAGCTCGTCGAAGAGCAAGAGGCTGTTGAACCGGAAGTAAAAGAGGTCGTTGAACCCCCACTGGTGCAGAGTGGCGAAAATGCAGATCAGAAACAATGTGGGCAGTGCGGTAAAAATGAAGGCTCTGACGAGTCCTTCATCACCAACGGTGGCGAGCTGTACTGCTCTGATTGCGCACCGGTTGCAGAACCGGTGAAGAGTGCCGACACCAACACGGAGCAGGAGGTAAAGACCCCGGAGGCACCTGCTGATGCCGGCAGTGAAGACAATAGCCAATCTTCTTTTGGAGCAGCATTAAAGAAAATTTGGACAAAGATCAAAGCAGCCTTATTTTCATGATCTGGACTATGGGCTATGCTGTCCTTGTGCATCATTATTGACGAGGCGGTGGATGATGGAAATTTCTGGACAAGTCGTCCGGTAGAAATGAAAAAAGGAGGGCCTATAGCCCTCCTTTTTTCGTTCACCTGATCAAAGGAGGGGAGTATGGTGATGCTTGATCCGGCACTGTACTGGCTGGTTATCGGCGTGATGTTATTTTTTCTGGAAATGGCCGTACCGGGATTCATTCTGTTTTTCTTCGGGATAGGGGCACTAGTGACGGCTGTTGCCGCCTGGCTGACGCCAATCAGTATCGCCTGGCAGCTGGCTCTGTTTATCTGCACCTCGTTGATCTTTGTGCTGGGCTTAAGAAAGCTTATCCGAAATACATTTTTCTCCCCCACCGTCAAAGAGGGTGAGGCCGATCTGGATGTGATGCGCGCCGTTCCCGGTGATAAAGGAGTGGTCAGCATGGCCATCGTACCCCCTGCCGAAGGACGCATTAAATTCTCCGGAACGTCCTGGCGGGCCAGCGCCGATGAACAAATCGAAGAGGGCGAGATCGTCGCCGTGGTTTATCAGAAAGACCTGGTCATTCATGTAGAAAAAATCTGATCCCACCCTTCGCCGCCTCATTATCTGATCATACACCCCTTGTCGGGAGGAGAACACTATGGAACAAAATCTCATAGCCCTTGCAGTTATTCTGGTATTTATTGTCGTGGTCCTATGGAAGACCGCAGTAGTGGTGCCGCAGCGTTCGGAATATGTGGTCGAAAGACTGGGCAAATATCGGACTACGCTCGAGGCCGGTTTTCATATCCTCATACCGTTTATGGACGTCGTTGCCTATAAGCGGATCTTAAAGGAAGAACCGATTGATATCGCCGCGCAGACCTGTATAACCGCCGATAACGTTACCCTGGAGGTCGATGGTATCCTCTATCTGCAGGTAGTGAATTCAAAAATGTCCGCCTATGGCATCGATGATTATCGTTTTGCTGCGACCCAGCTGGCCCAGACCAGTCTGCGCTCGGCGATCGGCAAGATCTCCCTCGACAACACCTTTGAGGCACGGGAAACCCTTAATGGCCAGGTCGTTATGGCCCTTGATGAAGCGACGACCAATTGGGGCGTCAAGGTCCTGCGCTACGAAATAAAAGATATCCAGCCGCCTCGCACAGTCCTCGATGCGATGGAAAAACAGATGAAGGCCGAACGGGAGAAACGGGCGGAAATTGCTCGGTCGGAAGGCGAGAAGCAGGCAACTTTAAACCGGGCCGAAGGGGACCGGGGAGAGGCGATTTATTTGTCGGAAGGTGAAAAGATCAAACGGGTCAACGAAGCGGAAGGCCGGGCCCTGGAAATCCTCAAGGTGGCTGAGGCGACTGCTGAGGGCATCAAACGGGTGGCTGAGGCACTTGCCGCTCCCGGGGGCAAAGAAGCGGCCAATCTTGAAGTGGCCAAGCAGTATCTCACCGAATTCGGCAAGCTGGCCAAAGAAAACAACACCATGATTATCCCCGGCAACCTTAGCGATATGAGTACCATGGTCGCCACCGCGATGGCAACTTTCCAGCATGTTCAGAAAGGAACGGATGATCTCGGCATTAAACCGGAAATCCGCATGCAGACTTGAGCCGTATTGCCGACCATAAGACCAGGCATTCCCCGCTATTTATACATTTGCTGATGGTGTTGGCGGCAACGCTTGTTTCCACCTCTTTTACCGTTGGTGCGGCAATAACCGCTGAACTTGACCCGGCTGTTCTGACCCTGGTCCGTTTTACCCTGGCCGCCTGCATCTTTGGTCCCTGGGTTCATTATAAATATGGCTTGAATTTTTCGTGGTCCCTTTTTGGTCGTTGCGCGATGATCAGCGCCTGCCTGGTCATTTTTTTCTATGCCATGTTTTTGGCGCTGCGCTTTACCAGCGCCCTGAATATCAGCGTGATTTTTGCTCTCGTACCTTCCATCTCCGGGCTCTATGCCCTCGTTCTTCTTCGTGAGCGTTTGGCAAAAGAGCAGTTAGTTGCTCTTGCCTGCGGTTTGTTTGGTGTGGTCTGGGTGATTTTTCGAGGCGATATCGCGCAGCTGCTGGCGATGGAGTGGAATAAAGGCGATGCGATTTTTTTCGGCGGCTGTGTGGCCATGGGCCTGTACACCCCGCTGGTAAAACTGGTTCATCGCGGCGAATCGATGGCGATTATAACCTTCTGGGTGCTGGTGACGGGCAGTCTCTGGCTCCTGTTTGTCGCCGGTAACCGCCTGGTTACAGTGGACTGGCCCGCGGTGCCGACCTTTGCCTGGGCGGGTATAGCTTACTTAGTCGTTTTTACCACAATTACTACTTTCTTTCTGACCCAGTACGCAGTCCTCTATCTGGGCCCCACCCGGGTAGCTGCCTATTCCTATCTCTATCCGGCCCTGGTTCTGATGATTGATTTGGCGCTGGGCCATGGGCTGCCGCCTCTGCGCGTTATTCCGGGTATTCTGGTGGTGCTTGCGGCCATGTTCGTTTTGCAGCGAAAAAAAAATCGTAGATCGATCAGGAATCTTTTTGCACCAGGTGCAGATAGAGGTCGCCTCGCCCCATCGGACCAGGGCGGCCTTTGCCGCGGATGCGCAACTTCTGACCATTCTTGCTGCCGGGCGGGATGTTGATCTTTAGGGTCTGTTCACCATTTTTACCATACACCAGAACCTGGACGGTCTTACCATGGCGCAGTTCGCTCATAGTGAGCGGGGTATGATAGGTGGTGTCAAGATCCAGATGCCGGGGATGATGAGGAGTATCGCTCTCTTCGGTGCGTCCGTCATTTTTGCTTTTGCCCAGGCCAAGTATCGAGCCGACGGCATGGCCGATTGATTTGAGCTTCGATGATTTGCCGGGCAGACTTTTCCGGGCAACGCCGGTCAATAAAGGCTTGGCTAAAGAACCGAGCAGAAACATCCCGCTGACAAAGACACCGCCCTTGCCGCCAAAAAAACTTTTTCTGATAAATTGGGTGCTATAGCGGAATCCTGAGCGTTGAAACTCGCGAAGAATACCACTGAACATCTGTTGAAAACGGGGATCCTTAAACAGGTCACGGAGAATGTCTTCCTGGCTGTAGGTAAAACCGTCACCGCCGCCACTCGCCTGGCCACTGGCGAAGGGTTTGCCGCTGACTCGGCAGGAGTCATACGCCCGCCGCTTCACCGGGTCGGTTAAAACGCCATAGGCTTCAGCGACTTCCTTGAATTTTTCTTCCGCCGCAGGATTATCCGGGTTCCTGTCCGGATGATACTGCATCGCCAGTTTCCGATAGCTTTTGCGCAACTCCTCATCATCGGTTGCGGCTGTGACACCTAATATTTTATAGTAGTCTTTCATCGGCCAATGGATTGGTAGAGTGCGCCACGAAGAATCGGAATGAATCCAAAAGACTAGTATATTTCTTCTGGTGATTGTTACAAGTAATAAATAGGATGAAGCAGGGACTCTTGTACTTTGCGAGATAAAATTATCCTTGGTCGTCTTTATTCATGATTAAGGTTTTTGCTACTTTATAAAAACTTACTATTTGCGACACCATCTGGTTGTGATTCTATGAAAAAACTTATCCTTATTACGGTGATTGTCGGGGTGGTCATCGGCTTTTTTGCTCTTGATCTGCACCACTTCTTCACACTGGAGACGCTTCAAGCCCGCCTGGCCGAATTTCAACAATGGCGTGACCGCTCGCCACTGCTGGTCAGCCTGCTGTTTTTTGCTGCCTACGTCCTGATTACCGCGCTATCTTTGCCTGGAGCCGTAATAATGACTCTTGCCGCGGGGGGGCTTTTCGGTCTTTTCTGGGGACTTGCCATCGTTTCTTTCGCCTCGACGATCGGTGCCACTTTAGCCTTTCTTGTTGCCCGCTATCTGTTGCGGGACAGGGTGCAGAAGCGCTTTGGCGACCGGCTGAAGACAATCAATAAGGGCATGGAACGTGACGGGGCTTTTTATCTGTTTTCCCTGCGCCTTGTGCCTCTTTTTCCGTTTTTTCTGATCAATATTCTGCTCGGTTTAACGCGGGTCAAGACCATCACCTATTACTGGGTGAGTCAGCTCGGCATGCTTCCCGGCACTATTGTGTTTATTAATGCCGGCACCCAGCTTGCCGGCATTAAAGCGCTGAAAGGGATTTTATCACCGGCTCTC
The DNA here is from genome assembly GCA_963796255.1 of uncultured delta proteobacterium. Taxonomy (GTDB): domain Bacteria; phylum Desulfobacterota; class Desulfobulbia; order Desulfobulbales; family Desulfocapsaceae; genus Desulforhopalus_A. Next base: position 38,102 of record CAWCLE010000017.1, on the reverse strand, counting down.
CTGGTTTCCTTTGCTCTGCTGGGGCTTTTTCCCCTTATCGCCAAAAAGCTGGTGCAATGGCTGCACCAGCGTAAGGTCTACGCCAAATGGACAAAACCGCGAAAATACGATCGCAACCTGATCGTCATCGGGGCCGGCGCCGCCGGCCTGGTCAGTGCCTATATCGCTGCGACGGTAAAGGCCAGGGTGAGCCTGGTTGAAGCACATAAAATGGGCGGGGATTGTTTGAATTACGGCTGTGTGCCAAGTAAAGCCCTTATCAAAAGTGCGCAGATAGTCCACTATTTACAAAATGGCGCACAGTATGGCCTGGAAAACAGCACACCACAGTTCAGCTTTAAAAAAATCATGGCGCGGGTTCATAAAATTATCAGTGACGTGGCTCCCCACGACAGCATCGAGCGCTATACCTCTCTTGGGGTCGAAGTCCTGCAGGGATACGGCAAGATAATCGATCCGTGGACGGTCGAGATACAGCTTGTCGACGGAGAAAAGAAAAAGCTTACGACCAGGTCAATTATCATCGCTGCCGGAGCCCGTCCCACGGTGCCGCCCCTGCCGGGAATAGAAACGTCCGGTTATCTGACCAGCGACACCCTCTGGGACGTTCTGGCCGGACATGAGAGCGTGCCACAGCGCATGGTGGTGCTTGGCGGCGGTCCGGTCGGCTGTGAACTGGCCCAGTGTTTTGCCCGTCTGGGAGCGCAGGTTGTCCAGGTGCAGAGGGCTGAGAGGATTTTGGTGCGGGAGGATCCGGAGGTCTCCGAACTTGCCGAGCATGTCCTGGTGCGAGATGGGGTCTCGGTGCTTACCGGTCATACTGCGGTGCGCTGCGTCCAGGACGATATCGGTAAAGCACTGGTAGTGCGGCAAGGCACTGTCGAAAAACGCCTCGATTACGATGTGCTGCTCTGCGCTGTGGGCCGGTCCGCCCGTCTTGACGGTTACGGCCTGGAAGATATCGGCGTTGCCACCGAGAAAACCGTGCGGACCAACGAGTACCTGGAAACCGTCTATCCAAATATTTTTGCCGCAGGCGATGTGGCCGGTCCTTATCAGTTCACCCATGCCGCCGGCCACCAGGCTTGGTATGCCTCGGTCAACGCCTTGTTTGGGACGTGGAAAAAATTTAAGGTGGATTATTCGGTGCTGCCCTGGACTACCTTTATCGATCCGGAAGTGGCCCGGGTCGGTTTGAACGAGCAGGAGGCGGCCGAAAAAAACATTGACTACGAGCTCACCCGCTTTGATTTTGCCGAGCTGGACCGGGCCATTGCCGACAGTGCTGTCCGTGGCTTTGTTAAAGTGCTCACCGTTCCCGGCAAGGATACGATTCTCGGGGTGACCCTGGTCGGCGAACATGGCGCCGATTTACTTGCGGAATTTGTGCTGGCCATGAAACACGGCCTGGGACTGAATAAGATTCTCGGCACGATCCATACCTACCCGACTCTTTCCGAAGCAAATAAATACGCGGCAGGCGAGTGGAAAAAAGCCCATGCCCCGAAAAAGATTCTGCGCCTGATGCAATGGTACCATTCATGGATAAGAGGCTGAACGGTGCTGAATGATGCTGAACCGCCGGTTTACCACGCCTGGGAAAAACTCTAGCCACCTGTTGCGAGAAATTGTATTTATAGACAGCGTCATGCAATGTCTAGCGTACCAAGCTGGAAAAGTGGTGAAAAAAGGAGTATCAAACACTATGGCGAGCCTACCAAACTCTGCAGGTTGCGGGGGAAACAAGATGGGGCGAATTGGTCCCCGACCGTATTGGGTGTTGAATCTTTCGGTCTGTATCAGGGCGGCGCATCAGGTAGGGGCGGCGCTTTTTCTGGCTTCCTATCTGCTGCCGTCAGTTAAGCCCCTGCCGTCAGTGTATCTGGTTATTGTCTTTAGCAGCGGGGTGGGCTTGTTTTTTACCGAATGGTTGCGGCATCGGCAGCTCGGTCGAGAGGTATCGGGGGTGGTCACCCTCGTCAAACTGGTGCTCCTTGGCGCGGCTTTCCATGGTTTTTTGCCGGCACCGATGGCGGTATTGTCGGCATTTATCCTCGCCTCTATTGGGGCGCATGTACCCAAACAGCTCCGTCATAAATTATTGTATTGAGCTTAGGCTTATTGCACCCAGGCAACCGAGAGAGATATATGGAAATAACAAAATTTGCCATTCCCGAAATAATTTTTGGCCGTGGAAGTCTCAATTACGCCGGACAATGTGCCCTGCGGCTTGGCGCCAAAAAAGTGCTCCTGGTCAGTGATGCCGGGATCGAGGAAGCCGGCTGGGTCCAGAAGTTGATGGATATCCTGAAAAAAGAAGGGATAGAATGGGTGTATTATTCCGGCGTCACATCCAATCCCCGGGATATCGAGGTGGAGCAGGGGGCACGGTTTTACCTCAACAACGGTGCCGATGTGATTATTGCCATTGGTGGCGGCAGTCCGATGGATACCGCCAAAGGGATTGCCATTATCGCCAGCAATGGCGGCAAGATCAGGGATTATGAAGGCGCCAACCGGGTCAGCCGCCCACTGCCGCCGATGATGCTGCTGACCACCACCGCCGGCAGCGGTTCCGATATCTCCCAGTTCTGCATCATAACCGATGTCGAGCGGGCGGTGAAGATGTCGATTATCACCCGCACCTTAGTACCCAATATCTCCATAGTTGACCCGCTTATCCTCAAGACCAAAAGTGAAACCCTGATCATTCAGTCGGCTGTCGATGCACTCGCCCATGCCATCGAGGCCTATACCTCAACGATCGCCTCACCTTTTACCGAGATGCAGTCGTTAAAGGCCATTGATCTCATTATCAAAAATCTGCCCTGCGCGGTGGCAACAAAATCGCTTGACTCCCTGGAACAGCTGAGTATCGCCGCGGTTGCCGCGTCTATGGCCTTTAGCAATGCCAGCCTCGGTGCAGAACATGCCCTGGCCCATTCGCTGGGTGGCCACTTTGATATGCGCCATGGGGTCATCCACCCGATCCTGCTGACCGCGGTGATGCGCTTTAATATGCAGGGGGCGGAACAAAAGCTTGCCGACATCGGCCAGGTGGTGCTGGGGAAAAAGGCCGGTTCAATGCGCGATACCGCTCTTGCCGGGATTGACAAGCTGGAACAATTCTTCGGCTCGTTTGCCGTGTCGCAAAGACTGCGGGACGAAATAAGTGAGGTGGATAAAGAATTTCTGAAACCGATCTGTCAGATGGCGGTCAATGATGCCTGCGTGCTGACCAATCCACGGCCACCCTCCTGGCAGGAGCTGCTGCAGATCTGTGAGGAGGTCTGGTAAATGAAAATCACCACCCTGGAAGACCTGATTGGTATTGAGCATTCCAAGCTTGGTTTCTATCAGGAGTTGCAGCAAAAAGTCGAACAGCTGAAAACTTCCAACGAGGAATTGCAAAAAAAACGGCAGGAAATCCAGGCGGTGCTGGATGGCATCACCGACCTGATGCTGGTATTGTCGGAGGATTTGAAGATCCAGCGGGTCAATCACGTGTTTTCTGAATGGTTCCCGGGCATCGAGCCCATTGGCCGGACCTGCTATCAACTGTTTCGGGGCAAACAGAGCCGGTGTGAAGACTGCCCGGCTAAGCGTTCACTCGATCTTGACGAGATTGTCAAGGATCTCTGTATCTATAAGGTGGGCGATACATTCCGTCATTTTGAAATTATCGCTTCGCCGCTTAAAACCGGCAGCTCCGCGGAACGCAATGTGCTGCTCTTTAAGCGCGATGTGACCCTGGAAAAAGAATTCCAGGCCCAGTTCTATCAGGCGGAAAAAATGGCCACCGTCGGTGCCCTGGCTGCTGGAGTGGCCCATGAAATCAACAACCCTCTGGCGGCAATAAGTGGTTTTGCCGAAGGCTTGCAACGACGGATTGGCCGGATAGAGGAGAAGGTGGAGCCGGCAATTCTTGACGATTTTCGTGAATATACCGCTACCATCATCAAGGAATGTCTGCGCTGCCGGGATATCGTCCGGACCTTATTGACTTTTAGCCGACCGGTCACGAGGAGTCTGATGCCGGTGGATATCAATCAGTGTGTGCGCGACACCCTTTTTATTCTGAAGCATCATTTTAAAGAGCAGCATAATATAGCCGTTACCACCGAACTGCAGGCAGGGCTGCCATTTATTATGGGCGATGAATCGCAATTGAAGCAGGTGATAATCAACCTCTTTACCAATGCCTTTGATGCGACCGGTGAGGGTGATTTCATTCGGATCGCTACCAATGCCGGGCCAAACGGAGGGATTGAGTTGATCGTCGAGGATTCGGGCTGCGGCGTGCCGCCCGAGCTGCACGATAAGCTCTTTGAGCCGTTTTTTTCCACCAAACCGGTGGGTAAAGGGATCGGTATTGGTCTCTCCACCTGCTATTCAATCGTTAAACATCATTCTGGAGAGATCACCATGACCAGTGAAGAAGGACTGGGCACCTCGTTTAAAGTCTCTCTGCCGGGAATAAAGCTCTGAGGAACGTGGCAATGGAACACGAAAAATACAGCGTCCTGGCAATCGATGACGAAGAAGCGATCAGAAGGCTGCTGCAAAAAGAACTCACTACTGATCGCCGAGAGGTCCTGACTGCCGCCAATGCCGCAAAAGCAAGAGAAATGCTGCGGACGCACTGGTTCGATGTCATCATCATGGACTTACGGCTCCCGGATATCCATGATCTGGATCTGTTGATCGAAATTAAAGACACTGTGCCGCATATCGAGGTGGTGATGATCACCGGCCACGGGGACATCGACAGCGCGGTGAAGGCCATTAAACTGGGCGCCTGTGATTTTATCCGCAAGCCATTCAACCTGGATCGGCTTGAGCTGGTGGTTGAAAAAGCCCACCAGCGCGTCCTGCTTTCCCGGGAAAATACCATCCTGCGCCATAACAGCGCCATTGATCAGGAGTCGGTGCAGTTTATCGGCAATTCGCAGGTGGTTCGCGATATCAAGTTTTTGATCAACAAAGTCGCTCCGGCTAAAATTCCGGTGCTGTTAACCGGGGAGTCGGGGGTCGGCAAGGATGTGGTCGCCCGGTTGATTCATCAGCGCTCTGCCTGTGCCGCGCATCCGATGATTATTAAAAATTGTGCCTCCCTGCAAAAAGATCTGGCCCGGAGTGAATTGTTCGGCCATATGAAAGGCTCTTTTACCGGTGCCACCGAGTCCAGTGAGGGGCTGATGGCCTACGCCCACGACAGCACGCTGTTTCTCGATGAAATCGGCGAGCTTCCCCTGGGAGTCCAGGCCTCGCTGCTGCGCATTCTCGAGACCCAGACCTACCGGCGGGTCGGTGAAAAAGAAGAACGAAAGGTCAATATCCGTTTTCTCTACGCCACCAATCGGAACCTGGCCGAGGAGGTGGAAAAAGGACGTTTCAACGAGGCATTTTTTCACCGGATAAATGCCTTTAATATTCATATTCCATCGATCAGCGAGCGGATGGAAGATCTGCCCCTGCTGGTCAATTTTTTCCTGATGCGCCTCAGTCCTGATAACACCTCGTACCGGATTGTCGATCGAGCCATAGACTGTCTTCTGCGCTACCATTGGCCCGGCAATGTCCGGGAGCTGCGCAATGTCATCGAACGGTCGATTATTCTGGCGGAAAATAATATCATTACCGAGCGCTGCCTGCCGCGGGAACTGGTCTCAACAGCGGAAGAAAACCAGGAAAACCTGACCCTGGAGTCGGTCGAGAAAAATCATATATTAAAGATGCTTCAATTTTATGACAATAATCGACAGAAAACGGCAGAACACTTAGGTATCAGCAGAAAAACCCTTTATCGAAAATTAGAAAAATATGGTCACCCCTGAATTGCAGGGCGAGTCGTTTTGACGTATTCCACGTTATCTTTGTTTCTTTTTGACCCATCCTCCCGGAAACCATTGGCAGTTGTCTCTTTGGGCCACAGATTTTACCGCCCAAACCCTTCCGATCAACCAGTAACTCAGTTGCCACAGGACATAATGGTAGAGTCTTTTTCTTGATAAATTAGTGTAACTATCTGTTGTTATTGCAATATGATTATATGGCACATTGTTTGCTTAAACTGTATTGCGTAAGACAGACAGGAGGATTCCTCCATTTCACTCATCTCAACATACAAAAGGAAGGGACCATTATGGCAATTCGAGAGGAAGTATATGGCTATTTCATTCCCAGCGTGACCTTGATAGGTATTGGCGCGGCAAAAGAGATTCCGGCTAAGATTAAGGCCCTTGGCGGCACTAAACCGCTCATCGTCACCGATAAAGGTATTACCGGAGCCGGAATTACCAAGCAGATTACTGATCTGCTCGATCAAGCCGACATGCAGTATGTGGTGTTTGACGAGACCATTCCCAACCCCACCGACAAGAACGTGGAAGCAGGGGTCAAAGCCTATGAAAAAAATTCCTGTGACAGTCTCATTACCCTGGGTGGCGGCAGTTCTCATGACTGCGGCAAGGGGGTTGGCCTGGTCATCGCCAATGGCGGCAGGATTCAAGACTTTGAGGGCGTTGATAAATCAACCAAACCCATGCCGCCCTATGTCGCGGTAAACACCACTGCCGGTACCGCTTCGGAAATGACCCGCTTCTGTATTATCACCGATACCAGCCGCAAGGTGAAAATGGCTATCGTTGACTGGCGCTGCACCCCCGGGATAGCCGTTGATGATCCGCTGCTGATGATGGGCATGCCACCAGCGCTTACTGCGGCAACCGGCATGGACGCCCTGACCCACGCGGTGGAGGCCTATGTTTCCACCATCGCCACGCCGATGACTGATTCAGCTGCGGAAAAAGCGATCGAACTGATCGCCGTCCATCTCCGTCCGGCGGTTGCCAACGGCCAGGATATCGTCGCCCGTGAAGGTATGTGCTATGCCCAGTATCTCGGCGGGATGGCCTTTAACAACGCCAGTCTGGGGCATGTGCATGCCATGGCTCACCAGCTGGGCGGTTTTTATGATCTGCCGCACGGGGAATGCAATGCCATCCTGCTGCCCCACGTCTGTAAATTCAACCTGATCGCCAAGATGGATCGATTTGTCAAGATCGCCAAACTGATGGGCGAAAACGTTGATGGTCTCTCTCCGCGCGATGCGGCGGAACGGGCAATAGTCGCCATCAAGAACCTGTCCACCGATGTTGGTATTCCGGCAGGCCTTATCGATCTCGGTAAAAAATACGGCAAAGAGGTGAGCGCCGATGATATCGACACCATGACCGGCAACGCCCAGAAAGATGCCTGCGGTGCGACCAATCCCCGTACGCCGACCGACAACGATGTAAAGGCTATTTATAAAGCGGCATTATAAACTGGTGGCCTGGTAACTCAGAGGGTGCAGCGTTTTTTTCCGGCGCTGTACCCGTTTTTAATACTCTTTTCTATTGCCAATAGCAGTTGCCAAAACGCATTCTTCGTGCAGAAACTGCTTGTCTTTTCTCTCGCTTCTCTCTAAATATTGTCCTCGTAAAATCTCATCTCAGCCCTTTGGAAGGGCTTTATATTAGTCCATCAATTTTAGCCAAGAAGACTCTTACTATGCCATTTATCGGCGAGGCCATCGCCCTGGTCACGGTGTTATGCTGGACCTTCAGCGTGCAGTTTTTTGCCGTCGCCTCAAAAGAGGTTGGGTCGACACCGGTAAATATTATACGGCTGTTCGTTGCTTTGCTGCTTTTTACCGCACTGCTTCTTTTTCGGCAGGGGGTTCTTCTTCCTGTTGATTTTCCGGTGCGTGCCTGGCTGTTGCTCAGCCTTTCCGGGGTTATCGGTTTTTTTATCGGCGATATCTTTCTCTTTAAAGCGTTGGTGGAAATCGGACCGCGCATTACCATGCTGATTCAGAGCCTGGCGGCACCAACGGCAGCTGTTTTTGGCTGGGGCTTTCTGCATGAAAGCTATACTCTGCAGCAGTGGCTGGGCATGGCTATAACCCTTGCCGGAGTTGCTGCGGTCATCCTGGAGAAAAGCAAGGGAGCGGCTCCTGCCGAAAAACTACAGGTAGCCAGGGTTTCCTATCACGGGGTGGGTTTTGCTTTTGCGGCAATGATTGGCCAGGCGGGTGGCCTGCTGCTCAGTAAGAGCGGGATGCAGACCGAGACCGGCTATCTTGATGCTTTTTCCGCGACCCAGATCAGGGCCCTGGCGGCATTTGCCTGTTTTGTTATGTATTTTACCGTAACCGGTAAATGGCTGCGGGTCAAGACGGCACTGACCAACAAAAAAGCGGTGATTTTTACCGCTCTTGGCGCAACCGTCGGTCCTTTTATTGGTGTTTCCATGTCGCTTATGGCGTTGCACTATCTCCCGACCGGTGTGGCGTCGACCTTTTTTTCGCTGATTCCGATCTGTATTATTCCATTTTCCATATACATCTATAAGGAACATGTCTCCCTCCGGGCCATCGGCGGGGCATTTGTGGCTGTATTCGGGGTGTATCTTCTGATGGTTTAACCTTTTCTGGTGAGGTTTGTTGTATGGGTATCGCGGCCGATATCATTATTCTTGTACTTACCGCGTTCTTCTGCGGTCTGATCATGCAGCGGTTGCATCAGCCGTTGATTCTTGGCTATATTCTCGCCGGCATCATTCTTGGGCCTTATAGCGGCGGCATGACGATTACCGAAATACACGATATCGAGCTGCTCGCCGAAATTGGGGTGGCGCTGCTGCTGTTTGCCCTTGGCCTGGAATTTTCCCTCAAAGATCTGCGTCCGGTCAAATATATTGCCCTTATCGGCACGCCGCTGCAGATGCTCTTGACCATTGGCTTTGGCTATATCCTTGGCCGACTGTTCGGCTGGGATCCCAAGACCTCCCTGTGGTTTGGCTCGTTGATCTCGCTCTCCTCGACCATGGTCATTTTAAAGACCCTGATGAACCAGGGCTGGCTGGGTACGCTGTCGAGCAAGGTGATGATCGGGATGCTGATAATCCAGGATCTGGCGGTCGTGCCGCTGATGATCATCCTGCCGCAGCTCAACGATCCGGCAGCCGGACTGGGCATCCTCGGTTTTGCCCTTATCAAGGCTACACTCTTTCTCGGCGCCATGTTTTTTTTCGGCACCAGGCTGCTTCCCTACCTGCTCAAGTTGATTGCCGAGATAGGTTCCCGGGAACTCTTTATCCTGGCTATTACCGCCATCGGCCTAGGCGTCGGCTATGTAACATATCTGGTCGGTTTATCGTTTGCCTTTGGGGCCTTTATTGCCGGTATGGTGCTCAGCGAGTCAGATTATGGCCATCAGGCCCTAAGCGACATTATCCCGCTGCGCGACCTGTTCGCCCTGCTGTTTTTTGCCTCGGTGGGCATGCTGTTCGATCCTCGCTTTCTGCTCAATCATTTTACCTTCATCCTGTTTCTGGTCATCGTCGTCAGCCTCGGCAAGGGGGCTATCTTTGCCCTTCTTGCCTGGGTCTTTCACTACCGCAACGTCATCCCCCTGGCAGTCGGCCTCGGCCTCTTTCAGGTCGGAGAGTTTTCCTTCGTCCTCGCCCGGATCGGGGTGGCCAGTGACTCGCTCAGCGGTGAATTCTATAATATGTTTTTGACCATGGCCCTGGTCACCATGGTTCTGACGCCGTTTATTTCGTCCCAGACATCGCGGCTGTACAGCTTGAGAAAAAGATGGTTTCAACACGAACCTCTCGAATCGCTCAACTTTCCCGAGGATGAATTACGCCACCATGTGGTCATTGCCGGCTGCGGCCGCGTCGGCATACAGATTGCCGCGATGCTGCAGCAGCTGGCCATCCCCTTTGTCCTGGTGGAACTTGATCAAATGCGTATTGAACGGGCGAAAGCCGCCGGTTATCCAATCGTGTATGGCGATGGCAGCCAGGAGGTGGTGCAGGAGGCACTGCTCATCCACCGTGCGTCGCTTCTGGTGGTGACTATCCCAAGCATTGTCGTTGCCCGTTCCATCATCAGCCATGCCCGCAAAGTAAATAGCGGGATCAGAGTCGTCGCCCGGATGTCTGACCCGGAATTTATCAAGGTGTTCAAAGAACTGCACGTAACCGACCTGGTCAACCCGGAGTTTGAAGCCGGCCTGGAAATGATTCGGCAGGTGCTGCTTCATCTGCGTATTCCGGTGCCGGAAATCCAGGACCATACCGAGAATCTGCGGCACCAGCTGCTGGCCGGCTCTGCAACCAGTGAAGAAGCCTATAAAACGCTTGGCCAGATGCGGGCCGCCGAACAGCAGTTTGATCTGCAATGGGTTGAGCTTGACGCCGACAATCCGCTCCTCGATCTGACTATCGCTGAGGCGGAAATACGCAAGGTTACTGGGGTGTCGATTGTCGGTATTATCCGTGCCGGCACCCTGCAGCCCAACCCCGAGCCCTCTTTTCGGTTTCGCCGCGGCGACCTGGTGGCGATTATCGGTTCATCCCCGGCCCGGCAGAAATTTCATTGTTTCATCAATCCTGTGTCGCCGCGATGCCTCGTCCCGCAGTAAAGCGCATATCGCCGTGGTGTAAAAAAGCCTCGTGCATGAAAAAAGCCTTCTCGATGATATGTGGTTCATGACCGCCGCGCTCGCGAATCGCCCGTTGAAAATAGTCCCATAACTGATCACGATAATCGGGATGGGCGCAGTTCTTGATAACCTGTTCTGCGACCTGGCGCGGGGTTAAAGGACGAGTGTCGACCAGGCCGTACTCGGTCACCACGATATCCACCGAATGTTCCGAGTGATCGACATGGGTAACCATGGGGACGATTGCCGAAATCAGGCCACCCTTGGCGGTAGAGGGTGTGACAATGATTGACAGTGCGCCGTTGCGCAAGTAGTCCCCGGAACCACCGATGCCGTTCATCATCTGGGTGCCCATGACATGGGTGGAATTGACCTGGCCGTAGATGTCAACTTCGACGGCGGTATTGATAGCGATAACCCCCAGACGGCGAATTACTTCCGGGGAGTTGGATATCTCCACCGGCCGCAGCACTATCTTTTCCCGGTAGCGATAGATTTCATTGATAAAACGTTCACGGGCTTTTTCCGACAGGGTCATGGCGGAGCCTGACGCCGCCCGCACTTTACCAAGATCGATAAGATCCAGAACACTGTCCTGCAGAACCTCGGAGTAAATATCGATCGGCTTGAAGGTCTGGTCGTCGAGAAATCCCGACAGGACGGCATTGGCCACATCGCCCACGCCGGATTGCCAGGGCAGGGCGGAGGGGATGCGGTTTTTCTTGATTTCATGGCGGATGAAATCAAGAATGAGTTCGGCGATTCGCTTTGAGGTGCTGTCCGGCGGCGTGAAGATGGGACAGTGATCCCGCTCCGTGCTGAAGACTATGGCCACCACCCGGTTCGGGTCCATCTCGATAAAGGGTTTACCGATCCGATCGGAGCTGCGATAAATGGGAATGGGCATCCGGTACGGTGGGTCTTCCGGGATGAAGATATCGTGAATGCCTTCCAGGTCCTCGGAATTGGAAGAAATTTCGATAATTATTTTTTCCGCTTCCCGCACATAAGTGGGGGTGTTGCCGACCGACATGGTCGGGATAAGATGGCCCTTTTCGGTGATGGCAGCCGCCTCGACCACCGCCACGTCACATCGCCCCCATTCTCCGGCTCGCACCTTGGCTGAGAGTTGCGAGAGATGATCGTCTTTAAAGTTTATCTTGCCCGCATTAATCTCCCCTCGCATGTATCTGTCGCTCATATAGGGCCGCCGCCAGGCCAAGACGCCTGCCCGGGCCAGAGCGCCGTCGACCATATCTCCCGTCGATGCCCCGGCAAACAGGTTGATCTTGAATTGTTCGCCCTGTTCCGCCCGCCGCACCAGCTCCTGTGGGATCAGTTTTGGGTATCCGGCGGTAAAGCCGGATATAAACAGGTTGGTGCCATCCTGAATATGCCGGGCCGCGGTTTCCGGATCGGTGATTTTATCCTGCAACGGTTTATAGCGCACCCTATCCGTCAACATGCCATTGTCTCCTTTGATACGAAAAATTGTAAGTAGTATCGGGTAACTGGGAATTGAGGTGTAACCAGCAGGAGGACTCAGTCCATGGGGACAAAGCCATATCCCTGTGACTGGTAGCCAATCATCGAGACATAGCCATTGGCGACCGGATGCACCTGGGGCAGGAAATCGGCAGCATCGATGTGCTGAAAGCCGGCGGCGATAAGACACTGCTCAATATTAATGTGCAGGGCAGCAAATTTTGCCACCAAAACGGCGATCTGATGTTTATCGGCCAGATCCGTATCGAGAACGTAATCAGTGCCTTTGGTAAAAAAGTTGCTCGCCTTACCGCGAATGCCGACGATAAAAGCAGGGTGTACCCCGGCAGCGGCAAGCTGGTTATAGGTTTTTTCGATAAACTGCAGCCGGATAAGCAGCAGTTTCGGTTCGCCGACAGTGACATCGAAATAGGCTTTTGTTGCTGTCAATCCACTGAGCGCATTGCCACTATTTTTTGCCGTATCAGGTTCGTCGGCATGGCCGAAACTTATGCAGCAAAATACTGAAATTATAATAAGTATTGTTTTCATTGCTCTTCACCCGTGCCGTCATCTCTGCCCTTAGGCTTTTGTTCAACAGCCCAGTTCCAGCGGCTTCACGATTTTCAGTGCCCGGTTGGTCGGTTTGCCGGGCTGATACCATACCTTGATGCTTTCGCGGGTCTTTAATTCGTCCAGTTTATAAAAGCCTTCCAAGATAGTATCCTGACCGATGGACAGGACGATAGTCGGTCCTTTTTTGACCTTGATTGTCACGATCTGCTCGGCAACAGAGACTGAACGGATTATTCCTTTGGCGAACAGATAATTCTCGGCCGAAACGTCCTCTTGATATTCGGCGGCCGATGGTGATCCGGCGGCAAACCAAATAAAGAGAAAAAATACCAGACAGGTAAATATTCGGCCTGGGGCTGCGTAAGGTTGCATAATCGACTCTTGTTAATAAGGTGAAACTGCCTGCGGTGGTGGACGTTTTACTCTATCAATATAAGCTATACCCTTAAGCACTGCCGCACCTATTAGCAATGATCCTGGCTGTTGCCACCAGGATTACTGTCTTTTCTTAAGGAGTTTATAGAGTCTTTTCTGATCGTGGAGAAATTGTATGCCGATTATGAAAGCCGGTTGCTGTCTGCCTGGGTAGGAATTCATCCAGATTGATCGGGCGGTTATTGGCGAAAGCTCCCCTTCAACCTCCTTTTGCCCTGGATACAAGAGCAGAGCAAACGCATCGCTGTTGAGGGTATCGTAGAAGACATGACGCTCGCCAAGGGTGAGTGTCGGCAAGATCAGGCAGGCGCCCCAGCGGGAGAAATTAATGACGGTGACGGTAAGCTGACCCGGCATGGCTGTGCCGGTCAGGATGTCCTGCAAGCCGATGAGCATTGCCAGTTCATGCTGTATTCTCGGCGATCTCAGCAGAAAAGAAGCCATAATGGTAAATTTCACCAGAGCTGTTGAGCTACTTACAGGGATACGACGCCCTCAATCATCTGATAAATAGTAGGAAATTGGCCTGCTCTTGTCAAATTATATTGCGTTAACAGAGTGATAGAATATCCGATATCGGTGGTAAAATACCTGAGGCTTTTCGTTAAAGAGACGAAAAGTGCCAAAAAAGACTCTGCTTTACTCTTCTTTCTTGCTACAGTGATTTTCTAAATCTCAAATCTCGTAAAGCTCAGCGCCATGAACCACAACACTTTGTATCCCATTGCTTACGGCAATGATCGACTCACGCTTGGTCTGCCGTCTCATGCCGTCCATTTGCAGGTAAAAGAGCCGGAGCAGCTTATCACCCCGGTTCTGCTGCGCAAGAGGATCGGCGATTTTCTCAAGAAAAATCCACTGAATCTCACTAATCCGGTGCTGGTTCTGGCCGATAAAACCAGATTGTGCGGGTATCCGGAGTATTTGCCGATTTTGATCGACGTCCTCAAGCAGCAGGGGATGGATGCGAGGCGTCTGAAAATTATAATCGGTTACGGCACCCATGCCCGGCAGAGTGATGCCGAATGCCGGCAAGCCTATGGGCCAGGTTATGATCGGTATGCATTTATCCACCACGATTGTACCACGGCGGAGGGCTTTAAGGACTGCGGCTTAACGAGCCGTGGCACGCCGATCCGAATTCGCCATGACCTGCTTTCAGCCAGTGCGATAATTAGTATGGGAGCGGTGTCACACCACTATTTCGCCGGTTATGGCGGCGGACGGAAACTTGTTTTTCCTGGCTGCGGCGAGCGTGAAGCAATCTACACCAATCATGGACTATATCTTGACGGCGATGCCGGTACTATAGCTGCCGGATGCCGGCCGGGCAGCCTTGACGGCAACCCGCTCGCCGAAGATCTGCTGGAAATTGAAGAAAAATTGCCGGTTGATCTGGCCATTCACGGCATTCTCGATTCCCATGGTCGTATCTGTGATCTGATTGTCGGTAAGGGGCGGCAAAGCTTTGCCGCGGCCTGCAGGCAGCATGGAGAAAACTGTGAGGTCAGCGCGCCCGAATTTGCTATCGTGGTTGCTTCCTGCGGCGGCTATCCGAAAGATATTAATTTTATCCAGAGCCACAAGGCGGTGCATAACGCGGCGATGTTCGTTGCTGACGCCGGACTTTTGCTGCTCTATGGTGAATGCCGCGACGGTATCGGTTCCACGACTTTTCTGCCGTGGTTCAGCATGGGTTCGTTTGCTGCCGCTTTTGCCGAGTTGGTCCGCAATTATCAGGGTAACGGTGGAACGGCACTGGCGATGATGACCAAAGTGCAGCGAATTCGTATAGCGATGGTCACCGCTCTTGACGACGCCACCTGTCGTTTAATCGGCGTGGAACGCTGGTCACATGAGCGCGCCGGCAGCTTTTTTGGCTGTCTGCAGCCGGAACAGAGCTTGGCTTTTATCGACAACGCCAGTCTTAGCGTGAAGAAGAACCAGGGGTGATAAAACACTCGGACTGGTCACTCTTGATGGGGAGCACGACAGTAAAGGTCGCTCCCTTACCCGGAGTGCTGGCAATGCGGATTTCACCCTTATGTTTTTTGACGATGCCGTAGCTGATTGACAAACCAAGACCTATTCCCTTGACTTCAGGCTTAGTGGTATAAAAGGGGCGAAAAATGTTGTCCAGCTCGGCAGGTGCAATTCCGATTCCGGAATCTTTGATGGCGATGGCCACTTTGTTGTTTTCTCTCTCGGTGCTGATGGTTATACTGCCGCCGCGGTTCTGGCAGGCATCGGCCGCATTGGTCAGCAGATTGAAAAAAACCTGTTTGATCTGGTCGGCAACGGCAGCGATCGACGGCAGATCCGGCGCATAGTCGGTCGTAACCTCGATCCGTTTATTGACAAAATCGTTCTTGTGCAGCAGGATGATCGAGTCAAGTGATTGGTGAACGTCCATAACCGCAACCACGCCGGATGATGGCCGGTTAAAATCCTGCAGGCTACGGATCAATTTGCTGATCCTTTTCCCTTCGTCGATGGCAATGTCGACTAATTCGGTATCTTCCACCTCCATAGTCGCCCGTTTTTTGACCCCATTAAGGATGGACAGAATTCCCTGCATAGGGTTGTTGAACTCATGGGCGATAGACGCTGATAACTTGCCGATCGCCGCCAATTTTTCTGAATGGAGATAGAGTTGCTGCATTTCCTGCAGTTCCAGGGTTCGCTGCTGGACTTTCAGCTCAAGTTCGGCGTTCAATGTGATCAGCGCCTCCTCAGCTTGAAATTTAGCCAGGGCCACGGCCAGGTGGTTGGCCAGTCTTTCCCATAAAGAGATTCTCTGCAGGGTAAATCTTCCCTGGTGTCGGTCGTTTAACTGGAGCAGCCCCAACCTCTTTTCGCCGAGGCCGAAAGGAATGAGGGCCATCGATTCAAAGCCTTCTCTGATGCAGCATCTGCGGGAATGTTCGGCGTTTTCCATGTTGGGCATTGACGACAGCAGTTCGCCTGCACTGTTGCACCAGAAACTGCCCATGGCGGTAAAACGGGCTCCGGCCTGGGCGCTATCGGCAGCGAGGACATCGCCGCACAGGCAGTCGGACATCGGATTGCAGTCTTTGTTGTACTCCCTTGCACCGTTTATATCATGGGCGCAAATCCGGTTGCCGGCGGCAAAAAAAGCATCCGAGAAGCCAAGCGCCTCATAAAAAGGATAATCGTCGCCCTTTTTCAGCCGAATGCCCACCGCTTCGCACCCGGAAAGCATCTTGAAAAACGTGGTCGCCGCATGGATCAAGTCTTTGGTGGTTGCACTTTCATTGATAAAACGAAGGCATTCAATCATTGCTTCGCGTTCAGCCTCGTCTTGTTTTCGTTGGGTTATGTCCTCGAAGACTGTATACACTTCCGTCGGCGCCGACTTTTTATTGAAAAATACCGGCACCGCTTCGGTACTGATCCACCGGTATTGCTTAAGTTTGGGGTTGAATACCCCCATGACCACATCCCGTACCTCTAGTCCGGTCTGCAAAGCGACCATGGATGGATGTTCTATCCCGGGAAAAACCTCGCCGTTTTCGCGGATGGTGTGGTGTTCTTCGGCAACCGAGTTACTGCCCAAGAAATCTGTGTCGGTTTTACCGAGGATCTTTTGCGCGGCCGGATTCATGGCAATTATTTTGCCGGTCGCGTCCTGATGGACAATTCCCTGCAGCATCGTTTCCGCCAACAGGCGGTAGCGTGCCTCGCTTTCGCGCAATTGCTTTTCTGCCCGGTATTTATGCAGAGCCATCTCGATCTGGATGCGCAGATCGCGATCATCAAACGGCTTTAAGATATAGCCGGATGCATCGGCCCTCTGTGCCCGCTCGGCGGTGGTGGTGTCGGAGTGGGCAGTCAGATAAAGAATCGGCAGATTTCGCTCTTTAAGAATATGCTGCGCCGCCTCGATACCATCCATCGCTCCAGCCAGTCGGATGTCCATCAACACCAGGTCGGGCTGCACCAACCTGGCGAGTTCGATCGCTTCCTCCCCGGTGCCGGTGGTACCGGCCACGTCATAACCAAGTTGGCGGATTTTGCAGGCGAGATCTTCGGCGACAATACCCTCGTCTTCGACGATCAGAATAGACGTGTCGTTCATGATTGCAATCCTTTATCGGGGAACAGTATCTGGAACACAGTGCCGGGACCGGTTCCTTTTTCTACAGTACCACCCAGTTGCCTGGCCAGTATCTGCACCAGCCGCAGGCCCAGGGTGGGGCATTGTTGCCAGTCGAGGTCCTGAGGCAGGCCGATACCGTTATCACCAACGGACAGCCGGATCAGCCCGGAGCCGGCGTCTTGTTCCAGTTCTACCGTGACTTCGCCGCCGCTGCCGGGAACAAAAGCATGTTTGAGTGCATTACCCACCAGTTCATTTAAGATCAGGCCGCAGGGCACCGCTGTCTCTATCGCCATGGGGATGGTGGTGAGCATCTGTTTCAGCTGCAGCTGTTCGGCATTATTGCTGTGCGAGCGCCACAGGTATTGCAGCAGGCTGTGCACATATTCGGCAAAATTCAACTGCGCCAGATCGCCGGTCTGGTAGAGCTTCTCGTGGACCAGAGCCATCGAGCGTACACGGTCGCGCACATCGCCCAGCTCGGCCCGTATTCGCTCATCGGTCATATTGCCCGCCTGCAGGCTGATCATACTGGAAATGACCTGGAGGTTGTTTTTAACCCGGTGATGGATCTCCCGGAGCATGACCTCTTTTTCGGCAAGCGCAGCCTTTACCTGCTCCATGGCCTGTTTGAGTTCACTGATGTCGGTGTTGGTGCCGAACCATCGCTGAACCTGGCCGGCACTATTTCTTATGGGGATGATTCGGGTAAGAAAAAGGCGGAAGACGCCGTTGGCGCCACGCAGAGGAAAGGACTTATCAAAGGCTTGTCCGGTTTCAAGCGATTCCTGCCAACATTTAAGGATTTCCGGCAGCTGTTCCGGGTCATGGACCGACTGCCAGCCCCAACCCGCCATCTGTTCGGGCGTCGTTCCGGTATATTCATACCAACGTTCGTTATACCAGAAGATATGCCCGTCGGCATGGGCCATAAACGCCAGCTGCGGAATGGCATTGATCATCGTGTGAAAACGCGCTTCGCTTTCCGCCAGCGCCAGCTCGGCCTGTTTACGTTTAGTGATATCGACGTTTACTCCCAAAAGTCGCACCGGTTTGCCGGCTGCATCATATATGACGCGGGCTTTGCTGGAGATCCATATATACCGGCCGGAGGCGTGACGGATGCGATATTCAACCGTAAATGACGATTGAGAGGCAGCGACCTCATTGCGTGCCGCCTCAACTTTGGCGAGGTCTGCGGGGTGGACCATCTCTCGCCAGCCCGCATAGGTGGTGATGGTCCCGGGTGGCAGACCATACAATTCATGAAGTTCCGGGCTGAAATTAAGCGACCCATCCTCCATGTTTCTCTCCCAAATGCCGAGCCTGGCACTGACTTGTGCCAGCTGCAGGCGCTCTTCGCTCATTCCCAGTGCCGTTCGTATTTCCGCAGCCTGCTTTTGTCTGGTTATATTCTGAAAAACGCAGTAGGTCTGCTGAAAAGCGCCTGCCGGATTCCTGGCGATTTTGCCGTCAAAGGAGACGCGAACAATCGATCCATCCTTGCTGAGCATATCAAACTCGACGCCGAGAATCTCACCGACTGCCTTGAATCGCGGGAAATTTTGCTGGAAATGTTCCCGCCATGCCGGATGGAGAAACTCGCTGAAATTGCGGCCGACGACCTCTTCTCGGGTGTAGCCGAGGGTCTTCAGCCATTCGTCGTTGACCTCCAGCAGCCTGCCGGTACGGTCCAGTGATTGATAGGCAAATGGCGCCCTCACATACAGTTGTTTCAACAGGGTATTTTCTGCGACAAGACGAGAGTTCTGCGCCTGTAATGCAGCCAGTTCCTGTTCAAGCGTAGCCGTTATTGCCGCAGATTCTTCCATAGGGCCAAATATCTGAGAATCATTATTGAGACATCCTTAAAGCCAGTGTATCGCGGCAGTAGTAAACTGCATTAATGGTTAATTCAAACAAAATGCTGCAATCGGTCGCAGCTATCTCGCATTGATTATATGTAACTTTAAGCATCATCGTCTAAAAATATGCAATATTCTTTCCAGTTTCAACCATTATAAAACGGGACATTGTGGGCATAAAAAATGCGAAATGAGAACAAATCGCCGGATATTACATTTTTTTAACTCGGATAAAATGGCTTAAACTCTGCTTAAGAACCGGCGAATAGGCGCCATGAGTCATGTATCTCTTTAAAATTAAAATCAAAATCTGAATGTATAGATTGCCAGGCAGAGTCAAGCCAAGGCTGTCCGATTTCTCAGGAGGAGTCCTGCGAAAATGGACTGGCGACTGCCACAACCGACAAGCAAAGAGGAACAGTGCGAAGATTTATCGTCGTTGAACCCCTGGCGGAGGATTTTATTGCCGTAATGAAAAAAACCATGCAGGGATTGACCATGGGCGATCCGATAGATGAAAAAACTGAGGTGGGACCGCTATCGACCGAGGATGCCGCCGTCAAACTCAGCGAGCAGGTGCAGTCGGCGATCAAGGGCGGAGCGACCTTGGTGATCCGATGGTGATTTGCAAGATATACGCTTCTTTCCATTTTGTGTTATACGCCTTATAGTTGATGGTGTCGTGAAAAATGGACTTACCAGGGGAAATCAGCAATGAACGATCAGATAGTCAAAGAACTTATAGATATCGTAGGAAAAGATAATGTGTCGACTGCTGTGGCCGATAAAATTACCCATTCCTACGATGCCACCCAGCAACGCTATTTACCGGACGCCGTTGTCTATGTGGCAACGACGGAGCAGGTCAGCCGGGTGGTAAAGCTGGCTAATCGCCATATGATCCCGATTTTGCCAAGGGGCGCGGGCAGCGGTTTTACCGGCGGCACCCTGCCGATAAAGGGCGGCATCGTGCTGGTGCTGACCAGGATGGATAAAATTATCGATATCGACACTGACAATCTTATTGCCGAAGTCGAACCTGGAGTGGTCACCGGCGAACTGCAGCGGCAGGTCGAGAAGCTGGGTCTCTTTTATCCACCTGATCCGGCCTCCAAGGAGTTCAGTACGATGGGCGGTAATGTGGCGGAATGCGCCGGAGGTCCGCGCTGTGTGAAATATGGCGTGACCAAGGACTATATTCTTGGTCTTGAGGTCGTCACGCCGACCGGCGACATTATCAAAACCGGTGGCCGGACCCTGAAAAATGTGGTCGGCTATGATCTGACCAAGTTGTTTGTCGGCTCGGAGGGGACCCTGGGGATTGCCACCAGGATTATCGTCAAACTTTTGCCCAAACCGGAAGCGAAAAAGACCATGCTCGTGCAGTTTGCCTCCATCGACGGGGCGGCGCAGTCGGTTTCGGCCATTATCGGCGCAAAAATTATCCCTACTACCCTGGAATTTATGGATGCGGCCACTATCGACTGCATCCGCGGCGCAAGTGCATTACCCATCGCTTCTGACTGCCGGGCGGTGCTGATCATTGAAGTCGATGGTGACAGCGTTGTGCTCGATCAACAGGTAGAGAGAATTTTATCCGTTATCCGGCCGTTTGGCATTATCGATACCCGTATTGCTGAGACTGAGGAGGAATCGGAAGAGATCTGGCAGGTCCGGCGAATTGTCAGCCCCAGCCTGCGCAAGGTCAATCCCGACAAATTCAATGAAGATATCGTCGTGCCCCGGTCCAAGGTGCCGGATATGATCCGCGCCCTGGAGAAGATCTCCCGTGACTATCAAGTGCCGATCGTTAATTTCGGTCATGCCGGCGATGGCAATATTCATGTCAATGTGATGGTGGATTTACAGCAAGAGGGTATGCCGGAAAAAATAGAAAAGGTTATGGATGAAGTTTTCAGCGCCGCCGTTAGGCTGAAAGGCGCAATTTCCGGCGAACACGGAATCGGCACTGCCAAGGCAAAATATCTGCACATGGAATTGGATGTTGCGACCATCGCTTATATGCAACGGATTAAAGCGGCTCTGGACCCGAATAATATACTCAATCCCGGCAAGATTTTTGTAGAAAGTTGACCCCAGCAAAATTATGATTGATACAAAGAATAAAAATTTAGCCGATTTTTCCACAGTCATTCGGGAATGCGTTAAGTGCGGCGTTTGCCAGGCCCATTGTCCCACCTATCAGGTGAGCAAAAAAGAGGGAGCGGTTGCCAGGGGTAAAATTGCCCTGGCCGCTGCCCTGCTCGATGGTGAAACCGGGCTGGAAGAGCGTTTGCAGCAGGATGTCAGCATGTGTCTGATGTGTGGTTCCTGCGTCAGTAAATGCCCCAACAAGGTGCCGACCCATGAAATCGTCGGCGCCATCCGCCGACAGATTACCGACAATCAGGGACTGTCATTGATTGGCAAGGGCGTTTCGACCCTGCTGGGTTCGCCTCATCTGATGAAAACCCTGAGCAAGGGCGGAGCGATGCTTTCGCCGCTGGTCTTGAAAAAAGTACCGGAATCGAGCGGGCTGCGTCTCAGGTTCCCCATGCCGGTTATGAAAGATCGAACCGTGCCGAAGATTGCCTTTCGCAATCTCTTCGACCGGGTGCCTGAATTCAGCAAGGGACTGCCCGATAAACCGGTAGTCGGTTTTTTTGCCGGCTGTTCAATCACCTATGCCTACCCGGAAATAGGGGAGAGTATAGTGATGATTCTCAAACGGATGGGATATTCGGTGTATGTGCCGAGAGCGCAGCAATGCTGCGGTATTCCCGCTCTTTCTTCCGGCAATGGCCAACTGGTCGCAGAGCTGGCCGAGAACAATGTCGCCGCCTTTAGCAAAGAAAAAGTACAGTTTATTATTACCGCCTGCGCCTCCTGCAATGGTGGAATCGGCGAATATTACCAGACTATGAAGGCTGATTATGGTGACTTCACCGGCAAGGTTATCGATTTCAGTGTCTTCTTAAAGCAGCAAGGGCTTTTTGCTGAACTGGCTCATCTGCCAAAATGGCCCAAACGAATCAAGGTGACCTATCACGATCCCTGTCACCTGAAGACTCAAGGCATAACCAAAGAACCGAGAGAGCTGCTGCGCGCCCTGCCGAACGTCGACTTTATCGAGATGGAAAATGCGTCGACCTGCTGTGGGCTGGGTGGTACTTTTTCAGTGTATCATTACGAAGAAAGCAAGGCCATTGGCGCAAGAAAAATTCCGGGTCTGCAAGCCAGTGGGGCCGAGCTGATCGCCACTGCCTGTCCCGGATGTATCATGCAGTTGCAGGATATAATTAATCACGCCGGACTGCCGGTTCGGGCGGTGCATATTCTCGAACTGCTGGCTGAAGCGCTGCTGGAAGATCCCCACAGCTAATCAATGAAAACACAAGCCTCCTCGGGTTCTTTTTGAGCAGTGCGTCCCTGCCGATGCGATTAATGTTGCAAGACCGGCAATATCCATATAGGTTTTGCTCACAACGCTGCAGTGCAGGCTGGCGCGCCGGCAATTGTTCGGTGCTGTTGTCGACAATCTCCGGTACCCGATACATTTTGTCATAAGCTCTCTGGATGAATACCTTTCTCACTAAAATATCGCAGCTGCCTTCTATTCAGAAAGTGCTCTTTCTGTCGAATCGAGGGGAAGTGCTTTTTGCCGATGATGGCGTGGCTGATGCTGCCCGGCAGGCTTCTTTATGGCAGACGATTATTGGCGAGCTGCATACTCCTATGGAGGCTGAACTGTTTTTTGAACATGGCGGCTATTATCTGCATTCTACTGAGATAGGCTATATTATTATCGGCATGAATAGCTTTAGCCGTTTGGCCAGTATCAAAGCTGCCTGTTCGCAATTACAAACAAAACTCAGTGATGCGACCATTTGTAAAAAAGTTCTGTTCCGAATGTTGCAGGAAGCCGATGAGAAGCTGAAACCGCAATTTGTTCTGACTCTTTTGCCGTATGCAGATGAAGAAGTTGCTGAAAAACTGGTGGTCCTGCTCCGGCAAAGCATGCAATTTGAGCCCGATGTACGGGTAAAACTGCTGGACAATATTTGCCGGGTGCTCGGCCAATGTCGATCGCATGCCGCCCGTCACGCATTGCTGAAGATGCTGCACGACCATAATGCAGGAGCAAGCGTTTTAAGCGAACAGGTGAAAAAGGCGGCCCAGGTGGCTGTTGCCCAGATAGAGCTGGCTTTGCCGTCTGAAACCGAGACTGTCTCTTCGCCTGTAGAAAATCACTTCGCGGAGGTGCTGCCTGCAGCCCCGCAAGTCGATGCAAGGGCTTCCTCTGCTGCTGATAAGAGCCGCACCACCCCAATGCCGGAAGGACCGAAAATTGAAGCATTGCTGCAGCGCGGGCAGAAAGATGCAGCAATTGCGCTGATGGTCGAGCAGATTGAGATCTGTGCCGACAAGAAAAAATTCGATATGGCTGAGCGGCTGCGTGAATGGCTTATCCAGGCGGATTCGTCAGCACTGCGTGAGATAATCCGGACTGCAGAAATAATTGAAGAACACAAAAATGCCACGATCAGTGATGCGCATCGTGCTGTGTGGAGCAAGCTGGGCGCGGAGTTGTCGACGGAGGAGTTTTCTTCTCTTTATCATGCAATGGAACATAAACATTACCGCAATAGTGAAATCGTTGTCGACCAGGGACAATTTATTTCAACCTTATTCTTTGTTGATAGCGGCCGGGTTCAGCTTTTTTCCAAAAGCCATGGCGGAGAGTATGCCCTGAAAGTCATTGAAGCGGGAGAAATATTCGGCGTTGAGACTTTTTTTGATATATCGATTTGGACAATGAGCGCGCGCAGTCTCGGGGCGGATCTTTCTCTTCTTTCCTGGGAATCTCTCCTGCGATTGAAAGAAACCACTCCGGCGCTGCGCAGCAAGCTGATGGATTTCAGCAGTCTCTTTAAATTGACCAATATTTCATTTGATAAGGTCGGTATCACCAGAAGACGCTTTGAGCGGATGAAAGTATCCGGTAAGGTTGCGGTCGCACTGCTCGAAAAAAAGGGGAAAGAGAGCCAAGAGAGCCCTTTCGGCACAAAAGGCACGCTGCAGGATATATCTCGAGGGGGGCTGGCTTTTAGTTTGCGGTTCTCAAAAAAGAAGAATGCCGTAGCGTTGCTTGGACAGATGGTTCGGGTCACCGTACGCACTGATCTCTCTGCCGAGCCGGTCCAGCGCAATGGGGTAGTAAAGGCGGTTCATTGTCATGACTTTGTCGGCAACGATTACACCATCCATATGGAGTTTCAGCAGGCCTTGAGCCCTGCCGAAGTTAGTCAGGCTGTGGGGAAAAAGCACTAAGCCGGCGGCCCGGTTCTCTTTGTCGCTGTTGCAAGCAGCTCGACAATCTTGCTTGGCGGACATTCCGGGACAATATCAAGTACTGTCGGAGGCTCACCTGAGAGTATAAGCTGGTGATTGCGACTGTGATTTATTAACGCAAAGTTGAAGCCACCATAGTTGTCTTTATCGCCGATCTCAATCAGGTGTAGTACGACCCCACTCACCTCGGCGTCCTGGTAACATTTTTCCAGGCCCAGTTCCGTGCCCAAGGTATCTTTTAACAATTTTATTGCAGCTGCAGCCGGGGAACCGATCTCTTGTTGCCCAGGATGGCCTGCGAGTGGGACAGCGGCAGAATCTTCGGGCTGCGGTTCTGCTTCATCTTTCATGCCTACAGCTTTCATAATAATCGGAGTAAGCTCGCTGTTGATGGTGTTCTCTCTTAGTTCACAATCGTTGCGCATAAAAATTGTTGCTAAGTCCCAGGAGAAAACCTCATAAGCCGCTTCAATCCCATGCAATACGCCCACTCTTGCATCAAGCAGCTGTCCTTCGTGAAAGTAGAGAATCCCGCCTCGCCGGCTTGCTTTATCGATAATTCGTATGGTGCAGGATTTTGCATCCATCTCCATCAATTGCAGGAACACCGGGGGAGAAATATCATGCATGATTCCACCGGCCGCCTCACGCTGCAAAACATTGTTGATGGCGGCGATCAGCTTGTCGGCCTGGAAGGGTTTTTTGAAATAGCCGACAATTCCTTTGTTCCTGGCTGTTGTCCGAAGCTCGGCTTCATCTTTTGTGGAAATGATGATGGCTGGAATGTCCGGATACTGCTCGCGGAGATGGACAAGTAAGCTCATCCCGTCCATGCGTGGCATGATCAGCTCGACAATAACCAGTGACACCGGGTATTTTTTGAGTTGCTGCATTGCCGCAAAACCATCGCTTGCGGTCACCACGGCAAAGCTTTCCCGGAATGGTGCGAGACTTTGAGTCACCGCGTTGCTCAGGATCGCATCGTTATCGACAAAGAGGATGTTTCTAATCATGAAAAGTATTGTCAGTTATTGAGGGTGGTGTAAAAGTGAGATTCCAAGAATCGATAAAGACACCTTTAAGGTATCGTCAATGAGTAAATCATTGAAACTGTAATTGCAAGGTGTACAGGGTTAATTTTTACTTAACCATCAGTGATGGTAAATTATTTTACGGTGAGACGAATGGACACAATTGAATGGCAGGATTTCGCTAAAGTTGAATTGCGGGTAGGGAAAATTATTGGCGCTGAAGTGTATGCCAAAGCTCGAAAACCCGCCTATATCCTCCAGGTAGATTTCGGCGAGGAGTTGGGTATAAAGAAATCAAGCGCGCAGATTACCGAGTTGTATTCTCCTGAGAGCCTTCTTGGCAGACTTGTCGTCGGCGTCGTCAATTTCCCCAAGAAACAGATTGGTTCCTTTATGTCGGAATGTTTAATCACTGGTTTTCATGATGCCAGGGAGATGTGGTGCTGTGTGTGCCCGATAAGGATGTGCCGCTGGGAACCAAATTGTGCTGAAAAGGAGGAACTTGCTGCGGGCTCATTTTTCCCGCATGGTCCGGCCATGTCAGCAATTTTTTGCCTCGTATCACTATACCGATGGACGCTGGCGTGTTTATATTAAACTCTGACAAATATTTGAACTGACGATTTTTACCATCTGCGGCAACAAACTATAAGTGGACCGGTGGCACCGGCAAGAAAAATATGGACTATAAGGACTACTACAAGGCTTTGGGCGTGGCCAAAGACGCGTCACAGGATGAAATCAAACGGGCCTATCGAAAATTGGCTCGGAAATATCACCCTGATGTCAACAAAGACCCGAGTGCGGAATTAAAATTCAAGGAAATCAATGAAGCCAATGAAGTGATCGGCGATGCGGAAAAACGTAAGGCCTATGACAGTTTCGGCAGCGACTGGCAGGCCGGTCAGGACTTCAAACCACCGCCAAACTGGCATGCCCACCGGGACGGTTTCTCCTCGCAGCATGGTTCGGCGGAGCAATTCAGTGATTTCTTTGAATCGCTCTTTGGTGGCGGACGCGGTGGTTTCAACCCCGAAGAGTATTCATCCTTTGGCCGGCAGCAGCACGATCGAGGCAATGATCTGCATGCAAAGGTAGCCATTAGCCTGGAAGACAGTTATCATGGGACGAAACGAACCATCACCTTAAACAGAACGGTGGGCGACGGCAATGGCGGGATGAGTATTCAGCCGCAGTCGCTGCAGGTGACCATACCCAAAGGGGTAATCGAGGGGCAACAGATCAGGCTGGAAGGCCAGGGTGATGTTGGTTACGGGCGGGGGCCGCGGGGAAATCTTTTTCTGGAGATTGTCTTTGAAAAACATGCGTACTTCACGGTTAATAAACGCGATATTCACCTGGTACTGCCGGTTACGCCCTGGGAAGCAGCCCTGGGGGCAACTATTGCCGTACCGACTTTGGGCGGCCATGTCGATCTGAAGCTGCCGGCGAATTCCCAGACCGGGCGGAAACTGCGTCTGAAAGGCCGTGGACTTTCGTCCAAAAACCAGGTTGGCCATCAATATGTGACCCTGGCCGTCCATACCCCGCCGGCGGAAACGGCGGAACAAAAAGAACTGTATGAAAAGATGGGGAATCTGATGCCATATAATCCCCGGACCGGGTTTGGAGGTTGAACATGAAAGAAGAATATTCCTGCATCGTCCTGGACGACAGCACCACGTGGGGAATAACCGAGATTTGCACCCTGTGCCGGGTGGAAAATGAGTTGGTTCGCCAAATGGTCAACGAGGGCCTGGTGATTCCGGAAGGGAGCTCGCCTGAAACTTGGCGCTTTAACGGCTTCGCCGTAAAAAGAATCCAGGTAACGATGAGATTGCAAAACGACTTGCGGGTCAATCTGCCGGGTGCCGCTTTAGTCCTTGATCTGCTCGAAGAGCTGGAGGAGTTGCGCGCCCTGCTCGGCCAACCTCGCTGAGAGCCAGCACCAATCACCGGTGTACCCCTGAATATGCTCTTTCGACAACGATTCTTGTTGCTATAACCAACAACCAAGGAGGAAATATGCGTGCACTATTGCATCAATTAACACACCGGTATTTTGTTGGTCTGATCGGCGGGACAATACTGCTGGCAGTGACGCTGGCCCATGCGGCAGCGATACTTGAAGGGGAGCGGATGAGTCCGGTGCAAGGCACAAAGGGAATGGTGGTTACCAGCCATTTCCTGGCGACTGAGTCCGCTCGGGAGGTGTTGAAAAAAGGCGGTAACGCTATTGATGCTGCGGTTACCGCAGCGTTTTCCCTGGCTGTAACCCAGCCCAGGTCCGGCAATATCGGCGGCGGCGGCTTTATGCTGATTTCCTCGGAAAAGAACAATGAGGTGGTCGCCATCGATTACCGCGAGAAAGCACCGGCGGGGGCCACCGTTGATATGTTTCTCGATAAAGAGGGCAATGCCGACAGCAAGCTGTCGCGGTATAGCCACCTGGCGGCCGGTGTGCCCGGAACCGTTGCCGGCCTGGCCCTGGCCCTGGAAAAATACGGCACTATCAGCTTGAAAGAGGCGATGACACCGGCAATCAAACTGGCGGGTGAAGGGTTTGTCGTCACCCCGCGTTTTAGCGACGGGCTTAAAGAAAAACAGGAGATGCTTAAAAAATGGCCATCGTCGGCGAAGATTTTTTATAAGCCGGATGGCAGCACCTATGAACCGGGAGAGGTTTTTGTCCAGAAAGAGCTGGCGGCAACGCTGCAGCGTATTGCCGACCAGGGCGCCAAAGAGTTTTATGAAGGCAAAACCGCCGAGATGCTGGTGGCGGAAATGGCCGGCCACGGCGGGCTTATCACCATGGAGGATATGAAAAACTATGCCCCGACCATCCGGCAACCGGTGCATGGCAGCTATCGCGGCTATGATGTTTACTCCATGTCGCCGCCGAGCTCGGGAGGGGCGCATGTGGTACAGATCCTCAATATCCTCGAAGGATATCCGATCGCTGAATATGGCCATAATTCGGCTTTAACCATCCATCTGATGGCCGAGGCGATGAAATGGGCCTATGCCGACCGATCGTTCTTTCTCGGCGATGCCGATTTTGTCAAGGTGCCGCTCAAAGGGCTGATTGCCAAAGACTATGCCGCAAAAATACGGGAATCGATAGACCCGGAAAAAGCGACGCCAAGTGACACCATTGCGCCCGGCAAGCCGCAGCCCTACGAGAGTAATGAAACGACCCATTTCTCGATAGTCGATGCATTCGGCAATGCCGTTTCCAATACCTATACCATCAATTTCAGCTATGGTTCGGGGATTGTGGTTGAGGGTGCCGGTTTTTTGCTCAACAATGAAATGGACGATTTTTCTGCCAAGCCCGGGGTGCCGAACGCCTATGGCCTGCTCGGTGGCGAAGCCAACAAGGTGGAGCCGAATAAGCGGATGCTCAGCTCCATGTCACCGACCATTGTCAAAGATAAAGGCAAAAACTTTCTGGTTACCGGCAGCCCCGGCGGCTCGCGGATCATCACCACCACGCTGCAGGTGATCCTGAATGTCATCGATCACGGTTTAAATATCCAGAGTGCAGTGGCCGCACCGCGCATTCATCACCAGTGGCTGCCGGACGAATTACGGATCGAAGAAGGTCTCAGTCCCGATACCATCAAGCTTTTACAGGGAATGGGCCATGACGTGCAACAGAAGGAGGCTATGGGAGCTATTCAGTCCGTCATGGTAAAAGATGGTGTGATGTACGGTGGGGCCGATCCCCGCCGATCGACCGCACTTGCTGCCGGTATCTAAAAGATAAGAATGCAAGGGAAGGAGGCCGGAGTCATCCCCTTGCAACCTGCTCCGCGATGGTCCGGCTTACTCCGGATGATTGACCTGCACGACCAACTTGCCGAAGTTTTTACCTTGCAGCAGTCCGATAAAGGCCTCCGGTGCCTTCTCCAGTCCTTTGACCATATGTTCGCGGTATCTGATCTTTCCGGCCTTGAACCACTCGGACATCTGTCCGGCAAACTCGTCATAGCGATCGGCGTAGTCCTCAAAAATAATGAACCCCTGCACCGTAAGGCGTTTGATGAGAATGTTGGCCATGAGCAGAGACAGGCGATCCGGGCCGTCCGGCAATTTGGTCGCGTTATACCTGGAGATCAGGCCACATACCGGAATTCGAGCGCTGGTGTTGAGCAACGGCAGAACCGCATCAAAGACCTTGCCGCCGACGCTTTCAAAATAAATGTCTATTCCTTTGGGGCAGGCAGCTTTTAATTGTTCGGCAAAATCGACGGCATAATGATCGAGGCAGTCGTCAAAACCAAGCACCTCGCGGGCATGAATGCATTTCTCCGCGCCACCGGCTACCCCAACCACCCGGCATCCCTCCAATTTGCCGATTTGTCCCACCGTCGCCCCCACCGGCCCGGTGGCGGCAGCAACCACCAGGGTGTCACCTTCTTTTGGTCGACCGATATCGAGTAGGCCCATATAGGCGGTAAAGCCGGGCATGCCCAATATCCCTAAAGCGTACGAAGGATTTTCCGGCGCCGGTCCAAGATTGATCAGACCCGAGCCATCCGAGACCGCATAGTCCTGCCAGCCGCTGGCCGAAAGGACCCAGTCGCCCTCCTGGTAATCAGCATGACGAGAGGCCGCAACCCGGCAGACCGTCCCGCCGACCATGACCTCATCGATCTTGACTGGATCGGCGTAGGAAGGGCCGTCACTCATCCTTCCCCGCATATAAGGATCAAGAGATAGATAGATGGTGTGTAGAAGAATTTCTCCCTCTTTTGGCTCCGGTATAGCCGTTTTTTCCAGTCGAAAATTTTTACTGGTCGGAGCGCCTTCAGGGCGTAAGGCCAAGACAATACGACGATTCTGATTGGTGTGTTGAGCCATAAGTTGGATCCTCCTCATTAAATTTTAAATGCATTGTCTGATGTGCTTGTGGTGAATAACATTTTCCAACAATAAGCACTGTATCTTGATTTGCCCGGTGGAATGCTGCTGTAAACAAACCATTGCCCGTTCGGCCTGTAGAGGGTAGGATAAAAGGACTTTCGATTGGATAATTGTCCGGTCATCCGCAGCAGTAAACAGGCGGAGCAACCCACCCCTAAAGTTGGTTAACTAGAGATGAATTTCTGCTCCTATTGTGCTGCGCCGGTCGTTTCCTTAATTCCGCAGGACGATAATCGGCCCCGATTTATCTGTACTTCCTGCGGTCGAATTCACTACCAGAACCCCAAAATAGTGGTAGGCTGCATCCCCATATGGGAAAACAGCGGGGAGAGCAGTGTCTTACTGTGCAAAAGAAACATTGAGCCGAGAAAGGGGTTCTGGACCCTGCCGGCAGGATATCTTGAGTGCAACGAAACCACGGAAGCCGGGGCCAGGCGCGAGACAGCGGAAGAGACCGGAGCGGTGGTTGTAGGCTTGCAGCCCTATCGCCTGTTTGATATTGTCCATATCGGTCAGATTTATCTGATGTTTCTTGCCCGGCTGCAGGCTCCCCGCTTTCATCCAACCAGGGAATCCATTGAGGTCAGGCTATTTGCCGAGAAAGATATCCCCTGGTCGACCATCGCTTTTCCGGTCATTGAAAAAACCCTACGTCATTACTGGCACGACTTTCGAGCAAACAGTTTCTCCTTTCGCCGGGTTGAGGAAACGACAACCATAAAAAATGGCTAGAAGGATTTCAGGGCGAAGGTGCGGTTTACCGTTTCATCTTCAGCAGTAAGTGATTAATCTGTATCCATTGTAACTCATCAATACTAAGAACAGGGAGGATGCATGCAGAAGGCCGCAGATATAATGACCAAAGAGGTAATCACCGTCACCCCGGAGACAACCGTAACCGAACTGGCCCTGCTTCTGGCCTCAAACAGTATCAGTGGTGTCCCCGTCCTTGACTCTTCCGGCGCTCTTGTCGGCGTGGTCACGGAAAACGACCTGATCGATCAGAAGAAGAAGGTTCATATCCCGACCGTCATAACTATCCTCGATTCGGTTTTTTATCTTGAGAATCCGGATAAAATGGAAAAGGAAATGAAAAAAATTGCCGGAGCGACGGTGGGGGATATTTATACTAAAAATCCACGCACGGTGGATGAGGATACGTTGATCGACGAGATAGCCACTGTGATGGCAGAAAAGGATGTCCATACTCTGCCGGTCATGCGCGACAACTTGCTGGTTGGCGTGATAGGTAAGAGGGATATCATAAGAACCTTAATCAGCTAAACCTTGAACAGGGCATATTTGTTTTTCCCCTGATTTTTCGCCTGATACAGGGCAATGTCGGCATTTTTTATCAGCGTATCGGCATTGTCCCCGTCTTGTGGGTAGATGGCGATCCCGATACTGATCGTAACGGTGATTTCATTGGTTTCTATGCTGAATGAGCTGGCAAAGCCGCTGAGTAGACGATTTGCCAGCGCAATCGCTTTATTTTCTGAGGAAATATCACCACCAATAATCAGAAATTCATCACCCCCCAGGCGGGCGACCGTATCTTCTTCCCGTACCTGGGCCAATAATCTTTGCCCCGCCTGCTGCAACAGGGTATCGCCAACCGGATGGCCCAGAGTATCGTTGACATATTTAAAGTTATCCAGATCCATATAAAAAACGGGAACCTGGGTCCTGTTTCTTTTTGCCTTGGTCAGCGCCATATGCAGACGGTCTCTGGCCAGCAGGCGATTGGGCAAACCGGTCAGGGCATCGTGGTACGCCTGGTGCCTGATCTGTTCTTCCTGCAGCTTACTGTCGGTTATATCGTGAGATACCGCCACGAAATTGGTTATTTCCCGGTTGCTGTCATAGATGGCACTGATGCTGAGACGTTCCGGAAATGCTTCCCCAGTGGCGCGCCGATTCCAGATTTCGCCTACCCAGCTCCCTTTTTCATGAATACTTCGCCACATTTCCCGGTAGAAATCAGCTCCATGCCGGGCAGATTTTAAGATTCGTGGATTTTTGTTCAGGACCTGGCTGGCCTGATATCCGGTAATGGTGGTAAATGCCTGATTAACCGCAATGATATTGGCTTTTTCGTCGGTAATGACAATTCCTTCCAAGGCATTTTCAAAGACCTTGGCAAACAGCTGCAGGTTTTGTTCGGCAGCAATTTGCGGCTCTTTTTTATCCGGTATGTCTGTCGCAGATGCTGGGCGCTTGTTGCTATAGCTTTTCATGTATCCCATAAATAGTCATTGAGTTTGTTAGAGATCTTGGCTGCACATGGTCTTTAGTGAGAGTATAGCAAAAAAGAATGTAAATGGGGAGTTTGTGGTACAAGAACAAAGAGGTCGATTGCAAATATCTGCAGATGCAATATAGTTGCATTGGCCTGTGGCGGTGGCATGATTGTATTCTCTTTTGTTATGGTCAGATGAAAATATATGCAAATAAAATTATTCCTCTTAAAACTCAGCATTTTATTGACGTTGTTTCTGGCGGCACCTGGTCAGGCGAACCAGCCGCCGATTGTCTTTGTCAGTATTGTACCGCAAAAATATTTCGTGCAACAGATTGGCGGTGATCTGGTGCAGGTTGAAATCATGGTGCAGCCGGGTGCCAGCCCGGCAACCTATGAGCCTAAGCCCTCGCAAATGGCCGCGCTTGCCGGCGCAGCGGCGTATTTCGCCATCGATGTCCCTTTTGAAAAAGCCTGGTTGGGCAAGATAGCTGCGGTCAATCGGAAGATGCCCATTATCCGAACCGACAGCGACATAGATAAAATAGCCATGGCCGCGCATCATCATGATGAACAGGAAATGGAACAAGAAGAAGAGGCGGGGCATATAATTCTTGACCCGCATATCTGGTTGTCTCCGGTTCTGGTTAAAAAACAGGCTGCCGTGATCTTAGCCGGCCTTAAATCGATTGTTCCTGAGCATGCGGCGGAGCTTGATGCCAATTACCGGCGATTCTTAGCGAAAATCGATACGCTTGACAACCTGTTGCAAGAACGGCTGCAAGGCAGTAGAGGCTTGCAGTTTATGGTATTTCACCCGTCCTGGGGCTATTTTGCCCGGCAGTATGGCCTGGAACAGGTGCCGATTGAAATTGAAGGGAAAACCCCTAAACCAGCGCAGCTCGCCAAACTGATCGCGAATGCCAGAAATCAGAATATTCATATTATTTTTGTGCAGCCGCAGTTTTCGCGAAAAAGTGCCGAAGTTGTCGCCAGAGAAATTGGCGGCAAGGTCGTTTTCGCCGATCCTCTGGCGGAAGACTGGCTGCATAACTTAGCAGAAGTTGCGGAAAAATTCAGGCAGGCGGCCAAGTGAGACAAAAATCAAATGAATAACCCGGTAGTGCAGATCGAAGACCTGTATTTTTCTTACAATGGTCAGGAAGTACTGCAGGATATCAACCTGACCGTGCGAAAAGGCGATTTTGTGTCGATTATCGGCCCCAACGGCGGCGGCAAGACGACCCTGTTGAAACTGATTCTCGGCCTGCTGCGGCCAGGCAGAGGGACTATTCTGGTGCAGGGCAAAGCACCTTCGGCAAATGGTACGGTGATCGGTTATGTGCCGCAGGTTATCAACCATAACCTCAATTTTCCGGCCAGTGCCATGGATGTGGTCTTGATGGGCAAATACGATCCGGCCAAACGTTCCTTGTTTCGCAATAAACAACAGGAGAAAAAGGAGGCCCTGGAGGCGCTGAGCCAGATCGGCATGGCTGATTTTGCCGGCCGCAAGATTACCGATCTGTCCGGCGGTCAGCGGCAGCGGGTTTTAATCGCCAGAGCTTTGGTAACTAAACCGGAGCTGCTGGTACTCGATGAACCGACGGCCAGCCTTGACACTAAAGGACAGACCGATTTCTTCAATTTATTGCAGGAACTCAACCTCAATTTGACAATTCTGGTGGTCAGCCATGATCTGCTGATCGTCTCGTCCTATGCCAAATCGATTGCCTGCGTCAATAAACGACTGCACTATCACCAGAATATCGGCTCTACCGGCGAACTCATGAACGCTTATTACTCCTGTTCTGTGGAAGAGGTCTGTCCTGTTGATCATGTCTTGAGAGGGATGCAGCTTAAGGCAGCACCGGAGGCCGGGCAAAATGGTTGAAGCACTCCATCTCGAATTTATGCAGAATGCTCTGCTCGCGGGTATCCTGTCCAGCGTTATATGTGGTATTATCGGTTCCCTGGTGGTGGTCAACCGCCTGGTCTTTCTGTCCGGCGGCATCGCGCACAGTGCCTACGGCGGTATTGGCCTGGCATTTTTTTTCGGTTGGCCGTATATGATTGGGGCGATAGGCTTCGCCTTTTTTTCGGCGATGGTTATGGCTGCGGTGTCGCTCAAATCGAAACATCGGGCCGACACCATCATCGGGGTGATGTGGGCGATGGGGATGGCCTTTGGTATCCTGCTTCTTGATATCACGCCAGGGTATAATGTCGACTTGATGAGCTATCTTTTCGGCTCGATTCTCAGTGTGCCAAAAGCTGATATTGTGACGATGACCCTGGTCGGCATCCTGATCGTCGGGCTTATCGTCTATTTTTTTCATGACCTGCTGGCCATGTCCTATGATGAGGAATTTGCCCAGATCAGGGGTGTGCCCGTCAAACGCCTGTACTTCATGCTGATCGGCATAGTCGCCGTCACCGTGGTGATGGTCGTGCAGGTGGTGGGCTTGATCCTGGTCATCGCGCTCTTGACTATCCCACCGTTTATCGCCGAAAAATACACCAAATCCCTGGTGAACATGATGATCGTCTCTTGTTTTCTGGGGATGGCATTTACCACGGGCGGGCTGTGGCTTTCCTATACCTATGATATGACTTCCGGGGCGGCAATTATTTTTCTGGCCGGGACGGTTTTCTTTTTGTCCCTGGGGCTTGACGCTCTCACTCGATTGGTCAGAAAACGATCGCTTATGACCGGACTTTGACGGAGCGCGTATAGTATGTGTAAAAATTGTAATTATGAAAATATTTTAGACGCCCAGGGGCTGGAGGCGACCGGCAATCGGCTGCGTATTCTGGAGGCAGTCGGCAATAATAATTACCCCCTCACCGCGGTGGATATTTTTCATATTGTCGAGCGCATGCAGTCGATTAACCGCGTCACCGTCTATCGCATTCTTGATCTGCTGGTGGAGAAAAAAATTCTCGAGCGGCTGAGTGTCGGCAGTCGTGCCGCCTACTACGGCCTGGCGCCAAATGAGAATCATGTCCCGCATCCGCATTTTTTCTGTATCCGCTGCGGCCAGATGGATTGCCTCAACGCTGAATCAATAGCAATCAACGACGATAGGCTGCGCAAGAGCTTTCCCGGCGAAATCAAAAAGGTGGAAGTCCGGGTTGACGGCATCTGCAAAAACTGTCTGAGACTGGAAGTACACTGATCTCCCGCCTTGCCTTCTTGGGTAATTTCTCTTACTGCTCCTTTCCGTCCTCCGCACTATAAGCCAGTTCTTCTTGCCGATCCTTGCCGTGGTCTTTGGCGATCAGCATATAGATGGAGGGGATAATAAACAGGGTAAAGATCGTGCCGACGGCCATACCGCCGACCAGTACCAGACCAATCGAGTTACGGGCAGCTGCTCCGGCTCCGGTAACGAGGGTCAGGGGAAAGTGACCGGCGATGGTTGCGCCGGTGGTCATCATGATCGGGCGCAGACGGGTAATGGCCGCCTGGTGCACAGCCTGGCGTTTGCTGAGTCCCTGCATCTGCATTTTATTGGCGAACTCGACGATAAGAATGCCGTTTTTGGAGACCAGTCCGACCAGGGTGATCAAGCCAACCTGGGAATATATGTTCATGGTTGTTGTCCAGCCCTGGGTCCAGAAGGACACACTGGGATCGGGCATTTTCAGGAAGGTGAAGATCATTGCGCCAAACATAGCCAGGGGCACCGATCCGCCAAGGATAACGAGCGGGTCGCGAAAGCTGTTGAACTGGGCGGCCAGTACCAGGAAGATGAGAATGACCGCCAGAGCGAAGGCCTGGATAAACTTGTTGCCCTCGGTCCGCAGTTGGCGGGATTCTCCAGTATAGTTCAGCACATAACCATCAGGCAGGATCTTTGCGGCTTCTCCCTCTAAAAACTTCAGAGCTTCATCCAAAGGGCGGACGGCCACGCCGCTGATCTTGACTGCGTTAAGCTGCTGAAAACGGTTCAGCGAGCGCGGTACGGTCGTATTTTTGATCGTTGCGATAGTACTGAGCGGGATGAGTCCACCTTTGCTGCCGGTGATATATATGTCCTCCAGCTGATCCGGGTTGAGCCGATCCACCCGCTGAATCTGGGGGATAACTTTATAGCTGCGGCCACTGATATTAAAGCGATTGACGAAGTTACCGCCGACCATCGCCGTGAGATCGGCGCCTACCTGCTGCAGATTCAGACCCAGGTCGGCGACCTTGTCGCGGTCGATGATCAGCTCTGATTGAGGTTGATCGATCTTGACATCGATCAGCGGCGGAAAGGCAAACATGCCGCTTTTTATCGCGGCCAGCTGGATCTGCTTGGCAAAACCCAGGATCTGGGCGGGCTCCGCGGTCGAGGCGAGGATGAACTCAACTGGAAACTGGCCGCCGCCGGGCAGAGCCGGTGGGGTTACCGGGAATATGCGGACGCCGGTGATGTCGTGCAGCTTCTGTTGCACCTCGGGCATTATGGCAAAGATAGTGCGCTCCCGCTCCTGCCATGGTTTGACCACCATCCCGGCAAAACCGGAGGAGGGATTGGTGACCTGAAAGACAAACTGGGTCTCCGGCACACTGAGAAAAGCCTCACTTACGGCAGCTGCATAGATGCTGGTCTGGTCAAGGGTGGAGTTGGCGGCTGCATCGAGGATGCCGAAGATGACGCCCTGGTCCTCGGTTGGGGCCAACTCTTTGGCCGACATGGTAAACATCGGGATGGACAGAGCACCAAGCAGGATCCAGACCATATACATGGCCGGGCGGGCATTGAGGGTTGTGTCCAGCAGCCGTCCGTAAAAATTGCGGATTTTTTTGAAATCCCGTTCTATTTTACCGGCAAAACCTTTTTCGGTCATGCCGGCGCGCAGCAGTCTTGACGCCATCATCGGTGATAAGGTAAGGGCGGCAATGCCGGAGATAACCACCGCTCCTGCCAGGGTGAAGGCAAATTCACGAAACAGCGAGCCGGTCAGACCGCCCTGCAGGCCGATCGGGGCATAGACCGCAGCCAAGGTGATAGTCATGGAGATCAGGGGCCGGACCAGTTCGCGGGCACCGAGGATGGCTGCCTGCATTGGCGTCTCACCTTCACCTAAGTGACGTTCAACGTTTTCAACCACGACAATGGCATCATCCACCACCAGACCGACGGAGAGGACAATGGCCAGGAGAGTCAGCAGGTTTATGGTAAAACCGAAAGCCTGGATCAGGAAAACCGCGCCGATCAAGGACAGGGGGATGACCACCACCGGAATGATTGCCGCCCGCATCGAGCCCAGAAAAAGGAAAATGATGATGATGACGATCAAAAGGGTTTCACTCAACGTCTTAATGACTTCTTTGATGGCGTTGTCGATATAGGCGGTGCCGTCGTAGGCAAGGCGACCGGTCAGCCCGCTGGGGAGCTGCTTTTTGATCGCCTCCAGCTCGATTCTTACATCTTTAATAACATCCAGGGAGTTGGCGTTAGCTAAAGGCCAGATGCCCATAAACACTGCAGTCTGTCCGGAAAAGCGTACCTCGGCGTCATAATTTTCAGCACCAAGTGCCACCTCGGCAATATCTTCAATCCGGACGATCGTGCCATT
>CAWCLE010000016.1:0-425673 GCA_963796255.1 uncultured delta proteobacterium | reverse complement strand
GTTCGGAACGGCTCTCGGCGCCGGCGCAAAGGCGTAGCAGCATGGTTTCGTCATATCCGGCAAAAGGGACAATGTCCGTGACTGCCGGGGTGCCGAGGGTCAACGTTCCGGTCTTGTCAAAGACCACGCAGCTGATCTTCTGGGCAAGCTCAAGCACCTCGCCGCTTTTCACCAACACACCCAACTGGGCGCCGCGCCCGGTGCCGACCATTATTGAGGTCGGGGTGGCAAGCCCCATGGCACAAGGACAGGCGATCACCAGGACAGCAATAAAAATACGTAAAGAGAAACTAAAATCGGCCCCACCGATAAAATACCAACTCAATCCGGCGAGTGCGGCAATCACAATTACCGTCGGCACAAAGTACAGACTAATACGATCGGCCAGATTGGCGATCGGCGCTTTGCTTCCCTGAGCGTCCTGAACCAGATTGACAATCCGGGCGAGCATGGTATCCCGTCCCACTTTTTGGGCCTGCATGACCAGGGCGCCGTTTTTATTGAGCGTGCCGCCAAAGAGTGGATCGTCTTTTTTTTTGGTAACCGGCATGGCCTCCCCGGTGAGCATCGACTCATCAACGGCAGAGTCTCCCTCGACGATCAGCCCGTCAACGGGAATCCTTTCGCCTGGTCGAATCAACAGGCGATCATCAACCTTTACCTCTTTTACCGCCACCTGGCGCTGCCCTTTATCGTCGATCAGCGTCGCCGTTTCCGGGGCAAGCTGCAACAACTGTTTGATCGCGTCATTGGTTCGGGCCTTGGAACGGGCTTCAAGATATTTGCCTAGTGATACCAAAGCAATCAGCATGGCCGCCGATTCAAAATAGAGGTCATGGGCGCGGGCTATAGGATTTATCCCCAGAGCTATCTCTACCAGGTTCCAGGTGGAATAGATAAACGCCGCTCCCGTACCAATGGCAATCAGCGAATCCATATTCGGTCCACCGCGCAATAACGCCGGGATGCCGATCAGGTAAAAATTACGGCCCATATATAAGACGGGAAGAACCAGCAAAAACTGCAGAAAAGCATGGGTGAAGGGCGCAGTATCGGGATGCACCGCTGCCGGCAGGGTGATGCCGAACATCGTGGCCATTGACAGGCACATAATCAGCATTGCCAGTATGAATGCAGGAATAAGCCTGTTGCGCTGCGCCTGCAGTCGATCTGCCGTCTCAGAAGCAGTACCGGCATCGTCATCTTCCTCGGCGACTTCCTCAGCGGAAAAACCGAGTCCGGTTATGGCTTCTTTAATTGCCCCAAGGGAAATCGTCTGGGGATCGTAGTCAATCTTAGCCTTTTCTGTAGCCAGATTCACCGAACAATACGTAATCCCGTCAAGATTGCCGACCACTCGTTCAATACGCGCCGAACATGCGGCGCAGTGCATACCTCTAATATTGGCGTCAAAATTTTCTATGGCCATGATGAAGACTCTTTTGCTGAAAAGCACTTAAAAAATTCACTCAACTTGCAAGCGACTTCATCTACCATAAGGACTTGACGCTAAATATCCAGCCGGAATATGTGCCACCGCTACATACCATGCGGGTACCAGAATTTGACCGTATGTTTGCCGGCCATATCTTTAAAGAGGCAGATTACCCCCCATTTGCCCGGTTCATCGATAGTGAAATTGGCGGCATAAACGCCGCTGCCGAAATCCTTCAGAGTGGCGATCTGCTCTTTTCCCGACGGGGCAATGAGTTTTACCTTTCCGGCAATCTCGGTGATTGGCTGCCCATCTTTTATAAATGAAACCATCACATGGTGCGTCCGTCCTTCGGGATCGGACATGTTCATAGCGGCAAGTTCCATAATCTGGAATTCGGCATGGATCCCATCGACCATTGCCGCATTTTTGAATGTTCCTCCCTCCTGACTTGCCCCATGGTTCATCTCACTATGATCCATCGTTGCCATTTTCGACTGCTCCGCAGCCACGGCGTTACCGACCAGAATAATGCCACAATACACTAAAAGAATTATTATTTTTTTCATATTTTTCACCTTTTTCAGTTGGTGGACTCTGGGTCGCTTTTTGGCAGACCGATTGATTTCCAGAGCCCGTAAATAGCCGGGACGACCACCAGGGTGAGAATGGTAGCACTGACCATCCCCCCGATCATGGGGGTCGCGATGCGCTTCATAACCTCGGAACCGGTCCCGCTGCTCCACATAATCGGCGCCAGACCGGCAATGATGGCAACAACCGTCATCATCTTGGGCCGCACCCGCAGGGCAGCACCGTGTTCGATAGCCATATTAAGATGCTCCCGGCTAAAAGAAGCACCATAACGCTCCTTGTATTCGCGGTAGGAAATATCGAGATAGATCAGCATCACCACCCCGGTTTCCGCCGCCACTCCGGCCAGAGCAATAAAGCCGACGGCCACTGCCACACTCATATTGTAGCCCAGCAAATCCATCAGCCATAAGCCTCCGGTGAGAGCAAAAGGGACGGACAACATGACGATGAGGCTCTCGGTAATATTGTTAAAGTTGAGATACAGCAACAAAAAGATGATTATTAAAGTCGCCGGGACCACGACTTTCAGTTTCTGCTGCGCCCGCACCATATACTCATACTGCCCCGACCAGACGATACTGTATCCCGGCGGCAGTTTAATCTTTTCGGCCACCGCCTGCTGGGCGGCCTTGACATAGCCGCCGACATCGCCGCCGGTGATATCGACATAGACCCAGGCATTTTTCCGGGCGTTTTCACTCTTAATGGACGGCGCCCCTTTACGGATAGTGATATCCGCCACCTGGGTGATAGGTATTTGTGCTCCGCTTGGCGTAGGAACGAGGATACGCCTCAGTTTTTCCGGAGTATCACGCAGTTCCGAACCATAGCGCAGGTTAACCGGATAACGCGCCAGTCCCTCCACAGTGGAGGTGATATTCTGCCCGCCGATGGCGGTCATGATCACATCCTGCACATCGCCGACCGTCAGGCCATACCTGGCCGCCTCCTCCCGGTTAATCTTATAATCAAAAAAATTGCCCCCGGTAACCCGCTCGGCATAGACGCTGGTGGTGCCGGGGACTTCCTTGATCACCGCCTCGACCTTCTCCCCGATCTCAGACAGCGTCT
Organism: uncultured delta proteobacterium; assembly: GCA_963796255.1. GTDB lineage: Bacteria > Desulfobacterota > Desulfobulbia > Desulfobulbales > Desulfocapsaceae > Desulforhopalus_A. Next base: position 422,570 of record CAWCLE010000016.1, on the reverse strand, counting down.
GCAGATCATCGCCCATCAACTTCAAGCCGACCGGAGTTTTTATTCCGGTGGACAGCATATCGATCCTGGTCTTTATCGGCATGGTCCAGGCATTGGTCAGTCCGGGAAACTGAATGGCTTTATCCAGTTCATCAACCAGACTCTGGATGGTCATCCCCGCCCGCCATTCGGATTTCGGTTTTAAGGTGATGATCGTCTCCATCATCGACAGCGGCGCCGGATCGGTGGCCGTCTCGGCACGTCCCGCCTTACCGGTCACCTGATCCACTTCGGGAAAAGATTTAATAATCCTGTCCGTCTGCTGCAGCAGTTCTTTGGCCTTGGTGATGGAGATGCCCGGCAGAGTCGTCGGCATATAGAGCAGATCCCCTTCATTCAGGGGCGGCATAAATTCAGAACCCATCCGGCTGTAGGGAATCCAGGCGACAGCCAAAGCCACCACGGCCAGAGCCACCACCAGAAGTTTCATCCGCAGCACCAGCTTGATAATCGGGTGATAGATCCAGATAAGCAGCCGGTTCAGCGGATTTTTATGTTCCGGCATGATTTTACCGCGGACCAGATAGCCCATCAGCACCGGCACCAGCGTGATCGCCAGGATCGCCGCGCCCATCATGGCATAGGTTTTGGTATATGCCAGGGGGCGAAACATCCTGCCCTCCTGGGCACCCAGGGTAAAAACCGGCAAAAAGGAGACGGCAATAATCAGCAGTGAGAAGAACAGCGACGGACCGACCTCGACCGAGGCCTCGCGAATCACCTGCCAGTGCTCTTTTTGACCCTGGTTCTGTTCCATATGCTTATGGACATTTTCCACCATAACGATAGCGGCATCGACCATGGCCCCGATGGCAATAGCGATACCGCCAAGGCTCATGATATTGGCATTGATTCCCTGTCGTTCCATGATGACAAAGGCAACCAGCACGCCGATAGGCAGGGTGATGATGCCCACCAGGGCGCTGCGCAGATGAAAGAGAAACACAATACAGACTAAAGCGACGATGACGCTCTCTTCGATCAGGGTCTGTTTCAGGTTGTCGATTGCCCGGAGGATTAATCCGGAGCGATCATAGACCGGCCGAATAGATACCCCTTCAGGCAGTCCCGAGCTAATCTCCGTCAACCGTTTCTTGACCCGGTCGATTACCGCCAGGGCGTTTTCGCCATAGCGCATAACCACAATACCGCCAACCGCTTCACCGGTACCGTTAAAATCCAGCAATCCGCGCCGCAATTCGGGCCCAATGGTGACTCGGGCGACATTACGCAACAGGACCGGTATTCCGTTGTCGGAACTAAGCGGAATATCTTCCAGGTCCTTGATCGACTGGATATAGCCCAGCCCGCGCACCATAAATTCCGTCTCGCCCATTTCCACCAGTCGGCCGCCAACATCGTTATTGGAGCGCTGGATAGCCTGACGAACTTTCTGCAGGGGAATGTTATAGGCGAGCAGTTTATTGGGGTCGACCATCACCTGGTACTGCTTGACAAAACCGCCGATGGAGGCCACCTCGGAGACCCCCGGCACACTGGTCAGTTCATAGCGCAAAAACCAGTCCTGGATTGAGCGCAGCTGCTGGAGGTCATGGCGATCGCTTTCCACCAGATATTGAAAGACCCAACCGACACCGGTAGCGTCCGGCCCAAGACTGGGCGAAACACCTTTGGGCAGCCTCCCGGCAATCGAGTTCAGCGCCTCCAGCACCCGGCTTCTGGCCCAGTACATATCGGTACCGTCGTCAAAGATTACATAGGTAAAGCTCATGCCGAAAAAAGAATAGCCGCGCACCACCTTGGCAAAAGGCACCGCCAGCATGGCGGTGGTCAGCGGATAGGTGACCTGATCTTCGACCACTTGCGGCGCCTGGCCGGGAAATTCACTGAAAATGATCACCTGGACGTCGGACAGATCAGGGATGGCATCGAGCGGCGTCTGCATCATCGCCCGGATGCCGGCGGCAACCAAAAAGACGGTCAACATCAACATCAGGAACTTATTACGGATGGAAAATTCAATTATTGCCTTGATCATCAGCTTATTCTCCCATCCTGTCGGTGGATAACAGCTTACTCTTTATCCATCTTGAGGGTGCTCATATCCAGGTCACTGTCGTCCATTTGCATCGTGCCCATATCCAGATCGTCGGCTGTTGGTCGCGTCGGCTTGTCGCTTCTGGCCTTGAGCATCTTCTGGATGGCTTCGCGCAGTCGGGACTCGGAATCAAACATAAACTGTGCCGAGGTGACGATGGTATCACCCTCGCTGAGCCCGGCCAGGACCTGAAAGGTGTTGTTTTCTCCTTCCACCCCTAGGTTCACCTGGCGCGGCTCATATTTGCCATCGCCCAAGGCGACAAAAACCACCTTGCGCAGACCGGAGTCGATGACCGCCTCCTGGGGGATGACTAAAGCCGCGGGATCGATCAGCGATTCAATATAGACGTTGGCGTACATTTCCGGTTTGAGTAATCCTTCGGGATTCTCAAAGGCCAGGCGAAGCTTTACCGTACGGGTCTGCGGATTAAGAAACGGATAGATAAACAGCACGGTCCCGGTAAAGCGTTTCCCCGGCAGATAAGACAGCTCCATTGCTGCCGGCATGCCTTTTTTGACAAATGGCAGCTCATATTCATACACCTCAACATCCACCCACACCCTGGAAAGGTCAGCAATTTCATACTGATGCATCCCAGCCTTGACGAAATGACCGGCAAGGGCATCCTTTTGAATGACCACCCCGGTGGCCGGAGAATAGACGGTGAGATTTTTGTTCACCGTGCCTTTTTGGGTCAGCTGCCGTATCTGTTTCTCCTCGAGATCCCAGTAAGCCAGGCGCTGCCGGGAAGCTTGCAGCAACCGGGCGGCATTGTCCCGCACGCTCGGATAGGAACTGGCGGTCAGACTTTCGGCCTGTGATTTGGCGAGCAGATATTCTTCCTGGGCGGTGTACAGCTCTGGACTGTAAATATCGAACAGGGGCTGGCCTTTCTTGACACTCTCGCCGACAAAATTGACGTAGAGTTTATCAATCCAGCCATCAAATTTCAGATTGACGGCATAGATTCTTTTTTCATCGTAGGTCACTGTTCCCAGGGCGCGAATGGACTTGGTCAGGGGCGCCCGTTTGACCGTCGCCGTCCGCACCCCCATATCCTGTTCTGTTACCGGATCGATCTTAATGACCGATTCTGGAAGTTTCTCCCCTTCTTGGTCCTCATAAACCGGCACCAGATCCATGCCCATGGGAGATTTTCCCGGCTCTTGGCGGATGTAGGTGGGGTCCATCGGGGCAGCCCAGTATTTGATTATTTTGCCGGTCTTGGGATCGACATCGCCCACCTTCAATCCCGCCACCGTCTGCAAAGGTGATATCGAAAGAAGCAGCCATATAACAACCAGCAGGGAAACCAGAAGTTTCATGGCGAATCCTCCAAGGATGACAGCCTGGTACCGACCAACTCCTCCAGTTCTGCCTGTTTCTTATATATCTGATATTTATAATTTTCCGTTTGCAACTGGATTCGCAGCAGCCGAATACGAGCTGCGAGCATGGTAGTAAACTCAACTTTACCTACGGAGTAGGCCGCCAGGGCTGCATCGGCCAACTGCCCCGCCTGCACGGCAAGGGCGTCACGAAAAAGAGTGTAATTTTCTCTTGCCCCGGCAATCTCGGCCAGCAGCCGGTCGATGCTGTGCGGCAGGGTCTGGTTGAGGCCACGCAACGATTTTTCCGCGGCGATGAGTCGGTTTCTCGCCCCGGCCAGTTTACTGTCCTGGCTGGTCGATTGCCAGAGCGGCACGGTCATGGCCACTGAAGCGGAAAGAAAATCAGGCAGATCTTCACGCTGGCCATAAGTAAGCCGCACATCAAAGTCAGGTAGATATGCTTTTTCCGCCAGCTGTACCTCTATTTTAGCCCGGTCCATGGCCACCTTTTTTTGCTGGATAAGGGGATTAAACTGTGAAGCAGCTCGGTTGAGCACATCCTGGGCCGGAATTTTGCCTGGCTCATCTATCACGACAGGTCCATTTTCGGTAAAGAGATCTCCTCTATTGAGCAGACCACCCAGCTGCGCGCGGATAACCCGCTGACGACTCGTAAGATTTATGGCCTCATCAATAAGTTCGGAATGTTGTACCTGGCCGGTCAGGATGTCCTGCTGCAAACCTTCGCCGGTGGCATACCTGGTTTCCGCCACCCGCAGCATCTGGGTCACAATGACTTTAAGAGTGTCATTGATTTCCATGCTTTTTTCGGTAAAACCAAGATCATACCAGGCCGCCGTCAAATCTTTGGCGATTTGAAGTTTCTTGCCTTGGACCTGGAGTTCCGCCTCCATAGCCTTTAATTGACTGAGCTGCTGGCGAAGATCAAGGGTGCCGAACCAGGGCAGCTTCTGCGCGGCAAAGAGCTGTTTCTGGGTCATCGCTGCCTGATCGAAGGCAAAACTATCAACCGGGAGATTGGCGATACCGAAACCAATCACCGGATCCTGCAACGAGCCGGCAAAAGGAGCTTCAGCGCGCAAGGCCTGTGCGTTTTGCGCCATGCTGAGAAGTTCCTGGTTATTCCGATATGCTTCTTCTACGAGTTCGGTGATCTCGGGCGAGCCTGTGCCAACCGCGATATTGGCAAGCGATATTAGCACGGCACAGAGCAGACCTACTCCCCACCTGCACCCAGCAATCATATTTTCTCCTCCTGCGTTCTCTTAGAATATGTATCAGGGAGATAGACTATTATGTAGTCAGAGGAATATCCTGAGCCAATCGAACAGATTATAATATTGTATCGAAACTATAATTTAGCAACAGTGGATCGGCAATGCCTGCGATTACTGGCTTATCTTGCAACCGTGTTGCTGCAGATAATGGCAATTGAAGAAAAAAGTGCTTATGATTGATCATCAACAGAAAAAATCGAGATCGTTTGTTAAGGAGACAAAAATGGATAGCATAAAAATTAAAGGTATGAGCTGCGGCCATTGCGTTGGTTCGGTGAAAAACGCTTTGGAAGACATCTCCGGCCTTTCGCGGGTCAGCGTAGATCTGGACAAGGGTGAGGCCACTTTCACCAACAAAGACGTTCCCCGGGAGCGGATCAGGGCAGCCATTAACAAAATCGGCTTTGAGCCAGGGGAATAATTACTCGGCGAGCAATTGACGGGCCAGGTTTTTTATCCCAGCATCAGTATCGTTAAGCGCCTCCTCCAGGAATGTTCTGGCAGTCGCTTCCTGCTTTCTCTCACCTAAGGCCTGGACAGCTATCCTGCGAATCTCCGGCACGGGTTCGTCGTGAAGAACCTGGCCCAGAATGTGGGTGGATTCAGTGTTGTTCATAGATCCGATGGCACTTACCGACATTCGACGTATTTCTTCATCCGCATCATGGGTAAATTCAGCCAGCGCCATAACGGCGGCAGGATCGCCGGTCACGGCAAGATTTGCTATTGTCTGCTGCTTATTGTTCTCTTCCCTCTGTTGTTCAGCTTGATCGAGCCCAAGCTGGGCCACTTGAGCATCGACGATCTGGTCAATAGAATCCTCACTGACAGCATCTGCAATCTCAGGGATGCCAGGATTTACAATCGCCGGTGCAGCAGAGTTGACGGGAGGGGAATGGTTTTGGGTGCTCCGGCTCAGAACCCATATTTCCGCCACCTCTTTTGCATCGCCAGGCTTTGCAACCTTTTTGCCCGATCGGGTAGCAATCGACAGCGATTGATTGGCAGTCAACAGTTGGAGAGATTTGAGTAGAGGCGTATCATTAAAAGATAAGGTAATCGGTTCGGTCAAATCACCATGAAAATGTGCTTTAAAACCAAATTCCTGCTGAACCCGCTGCAGCACTTCGATAAGTGGCGCATCGACCAGTCTGGTAGAAATCAACTGATCGCGAAAAGTGATATCCATCACCGGAGAAGCTGCCACAGCCTCAGCTCTATAGCCATCTGCGAAAACGACAAGGAACCCAAAAAACAAACCACACAACAGAAATCTCCGCACGACAGGAGAAGAAGTATTTTTTATTGATATGTTCATTGCTTGCCTCGTAAAAAATCAAATTTTCAATGTTTAAGTAGACAAGTTAAGATGCATTAAATTCCGCCGCATTCAGCCACCACAACGCTTGACCTGCCAACCGCGGCCGGCCAACTCGGCACAGAGCATATCACGATGGTCACCTTGAATTTCAATTTGTCCCTCTTTTATCGTACCTCCGGAACCGCATTTTCGTTTCAGCTCCTGGGCCAGCCCCTGCAGGCCGGATGCATCAAGAGGAACTCCGGAAATTATCGTCACCCCTTTTCCTTTTCGTCCCTTGGTCTGTCGACCTATCCTGACAATCCCATCTCCTATCGGGAGCGATTTTGGGGATTTTTGAACAGCTGCAGGAATCCGCCCATGCTCAGTAGAATAGATTATTGGATGGCGGTTCTTTTTCAATTTTAGTCCTTCTCCTGTAAAAAAACAGTTACAGAGATACGGATGACATCAATTAGCGGTCAATCCTTTCTTGTTCGGCCAGGACGCGTATGCTATCCTGCCCAACCAATACTAACAAGATGAATAAAAAAGAGCCAGCGCCAAGAGCAACATATATGAATACATTCTATCAAGACTACGATGATGAACCCGAGGATATTTTCTTGCCTTTGCCGGAACAGCTAGCTTGTTCCTTCTATGCCCTGGAAATGAACGAATACACCGCGGATATAGATTTCTTTATGCCTTGGCTGCCCAAACAGGGAGCGATTCTTGAGCTCGGTTGCGGAACCGGACGCATTGCCCGGCGACTGGCCGAATTGCATGATCACCTGGTGGTCGGCATAGATATATCCCTGCCAATGCTGCAGCTGGCGATGCAAGCGAGCCATTCTTTTGTGGCCAATCCCCGCTATCTTTGTATGGATATGACCGAACTGGCCTTTACGCACCGCTTTGCCGCGATTCTTATTCCCTATAATACCCTGAATCTTCTCTGTGCTGAGGATAAAATCATCAGATGCCTGACCGGCTGTAGAAATCTGCTGCAACCGGGGGGCAGACTACTGGTCGATTTTTTTGTGCCGAACAAATCGTTTATCCAACAACAAAAGAGTTTCCAGTTTCAGATATTCAATCGCCGCGGAGGGGGTAAAATCATCAAGGAAATACGGAAAAAGTATCTGCCGCACAGCCAATCAGTCCAGGTAGAAGAACGATATCGGGTGCGTCCGATGCAAGCTGGCCAGGCGAATGACGATTGGCATAAAATCTTTACCATAGCCGGATTTAGTGCTGATCGGTGGTTCGCCCTATTTTGTAAAGCTGGATTACCATGGACAGATTTTTTCGGCGACTATTGCAGCAGGCGTTATGATCCTGCATTCTCCTCGACCATTCTTGCCGTCTGCACATTGTAATAACAAAAAAAAAGACTACTTTCTTGACCTACATCAAAGATACAGCAACCGAAGAAGGGTATGCTCTGGCACATCGATTAAGGAATGCGGATTTCTGTTTCTTGATTGATCATGCCATTAACAGGGTATTCGAACAACGAATACATAAATTTGACTCAGGAGGGTTCTATGTTTTGTAATCAATGCGAACAGACTGCCAAGGGAACCGGTTGTACCAAGATCGGCGTATGCGGCAAACCAGGGGATGTTGCAGTACTGCAAGATCTTCTGACCTATGCGATACAAGGCTTGTCGCAGGTAGCTGTCGCCGGAAGAAAAGTTGGTCTTATCGATAATGCCCTTGATCGTTTCACCACCGAGGCAATTTTTGCCTGCCTCACCAATGTCGATTTTGATCCATTGCGTTTCCAGGAATGGATCAAAAAAACCGTTGCCTTACGCGACGCCTTCAAGGTCAAAGTCATCGCCGCCGGTGGTTCCGTCGACTTTTCCGCCCCAACTGCATCCTTTACCCCCGCGGCAAGCCTCGAGGGTCTTATTGCCCAGGGCGAAGAACTGGATTTTATCAATAAACTTGACGACAATGAAGATCTCCGCTCCCTCAAGCAGATTACCGTTTACGGTCTACGCGGTCTTGCCGCCTACACGGATCACGCCGCCATTCTCGGCCAGGAAGACGAATCTATTTACGCCTTTATTCACGAGACCATGGCTGAATTCACCAAACAGGGGCAAAGTCTTGAGCAATTAGTCGGCCTGGCCATGAAATGCGGGGAAGTCAACCTGAAAGCCATGGAACTGCTCGATGCCGGCAATACCGGAACCTATGGCCATCCAACCCCCACGGAAGTCCCTCTTGGCGCCAAAGCCGGCAAGGCAATTCTGATTAGCGGCCATGACCTTCGCGACCTCGAGTTACTCCTCAAACAAACCGAAGGCAAAGGTATCAATATCTACACCCATGGGGAGATGCTGCCCTGTCATGGCTACCCCGAACTAAAAAAATATCCGCATTTTTACGGCCATTACGGTAGCGCATGGCAGAATCAGGCCAAAGAATTCCCTGAATTCCCAGGCGCAATCTTGTTCACCACCAACTGCATCCAACGACCTGTCGACAGTTATAAAAATAACGTCTTTACCACCGGCCTGGTCGGTTGGCCGGAGCTGGTCCATATCGGCAGCGATAAAGACTTCACGCCGGTCATCAATCGGGCCCTGGCCCTACCCGGCTTCCCGGCTGATACAGACAAAGGCAGCGTGCTGGTAGGATTTGGCCGTAATACCGTTCTTGGCGTCGCCGACAAGGTGATCGAGGCAGTAAAAAGTAAAGCCATTCGTCATTTCTTTTTGGTGGGCGGGTGTGACGGTGCCAAACCCGGCCGTAACTACTATACCGAATTCGTTGAAAAAGTACCCAAAGACTGCATGGTGCTGACCCTGGCCTGTGGGAAATTCCGCTTCTTTGATAAAAAACTTGGTGATATCGGCGGCATCCCCCGCCTTCTCGATGTCGGCCAATGCAACGATGCTTATTCGGCAATCCAGATCGCGGTAGCGCTGGCCGGAGCTTTTGAGTGCGGCGTCAATGATCTGCCGCTGTCGATGATCCTCTCCTGGTATGAGCAAAAGGCCGTAGTTATTCTGCTGACGCTGTTTAGTCTAGGGATCAAAGATATCCGTCTCGGACCCTCCCTGCCGGCCTTTATCTCACCAAACGTCCTTAACGTCCTGGTGGAAAACTTTGACTGCAAGCCCATTGCCGCAACCCCGGAAGAAGACCTGCAGACCATACTCGGCTAATTATCGCCGGAGCTAAAGAAGAAGGCGCCGCATCGCATAAGACGATGCGGCGCCTTTTTATTCGATAGACTCATAAAAATTCCCCAAATATCTTTCGTCATTTGACCCAGATCAAGGATTTCTCGATAGTCGGTGCTATTATTAAAGCATAGACACTGGTTTTTCCAATAAGATACCCAATCGAAACACATCCAGTTGATTCGGTGGAAAAACTGTTGACAACAAGATCGCTTATCGGCCAACTATAGAGGATAAAAGTTATGAAAAAGATACGAAATATAATCCAGATTGATGAAGAGTTATGTGATGGTTGTGGACAATGTGTTCCCGACTGCGCCGAAGGATCGTTAAAAATAATAGACGGTAAAGCCAGACTCGTCGCCGACAAACTGTGCGATGGCCTGGGAGCCTGCCTCGGCTCCTGTCCAACCGGCGCCCTGAAAGTCATCCAGCGGGAAGCCGACGAATTTGACGAAGATGCGGTTGAACTGTACCTGGAGCAAGAAAACAAACAAGCGGCGGCCCAGCAACCGGCAACGATGGATTGCGGCTGCGCCTCAACCCATATCCAGTCGTTCCCCCGTGCCGCAGCCCCTGCTGCTTCCGCTTGCCAAACGGCCAATATTCCCACCCGGCATGTCAGCGAAAGCACGGAAAGTTCGCTTCTTTCCCACTGGCCGGTGCAAATTCGCCTTATCCCGGCTAATGCGCCCTTTTTGCAAAATGCCGATCTGCTTGTCGCAGCCGACTGCACTGCCGTGGCAGCACAAAATTTTCAAGAAAAATATCTGGACGGCAAGGCAGTGATGATGGGCTGCCCCAAATTTGACGACGCAGAAAATTATATCGAGAGATTTACCGAGATTATCAACACCTGTCATTTGAAAAGTCTGACCATTCTCATAATGGAGGTTCCCTGCTGTTCGGCCATGAATGTTATCATCAAAAAAGCACTGCAAAAGGCCGAAAAAACCGTGCCGGTGCAGCAGATAACCATTTCCCGGCGTGGAGAAGAAATCGCCCGGGAACAATGGTAACTGAGTAACCATAAAATTCTGCTGTGGCCACTGTCCGGATGAACCCGGAAAGTGGCCACAGCAGAATTCGCCTAGGTGTGCCAGGTTAGCCGGATTCCACCAGGCGATTCAGAGAGCTGCAGACCCAATGGCTGAAGAAGCTGGAACAGTGGCCTGCCAAAATAAAAAAGCTCTTCACTCACCGTGAAACCCATTACGCCTAAGATTTTTCCCCTAAAATCAAGATCACGACGCACTCGCTGTTCCAATTCTTTTTTCCGGTCATCGGACAGTCGAGCCACATTTGTCCACAGATCCCCTAAATCATGACAAGGGCAAATTTGCTCATGATCGATGATATGGCCCAGGATTGGATCGTTTTTATCGACAATATCGAAGCGGCTAAGCGTATCTTTTTCCACCAGCTCAAGAATCTCTGCCGTGTCCCAGCATTTCAGCACGCGGCAGGCCAGTGGCCTCTCGGTATAAACAGTGCACCCGAACTTGGCGTCATGAAAACAACACTCCCATTGGCCATTATTGCCGATGATTTTGACCAGCTCGACAGTTGTCGGCACGATTTTTCCTACCAGGGGGTTGTCGACCAGCTCACCTTTTCTTATGGTTATTAAGCGGTTGATTGGTATTTTACCACTCTTGACCAGCGCAAGGTCCTGAAGATGTAAGGCGGGCCCCCCCTGCTTGCAGCATAAGCCACACTGCTTGCATGTTGTCTGCTTTATGTTTATTACCATACGATTAATTTGATACTCATGCATATACGCTTATATAAATCTTCGTTATGTCCGCGGTGTTACTTTGCCCAGAAGCATCTCCTTGAGATAACAGAAAAGCATCCTGATATAAGCGTGGAAATAATCGATGTGGCTTCTGCGCCGCGCCGAAGCTGGAATGATGGGATCAGGATGATTCCGGCACTAAAAATCAACGAGCATATTTTAAGTGGTTTTGTCCTGAACAGAAACGTCCTTGCTGATTTCATCAGCCGACATAAAAACTGATTCCACTCACCTCTACATTCATTTATCTTTCTATTGAAGAAATTTCTTACCAACACCCTTGGAATTCTCGATCTTGCCGCCTGGGCCTTGGTCCTGATATTTTTTATCGGCAGCGCCCTGCTCTTTGCCGGCAATATTCTGCTTGCCGCCGTCGGCGCAGTGGGCATCATTGTCGACATGCTGTTTATTGGCCTGGCCATTGAAATAATCATCGAGTCTCTGAAAAACAACAAGAGTATCGGCACCTTAACCGGATTTATCACCAACGGACCCGAAGCTGTTTGCCTGCTGGTTGGCCTAGTTGTCGGGGATATAATCTTTGCTGCTTCAACACCGCTTGGTTCCAATTTTATCAATCCCATCCTACTTTCTATCGCCACGGTTATCTGCCGACAAGTCATAAAAACTTTTGCCATACACCGGGGGTATACTCTGGTGACCATTAGCTGCACTGCTCTCTTTGCCGGCGGTTTCTTCTTACTGGATCCTGCGCATTATATATACTGGTTGATTGCCTGTATCCCCGTAACGCTCATTTTATTTTTTCTTCGCCCCAAAGAAGAGGCACTGCCGGAAAGGGAAGAGCACAGCTTCAAACCGGCCTATTGGCTTATGCCGTCAGTACTCATTTTGACCATATCCGGGTATTGCCTCGACCCGATTGTCTCCTTTGCGGCACACCACTCTCATGCGCCAAAAGGAGTTATCGGCTTTATTGTTCTGGCTACCCTGACCAGCTGGCCCGAATTCAAGTCGTGCCTAGTTCTGCTGAACAGAGGTAAACCACTGGCGGCGATACTCAATATAACCGTGTCGAACATCACCAACATTTGGCTCGCCGCGATAGGTATCGCAACCTTTCTTTTCATCAATTGAACAGCTTAATTATCGACATTTCAATCAACGGCAACTGCTTCGATATGATTGTTTTGACCATATTTTTCCAGCCGGTTTAAGCTGCTCAAAACCGCCTTGATCGAGGCGATGATAATATCGGTGTCAACTCCGGTACCCCAGCTGACCTGGCCACTGGGCAACTGAATCTCAATGTACGCTGCAGCCTTGGCGCTCGACCCTCCGGTTAAGGCATGCTCATGGTAGCTGGTCAAGGTAAAATCGCCGGTTACCTTTTCTTTCAACGCCCCACAGAACGCATCGAGTGGTCCATTGCCGGATGCTGCCACCGTTGTTTCCCGGCCATGGACCAGCAGAGTCGCCTCAACGTCTGCCTGTGATTTTTTTTCTCCTTTATTCATATGTCTTTTGACGACATGGAAGGTATCGAGTTCATAGGGCGTTTCCAGGCTGAGATACTCGTTTTCAAAGCTCAGAAATATTTCGTTGTGCAGCAATTCCCGGCCTTCCCTCTCGGTGACTTTCTGAATAATTTTGCCGAACTCCGGCTGCATTTCTTTGGGCAGCTTGAAGCCAAAATCTTTTTCCAGCACATAGGCAACGCCGCCTTTGCCGGACTGACTGTTGATGCGAATAATCGATTCATAGGTTCGCCCGACATCGGAGGGATCGATCGGCAGATAAGGCACTGCCCAAATTCCGGTCCCATTCTCTTCGTAGGCGTGCATGCCCTTATTGATCGCATCCTGATGCGAGCCGGAGAAAGCAGTATAAACAAGCTCCCCAGCATAGGGATGGCGTGGATTTACCGGCAGGCGGCAGACCCTTTCGTAGGTTTCGATCAGCGCGTTGACATCATTAATTTCCAGTTCCGGATCAACGCCCTGAGTAAACATATTCAAGGCAAGGGTGATGATGTCGACATTGCCGGTTCGTTCCCCGTTGCCGAATAAAGTCCCTTCGACTCGCTCGCCGCCGGCCATCAAAGCCAGCTCGGTAGCGGCAACGGCGCAACCCCGGTCATTATGGGCATGAATACTTATTATTGCGGAATCCCGCGCTGCCATATTGCGGCAGAACCACTCGATCTGATCGGCATAGATGTTCGGACTCGACAGCTCCACGGTGGCGGGCAGGTTAATAATTAATTTATTTTCCGGGGTCGGTTGCAAAACGTCCATTACCGCTTCACAGACTTCCAAAGCGAAAGGCAGCTCGGTGCCGGTGAAACTCTCCGGGGAATATTCATACCTGAAGACGGTTTCAGGGTATTTATCCTGCTCGACAAGAAGCAACCTCGCGCCGTGCACGGCCAGCTCGACAATTTGTTTGCGGCTCATTTTAAAGACTGTTCGGCGCTGCAGAGTCGAGGTGGAATTATACAGATGCACGATTGCTTCTTTGGCGCCCTTTACCGAGGCGAAGGTTTTTTTAATCAGCGGCTCCCTGGCCTGGGTCAAGACCTGAATCAGCACCCCGTCCGGGATAAGATTTTTTTCGATAAGCAAGCGGGTAAAGTCAAACTCCACCTGAGAAGCAGAAGGAAACCCAACTTCGATTTCTTGAAAGCCAAGATCAGTAAGCAGGCGAAACATCTCCAACTTTTTCTCAAGACTCATCGGCTTGACCAGGGCCTGATTACCATCGCGCAGATCAACACTGCACCAGACGGGTGCTTTTTCTATACTTTTGTTTGGCCAGATACGATCCGACAGACTGACCGGAGGATACGGTCGATATTTTTTTACCAAGGTGGGTTTCATATTTTCTCCATGCGCGAGTTTTATCGCAATATGCGGATTTAACAAATAAAAAAGGCCACGGTTTTTTAAACCGTGGCCTTTTGAAGTGTCTTGTGTCGTTAAAAAGCTACAACTCAACCTCCGCCACGGAATCCGGCAACAGTAGACCACAGAGTAGAGCCAGAAGTGAGAGAAGCGAATTGAGTGAATTCATTATATCCAGGACTTGTAAAGAGTAATCATATAGTTTCAGCTATTAGAGTAAACATCTTCCGGCAAGCATGTCAAGCTGGTTTTTTGCAAAGAACCACATTGCAGGCTCATTTATCCTTCTTTTTGCAGCGCCTGCTTTTTCGGTCGACTCAAGCCTTGCGCATCCTTTGCCGGTTGACAGAACACCGGTTCACAGATATATTTTCTGTTCGCTCTAAATTCACTGGTTTTTCAACATGTTCTTTATGACCGGTGAAAGTTTCAAGTCTACGCATATCTATTTAACCATCGTAGATGTCAGCTCTATACGTAGTTTCTTTATAAGGGAATAGATTAATGGGGAAAATTACCGGCTCCCAGGCTGTAGTCAGGTGTCTGCAGGAAGAAGGCGTGAAAATAATTTTTGGTTATCCGGGTGGAGCGGTTATCGACCTGTACGATGCCCTGATGGATGCCGATATTGAAAATGTTCTCGTTCGTCACGAACAGGGGGCAGTGCACGCAGCGGATGGGTTAGCGAGGGTAACGGGACAAGTCGGCGTTGCCCTGCTCACCTCGGGGCCGGGTGCGACCAATGGCGTCACCGGAATAGCCACCGCCTATATGGATTCCATTCCTCTGGTCGTTCTCACCGGTCAGGTGCCGCGACCGCTCATCGGCAACGACGCCTTTCAGGAAGTCGATATTGTCGGGATTACCAGGCCCTGCACCAAACACAACTATCTGGTGAGTAAACTGGAAGATTTGGTACCGACTATCCGGGAGGCTTTCCATATCGCCCGCACCGGTCGGCCCGGCCCGGTGCTGGTCGATTTACCAAAGGATATCCTCGGTAGCCCAATGAATTACCCGGAAAAAACGGATATTAACATGTTGAGCTATCAACCGACGTACAAACCACATCCCATGCAGATCGAAAAAGCCTGTAAAAAGATTATCAAGGCGAACAAGCCGGTGCTTTATGTCGGCGGCGGCGTCATTTCCTCCAATGCTTCAAAGGAGTTAACCGAACTGGCTATCAAACTTAACATCCCGGTCACCATGACCTTAATGGGCCTGGGGTCTTTTCCTGGGACGCACGAACTGTCGATGGGCATGCTCGGGATGCACGGAACCTATACGGCGAACATGGCAGTTGCTGAATGCGATCTGTTAATCGCGGTCGGGGCCCGTTTTGATGATCGGGTAACCGGCAAGGTGAAGGAATTCGCCGCCAATGCCGAGATTATTCATATCGATATCGACCCCACCTCCATCAGCAAAAATGTACGGGTGCATATTCCCATTGTAGCTGATTGTAAGAACGCCCTGGCATCGATTAATCGGTGGTTCGCCACCAAGGCAAATGTCGATTTAGCCGAAGAGGCGACACGACATATCCCCTGGTTGAAACTGATCCATCAATGGACCTCCGATCATCCGCTCTATTACAAAGAAAACAACGATATCATTAAGCCCCAGTATGTAATTGAAATGCTTCACAAACACACCAAAGGGCAAGCTATCATAACCACCGAGGTCGGGCAGAATCAGATGTGGGCGGCCCAGTTCTACAAATTCGATCATCCCCGGCACTTTGTCACCTCCGGGGGACTCGGTACCATGGGCTTTGGCCTCCCTGCCGCCATCGGAGCCCAGATGGCCTATCCGGACAAGACGGTTATCGACATCGCCGGAGACGGCTCTATTCAGATGAATATTCAGGAACTGGCTACGGCAAAGCAGTATAAGTGCCCGGTGAAAGTAGCCATTTTGAACAACAATTATCTCGGTATGGTGCGGCAGTGGCAAGAGCTGTTCTATGCGAAACGGTACGCCTCCACGACTATGGATATAACGCCTGATTTTGTCGATCTGGCCAAGGCCTACGGCGCAGTCGGTCTTAGGGCCACCACCAAAAGTGAAGTAGAACCGGTTATCAAAGAGGCCCTGGCAACCAACAATACAGTCATCATGGATTTTAAGATTGAAAAAGAAGAAGGAGTCTACCCGATGGTGCCTGCCGGAAAATCGAACACCGAGATGCTGCTGGTATAGTCCCGGGAAATTTGCTTGTAGTTTTTACGACACCATATCAGGATCATAGAGATGAAACATACAATATCTGTCCTTCTGCAAAACAAACCTGGTGTACTCTCTCGGGTAACCGGTCTTTTTAGTGGGCGCGGCTTTAACATCGAAAGTCTCTGCGTCGCCGAAACACTTGAGCCGGGCGTTTCCTGCCTTACCGTTGTCTCGCACGGCGACAACACCGTCATTGAGCAGATAACCAAGCAGCTGCATAAACTGATCGATGTCATCAAAGTGACCGATATCAGTGACAAAGAATATGTCGAGCGGGAAATGGTTTTGATCCGGATGAAGGCGGAAGCGCATACAAGAGCTGAAGTCCTGCGGGTTATCGACATTTTCCGCGGCAAGGTGGTCGATGTCAGCGCCAAGAGCTATGCGGTGGAAATCACCGGTTCTGCCTCAAAAATTCAGGCGGTTATTGATATCCTACGCCCCATAGGCATCAAAGAGATCGTCCGAACTGGCATCATCGCCATGGCTCGCGCTAGTAAAACCAAATAGAAAAAAAAGACTCTTTTTAAAAGGTATTGATTGTCATGCTTAGTCCACAAGTACCGGTAGCCAAAGAAGGATATCCATTCATCGGCTTTGCTGCCTTTGCTACTCTTACTCTTGCTCTGTTAGGTTTTCCTTTAGCTACGGCAATTCTCTTTCTTGCCACCACTTTTATCCTCTGTTTCTTTCGGGATCCGGAACGAGTGAGTCCTTCCAGACAGGACGCCCTCGTCTCCCCCGCCGACGGCAAAGTTATCCTGGTTGACAAGGTCACGAACAATGGATTTATTGCCGGCGAAATGCAAAAAATTTCCATTTTCATGAATGTTTTCAATGTTCATGTCAACCGAATTCCGTGCAACGGGCAAGTGGAGAAGGTTCTCTATAAGCCCGGTAAATTTTATTCTGCCGACAGTGCAAAGGGTGGTCTGGAAAACGAATACTGTGCAACCGTAATAACCACACCTGCAGGAAAATCCCTGGCATTTGTCCAGATTGCCGGCTTAATCGCCAGAAGAATTGTCTGCCTGCTCGAGCCAGGGGATGCAGTGATTCGGGGCAGACGGTTAGGAATGATTCGCTTTGGCTCACGGGTAGATCTTTATCTGCCGGTTGAAACCGACATCCAGATCAAGGAAGGCGACAAGGTGAAGGCTGGAGAATCCATTCTTGGTTACCTCCAATAATTTGTCATTCATAAAACAATCTTAACGACAGTACAAACTTTTGCGAATTATCGGCGGCAAGGCCAAAGGCCGTAAATTATGCCCTCCTCCCCGGCACGAAAAAACTATCCGTCCAACCTCTGACAGGGCGCGAGAAGCTCTTTTCAGCATACTTGGCGATAAAGTAAGGCAGGCAAAAGTTCTCGATCTTTTTGCCGGGACCGGAGCCCTCGGACTCGAAGCCTTTAGCCGAGACGCGCAATTGGTAGTTTTTGTCGACAATAATTCTCTTGCCCTGCACCTTATTAAAAAGAACATTCTGCATTGTCTTACCAACTCAGAAAGAGGGGGCACTCTGCACGTTATCCAGCACGATTTAACCAGAAAACTCCCGCCGCACAAACTACCCGGGCACACCCGTGCAGGCTTCGATCTCATCTTTGCCGACCCGCCCTATACCCAGGATTTTTCTCTTTCTATACTAGAATTGGTAAACAATAGTAGCCTTTTAGCTGAGAATGGCCTACTAATAGTCGAGGCAAGGCATACGGTACAATTGCCTGCCTCTTTCAATAAACTTGAATGCGTTGACCGACGTGTCTATGGGGAGGCGGCATTCAGTTTCTACCAAAACTGCAATGCACAATGAAATTTTTACGAACAGAGAGTATCCCCATTCAATCTACAAAAGAGAAAACCATGACAGGCCAGGAAAACCATAATCCATCTATCGCGATCTATCCGGGAACGTTTGACCCCATTACCAACGGGCATGTTGACATTATCGACCGAGCACTCAATCTCTTTGATAAAGTCATTGTCGCGGTTGCAGTAAACTCGGCAAAAGATCCGGTTTTCACCCTGAAAGAACGTATTCGGATGATTGAAGAATCTTTTGAAGGCAGGCAGCGGATCGAGGTGCAGTCCGTTTCAGGACTTCTCGTTGACTATGCCTATCAGCAGAACGCCAAGGCGATCGTCCGAGGAATTCGGGCGGTGTCGGATTTTGATTATGAATTCCAGCTGGCCCTGATGAATCGTAAACTTAAACGTGAAGTCGAATCGGTGTTTCTGATGCCCGGTTTTCGGTGGATTTATATCAGCTCTTCGATCATTAAGGATGCTGCCCGGAACGGCGGCGATGTCAGCGACCTGGTTCCCGCCCATGTCAATAGAATGCTGATCGATAAATTTTCCTCCGCCAAACAGACCATGAGGGCGTAGTCAACCAATCGCGTTCTCGCTTTACACGCGCACCACACAAGTCATGAAAAAAAGCCAGCAGAGACCGGAGAAGGGCTATTCCAGAAGAAAATTATTGAGCATCCTGGGCTCTTTAGCCTTCTTTTATCCTGTGTTACAATTTGTCGGTTTTAAAATTCCTATAAAACCAACCTTAGTCAATATCAATAAGCCGGTGCCCGCATCCGGCTATCTCGTTACCACCGGCTTCATTCTCTTTGACCGCGAAGAAAAGTGCTGGGCACTTTCCCGTACCTGTACCCATCTTGGTTGTAAAATCAACTATCATGAGGATCAGGATATTTTAGAGTGCCCCTGTCACCAGAGTCGCTTTAACGTCGAAACAGGAAAAGTCATCAAAGGCCCGGCACAAAAACCTCTTTCTTTCTTACCGGTCGAAAAAAGATCAGACGACCCGCTCTATGTTGTCACTACCTGAGCCTTTTCAGCGTTCCTGCAGTCGCATCTGCCGATACTTTTTCACCTTACAGGATATTAAATGGGGCGCATGGGCGCTGGCCGCTTTGTATGTGTCTCTGCTTTCAGGTATTGTGGTGGGCTTGCAGTATGATTATCTCAATGCGGCCTATGCCACAGCAGCGCTTGATCTGCTTGCCCCCTACGGCCGTTTCTTTAGGTCGCTGCACTTTTTTTCCAGCCAGTTGTTCTTTTTCTTCAGCTGTTTTCACCTTTTGGCCGTGTATCAAAAAACCATAAAATATAGTATCGCTGAATGGCTGCGATTGACCACCATCCTGCCGCTGATCCTCCTGCTGCTCTTCACCGGCTACATCTTACGCGGCGACAACACCGGCTTCTCAGCAGGATTAATCGCCGAAAATATTATCCTGGCAATACCGGTTATTGGCCATCCTCTCAATGAGCTGCTTTTTGATTTGTCGGTAAGCGGTTTGCGCAAAGTATATCTCCACCATGTTATCACTTTAGACCTTGTTTTGCTGATCTTGGCGTGGAAACATCTCCAGCTGTATCGAATTAAAGTACACGACTACCTGCCGATTATTGCCTCGATGTTGATTTTTTCGGTATTCATTGCCGCACCTTTTGAGCCGGACCGCCTTGGTATCAGTTATATATCAGGCCCCTGGTTTTTTCTTGGCCTGCAGGAACTCCTGCGTTACTTGCCGCCTCTGGTGGCTGGAGTTGCCTTTCCGGGATTCTTTCTGCTGGTGCTCTTTGCTGCATACCCATCGAATAGCCACCTACGCAACATCACGATTATGCTTGGGAGCTCGCTTATTTTCTACACTGTTTTATCCGTCGTGGCCTGGAATCGTTAGTTGACTACAAAGAACAATGGCTTGTTCTCTTTAAAGAGAAAACAAGCCATTGTTCTTTGTAGTAACAGGTGATTTTGCAACATGCAGGCAACATTTACGTACCAAACAGATATTGCCCAATATTTTGCTCGCGTTTGTGGTTATCAATGCATTGTTTAGATACCGTTTTCAGAAGCCAACGGGTGCAGCAATTGCTCTTGCCATTCTAAAACCTTTTGCGTCTGGCTCAGTAACGTTTCATGATTATGCTGCAGATTATCTTCCTGCAAAGCAGCTAATGCAGCAGTGATCGATCTGCATAAAGCGTAGGCGTCGACACTGGCATCAGTGCGATGCCGGTCAATATGCCTGGTGACAGTTGTGAGGAGTTGGAGAAAGATTTTCTTCAGGGGATGAGCAGCCAGGTTTTGATCGAGGCTATTTATTTCCCGCCAGAGGCCTGCGAGAACCTTTTCATCAAGCTCAATAGCCAGGGCGTCGACACAGCTCTGTAAAGAGTGATAGATGTCCGGGCTCTTCGCAACATTCTCCGGCTCTTTCTCAATTAACTCAAAAATTACTTCGTCCTCGACATTGCTGACAAGTGCAGATGTAATCTGCTCTTTTGCAAAGAGAAGATCTACGGATTCAGCTTCTTGATCTGTCTGCAGCACCTCTTCTTCAGGCGTCACAGTATCTTCGCTAAGAGTAAAGAAGCTGTCGAGTTGCTCGTTGTCGACTCCGGTGTCTTCATCTTGCAGACCACTGCCCCTGTGCGCTTCTTGTCCTTCAACCTTCAATGCGGCAATCGAATCGACTTGCTCTTCAGTAGTAACGGCCGGGGTGAGGTGTGCAGCAATTTCTTCATCAAAAAATCCACCCAGGGTGCCGGCAATTTCTTCTTCGATATTTTCATCTGAGGCCGAGTTGTAGATACTGACTTCATCGTTCGCCGCCAGTGCCGGGGCCAGTTTACCACCCATCAGCGGGAGTGCTTCCTCATCCGACTCATCATCGGCCTCAGTTTCGACATCCACTCCCTGCAGAACAAGGTCGCGATCCAGTTTACTGAAGTCCAGCCCGGAATTCTGAGACGCCTCCACTTCAACGCTTAGTTCCTCAGTACGCTCGTCGATGCTCTCTGCCAGGGTCGGGGAAGAGGTACTGTCTATTTCTTCCTCGATCACATCGCTTAAGGCCGGGGCCGGACTCGCTCCACCAAAGTACAATGCATCGGTTTCCTCTTCGTCATCCACCTCTACATTCACACCCTGGAGGGCAGCTTGCTTTATTTGATCATCGGCGGCGATGCTCCTTCCAGACGAGTTGTGCTCTTGATTGCCGGCAAGACTTGCCCCAATGAAGAAGCTTTCAACATGATTATCGATGTTACCCGAACTCTCAAGCCCAAGGCCCTGTGCTTCTTCTTCAGCTTGAAAGCCCTTCACCTCTTCTTCCGGAATATCAGCAAAAGCAGGTGCAAGGGTGATTGAATCACTAGAACTCTCGTCTTCCTCAGTCGTTGTCTCATCGCGTCTGATCGCGTCCGCAGCAATGGTCGACCCGAGCAAGGCTTTGAATGTGTTAAATCTCTCGACCGCCGGAAAAAGTATAGCTTTTTCCTCTTCGCGATTTCTGGGTTTTACAACGATTTTTTCCAGAGACTCGTAGAACAGATGCAATAATTTAAAAGCGTCGGCATGGGTCTCGCCCTTTTTTAGTTTAATGTACGCTGCAAGAGTTCCGATCCCCTGCAAAAGAATGAGTTTTGGCCTGTTGCCGGTGAATTTTTTCTCAAGCCGAACGACTTCATTGCGCAGCGCACCCAGATCCCGATCAGTTATTTCCCAATCAATGCCAAGCACCAAAGCTTTAAGTGTCAGCAAATCCTGTTCACTACTGCTCTGGGCGGTTTTTGTCTGCTGTTTTGCTTGGGCAGGTGGTGCTTCCACTTCAACCGCCCGAGAAGATTGTCCAATATGACGTTTCAAGCTCTCAAATCTTTTGACATCTTCGAATAAAATTTCTTTTTTCTGCTCTTCAGAGAGATCATATGAGGAGACGATTTTTTCAAGATTATGGTACAGCGTGAGCAGCAGCTTAATCGCACTTGGATGAGAATTGGCCTTTTTCTGATAGATATATTTACTTATCTTTTCAAGAGCCTGCACATATACTAGATTAATTTTTTCACCGGCCCAAATATCTCGAAGATCAACCAGTTCCTCATTGAACTGCATGAGAACTTCGTCCGTTATTTCCCAATCAATGGAGAGAATAAGGCTCTTTAAACGACTGATCGGCGATTCCTCGTCAGTGGCAAACTCAAATAAATCAATGGAACCCGTGTAGTATGAATCATCATAATCTTCAGTTCCAACAGTTAAATCATCGTCATATTGGTTTCCGGTATACTGTTTCACCACAGCGTTCTCTCTAGAGTAATTTTTTCTGTATTGAAATCACCGATGAAGATATAATCTTCTTCAAGGTCGCGGCGACATTATATCCGGTAATTGCACTCGCCTCAAAATAGGGCACCTTCAATCGACTGTTCAAATCTTGCTGCAAAACCGAGGTTGGTAAAATAGGAATGCCGTGCTCTTTAAGATCAACTTTGTTGTACTGCATAACCAGAGGTATCCGGAAGATACTCTCTTTGTAGGATAGCAGGTTTTCATGCAACTGGTTTAAAGACCGGATGTTTTTTTCGCGCTGCTTTTCCATCGCATCAGCGACAAATACGATGCCATCCACACCTCGTAAAACAAGCTTACGAGTTGCGTTGTATTTGACCTGGCCAGGTACGGTATACAGCTGTATTTTGATATCGTATCCTTTGATTTTCCCCATATCGAAGGGGAGAAAATCAAAAAACAGCGTTCGGTCACCGTGGGTTTTAAGGCTCACCATCTCGGACACGATTTGCTTGCGATATGTGCGGTTGATATATTCAAGATTGGTCGTTTTCCCGCACCGGCCAGGGCCATAGTACACGACCTTAACCTGCACAACCTTGTCTTTTAAGTTGATAAAACTCAACGTTTTGCTCCCTATCGATTTTCCATTAGGAAAAATCCAGCTATTAAATTTCAGGCATTAAATCCAAGCATTTATTGACGACTCCGGATAAGCATCAGATAGCGAAGCTGTCTAGAGTTACTTCTTATCCCAAATATTCCTTATCTTTTCGATGACATCAACGACATTCAACCGGAGAAAACCAAGAGATATATCCCTACCGAACATGGAGATGAGAAGGAGCTCATCATCAATTTTACTGAAGTGTATATTCGAATCCTTCCCTTTATGAAACAGCAGAGAGAATTCCTGCTCACCAACAAGCTTGGCCATGGCATCTACCGTAGCAAAATTTCCAGCCGCCAGAGCCGCAAAGGAATAGACGTCATACTTGTTCTCGCCATTATCTTTGGCAGTTATAATATTTCCAGCCATGTCTATAATAATGACACAATCAACTCCGAGTTTTATCAGCTTATCTGACAAGATTCCATCTATCTGCTCGAGTTGCTCTTGACTGACGATCCCATAATTCATGCCACAAACCTCATCGTAAATGTTGGTCGCTGGATTCAGCTATTTCGAAGGCCAATATACATGTAAGATATTTTATCTTCGTAAAGTATGTCAAATTTTATTTTAAAATGACAGCATAACAGTGCAGAAACCTCTTTCATAGCTCATCGCTCAGTTACCTAGATCCACAATAAAAATGGCTTCTCCTACCTAAGTATAAAAAAATACTTATAAATATTACACTAGCCAGTATACGATAGATTTTATACGATATGAAGGTATATTTTATTTTGACCCTTTACCTGTATATTGTGATCAATATCAACAGCACCTCGACAAAGGATAGAAAGTGACAACAAGCGATAAAATACTGTCGGAGCTTGCTCCTGCCATACAGTTCATTGACACCCATTGTCACCTGGATATGGCGGCATACAACATGGACCTGGACAAGGTACTCGACCGCGCAAAGGCCAACCACATCAAGAGAATCGTTACCATTGGTATAGATCTGCCGAGTTCAAAAGAGGCAGTCGCTCTGGCAAGGAGGTATAGCCAAGTATCGGCAACGATCGGCGTCCATCCGCACGACGTCGACAATCTTGTAAGGCGTGACTATCTTGAACTGGAAAATATCTTTGCAGATCATGCAGAATATATAGTCGGATTCGGGGAGATTGGCCTGGATTACGTCAAGCAGCACTCCGACCCATCCCGACAGCGCGAGCATTTTACCAGACAACTGGAATTGGCCCATGCGCTTAAATTACCAGTGGTGGTACACAATCGCGATGCCAACGATGACACTCTGAAAATTCTCAAGGCGGCAAAGCCGCTTGATTACGGAGGAATCATGCACTGCTTCTCCGGCGATACAAACTTTGCCCAAAAAGTGCTGGATCTTGGTATGCTGATCTCAATTCCCGGCATTGTCACCTTTAAAAATGCCACCTTGCTGCATCAAGTTGTCCGGGATATCCCCCTGTCATCGATGGTGCTGGAAACCGATGGTCCTTTTCTTGCCCCTCACCCCTTTCGCGGCAAACGAAATGAACCATCGTATCTGCTGTTTACCGCGCTTAAAATTGCCGAACTGCGAGGTATTGATATCGAGCAAGTCAGCAGGCAAACGATGGAAAACGCGGAAAATTTATTCACCTTCTGATGGCGTACCAGCCACCCATGTATTGAGATTTCTACGACACCATCAATTCTGATAAGCTCGTAAAAACCTCAAATCTACGATGGTTAAGTAAAAAACTTCATATTCGAGGCGTGTGAATTTTACTATTATTTCGGCATACTATAGTACGTCGTAATGATAGAGAAATTTGCAACAACGAAGCAGATAAGCGCAGACTTCGGATGAAGAGTTTTTACGACACCATCATTTCTAAAGGATAGGATTATCGATATGATTGCCGAAAATCTACTGAAGATAAGAGAACAAATTGCCGAAGCGGCGGCAAAAGTCAACAGATCAGCTGAAACCATTAAGTTGGTGGCAGTATCAAAGCGTTTTCCAGCCGCTAAAATCAACGAAGCATACACCGCCGGACAGATAATGTTTGGAGAAAATTACATTCAGGAAGTTGAGCAAAAAAAAAACAGGTGCCGTCATCGGTTATCTTTCATTTTATCGGCCATCTGCAGAGCAACAAGGCCAAGATAGCAGCGGCGACATGCGCTATGATTGAAACAATCGATTCAATAAAACTCGCCCGTACCTTAAGCAATCACCTGCAAACCCTGAACAGGACCATGGACATATTAGTTCAGGTGAATATAGGCAAGGAGCCGCAGAAGTATGGCATAAAAAGTGATGCGGCTGCAGAGTTATTGCGCAATTTGAATGGGCTGCCAAGACTCAGGGTGTGTGGTCTGATGACCATGCCGCCACTGGAAGACAACCCGGAGTTGTCACGACCATACTTCGCCGGCTTACGTTTACTGAGCGAAGAACTCATGCAGGAAGGGCTTTTTCCGGCAATAGAGAGACCGGAACTGTCCATGGGCATGTCGAGTGATTTTCATATCGCCATCGAGGAAGGGGCGACTATCGTGCGTGTCGGCACTGCCATCTTTGGCGCGCGGCAGCCGAATATCGAATAAAAAAATGGGGGCCTGTAATGCTACAGGCCCCCATTTTTTATACTGTCTGACGACTATTTTCTTTTTGAAGCTCGCTTTGCAGCTTTCAAAGGATTAATTCTGACTTTGATTATATCAATTTCAGGTTTTGCATGGGTAGCAAAATTGCAAAACCCCAGTTTCCATTTTGCCTCTGGGTACAAGTAACTTTTGCAGTACTGTACCTCTTCCTGTTCAACAATACGTCCACACCCTTCACACTTATCTATGACAGGCTGAAAACGACCATCCTTGTAATTTACTGTGGCCTGATTCTGCATGTATATAACCTCCAATCGGTCTATCAACTTATCAGCGCACCTACCGCTTTGCGCCGGAAACAACAGTCGCAGCAGAGCAACGACTGACAGCACTAAATCTTTTGCAACTTTTAATTATACCAACAAGCGTCACTTCAAACAAGCTTTTTATGCACGTACCTGCCGTTATTGGTATCTGATCTCCCTGCCCAATGCATAGAAAATTCCTTTGAGGTGAACCACACATTAATGCGCCGACCCTTGTATTCTGAAAAATCTTGATATACAATCGATATTATTTAGTGTTTGTGGCAATGATTAAGAATTGATTTCTCAACTTACGAGTAGCGCAAAGCGGAGACGAAAATGCCTGTTTATGTATGGAAAGGGAAAAACTCCTACGGTGAAAATAGGAAGGGGGAAGTAGAAGCAATTGATCTGACAGCGGCAACGGCTCAGGTAAAACGGTTACGAATTACCAATCCCGTCATTAAGGAGAAACCCAAGGACCTTTTAGAGAATATTTCGTTTTTTAAACCCAATGTAACCGGCAAAGATATAGTTATTTTTACCCGGCAACTGTCAACCATGATTAATGCCGGCTTGCCCTTGGTCCAGGGCATTGAAATCTTGGAAAAACAACAAAGCAATGCCACCTTTAAAAAGGCGCTCGGTGAAATTCGCCAGGATGTCGAAGCCGGATCGACACTTGCCGATTCCATGCGCAAGAAACCAAAAGTGTTTGACAACCTTTTTACCAATATGATCGAGGCAGGTGAGACAGGTGGTATACTCGATACCATTCTTGGACGACTTGCCACGTTTATGGAAAAATCTATGGCTTTGAAAAAGAAAATTAAAGGAGCAATGACTTATCCAACTATATGTCTGGCTATTTCTCTTCTCATTCTGGTGATCATTCTCGTTTTTGTTGTTCCGGTTTTTTCTAAAATGTTTGAAGATTTTGGCTCAACGCTGCCGCTTCCGACGCAAATGGTGGTGAATTTAAGTGATTTTTTTAAACATAATATTCTCTATATAATAATTGCTGCATTCATTATAGTGATGATTATTAAAAAGTTTTATACAACACCAAAGGGTCGTCTGACTATCGACAAAGGATTACTCCGAGCTCCGGTCCTTGGTATCCTGCTCAGGAAAGTCGCGGTTGCCAAATTTACCCGAACCCTCAGTACGATGCTGCAAAGTGGCGTACCCATACTTGAGGCACTGCAGGTCGTTGCCAAGACAGCCGGCAATAAAGTAATTGAAAATGCGGTATTCCGAGTGGGCGACTCTATTGCCGAAGGTCGGCCGATCGCCGAACCTCTGGAGGAATGCGGCGTATTTCCCAATATGGTCGTACAGATGATAAATGTCGGCGAAACAGTAGGAGCTCTCGATTCCATGCTGGAAAAAATCGCCGACTTTTATGATGAAGAGGTGGATCAGGCGGTAGAAAATCTTACTGCCATGATCGAGCCTTTTATGATGGTTTTTCTTGGCGGAATGATTGGTGGTCTGGTGGTCGCGATGTATTTGCCGATTTTCAAAATCGCCTCTGTTGTATAAAAAAATCTGTGAAATCTCTGTTTCTGCACAGAAAGTTTGACTTTTTGTCGCAAAAGTTTATGATTAGTGACAGTTTCACAACTATAACAGACAATTATGACAGACAATTATGGAGGGGATATGACTCTTACCAAGGCGGACTTAGTACAGCAGGTGTATAAAAATCACGAAGGACTGACCAAGGCCCAGGCAACTGATTCGGTGGAAGCTTTTCTGCGGATTTCCAAAGATTCACTTATCAATGGTTCCGATCTCCTGTTAAGCGGATTCGGCAAATTTAATGTCAAGCACAAGAATTCCCGACGCGGCCGTAATCCGCAAACCGGTGATGAGTTGACGCTTGATGCGCGCCGCGTGGTAACCTTTAAGCCTTCCGGTATCCTTCGTGAAAAAATTAATGAAGGCTGATGCGTTGGTGTAAAAAAACGCTCAATTAAAATATCCTTCTGCTGTTGTTCTGTTACCCTGAATGTGAATTGACCATTCAGGGTATTTTTTTTAGGCCGCAAACCTCTTTAAAAGTCTGCATCATGCATCTCTCTTTTCAGTCCATAGCTGTCGATTCTCTCGATACCACTGCTACGCAATGGAGCCTTCATCCATGGCAAAGCGAAGAACTCCCACCGGAATTACAGGCAAGCCTGGCTCGCTGCGGCGTTCTGCATCCTCCTCTGATCCTGGCTGATCCTTCCGGGATCTTGGTAATAGTTTCCGGCAGAAGGCGCATCGAGTTCATAAAAAAACACACCGCTTTATCACGGGTTGACTGCCTCATCATTGATAAGGATGCACCGCCTCATTTTATCCTCGATCTGATACTTACCGAACAGGCATCGGCTGGGCCTCTCTCTCTTGCTGAAAAAGCGCAGTTTATGGCTATGGCGTCCCGCATGTCAATACCACAGGATATCCAGAATACCTTTTTGCCCAAGCTGCAGTTGAAAAGCGGCCGATCAACTCTGACTAACTTACGGAAAATCCTTGATCAAAATGAAATAATTATCCGCGAGATTCATGACGGGCGGATGCAGGATCGACTGGTAAGCGAACTTCTTTCCCTGCCGGAAGAAGCCGATAGACTGGCACTAACGTTGTTCTTCAAAGATCTATGTATGGGGGATGGGCAGCAGAGAAAATTCTTCAATCTGATCCGCGATATCGCCTTTCGGCAAGGTTCTTCCATCAATTTATTTCTACAACAAAAAGAAATCGTTGCAATACTCGATCACCAGCAGATGAATATCCCCCAGAAAATACAGCATTTGGGGAACCTGCTCCAGCACGCTCTTGCCCCCGCATCCACGCGGGCCGAAGAGGCCTTTATGCAACAGGTCAAAGATTTGCAACTACCAACCGGCCATTCGATAAGACACAGCCCATCTTTTGAAAAAGATGAAGTAACCCTGTCAATCACGTTCCGGAATTTTGCCGAATGCGTCCATTATCTTGCTCGAGAACCAAAAAAGACAAAGAGCTCTACCAGCGACGATAGCACAGCCGGCCGGACAGCATGATATCGTCACCAAGACGCTTATGTCTGAGCTCTTCCAGACGCGGTGCTGCCTCTCGATCCGGCACCTGATAGCCGGTGATTAAAGGCACACCGTGATCCCCGGCAAAAAGTGGTGCATAAAAAAGATGAGCATAGTCAAAAATTTTTTCGCACAGAAAAGCTCCATGTACCGCAGCTCCCCCTTCAACGAGAACGGAGCAGATATTTTCCCGGCCCAGGACTTTAAGCAGGGAATGCAGATCAACCCCATGCGCGCTGCGATCTATCAACAACAACCTGATCCCGATATGCTCAAATGCTGTTTTTCTCGCCGCCGGCGCATCGGTTGCGCAGGCAATCCAGGTAGGCGCCGGCGAATCAAGAGCATATACCTTGGCCTCCAACGGACTGAGCAGATCAGTGTCAAGAATAATTCTGATCGCATCTTTGGACTCTCCACGAAATAAGCGGGTGGTCAGCGAGGGATTGTCAATCTCTACCGTTCGCCTGCCAACCAGAATGGCATCAACCGAGTTACGAAGTTTGTGGACCGCACGCGCCGACTGCTCCCCGGTAATCCAGCCGCTGCTGCCGCTCTGATAATTTAATCTGCCATCAAGACTGACCCCGGCCTTCATGATCATCCACGGTATACCCTGGGTAATATGCTTTATAAACGGGAGGTTCATGCCCTGACAGTCATCCTGCAAAACACCGGTCTGCACCTCGATATGTTTATTACGTAAGAATTCAATGCCGCCACCCTTGACGAGTGGATTGGGATCAGTCATCCCAACAACCACCCGGCTTATGCCGGCGGCAAGAATGGCTCGGCTGCACGGTGGGGTTCGGCCGGTATGATTGCAGGGTTCAAGGGTTACATACAAAGTCGCGCCCGCAACCGATGCAGAGGCGTCTGCCAGCGCGTTAATTTCAGCATGCGGGGTTCCAGCTTTTTTATGATACCCTTTACCCAGCACCCGGCCATCTTTGACAATCACCGCCCCGACACAAGGATTCGGCGAGGTTCGCCCCAGTCCTTTGGCCGCTTCTTTCAGGGCCATACGCATAAAGTGTTTATCCAGTTTTTCCTTCATCGTGGCCTCTGGAATCGAGCAGGGATTTCAGTTCGTCCATAAATTCATTGACATCCTTAAATTGTCGATAAACAGAGGCAAACCGCACATACGCAACTTCATCAAGAGAAGGCAGTCCCTCCATGACCCATTCGCCCACTACCTGCGAAGGAATTTCTTTGGCTCCATAATCCTGCAGCTTATGTTCAATATTATCAGCAAACTCATCGATTTTATCACGGCTGACCGAACGTTTTTCACAGGCTTTTTCCAGCCCGGCTATCAGTTTGTGCCTATCCCATCCCTCTCTACGACCATCTTTTTTAACCAGGACCGGCAACATCACTTCCAATCTTTCATAGGTCGTGAAACGCTGGTCACAAGCCAGGCACTCTCTTCTTCGCCGGGTGATGGTCGCATCTTTATTGAGACGCGAATCGATCACTCGATTGTCCAGGTGTTCACAATACGGACATTTCATCGAAAACCTCCCCACAAAACTGCTATCGGGTGCATAATATCTGGATAAAAAGACCAGCCGATTTTGCATGAGCAAAATCGGCTGAGAGGACAAGATTGGCCATCGATCAATTGAACTTAGTCACTGAATTTGGCAATGCGTTGCTGATGACGTCCCCCGGTAAATTCGGTATTCAGCCAGGTCATGACCATCTGCAGAGCAATATCGCTCTCCAGCAAACGGGCTCCAAGACAGAGGATATTCGCGTCATTATGCTCCCTGCTTAATCTTGCCGTAGAGACATCAAAACAATTCGCTGCCCTGATAAATCGGTGCCTGTTGGCGACAATAGACATACCTATTCCCGTGCCGCAAACCAATATTCCTCGCCGGCACTCTCCTGATTTTATGCTGGCCACCGCTTTTTCAGCATAATCCGGATAATCAACCGCATCGGCACAGTTGCAGCCCACATCGACGATATCATGGCCTGCTCGGGATAGGTTGTTTTTAATACTCTCTTTCAACAGAAAACCGCCATGATCGGCGGCGACCACTATTTTCACTTCTTCCTCCGCCTAAGAACAGCTAAATAGGGCATATCTCGCCAATTCATCCCTCGATTTTCTTCATGGCAATGACTGCATTGGTGCCACCGAAACCAAACGAATTGGACAGGGCGGCGCGAATCTTCATTTGCCGAGCCACATTGGGTACATAGTCAAGATCGCATTCCGGACTGGGATGTTCCAGGTTGATGGTCGGCGGTGCAACCTGATCAGTCAGAGACAAGGCCGTGAAAACCGCCTCAATGCCTCCGGCGGCACCAAGCATATGGCCGGTCATCGACTTGGTTGAACTGATCGCCAGTTTTTTCGCATGATCGCCGAATACCGTTTTAATTGCCTGGGTTTCACACTTATCGTTGAGAGGTGTGGAGGTGCCGTGGGCATTAATATAATCGAAGTCTTGAGGTACCATCTCGGCATCGGCCAAGGCCATCTTCATGGCGCGCATTCCCCCTTCGCCATCTTCCGGCGGAGCGGCAATGTGGTATGCATCGCTGCTTAAACCATATCCGCAGACTTCGGCATATATTTTTGCTCCACGGGCAACAGCGTGTTCATATTCTTCTAATACCAGGATTCCCGCTCCTTCAGCCATAATGAATCCATCTCGATCCTTATCGAACGGCCGGGATGCCTTTTGCGGCGCATCATTGCGCACCGACAGCGCCTTCATCGCCGAGAAACCAGCCACCCCGAGACCACATATGACCGCTTCGGTGCCACCGCTCACGATCATATCGCACATGCCATATTTAATATGCCGATACGCTTCGCCGACAGCATGGGTTCCGGCAGCACAAGCTGTGGTTAAGGTAAGGTTCGGTCCCTTGGAGTTGATCGCCATGGAGATATGCCCCGAGGGCATATTGGGAATGACCATAGGAATGAAAAAAGGAGTTATTCTTTTCGGACCTTTTTCCAGACTGACACTATGATATTTTTCAATGGTCGGTAAACCACCCATGCCGCAACCAGTAATCACGCCTACTCTGGCACAGTTTTCCTCGGTTATCAAATAGCCACTGTCCTGCATCGCCATCTGCGCTGCGGCAAGTCCATACTGGACAAAAAGATCTAGGTGCTTCGCGGCCTTTTTATCAAAAAAATCCTCTGACTGAAAATCCTTTACTTCCGCAGCAATTTTTACCGCGTAATCACTGGTGTCAAATCGAGTTATCAGATCAATCCCACTGACCCCGGAACAGATATTCTGCCAACTCTTCCGGACACCGGAACCGAGAGGTGTCACTAATCCTACTCCTGTAACCACTACCCTTCGCTTCACAATAATTACTCCTTTTGGTTATTATTACTGTCGCACCGTGTAAACGGGGGGTATAAAAATTGCTGCTCGGTTTTATGAAGATAACCTTATTTCAATTTTTCTTATTTCAACTTTTTAACGTAATCGATAGCATCCTGAACAGTGGTGATACCTTCTGCATCCTCATCAGGGATTTCAATATCAAAGCCTTCTTCCATAGCCATAATAAGCTCAACAAGATCAAGAGAATCAGCACCAAGATCATCAACAAATGATGCGTTCGGCACAACTTTATCACTTTCAACGCTCAACTGCTCAACGATTATATCTATCATTTCCTGTTCGATTGCCATTACCTTACTCCCTTACTTGAAATTAGACACAGTTCAAAAAACCATGTGCAATGATTTTACTTTACGCATTAAAAATTCAATTATTAGTACAACTCATTACGTATGACAACTTTGTAAAAATCTAATATTTGTGATGGTTAAGTAAAAAACTTCATATTCGAGACGTGTGAATTGTATTATCATTACGGCGTATTAAAGTACGTCGTAATGATAATACAATTCGCAACAACGAAGAAGATGAAGAGTTTTTACGACACCATCACATATACATACCGCCATTAACATGCAGGGTTTGCCCGGTGATATAACGCCCATCTTCCGATACAAGATAGGCAACGGCTCCGGCGATATCCTCTGGGGTACCAAAACTCGCCAGAGGAATTTCAGCCTTGATCTGCTGCCGGGTCTTCTCGTCCAGCAGATCGGTCATTTCGGTCTCTATATAGCCTGGGGCGATACTGTTGATCGTAATATTGCGCGAGGCATACTCTCTGGCCATCGATTTGGTAAGGCCGATAAGACCTGCTTTTGCCGAAGAGTAATTTACCTGCCCTGGGTTGCCGGCGACCCCGGAAACCGAGGCGATATTGATAATCCGCCCCCACTTTTTCTTCATCATCGCCCGCGTTGCGGCTTTGGCGCAAAGAAATGCCCCCTTGAGATTGGTATTGAGAACATCATCCCACTCAGATTCTTTCATCCTGGCCATCAGACCGTCCCTGGTGATCCCGGCATTATTGATGAGGATATCAATTGAGCCGGCTTCGGCGATTATTTTTTTACAAGCCTCCTGGACAGCGTCACTATTGGCAACATCAAAACCGATGATCTCGGCTTTGCCGCCTGCCTGCAAAATAATGTGCCGCGTCTCTTCAGCTGCTGAGGATCGACTAACATAGTTGACATACACCACGGCTCCCATGACACCAAGTCGAATACAGATTGCCCGGCCAATCCCCCGGCTCCCACCGGTTATCAATGCAACTTTTCCCTCAAGGCTCATGATCTAGCGGCGCTCCTCTATCTTCTGAATCAATTTAGGGATTATTTCAAACAAGTCACCGACAATTCCGAAATCAGCTACATTAAAAATTGCCGCGTGGGCATCCCGGTTAATGGCAACAATAGTATCTGCCGACTGCATCCCGGCTACATGCTGCACCGCCCCGGAAATACCGCAGGCTATATAGAGTTTCGGTGCCACTGTTTTGCCGGTCTGGCCCACCTGGTGCGGGTAGGGAATCCACCCGGCGTCAACCACTGCCCGTGAGGCGGACACTTTAGCACCCATGGTCTCAGCAAGTGCTCGAATCAGCTCGAAGCCTTTGGCATTTTCCAAGCCCCGGCCGCCGGAGACCAGGATATCAGCCTCTTGAATGTTAACTGCGCCCGCCTCCTCAATAACCGATTCAATCACCTTTGTCCGGCTCTGCAACTGCTCTGCAGTTAAGGTAAGATCGACAATCGTGCCCTGACGCGCGCCATCAAACGGTAGTTGTTTCATCACCTTCGGTCGAACCGTAGCCATCTGCGGTCTGGTCGATTCACAGACGATGGTGGCCATGATATTACCGCCGAAAGCCGGACGAGTCTGCAACAGAGCACCATCCTCCTCGCGGATCTCCAGTTTGGTGCAGTCGGCGGTAAGCCCGGAATTGACCAACGTTGCGACGCCGGGAATAAACGATCTGCCGATTGCGGTAGCCCCAGCCAGGACAATTTCCGGACGGTATTGCTCTATTACGGCAGCGGTTATCACACTGTAACAGTCGTCTCTGAATTCTCGCAAACTTTCATGGTCGGCGCGGTAGACGACATCAGCCCCATGGGCGATAAGCAATTCTGCCGTTTCTGCCATTTCATAGCCCAACAGCAGAGCACCGAGCTGTGCGCCGCGACGATCGGCAAGCTGGCGGCCGACACCGAGAAGTTCCAGCGAAACCGGGGCAAGTGCCCCATGGCGATATTCACAAAAGACCAGAACGCCGTGCCAGTCAGCAAGATCGTCCTGAACCTGCTTTTCTTCTATGTCAAGGACGAGCGCGCCGACTTCACAGCTTTGCACGCATGCGCCGCACAAGGTACAACTCTCACCGACCACCGCCAGTCCATCTTCGATGGTTATTGCGCCAAAGGGGCAGTTCTCCTCACAGATTCCACAACCGATACACAGCTCTTGATTGACTTTCAACATATTTCAATACCCTGCCCTGTTACAAATATGGCAACAGCTTGTCGACCAGTTGATCAAGCTGTTCATCGAGTGTTCCGGTGAGAACCGATCTTCCCCCTCGGCTTTCCGGTGGGAAGACCTTTACCACCTTGGTGGGAGAGCCGGGTAGCCCGATACAGGCGGGATCAGCTTCGATGTCTGCGGCGCTGAGCCGAATTATCTCCGCTTTTTTGGCCTTCATTTTTCCTTTAAGCGAGGGGACTCGGGGTTCGTTGATATTTTTAACGACCGTCAGCAGCACCGGATAGTCAACGCTCACCACATCATAGCCGTCATCCATCATCCTCTCGACAACAAGGCGAGTATCCCCTGCTTCACTTATTTTCTGGATACAGGTTAAATAAGGAATACCAAGTCTTGTCGCCAAGCCTGGACCTACCTGGGCGGTATCCCCGTCAATGGCCTGTTTACCACATAGGATCAGATCAAAGCTGCCAATTTTTTTTATGGCATGCTCCAAGGTGTAAGAAGTCGCCCAGGTGTCGGCGCCGGCAAAAGATCGGTCTGAGACCAGAACCACCCTATCAGCACCACAGCTGATCGCCTGGCGCAGCATTTCCTCAGCCTGCGGAGGTCCCATGGTCACCACGACAACCTCCCCACCAATTTTTTCCTTAAGGCGAACCGCTTCTTCCAGGGCGTGTTGATCATAAGGATTCATGATCGACTGCACCCCTTCTCTGGCAAGCGTATTGGTGACAGGATCAAGACGCACATCGGCTGCATCCGGTACCTGTTTCACACATACGATTATTTTCATGCACTACCCTGTATTTATGAAAAAGAACACCAGCCAATGGCGTTGCTGCCGTTTAACAAGGTGAATTTACTGTTTTGGTTTCAGTTACAGCCGTCAAGCTATGCGCTATAAACGCTCAGGAAAACTCTTATGAATATTCTTTATTAAGCTCCTGACCGATGACATTGCGCTGTATCTGATTGGTTCCCTCATAAATCTGCAGAATCTTCGCATCGCGCATCATTTTTTCAGCAGGATACTCACACATATAGCCATAGCCACCCATCACCTGCACTGCATCGGTTGCCACTTTCATGGCCACATCAGTGGCGTAGGTTTTACACATCGCCGAGGCCTTGGACATATCTTTGGGATGGGCCTGGATATGTTTGGCTGCTGCATACACTAAGGCTCGGGCTGATTCGATGCCAATAGCCATATCCGCCAGCATATGCTGCACTGCCTGGAAAGCGATAATCGGTTTACCGAACTGCTGTCGCTGCTTGGCATACTTAACCGCCTCATCAAGTGCCCCCTGGGCTAATCCTACGCCAAGGGCGGCAATCCCCGGCCTGGAAAGATCCAGGGTCTTCATAACGGTTATGAAGCCGGTGCCGGCGCGGCCGATGAGCCGGTCCTTAGGGATGCGACAGTCTTTAAAAATAAGTTCAGTGGTCGAAGACGCCCTGATTCCCATTTTCTTTTCCTTGGGACCGCAGGAAAAACCGGGATCTCCTTCTTCAACTACAAACAGTGAAGCACCACGCGGACCGCGACTGCGATCGGTAATAGCCACCACCGAATAAATCTGTGCTTCCCCCCCGTTGGTAATCCACTGCTTGGTGCCGTTGAGTACCCATTCTTCACCGTCAAGAACCGCGGTGGTCTGAATACCGGATGCATCTGAGCCGGCATTGGCCTCAGTTAAGCCGAAAGCACCAAATTTCTTACCGCTTGCCACATCGGGCAGATATTTTTGTTTCATCTCCTCCGAACCGGCAAGAATAATGGGATAAACACCGAGAAAATTGGCGGCAAAGGCCGTCCCGACGCCGATGCATCCGCGCCCGAGCTGCTCGACCGTCAAGGCAATATCCAGACAGCCTCCGCCAAAACCACCATACTCCTCGGGAATCGGTACCCCAAAAAGATCAGCCTGGGCCATCTCGTCAAGAATCTGCCGGGGAAATTGGTGTTTTTCATCAAGCTCGGCCCGGCGGGGTATTATTCGTTCGTCAGTGATTTGTCGGGTAATATCGACAATCATCTGCTGTTCTTCGGATAAGAAATAATCCATTCTCATATCTCCTGTTTACCACTTAATCAGGGTTGCTCCCCAAGTAAAACCCCCACCGAAGGAACAGAATAAAATTAAATCTCCTTGGGCAATTAAACCTTGGTTATTGGCTTCATCAAGGGCGATCGGGATCGATGCAGCGGATGTATTACCATACTTGGCAACGTTTATAAATACTTTACTCTGTGGGATATCAAGCCGGTCAATCAATTTACTGAGAATGCGCATATTGGCTTGATGCGGGATAACCAGGTTGACGGCTTCCTTATCGATGTTCGTTTTAACCAGAAGCCGGCATACCGCGTCTTCCATGGCGCGCACGGCATATTTAAAAACTTCCCGTCCTTCCATCTGGATAAAAGCACCATTGTTTCCTTTGACAATCAGCTCAGGGTTGGCACTCTCAGGGGCATGCATATAGAGCAGTTTCCAGAGACTGCCGTCTGAATGCATACTCGAACCGATCAGGCCGCGGTCGCTGTCGGAATAGCCGCAGACGGCCGCACCGGCACCATCACCAAAGAGGATGCAGGTATTTCTATCCTGCCAGTTCAGCCGTGAAGAAAGGGTTTCCGCGCCTATAACCAGGATCTTCATGCCATTATCGGCCCGGATATACTTATCGGCCAGATCAAGCCCGTACAAAAAGCCGGAACAGGCCGCATTCAAATCAAAGGCAAAGGCTTTGGTCGCACCAAGTTCTTTTTGCACATAACAGGCACTGGATGGCATGAGCATATGCGAACTTATGGTGCCGACCACAATCATGTCCAGTTCGTCGGCGGAAATACCCGCCTCTGCCAGGGCATTTTCCGCAGCCCTGGTCGCCAACTGATAGGTTTTTTCTCCCTTGCCGCCGATGCATCTTGTTTCGATGCCGGTCCTGCTTTGTATCCAATCAGCACTGGTATCGACAATCGCTTCGAGTTCAGCATTGGTGAGAACCTTTTTCGGTAAGCATGAACCGGTCCCCAAGACAACAGTTCCCATTACATCTCCAGGTTTTCGATGCCAGGTTCGATAAAATTACTGGTGGCGAGACTTTCCAGGATATCTTTATTGATGTTGCCTCTGGCCATCTTCGCGGCTTCCAGGATGGCATTCTTGATGGCCTGCGAACTTGACTTA
Source organism: uncultured delta proteobacterium (assembly GCA_963796255.1). Taxonomy (GTDB): domain Bacteria; phylum Desulfobacterota; class Desulfobulbia; order Desulfobulbales; family Desulfocapsaceae; genus Desulforhopalus_A. The sequence continues at coordinate 384,642 of CAWCLE010000016.1, read as the reverse complement.
CCATGACAAATTATGCCTATTCCATCAATTCCGAGGAGTGGCGCGCCGCCATATTCCGCATAATCAACCCGCTTCTTGAAGGCCTTGAAGGCATTTCGGGCCAGCAGGTAACCGATCTTAGCCCGCAACGACTTGCATATTTCGTCGCGGAGCATCTGCATGGCAGCTTCGGCAAGACCTTCACTGACCTTCAGGCAGACGTTGCCGACAAAGCCGTCACAGACGATAACATCAACATCCCCCTGAAAGACATCGCGCCCTTCAACATTGCCTATAAAATTAAGCGAACTTCTCTCTAAAAGAGGATATGTTTCTTTTATAAGGCTGTTGCCCTTGCCGGTTTCTTCGCCAATCGACAACAAACCCACCCGGGGTTTCTTCACCCCGGTGATCCGGGAAAACGCCGCCGCCATTATGCCGAATTGAAAAAGATGCTGTGATCGGCAATCAACGTTTGCCCCGATATCCATCAGCACCACCGGTTTTTTGAGAGTCGGAAAGATCGACGCAATACCCGGACGAGATATCCCGTCCAATCTGCCCAGTTTGCGAGAAGCAGCAGCCAGCGTAGCCCCCGAATTACCGGCACTTACCACAGCATCCGCCTCTTTACGTCGAACCAGATCGAAGGCGACCATTATCGAGGCGTCTTTTTTCTTACGAATCGCATCAACAGGATATTCATTCATCCCAATAACTTGTGATGAATGAACGATGTCGATCAAATGAGCCGTCGCAACATCAGGAGCCAGGGTCTCAAGGTGCTGTCGTAATGGTATCTCGTCTCCTACCAGAGTTACGCGCAGGTCTTCCTGTCTGACGGCAAGTAGAGCCCCGGCAATCAACTCCTCTGAGCCATAGTCTCCCCCCATGGCATCCAGGGCTATTTGCACACCATTCTCCTATTCTACTGCAGTATCAAGAGAATAAACCGTTCTTCCCTTGTACTTACCGCAACTGCCGCAGAGACGGTGCGGCTGCTTTGGCTCGCCACAATCGGCACAAAGAGAAAGCCCAGGAGCAGTCAAAAAATCATGGGATCGTCTTTTCCGGGTACGGGAATGGGAATGTCTTCTTTTTGGTAAGGCCATTGTTTCCTCCACATAAGGTATGTAGCATACCTTTAAATTTGATGGTGTCATAAAAACTCTTCATTTTCTTCGCTATTGCGAATTTTGCTATCCTTACGACGTACTCTAGTACGCCGTAATGATAGTAAAATTCACACGCCTCGAATATGAAATTTTTTATTTAACCATTGTAGATTTCAGGTTTTTTACAATTTGGTTTTTACGAACTCATCAATTTCTGGTGAGCTTTTTAAGAATAGCAAATGTCGATTGCACCCCATCCGATGAGCACCGACAAGCCTCATTATTCAGTACAACCCCACATCCTGCACAGATGCCTTTACAATCTTCACTACAGAGTGTCTTCGAGGGAAAAGCCAGATATGCCTGCTCCCGCAAGATCTCGTCTACATCTATTTCCAGTCCTTTGAGATAAAGGGTCGCAGCATCTTCGTCGGAACACGCAATATCGCTCTGTTCAAGAATCTGTTCTTTTCTGGTGGTAAGCAGATATTCAAATTCGCCGCGGAACGGTTCTTTTACCTGTTCGCCACACCTGTCGCAGGCAGCCTTGCGTTGTCCCTCAAGGGTGCCTTGCAGCAGCACGGTTTCGCTATCACGCCGACAAGCACTGATATTTGCGACAGCCGCGAGCAGAGCATGGTTATATTCCACCGGAAACCAGCCTGTATCGCGTAATGTATAACGTCGAGACTTTCCGGTGATTTCTTCAAAAAGCAATTTCATAAAATAACAATTATGCAATCGGCAATGATTTAAAAATAAAAGAAAGGAAAAATAATCAATTTATTGCAGATTGGCTAGAAAAAAACATCACAATAACGCTAAGCAATCCGAAGAGATGCTAATAATCATGGAATATCAATACATTGATAGCAATACGTCACCTTAAAAAATAAAATTTCACTGCTTTAAAGAACGTGAACCAGACGCTCGGAGCTTTTTTCCAGGCGCAAGGATACTCTTTTGAGCAACCATTTCAATAGTTTGATTGCAAGCGCAGGACTGTCGCGCATCACCTCGTCAAATGATTCATGGGTCAAGGCAAGCAGCTCGGAATCTTTGACTGCCGTTAGGGTTGCCCCACGGACGCCGCCACCAAGCAATCCCTTTTCACCAACCGGAGCGCCAGGGTCAAGCAGGGCAATAACCTGCGTTCTTTCGCCAAATCCAGTTTTATTCTGCACGGCGACCCTTCCTTTTACGAGAAAATACAGACAGTCCGCATGGTCTCCTTTCTTAAAAATCTCGCTACCAGCGAGATAAGAGACATTTTGCATTACTGCCAGCAATGTCTCCGCTTCGGCCTGGTCAAGGAATGTACAACACTCATGCAATGCAGCACTCAACGCAACCATAATTGATCCTACTGAACTTCGGCAAGAAAAGAGCGGTTCTTATCCTGCAATACTTTGACGAGACCCGCATATTTTTCAGTGCGCAGGATCGATTTAAATTGTTCCTGATAATTACGTACCAGACTGACACCCTCAATATTGATATCATACACCATCCACTTGGAATCAATTTTCCGCATAATATAATGCACCGGAATTTTGGTATTCTGGTTCTCAATCAAAGTTGTTACCTGGGCCCGGTCATCCTTGACGGCTTCTGCGACAAATTCAACAGTCTCTCCGGAATATCCCTCCAATTTGCCAACGTAGACATTTTCCAGCAACTTGGTCATGAGTGTGGTAAAATTATCTTTTTCTTTATCATCGATCTCTCGCCAGGTTGGACCAAGCACCCTTTTTGACATTTCTCTGAAATCAAAACCACGCTTTATCTGTGACATGATTTTTGACCGCCGCTCGGCCAGATGCTCCTTACCTTTAAAGTTCTGGTCGGCCAGAACAGCAGTCAAATCTTGGAGAACAGGTTTAAGCGTCTCGGTGGGTCCCAGGTCCAACCCCTGAGCCAGGCTGATCATCAAAAGGCTCAACGCAACAAACAGTATAGATATCTTTTTCATTTTTTATCTCTATAGCACATTTTTTTACAGGGGAGACAAAAATAGTTCATCGGAATGTCTCCTTCTTTATTCTTTCTCAGCACTGCCAAAAGCAAACTTACTGATAAGTGATTCTATATCCACAGCTGATTCAGTGTCCACTATCATTCCACCTGGCTGAAAGAGTTTTTCATCGCCACCAAGGCTTAATTGTATATACTTGTCGCCGATTATTCCCTGCGATTTAACCGAGGCCATTGAATCGGTGGGAATCTTGAGACTGTTATCCACCTGCAGGGACAAGATCGCGTATGCATCCTTGCCAAGTTCGATGGCGCTTACCTCACCCACCACCACCCCGGCAATCTGCACGGATGCACCTTTTTTCACACCTGCCACATTGGTAAATTCGGCCTTGAGAATATATGATTTTCCGGCAGTTAAAAATGGTACCTCACCTAATTGCAGGGCCAGATATCCAAAGGCGGCAAAGCCAATGAGTATAAACAGCCCGACAATCATCTCTACAGTATTATTTTTCATCGTGGGTAAGCTCGTAATAATTTATTTCTAGAAATGTGTTTTTCAATTGATGCCATCATTATTCCACCAGGTGACTCTGATAGAGGTCTCCCATCGTTGTTCGGACGAATTCCTGGATATGCTCTTTTTCAGACCACTGAATTTTCTCAGGACTGTCAAATACGTCAATCTTGCCATTATTCAAAATAATGATCTGATCGGCCAGATTAAATATTTTTGGTACATCGTGGCTGACGATAACCGATGTAAAACCAAACTCAGCCTGAGTTCGGGCAAAAAGGTGGTAAATATCATGGCTCATAACCGGATCAAGGCCGGTAGTTGGCTCATCATACAGCATGATCGAAGGCTTAAGTTGCATGGCACGGGCCAGCCCCACTCTCTTTTTCATGCCACCACTCAATTGGGCCGGATATTTTTCCTCATGCCCGGACAACTCGAATTGAGCAAGCGTCGCAGCGACCTGCTCGCTGATCTCCGTTTCGTCTTTTTCGGTCAGTTCTCTGAGCGGCATGGCGACATTTTCAAAAACGGTCAGGGAATCAAACAGCGCAGAGCCTTGAAACAACACCCCGAACTGGCTCCGCAGCTTTTCAAGATCTGTTCCTCTCGCTCCGGTGACATTATTGTCATGGACAAAAATTTGTCCGGAGTCAACCTGCAATAGCCCCAGGACGAGCTTTAAGGTAACGCTCTTCCCCTGCCCGCTGCCGCCGACGATGACCGTCGTTTTGCCGGCGGGGATGGTAAAATCCACTCCATTGAGAACATATTGAACGCCACCATCTCTTTTGGCAAAACCCTTCACCACTTTTTTAAATTCAATAGCAGCCGTCATTTTAGATGAGTACCGCAGTCAAAAGATAATCAAAGACCAACACGGAGATAGAGGAATAAACCACAGCCTGAGTAGTAACCCGACTGACGCTTTCCGCTCCAAACCCCGCGCCGCGAATTTCCCGGACAAAAAATCCCCGCCCCGAGCAGATCGAAACGACGAGCAAGGCAAAAACAAAAGATTTGATAATACCCAACCTGAGATCGTGGTTGGTAACACTCGTTGTCATGCCTTCAATATAAGCGCCCGGGCTGACACCCATCATTTTCACCCCGGCCAGATAGCCTCCGGCTATACCCACGACATCAAAAACCGCGGTCAACAGGGGCATCGCTACCAGCATGGCAAGAAATTTCGGGGTAATGAAATAGCGAAACGGATCAATGGCCATGCAATCCAGGGCATCGATCTGCTCGGAGATCCGCATTATGCCGATCTCGGCGCACATTGCCGAACCGGCACGTCCAGCAACCATCAAGGCAGTCAGCACCGGTCCCAGCTCCATAATGAGGGTCAGCGAAACGGCGGAGCCCAGCATCCCTTCCGCACCGAATTTATTCAAGGAATAGTAACCTTGAAGTCCCAGCACCATCCCTGTCGATAAAGCGGTAAAAAAAATCACCACCAGAGAACCGGCACCGATAAAATGGATCTGCCGCACCAGCTCTTTAAACCGAAATGGCCGCTTGAAAATACCGCGAATGGATTTCAGAAAAAAAAGAGCCATTCGACCGAGATCGGTCAGCACATACAGGCCGGTATCGCCGAGTTGTACAAGTGGATTGCTTTTCATGAAGCCTTGCATCCCCAATGAAGGGCTGTGATTAAAGTCAAAGTTGTTTTACTAAAAGCGTTAACGATATAAACTCCCTGCAAAGAAGTCAATGTCTAGAAATTGTCAACATTTATTCGAGCACCGCAGGCAATCGCTTGCTCAAGTGGAGTCATCGTCATCAGAAACACCACTTAGTTTTTGCGGGGATCATACGTTTCCCGCAAGGCTTCACCGATAAAGATGAGTAGGATCAACATCCCGACAAGCACAGCAAAAGTGGATAAAGAGAGCCACCACGCTTCGATATTAGCCTTGCCCTGGGCGAGTAATTCACCCAAACTTGGGGTTGACGGCGGCACGCCAAGACCGAGAAAATCCAGGCTGGTCAGCGCCAGGATCGCCGCGGAAACCCGGAATGGCAGAAAGGTGATGACCGGGGTGAGGCCATTCGGCAGGAGATGTCGCCACATGATGGTAACATTTTTAACTCCCAGGGCTCGTGCCGCATTGACATATTCAAGATTTCTGCCCCGCAGAAACTCCGCTCGGACATAATCTGAAAGGCCCATCCAACTGAAAAGCGACAATAAAATAAGCAGCAGCAGAATGCTTGGCTGAAAAATTGAGGCAAAAATTATCAACAGATACAGTTCCGGCATAGCGCCCCATATCTCAATGAAGCGTTGCAGCAAAAGATCGGTTACGCCACCGAAATAGCCCTGGATTGCCCCAGCGACGATGCCGACCAGGGTCCCGGTAAAGGTTAAGGCCAGGGCAAAGAGAATGCTCAAACGGAAACCATAGATGAGTCGTGCCAGCACATCCCTGCCCCGATCGTCAGTACCTAAAAAATTAGCCATGGTCGGCGGCGAGGGAACTGGTCCAACAATCTCCTGATTGATGGTATTGTAACTATTTTTATTGGGTGGAAAAATGACGAAATTTCCGGGCTCGTGCAACTTTTCTCGAATAAAGGGATCGCGATAATCGGTTTCGGTCTCGAAATCGCCGCCAAAAGTCACCTCCGGGTACGACACAAAAATCGGCAGGTAGTATTTGCCGGCATATTTCACCAGCAAAGGCGAATCATTACTGATCACCTCAGCCACAAGACTCATACCAAACAGCACGGCAAAGATAAGCAGGCTGTAATAGCCGCGCCTGTTGCGTTTAAATCGCTGCCACGTTTTGGTGCGGCGTTTTGACAAAGCGAGTTGGAGTTGTCTGCCCGGATCTGCTCTAATCATCGAGGCCCTCAAAACTGATCCGGGGATCAACCAGTACGTAGCTGAGATCGGACAGCAGGCGAGAAATCAAGCCGATCAAGGTAAAAAAATAAAGCGTGCCCAGAACCACCGGATAGTCACGATTAAGCACCGACTCATAGGCCAGCAGCCCCATGCCGTTTAATGAAAAAATAGTCTCAATGAGCAGGCTACCGGTAAAAAAGGAGGCGACAAAATAACCGGGAAATCCGGTGATGATGGGAATAATGCCGTTGCGAAAAACATGCTTGTAGAGAACCTGGTTTTCCGAAAGGCCTTTGGCTCGCGCCGTTAGGACATATTGTTTACGAATTTCTTCCAGAAACGAGTTCTTGGTCAGCATGGTCATAACCGCGAGACTGCCGATAGCGGTTGCGGTAATCGGCAGTACCATATGCCAGAGATAATCGACTATTTTCATGCCCAGACTCAGCTCGCGCCAGTTATCCGAGACCAGCCCGCGCAGAGGAAAAATCGACCAGAAACTGCCGCCGCCAAACAAGACAATAAGCAAAACTCCCAGCACAAAACCGGGGATGGCATAGCCAACAAGAATAACCGAAGAACTGATGATATCAAAACGAGAACCATCAGCCACCGCTTTCTTAATCCCCAGAGGAATGCAGACGCCATAGACAATCACAAAACCCCATAATCCAAGCGACATGGAGACAGGCATCCGGGAAATGACCAGTTCAGCAACGCTTTGATGATAATAATAGGAAGTCCCGAAATCGAGAACTAGGTAATTCTTCATCATCTTGACAAAACGGGTCACCGGCGGCTGGTCAAAACCATAAAGTTTTTTCAGCCGAGCAATTTTTTCTTGATCCAACCCCGAATTGCCGCGATACAGAGCCGATGAACCTGCTCGTACTTCGCCTCCTCCGCCGCCGATTCCCTCAAGCTCACTGATCATCTTCTCCACCGGACCACCGGGTACAAACTGGGTGATGGTAAAGGTAATGACCATCACCCCCAATAAAGTAGGGATCATCAGCAGGATTCTTTTCAGAATATAGAAAGTCATTTTTTCTCACAATTGTGATGTTAACAGGCCGAAGCTAAGGTGCTGGTGAACGGTTACACAACAATAAGAAAAAATAATACAAATAGACAGCATAAAAGAAGAATATTTCTTGTCTTTTATCAACCTTTGTGTCTTTTTAAGAGGGTATTGGCAGAAAGAGATAACTCCCCCCAGGGGAATAATGAAGATGTGTTTTATTGCTCAATTACCTATCAGACAACAGTATGGAAAAAAAATCTCCTCTCTTTATAGAAAGCGAAACAGAGCTTGAAAAACTGGTGCATCGAGCGCGAAAAACTGATGCCGTCGCCCTGGATACAGAATTTATCTGGGAACGAACCTACTACCCAAGACTCGGGCTGATTCAGATGGCACTCTCCGACGAAGACTGCTATCTCATCGACCCTCTGGCTATAAAAAATTTACAGCCATTGGGCAAGCTTCTGTCCGACCGGGGAGTCAGCAAAATCTTCCATGACGCCCCTCAGGATCTGGCAATTTTGCAGCGGGCGACAGGAGCGACGCCGCAAAATATCTTCGATACGCGTCTGGCTGCAGGATTTTCCAATTTACCGGCGACCCTCTCTTTATTAAATCTGGTGAAGGAACTGCTCGATATAACTCTTTCCAAAGAAGAAACGCGTACGAACTGGCTGCAACGACCACTGAGCGACGAACAGATCCAGTATGCCCTCGACGACGTTCGCTATCTCCGGGCAGTGCGCATTCTGCTGTTGACTCGAATCATTGGCCCTAAAATAAAATCCTGGCTCCAGGAAGAATTGAACCTACTCAACAATCCGGCTAGCTACTCCGGGCCACCCGATAACGACCGATATCTGAGAATTAGGGGAAACAATCATATCGATCGACAGGGATCGGCCATTCTTAAAAACCTGTCAACCTGGCGAGAAGGAGTGGCAAGAAAACTCGACCGACCACGCGGACATATTATTAAAGACACCGTTCTTGTCGAAATCGCCAGGCAAAAACCTGCGAGCCCGCTTGAATTGACCCAAAAAACCGAACTTCCGGCAAAAGCCGCCGCCAAATACGGCAAAACCCTGGCGGCAATTGTGACAACCACCTTAGCTCAAAAAGAATCCACCTACCCCGAATCGCATCAGGCTATCAGGCTGAGTAAAAATGACAGCGACAGCATGGAAAAACTAACCAATCTTATCACTCTGAAAAGTGAATTACTGGGTATTGCCCCGGGTCTTGTCGGCAATACTGCCGAACTCAAGCGTCTGGTCAAAACGCTGAACACCACCCAAAAGGAGGCGCCGGAGCAATTGCGCCAGACTGATGGCTGGAGAAAATATTTTCTCGAGGACTTTTTCCGGCAAAACAGAAAAAAATGATTAATTCTTTTTTATAAAGAATATATTTAGAGAACATAAAACAACTGTCTTCGCTACGCTTACTCTCATTTCAGGAGAACAACATGCGCTCTTTAGCATTGTGTAGAGCTCTATATAAAGCACTTTATAGAGCATTCTATTCTTTTATGGCAATGACCATCATTCTTTCTTTACCTGCCATAGCCGGATCCGCTGATAAAGCCGGCTATACCGGGTGGGAAAAGGGATCTGCATATGATCAACACTACAACTACAAAGAACGGGATTCCCTGAAGGGGAAAGTTCTGCAGTTTATCGAAGTTACTCCGCTGCCTGGTATGGCTCCGGGAACAGCGATGGTTCTCGACGAAGGCGGCGAAAAAATTGAAGTTCATCTCTGCCCTGCAGCATACAGCAGTGCTGATGAGACTGGCATTCGTAAAGATATTTCGACCAAGGTAAGCGGCAGCTGGGCGGTTATTGACGGGAAAGACGTGCTGATAGCTGCCAAAATCAAGCAGGGAGACAATTTTGCCTTCAAGGTTCGTTTGACCAAGGATGGCACGCCTTTCTGGAGCTTGAGTCCGGAAGAGCTGGCCAGAGAAAAAGCCGCAGACTAAGGAATCGAGGGCGGAAGTGGAGGCGTGAGCTTCGAAGGGGTGCATACTTCAGGTGTTTCATGACATAACAACTGCAGGTTTCTTTTCGCGACTTCATTGCCCCCATCCGCAGCAATCTTCCACCATCTGTAGGCTTGCCTGAGATCTTTGTTAACGCCCACGCCCTTGGCATAGCAGTAGCCTACTCTACTCTGAGCAAGAACATAGCCATGTTGCGCTGATTGCAGCCACCATGAAAAAGCCTTTTGGTCATCACGTTCAACCCCTTCCCCTTTGGCCAGCATTCTGCCGAGATTGTACTGCCCGAAAGGATCGCCGTTTTCCGCAGATTTCCGATACCAGTACACTGCCTTGGTGCTATTCTGTTTAGTGCCGATCCCCTTACTGTAGCGCCAGGCCAGGGTATTCTGGGCCAGGACATATTCCTGCGCGGCGGCTTTTTCATACCATTGCAATGCCCGGGAATCCGACGGTGCTGTCCCGGCCCCTTTATCAAACATCATTGCCAGGTTATATTGGGCGCTGGGCGACCCGGCTTCGGCAGTTTTTTGCGTCCAGTAGAATGATTTCCTCTCATCTTTCACCACCCCGTCGCCGAGATAATACATATTGGCCACTTTGATTTGCGCGTTCTGGTTGCCGTTTCTCGCCGCCAGAAGAAACCACTCAAAGGCGATGCTCTTGTCGGCTTCAACCCCCTCGCCGCGGTAGTACATCCAGGCTAGATTGCTCTGGGCAACGTCATCTCCTTTTTCTGCCAGTTTATTTAACCAGAAATAGGCTTTCTGGAAATCTTTCTCCGTACCGTCACCAAAAGCATACATTTCGGCTACGCGCCTTTGCGCCGACGGAGAGCCATTTTCCGCCTCTATCAAAAAGCGTTTGAAGGTTTCGGTCGTCACTGGCTCCCTGGTATCTCTAGCATCAACAACTGCCTGCTCAGAACGCGGCAGCGCAGCCTCGGCTTGTGCTTGCAACTCTCCCGATCGATTTTTCTGCAAAGTGACAGCTTGCCCCATCGAGGACAAAGACATCGACAGCGTACTGATAAGCAGCAGAAATATCGTTTTCTTATTCATAATTTAGTTATTTTTGCTGTTTCATCGAGCGATAGGCGCAACACGCTATAAACATGGCAAGTTGTTATTTATTGTCGTTGTTTCCAAGAGATGATAGAATATATTCTATTGATTTCAACTCTTTTCTCAATATCACATGGCAAATGGAGTCATGCTGCTGCCGCAACATCCATAAAAGGAGGCATAATGTTTGACAGCGACGAACCATTGTGGGATCGAACTCTGCGCCGAATCCGCTTGATCTGGCCGCTCGGCGATAGCGCTTCCCTGAAGAATTCCGTCGATCCCAGTCTGCCGGAGAGTGATTTACAAAAACTGCGCCAGAAGATCAACCGTTGTCTTGAAGGGCGCGGCGGCGAAGTCTCGGCCAGAACCAGAGCCGCTGAGCTTGGCGAAGCCTATCTTATTTTAAACAGCGATGGTCGAAAAAGATTCCTGGAACTCCTCGCCAGAGAGTATGACATCGACAACAAGGCACTAGAGCAAAAAATCAACCAGCGCCTCAATTGTACCGATCAAAACGAATGTAGAGCATTAAATTTTCAGTTGCGCAATCTTCTGGTCTCTCCCCGCACCAATCTTCTCAGGCAGTTTAACGAATTACAGGAAGGGGTAAAGTTTCTTGTCGACCTTCGGGCGGAACTCCTGCCACTCGCAAAGAACAACCCGGAATTAACCGCCCTGGACCAGGACATCCACCGACTGCTCTGCTCCTGGTTTGACGTGGGTTTTCTTGATCTGCAGCGGATAACCTGGAACACCCCGGCAGCACTGCTTGAAAAACTTATCGAATATGAGTCGGTACATGCCATTCAATCCTGGCGGGACATGAAACATCGCTTGCGCGCGGATCGACGATGTTATGCCTATTTCCATCCCCGCATGCCCCATGAACCGCTGATTTTCGTCGAAGTCGCCCTGGTCAACGGCATCTCCTCTGCTGTCCACGACTTGCTCAATGAGGAAAACCCCGCTATTGACCCGCACAAAGCAGATACCGCTATTTTTTATTCAATTTCCAACTGTCAAAGAGGCCTGGCAGGCGTCAGTTTCGGTAACTTTCTCATCAAGAACGTGGTCAAAGACCTGAGCACCAAGCTACCGAACCTGAAAACCTTCTCCACCCTCTCCCCCATTCCCGGTTTTGTTTATTATCTCGAAAAATTCCCCAATGACTGGGATTTCACGGATAAAGAGAAAAAGCTTCTTGGCGAGAGGCCGGATGAACAGAATCTCAAGGATTATTTTATCAAAAAAATAACCGCGATGAAACCGAATCAGCCGACAGTCGATGCGGACCCGCTCCAGCCGATCCTCCTGAGGCTCTGCGCCCGCTACCTGCTCACTGCAAAAACGGGAGTGCAAACATTCGACAGGGTAAGTCATTTTCATTTATCAAACGGTGCCCGAATTGAAAGGATCAACTGGGCCGCCGATCTGTCGGCCAAAGGAATTGCCCAATCCGGTGGGATAATGGTCAATTACCTCTACAACCTCGCCACTATTGCAAAAAACCACGAAAATTACACTTCCAGTGGGGAGAGGGCTGCCTCTTCGGCAGTGACCAGATTAGCCAAGTTGTAGTCATCTTCACTTGTTTTTCTTTGGCACTTGATCAAGGTACCATTCCATGGGATCGATCAGTTCAAACCCGGCACCCAGCAACCTTTTCTTAACGTTAATGACATTGTTGGTCAAGAGATACGGGAAGATCGCGCGCTTGTCTTTATCCCACACTCTGGCCACCAGGACACTGCCGAGAGAGATGTTTTCTTCAGTAATGATATCAACAATTTTCTTCATCTGCCCGCGCTTTTCCTTGATAAGAATGCATAACAGGCTGCCGGGCTCATCGATATTCATAATATTGACAAAAGCAGCAAGCAGATCCCGGGTTGACAAAATGCCGGTCAGGTAACCCTCTTCGTCAACCACCGGCAGAGCACCGACTTTCTTTTTCTGCATGACCAGAAGAGTATCCTGAATGGTGTAATATGCATAAATAGTTATAGGATTACGGGTCATTATATCTCCGACCAGACGACTGCCTATTTTACTTAAGGTGAGATCGTAATCGGGTTTTTTTAATAAAGTTGACGGCATTGCATCACGCATATCCCGGTCCGAAACAACGCCAAGAAGCTTTCCTGATCCATCGACAATCGGCAGGTGGCGGATCTTTTTTTCCGTCATCAAATTTTTGGCGTCGGATATCGTCATATCAGGACCGGCAGTAATGAGAACTTTTGACATTCTATCGCCTACAAACATAATACCTCCAGGAATTGATGGCTTCCCAGCCATCGGGAAATTGAACGTCTTACGAAATCGTCGAGAATTGGCCTTTATTCCAAAAATTGACCAGCTACGATGCTGACCCCCTACCTCTCCGCCATCAGCATCTTGATATGGTTTTCCACCAGCAATGGCAAAACATCAAGATTATAACCTCCTTCCAGCACCGAAACAACCCGACCACCGGTAAATCGGTTGACCAGATTCATTATCACCTCAGAAACAAAGTCATAGCCATCGGTCGACAGGTTGGTGCCCGACATAAGATCAGTCTCGTGGGCATCAAAACCGGCTGAGAGAATAATGAATTCAGGTTTGAATTGTTTCACGGCCGGGACCAGATCCTGCATGATCAGCCGGCGATATTCATCATCACCTCGCCCCGGCAGAACCGGCGAATTGACGGTGCAGCCATCGCCCTCGCCGATCCCCACCTCAAATTCCCGGCCGGTTCCGGGATAGGCAAAAGAGGGGTGTTCATGGATCGAATAATACAGCACCGTCGGATCTCGGTCAAAGATATGCTGCGTGCCGTTACCATGGTGTACGTCAAAGTCGATAATAGCCACCCGTTTCAGATTATATTGTTTCTGCAGATATCTTGTGCCAATTGCCACATTGTTGAAATAACAAAAGCCCATCGGCTTATCAACTTCGGCATGATGCCCTGGCGGACGGATTGCACAAAAAGCATTATCAATATCCCCCTTCATTACCATGTCAATGGCCTTGAGCACCCCGCCAACGGCCAGAAAAGCAATATCATAGGAGTCGCGGCAGATAGCGTTATCGGGATGGTCAAACTCGCGCAGGCCGGAGATACAGGTCTCGTCAAAGCGCATGATATAATGAATGGTATGCACCGCCTCAATCCATCTCTGCTTGGCTTTTTCTGCTGGAATATGGGTGAGGTTCTCCCACATTCCCGATTTTATGAGTCTGTCGCAGATCGCTTTTAACCTCTCGGGTGACTCAGGATGATATCCACCCGTATCGTGCAACAGATACCTCTCGTCATACACAAAACCAGTTCTTTTCATAAAGTCGTCCTGTTTCTAGATGAGTACTTAGCTAAGCCTTTTACGATGAATTCTTCCTTTGTCGATAGGGTAATCCGTTTGTCCCTCTATCTCAGAGTCAGAAGTCCATTTTGACGACAACTCTGCCGGTTAATGCGCCCTGCAGGATCATATCAATTTCACGATCCAGTTCGTCTAGGGTGACTTCACGGGCCAACGTGTCGAGTGTCGATGGTTTCCAGTCGGAGGCCAGATGCTGCCAGACTTCTTTCCGGCGGGTCATGGGACAGTTCTGGGAATCGATACCTATAAGGCTCACACCGCGCAGGATAAAAGGAAAAACGGTCAGAGGGAGATCGGCTGAAGCGACATTGCCACAACAGGTGATAACCCCTTGAAGATCGGTAGCTTTAATGGCCGAGGCTAATATATCACCGCCCACGGTATCGATCACTCCCGCCCAGAGAGCCTTTTGCAGTGGACGCTCGTTGGGTGCACTCGCTTCGGCCCTCGACAGAATCTGCCGGGCGCCAAGCCCAGTGAGAAACGGCCCGGCGTCGGTTTTCCCGGAGACGGCGGAAACAGAGTAGCCCAAAGAAGCGAGAAGGACGACGGCGAGACTGCCAACCCCCCCGGTGGCGCCGGTCACCAGAATGTTTCCTCTGTCGGCAGGCACACAGTGGGTCAAAGCCATTATCGACATACCGGCGGTAAACCCAGCCGTTCCCAAAATCATACTCTCACGCAGATCAAGCCCTTCAGGCAGGGGCACTACCCAGGCAGCGGGCACGCGGATATATTGACCGAAACCACCAGAGGTGTTCATACCGAGATCATAACTGGTGACAATCACCTTATCCCCCGAATTGAAGGATAGGCTGCTGCTGTCTTCGACAACGCCTGCGGCGTCTATGCCAGGCGTATGGGGATACTTCCTGGTGACTCCGCGGTTGCCGGTGGCCGACAGCGCATCCTTATAGTTCAGAGAGGACCACTGTACTTTTATCAGGACCTCACCCTCCGGCAGTTGATCTATAGTCTTTTCTTTAATTGCCCGGGAGAAACGATTTTCACCAATTTCTTCAACCACCATCGCCCGGTAGGTTTTTCCAGCCATAGCGTGCATCCTCTTGCTGAGTTTTAGATAGTATGATGGTGTCGTAAAAACTCTTCACCTTCGTCGTTGTTGCCGGAATCAATTTTGAACTATATCCCACCAGTGGCTTTGAGAATAGTAATTTTTTCTTTGAAATAAGCAAAGGCGCCGAACTCTCAGTTTTTAGCCCTTTTGCCGAGCGCATGACTTCATTTTTCCAACTCCGGTGTTTACCCCACCTCTTTGTCCAATCATTTTTCCTTGACAAACAAATTCAATATACATTAAAAGAAAGTGTAACAACGTTACTCCAAAACCCTATAAACGCATCACTAAGAGTATTTTTATATTTTAATATTGAAAAGTTATGTGAAAAAACATTTTATTTTAAAAAGCCATATATATTTATTAGCGGAATCACTATTAATTTCTCGTTTTCTTTTTTTTATGTCCTTTTTTAAATAATTTATGAGCTAAAAATCTTCAACAACCGCATTCCCCAAGAGAGCAGACAAGTAACAATGTTAGATGAACTGAACCCGGAGGTACGGGAACGACTGGAAAGGGCGGTGATGGAAATATTCTCCACCGCCGACTTCCATAAGGCAAGCATTCGAGTCATCGCCGAAAAGGCTGGTGTGAGCTTTACCACCATTTACAAGCATTACGGCAGCAAGGAACGACTCCTCTTCGCTTTTGTCAATATCTGGATGGCCGAACTGACCGACCGAATTGCCGATCACCTGAAGGGTATCGAGGACCTCAAAGAAAAGCTCAGAAAAGTGTTCTGGCTACACCTCGATTATTATGAACGTCATGAAAAACTTGGCCGTATCCTGTTCATGACCCTGCCGATGCAAACCTGGATGACCGATGAATCGTTTGACCAGAAAAAAAGAGTCACCCTGATTATTGAGGTGCTCAAAAATGGACAGCGGGAAGGCATAATTAACCCGAACGTCCGGGCCGGATCGCTGCTCGATTTTATGCTCGGCTTTATCCAGCGCCTGTTTTTTATGTGGATAATACGCGGCAAACAGGGAAGCCTGGTCGAAGACGCCCATAACCTGTTCGAGATGGTCTGGCAGGGTATGGCCAACCCGGCAATAATCCGGTATGCAGCACCACCAAAGAGTTCAGCAAACCAGCAGCAGAAAAAGCAATCAATCAGCGCAAAAAAATAAATATCTGAATAATTTCGACTCATAAAACGTTTACTAAAAAACCAAACCAGCCATTGTCCAGCACAGTCCAAACCACGCCGGCAATAGAGACAAACCCATATCAAGGAGCACAGAATATGTCTTTGGATAAAAGAACACTCTTGCTGAAAAAAAAGGAAAAAATAGCTCTGGGAGGAGGAGAAGCCCGCGTCAAGAAACAACACGCCGGCGGCAAGATGACGGCAAGAGAGCGACTTCTGCAACTTTTTGACGAGGGTACCTTTATTGAACTGGACGCTTTTGTGAAAAACCGTTGCACGCGGTTCGGCATGGATAAGCTTGATTTTGAAGGGGAATCGGTAGTGACCGGATACGGGCAGGTCGAAGGGCGGGTCGTCTTTGCTTTTTCCCAGGATTTTACCATAACTGGAGGAGCCCTGGGCGAGATGCATGCCCGGAAAATCGTCAAGGCCATGGATAGCGCAGTCAAAGTCGGCGCACCTATTGTTGGCTTGAACGACTCAGGAGGGGCGAGAATTCAGGAAGCGGTCGATGCCCTGTCCGGATACGGCGATATCTTTTACCGAAACGCCATATACTCCGGCGTCATCCCCCAGATATCGGCAGTGATGGGGCCCTGTGCCGGCGGGGCGGTGTACTCTCCCGCTTTGACCGATTTCATCTTCATGGTCGACAAGACCTCACAGATGTTCATTACCGGGCCGCAGGTTATCAAAACGGTTACCGGAGAGATAGTCTCAGCCGAAGAACTCGGCGGGGCGATGACCCATAACAGCGTCAGCGGCAACGTTCATTTTATCGCCGATACCGAGCCGGCATGTCTTGAGGCCATCAGAAAATTGATCCGGTTCCTGCCGTCCAACAGCATGGAAAAGAGCCCGGTAAATCCCTCCGGTAACGACATCAACAGGCAGATTGACCAACTAGACGATCTTATTCCGGAAAACCCCAATAAACCCTACGATATACTCGATGTAATCTATCCGATTATCGATGATGGCGATTTCATGCAGTACCAGCCTTATTTTGCCACCAACCTTATAACCGGATTTGCCCGAATCAATGGAAAATCAGTGGGTATCGTCGCCAACCAGCCCAATGTCATGGCCGGCTGTCTCGACATGAATGCCGGTGACAAGGCCTCCAGATTTATCAGGACCTGCGATGCGTTCAATATTCCTTTACTAACTTTTGTCGACGTGCCGGGCTTTCTGCCGGGCACTACCCAGGAATATGGCGGCATCATCCGCCATGGCGCAAAAATTCTCTATGCCTACAGCGAAGCAACGGTCCCCAAGGTGACCCTTATTACCCGCAAAGCTTACGGCGGGGCCTACGTCGCCATGTGCTCTAAATCCCTGGGGGCCGATATGGTCTTCGCCTGGCCATCAGCCGAAGTTGCCGTTATGGGCTCGGAAGGCGCAGTGAATATTATCTTTAAAAACGATATCGCTCAGGCCGAAGATAAAGTGGTCACCAAGCAGAAAATTCTTGCGGACTACGCCTCCGAGTTCGCCACCCCCTACAAGGCCGCAGAACGAGGTTTTGTCGACGATGTCATCATGCCCCACGCCTCCCGCCAGAGAATTATCGACGCCTTCAACATGCTCGAAGGCAAACGAGAAAAGCGTCCGGCGAAAAAGCACGGCAACATACCCCTCTAACAGGAGAAGATGATTATGACCGTTACTGAATTGCTGACCAGTTTTGCCAATGCCGAGGTCATGCACTCCCTGCCTATTTCGGACAAGCTTATGGCAGGACTGATCACCACCATACTCGGCATGGGAATTACCTTTGCCGCGCTCATTATTCTACAGTTCATCATTTCCTGGATGGATAAAATTCTCAACCGACAGAAAGTAGAGGCGGCACCGACAGCTGTAAACCCAGTAAACGCTCAACCTGTTGATCGCAAACCCGAAAACCCTGAGGATGACAATGAACTCGTGGCGGTAATCGCCAGTGTCATCGCCATGAAAATGAAAACATCAGCACACAACATTGTCATTAAAAATATCGTCAAACTCGATGATCGTTCCCCGGCCTGGAATCGGGCAGGAATTATTGAGCAGATGAACAGCAGATTTTAGTAATGGTTCACCGGAACGCAATAAATATACGTATAACCCCGATCTTTAAACGTTCAACCAGTGCTCCAGATTTGTGCAAGCAGGCCGCCGAGCTATAGTTGGCTATTTGAGGGGGCCTGATCGGACAAAACTGGGGTGCTGGTGAACGTTTATAGATTTTAAATCAAAACGGAGGTCAGATTCATGAAAATGTTCAGAGTTGTCGTCAATGGGAGCGAATATAAGGTAGGCATTGAAGAACTGGCAGAAGAAATTACCACACAGCCGATGCAGGCCAAGGCCGCATCGGCTGCAAAGCCCATGCAACCGCCAGCTCCACCAAAAACCCAACCCAAAGCCCAGGCAGCAGCACCAAAAGTTGATTCAACATCAGCCGGCGGCACCATCGCCGCACCCATGCCGGGCACCGTCCTGCAGGTCGCGGTCGGCATCGGTGATAAGGTCATCAAGGGACAGACGCTGTTGGTGCTGGAAGCGATGAAAATGGAAAACGAAATTATGGCCCCCGCCGACGGGGTAGTCCAGGAACTGAATATAACCAAGGGCGTATCGGTTAACGCCGGCGATATCCTGGTTGTTCTGTCATTTTAAAGGGAGACATCTACCATGCTCGAAGCTTTTCTCGACTTCGCCAAAAGCACCGGATTTTACGGCCTGACCATGGGAGCGATCCTTATGGTTGGAATAGCGTGCATTCTCCTCTATCTGGCCATTGTCAAAAAATTTGAACCCCTGCTCCTGGTACCGATTGCCTTTGGCGTTTTACTGACAAATCTCCCCTTTGCCGACATGATGGCCGAGCCGGTAATGGAAATAAAAGGCAACATTATTCACACCGTGCAACCGGGCGGCCTCCTTTACTATCTGTTCCAGGGCGACCACCTGGGGATATTCCCGCCCCTTATCTTTATGGGTGTCGGAGCCATGACTGACTTTGGTCCGCTGATCGCCAATCCTAAATCGCTTTTACTCGGCGCGGCAGCCCAATTTGGCATCTTTATTACCTTTATCGGCGCCATAGCCTCCGGCCTTTTTACTGCCCAGGAAGCCGCATCTATCGGGATCATCGGCGGCGCTGACGGGCCAACGGCAATTTTTTTATCTTCTAAACTGGCGCCGCATCTGCTTGGCCCTATTGCCATCGCCGCCTACTCCTATATGGCCCTGGTGCCGATCATCCAGCCGCCGATTATGCGTCTACTGACTACCCAAAAAGAGCGCGTCATCAGGATGACCCAACTGCGCGAGGTAACCAAAAGAGAAAAAATACTCTTTCCGATAATTGTCACCATCGTGGTCTCCCTGATGGTACCGCCGGCGGCTACCCTTATTGGTATGCTTATGCTGGGCAACCTGTTCCGCGAGTCTGGCGTTGTCGGCAGACTGGAAGACACCGCCAAGAATGCCTTGATCAATATCATCACCATCTTTTTAGGAGTAACCGTCGGCGCTACGGCTACCGCCGAACAGTTCTTAAAGATCGAAACCTTGGCCATACTCACTCTTGGAGTAACCGCCTTTGCCATAGGCACAGCCTCCGGCGTTCTTCTCGCTAAATTGATGAACAAGTTGATGAATGTGCGTATCAATCCGCTGATCGGTTCTGCCGGTGTTTCAGCGGTACCAATGGCCGCCAGGGTCTCTCAGGTGGTCGGACAGAAAGCCGATCCGGGGAATTTTTTGCTCATGCACGCCATGGGACCAAATGTTGCCGGAGTCATAGGTTCAGCCGTGTCTGCCGGAGTATTGCTGTCGATGTTTGGCAATTAGCAGAATCCAAATCAAGCGAGACGCCGGCCCACAAACCAACCGGCGTCTCGTTGCCGGGTTCAAATTAATTTTCCATAAGCGATCACAGCTTTTTACTTGTAAAGTTTTTAGCAATACATTACAACACAAGTGTAACATTGTTATCCAGCGGTACTCTTTCAACGAGAATAATATATTTTTTATACGACAAATCGGCAAATTAACAATTTAAAAAAGCAATAACGAAACTACATAATCTCCCTCAAAACAGGGCTTAATTCAGGGTGATAAGCAGTAATTTTTTTTCATGACAAGAACAAAGTTTTCCAAACTTCAGCATAGAGTCCACCATGACAGATGAATTAAACGGTGATATCCACAAGCGACTCGAGAAAGCTGTTTTGGAAGTTTTTTCCAACTCCGACTTTCACCGGGCTTCCATTCGCGACATCGCCAACAAGGCTGGAGTCAGCTTTACCACAATCTACAAGCACTATGGCAGTAAAGAGAGGTTGGTATTTGCATTCGTCGACATCTGGATGGGTAAATTAACGGATCGAATTGTTGACCATTTGCAGGGGATCGAAAGCATGAAAGAAAAGCTGCGCAAAGTTTTTTGGCTGCAGCTCGATTATTACGAACGGAATGAGGGACTCGGCAAGATTGTCTTTATGACCCTGCCGATGAAAACCTGGATGGCCGATGAAACTTTCGACCAGCCGAGAATGATGTCACTTATGATTGATGTTCTGCGCCAGGGACAAAAAGAGGGCGTTCTCAACCCTCATGTACGCGCCGGTATCCTGCTCGATTTCCTGATGGGTTTTGTGCAGCGCAGCTTTTTCATGTGGATTCTGCGCGGCAAAACCGGTTCTCTGTCCGAGCAGGCGAACACCATGTTCGAGATGGTCTGGCAGGGAATGAAGGCACATCCGCCACAGATCAAAGAGGGTTCCGACCCTGATAAGTACACATAAACGAAGCACTCGCAAGGCAATTACGATAGAAACAAATTTTACTTTTGGAGGATGCAATGAAAATACTGAAAATTGATCACCTGGGCATAGCTGTGAATAGCATTGACGAAGGCAAGACTTTCTGGTCCGAGGTCCTTGGTCTTAAATTTGAAGGTGCAGAGACGGTTGATACCCAGAAGGTAACCACCGCTTTTTTTCCGGTCGGTGAAAGTGAGGTGGAACTTCTTGAATCAACGGCACCTGATGGTCCTGTTGCGAAATTCATTGAAAAAAAGGGCACCGGTTTTCAACACGTCGCGTTTCAGGTTGCCAACATTGATGAAGCACTGCAGGAATTGAAAGATAAGGGTATCCAACTCATTGATCAGCAACCCAGAATTGGTGCAGGCGGGGCGAAAATCGCCTTTCTCCATCCCAAAGCAACCGGTGGCGTGTTGGTCGAGCTTTGCGAAAGGTCGTAGAACACGTTTCTTTACATAATCCCTTGCCGGGGAAATGATATTTTGCATAAAAAGGAGCAACTGATGTCTGAGAATCCAAAATTACAGAAATGGGCCGAACTCGCATCCAAGCAAATGAAGGGCAAAGCCGTCGACTCCCTCGACTGGAATACTCCCGAAGGCATTAAAGTCAAAGCCCTCTATACCGCAGCAGATCTTGATGGCCTGGAAAGCGTCGACTCCATGCCGGGGATGCCTCCCTATACCCGAGGCCCCATGACCACCATGTATGCCGGGCGTCCCTGGACAATTCGGCAGTATGCCGGTTTCTCTACCGCCAAGGAATCAAACGCTTTTTATCATAAAGCCCTGGCCGCCGGTCAGAAAGGCTTGTCGGTCGCCTTTGACCTGGCGACCCACCGCGGCTACGACTCCGACCACCCTAGGGTTGCCGGGGATATAGGTAAAGCAGGGGTGGCGATAGACTCCGTTGAAGACATGAAGATTCTCTTTGACGGTATTCCGCTCAATGAAATGTCTGTTTCCATGACCATGAACGGGGCAGTTATTCCGATCCTGGCTGGGTATATCGTCGCCGCCGAGGAACAGGGAGTCAGTCATGACCAGTTGTCAGGCACCATCCAAAACGATATTTTAAAAGAATACCTGACCAGAAATACCTATATCTACCCTCCCGGCCCATCCATGCGGATCATCTCCGATATCATGGCCTATTGCTCCAAAGAAATGCCGAAGTATAACACTATCAGCATCAGTGGCTATCATATGATGGAAGCCGGTGCCAACAGTGTACTGCAGACCGCCTTCACGCTGGCCGACGGCGTCGAGTATGTCCGCGCCGCCTTGAAAAGCGGTATGGATGTCGATACCTTTGCCCCACGACTGTCGTTCTTTTTCGGCATCGGCATGAATTTTTTCATGGATATCGCCATGCTTCGCGCGGCACGATTTCTCTGGCATCGCCTGATGAGCGAATTCAAGCCGAAGAATCCTAAATCTTCCATGCTGCGCACCCACTGTCAAACCTCAGGCTGGAGTCTTACCGAACAGGATCCATATAACAACGTGATCCGCACTACTCTCGAGGCCATGTCGGCGGTTCTTGGCGGCACCCAGTCGCTGCACACCAACTCTTTTGATGAGGCTATTGGCTTGCCCACTGATTTTTCTGCCCGGATCGCCAGAAACACTCAGATCATTATCCAGGAAGAATCCCAGGTATGTCATGTCGTCGATCCATTGGGCGGCTCATATTATATCGAGTCTTTGACCAGTAATATTGTTGAAGAAGCACAAAAAATTATCGATGAGATTGCCGGCTTGGGCGGCATGGCCAAGGCGATCGAAAGCGGCATGCCGAAAATGCGGGTCGAAGAATCGGCTGCTCGCAAGCAGGCGAGGATCGATCAAGGTCTTGATGTTATTGTCGGGGTCAATAAATACAAACTGGTCGATGAAAAAATTGACTTTGAAGTAAGAGAAGTACCGGCAACGGTTCGTGACGAGCAGATCGCCCGGATCAAAGAAATTAAGGCCAGCCGGGATCAGGCTGCGGTCAAAAAAGCACTTGACGACCTTACCGCAGCTGCTAAAAATGGCGGCAACCTCCTCGAAATGGCCCTCCCGGCAGTTAGGGCAAGAGCCACTATCGGCGAGATTTCCGATGCGATGGAGACGGTTTTTGGCCGCTTCGTTGCCACTACTCGCTGTATCTCCGGCGCCTATTCCTCCGAATTCAAGGCAAATGACGAAACTATCACTGCCATAAAAGAGCGTACCAACAAGTTTCTCGAAAAACACGGCCGACGCCCAAGGCTTCTAGTAACCAAGATGGGCCAGGACGGTCATGACCGTGGCTTTAAGGTTATTGCCAGCGCGTATGCCGACCTTGGTTTCGATGTGGACATCAGCCCGATGTTTCAGACCCCGGAAGAGGCCGCCAAAATGGCCATTGAAAACGATGTCCATGTGGTTGGGGCATCGAGTCTTGCAGCCGGGCATAAATCACTTATTCCTGCCTTGATTGAGGAACTGAAAAAAATCGGCGGTGAAGATATCCTGGTGGTTGCCGGCGGCGTCATTCCGCCTGCCGACTATGACTTTCTCTTTAAAGCTGGAGTTAAGGCTGTTTTCGGACCAGGAACACCCATTCCGGTATCTGCCGATAAGACGATGTCCCTGTTAGAGGAGAAATATAGTTAACAGCTACTGTTGACAGCACAACGGGCCCGGCGGTTTTCCCTCGCTTGATCGCTGGGCCTGTTGTGTTTTTATAATCCGAATTATTTAAAATTGCATAATAATAAATTTTTCCTATGCTTAAAAGTCCCCAGGAATATGTCGATGGGGTCCTGAATCGGGATCGCCTGATGCTTGCCAGGACCATCACCCTTATCGAAAGTACTCTCCCCGCTCACCAGGAATTAGCCCGCATTATAGTCGATCAGCTGCTTCCCCATACCGGCAAAGGCTATCGAATCGGCATAACCGGTGTCCCTGGAGCCGGAAAGAGTACCTATATTGAAAGCTTTGGTAACATGCTTACAACTCTTGGTCATAGAGTTGCGGTTTTGGCCATTGATCCAAGCAGCAGCCGCAGCGGTGGCTCGATTCTTGGCGATAAAACCCGGATGGAAAAACTGGCTGTTAATGACAAGGCCTTTATTCGCCCCTCACCTTCCTCCGGAACCCTCGGCGGAGTCGGTAGAAAAACCAGGGAAACCATGCTGGCCTGCGAAGCCGCCGGCTACGATGTTGTTATTATCGAGACCGTTGGTGTCGGCCAATCGGAGACTACCGTTGCGTCAATGGTCGATTTCTTTCTGGTGCTGATGATAGCAGGGGCGGGTGATGAACTGCAGGGCATAAAAAAGGGTGTGCTGGAGGTGGCTGACACCATCGTCATCAATAAAGCCGACGGCGACAATATTCTTCGCGCTGAAATTGCCAAAAAAGAATACCAGACCGCCCTGCATATGCTGATGCCGAATAGTCCGAACTGGACGCCGCCGGTTTTGACCTGCAGCTCGCTCGAACATACCGGAATCGATACCATATGGCAGACCATTCTTGATCATCGTAAAAAGTTGAGTGACAGCGGCGAGATGGCCAAGAAAAGAAAACATCAGGCGCTTGACTGGATGGCCTTTCTGCTCGAAGACGGACTGCGCCAGTGGTTTTATGGCGACCCTCAGGTCAAAGCGGCTCTACCCGGCTTACGAGCCGAAGTGGAAACGGAGAGGACCTCGCCAACGGCTGCTGCGGATACGCTCCTTAAATTCCTGCGAGGTCATTTATACCATCCGGAGTAGGTGACATAATTCTCAGCGATCCTTTCAATCTCCCCGACAATCAGCTCCTCGCTAATGTCTTTAACTTTTTTTGCGGGCACTCCGGCATAAATGACCCCGGATTCGACATGTGTTCCTTGCGTCACTACCGCTCCGGCAGCAATAATCGTGTTGCTCTCGACCACGCAGTTATCCATAACGATTGCGCCCATACCGATCAATACATTATCATGAATGGTACAGCCATGAACAATGGCGTTATGCCCGACTGACACGTTATTACCGATATTGGTTGGATATTTCTGGTAGGTACAGTGAACAACCGCCCCATCCTGAATATTCACCTTGTTGCCCAACCTGATATAATGTACATCGCCGCGAAGAACCGCATTATACCATATGGAACAATGATCACCCATTATCACATTGCCGACGATCACTGAATTTTCCGCCAAAAAACAATCCGTACCAAACTGCGGGAGATGTCCGTTTAGCTCTTTAATCATCACCAACACCCTCCCAAACGGTTGAATTTTATTCAGGTCAATTATCGGTCTTTAGGTCTTTTAGAAGGCTGGAAGAAGAGAGGAACGCGACAGCGCAAGAATGCTTGCGCTGTCGCGGAGATAAGTCAAAAACAAGAAATCAGCTGATAATGCAGAGGACCGCGCCTTTGGCAACCGTATCGCCACTGGCGAATTTAATACCGCTCACCGTTCCGTCGCTTGGGGAAGTGAGTGCATTCTCCATTTTCATTGCCTCGAGTACGACGAGGGTATCTCCTTTCTTCACTGTATCCCCTGCCTTCTTTTCGTATTTGACAATCATACCAGGCATAGGGGCAAGAAGCAGTGTTCCGCCCGCCGGCGCAACCGGTTCTGCAGCAGGCGCCGGTGCAGGAGCCGCCGCTACCTGAGCAGGAGCGGCCGCGGGTGCCGTCGCCCGCGGAGCTGCGGCCACGGCTACCGCCTGCATATCTCCGGTCGGATCCACTTCGACATTAAAATATTCGTTGTCGACAAAGACATTAAACGTTCGCAGTGCAGCAGATTTAACCGGAGTGTCTCCCTTGGGCTCAATCAATTTGCCGGCCTTGGCCTTCTTGATGATTTCATCCTTTTTCTTAACATCTTCCAAGGTGATTGCCTTGACGCTCGCCGGTGGCTCGGATTTGCCATATTTCCATTCCAGGAACTTTCTTCCGGTGACCGGAAACTGCGCGTAAAGGATAAGATCATCCATATCGACGGCCAGATCGCCGATCTCCGCTTTGGCTTTTTCAAGCTCCGGCTCAAGCACCTCTGCCGGCCGACAGGTAATCGGGGTTTCTCCACGGGGATAGCCTTTCAGAGCTTTTTTCTGTAGTTCAGCATCAATCGGCACCGCCGTTTTGCCATAGAGGCCGTAACACAGATCTTTCACCTGTCCGGTGATCATTTTATAGCGCTCATCCGGGGTGTCATGCAGGACGTTATTGACAGTCTGCACGCCAACAATCTGACTGGTGGGCGTCACCAAAGGAATTTGCCCCAGGTCTTTGCGAACTCTCGGCAGCTCTTTATAGACCTCACCAATTTTATCGAGAGCGTCCATTTCCCGCAGCTGATTGACTAGATTGGACAGCATTCCACCCGGTGTCTGATGCAGCAGAACATTAATATCGATAATCGAAACCTTGGAATCATCGAGCAGGTGCTTGTATTTCGGCATCACCTCTTTTTCCAAAATTTCGTTGATCACCGCCAGCTTCTTGATATCAAAACCGGTGTCACGATTAGTTCCAAGCAGAGCCATAACCAGTGGCTCAATGGCGGCGTGGGAGGTTCGATAAGCATAGGGGGTCATGCAGGTGTCGATAATATCAACGCCGGCCTCGATTGCCTTCAAATGCGTCATCGGTGACATTCCCGAGGTGAAATGACTATGCAGATGGATGGGCACCTTGACCGCCTTTTTCAAAGCCTTGATCAGAGGATAGGCATCATATGGGGCCATCAGGCCGGCCATATCCTTGACACAGACCGAGTCTGCTCCCATATCCTCAAGCGTCTTGGCACGGTCGACATAATAGTCCAGGTTATACACTTCGCCGCCCAGACGAGGTTCGGTAAGGGTGTAACAGATGCAGCCCTGGAAATGTTTGCCGCTTTTCTTGATCTGCTTGACTACCGTTTCAAAGTTCCGGTAATCATTGAGGGCATCAAAGGTTCTAAAGACATCCATGCCGTTTTCCGCCGCCCGATCAACAAAGGCATAGGCCAGATCATCGGCATAATTACGGTAGCCAACGAGATTCTGGGCCCGAAGCAACATGGAAAAAGGAGTTTTTTTGATATACCGTTTCAAGGTGCGCAGTCTTTCCCAGGGGTCTTCATTGAGGAACCGGTGCATGGTGTCAAAGGTTGCACCACCCCAGGTCTCTATGGCCCAAAAGCCAACTTCATCCATCAGCTCCGCCACCGGGATCATATCTTCCGTCCGTCCCCGAGTCGCAAAAAGTGACTGATGCCCATCGCGAATTGACAGATCCATTATTTTCACAGGATTCTTAGCCTTGGGCCGGTCTGCGGAATAATTCAATGGGGTCATTTTTACTTGATCACTCATCCTATTTCTCCTATCACCTGATCTTTAAACTATAGATTCTACTAAAAACGAGTAAACGTTCTTAATTGGATTAATCTCCGCATGGCCATCATTTCCTGACTACCACTCTGTGCCCACGGACTGTATGCGGCACCACCAGAATCCCGCCGGGGAGCCTGTTGCTCGCTTAAAACCGCCTCTTCCTGTTGCAGGTAAAGATTTACAGCAGCCAGGGCAGCGGCCATTTTCTTTTTTTTATCTGCCATCAACTCACCCATTGATTATTTTATCTTAAGGTCATCTTGTTCGACTTAAAGAACCTGTTCCTTGGGTGGCATAAAAGATTCAAACAATTCGCCGTACAGCGAATAGCAACTTTATGCGCTATATTATGCGCTGTACATAGCATAATCGGTTTCCTGCCCAAGCAATTTGTCTATCTGCATCTGAATTTCGATGCGCTTGGGGTTATTCACCCAGCTATTCCAATCCTCTACCGAACGCCAACTGCTGATAACCATGTACTCATCCTTTTGGTCAATTCGAGTCAGGGTCTCACCGGAGATATATCCCGGTTGTTCCAAAGTAAGCGCCCGTAATTTTTTCAAAAGAAGGGTCAGTTCCATGGCGTTCTGATCCTGCACCTTGCGTTTTATAAAAATTTTTACTGTCATGTGCATCTCCTCGTCAATAATAAGACAGAACTTAGATCGATTTTATAACGGTATATTACCGTGTTTTTTCATTGGATTGGTGTCGCGTTTATTCTGCAGCAACTCTAGAGCCCGGATAATCCTCACCCGTGTTCTGGCCGGTTCGATGATATCATCGATATACCCTCGCTGCGCTGCAACGTACGGATTGGCGACCGTGTTGGCGTACTCTTTTTCCTTTTCAGCAAGAAACGCCGCAGGATTTTCCGCTTTTTTTGCTTCTCTGCCATACAATACACCTACCGCACCGGTCGCACCCATAACGGCAATTTCGGCACTCGGCCAGGCGTAATTGATATCTCCCCGGAGATGCTTGGAAGACATCACGCAGTAGGCGCCGCCGTATGCTTTTCTAGTGATAACGGTAACTTTAGGAATGGTCGCTTCGGCAAAGGCATAGAGAATCTTGGCGCCATTTCTGATCACCCCGCCATATTCCTGGGCCGTTCCCGGCAAAAAGCCCGGGACATCGACAAAGGTCACAACCGGTATATTGAAGCAATCACAGAACCGGACAAACCGCGCACCTTTCACCGAGGAATCGATATCAAGTACCCCGGAGAGATGTAAAGGCTGGTTGGCGACGATGCCGACGCTCATCCCGTTATATCTGGCAAACCCAACTATCAGGTTGGGGGCAAAACTCTCTTTTATCTCAAAGAAATCGCGATCATCAACCGTCTGGAGAATAATCTCCTTCATGTCATAGGCGGCGTTGTTATTGTCCGGCAGAATCGCATTGAGTTCTATTGCATCACGAGTGCGGGGATCCGTAGACGGAACGAGCGGCGGATTCTCCATATTATTCTGCGGCAGATAGGACAACATTTTACGAATATACTCAATCGCATCGGCACCGGAAGTCGCCGCGTAGTCGGACACCCCGCTGCGGCTGGCGTGCATTGCCGCACCACCCAAAGCCTCGGTAGTGACGTCCTCGAAGGTCACCGACTTAACAACCTTGGGCCCGGTAAGAAACATATAGGACTGGTTCTGAACCATGATGACAAAATCGGTCAGAGCCGGAGAATACACGGCTCCTCCGGCGCAGGGTCCGAAAATAGCCGAGATCTGCGGCACAACCCCTGAAGCCATGACGTTACGCTGAAATATTTCCGAATAGCCGGCCAGGCTCTCGATTCCTTCCTGTATACGCGCCCCTCCGGAATCGTTCAGGCCGATTACCGGCGCACCGTTTTTCATGGCGAGATCCATTATTTTACAGATCTTTTCGGCAAATGTTTCCGACAAAGAACCACCAAGTACCGTGAAATCCTGGGCAAAAACATACACAATACGACCATTCACGGTACCATGCCCGGTAACCACGCCGTCGCCGGGGAAGACCTGAGTGTCCATGCCAAAATCCCTGCATCGGTGAGTTTTGAACATGTCGAATTCTTCAAACGATCCTTTATCCAGCAGCAGGTCAATTCGCTCCCGGGCAGTCATCACCCCTTTTTCGTGCTGCTTGTCTATCCTTTTCTGACCACCACCCAGTCGGGCTTCAGCCCTGAGTTTCCTCAGGTGATCCAATTGGTCATTTGTCTTCATTGTATCTCCTTGAAACAAAATTCACAGTGCACTTCGCAGCTCACCATCGTTTTCAGCCAGATAATCAGTAAAATGTTTACAATCCTGAAGGCATAGGGCCCTGTTTCTTCTCCGTTTTACCGGAGATGATAATCAGGAAAAAGCTTCCTTACATAGTTTGCCCAGGGAACCTAGGTCTTCACATACATAGAGGCCACATTGCTGCATGGCTTCGATCTTTGCCGCCGCCGTACCCTGTCCGCCGCTGACTATCGCCCCGGCGTGGCCCATCCGTCTGCCCGGTGGCGCGGTCAAACCGGCAATGAAACCGACAACCGGTTTTTTCATATTGGCTTTGATCCAGGCCGATGCCTGTTCTTCGGCATTGCCGCCGATTTCTCCGACCATGACCACGGCTTTCGTCTCGGGATCGGCGTTGAAGGCCTCGAGACAATCGATAAAGCCGGTACCATTTACCGGATCACCACCGATACCCACACAGGTAGTCTGCCCCAGGCCGACCTGGGTCAGCTGATGCACCACCTCATAGGTTAAAGTGCCGGAGCGGGAAACAACACCAACCGGGCCGCCCGGCTTGTGGATAGCGCCCGGCATGATGCCTATTTTACATTCGCCCGGGGTAATTATGCCTGGGCAATTCGGTCCGATCAGTCGGGTCTTTTTCATGGCCAGATAATTTTTTATCCGCAACATGTCCATAACCGGGACACCTTCGGTGATGCAGACAATAAGTTCTACGCCCGCATCTATCGCTTCAAGAATGGCGTCAGCGGCAAAAGGAGGGGGAACCAAAATCATCGAGGCATCGGCCCCGGTCTTGTCGCGGGCCTCCTGTACCGTATTAAAAACCGGTACCGCGTCCATACTCTGACCACCTTTTCCGGGCGTCACTCCCGCCACAACATTGGTACCATAAGCGATACATTGCTGGGTGTGAAACTGCCCTTCCTTACCGGTAATACCCTGAACAAGGACACGTGTTTGGGAATTAATTAGAATGCTCATTTTTTTCCTTTGCGAGTATATTTAATACATACACCTTTTAAAAGTCAGGTGAGTTTTCCTTGATTGACAACCCCAATCACCTGTGCATCAAAATTAGTTGTTTGAAATAACAGGTTTTTTGATGTTCCATTGTGTACATCGCAAGACCATCCCCGATCCCACAAAGCGATACCTCAGCATAAAACCGGAGGGGAGTTTTTTACCCGTCCTCTTTTGGTCATTAAATGTCTGGTAATTGTGGTTACTGGATGCTTCGGATGGTCTGGCTCAGTCTTGGTGAGGCGTTCAATCAGGCAACAAGTTCTGCGACTTTTTTGGCGGCATCTGCCAGATCGGTTGCATTAATTAATTTAAGACCTGATTCGCTCAGTATTCGTCGTCCTTCATCAACATTGGTTCCTTCCATCCGCACAACAACCGGCACCGATAATTTCACTTTTTCAGCCGCCTGAACGACCCCCTGTGCCAGGACATCACACCGCAGAATGCCCCCGAAG
This sequence comes from uncultured delta proteobacterium, assembly GCA_963796255.1. GTDB lineage: Bacteria > Desulfobacterota > Desulfobulbia > Desulfobulbales > Desulfocapsaceae > Desulforhopalus_A. The sequence goes on along the minus strand of CAWCLE010000016.1, from coordinate 353,585 downwards.
ATGTTAATCAAGATTCCCTTAACCTTTTTATCGCTGAGAATTATACGAAAACCATTTTCGACCATCTCAGCATTGGCGCCGCCACCGACATCAAGAAAGTTGGCCGGTTCCGCACCAGCCTGTTTGATGATATCCATGGTCGCCATGGCAAGACCAGCGCCATTGACCATATTGCCGACGTTGCCATCGAGATTGATATAGTTAAGGTTGTATTTTGCTGCTTCAGCTTCAGCAGGATCATCTTCGTTAGGATCATGCATAGCGACGACATCGGCGTGCCGGAACAGCGAGTTGGAATCAATATCGACCTTGGCATCGAGGGCAATAACTCGATTATCTTCCGTGATAATTAAGGGATTGATCTCGACCATGGAGCAATCATAATCGACAAAAAGATTGTAGAGATTCTTCAAGATGGCCCCAAATTCTTTCATTACCGCTTTATCAAGCTGCATCCCGAACATAACCTGCCCGACATGGTATCCCCTGATACCGGTTACCGGATTCACTGGTACTTTAATTATCCGCTCAGGTGTTTTAGAGGCGACTTCCTCGATATCCATACCACCGTCCTGGCTGGCAACGAGAGTGATGGTCGCGGTGCTGCGATCAGGTATAATAGACAGATACAGTTCTTTTTTTATTGCCAGTCCTTTTTCAACCAGTATCGTTTTAACGACCCGTCCCTCAGGGCCGGTCTGCTTGGTAATAAGAGTCATGCCAAGGATGGCCTTTGCGGCTGCAGTTACATCCGCACTGTTTCTGGCTATCTTGACACCGCCGCCTTTTCCCCGCCCGCCGGCATGGATCTGGGCCTTGACGGCAACCGGCAAGCCAAGATCAGCAGCAACCTTTTCAACCCCTTCTAGAGTAGTACTGACACCGCCTTCGGGAGTTGGCACCTTATACTTACGGAAAAGTTCTTTTGCCTGGTATTCATGGATTTTCATAAACACTTGTCCTGGGAATCGGAGCGGGAGATCTCTCGGGCCCCTTAAAGTTAACAAAAAAGGCAGCTGCCCAAAGGACAGCTGCCGGTTGAATTTTATCCTCAATTACTTCTTGGCATAGCCCATTTTCTTCAAGGTATCGGTGATCTCAGTCAGAATCGCCGGATCGTCAATGGTCGATGGCACCTTGTAATCCTTGCTATTGGCAATAGACCGCATGGTACCGCGCAAGATCTTACCGGACCTGGTTTTCGGCAGACGTGGCACCTGACAGGCATCACGGAAACACGCTATAGGACCGATAGACTCACGGACCATTTTCACCAACTCAGCCTTAATTTCATCGCCGGGACGGGTGACTCCGGCCTTAACGACAAAAAAACCGACCGGCAGTTGGCCTTTCATCTGATCATCTGCACCGAAAACGGCACATTCGGCGACATCCGGATGATTGGAAATAATTTCTTCCATTGCTCCAGTAGACAGTCGGTGGCCGGCGATATTGATAACGTCGTCCATTCGACCCATGACATATACATAACCGTCTTCATCAATATAACCACCGTCGCTGGTTTCATAATAGCCGGGGAATTTGGTCATATAGGATTTGACATACCGTTCGTCGTTGCGCCACAAAGTGGTCAAAGTTCCTGGGGGCAGGGGCAGTTTACAGACAATATTTCCCTCTGTACCACGCGGCACTTCTTTGCATTCATCGTCAACAACCAGAACATTATAGCCGACCATCGCCTTGGTCGGCGATCCTTCCTTGACGGGGAGATCTTCAATACCCCGGCAGTTGCCGACAATTGCCCAACCGGTTTCGGTCTGCCACCAGTGATCGATGACCGGTACGCCAATCATATCCTCGGCCCAGTGCAGGGTATCGGGATCGGTACGTTCGCCGGCGAGAAAGAGGATTTCAAAACTGGAGATATCATATTTTTTAATAAAATCCCCGTTTGGATCTTCTTTTTTAATGGCCCGAAAAGCTGTGGGTGCAGTAAACAGCGACTTCACTTTATGCTCGGAGATTACCCGCCAGAATGCGCCTGCATCCGGGGTCCCTACAGGTTTTCCTTCATATAAAATTGTCGTTGACCCTTGCAGTAAAGGAGCATAAACGATATAGGAGTGACCGACAACCCAGCCGACATCCGATGCCGACCACCAGACCTCGCCGGGATTAATGTTATAGAGGTTTTTCATGGTCCAGTACAGGGCAACAGCATGACCGCCATTGTCGCGCAGGACGCCTTTAGGCATTCCGGTAGTACCAGAGGTATAAAGAATATACAGAGGATCAGTGGCATCGACTTCAGTACAACCTATCGGCTCACTTTTTGCCACCAGTTCTTGCCAGTCCACATCGCGTCCTTCAATCATCGAAGCCTTAACAATATCGCGTTGAAAGACGACAACTTTACTTACTTCATGGGTCGATTGCTTGATGGCGCTGTCGACCAGCGGTTTATATTCCAGAGTTTTCTTGCCTTCTATTGCCCCGGATGCGGTAATAAGCAGCTTGGGCTGAGCATGATCAATTCTGATTGCCAACTCATGGGGTGCAAAGCCACCGAAAACGACCGAGTGTATCGCACCCAGCCTGGCACAAGCCAGCATGGCGACTGCGGCTTCCGGGATCATCGGCATATAAATAACGACTGTATCTCCCTTTTTAACTCCAAGACTAGCCAGACCGCCGGCAAATGTCGACACCATGGTCTGCAACTCTTTGTAGGAGATCTTTTTGATGGTATTCGTGACCGGACTGTCATAGATGATTGCCGTCTGGTCAGCTCGCCCGTTTTCCACGTGACGATCGACCGCGTTGTAGCAGGTGTTCATCTTCCCGCCGGGAAACCATTTGTAAAACGGGGCATTAGAACTGTCTAGAATCTTTTCCGGCTCTTTGTACCAGGTGATATCCTTTGCTGCTTCCGCCCAAAACTCTTCCGGATTGTTCACACTTCGTTGAAACACCTCATCGTACTTACCCATAACCACTCCTTTTGGTCTGAATTTTAGTCCATCCACCAGTCTCAATTGCATTTTATACTGCATAGAACAGCATAGTTCAAGCGCTAAATCAAACATTGTTACTCAACAAGCAGGGATAAAATACCAGGTGTTTGTGTGTTTTATATTTTATTCCAATATGTTATATTCGTGAACAGGATGTCAAAAAAATTGTTTTTTATTCCACTATTAGAATACAAACAGCACATTGTTATTACCCTTAAAAAAATATATTATATTGTTATTATTATATAATATCTTAATTACAAATGGATAGCGCACAATAAAAAGAACAATGTTACACTAATCTCTTCTTTGCAAATTGACTTTATTGAGTTCTTCAATTAATTTTATCGAACTCTTTACCAGGCCCTTTACCAGTATGTTAAGCGATGATCAATTAAGAGATTGTTATAATGATGATCTTTATCTCCAGAGAGGCTCTTTTTCTGTTCGGGACGGGTTACCAGAAAGTGCATAAACCGACAAATCGTCAGACAGAGCTTTATTTCATGGTGGAATATCGTTCTGCTCCGCCCCAGGCCGATAAATGATTAATCCCCTGAGTCAGCAATGAAAATCCCTGCAAAATCCTTTCTCCCCAATATTGTACCGGCGAAAATTTTCTTGCCGGTCCTGCTGTCGATGTTTTTGTTCATCGGCACATTTTTTGGGTATATGCTGCCCAAAGTTGAGACCCACCTCATGGATCGAAAAAGAGAAATGATTCATGCCCTGAGCGAATCAGCCATGAGCTCCATCCGATATTATGCAGAACTTGCCCAAAATAATGTCATCAGCGTTGAGCACGCCAAAGGTCAGGCAATCGCTCTTCTGCGGAGACTGCGCTATGGGCCGGAAGGAAAGGATTATTTCTGGATCAACGACACCCATCCAACCATGATCATGCATCCCTATCGCCCGGATCTTGAAGGAAAAGATGTGACGGATACCGAAGACCCAGCCGGCATGAAACTTTTCCAGGCCTTTCTGCAAACGGTTAAAACAACCGGCGGCGGGTATGTGCGGTATCACTGGCAATGGCAGGATGAACCGACCCGGATTTTCTCGAAGATCTCCTATGTCCAGGAGTACAAACCCTGGCATTGGGTCATTGGAACCGGGGTCTACGTGGAAGACGTCCGAGCGCAGATAGCCACCATAACAAAACGTATGACCCTGATTTTTCTGGGTATTCTAGCCATAATTGCGATACTCTCCGTGTATATCATCTGGCAGGGCGCGTCCGGTGAGGCCCATCGTCTGAAAGTGGAGGAGTCACTGCGTAAAAGTGAAAATAAATATCGTCTTCTCGCCGAAACCGCCAGGGAAATCATCCTGCTTTTCGACTCAAACCTGAGGATCAGCTATGCCAACACCGCCTGGAACCGAATAAGCGGCTATCTGCCGGCAAAAATGACCGATATGACCATCACCGATATGATCCCCGCCGAGCAACGCGACGCCTTTAAAGCAAAAATTACCCAGCTCAGCAATAATCAACCGGACGACTATCTGTTGGAGACCACCTTTATCTTAAAAGACCGACGGACAATTATCGTTGAAGCTACGTTCGCCAAGCTGGAAACTGCAGAGCAAATGTCCACCTTTCTGATGACGGCAAGAGACATCACCGAAAAGAAAAAGATCGAGACCCAGACCAAAATGCAGCAGGAACAGCTCATGCAGAACGATAAAATGATATCGCTTGGCACTTTAGTCTCCGGTGTGGCCCATGAGATCAACAATCCAATTTCCTCAGTCATGCTCAACATCCAGGTGTTCGACAAACTATGGCAGACTGTTCAACCAATTCTCGATAATCATTATGAACAGAACCCAGAGCTGGAGGTCGGAACCATGGCCTATCCGCAACTGCGGGAAAGGATGCCTCGCCTTCTTCTTTATTCTCAGGAAGGGGTTGAGCGGGTCAAACGCATAGTCGGCGATTTAAAGGAGTTCTCCGGCTATAAGCCCTCTGATTTGCGTGAAACGGTAAACCTCAACCAGGTAGTGGAAAAAGCAATCAACCTCATCTCCAGCTTGATCAAAAAGGCAACAAGCAATTTCACTGTTGTTTATTCGGAAAATCTGCCGACCATCCAGGGTAACAGACAGCGCTTAAGCCAAGTGGTGATCAACCTGGTGGTCAATGCCTGCCAGGCGCTGGGCGATCCTCAACAAAGCCTGCAGGTAAGCACTGGTTATATTGAAGAATCGGAAGAAATTTTTCTTGAGGTACGCGATACGGGCTCCGGTATGTCTCCGGAAATACTCGCCCGCATCAAAGATCCATTTTTTACCACAAAGCGCGACAGCAGCGGAACGGGACTGGGACTTTCCATCTCCGATACAATCGTCAGAAATCATGGTGGCTGGCTTGATTTCACCTCGGTCCCTCAGGAAGGCACAACCGCAACCATCCTGCTGCCGCGCTACAGCACCGACGAAGTGGTGGGGAGAATGATATGAGCAAGAAACCGTACCCGTTAGAACCAATCCTGATTATCGACGATGAAGAAGCTATTCTTCTCTCAGTCGACACAACTCTGCAACTTGCCGGGATGAACAACGTTCTTACCTGCGCCGACAGTAGACAGGCAATGGCCATTATTACCCAGCGTCCTCCCAGTGTCATCCTTCTTGATCTGAATATGCCGCATATAGACGGAGAGGCTATCTTAGACCAGATAACCAGCGAAAGCCCGCATGTCCCGGTCATTATTATTACCGGCCGTATTGATGCAGAAACAGCGGTTGAATGCATGAAGTCAGGGGCTTTTGACTATATTGTCAAACCGGTAGATGAAAACCGTCTCGTCGCATCGGTAAAAAAAAGTATCCAGTACGGTGCATTGCATCAGGAAAACCAGGCCCTGAAGGAACAGCTGCGGGAGAACAACCTGAAACATCCCGAAGCGTTCAGCAAAATTATCACCAACTCACCGAAGATGCTCCAGCTGTTCAACTATATCGAATCCGCAGCGAAAACATCCGAGCCGATTCTTATCCGGGGCGAAACCGGCACCGGAAAAGAGTTGATTGCCAGAGCTATTCATGAGGTCAGCGACACGAGCGGAGAATTTGTCGCTATTAATGTGGCAGGCCTCGATGACAATGTCTTCTCCGATACGCTGTTCGGCCATGTCAAAGGTGCCTTCACCGGCGCCGACACCGATCGGCTCGGGCTCATCGAAAAAGCCGCCCATGGTACCCTCTTTCTCGATGAGATTGGCGACTTGAGCCAGATTTCCCAGATCAAACTGCTGCGCCTGCTGCAGGAAAAAGAGTATATGCCGCTCGGTCGGGACAGCAATAAGACCAGCAGCGCCCGCATTGTTACCTCCACCCATGTCGATCTCTGGGAACTGCAACAAAAAGAACTTTTTCGCCAGGACCTGCATTACCGCCTGCGGACCCATAGGATACTGTTGCCCCCCTTGAGAGATCGCAAAGAAGACCTGGAGACCCTTATCGACCATTTTGTTCAGAATGCTGCAGAAACGCTGAAGAAAAAACGACCACGAATCCCCGAGGAGTTGGCAGTCTTGCTGGAATCATATAATTTTCCAGGCAATATTAGAGAGTTACAGGCTATGATTTTTGATGCGATGGCCCAAAATGACAACGGAATTCTTCCTTTGAGTATTTTTCGTCAACATATGTCAAGAGCCAAGCAAAACGAAACAAAAAACCAGCACCACAATTCGGAAAACGGTATTCCGATAATCTTCGCCGATCCTTTGCCCACCATTAAACAAGCGACCCGCATGCTGGTTGAAGAGGCAATGCACCGGGCAAAAAACAACCAGACCACCGCCGCATCTTTGTTAGGTATCTCCCAGCAGGCCTTGAGCAAAAGACTAAAGAACCTAGAGCAACCGGACTGACTCTACAACTTTTATTGTGGTCACAACCAAGATTGTTCCATCGGCAAAAGTTATGAAACGCGGCCGAGAACGATTATTGGCCAAATCAACACAACTTTAGTTGTAGATCTTCCTTGTTGTATTACTAGCCATAAGCTGTTTATTTCATATAACATTTTCTGAAATTTCAACCAGGCATACTGCTTGCTATCTTCATGTGAGTTCTACAAGACAAGAGGCGATTCGAAAAGAACGTAAAAAGGCAGGAGGGAAGATTCATATATCGAAAACAGGCGGCACGTATCATCCACCAGACTCCGCTGTTCTCAACCAGGCTTTGCCCACCAAATCCTGATATAAAATAGCCGCAAGCATCGATACATTCATAATGAAACTTCGCAGTACCCTTTGATTTTCGAATCTAGGAAGCGGTACCGGAATACAATCTTTCCGGTACCGCTTTTTTTTGCCGCGTCCTTCATGACATGATCCGCTTCGGTTATAATTGCTTTCTCGGTGCGCGAGGATTATCGTAAGAATAATCGTTCTCTGGAAAAACAAACCAAGGCAGCAAAACCTTAAGCTAACAGCCTTGGAGCAAATTCCAGAATCAGCCGTTTAATGCCTGCTGATTATTGGCCATTTATTGGATAATTTTCATTCTTTTCGTTAAAAGGAGCACAACATGCCGAACACCCAATACTGGGCGGATACCTATTTAGAAAAATTAGTCAGTCCGGCGGAGGCTATTACCCATATCCGTTCCGGCCAGCGGGTATTTATCGGTTCCGGCTGCGGAGAACCGCAGATTCTGGTCAAAGAACTGGTCAACAAAACATTTAACTTCAGTGGTCTGGAAATCGTTCGCCTGCTCGGTCGTGAAACCGCGTCTCTTACAGCTATTGCCGACAAAACCAAAGACACCAACCTGAATATACGTTCTATCTATCTTGGCTCGACAAAATCCGCATCAATTGCCCGGCAGAGAAGATTCATAACCCCCATGAACATGTCCGATGTTCCTAATCTCTTCATAACTCGGAAAATGCCGCTTAATGTGGCCTTGATTCAAGTGTCTCCGGCCGACGATTTCGGCTGGATGAGTCTAGGTATTTCCGTCGATGTGACTCTGGCGGCTGCCCGCTCTGCCGATCTGGTCATCGCTCAGGTAAACCCACAGATGCCCAGAGTCATGGGGCAGAGTTTTATTCATGTCAATGACGTCGATTTTATTGTCGAACACGAAGAGGAATTGCTGTTCATTCCACCGACCCAAATTACCTCGGAGGCTGCGACTCGAATCGGCAGTCATATCGCCCGACTGATCGAAGATGGGTCGACGCTGCAAATCGGGCTTGACGCAGCCTCACAGGCCACCGTTCAGGCTCTTTCCAACAAACATGACCTGGGTGTCCATTCACAGTTTCTGACCGATGATATCATGCATCTGTACTCGACAGGAAATATCAACAACAAGAAAAAGGGCTTCAACGACGGCAAGATGGTTGCTTCGATGGCCATCGGCAGCCATAACCTGTACGAATTTCTCAACGATAATCCGGCGATTGATTTTCATCCATCGGACTATGTCAACGATCCCTTTGTCATCTCCCGGCATAATCGGATGGTTTCCATGAATGTGGCCCGCAAGATCGATCTCACCGGCCAGGTAACGGCGGAAGCATCGGCGACAACTCGCTTTGCCGGAGTTTCGGGGATTCCTGATTTTGTCCGCGGCGCCAGAAAATCACCCGGCGGAAAATCTATTCTCATGCTTTTTTCCACCTCTGAGACCGAAGAGGGGCTGCAGTCAAATATCGTCCCCCATCTCAACGATTATGTCGTCGTCGTCCCGAGAGGCGATGTACATTATGTTGTCTCAGAATACGGGGCAGTCAACCTGTTCGGTAAAAGCATCCAGGAGCGGGTCGTTGCCATGATCAGCATCGCCCATCCCCAGTTCAGAGAAGAGCTTTTTGCCGCAGCAAAGGAGCGGGGTTTTATAGGTGCCGAGAGAAGCCTGGGTGAAGCTGCCAAAGCCGTTTATCCAATTCAGCTCGAAGAGACCCTGAGCATCAACGGCGAAAGCGTTACCATCCGACCGTCCAAACCGGTCGATGAACGGCGCATCCAGGAGCACTACTACAGCCTGCCCAAAGAAGATATATTGACCCGATTTTTCTGCCAGAAAACTATCTTTGCACGCACGGAGATAGAGAGCCGCTCGCAAACCGACTACGTCAATGATTTGACCTTAGTAGCCGTGGTCGGCGATTTTGGTTTCGGTCGGGTGGTGGCGGTAGCCGAAAGCATGAAACTGGATAGTGAGAATCTCTCTGAAGTCGCTTTTTCAGTCAGTGAAGAATACCAGGGCAAAGGACTGGGCACCTTTTTCCTGAAAAAACTGGCCGCGGTGGCCAGGGAAAACGGCATTGCCGGCTTGATCGCGTATACCTTCCCGACCAACAAGGCGATGATACACCTTTTCAAAACATTACCTTACAAGGTCAAAACCGTCTATGAAGACGGGGATCTGGTACTGAGTTGTCGGTTTAATGAATTAGCATAATGTACGTAACCATTCACCAGCACCCCATTTTCTTCCGATCAGGCCCCTGCGCATAGCCAAACTATAGCGCGGTGACCTGCTTGAACGAAACTGGAGCACCGGTTGAACGGTTACTGATCCGGGTTAAGCAGGCACCTATTACGTTCCGATAAACGATTTATACTTTTCGACGATGATATCTGAAAAATGTCCTAAAAATCGAGTATAAACGAAGTAATGGCGCCAACGATCGGATTGAAAAAAGAGCTGACACCGTCCCATCCACTTAGCCTGATAAGAAGAAATGTACCAACAAGCAGGTAAGGTCCAACGGATTGAAGCGCTTTTTTAATCCTGGCCGATAATCGACTGTTGGGCAGAATCGCCCAAAGCAACGCTGATCCAGGCAACGGCGGGATCATTATCAAGCCATAGACTGCCATGGTAACGTTGACCAGGGCGATTGTCGAAAAAACCTGGTCAACAAAATTATAGCTCGTAAGAACCCAAGACAGGCTGGCCGCGATATTGGCCATCATGAAATTGGCCAGCGGACCAGCCAGTCTGCTCAGCACCAGAAACAACCGTGGGAAATTTTTAAATTTCTCGGTATCAATGTCAATTTCTTTTGCCCAGCCAAACCCGGCGATAAAGAAATTGAGCGTACCGAGAAGACTCATATGCATAAAGACATTAAAATGAAATCGATCTTTGGCACCCACGCGTGTATCGCCCAAAAAAGTCGCAGCAAAGGCCTGGCCCTCCGCACTGACAATAATAGCTGTCAGGATGGCAACGCAAAAAATAGCAATATCCTCAGCTAACGGTTGGGCATAATTGATAATATAGGGCAGATAAAAATCCTCTTGCATACTTCTCCTTTCTTACGGCCAGTTGAGTAGTTGAGGGGCCACTCTACTGCATACTCAGGCAAAAGGCCAAAAAAAATGGCGGGAACCTTACCGGCTCCCACCATCTCGCAGCTACAGGTGGATGGATGTAGATGCTACACTGCTTCCAGGTACTACTTGCTTACCATTTTTTGAATCTGCTCGACAATCTCAGGATTGGCCAGCGTCATAACATTACCGACATCGCCCTTGTTGGAGATTGCGCCAAGCACCCTGCGCATAATCTTACCCGACCTTGTCTTAGGCATATCGGGCACTATCCAGACATTACGACATTTCGCAATCTTACCGATCTGGAAAGTGATCGCATCGGCAATTTTCTTCTTAATTTCCTCGGAAGCCTCAATACCCGGCTTCAGCGAGACATAGACTTCGGGCTCCTTGCCTTTGATCTCGTGATTGACCGGTACGACCGCAGCTTCAGCCACCTCGGAAACGGTCAGACATACTGACTCGATTTCCTTGGTTCCTAGGCGATGGCCGGAAACGTTGATAACATCGTCGATGCGGCCAAGGATACGGATATAACCATCCTTATCCATTACCGCCGCATCGCCGGTCAGATACGGCCAATCCCGCCAGTCCTTGCTGTTGGGATCCTTGTTGTACATACCGAAGTAGGTATCGACGAATCTCTGCCTGTTGCCCCAGATGGTCTGGAAACATCCAGGCCATGGATTCTGGATGCAGATGTTGCCTGCCTTGCCGGCACCGGCTGGAATCTCCACCCCGTTTTCATCAAAAATGATGGGATGGATTCCGGGAACACCTGGTCCGGCGCTACCTGGTTTCATCGGTGCTATCCCCGGTACGGTGGAGCAGAGGAAGCCACCGGTCTCGGTCTGCCAGTAGGTATCGACGATAACTGCTTTGCCTTTGCCCACTTCTTTTTCGTACCATTTCCATACTGCAGGCTCAATCGGCTCACCGACGGTGGTCATATGCTTGAAGTTGTAATTGTACTTGGCCGGCTCATCCGGTCCTACCTTCCTGAGGGCACGAATTGCAGTCGGCGCAGTATGGAAGATGTTAACATCAAGTTCCTGAGCAATCCGCCAGGAACGACCGGCATCCGGATAGGTCGGCACACCCTCAAAAATAACCGAGGAAGCACAGAGCGCGAGCGGCCCATAAACGATGAAGGAATGGCCGGTGATCCAGCCGATATCGGCCATACACCAGTAGACATCTTCAGGGTGAATATCCTGAATATATTTCGACATCGCGGTGACATAGGCAAGATAGCCGCCGGTGCTGTGCTGGGCGCCTTTGGGTTTACCGGTTGTACCGCTGGTATACATTAAAAAGAGTGGATCTTCGGACAGCATCTGCTCCGGCGTAACCCGCGCGCCATAATACTTCTTCAGTTCATCATTAACTATAATATCGCGGCCATCATGCAGGTCAGAGTCCGAAGACATCTTGCCCGGATAGCGTTGCCAGATCAGCAGTTTATCGACCTTCTGGCCGTCTTTGGCCGCCAGCTCACAGGCGTCGTCATCGACCGTCTTATGATTGAGCAGCTTGCCGCCACGATAATAGGCATCCATAGTGATAAGAACCCGGCTGTTCGAGTCAACCACTCGGTCGGCGCAGGCACTGGCCGAGAAACCTCCAAAAACCACTGAATGAATAACCCCTAATCTGGCACAGGCGAGCATGGAGATCGGCAGTTCAGCCGACATTGGCATATGAATGGTTACCCGGTCGCCTCTTTTTAAACCGGCAGTGTCGCGCAGCAGGGCGGCAAACTCATTGACCCGAACATAGAGCTCCTGATAGGTGATATGATCAACTCTTTCTTCTTCCAGCTCAGGAACAAAATGGATGGCGGTCTTGTTCTTGTTTTTTGCCAAATGCCTGTCGATACAGTTATAACTGGCATTCAGCTTGCCGCCTGTAAACCATTTAAAGCAGGGCGCATCACTGGTGTCGAGTACCTCATCCCAGTATTTATCCCAGGTCAACAGCTCGGCAAATTCGATATAACAATTAGGAAAATTATCTAAACTGAATCGGTCAAAAACTGCTGGATCGGTAAGATTCGCCTGACCGACAAATTTGGATGAGGGATAATATAACGCTTCTTCTGTCCAATGTACTGCAATTTCCGCTTCCGAAGTTTCCACAGATTTAGATTCTTCACTCATATTAAACACTCCTTGTATGTGTCATGGAAAGATTTACAGATTGGCTCACAAATCGCATGCAAGCCAATCCGACCTGACTCAAAAACTCGCTCAAGCAGTTGCCTTGTTTGTACCGAGTTCGTTTACATGTTGTGGGCGTTTGGTCATCTGCGCCAGAATAACTCCTGCCACTAAAAGTGCTCCGGACAGATAGAATGCATAATCCAGACTCCCGGTAATATCCTGAATGGTGCCTGCCAGTCTGGTTACAAAAACTCCAATACCCCAGCCGAAAAAGATAAGACCATAATTCATGCCAAGATTTTTTGGCCCAAAGAAATCTGCGGCAAACGAAGGCATAAGGGCCAGACCACCACCATACTGCCAATAGGCAATACCTACCGCCAGAAAGAGGAGTCCAACGCTCTGGGTACTGATAATATACGGCAATGCGAAAAGGCACAGTGCGGAAATTCCACAGTTGAGGCAATACGCATTAAGTCGACCGATTTTATCCGAGTAGAATCCGGTACCGACCCGTCCAGATGCATTGACCAGGCCGCCAAATGAAACAATAATCCAGGCGTTTGCCGCAAAAAATGGTATATCCTTCGCTGCCTTCGCCATCATTCCGGCGGCGTTACCAATGATCAACAAACCCGATTGGGTGGTAAGGATAAACATGATAACCAGAGCGTAAAATTGCCAGGTTTTGACAACGTCAGCCGGCTCCCAGTTGGTTATAGTTGAATTCGCTGTCGCAATCCCTGCCCCAGCGAGAGTCGGAGCAATATACCCTTCCGGCGGGGATTTCAACATCGTTCCAGCTATGACAACGACCGCAGCAAAGAAGACTCCAAGACCAATAAAACTACCTGAAATGCCATAATGATTAATAAGATACTGTCCCAAACCACCTATATACAAGGCAGCGCCACCGTAACCACCAACAACGATACCGGCAATGAGACCACGCTTATGCGGCCCAAACCATTTGAGTGCAGCAGGGGTAGGCGCAGCATAACCGATTCCCATACCGATTCCACCCAGAAGACCAAAACCGATAATAATGCCGGTATAACTTTTCATAAGACCTGCCAGAATACAGCCGGCAGCCAGGGTTAGACCACCTAAAGTGGCACCAAATCTTGGACTGATTTTGTCCTGAATACGACCTCCAGGAATCATCAGGAGAGCAAAAACGATTACACAAATAGAAAAAGGTGTTGCAGCTTGAGCGTTATTGAGATACGTCCATCCAGCATTAATTCCTTCCATTGTTTGGCCGGCCTTATCAACGTTTACGAGGGCCGCCTTCCAGATACTCCAGGCATATAGAATACCAAGGCATAAGTTTATTGCCATTCCGGCAAAAACTGTAACCCAAGCTTGAGTCGGAACTGTTTGATTCTGTTGCGACATTTGTATCTCCTTATAGAAATAGTGATCAGGATATTGACAATCACCCAGCTCTATGTCAGCCCATCTTGCCTTTACTTATGACATTTGGCCCGCTCATGAGTGAGTGAATGGCACACAATGAATGACGGATTCATTTTTTCACCTTCGATCTTCGCTGACACCTCCTTTTTAGGTTAAGTTTTAATAAGCGTTCACCAGCAACGAATCTTTTTTGGGTACGGTCTTTAAACAAATCATTCATTACTGGAAGAAGAGACTCGTTTCATTACCACCAAAGCACCATTTAGAACTGTATCAATCTTTTATCAATTTTATTTAATCAATATCCAAGCATTACTCAAGATAATAATTCACTGTTTGCACATTCGTCATTCATTTTTAAGGATCTCCTAACTCCCTTATAATATCTGAGAAATCGATATAATGGCACGACCATCCTAGGCTGAAGAGCAGCAACTTAGATGATATACGAGGACAGTTGCGGCAAATTTTCAATTATCTGATAATAATTGTTAGGAGAGAATCAGCAGACAAGGCCGGTGGATTTTATCGATTAACTGGTAAGCAACCGATACATTTCGGCCATTTTAGCAGGCAGGGAAAGGACTTGATCAACAAAGATATAATTACCCCGGCCGAACATATGCGCCAGGTAGTCATGAGCGGATTTATCGATAGTGATGCAAAAAGGATAGACACCCACGCCTCGAGCTTCGAGCAGGGCCTTTCTGGTATCCTCGATGGCATATTCTCCCTTGTAATCATCATAGTCCTCAGGTTTACCATCGGAAATAACCACCAACAGTCGGACGGCGCTCTGGACTTGCTGCAGCTTTCTGGTCAGGTGTCGTATCGGTGGCCCCATCCGGGTATATTCCTTGGGGCCGATGGCGGCGATTCTGCCCTGTACCGCAGCATCGTACGATTCATCAAGATGTTTGATATGAAACAACTCACTGCGCGAACGCCGCATTCCGGAAAAGCCATATATGGCATATCGATCCCCGACCACCTCAAGCGCCTCGGCCAGAAGAACAAGAGCCTCTTTTACCGCAAGACCCACCCATCCCTGGGTGGAGTTGGACATATCGATCAGGAACATGGCGGCGATATCTCTGTCGTCGCGTAACAACTGCACAAAGAGTCGATCCGAGGGAGCAATACCAGCCCTGACATCGCATAGCGCCTCGATATGCGCATCGAGATCGATATCATCACCGTGCCGGCGTCTTCTGACATAGCGGTACCGGGTGCGCAAGCGTTCGAACTGACGCCGCAACTTTTGTAACTGCGGCTGATATTTGATGAGTGTTCGCGAAACAAAGGCGGATCGAACCGGATCCAATGTTTTTTCAGTCAGAGAACACCAGGCACTGCGATAGCCGGCCCGTCGATAATCCCACTCGTCATAGCTGTGGACATCAGGAGAAGCAAAACCATCGGTACTTTCGCCCGTGCCCTCTCCCTGCTGTCTGTTGACGCCCCTGCCCGCCTGCCCGGCCGCAGCCTGAACATAGGCGTCCGGCAGAGCTCCCAGGTCGACTTCAATGGCTTTGATCAGTGCTGTAAGTTCTTCCGGCAACTCAGTCCCTGCATTATCAAGGAGCAGATTATTTTTGTTACGCGGCTCATGCTCCTGCTCCTGCCTGCCGACCATAAGAAGGCTGTCCGGCAGACTTTCGGGGACATTGCCGTCGTCTCCCTGGTCATCTTTGCGGGCAGCTTGCTGTTCCAGAAATCCGGCGAACATTACCACAAACTTTGCTTTATCGTCCTCCCGACGCAACTTGATCGTCCGCCTGGCGCGAACAAAATCAAACTCCCCGAGCAACAAGGCAACAGGACCAAGGGTATAGCTCCCCGGCAGGTTGGAGATAGGCGCATATACTTTCGGCAATGCCTCAAAGACCGGTATCCTCAATATTTCAGCCCACGATTCCTGGTCAAGCCCTTGGATGTTTGTAGCGCTCCCCACATCCGCCGCACTCTTATGCCGGATTCCCGCCAGCAAAAGATTCTGCAGGGCAAGGGATCTCTCCCGGACATTGTCGCCGGGAGCTATTTTACTTATCAAGACATAACAAAGTTCCCGGCCCTGGCGGATAAGCCCCGGTAATTCTGCTTCAAGACGGCGGAAAACCTGGATAAACTGCAGTACCGCAAAAAGATCCCTCGCCAAAAGCCCATCCGGATATCGGGCCATGAGGTCCGGTGGCGCTCCACCCGACCCAGGGTTAAGCGAAAATATTCTCGATTCAACATGGACCCATTGCAGGCAAAGAATCAGTTTATACATGAATATATTGTGTTCCAGGCGCGGGAAGGCATCGATGGAAACCGGTAGAAAAATGGTCTCGGTATCGGTTGCCGGCAAAAGCGCCTGGGAAAAACTAAAGGAAGAACCGGAAATTCCCCGCAGATAATGGGTCATCCTGGTGGAAATTTCGCTAAACGCGACCCCGGCTTCCCCCCGCATCGGCGCAAGAAAAAACTTATCGACATCAGCCATGAACTGCCTCGCACCGAGCAGGCCACTCTTTTCATACAGGCTGAGAATCCTGCGCACCCATTCCCCGAGCATATCGGGCGAAAAGTCCTTCATCGACAAGGCTTGTGCCGCATGGGTCAAATAGGCAAAACACAGGCTGTGACTCACCGGCCAGATAGCTCCAACATGGCTTAAAACTTCTTCTGCGGTTGCATCGTCCAACGCAGCCAGTTGCACAAAAATATCATCAACCTCCCAGGTGTCTGGCCGGGAAGGCAGCACGCCTGCATAAAACCGCTTTTTCTGTTCGGCAAGTTTCATTTCGAAAGTTTCATTTTTTTACGCTAAAAGAGGGAAAAAATCATCTCGTCCATGGCCGCCAGCAGCTCGGGATCATCGGTCAGGCTTTCAATCATTCCCGACCGGCAGGCAGTAACGATACCAATGCCGCTCTTGATCAACATGACCGCCTGGATAATCAACCTGGTCGACGCCCCCTCGGCAAGTCCAGATTCCTTGAGACTTCTGGTCATGGTGGCCAGCTTGACCATCTGCAAAGCTGTTTTTTCATCAATTCCGCTTTCCTGCATGACGATCCGTTGTTCCAGTTCCGGCAATGGATAATCAAAACTCAGCGAAACAAAACGCTGCCGGGTGGAAGGTTTGAGATCCTTCAACACACTCTGATAGCCCGGATTGTACGAAACAGCCAGCATGAAGTCCGGTGGTGCGGCGTAGAGTTTACCAAGCTTTTCCACCGGCAACTGCCGCCGATCATCGGTTAACGGATGAATAACCACGGTAGTGTCTTTTCGTGCCTCGACAATTTCATCCAGGTAGCAGATTGCCCCGTTACGAACTGCCAGGGTAAGCGGTCCATCCTGCCAGAACGCCTCATTATTTTTGACGAGATAGCGACCAACAAGATCAGAGGTAGAGAGATCATCATGGCACGATACGGTAATGAGCGGACGGTCAAGCCGCCAGGCAAGGTATTGCATAAAACGGGTTTTACCGCAGCCGGTGGGTCCTTTAAGCAGTAAAGGAAGACGGTTGCTACTTGCCGCCAGGCCAATTTCAATTTCATTGGCTCGGGGCAGAAAAAAAGGCTCGGTAGTTATCCGGTACTCTTCAAGCCTGCATTCTGTTGCTTCATTCATACCATTCCTCTCGTTCCTCTATATGGAGCTATTCTGCATAATAATCGGGTTTCAGGTTGTCGAGATATTTATCTATGGATACTCCTGTAACCATAGGATGCATTCAAAAAAAGTCCAATTACAAGATGACTGCCCCAAGTAAAAGGGTTGAGCCATTTTTTCAAGCGACACCACGTTCCTTTCTTGACATCCATCGCAATACCAAGTATTTTTCTTCTCTTTTGATTTCAAAATGATTGGCGGCAGCTATAGACTGACTCCTGGAAACAGAATAGATATGCGCGTTCACGCGCGACGATAGACGACTATGTTTGAAAACTTAACAGACAGGCTGGAAGGCGTATTTAAAAAGCTTCGCGGCCATGGCAAACTCTCTGAAGAGAACATCGACGAGGCAATGCGCGAGGTGCGCACCGCCCTGCTGGAAGCCGATGTCAACTTCAAAGTAGCGAAAGATTTCGTTGCCACTGTTACCGAAAAGGCCATAGGCCGGGAAGTATCAAAAAGTCTGTCGCCAGGCCAGCAGATCATAAAAATAGTCCACGAGGAACTGGTCACCCTTCTCGGTGGCAGCGCCGAGCAGATAGTGCTGGACGGCAGGCAACCGGTGGTCATCATGATGGCCGGTCTGCAGGGTTCGGGGAAGACCACCACCGCCGGCAAGCTCGCCAAATTATTAAAGGAGAAAGGGCGTAAACCCTACCTCGTTCCGGCCGATATTTATCGGCCAGCGGCCATCGAGCAACTCCAGGTACTTGGCTCACGCCTGAATGTGCCGGTCCATCCGTCAACTGCCGATGTCAAACCTGTCGACATCTGCAGGGCAGCCATGAATGAGGCGGCCCTGCATCATTACGACACGGTGATCATCGATACTGCCGGGCGCCTGCATGTGGACGAAACCCTGATGGGCGAACTGCAGCAGATCCAGGCAGCTGTGCCGCTATCGGAAATTCTTTTCGTGGCCGATTCAATGACCGGGCAGGACGCCGTCACCGTCGCCGATAAGTTCAACAAAGATCTGGAAATAACCGGTATCATTTTGACCAAAATGGAAGGTGACGCTCGAGGCGGCGCCGCTTTATCCATTAAAAACATTACCGGTAAACCAATAAAGTTTGTCGGCGTCGGCGAAGGGCTCGACGATCTCGAGGTCTTTCACCCGGAGCGGGTGGCGTCGCGTATTCTCGGTATGGGCGACATTCTCAGCCTGATTGAAAAAGCTGAAGCGGTAGTCGATAAAAAAGAAGCCGACAAACTCGCCGACAAGTTGCGCAAGAACCAGTTCACGCTGGAAGATTTCCTCGATCAGATTCAGCAGATCAAAAAAATGGGCTCACTGGAGCAGATCCTTGATATGGTTCCCGGGATCAATAAGCTCAGGCAACTGAAAGACGCCCCGAAACCGGATGAAAAAGAATTGGTCAAGACCGAAGCAATTATTCGGTCCATGACCAAAAAAGAACGACAAAATCATCAGATCATCAATACCAGCCGGCGAACCCGTATCGCCGCAGGATCCGGTACGACCATCGGCGATGTCAACCGAGTGCTCAAAAGTTATTCGGAAATGCTGAAGATGATGAAAAAATTTCGCGGCAAACCGGGGTCGATCACCGGCGTAAAACGAAGGAAAATGCCCAAGGGCATGAAAAGAAGATAAAGATTTATTAATAATCAACCGGAGGATATACCGGAATGGCAGTACGTATTCGTTTAACCCGACTTGGCAGAAAGAAAAAACCATTTTATCGTATTATTGTCGCCGACAGTGAAAGCAAACGTGACGGCAAGTTTCTCGATGTCATTGGCACCTATGACCCATTGCAGAATCCTGCGGCTATCAATATCAACAACGATAAGCTCCAGGAATGGCTCGGCCGTGGTGCCCTGCCGACGACAACCGTCAAGAGCCTGATCAAAAAAACTCCGGCTGTCGCATAGTAATAATGGAAGAACTTATTGCCGTTATCGCCAAATCCCTGGTCGATCAACCGGATGCCGTCAAGGTCACCCGAACCGATGAAGAAAACAATGTGACCCTGGAACTGGCAGTCGCTTCGGAAGATTTAGGCAAGGTCATCGGCAAGCAGGGACGAACGGCCAGGGCTTTGCGCTCCCTGCTCGCTGCAGCTGCGGCCAAAGACGATAAAAGATCACGACTGGAGATTGTAGAATAAGCGGACATTGCTTGTCGTTTTTTTACACTTTGTTAGGACAATATACGGGCAATGACCGAAAATTATTCTTACCCCGCCGACGACTATCTCCTTCTTGGTCCTGTTACTAAGGTGCATGGCTTACGCGGGGAGGTGAAAATTTTCTGTTATTCTGGACAACCGGAAAACTTTTCCGGCTATAAAGAGGTTGTTCTGGTGGACGGAAAAGGCAATCTCTCGACCGGCCTTACTGTTGAAAAATTCAGGGTTCAGGGAAAGACGGTTATTGCCCAACTGGCCTCGATTACTAGTCGAGAGCAAGCGGAAAAGATTGTCGGCAGCGGGATACTCCTTGCCAAAAACCTTCTGCCCAAAACAGATAAAGACGAATATTACTGGTATCAGTACCAAGGCAAAATCGTTGTCGACCTAAACGGACAAACCATCGGCAGGATTGTCAGTCTTTTTAACAACGGGGCGCAGGATCTTTTGGTCGTGCAATCGGGGGAACGGGAAATCTTAATTCCTGTTACCAAAAGCATTATCGCGGGCGAGACCGTAGAACATGTGATTATCGACCCGCCACCGGGTTTGCTGGAGCTTACCGATGAGTAAGCCGACTCGTCGGCAGACTGCAGGCTGCGTCAATAAATGATCTTTGATATTGTCACAATTTTTCCCGAGTTGCTTGAATCACCTCTGCAAGAGGGGATTATCCGCCGCGCACGGTTAAAGCAACTGATTGATATCGTGTTTATAGATCTTCGCGATTTTGCCTCAGGACCGCACGCCATGACCGACGATCGCCCCTTTGGCGGCGGTGAAGGTATGGTGATGAAACCTGAACCGTTGGCGGCGGCAGTGACGAGCAGACAGAAAATCGGCAACCAGGTGAAGGTCATTCTGCTGAGCCCGCAAGGGCGCAGATTTGATCAGGCATTGGCCGAAGAGCTAGCGCAAGAAACCCATCTGGTGCTGGTATGTGGACGCTACGAAGGGGTTGATGAGCGGTTTCGCGAGCAGTATGTCGATGAGGAGATCTCGATCGGTGACTTCATTCTCACCGGCGGGGAGCTGGCCGCTATGGTACTCATTGATTCGATTACTCGTCTCTTGCCGGGGGTTCTTGGGTGTGCCGAATCGGCAATGCGAGATACCTTCAGCAGAAAGCTGTTGAAGCACCCCCAGTACACCAGACCACAGGAGTTTAATGGCCGGCAGGTCCCGATCGAACTGTTATCGGGCAACCATGCAGCGATCAAAACCTATCGCTTTATCGCTTCGGTCAAAAGAACGCTTGAACGACGACCGGATTTGATTCGCGAGGAAACATTCAGTGGCGACGAGATTGTCCTGTTAAAAAAGCACAAGCTCTTAGGGCTGGTAGAAAATATTCAGGGAAAACACGATTGATAGACATTGGGTGGCCACATTCGCGGGCAGTAAATATTGCCCTGATCCACCATCCGGTGATCAATAAAAAAGGTGAAACAATAGGTTCGGCGGTCACGAATCTTGATATACATGACATTGCCAGGACGGCAAAAACATACGGAATTGCTAACTATTTCATCGCTACGCCATATGAAGACCAGCAGCAATTGGTCAGGGAACTCCTTGATCACTGGCAGACAGGGCACGGTGCTACATACAATCCAGCCAGAAAAGAAGCGCTCGACATCGTCAGACTGGCGGCCTCTCTGGATGAAGTGGTAACTGCAGTCACCGACCAGTACGGATGCCGGCCCCTGGTTGTTGCTACCAGTGCGCTGGTGCGAGACAATAGTGTACGGTATGAGGAACTTCGTTGCAAGATCGACGAAGGACAAACGGTTCTGCTGCTTTTTGGCACGGCTCATGGCCTGGCTCCAGCATTGCGTGAACAAACCGATGCCATTTTACCACCAATCAAGGGTGGAACAGCGTACAATCATCTCTCGGTTCGATCAGCCGTGTCAATCATCATTGACAGACTGCTCGGATCTTGAGAAGAGTATAAAGTGATTTGTAATACTTCACCGGAACGTAATAGGTGACCGTAAAACATGGATTTATAAACGTTCAACCAGAGCTCCAGGTTCGTTCAAGCAGGCCTCCGAACTATAGTTGGCTATGTGAGGCTGCCTGATCGGACGAAGATGGGGTGCTGGTGAACGTTTACGGTAATTTTAACAATCGTATTAACTAAGAGAGAGGAGCTCCATTCCTCAATAGACTTTAGACTTCAACCTATAGAAGACGCTATGAGCACAATTATCGACAGAATTAACCAGGAACAGATGCGCCAGGACCACCCCGACTTTCGTCCCGGTGATACCGTGAAAGTACATATCCGCATCATTGAAGGCGGTAAAGAACGAGTCCAGATGTTTCAGGGCGTGGTTATCAAACGTAAGCGCGGCAGCATGGATGCCAGCTACACCGTCCGAAAAATCTCCCACGGCGTCGGTGTCGAAAAGACCTTTGCCTTTCATAACCCCCGGGTGGAGAAAATAGAAGTCATCACCCGCGGGCGTGTCCGCCGCTCTCGTCTCTTCTATCTGCGCAAACTTACCGGTAAAGCCGCACGTATCCGTGAACGTAACCTGCCGCGTTAATCATCTTGCGATAAATATATCTGGTTCCGACGCAGCCACCCGGTTGTTGTCGGATCCAAATCCAGGCAGACCACGTTTTCTGCGGCGATGATACCCACAAGGCTTGCCGATCTGGCTGGAAGTGGAGATAATTATTGTCTCGAGCGGTTTCTTTACTCGCAGGGTTATGCTTGTGTAGCCGGTTGCGATGAAGCCGGCCGAGGGCCACTGGCCGGACCGGTTGTAGGTGCTTGTGTCGTCTTGCCTGTTGCGTGCAATCATTCTCTTTTTGTCGATTCAAAAATTCTCACCCACCGCCAAAGACTCGAGCTAAAAAACCACCTGCATGAGCTCGGTGCCTGCTTTGGTCTCGGCGTTGTTTCTGAGCGAACCATCGAAGCGATCAATATTCTCCAGGCCTCAATGCTGGCGATGCGGCGCGCTGTGGAAAATTTATCTGGGACGGTGCCTGATTTTCTTCTGATCGATGGCACTTTTACGCTTCCCCTGAACACAGCCCAAGCTCCGCTCATTAAGGGAGAATCAAAAAGCAGCTCAATCGCCGCCGCAAGTATTCTGGCCAAGCTCGAGCGAGACCGCATCATGGTCGAATGCCACCACCGTTTCCAAGCCTACAATTTCCAGCAGAATAAAGGCTACCCGACCCGGGAACACCGGCTGGCCATCGAGCAAAACGGTATCTGCCCGATTCATCGCAAAACGTTCAAAGGAGTCAAAGAATATGTTGAACAGTCGGCAGCGTCTTGGCCGGAGTGGTGAAGAAAAAGTCGCCGGCTATCTGCAGAAAAAAGGCTATACCATACTGGTCAAAAACTACCGCTGCAAAGCTGGAGAGATCGATATCATCGCCAGAGATGGCGCAGAGCTGGTTTTTATCGAGGTGAAAACACGATCCAGTCTGAGATTCGGGTTCCCGGCCGAATCGGTTACACCAAGAAAGCAAAGACAAATCAGTCGTGCTGCCCAATGGTACCTGGCAGAACAGCAGCTCTTTGAGGTACCGGCCCGGTTTGACGTGATAGCCGTGCTTGGTGTCGACCAGCAAAATGTGACAATAGACCATATCAACAACGCGTTTGATCTTGGCTATTGAACAGGAGCTGATTACTTTATAAAGCAGTAATTGAGCGTAACTTATGAATAGTTAACGACACCATCTTCTTGGCATAATCGCCTTTTCACGTTACAGTGTCTCTTATGACAATAATAGGAATTACCATGGGTTGTCCCGCCGGGATAGGCCCGGAAATTATACTTCGTTCCTTTGCCGACCAGACCGACTGGACAGAAATCCGGCCGGTAGTTCTCGGGGATCGAAAAGTCCTGGAGAAATGCGGCGCAGAGCTTGGCTTACCTGCCCCCTGCATGGCCTGGACGCCGGGAACTTCCCTGTCCGCAGCCGCGGCAGGCAAAGTCATCCCGGTACTCCAGCTTTCTGAGCTCACCGATACGGATCTCACCTGGGGACAGCCAAATCAGGCTACCGGCAAGGCCATGGCGCACTATATCGAGGCGGGAGTACAACTTGCCCAGCAGGGACTGATCGATGGTATCGCTACCTGCCCCATTTCTAAAAGTTCGCTCAATGATGCCGGTTACCGGTTTCCCGGCCACACGGAAATGCTGGCCAGTTTAACCAACACCTCTTCTTTTGCGATGATGCTCGCCGGCAGCAGACTGCGGGTAACCCTGGTCACCATTCACTGTCCGCTCCGAGAGGTAGCAGCTCAGCTCACCATCCAGGCAGTCCACACCCTGATCCACATCACCCACCAGGCCCTGAGCGTTGACTTTGCCATCGATAAGCCACGGATCGCCGTCGCCGGACTCAACCCGCACGGCGGTGAGAACCAGCTTTTCGGCAGTGAAGAAGAGCGTATCATCGGTCCCGCGATTCAACAGGCAAGACGCGAGCATATCGATGTTTTCGGACCTTACCCTCCAGACACCGTGTTTCATAAGGCAGCCTCGGGAGCATTTGATGCGGTGGTCTGTATGTATCACGATCAGGGCCTTATTCCGTTCAAGCTCCTGCACTTTGCGGATGGCGTCAATATAACGCTTGGACTCCCGGTTGTCCGGACGTCTGTCGATCACGGAACTGCCTATGATATCGCCGGTAAAGGGCTTGCCGAACAGCAAAGTCTCAATGAAGCAATCAAGCTGGCCGCGATCATCAGCCGCAACCGGGCCGCCGCCCAGCAGCTCCCCCGGCAGGGAAGGACAACATGACTGCCTCGGTAAAACGACAGGGCGTATTGATAGTCTTTGAAGGTACGGACGGCACCGGTAAATCGACGCAGGTTCATCTGCTCAGCGAGTATCTGCAGGAGAGAGGATATCCGGTTGTCGTCACCCGAGAACCAACGGAGGGTCCGTTCGGTAGAAAAATACGCGCGCTCTACACGCAGCGTGCCACCTCCAGCGGGGTAGAAGAACTTGAGTTGTTTTTAGCCGACCGGCGTGAGCACGTCGAGCAGCTTTTAGCTCCCGGCCTGGCCCAGGGAAAAATTATCCTCTGTGATCGATATTTTCTCTCCACCGCCGCATATCAGGGAGCGCGAGGATTTGACCCGGAAAAGATTCTCGAGCTGAACCGGTTCGCCCCCGACCCCGATCTGGCTCTGCTCTTTCAGGCGCCTCTTCCTATCGGTCTTGCGCGCATCACCTCCGGACGGGGTGAACAGCTCAATGATTTTGAGCAACTAGAGAGCCTTAAGCAGGTGGCAGCCATTTTTTCCACCATCAAACGGTCGTATATCCAGCCCATCGATGCGAGCGGCTCGATCCAGGAAGTGCACTACCAGGTACTCCAGCACGTCCGTCCTCTGCTTGCCGTATTTTCAGCCATCAAGGCTTAAATCATGACCTATCGCACCCATTTCTTACTCGCTTTTGGTTGCTGCCTTTTTTTCGCTTCCTGCGCCGTCAACCAGCCGGCTGCAATCCAACCGATAACCAAAATCGTATCGCCACAAGTGGACGAAAAGGATCCGGCAGATCTTGGCTGCGCCTATTTCTATTTTTTATGGGGCACTCACGCCGAATTTGATGAACGTTACTCCGCGGCACTTGAAGCCTATGAGAAGGCGTTGATCTGCGACCAGGAGGCGGAATATATCAAAGAAAAAATTCCGGTGCTCCTACTGAAAATGGGAGAATTTGACAAGGCGGCGGATTGGCTGCTTCAGGCCATCACCGACCATCCCGACAACAATAATTACCGACTCTTGCTGGCCAGCCTGTATATCCAGCAGGAAAAGGTGCCGGAGGCTATTGAGCAATATCTCCGGGTGCTTGAAAAAGACCCGGGCAACGAAGGAGTGCATCTGCGCCTGGCTCTACTCTATACCCATTCAGGAGACTATGGCAAGGCGGAAGAAATTTTCAAAAAGTTATTGCATAATGACGTCGATTCCTATTTCACCCACCTTTCCTATGCCAGGCTGCTCAAACAGATGGGTAAATTTACACAAGCGGCCGAGGAATACGAAAAGGCCCTGACGTTCAACTGGTCAAAAGAATTGGCCTATGAGATTGGCTATTTCTACATCAGCCAGGAGCTGTTCACCGATGCCCTGCGCATATATACCATGATTATCGACGATGACGCCTTTGACGAGCGGGCGGCACTCAGTCGTATTCAGGCCCTGGTCGATCTGAACCGGGAAGATGACGCCCTCAGGGAGCTGGCCAATCTGCGCCTCTATTCCAAAAATTCGGCCAATATTGATCTAATCACCGCTAAGCTGCTGCTCCGCAAAAAAGAAGTGGATGCAGCCAAAAAGATCCTGAGTCGCCTGGTCAAGCAAGCCAACAGTTCCGAAGCGCGATATATGCTCGCCCTGCTCGCCTACCAGGAAGAAGACTATACTGCCGGTCTCGCCCATCTGAACCATATCAAACCGGAGAGTGACAATCTGGAAGAGGCGGTCTATTTACAGACGCGCATTTATCAGAAACTGGGCAACATCGATGAAGCGATCGCCCTGCTGAAAAAATACACCGAGACGGAAATCGGCAGAAGTCCTCTTTTCTACGCCCTTCTTTCGTCTCTTTATCAGGCCAGAGGGGACAACACTGCGGCCATGACCCTGATGGAAACAGCGATCGATTTGTATCCGGACAACCTGCAGCTGCTTTTTGAATACGGCCTGGTGCTCGAGAAAAACGGCATGTCTGAGACCGCCGTTGAGATCATGCAAAAAGTCCTGGAACTGCAACCGGACCATGCCGAAGCGCTGAACTATATCGGCTACACCTGGGCGGACAAGAATATCCATCTGCAGCAGGCACTGGAATATATTCTACGGGCCGATGCCTTAAAACCAGACAATGGTTTTATCATTGACAGCCTCGGCTGGGTCTACTACCGCCTCGGTGATTTCTCCCGGGCGGTGCAAGAGCTCGAACGTTCCGTGCAACTGGTTCCCGATGATCCGCATATCTACGAACATCTAGGTGATGTCTACCATTCCCTACAGAGGGTCCCGGATGCCCTGCAGGCCTATAAAAAAGCGTATCAGCTGTTCAAGGAAGAAAAAGATAAAGCCAATGTCAAAGAAAAAATCCATGCCCTGGAAAACCACTGAGCCAACCATTCTCTATGCCCGGCAGTTTTTGATCGTGGCGCTTGCCGCCCTGGTTCTTGCCGGGTGCGCAATCAGGCCATGGACCGATCCACTGCAGGACACCGAAAGAGACAAAATTGCCCGCCAGGTCGATGCCCTTACGGCGCGAGATGGTGCCTGCGGCAAGACGCTTGAGGGCGATCTGCTCCTTTTCTACCAGAGTCCTCTTGAAAAAAAAGCGCTGGAGGGTTTTTTACAGTTTTCCATGCCCGCATCGTATCAATTTCTCATAACCAACCCCTTCGGCCAGCCGGTGCTGATCATTGCCGGAGATAAAGATTCCTTTCAGACCATTAATACCTTATCGAAAAAATATATGATGGGTAAGCTGCAGTCATTTGGGCTGCGCAATAATATCCCGAGCTCTTTTCTGCGCAGTGACTGGGGCACTTTGCTCACCGGCAGATTCCATCTCTCAAGCCGCTCAATTATCGATATCCGCCATGATCGAGAAGCACGGGGGGTATGGCTGTCATTTAAGGACCAGACCGGCGTCTCACATCTGCTTTTCGACCGGGAAAAAGAGGTCTTTTCAATCTACCTTCTAGAAGACGACCAGGGCAAAAAGATCGCCGAGATTACGTATGCCAACCGGATGGCCGGCAACAATTGCCGGCAACCCCTTAATATTACCATTGCCGGACTCGACTATAGCAGCGAAATACACCTTACCCTGGAAAACATTCATATCAGCGAGGAACAAAAGACCTACCAACTCCGCCCACCCCCTGGTTATAATCGACAATATATGCCCTGATGACCTGACGGCCTATGCGCCGTCACACCTGACACATCACGCAGGTTTACCGAAAAAAGGGAAGAACCCTTGGCAGACAATTCTATGGATTTCTTATGACAGATCGTGCAATACTCTCGTCCATCAACCGTCCCGGCCGCTATCTCGGCCATGAATACAACGCTTACGAAAAAAACTGGCAGTCGGCTGCCATCCGCTTTGCTCTGGTCTTCCCCGATCTCTACGAGATAGGCATGTCGCACCAGGGACTGCAGATCCTCTATCACCTGATAAACGGCAGAAAAGAATTTCTGGCCGATAGATGTTATTGTCCGGATATCGATCTGGAGAAATTGCTGCGCCGAAAAAAAAACCCGTTGACCAGCCTGGAATCGGCCCGTCCTCTAGCCGATTTTGATGTATTGGGGATCACGTTACCCTATGAACTCTGCTATACCAATATCCTGACAATTCTTGATCTAGCGTCGATTCCCTGCTACGCCCGTGATCGTGACGACTCCATGCCGCTGCTTTTGGGCGGCGGGGCCTGTTCGCTCAACCCCGAACCGGTGGCCGATTTTTTCGATGCCATTTTGCTGGGCGATGGCGAAGAGGCGATTATGGAAATTGCCGCGCTTCTCGCCGCGCACAAAAAGGCTGCCCCAGGCAAAAAAACGCTCCTAGATCTGCTCGGAGAAATTGATGGTGTGTATATCCCGAGCCATTTCGAACCGCAATACCATAAAGATGGCACGTTCCGGGCCATGCGCCGAACTGAAGGCAAAAAAGAGCATATACACCGGAGAATTGTCGCCGATCTCAACCTCATCGAGCACCTCAAAAATCCCCTGGTACCCAACGCCAGGATTGTCCATGATCGAATGGGCATTGAAGTGGCCCGCGGCTGTACCAGGGGCTGCCGCTTCTGCCAGGCGGGCATCACCTACCGACCGGTACGGGAGCGAAGTCCGGAAAAGATTATCGAACTTGCCGAGAGCGGTCTTGCGACATCGGGTTTTGAGGAGCTGGCGCTGCTCTCTTTATCGACCGGCGACTACTCCTGCCTGGAACAGGTCCTCCCGCAATTGATGGACAGCTTTACCGAGCGCTGCGTCTCGGTGGCCATGCCGTCGATGCGGGTGGGGACTTTAACCCCGAAAATAATGGAACAGGTCAAAAGGGTTCGCAAAACCGGCTTCACCCTGGCCCCGGAGGCCGGCAGCGAACGACTGCGACGGGTCATTAACAAAGGGATTACCGAAGACGATCTTATCGCCACCTGTAAAGAAGCCTTCGCCCTTGGCTGGAGGGTCATTAAATTCTATTTTATGATCGGCCTGCCCACGGAAACAGATCAGGATATCGAGGCGATTATCGATCTGGTCAAAAAAGCCATGGCGGTACAGGGCGGCGGTCGCCCCGGCAAAGGTAAAAAGCAGATAACCGTCAGCATCGGCACATTTGTCCCCAAACCGCACACCCCTTTCCAGTGGGCAAGACAGCTCAGCATAGAGGAGAGCACCCAGCGTATCCGTCGCCTGCAAAGCGGTCTTCCCGGAAAAGGCTGCAATCTTCGCTATCACAGTCCGCAAATCAGTTATCTCGAAGGGGTCTTTGCCCGCGGCGACCGTCGTCTGGCCAGGCTTATGGAACTGTCCTGGCAGTCCGGGGCACGTCTTGACGGGTGGGATGAACATTTTAACCTGGTGCGCTGGCAGAAAGCAGCCGAGTTGTGCGACATCGATCTCGATGATTTTTTGCGCGAAAAAGCTCTTGATGAAACTCTGCCCTGGCAGCATCTGCATACCGGGGTTGAACAGCAATTCCTCAAAGACGAGCTGGCCAAGGCAGAGAAGGAAATCTATACCCCGGATTGCCGTTATCATGCCTGCCAGAAGTGTGGCCTCTGCGATTTTAAAACGCTTATGCCCATCGTCTATAACCGCCGCGATAAGACCATAGAAGATGCAGTACCTGCGACCCCACACTCAGCTGCAAAACCTCAAAAACAAAAGTTTTCCACCAAAGACACAGGACACTTTAAGTATCTGGTGCACTATAGCCGAACCGGTGAAATCTGTTTTCTCGGTCATCTGGAAATATTGCAGATGATCTTTCGCACCCTGCGCCGGGCAGCTATTGCCACCAACTACAGCCAGGGCTTTAATCCGTCACCCAAAATTTCCTTTGGACCGGCTCTGCCGGTAGGAACGGAAAGCCTGGCGGAATTTTTCATTATGGACCTTCCCGCACCTCTTGGCGAAGGGCAGGAGCTGCAGGCGGTCATGGCCAGAATCAACGACAAACTAGCTCCCGGCTTAAAAGTACGTGGCATTGAACTCCATTCCGGCAAGACTCCTCAAAAAATTGCCGTTGCCTACGATCTTACCCTGCCGAGCTCATTAACGGAGTCGGAAAGAATGAAAGTAGCGGAATTTATCGCTGCCGATACCTTTATCATCAACAAAACCAGAAAGGAAAAAACCACGCCAATTGATATTCGGCCATTGATCAGTAAATTTTCTCTTGATGCACCTGCTGATACTGCGACGGTACGAATGGAGATGATCTCGGCCAGTGCCGAACCTGGCATCAAACCGATGGAAGCCCTGAGCGCAATCCTTGGTCTGGACCAAGAGCGCAGCCGGCAGACCAGAATAGTGAAGACCAACTGGTATTCCCTTGATTGATGGACTCGTCAAAAGCCCGATCTCCTTCGTTGTAGCTCTGATACGGCGATTTGCTGTACTCCATGTACTAGCAAATCGCCGTATCAGACACTACGCCTCGTACATCAAACTTTTCCAGAGCCCATCCCGATGGCTGAGAAGAGTTTTTCCGAGGTTGTGCGGATTGACAGAGTGAAACCATACTTATGAGAAGAATATTTTCAGGATACAGCAGGAGATTCTTCAACTGCGGACCTGGCTGCTGCCTGCTGGTGATACTGGCACTGCTTTCACCGGGGCGCGCTTACGCCGAGACCTCCGAGCGTGAGCGAATCATCGACAATGGCGGCTATATGGTCCGGGGCGATGGTACTGCTTTTACATTCAAGGAGCAGGATCTGTTTATTCCCGCCTCCACCCTGAAGATTCTTACCAGCCTGGTAGCCATAGAAAATCTTGGCCAAGACTACCGCTTTGAGACACAATTTTTCATCGACAAGAAAAATAATCTTTTTATCAAAGGCTATGGCGACCCCACGCTGACCTCCGAGGTTGTCTTAAAAATCGGCCGTATCCTAACCGGGATGGGCGTGCGGCAACTGGCAGCGATCTACCTCGATGCCGGCAGTTTTGCCTTAAACGGGGAAACGGCGGCAGAAGAGAACTCAGCCAATCCCTATGATGCCCCCAACGGGGCTCTGGCCGTTAATTTCAACGCCCTACCGGTACAGATTGCCGGAGACCGGAGCATCACTTCAGGCGAGCCGCAGACGCCGTTCCTTTCTTTGATGAGTGAAGCAGCGGAAAACCTCAGCCCCGGCATGCACCGCATTAATATCAACACGTTAACATCTCAGGGGCAAATCCCCCCCGCCCTGCGCTACACCGGAGAGCTGTTCGTCATGCTCTTTCGCCAGGCAGGAATCAAGGTGAGCGGCTATAATGTTGTAAGCGTCCCACAAACCCTGTCGCCGATCTATACCCATCGCAGCGAACCGCTGACGGAAATAATTCGCATCTGTCTGGAAAATTCCAATAATTTCATAGCCAACCAGATTTTTCTTATCTGTGGGGCAAAAGCCTATGGGTTGCCGGCAACCTGGGAAAAATCCCGCCAGGTTTTTGCGCTCTTCATCGAGAGATCGCTGCCTAAATCGCTGTCTTCTGGCAGAGGTAAAATAATCATCCAAGAAGGCTCCGGCCTCTCCCGAAAAAATAAAATGAGCCCTGCCGCACTGGTTCAAATCCTTGATCTTTTTAAGCCTTATAGTACACTGCTTAAACGTCAGGAGACTATTTTAGTGAAAAGCGGCACGATGCAGGATGTCTATTGCTATGCGGGTTATTTTCTGCAGAGGGACCGGCTCTTTTCTTTTGCTGTTCTGCTGAACCAGCAAAAAAATACCAGGCACCGCGTTCTGGAAATCCTGCAGACTGCTGTTGAGAAACCAGGCAACTAATAAAATTTATATCATATTGATTTCAATATAAATTCACTTAAATGATACCAAGGAGGCTGGAATGTTTCCCCCATTGAATGTACGCATTGTAGTCATCGGTCTTACTCTTTTCTATGCCGTCTTCTCCGCCGGCTGCAGTGCTCCTCCGGGCAACGCGGCAGATGGGCAGAGATGGTATAAAATGCATAATTGTTCGGCTTGCCACGGCCCCCACGGTAATGACGGACGGGCGATCAATATCGCCGGACTCGATATGAATTTTTATAGTTTCGTGCGGAAGCTACGCACAACGGACGCGCCCATAATGCCACCATTTTCCGAAGCAAAAGTGTCGAAACAGGACGCGGCTGACATATATGCTTACCTACAATCGTTGAAAGGGAAATGAGATTGACTGGTAGTTGTACTAATACTATGAACGGCATGACAGAGGAAAAGACTACACCTGTGAATTGATAATGCTTAGCCTTGAATAACTAATATTTACGACACCATCAAATACGTAAATCATAAGGAGAATCGCATGGTAGAAAATTTTTATTCGTTGCTGGCAAAAATCGGCTATTCCCATCCTGTCCATCCGATGCTCACCCATATTCCGATGGGAATGGTCATTGCTATGGTGGTTTTTTCTTTTCTCGGCCTCATCTGGAAAGAAAAAAATTTCGCCCAGACTGCTTTCTACTGCGCGGTCTTTGCCCTGGCGTCCATACTACCGGTCATCAGTGCCGGGTTTCTCGATTGGCTCCATTTCCAGCAGGGAGAATGGAACCCCTATATTATTATCAAAATGGTGCTGGCCGGGGTTCTTACCGTTTTGCTGGTCTTTGCCGTTGTTCTGTATCGTAAAGGCACTCTGCCAGGGAAAATGTTTCTTATCTACCTTCTCTGTCTTGGCTGTGCGGGGGGGCTGGGATACTGCGGCGGCACACTGGTTTACGGTTGATGGACTCGTAAAAAGCCAGATCACCTTCGTTGTAAGTCAGATACAGCGATTTGCTGTACTGCATGTACTAGCAAATTGCTGTAACTGACACTACGCCTCGTATATCGAACTTCTTCCAGAGCCGATCCAGAGGGCTGAGATGCGATGCATTTTTAAGAAGTTGTCTTATTAATCCCTCTGTTAGTTTGTTAGTTTACACTGCAGATTTTCATCGAGGGCGGCGAGAAAATCTTCGGTTGAAAGATAGTCACTTTCCTGCAAATTTTTGCCATGGATGCTCAGTGCCAGATCCTTGGTCATTTTGCCGCTCTCTACCGTTTCGACACAAACTTCTTCCAGGGCTCGGCAGAAGGCGATCAACTCTGCATTATTATCGAGTTTGCCGCGAAAAGCCAAACCTCTGGTCCAGGCAAAAATAGAAGCAATAGGATTGGTTGAAGTCGATTTTCCCTGCTGGTGTTGCCGATAGTGGCGAGTGACCGTGCCGTGAGCGGCTTCCGACTCCATAGTTTTACCATCTGGAGTAATAAGCTCTGAGGTCATCATGCCAAGAGAACCAAAACCCTGGGCCAGAACATCGGACTGCACATCGCCATCATAGTTTTTACAGGCCCAGACGAAGCCTCCCTCCCACTTGAGGGCGGCGGCAACCATATCGTCGATCAACCGATGTTCATAGGTTATGCCGAGAGCGTCCATATCCTTTTTATACGTGGACTGGTAGAGCTCGGCAAAGATATCCTTGAACCGGCCATCATATTTTTTTAAGATGGTATTCTTGGTGGACAGATAAAGGGGCCATTTCTTATATAGCGCCTGATTAAAACAGGCATGGGCAAAGCCGTAAATCGACTCATCGGTATTATACATGGCCATCGCCACCCCGCCGCCCTGAAAATCGTATACCTCGAAATTCTGCACGGCACCGCCATCCTCCGGGGTAAAAGTCAGCGTTAGTTTGCCTTTTTCCCTGACCACAAAATCAGTCGCCCGATATTGGTCGCCAAAGGCATGCCGGCCAATACAGATCGGTTTTTTCCAGGTAGTCACCAGACGCGGGATATTGTTCACCATAATCGGCTCGCGAAATAAGGTGCCGCCCAGAATATTTCTGATCGTGCCATTGGGCGACCGATA
This sequence comes from uncultured delta proteobacterium, assembly GCA_963796255.1. Classification (GTDB taxonomy): domain Bacteria; phylum Desulfobacterota; class Desulfobulbia; order Desulfobulbales; family Desulfocapsaceae; genus Desulforhopalus_A. The sequence continues at coordinate 319,754 of CAWCLE010000016.1, read as the reverse complement.
CATTTTTTTCAACTTGAACTCTTTCACCCGTGTTTCATCGGGGGTAATTGTGGCACATTTGATACCCACGCCGTATTTCCTGATGGCATTGGCCGCATCGATGGTGATCTGGTCTTCCGTTGCATCACGTTTTTCTATGCCGAGATCAAAATAGCGAACATCCAGCTCAAGATAGGGAAAAATCAGCTTGTCCTTGATAAACTGCCAGATGATGCGGGTCATTTCATCGCCGTCAAGCTCGACGACGGGGTTCTTTACATGGATTTTTTTCATTGGAATTTTGATTAGTTAAAGTTGGTACAGCTCGTAACATACGTTTTTCCTTACAGTTATCAGCCATAATACAGGGAATCGCTAAAAGTTGCCAGCGTGCAGCACCACTCTGCCCATTACTGTATTTATTTGGGCATGGTTTTCGTTTTGTATTGGCATTATTATAAAAAGGACCTATGCTATGACATTTTTCTCTGCCTCTCTAAGAGCCTGTCGGATTATGCCCTTTTTCCCATATCTTCGTTAAACTCAAAAAAATTATCCTCGGAGATAAGCGAACATAGTGAGACTTCGATATTAACTACATGCCTCCGGTAATTTTTTCGAGTTTGCCTCGATCTGAGAAAAAAGGTGCTATAATTTGACAAACTCCTGGGCAACATTATTTTTTTAACTCAAAGTATTTTCTTTCATCTGTCATGAGCAAACAACTCACCCAGGAAATAGCCAAGCGAAGAACCTTCGGGATCATCAGCCATCCCGATGCCGGAAAAACCACCCTGACGGAAAAGCTGCTGCTCTTTGGCGGCGCCATCAATATGGCCGGTGCGGTCAAATCACGTAAAATCGAACGAAAAGCGACCAGCGACTGGATGGCCATCGAACAGGAGCGCGGTATTTCCGTTACCACCTCGGTAATGAAATTTACCTACCGGGATTTCGAGGTCAATCTCCTTGACACCCCCGGTCACCAGGATTTCTCAGAAGACACCTATCGGGTTTTGACCGCTGTCGATTCAGCCGTCATGGTCATTGATAATGCTAAAGGGGTCGAAGCGCAAACTGAAAAACTGATGGAAGTCTGTCGGATGCGCAACACCCCAATCATCACCTTTATCAATAAACTCGATCGTGAAGGCCTTTCCCCGCTCGACATCATGGCCGAGATCGAAGAAAAACTACAGATCGAATGCACTCCACTGTCCTGGCCTATCGGCATGGGCAAGACCTTCAAAGGGGTCTACAACCTCTACAAAAAGACCCTGCACCTCTTTACCCCCGGCCAGAACACCAGAAATATCAAAGGCATTGTCATTGACGACCTGGGCGATCCGCAGGTGGATCAGTTGCTCGGTAACCAAGCGGCGGATGAGCTGCGTGAGGACATTGAATTACTCGACGGCGCGGCCAATCCTTTTGAGTACGAACATTATCTGCAGGCCAGCCAGACCCCGGTCTTTTTTGGCAGCGCCGTCAACAATTTCGGCGTCAGCGAACTGCTCGACGGTTTTGTCGAAATGGCCCCGCCGCCCGGCCCAAGAGAGACGGTGACCCGTCTTGTCTCGCCTGCGGAAGAGGATTTTTCCGGCTTCGTTTTCAAGATCCAGGCCAATATGAACCCGGCGCATCGCGACCGCATCGCCTTTTTTCGCATCTGCTCCGGTACCTTCACCCGCGGCATGAAAGTCAGGCATCACCGCCTGGGCAAAGAGATAACGCTGGCGAACGCGACAATCTTTATGGCCCAGGAACGGGCCAACGTCGACGAGGCCTGGCCGGGCGATATTATCGGCCTGCACAATCACGGCACTATCAAAATCGGCGATACCTTTACTCCGAAAGAAGTGCTCAAGTTCACCGGCATCCCCAATTTTGCACCGGAGCATTTTCGGCGGGTCCTGTTAAAGGATCCATTAAAATTAAAACAGCTGCAGAAAGGTCTGCTGCAACTCGCCGAAGAGGGAGCCATCCAGGTATTTCGTCCGCTGATCGGCTCTGACTATATTATGGGCGCTGTCGGGGTATTGCAGTTCGAGGTGACTATGGCAAGGCTCTTGAATGAATACAGCGTCAAAGCTATCTATGAGCCGATTGACTACCAGGCGGCGCGGTGGGTGCGCTGTGACGACAAGAAGGCGCTGGCCGAGTTCGAACGCAAAAACCAGGGCGCCCTGGCCTATGATGGGGAGGGATTTCTCACCTATCTGGCGCAAAACGAGTGGATGCTTAAATACTTCATGGAAAAATGGCCAAATATCACCTTCGATAAAACCAGGGAAAACATCTGACGCGGTTGGTCATATACCCTGTCATGAATCCGATAAAAGCTCTCCTCCCTCGGGCGGCTCTTCTTCCTGATCGACAAAAACCAGGGCGTGTCCTGCAGTCAGTGCGGTCGCCGTTTTCTTGCGGGCAAGGGTGATAATTCGCTGAATTGTCCCGCGGGAGACGCCCATACTCCGACCTGCCTCTTCCTGGGTCATTCCCTCCCCGTCACATAAACGTAATGCCTCCAGTTCATCTCGGTGCAATTCTATCTTTTTCAGTTCCGTCAGGGGAGTACCCGTCGGTTTAAAGGCTCGACCACAGAACCTTCCCTGGCACTTTCTTGTTTTTTTGGGTCGTGGTGACATTATTATGCAGGATCAATACGTGAAGAACAAGCAATAGACAACCGGAACGAGATCAAGTAAATTAGCAACAGCTAAAAAAAGAGAACAGTACCATCGAATAGACAAAACCGAAATAAAAAACAGCGTCAGGCTCATACCGCATCACCTGAGCCCAAAAATATTTCTCCCAGGAGTCTGCAGAGCAGGTGTTGTCCTGCAGATAACCCCGCTTACCATACATTACTCCATGAAACATGGCAAAGCCATACTGTTTCAGCTCCTTGTCCTTCTCCTGTCGATCGCGGTCGCCCTGGCCGGTACTGAAAACAGCGACGGGCAGCAGGCAACCATCAAGGAGTTGACTGCAACAACGACGGAACGTTCCCTTATCGTCTTTGCAACCCTTGCCAACAGCTTCACCGCGGAAATGATCGAGGTCCTGCATAGTGGTCTGGCTCTGCACTTCTCTTTTTTTGTCGAGCTGTTCAAAACCACCGAGAAATGGCCGGACGAACTGATAGCCACCCGCAATTTCCAACATACCATGACCTTTGATACCCTCAAAGAAAGCTATAAAGTCACCATCGAAGAAGAAAACAACAAGGGCACTTCGTTTCGCTCTCTTTCCGAGGCGCAAAAACTTATCAATGAGATCAACGGTATCAAGGTCATCGATTTACAGCAACTCCTGCCGGACCAAACCTATAAACTCAGCATAAGGGCGGAACTCTACCAGAAAACTCTGCCTTTGAGTCTGCACAACATCCTGCCCTTTCTGTCCTGGTGGGACGTTGAAACCGACTGGCATACTATCACCTTCACCTACCAGGCCGCCGTACCTTGATCATGGAAAAATCTCTGCCGGGAGGCAAGCCAAACAGCAAACGGCCATATACTGAGCAACAGGTCCGGCAGAAACGAAAACTGATCCGCCGGGTCATTATCGCCTGCCTGCTCCTCATCCCCTTTTTTATCTGGCTGCAAAGCCAGCTTCTTAAAAACCAGGTAGATTTACCGGTCAGCAACAGCATCCTGATCTTCGCCTTGATCAACATCAATGTCCTGCTGGTGCTGTTCGTTCTTTTTTTGGTGTTGCGCAACCTGGCCGAGCTGTTATTTGAACGTCGGGTCAACCGTCTCGGCAATAAACTTAAGACCAAACTGATAGCATCATTTCTCTCGCTCACCCTTATTCCCACCATGCTGCTCTTTTTTGTCGCCCTGCAGTTTGTCTCGACCAGCATGGATTACTGGTTTAACGCGAGTATTGAAGATTCCCTGACCGAATCGCTCAAACTGGCGCAATCCCTGCTTCGGGAAAAAGAAGACCAGGTAACCCTGATGAGTAAAGGCATCGCCGAGCGGTTAAAGGGGCTGAATGTGGCGGCATATACTCCCGAGACAATCAGCGAAACCCTGAGCAATATCCTCACCTTCAACCCTATCAATGGACCGGATGGCCTGACCTTGCTCACCAACGATAAAAACCTTCAGATCAGCGTCAAGGGGCCACAGTTACGCGGTATTATCCTGCCGCAGATATCTCTTGGCACCCTCGACCGAGTGCGCAGCAACAAGGGCCACGAAATCCTGATCCAGGAGATCAAAACCGGAGATTTAGTCAACAGCATCACCGAAGTAGAGATCGGCAGCAGCGGACTCGGCCAGGCGGTGCTGGTCACCTCTTTACTGATGAAAAACGAGCAGCTGGCCCGAATGACCACTATCTCTCAGGGTATTGAAGGCTACCGCAAACTCAAGCATTTCAAGGAGCCGTTCAAATTCTGGCTGCTCACCATTCTGCTCATTGTTACCCTGCTGGTCATTTTTGCCGCTATCTGGTTTGGCCTGTATATCTCCAGAGGCATTACCGAACCGCTGGAAAAATTAGTGCTGGCGACGCAGCGAGTGGCCGAAGGGGATCTGGAGTTTTCCATGGAGGGTGAGGCAAAAGATGAAATGGGCCTGCTGGTCGATTCTTTCAACCAGATGACGCTTCATCTCAATTCCAGCAACAAGAGCCTGACCGAAACCCACGCCGCTCTGCAGAAGAGTTCGCAGGAATCCGAGCAACGCCGGAGATATACCGAAATCATCCTGCAAAACGTCTCGGCGGGGGTCATCTCTCTTGATGAAAACGGCCAGATCACCACTATCAACCGGTTTGCCGAGAAACTGCTCAATATCAACAAATCACTCTTTGTCGGGCTCAATTTCCGTGATGTACTGTCCCCCGTCCAGGCTGCAATTATCGATGGCTTTATCGAAGAACTGCAGATTACCGGCAAAAGCACCGTGGAGCAGCATCTCAAATTAAATGTGTTGGGCAAAAATTACTCACTGCTGGTCAACTTCACCCCACTTAAAGACGAGGAGGAAAAGCCGATTGGTTTTGTTCTGGTTTTTGACAACCTGACCAAACTGGAAAAGATGCAGCGGATGGCGGCATGGCGGGAGGTGGCGAGGCGAATTGCCCATGAGATCAAGAATCCGCTTACCCCCATTCAGCTTTCCGCCCAGCGACTTCGCCGCCGTTACCCGGAGATCCTCAACGAAGAAAACAGCATCTTCGATCAGTGCACCAGTACCATCATTACCCAGGTTGATGAGTTAAAGCGACTGGTCAGCGAATTTTCCCAGTTTGCCCGAATGCCGAAAGTCCATAAAGCCCCGGAAAATTTGCCCAGGCTGGCGAAAAACACCTTGTTTCTCTATCAGGAAGCCCATAAAAATATCTCATTTAGCTGTCATGAGGAAACAGTCATCCCGATCTTTAGTTTTGACGCGGAACAAATCAAGCGCTGCCTGATCAACCTGCTTGACAATGCGGTTGCAGTTTTACCGCATGGCGGTACAATAGACATCGTTCTCTGTCTTGACGAGGAGCAGGAAAACGTTTTTATCAAGGTGCACGACAACGGTCCGGGCATTGCCAAAGTAGATAAATTGAAGCTTTTTGAGCCCTATTTTTCAACCAAAAAAACCGGCACCGGCCTCGGCCTGGCCATTGTCTCGACGATTGTCGCTGATCATAACGGCTATATCCGAGTCCAGGACAACACACCGACGGGGGCGACGTTTATCATTGAGCTGCCTCTTTTAAACAAGATGGTGTCGTAAATAGCAATATGAGCAAACGCATATTGATAATAGACGATGAGCTGAGTATCCGCGAGGCCCTGGCCGGGATACTTGAAGACGAGGGTTTTGCCGCAACCGGGGTTGCTTCCGCCGAGGAAGGGCTGGAACTTTTTGAGACCATGGACATCGATCTGGTGCTGCTCGATATCTGGCTGGGTGACAACATGGACGGAATGACTGCTCTCGAAAAAATTAATGCGCAATACCGAGTGCCGGTTATCATGATCTCCGGACACGGCACCATCGAAACCGCAGTCCAGGCAACCCGCAAAGGGGCGTTTGATTTTATCGAAAAACCCCTTTCTTACGACAAGATCATTCTGGCCATCACCAACGGCCTGCGCTTTGCCAGATTGGAACAGGAAAACCAGCTCTTGCGCCAGAGTTCGGAACAAAAGCCCATCCTCACCGGTGAATCTCCGGTCATCCTGGCCCTCAAAAAACAGATTGAAATGGTCGCACCAACCGATGCCTGGGTCTTGATCAGGGGCGAACACGGCACCGGCAAGGAACTCGTTGCCCAATCCATCCATCGTGCCTCACGTTCCTGCCACCAGCCGATGATCGAGGTCAATTGTGCGGCAATCCCTGAAGAACTCATCGAATCGGAGCTGTTTGGTCATGAGAAAGGCTCCTTTACCGGGGCCCATGTCAGCAAACGCGGCAAATTCGACCAAGCCGATGGCGGCATTCTTTTTCTCGATGAAATCGGCGATATGAGCCTCAACACCCAGGCCAAAATCCTGCGTATTCTGCAGGAACAAAAATTTGAGCGGGTCGGCGGCAACAAAACAATAAAAGTCAATGTCCGGGTTTTGGCGGCCACCAATAAAAACCTCGAAGAAGAAATCGCCACCGGTCATTTTCGCGCCGATCTTTTCTGGCGGCTCAACGTGGTACCTATTCACGTGCCCCGTTTATGCGATCGACTCCAGGACATCCCGCTGCTCGTCGATGCCCTGACGAAATTTCTCGTCGCGCGCGGCCTCAAATTTAAAGACTTCAGCGCCGATGCCTACCAGGCCCTGATGGAGCATCATTGGCCAGGCAACGTCCGGGAACTGAGAAACTTTATCGAGCGCCTGGCGATAATGTGCCAGGAATCGACGATCACCGGCGCTGATGTCCGTGTCTTTCTCAACCCAGAGCAAAATGGCGGTGCCGTCGGCGCCGGCACAACGATAGACCCCTTTTTATCAGCCGACTATAAAACTGCCAAAAGGCTGTTTGAAAAAGAATATCTGCGGCAAAAACTTAAGGAAAACGATCATAACATCTCGAAAACTGCAGAACAGGTGGGGCTGGAAAGGAGCCACCTGCACAAAAAGCTTAAATCCTACGCCATCATCACTTGATATCAACTCATTAGAGAGGAACACCATGGTATTTCCAGAATATAGACCCAGACGCCTGCGTAAAAACAAGGCGTTACGCAGCCTGATAAGAGAGACGCAACTTAACTCCGAGCAATTTATATACCCTCTGTTTGTTATGCCCGGCAAAAAACAGAAACAGGAAATCCCTTCGATGCCGGGGGTTTTTCGACTGTCGGTCGACATGCTCGCGGCGGAGGCCAGAGAATGCCTCGCACTGGGTGTCAATTCGGTCATTCTGTTTGGGCTGCCGGAGAAAAAGGACGCGGTCGGGTCCGGGGCTCATGCCAAAAACGGCATCATTCAGACGGCGATTCGAGAACTGAAAAACAAGGTCCCCGAACTGCTGGTGATCACCGACGTATGTCTCTGTGAATACACCGATCATGGCCATTGCGGATGTCTGATTGATGATGCAGTAGACAATGACGCCACCCTGGAAATCCTCGCCAAGACCGCTCTGTCCCACGCTCAGGCAGGCGCCGACATGGTTGCCCCGTCGGATATGATGGACGGCCGCGTGGCGGAAATCAGGGCGATGCTGGACGAGAACAATTTTGACAGCGTGCCGATAATGTCCTATGCGGTGAAATATGCCTCGGCATTTTATGGGCCTTTTCGCGATGCGGCAGACTGCGCACCGCAGTTCGGCGACCGCAGAAGCTATCAGATGGATCCCGCCAACAGCAGGGAAGCATTGCGGGAAGCAACGCTTGACGTGGACGAGGGTGCCGATATCATTATGGTCAAACCGGCAGTTGCCTATCTGGATATTATTTCCCGACTGCGCGACGAATTCGACTTACCGATCGCCGCCTATCATGTCAGTGGCGAATATGCCATGATCAAGGCGGCGGCGGAAAAGGGCTGGATCGACGGCGACCGGGTGATGGAGGAAACCTTGCTGTCAATCAAACGGGCAGGGGCTGATATAATCATCACCTATTTTGCCAAAGATATGGCGAGGCTTCTGCAGAGCCGACGCTAATCCGGTCGACGACCGATCCTCACTGACTGCGTAAGAATTTGGTCTTGGAAATTTTAGGTCGCCATTTCAGCCACACCGCACAGGTCATTGCCGCGCCGCAGCCATCGGCAAGAAGATCATAGATGCTGGCGGTCCTGCCGACAATAAAAGACTGATGGAATTCATCGGAAATGCCATAGAGAAGACAGAACATTACGGTGATGCCCATCATTTGATACGGCCTGGTGCTTTTCAGCTGCTCGCTGAGGGCAAAGAGCACCGTGGCGGCCAGACCGCCATAAGCAGCAAAATGCGCCCATTTATCGATCCCCGGCAGTTGCGGCAGATGCAGTTGGTCGCCGGGTTGATGCGACAGGAAAAAAATGGTTCCCATGACCACAATCATGGGAACCAGTCGTAAAACCAGCACAACTTTTTTGTTCATGGAATCATGGAATCTTCCGGAGCAGGCAGATGGACTTTCTTCAGCTGCTCCTCACTGAACTGAGCTCGGATCCGCTTCATGGCGGCGGCCAACTCGCGCGCCGGAGCTTTAGTAAGCGTTACGACACTCTGGTCGTCATATGCGGTTATCGTCACCTTTTGATCATGAACAGTGAAGGTGTGACTCCAGTTGATTTCAATGGTTTCCGAATTTTCGTCAATAGGTACCTCCAGAGGCTTGCCGTCACGTGCCACCTGCACACAATCACAGTCGGTCATCTCCATGACCCAGGCGTCTCCCGAGGTTGTTGAAAAGAAGAAAAAGACTCCCAGTTCATGAAATATTTTTCTGCGTTGCTTCGCGTCCCGCTGAATTGACCGCACCCCTCCCGTCAGGGTAATTTTCAACGACTGCTGCGGCGTCGGCTGCGGCTTTATCCGCGGTTCTTTCAAGGCACAACAGTGTTTGTATTTTTTGCCGCTCCCGCATGGACATGGTTCATTTCTACCGATTTTCGCCATAGATCCCTCAAGATATATTTTAAGTTTTTACGAATTTGTAGTTTGGGCTTTGGAAAAAGTCTATCAGGAACACTTGCTGTAGCCACAGTCATGACAAGTCTCACAGCCCTCTTCAAAGCGCAGAGGGCCGCCGCACTCGGGACATTCCGAGGAAAACCCCTGCTGGGTCCCAGCCAAAAAGGACTTGAACAACTTGCTTAACTGCGCCGGCAGATCTTGCATATGGCCGCTTGATCGATCAAGCTGCTTAATAATCTCATCCATTGGTACACTAAAGCGCAGGGCCAGGGATACCAGGCGGCAGGTCGTGGTCCACATCGTCGATTTATCTTTTAAATCAACTCGATTATCGAAGGGGAATTTGGCGAAGACCTCCATCGGTTTTTCGTTTTCATCAAAACAGACGATAATATACACTGACTTCTGGTATTGATCCTTCACCCGATATCTTTTGGCGTCGAGGGTATCGGGCAGATTCTGCTTCACCGGTCCCCGTTCGGAGACCATGGCCATTTTCTGATCTTTTTCTGACGCTTCTTTAGTATTGAGCACCTGATTATCGCGGGACCCGTCGCGGTAGACGGTAAGGCCTTTGCAACCCAGTTTATAGCCGCTGATATAGGCCAGCTTTACCTCTTCACGAGTGGCATTATTGGGCAGATTGATGGTTTTCGAGATCGAGCTGTCCACCCCGCTTTGCTGAAGAATTCCCTGCATCCGGATATGATCTTCCGGCTTGATATCCTGGGCGGTGCAGAATACCTGCTGCCACTGCACCGGAATTTCGTCATGGCCCATGACCGTAGCGCTGTCGGCGACTTTGGTCATCAGTTCAGCCGAATAGAATCCTTCTCGCCGGGCAACCTGCTCAAAATACTTGTTGACCATGATCAACCGGTCCCCGTCCATGACATGCTTGATCATGACAATGGAAAAATAGGGTTCACAGCCGGACCCACAGTCGGCGATCATCGACACGGTGCCGGTCGGTTGAATGGAGGTAAGCGCTGCGTTCCGCCTGGGTTTATACGCATTGATTGCCGGATCGTAGGCGGGAAACGGTCCCTTTTCCACAGCGAGCTCTATAGAACGTTCTTCCGCAGCATCTCTGATAAAACGCATGACTTTGCCGGCCGTTTCCCGGCCCTTGTCACTGCCATAGGGAATTTCCAGCTGGATAAGCATATCATGCAAACCCATAATTCCCAGACCGATTTTCCTGGTCTGCAGCGTCATATCCCTGATTTCCGGAATCGGAAAACGGTTGCAGTCAATGACATTATCGAGAAACACCGTGGCTGAGCGGACAATCTGTTTGAGCCGTTTATAGTCAATTTTGCTGCCCACGACAAAATTAGCCAGATTGACCGAGCCGAGATTGCAGCTCTCATAGGGCAGCAGCCATTGTTCCCCACAAGGATTAGTCGCTTCGAAATCACCCAGTTGCGGGGTCATATTGTCCTTGTTGGCAGTATCGATAAACAGAACTCCCGGTTCACCATTATGCCAGGCAAGATCGACGATCTTATCGTAAACCATTCGGGCATTGAGGCTTTTAACCACCTGCTGGGTCGACGGCTCGAGCAGATCGAAATCGGCATCATTTTCCACCGCCTGCATAAATACATCGGTAATGGCGACACTGAAATTGAAATTGTTAAAGCTGTTCTGATCTTGTTTGGCAGTGATAAAATCCATGATATCCGGATGATCGATCCGCAGAACGCCCATATTGGCACCGCGTCGTTTGCCCCCCTGCTTGATAGTCTCGGTGGCGGCATCGAAGACGGCAGCAAAAGAAAGCGGTCCGGAGGCAACTCCTTGCGTCGATCGAACAGAGGCATTTTTTGAGCGCAGACGGGAAAAGGCATACCCTGTGCCGCCGCCGGTCTTGTGGACCAGCGCCCCGTTACGGATAGCGGTAAAGATGCCATCCATGGAGTCTTCGACCGGCAAGACAAAACAGGCGGACAGCTGGCCCAGATCCGTCCCGGCATTCATCAGACAGGGGGAATTAGGCAAAAAGTCCAGGCGGTAGATCATGTTAAAAAAATCTTCCTGGAGCTGCTGATGATTTTTTTGATCACGATCAACCTCAGCCACCGCATCGGCGACACGACGGGTCAGAGTTTCCCATGTTTCAATGGGCTTGCCTTCGGAATCTTTCAGATAATACCGTCTTGCCAGTACCGTTTCGGCAGTACTGGTCAAGACCTGCTTGGTTACATCAGGTGTCATGCCGTCCTCTTTTGAATGGAAAATTTACGATCTGGGGTCTGTTGTGTTGGCGGACAGGTACTTAATTCAGCGTTGATGGCGTCGTAAGAAATCTTCATCGGAAGTCTCCGCTTATCTCCTTAGCCATCGTAAAATTTAACTTTTTACGGGTGAATTTCAGAGATGATCACTTGGGCCTTTATACACCACATTTATGGCGGGCTCAAGACCAAACTACAACATATGGTATCTTTTCCACAGAGGTGCCAAATATCGTGGGCTTAACAAAATATTATTTTTTTCAAGAAAAAAACGTTCGATGCACGTTTTTTTTGGCGACCAGGGTGTCGATGCCCACCTGCCGCCGATTTCTCTCAGCCGGCTTTGGTCATTCGCACCAGCGCCCCATCCATCAAACGACTTTTCTCGACTATGGCTCGACTATGTTTTCCGCCGGCTACGTTACCGGCTCGATCGAAAACGTCCACTTCAAAGAGGTATAATTTTCCGTCTTGCCCATTAAAAGTAGCGACAACTTTGACCTCTTCATTAACCGGCGTCGGCGCAAAATGTTTCATGTCAATACTAACGCCAACGGAGAGCTCTCCTGGCTTAAGAAAAGGTTTCAGCAATCTGGCAGCACAAATCTCCATCAGTCCTATCACTCGCGAAGTAGCAAGGACCTCCGGGAATTCGTCCTCAGATCCAACCCCAACCGCACTGGCCAGGTCTTCTTGTTTCACCAGATAAACAAATTCTTTTTTTGTGCCCTGTAGCATAGAGATTCCTCCTTATTAAAAATGGTAATTGTTTGGATAATACATCTTCTTATGTACTGTGTAGCTCAATAAATGTAAAGCCACGCCACAATTGCGCATAAAAAATGAAGGCGAATCAATAGCCGGAAGATACGGCCAGGAAGGGGCCGCACAATAAATAGCACATCATGCTTGCAATCGTTGCGCAGGTGGTTTACGCTCTGCTGGAAAATCAAACTAACCCCCCAACTTTGTTAAGCTTTATAAAATAGCACCAGCAAAAAATTAGGTGTCTTACCATTTTTGATTAATTATTGAATATGCTGACAAAAATATTTAGAACCATTGACCGGGTCATGCTGCATATCGAGGAGTGGTCGCTCTTTGCCGCTGTCTGCATTGCCCTGTTCACTGCCATGGCCAATGTGATTTTACGCAAGGTGACGAGCGATATGAGCCTGTACTGGTCTGATGAAGTCGTGCGCAAGGTTATCTATTTCTCGACCTATATCGGCTGTGTTGCCGCGATCCGCAGCCGATCCCTCATCCGTATCGACGCCTTGCCACAGATGTTGCCGATTCTGAAAAAGCCCCTCACCTTTTTCTCTCATTGCATGGTGCTGGTTTTTTCCGGGATAATGATCTATCTCGGCACGAAAATGACCCTTATGCAATACCAGGATCAATATGCCCAATCGGCCACCCTGCAGATTCCGGAATATTTCTTTTATGCAGTGTTGCCGGTAATGGGCGTGATGATGTTTCTGCGCACCCTTATCGTCATCTGGGAAGACTGGAAAAAAAGAGACGATATAAGCGGGGGCAATTAATAAAATGGATAATAGTTATCTGTTGATATTTGCTCTACTGCTTGGCTGCCTGGCGACGACCGTACCGGTGTTCATGTGCTTGTTTTTTACCGGGACCATCGGCCTGGTTTATCTGGTGGGGATTGACCCTCAGATTGTTATCGAAGTGCTCTATCGCAGTATGGACAAGTTTGCCCTGGTGGTGGTGATGTTTTTTGTCCTGTGCGGCAATATTATGACCACCGGGTCGATCGTCGAAAAATTGATTAAAACCGCCAATGTACTGGTTGGTTTTCTGCCCGGCGGCCTGGCTATGGCCGGAGTGCTCGCCTGTGGTTTTTTCGGGGCCATTTCCGGTTCAACCGTCGCCACCGTCGTGGCCATTGGCGGTTTTATGATCCCGGCGCTAATCGACAACGACTATGATGAGCAATTTTCTGTTGGTCTTATGACAACCGCCCCCATCCTTGGAGTCATCATTCCCCCATCTATCTCCATGATCCTCTATGCCATGGTCAGCAACGACCAGCTCGAGGCACTTTTTCTGACCGGTTTTATTCCCGGCATCATTATTATGATAGCAATGAGTCTGTATGCCTATTTTGTCTGCAGGAAAAAGGGTATGATGCACCGAGAAAAACCATCGCTGCAGGAAGTGCTGGCAGTCTTGAAAGAGAGTATCTGGGCTCTGCTGTTGCCGGTGCTCATTTTCGGCGGCATTTATTCAGGCCTGTTTACTGCCAATGAAGCAGCGGTTGTTGCCTGTTTCTATGCGTTTTTTGTGGAAATCGTTTTGCACCGGGATATGAAAATTCGCGACGTCAAACGAGTCATCGTCTCTTCGGCGGTCACTTCGGCCACGCTGTTGATTATCGTCGCCGGCGCTTCGGTTTTTGGCGAATATCTGACCTTTGAGCAGATTCCCGGCAAAATTGCCACGGTAGTCGTCAATAATATCGCCTCTCCCTGGGTCTTTCTGCTGGCCGTAAATATCCTGCTGCTGTTTATCGGCATGTTTATGGATATCATCTCCGCAACCCTTATCCTGACCCCTATCTTTCTGCCGCTTTTGTCGAAATTCGGTATTGACACCATGCACTTCGGGTTGCTCATGACCATCAATCTCGGTATTGGTTACTGTACCCCGCCGCTGGGCGTCAGCCTGTACATTTCCGGCGCCACAGTTGACCGGGATATTGTCTATGTCACCCGCGCTGTCCTGCCATTTCTGATCATCCAGATCGCTATCCTCCTTGTCCTTACCTTCTGGCCGGATCTGGTGTTGTTGCTACCACGTTTGGTCTACGGTTGATATACTTGAATATGTCCTTACTGTTGAGCTAGGACTCCTAGAATTATTTGCATAATCAAAGGGGGAGGTGGATATGATACCGAAAATCTTAGTACCGATCAACGACTCACCTACGGCAAAGAGAACCATTGAAAAAATTATCGAACTGCACGACCGCTTTCCCAAACAGCTGACTCTGCTTAATGTGATCAACAGTACCCAGCTGGCCTATCGCATGATTCCGGTTTTACAACTGGACATGGTGAAAGAAAACGCTACCAGGGCCGGCAAAAATCTTCTTGAACGGGTCGATAAAAAATTACAGCAAGCAGGTTTCACTAATGAACTCATGCTTGAGTTTGGTGAACCCAAAGATATCATCACCCACACGGCAAATGTACAGGACTTTAACCTGCTGATTATCGGCCGCCATGAGGGTGGCGGAGAGATACGCGACGTCTTGTTCGGCTCCGTCGCCAACCACGTTTTACATAATGTAAAATGTCCGGTTTTGTTATTCTAAAACAACCATTCTACCATGACCAATCTCTTCACCTACGGGTCACTGATGTGCAGTGATATAATGGCCAAAGTTGCTGCCTGTCATACCGATTACACCCAGGCAACACTGCGTAATTTTCTTCGTTCAAAAATGCACAATGAAGAATATCCCGGCCTTGTAGCACAGCAGGATTCAACGGTTTCAGGAGTGTTGTATTTCGGTCTCGCAGCCGAAGCGATCCATCGTCTTGATCTTTTTGAGGGGGAGATGTACCGCCGACAGGAGGTGGAAGTTGTAACGGAAAATAATCGTCGCATCGCCGCAATGACCTATGTCATCAAACCCCAATACAGACACCTGTTGACTAATAAAGAATGGGAATTCAGCGAATTTCTATCTGCAGGCAAAGAAAAATTTGAAAGATCCTACGTTGGTTTTTTTACAATTTTAGCACCTACCGATTGACGGCAAGGAGGTCGTCGCGTAGGTCTTCATCAAGAGGAGCATCAGGCCCCAGCCAGATACCAAAGTAGAACCTGGCGAAATCGGCGGAAACAATACGGACCAGCTCCTCGTTGTTTAAAGACAGAGTGGTGGCTCTGCTTGCCGCGTCGTAACAGAGAGTATAGCTGTCACCTTCCTGCACATCCCGGTACCCTGCATGCAGGGCGTCGATCTGTTGCCGGACTGCACCTAAATCTTCTTTTTTATGCTGTCGTTGCAGAACCATCTCTGCCCCGCGAATAAATTTATCAATAGTCAGAGGGACTGCATAGTTCAGAATAAGACATTTCGATATCTCCGTATCGAGAACTTTTCCTCCTGTAATCGCCTTGCTGGCCAACAGGCTCGCATCGTACACCTTGATAAAGCCCATATAGCGTACTTCTCCTTTGCCTATTGGTTGCATATTCTCTTGCGTACCGGCAGAATCTGCAAAAGACCTGCCAAACAGAGACATCATACAGAAAAACACCATTACCAGATAAAGTTTCATTTTTCCTCTCCATTCTTGAACATAAAATTTGGCAGATTTTCAAAAATTTCTAAATTATACGATAGGTGCTCGTCATGCCTGTGCCAACAAGTGATGAAATAGAGTAAATTAATAGTGAATACTATCAACAAAGAGGTCGCAATTTCAGACTTTGCTTATCAGAACCTTCAGGCCAAGCAGAATCATGGCACCGCCAAGCAGACGGTCAATCCAATGTCCGGCTCTCTGAAAACGGATGTTAACGGAGGGGATTGAGAGGATGAAGACCACAAAAGAGAACCAGCATAACTGGATGAACATGATCCACAGGCCAAAAATACCGATTTGATACAGGGGCATATCAGGAGCAAGGACCAGGGTAAAGAGCGACAGGAAATAGATAGGTGCTTTCGGGTTGAGGGCATTACATAGAAATCCGGCACCAATTGTTTTCAGAGCAGTCTGCGAGGGACGATGTACTCCCTCTACCATCTGTCCGGCCGATGCCTTAGCCCGCAGCCCTTTTACACCCAGGTAGATCAGGTAACTGCCGCCGACAATCTTGACCCAAAAGAGCAGCTCGGCGGAGCGGGCAACAATCGCCGCGAGGCCGAAGGCGGAATAGGCAATATGCACCGAGAGCCCGAGGGCAATCCCCAGACTGCAGAACAGGCCGGCACGTCTGCCGTTGGCGAGGGTCTGCTGTGAAACAAAGACAAAATCCGGCCCCGGCGAGGCTGCTGCCAGGGTATGCACCACCAGCAGCACCAGCAAACCATGCACAATGTCGCCCATCAAAGTTGCCGCTTGTCGATTACTCGGGTCCCCTTGCCATTGAATCGTTCGAGGGATCGCTCTTCAACCAGCTTAATTTCGACGCCGATGCCCAGTTCCGAGGCAAGACGCTTTTTGATGGTCTCGACCAGGGCCCGCTGTTTTTTCATCTCATGAAAGAAAATCGATTCGACGACTTCGACCATAACCGTCATCTTATCTTCATTGTTTTCCCGCTCGACAATCAGCCGGTAGTGTGGCTCGGTACCTTCAATTTCAAAGAGGACCGCTTCGATCTGGGTCGGAAAGACATTGACGCCCTTAATAATAAGCATATCGTCGGAACGGCCCAGCATCCGACTCATCCGCACAGAAGTACGGCCGCAGGGACAGGGTTCGGGGATCAACCGGGTCAGATCGCGAGTACGGTAGCGGATCACCGGAAATGCCTCTTTAGTCAGGGTGGTAAGTACCAACTCGCCGACCTCACCAGCTGCGACCGGCTGCAATGTTTCCGGATCAAGTACTTCAACCAGAAAATGGTCTTCGTTGATATGCAGACCATTGCATTCTTCGCACTCTCCGGCAACCCCCGGCCCCATAACCTCGGACAAGCCATAATTATCGGTGGCTTTTATGCCGAGGCGCTCATTGATCTCAAGCCGCATGGCCTCGGACCAGGGTTCGGCGCCGAACAAGCCATAACGCAGCGACAGGCCGTTGGGATTTATCCCCATATCCATCATCACATCGGCCATCTTCAAGGCATAAGACGGCGTACAGACCAGCGCGGTGGTCTTGAAATCCTGCATGATCTGGATTTGCCGCTTGGTGTTGCCGGAAGAGATCGGGATCACCGAAGCACCCAACCTTTCCGCCCCGTAATGCAGACCGAAGCCGCCGGTGAAAAGGCCGTAGCCAAAGGCGATTTGGATCACATCATCGGGGGTGACGCCGGCCCCGCACAGTATCCTGGCGACCAGGTCCGACCAGGTGCTGATATCATTTTTGCTGTAACCGACCACCGTCGCCATCCCGGTCGTACCCGACGAAGAATGTACCCGGACCACATCGCGCAGCGGCACGGCAAAAAGGCCGTAGGGGTAATTGTCGCGCAGATCCTGCTTCAAGGTAAAAGGATACTGCTGCACCTCGTCAAGCGAGGTGATTTTTTCCGGATTAAGGCCCAGTTCGGTAAATTTATTGCGGTAAAACGGCACATTCGTTGCCACCCTCTTGAGGACGTTTTTCAACCGTTTCAGCTGCAGCTCGGCGAGATCTGGACGAGGCAGACATTCTAATTCTTTTTGCCAGTACATTACGAGTTCTTCTTGGGTAGAGGAGGGCTGTTATCGTGCATCCTAAAGGGCGCAGATTTGCTCTTTAGTGAGAATGGTAAAACCGTCCTTTTTCAGTGCGTTAATCGCCTCGTCCATTTTCTCAAAGCGAAAGATCAGCACCGCGTTCTCGCCGGTTTTATTGACAAAGGCGTACATGTATTCAACGTTGATGTTGGCGGCGTGAATACATTTCAGTACCCTGGCCAGGCCGCCGGTCTTGTCCTCGACCTCGACGGCGATAACCGTCGTCTTGCCCACAGTAAAGCCGTTTTCTTTTAACACCGACTTGGCCTTTTCAACATTATCGACGATCAGGCGTAAAATACCAAAATCGGCGGTGTCGGCCACCGACAGGGCCCGGATATTTATAGTATTTTCCGCGAGAACCGCGGTGATCTCGGCTAATCGTCCCGATTTATTTTCCAGAAATACGGCAATTTGTTCTACCAGCATAGCAACCTCCCTCAGATTTTACGGTTATCAATTACTCGCTGCGCCTTCCCTTCACTGCGCTGGATGGTCTTCGGTTCGACCAGTTTCACCTTGCAGGTGACCCCGAGCAGATCTTTAATTTCCTTCTGGATATGTTTGGTCAGATTTTCGAGCACCCGGATCTCATCAGAGAAGACCCCTTCACTGACTTCGACCTGCACCTGCATGGTATCAAGATTTCCTTCCCGATCAACAACAATCTGGTAATGCGGCTCGACGCCGTCAACACCCATCAGCACATGTTCAACCTGGGATGGAAAGACATTGACGCCGCGGATAATCAGCATATCGTCGGTCCGACCGGTCACTTTTTCCATGCGCACCAAGGTTCGGCCGCAGGCACAGGGTTCATAAAACAGCCGGGAGATATCCTTGGTCCGATAGCGGATAATCGGGAAGGCCTCCTTGGTCAGGGTGGTGAAGACCAGCTCGCCTTTTTCACCCGGCGGCAGCACTTCACCGGTATCCGGATCGATAATCTCGGGCAGGAAGTGATCTTCAAAGACATGCATGCCCCTTGTCGTATGCAGGCATTCCTGGGCCACTCCAGGGCCCATCACCTCGGAGAGGCCGTAGATATCGGTCGCCTTAAGGTTAAGCTTGCGCTCAACTTCCTCGCGCATATTCTCGCTCCACGGTTCGGCGCCAAAAATTCCTACCCGTAGCGACAGAGATTTTGGGTCGATATCCATGCTGTCCATGGCCTCGGCCAGGTTCAGGGCATAGGAGGGAGTCGACATGAGCACGGTGGAACCAAAATCCTTCATGATGGTAATCTGCCGCTTGGAGTTGCCGCCGGATACAGGGATAGCGGTAGCACCGAGTCGCTCGATGCCATAATGCGCGCCAAGACCACCGGTAAAAAGACCGTAACCATACGCATTATGGACCATATCACCCTTGGTTGCTCCGGCACAGCACAAGGCTCTGGCCATAAGCCCGGACCAGGTCTTTATGTCACCTGCGGTATAGCCGACCACGGTGGGTTTGCCGGTGGTTCCCGACGAAGCATGAACCCGGACCACTTCATCAAGCGGCACGGTAAAAAGCCCGAAAGGATAGTTGTCCCGGAGATCATTCTTCACCGTAAAGGGCAGCTTGGCCAGATCGGCCAGGGTCTGTATATCGCCTGGTTTTAAGCCGATAGCATCCATCTTGCGCCGATAGGGTGCAACCGTCTTGTACACTCTGGCGACCAGATACTTTAAGCGACGCAGTTGAATGGATTCCAGCCCCACCCGGGGCAAGGTCTCAATCTCTTCTTCCCAGTATATTTCCGACATGAGTTCTCACTTTAAACTGACTTTTCGGCCTGCGGCAAATGCCTGCAGATTAACGTCCCTGAACCTCTCTGGTACTCGGGCACGGATAACTTCTTCATAGATGGCCGGCTCGATCGGTAAAAAGGCCGAAAGTGCGCCAACCATAACCACATTGGCGGTCTTTATCTCGCCGACTTCCCTGGCAATGTCAAAGGCATCGACCGGCACCACCACAATATCCCGCTCTCGCAAATGGTGCAGGACATCGCTCGGATATTCGGCCTGGCCGGTCGCCACCGACGGCGGCAGAATCTTCTGGGTATTGACGATCACCTTGCTGCCCTTATGCAGAAAAGGCAGATAGCGCACCGCCTCCATCATCTCAAAGGCCATCTGGATATCGGCGCAACCCGGCTCGATCAGTGGTGAATAGACCTTTTTGCCATAGCGCAGTTGGGCGGTAACCGATCCACCGCGCTGCGCCATGCCGTGCACTTCACTCTTTTTGGCATCGTATCCCGCCGACAGCAGGGCGTAAACCGTTATTTCACTGGCCAGCAGAATGCCCTGACCGCCCACCCCTGAAAAGAGGATATTTCCCGTCTCGTGCATTATTTTCCCTCTCCTCTGGTGATGGCGTTGAATTTACAGAGCGATGCGCACTGGCCGCAGTCGTTGCAGAGGATCTCATCGATCTTAGAGATACCCTTCTGGTTTTTCCTATAGCCGCGCGACTCCGCCTCCCCTTCAGCAAAAGGAGTCCAGCTGATGGCCGGACAGCCCAGACGAATGCAGGACATGCAGCCGACACAGTTGTCCTGGTTGGTAAAGTACGACACCGGCTTGCGCTCTTTCATCTCCGGCAGCAGCACGCAGGGCGCCTCGGAGATGACCACCGACGGTTCTTTCAGCTCAACCGCTTCTTTTAAGACCTTGCGCGTTTCGACTATATCATGGGGATTGACCTTATAGACATGCTTTACGCCGACTGCACGGCACAAGGCCGCCAGATCAAGCGAACTTGCCGCCTCGCCACGGATGTTGTAACCGGTAGCCGGATTCTGCTGCTGCCCGGTCATGGCGGTAATGCGATTGTCGAGAATAATCAGCGTTGCGGCCGAATTATTGTAGACCGTATTAATCAGACCGGTAATTCCGGAATGGATAAAGGTCGAATCGCCGATAACCGAAACCACCTGGTTATAGCCATCTTCTCCCAGGGCCTTGGCCATACCATGGGCGATCGGCACAGAGGCACCCATACAGACGCAGGAATCCATGGCCGAAAGCGGCGGCAGAAAGCCTAAGGTATAACAGCCGATATCACCGGAAACAAAAACCTTCATCCGGGACAGGTTAAAAAAGATCCCCCGATGCGGGCAGCCGGCACACATATTCGGCGGTCGGTTGGGCAGCTCCACCGGGGCAAACAGCTCCGGGCCCGAACCGGGAGCAATGGCCTGGCGGACAATGGCGGTATTTAACTCGCCCTGATTAGGGATACAGTCCTTGCCATGACAGGAGATGCCCATGGCCTTGATATGGGTTTCCAAAAACGGGTCCAGTTCCTCAACGATATAGATTTCCTCAACCATCGCGGCAAATTCGCGGATCTTCTGCTCCGGCAACGGCCAGCACATGCCCAGCTTGAGCACGGCAGCTTCAGGAAAGGCCTCCTTAACATAGAGATATGATACCCCGGAGGTGATAAAACCTCGTTTGGTATCGCCCTTTTCTATCCGGTTATAGGCAGCGGTTTCCGCCAGCCGGCGACATTTTTCCATCCGTTCTTCAACGACTGCCCGGCGCTTTCTGGCAATAGCCGGCAGCATGACCAGTTTGCCGGGGATCTTGTTGATGCCGCAGACGGGATGCGCAGTATTTATCGCACCTCTCGTTACCACGCCTTTGACATGGGAAACGCGGGTGGTGATGCGCAGCATGACCGGGGTGTCGAGGTCTTCGCTGAGATCAAAGGCCAGTTTGGCCATCTCCTTGGCTTCACTGGGATCGGACGGCTCGAGCATCGGCAGTTTGGCGGCAAAGGCGTAATTACGATTATCCTGCTCATTCTGGGAAGAGTGCATCTCCGGATCATCGGCACTGACCAGCACCAGACCGCCGCAGACCCCGGTATACGAGGCGGTAAAAAGAGGATCGGCGGCGACGTTTACCCCGACATGCTTCATGGTGGCAAGGGCTCTTGCCCCGGCGAAAGAGGCACCAATGGCCACTTCCAGGCCGACTTTTTCATTAGGCGCCCACTCGGTATAGACCCCGTCATATCGGGCGAGGTTTTCCATGATCTCGGTTGATGGCGTTCCGGGATAGCCGGAAGCGACTTTGACGCCGGCCTCATAAACGCCCAGGGCAATAGCCTCATTGCCCGACATCCAGAGGGTGTTGTCATTTATTTTTGTCACAGTTTCTCCTGCATTGCAGCAATCACAGTCTGCTGGGTTTGACGAACCTGAAGAGGAAGTTACTCGAAGTCTACAATTATCGGAAGTCTACGCTTATCGGAAGACTGTGCTTATTTAGCTATCTTGAAATAACAGAGCAAACTACCCTGAAACTCCTTATCCAGGCAAGTTTTTTTTTCGAATGCGCGACCGGCCACAGGCCGTCCGGCCAATCCTTTACGGCAAAGTGATTCTCTTCTAGAAAAGACGGGGCCAATCATGACTGTTTCTTTACTTTGACAACCCAATTAAGTCCCGTATAATAGACAAAAAATCAGAACAGGTTGCGTTGTTACTAAAAATAAAGATTACTGCTCAAAAATTAGCCAGGGGGATTATTATGTATATCGGCAGAATCATGCACACCGACCTCATTACCGTATCACCAAAGACGACACTTGTTGAAGCGAGAAAGTTAATCCAGGAGAAAAAGATCGACCACCTGCTGGTCGTCAATGACCAGAAAAAATTAGTCGGCATCCTCTCGGACAGAGATCTGAAACAATACTGGGCTTCTCCAGCCACCTCTTTATCTACCCATGAACTCAACTATCTTCTGGACAAGGTGCTGGTTTCCATGGTCATGATCAAGACAGTGGTCACCGTATCGACCAACACCACTATCGAACGGGCGGCATTTGTCATGCAGCAGAACAGGATCAGTTCCCTGCCGGTAATGGAGGATGGGGAACTGGCCGGCATCATCACCAGCACCGATGTCATGGGGGTTTTACTGCAGGCCATCGGCATGAGTGAAGACAGCCTGCGCCTCAGCGTTTTTGTTCGAGACAGCATCGGCAAACTTGCCGAGGTCACGGCCTGCTTAAAAGACGCCGGGGTCAACCTGCAGAGTCTTTTCTGCTGGCCGGAATCGAAACATCCGGGGATCACCCAGATCGTCATGCGGGTTACCAGTCAGGACGCCGAAAAGGCTATTCCCGCTTTGACCAGCAAGGGATTTGAAGTAAAGACCAAGTACGAAAAAGATATCAAGCCGTTTTTACCCGCCTGATTGGTCCTGGTGCTGCTGGTTCCCGTGTAGCGCATAAGAACCAGCAGCTTGTATGAAACCGGCTACGCAGTAAGAGAGGACATACGGCCTGGAACCGGTTGTCAGCCTCTTCGACCAAACAGCAGCTTGCCGCCGAGATAGCCGGCAAGACCGGCCACGGCCAGGACAAGCAGCGAAATCCCCAGGTAAATAAACCTCGACGGCGATCCTTCCGCTGCCACCTGCGGATCGATAAAACGCCAGAACACCAGAACACTGAGCAGAGCCAGGATAATGAAGCTGCAGGTGATTTTCATGATAAAGATCCCCGACCTTAAGCCTTTGTAGCGTCTCTGCCATTCAATGAAACCGGTGAGCAAAACCAGTGGCAGAGTGACCAGTATAAAAATCAGGTTATAGTAGGCAGCAGTCTCGAGAGAGACAATATTGAAATACATCGACAGGCCGAGAAAGACTACCACCACCGGCAGGATGCCATTGGGAAAATGAACGGAGATCGGGTGCACATGGTGCTTTAACGAGAAAGCCGCAAAGCTATCAAAAAAAGACCGCGACTTTTTTTGTCCTGTAGCCGTCCCAGGTGCCAGGTCGGTATCGGCTGTGACCTGGGTCAACGCTTTACCGTCTGCGTCGATTTCAACAAACATCTTTTTCGGGGCGTCGCATACCGGACATTTTTCCGGAGGTTCCGCGCCGGTATGGATATACCCACACACCGTGCAACGCCATCTTTTCTCATCCACTTTTGTTTCAACGGGGACAGGTTTCGGTTTATTCACTTCCGGGGCTGTTTGCTCAGTTGCCGTTTCTTCAGTCGCTTTTTGTGGTATGTCAGCTTCTATTTTCTCCGGAGTCACTTCTTTAAACATCTTCTCCGGAGCCTCGCACACAGGGCACTTCTCCGGAGGCTTTTGTTCTTTATGCACATAGCCACAGACACCGCACTCCCAGCTTTTCATATGCCTTACCTCAAAGGTTGATGACGTCGTAAAAACTCTTCATCCGAATTCTGCGCTTATCTGCTGCATTACTTCAATATTTCTATCCTCACGATGTACTCTAGTACGCCGAAATAATAAAAAAACTCTTGCGCCTCGAATATGAAGTTTTTACATAGCCATCCTTGTATTTAAGTTTTTACGAGTCAATCAAGGTTGAGGCTATTTTGAACAGACTGCTGGCTTATTCAAGACAACCTTTAATTGAAAAATCCGCTGTTTAAGGTTATTTTTTACGACACTATTATTGATTTGTTACCACACTGATCTCAACCCGCCTGTTATTTGTTCGTCCTGCTTCTGTGGCATTACTGTCAACTGGATTGGTATTGCCCAAGCCTTTGGTGACTAATTTTTCCGGCATAAGATTTTGCCCCATAAGAAAACTTTTCACCATATTGGCCCTAAATTCGGAAAGTCGCCGATTATAGTCGGCATCTCCGGAAGAATCGGTATAGCCGAAGATATTGATAGTCGCCTCTGGATATTGCTTAACAATTTTGGCGAATTCTTTCATCCTTTCAATATCCTCGACGCTGAATAAATTCGAATCGTATTTAAAACGGATGACCAAATCTTCTACCGGCAATGCACTGCTGGGGGCCAGCGGAGTGCCGACCGCAGGCGCAACCGTGCCGGCAACGATAAGTGGGGCCCCCCCGGTCGAAGAAGCCGGATCGGTTCCGGCGGCGCTTTTACCGGGCGTTGTCGAGGGCGATGCCGCCTGGTTTGTCTTAGCCGCAGTAATCGGGGCCGCAGAAGGTATGGTCCCAGTGCTTTTCTGGGCGATAACCGCCTTTGGTTGCGATCCGGTAAGCTTATTTGCCTCGGGTGCGACCACAGCAGGGCTGGTCGTTTTTTCCTGGATGGCGGTAAAATGGGCCGTTGCTTCCTTAAATCTTTCGTTGGTATAATAGAGAAAATAATAGCTGCCGGCCAGCAACACCCCAAGCAACAGAAGCAGGACCATAACCGGCCAGGACAAAGACAATTTCATGGTTTTCTGCGGCTGCGAAACGCCGGGGGCTGCTCCACCAACAGACGTGGTGGCGCCTTGCTCCAGTTGGGCCTCGCCTTTGCGATGATCGGGGATCTGCAACTCCCGGGCCGAATCCCTGACAATAGAGCTGGTTATGACTTTTTTCTCGTCGGCATAGCCGCTCATTAGACAATGATCACAAAGAATATTTATTTTGCGAGGAAATCCCTGAGAAGAAGCAAAAATTTCCTTGATGGCCGAGGTGTTGAAAATTTTCTCCGTCGTTCCAGCTATTTTCAGACGATGGCGAACATATTCGCCTGTTTCTTCAGCCGTCAAAGGTTCAATATAGTAATTCAAGGTCAACCGCTGGGCGATGGCCCTATTTTCCGGACGACGTATCAGTTCGTTGAATTCATATTGGCCGACAAAGAAAATATTGAGCAGCGGGTTGCTGTCCCTGGTGACGATGTTCGACAACAGCCGTACTTCTTCAAGGAGCTCCTGGGTCAAAAGCTGGGATTCGTCAATTATCAGCAGAACTTTTTTGTTATTTTCATAAGCTTTATGCAAAAAAGTAGTAAAGCTCGATAAAAATTTACCCTTCGTCGCAAAATCACCCCCCAGACCAAAAGCTGCGGCGATATAGTTAAAGAAATCCATCTTATCAAGACTCGGATCCGGGACGGAGGCAAAGATGACATCATTACTCAGGCTGCCGATCAGGGTATTGATTAAAGTCGTCTTACCGGTGCCGACATCGCCGGTCAAAAGCAGAAAACCCTTGTTATCGAGGATACCGTAGCGCAAGGTCGCCAAAGCCTCTTTATGATTTTCCCCAAGCCACATAAACTGGGTATCCGAGGAAATCTGGAACGGCTTCATTGTTAATTTATAGTGTGCTGTATACATAGGACCCTAAACAGATTTTAAATTATGGTTCTTTAGTCAAAAATATTATGATACCAAATGGATATACAAGAAGGCTTCAGCTCGATGCGACGACAATAGCTTCCCGGCGACTTATATAACACTAGCAGGACGAAGCGGAAGATGTCACTGATTTTCTCCAGTTTATCATATCCAGTTCCTGTCTCTCGCACAATATTTTTCCTGCCTGACGAAAAGGTTAGTAAGAGTCGATGCCCAGGGTGCGCAGAAATTCTTTCTCGATAAATGCATATATTTCTTGTATCATGGCCGGCAAATTAATGTAAAATACTAAGATGATCGGGAATAACAACGAGACCTGTTTGGCCCACTTATTTGTGTTCAAATCTGATAAACTCCTACCCGGCTGCAGACACC
Organism: uncultured delta proteobacterium; assembly: GCA_963796255.1. Lineage (GTDB taxonomy): Bacteria > Desulfobacterota > Desulfobulbia > Desulfobulbales > Desulfocapsaceae > Desulforhopalus_A. The sequence goes on along the minus strand of CAWCLE010000016.1, from coordinate 293,521 downwards.
GGCATCCAGGTCGTTTTACCACGTGACGGGACATGGACAATAAAAAAATACTTTTCGTCGATGACGAGACGATTATCCTCAAATCGTTCTGCGTTTCGTTAAAACACCTGGGCTATATACCATACGGTGCCTCATCGGGCGAACAGGCCTTAACCATGCTGCAGAACGAATCTTACGACGTTGTCGTAACCGATTTGCGAATGCCGGGGATTGATGGTATCCAGGTGCTGAAAGAGGCCAAAAAAAGATACCCCGAAGTTGTTGTTATCGTGCTCACCGGTTACGGTGATATAAACACCGCGATCGATTCTTTGCGCCTGGGTGCCGATGACTACCTGCAGAAACCATGCGATACCGAGGAACTGGTCTTCAGGATAGAGAACTACCTCGACAAGAGACAGACTGAGAAAAAGCTGCACATCGAGCAGCAGAAGGCAACCCGGTTTGAAATGATCAGCACCCTCGCCGGCGGCCTGGCCCACGATTTCAACAACCTTTTGACCGGTATCATGGGCTCGATCGAACTTGCCCGACTCGCTGAGACCGAAGCTCAATCAACCGAAACATTTTTGACCATGGCGATGTCCTCCTGCATCGAGGCGCAGGAGCTGACATATAAATTCAATCAGCTCTCTGATATGTTTATTACGGTCCCGACAACCTTCTCAGTGCAGGATCTGTTGAGCTCCGCCAGCAAAAAATTATCGCCGGACGCCGCAAATATCATTGACAATGTACTGCCGGAAGGTCTCTGGGATATTAAGGTAGACCCTGAAAAAATCAGCATCGCGGTCCAGGCAATCCTTATCAATGCCATAGAAGCCCTTTCCCCTGGGGGGACAATCCGCATATCGGCCGAGAATTTCGAGGCAACCGCGCCTGCAGAGGCCGCCCCGATCCAACTCCCGCGAGGAAAATTTGTCAAAATAACCATCATGGATTCAGGCATCGGCATTCCAGCCAAAAATCTGGTAAAAGTTTTTGATCCCTATTTTTCTACCAAGGGTAAGGGGTCGACCAAAGGTATGGGCCTGGGTCTTACCCTGGCCAATGCTTTTATCGAACAAAACAAGGGCCACCTGCATGTTGCCTCAATAACCGGTAAAGGCACTACCGTTTCTCTGTATCTGCCTGGCTACCTCCATTAATAAACAGCCTCCAGAAACCCTAAAGGATCAGAAACAAATGTTTGATGAAATCGAGCACAAACTAAAAACCCGCCATCTCCGTTTAGATGACTACCCGGTGCTGTACGATCTGTCGATCAAGGCATATAAGGATGTAGCAACTCCCTGGAAGGAGGAAGAGATGATCCACTTGATTCAAATCTTCCCGGAAGGTCAGGTATGCATTGAAGATAACGGCAAACCGGTGGGGATTGCCCTGTCGGTGATTATCGATTTCAGCCTCTTTGGCGACCAGCACTCGTACAACCAGATTGTCACTAACGGCACCTTCAAGGGGCATGATCCGGAAGGTGATTATCTCTATGGCATTGACGTTTCCGTCGATCCGGCATACCAGGGCATGCGCCTTGGTCGCCGCCTCTACGAGGCCCGGCGGGAGCTTGCCGAAAATCTTAACTTAAAAGGTATTCTGCTCGGTGGTCGCATCCCGGGGTATGGCAAGTATGCCAAAGAGATGAAAGCCCAGGAATATATTCTCAAAGTAAAAAATCGCGAACTCTACGATCCGGTGCTCACTTTCCAGCTTTCCAATGACTTTCATGTTCGCAACCTCCTTGACGATTACTGGCCCGGGGATCATAAATCCCGCGGCAATGCCGTACTGCTCGAGTGGATCAATATCTATTACGAGAAGAAAACCAAGCTGATCGGCAGGACCAAATCGATCGCCCGACTGGGGGTGGTCCAGTGGCAGATGCGGCGCTTCGAATCGTTTGACGATTTCATGCAGCAGGTCGAGTTTTTTGTCGACACGGTAAGCGACTATAAAGCCGATATTATCCTCTTCCCGGAGCTTTTCAACGCCCCGCTCATCCATCAGTACGAAGGCAACAATCCAGCCGAGGCCATGCGCATGCTGGCCGGTTATACCGAGGATATGCGTCAGGCTGTTACGGAAATGGCGCTCAAATACAATATCAATATCGTCGCCGGCAGCGTCCCGCAGCTGCAGGATGACGGCAAACTGTACAACGTCAGTTTTCTGTGCCGACGCGACGGGACCTGGGACAGTCAGGCCAAGTTGCATATCACCCCTGAAGAAGCCACCGTGTGGGGCATTTCAGGCGGCCATGACCTGAAAGTATTCACCACCGATGTCGGCAAGATCGGCATCCTGATCTGCTATGATGTTGAATTTCCCGAGCTGGCCAGGATGCAGGCCTTAAAGGGCGTCAAGCTACTGCTGGTCCCCTTCTGGACCGATACCAAGACCGGCTATCTGCGCGTGCGGCGCTGCGCCCAGGCCCGAGCCATTGAAAACGAATGTTATGTCGCGATTTCCGGCAGCGTCGGCAATATCCCCAAAGTCGAAACCATGGGTATCCAGTATTCCCAGTCGGCAATCTTTACGCCGTCTGATTTTTCCTGTCCCCATGACTCGATTGCCGCCGAAGCAACGCCGGGCATAGAAACAACTTTAATTGCCAACCTCGATCTTGATCTCATCAAGGAAATCCGGGCCATGGGCAGCGTTAAAAACTTCGAGAACCGCCGCACCGACCTCTATGAGCTGCGGTGGCTCGATAAAAGTTGATGGCAGCGTTATGGTAGAAAAAGGCTTGATTCACGCCCTTTTATTCGATGGTAAAGGTGGTGGTCGGGTGCTCGACTGGCCGGATATCGACACCTGGTCGCCGGATCAGGGAGTCCTCTGGGTGCACCTGTCCTGCAGTGCGCAGGAATCGGTACGCTGGCTTGAAGAGCAAAGCGGCCTGGAATCGCTGATCGTTGAAGCGCTGCTCAGCGAGGGAACCCGGCCTCGGTCTACAGTAATCGGCGAGGGAGTGCTCCTCACTCTCAGAGGCGTCAACCTCAATCCCGGCGAGGATCATGAAGATATGGTGTCCATCCGTATCTGGGCCGAACACAACCGAATTATCACTACCAGGAGACGAAAACTGCTGTCGGTTATCGATTTGATCGGCAGTTTCTCCGCCGGCCAGGGTCCTGCCACCAGCAGCGAATTTATCAATACCCTGGCGGAATTCCTGACCGATCATATTGAGGACACGGTGGAAGACATCGAGGAGCAGACCGCGGACCTGGAAGAACAGGTAGTGATTTCCCATGATCGTAAGCTTCGATCGAAGATTTCCGGCCTGCGCCGCCAGGCAATCATGCTGCGCCGCTACCTGGCCCCGCAGCGTGAAGCCTTCACCCGGCTGCAGGTGGAAAAACTGCACTGGTTCACCGAACAGGACAAACGGCATTTATATGAAATAGCCAACAGTCTTATCCGTATGGTTGAAGACCTTGATTCTCTCAGGGAACGGGCCAATGTTGCTCAGGAAGAGCTGATAAATCTTTTGAGCGAACAGATAAATTCGCGGATGTACACCCTGTCGCTGGTCACCACCATCTTTTTGCCGCTCAGTTTTTTTACCGGGTTGCTCGGCATAAACGTCGGCGGCATCCCCGGAACTGATAATCCCTGGGCATTTTTCATTGTCGTGGCCCTGCTCTTCGGCGTCAGCCTGGTGCAGTTTGTCTTTTTCCGCAAAAAACACTGGATTTGAGCAGAGTAGGCCGTGAGATCAGACTTTTCTCCCATGGGGCCCATGGGAACGAGATCCGAGTTTTTACGACACCATCAATTTTGTTGAAAGGCTTGGATAAACTTGCGATCAATCCGGTCCTTGATATAAAAAGCCAGTTTACCGGAAAAAGTCACGGACCATTTCGATAAAATACCATCGCCATCTCCCAGGTTATAGATAAGCAGATATTTCCCCCCGGGGGCAAATTTTTGGGGTTCACGGCCATCAAGATCGGCCATTAAGTTGCCATACAGTACCTCATTCTGACGCACGGCATAGACCCCGACTTTATCGAGTGGCTCTGGTTCGAAATAAATACAGTCCCCGCCACCAAAGATATTCTTATAACCGCTTGAGCGCAGATATTCATCGACCAGTAATCCACCATCTGGACCAACCGGCAGGCCGGACCGGGCAAAAATCTTTGATGGTTTCACCCCGACCGCCGGAAAAATAATATCGGCCTGATAGCTCTGGCCATTTTCCAGCACCAGTTGGCCATTGTCGATCTGCTGAACGTATCCGGCCTCGATTATTTCAATACCTTTACCCGTCAAAATAGATCTGGCCAGGCGGCGGACCTTCGACAGCCTGCCGGACATGAAACGGCGACCGCCAAAGAGCTGGATCTTTGGCATATGCGTACCCTGCTGCCGACACAGCTGGTGAATGTTACCGGCAATTTCAATTGAAGAAGGGCCGCTGCCGACGATCGCAATAGTAATCTTTCCTGCAGCGGTCAATTCAATGATCTTCTGCTGAGCAACCAGCAATTGTTCTATCGGTTTGGCGGTAAAAATATTTGTCACCTCCCCTTTGACCATCTCCCGCGGGACATACGAACCGGCATTGCAGGACAACACGTCATAGGCAATTTCCTCTTGACTCTCTTCAAGTAAAACCAACTGCTTATGGGGATCTATCCGGTACGCCTTGCCGAGGATGAAGGTGCCGCCTTTTTCCTCAACCAGCTTGCGGGTCGCAAACCGAATGTCTTCCGGCCGGTAAGTCCCCCCGAGCATCCCCGGTCCCATGCCGCTGTAATAATGATGTTCGGAAGGCTGGATCACCGTTACACCATACCCTTTGGCGACAAAGTTCTCCAGTTTGGCCAGCGTGACCATATGGGCGTGGCCGCCACCGATAAGCACCAGCTGCCTCTTTGCTCCGGTCATGTCAGATCCTTTTGTTGATCGATATAACTGCTCAGCCGGACAATATGGCTACGCTCTTCATCGGCAATCTGCAGCAGCACTTTTTGCGTCTGCTGGTTATCGCTTCGCTGCCCTGCCCGCAGATAGAGATCAAGGGCCTGTGCTTCAATGGCCAGGGCCATGCCGAGCACTTCCAGTTCCGAATCATAATCGATATCATAGAGCTTGAGATATTCTTCCGTGCTCAAACCGCCTTCCATTGCCGGTTCGACAATTTTATCGCTGAACTCGGTCATGGTCATCGCCGAACCGGTCATCGCACCATACAGCTCAACTAAACGCTGTTGATGCAGGATCTCGATATCGGCAAGTTTACCAAAAAGCGCCTTGGTCGATTCTCTGTTGGCTTTTGCCTGCATGGAAAGATAAAATTCCCGCAAGCCCATCTCCAGGCCAAAGCCGATAATAACCGCATCTTGAGGTGTCTCATCACGATTGAAAAGATGGAGTCCGACCTCCTCGGCTCCGACCGCAACTTCCTTATTCCAGGCTTTGATTCCACCACTCAGATTATACACTTTGGTGAAACCTTTGCCGGCGAGCATCTGCGCAGCTACCCGGCTGCGTCCTCCGCTGGCTCAGTAGATAACAACAGGCTGACCCTGGTCAAGTTCATCGAGGCGCTTATCCAGGTCCCCGAGCGGAATGAGTTTCGCCCCCGGCAGATGGCCATTTGCATATTCTTTTGGTTGCCGAACATCGAGAAAAACAACATCGTCACCCGGCGTCGACTCGACAAGCCGGTGCGCTTCTTCCCAGGTAATGGAGCTTACCGGGGTAAAAAATTGCATCCATTTCATAGTATTCTCCTTAGTTGAAAGTTACATCCATAGCCACGTTATATGATGAACGTATATAACCATTATTAGCATTTTTCACTCCATCCTTTTATTAAATTCCTTGAGCAAAGCCGGCGAACATCAACAAGGGAATGGTGTAAATGAGATTTTTATTGAGACGCATCAGAATTTTCCACATAATTTTTCGCCCATGGGTATACTATTTTATAAAGAGAGAGATGGACACAATTTGTGCATATGCTATATTGAATCGTTTTCCCTGTTGTGTCAAGGTAGCAATTAAAGAAAATTCTTTAATTGCTCTACCAAGACCAAAACACGCAAAGGCTCTCCGTAAGCGTCACCTTTGAAAAACATCATTTTACCGCAATCCCATGGAACAAACAGAACCCTCAATTGATCATGCCAGCCACCGCTTCTGTCTTATGTGCGGCCAGGACAATCCTTTTTCTTTTGGCCTGAAATTTAATAAAAACGGTGATGGCGTGGTATCGACAACTTTTACCGGTAACAGCAACCTCCAGGGGTATACCGGGGTCATGCACGGCGGCGTTCTGTCGGCCTTGCTCGACACCGCCATGGCCCAATGCCTTTTACACCAGGATATCGAAGCGGTAACCGGCGAACTGACGGTGCGCTATCTCGAGCAGGTGGATTGTGACGGTACCCTCGATATCAGGGCGTGGATTGACTCGTCGCTGCCGCCACTCTATCACGTCAAAGCGCATATCCGTGTCGGTGAAAAAATAGTGTGCAAGGGCAAGGCCAGGTTTATGCAACGGGACCACCGTCTATAATTTTGCAGCAGGAACGGGAAATGAGCGAAACCACACGCAATACCTATCTGGATAGGAACCAGAACCGATTCATCGAACAATTACAGCAATGGCTGGCGATACCCAGCATCAGTACGCTTAGCGAATATACAGTTGATATGATCCGAGCTGCCGACTGGGTAAGAGACAGATTATCGTCGCTTGGTTTTCCCAGCGCCAAAACCATCACCACGACCGGGCATCCACTGGTCTTTGCCGAGTGGCAGGTGGATAAACAGCAAGCCACCCTGCTTATCTATGGACACTATGATGTGCAGCCGGTTGACCCTCTCGATCAATGGCAGACGCCACCCTTTCAACCGACCATTCGCGATGGTAATATATATTCTCGTGGGGCAAGCGATGACAAGGCTCAGGTCCTGCTTGTGCTGGCCGCTCTTGAAGCCTGGATCAAAGTGGAGGGCGCTCTGCCGATCAATGTAAAAATCCTTCTTGAAGGCGAAGAAGAGGCAGGCGGCGAATCAGTAAGCCGGTTTGTAGAGGACAACCCGGAACTGCTCCGGGCCGATGCCGCATTAATCTGCGATACCCATATGGTGAATGCGCAGCAACCTTCGCTGATTACCAGCCTGCGCGGCATCCTCTATACCGAGATCACCGTGTTCGGTGCCAAAACCGATCTTCATTCGGGCAGTTATGGTGGGGTAGCGCCTAACCCGATCCACGCCCTGTGCATTTTAATCAGCCGTCTGAAGGGGGAGGACGGAGTCATCCGAATTCCGGAACTTGCGGCGGCGATATCATCTCCTGCCCCTGCCGAGAAACGCTTCTTTAAAGTAGATCCCCTGTATATCGAAAAAGCTCTGGCAGGTGAAATGGGCATAGCCGAATTGGTGGGCGAAAAGGACTATCCACCGCTGGAGAGGCTGGGGGCTCGACCAACTCTTGAAGTGCACGGCATTCGCGGCGGTTTTACCGCGGAAGGCGCCAAAACGGTTATCCCGGCAACGGCGACCGCCAAAGTGAGTTTGCGTCTGCCGCCGGACTTAACCCCGGAGGAGGTCTTTACCTGGCTGGAAAAAGCGGTCTACAACAATATGCCGACCGGACACCGGGTCCAGCTGACCAATCTGCATTCAGGAAAAGGTTTTTATATCCATCCCGACAACCACTTTCTGCAGGCGGCAGCCAAGGCTCTTGAGGCCGTCTACGGCACCGCGCCGGTATTCATGCGCGAAGGCGGCTCCATTCCCATTGCCGCGCTTTTTGCTACGGTCCTTAAAACGCGGGTGGTGCTGATGGGTTTTGGCCTGCCAGACGATGCCATCCATGCCCCCAATGAGAAATTCAGTCTCGAGCAGTTCAATAAGGGTATGAAAACCGTGGCCGGTTTCTTGGGAAGACTGGCTAACGGGGCCTGAACGGCGCAAACAAATACTCCAAACCATTGATCTTTATCTCATACACGATTGCCAGCATATGGCCAAGTTTGCCGGGTGGAAAACCCTTCCCGGCAAACCAGACCACGTAGGGTTCAGGCAGATCGATCAGTAGTCGTCCGGTATATTTACCAAAGGGCATTTTCATGTGCGCCAGCTCAAGAAGCTGCTGATGATCAAAGGGTTTGTCGCTCATCTCAATCCATCCGGGTAAGAATAACCACCGTCACAATAACCAGTGCTGCACCAAACGCCTGTATCGGGACAAGAGTTTCGCCAAGAAACAGATAGGCAAGCGAGAGGGTCACCACCGGCTCAAAAGTCGAAAGAGTCGCGGCATCTCCGGCACCAAGACGACGCATCCCGGCGAAGAAAAAGACCATGGGCATCACCGTAGAAATTATGCCTATCGCTGCCGCTGCAAACCATCCATTCATCTCTTTTGGCAAGCATGGCCCGTCAAACATCATGACCGTGCCAAAAACCGTGCCGGCAGAGAGCATGATAACGCAAGCAGCCCCGATAGCTCCGGTCCGGGCGGTGACACTTTCTCCAACTAGAATATAGCCGGTATAGATCAGCGCTGCGCAGGTCCCAAAAACTATCCCTTTGGGCGTCCCGACAAGGCCGTCGGACACAGTCAAGAGGAGTCCAAAAAGTGAACCGGCGGCAAGCAGAACTTTTACCAAGGTCAGTTTTCTGCGACCAAGCATGGCGGAACCGATTATAACCAGTGAAGGATGCAGGTATAGCAATAGTCCGGTCAGACCGGCAGTGGCATAGTGAAGCGCAGAGAAAAAGCAGAAAGACTGACCTGCATACCCCAATGCTCCCATGGCGATCAGGATGTACAGATCCCGTCCTCTCGGCCAGGGAGAACGAAGAACCGTCATCAGCCCAACCATGAAAATGCCGGCACTCAAGAAACGAAGGAAGAGTACAGTAGTGGTGGATGCACCCGAAGCAAAAGCGATTTTACCGAAAATAGCCATCGCCCCAAAACCAGTAGCCGAAAAGAGAACAAACAAGGCGCCGCTAACCCGTGATGAAAGTACCCCCATTTTTCGTTTACCCTTATGGGATATCTTTGTAAACTTTTAGCTTTTAGTCAACCGGTGCATTCCGTCCTGTACCGGCAGTGATATACTCCGCCAAGGTTGCCAGGGATTGTAGCACGTTCCTGGTGGTATTTTCCGAGTCCATCCTGACTCCATATTGCCGCTGTATGGTCACGGCAATTTCCAGAGCGTCAAGAGAATCGGCGCCAAGCGGAGATTCCGGACCGATAAGAGGGGCATGACGATCGACTGTATCCATTGCCACATCATCGAAATTACAGGTGGTACAGATAAGTTCCAGTAATTCTCGTTCTAGAGGTTTCATAAGTGTTTTAATACTATAAAAAGAGATAGATATACAAGTTATAGTCGCGTTTTGGTCAACTTCCAGGCAACCAGGATCATCAGGCAGAAAAATAGCGCCAGTCGCCCCAGGTCATCGGCTATATCCGTATAACTAAGACCTCGAACCAATACCTCATGAAAGGCCGTCAACCCCCAGTTCAATGGCGATATGATGCTAAGCCGTTGCATTATCTGCGGCATGGCATAGACCGGCACCATCACCCCACCCATGGCGGCAGAGGCGACCACTGCCGTTGCCCCCAGGGTCGACGCCTGTTCGTAGGTCCTACAGAGCATCCCCAATAAGATACCAAAACCGCATGCGGCCAGGCTCGAAAAGAGAACAGTAAGCAGCACGGCAAGCGGGTGCACCGTGATCATAAAAGCAGGCAGACCGAGGTGCGGGAAGACATGAGTCCCAATCAAAGCAATCAGCAGGAACTGACCCAGGCAGACCCCCATATACGCCACAATTTTGCCGGCAAACAGATGCAGGTGGGAAACAGGCAGAGAAGCGAGACGCATCCAGATGCCCGATTTTCGCTCCTGCAGAATTGCTCCAGCGATGGGAATAGCAGTAAAGAACATGCCAAAGAGTGCCCAGGCGGGAACATTTTGCTGCACGGGATTATAAGTAGGTTTACTTGTTGAACCACCACTCTTTCGAGCCTCGCGCAATACAACCAGCGGCTGGTCGATAAGCGCCGAAATGCCGCCTTGCGGCAGTAAAGCACTGTCCCCGACATTGCCGAGCCTGGCAACGAGTTCTCCCAATGTACTGTCGAGCCGGGAAAGTTTTGCCTCCAGGGCAATGGTTTCCACCGCCATACGCAGCTGGGAACTTAGACCGGAACGAAGGCCGGGCATGATGCCGGGGTCAAAAAAAACATCCACCGCGACCGTTATCGGTGCATTGACTGCTGTCTGTTTATTTTTCTGAGCAAACAGCAACGCTGCCTGTTGCTGGATTCGATCACTGGAACCAACCGGAATAACCAGGCCCACCTGATAGTCACCGGCGCCCACTGCCGCCTGGACATCAGATAATTTATTCTGCTCTCTGTCCCAGGCCACAATTTCTAGATGAGCTGCTGCCAGCCTGGTACGGAGCATATTGCCGAACTCTCCCGCATCCAGATCAAGAAACAGCAGCCGAGTGTTCATTTGTCCGGTCAATTCCATAACATTTTGCTGGACAAGAGTGATGATTATAACCAGCAGAGCAGGCATGAGAAACAGAACCAGTAGACCGGTCCGGTCGCGTCCCAGCAGCAAAAGTTCCTTGCCTGCGGTGGTGAGTATTTGGCGCATCAATTATCACGCAGCTGTTTGCCGGTTAATTCCAGAAAGAGCGCTTCCAAATTGCGGTTGCAACTTTGCTGCACCAGATCGCCGGGGCTGCCCTGCACAATAATTTTGCCGGCATCGATAATCCCGATCCGACTGCACAGCTCCTGGGCCTCCTCCATATAATGGGTGGTATAGAGGATGGTGGTGCCCGATCGGTGCAGCTCTTTTAATTGTTGATGAATCAAATGCCTCGATTGGGTATCGATACCAACGGTCGGTTCATCCAAAAAAAGAATCTGCGGACCATGCAGCAGTCCACCGGCGAGATTGAGGCGTCGTTTCATCCCCCCGGAATAGGTGGACACCAATCGCTTTCCCTGCTCGGTCAGCCCGGAGAATTCCAGACACTGATCAATGCGGGCCTGCAGTTTTTTTCCGGAAAAGCCATGGAGTCGCCCGAAAAACCATAAATTTTCCCGCGCCGACAGCTGATCATATAAGGCAATGTCCTGCGGTACCAAGCCTAAAAGCTGCCTGATTTTAGTTCGATGTCGCTGAAAATCCAAGCCCATGACAGAAACCGTGCCCCTGTCGGGAGCAAAAAAACCGCTAAAAATTGAAACGGCCGTCGATTTGCCCGCCCCATTAGTGCCGAGTAGCCCAAAAAACTCCCCTTGTGCAACCTGCAGGGTGAAATGATCCAGGGCCGGGCGGCAACTTTTTGTATACTTTTTCACCACCGCATCAGCGATAAGTGCAGGCCTCTTCTGCTCTGAATACGGAGATGGATTGCCAAAGTTCATGATTGTTTTTTCACCCAGCCTTCCAGCTGTCGGAAAACCTTTTCTTCCAGCACCGCACACTGATGGATGGTCTCGGCCATGAGAGAATAAGTATCCTCAGGCTGGCCCCGGTTTTTACAGATGCGAGCAGCGATGAGGGCGAACTCCCGCCAGCAGTCTCCGGCCTTGGTCAAAATCGATGCACTGTCATGCAGCGCTTGATCCTGCATGATTTCTCCGCTTTCCTGCAGAAAAGCGGCGTACATAAAGCGAAATCCACCGCCCCCGGTGCCTATTTCTTCCTGCATCCGCACTACGTGGCCGATATGCAGATCAGCGCTTGTCCGGCCCAGACGGGCAGGCCATTTTTCCAGTCGATCGGCTAAAAACCGGATGCCTTTAATACCGATCAACGGGAATGGAATACCAAGCATCATTTTACAGACTGAGCTGATGCCGGCGACGATAAGTGACCGTCGGTCAAGATCGTTTGGCACCTGCGATAAATAATACATTTTTCCATGTGGTGCGAGCGCCCCGGAGGCGAATCGGGCCCTGGCCAGATCACCACTGGGACAGCGGACAGGCCCTGGAAACACCGGATCACTGATCAGATAGTCATCGCCTTCTTTACCATAGACCACCAGGTTATGGGCATTGAAATGAAAGCGCAGGGAACTGGGAAAATAGGACAACCAATAGACCCCGGTCTGCAGGCCGACCGGAATCGATCGCTCGAGGGCGGCATCGAGAGCGGCCATAGCCTTCGTCTTATCACGAAATTTTTGCTGCTGCAGGGTGATGCCGGGGATCCTGCTTATCCGCTTTAAGATATGCCCGGCGGCGGAGCGGTAGGTGACCAGGGGCAGACCATTAAGCCGGACAAAAGGCAGATACCCGAAAAAAAGACCGCCACCGATGCCAAACGCCATGGCTTCGGAAATGGTAATCCCTTGATGACGAAGCAGATTAGCGGCAACACCGCTCTCACAGTGGGCGGACTGGGCGTGGGGAAAATCAGGCAAAAGACCTGGTCTCCAACTCTTTTTGCTTATAAACGGGTGGCCGCAGTCTGCCCGCCAGCAGATCATCAACAGAAACTTTAAATATCTCAGCGTATCGGTGTAAGGTACGAGCAGGCAGCCGGTGAAAGAAGAAAGGAACCAGATGCAGCCGAACCAACCAGCTGGATTGACGGGAATAAGCGGCCAACAGACCGATAGTCATTTGATTGGCAATCATATAATACAAAAGGCAACTTGCCCGGCCGGCGACAACCTTTCCTTGAGCGGCGGCAATGTGCTTATCGATTTCGGCCCAGGCCTGGCGATTAACGATATCGACCGGATGCCACATCGAACCGGCCACCAATTCCTGGTTGCCCCGATCGTTCCGGACATAACTGGCGATCTCCAGGCCATCGGTGATGCCTTTGTCTGCAGCTTGAATGACGGTTTCCATGCCCTTTTAAAAAGAAATCTCGTAAAAATTAAAATTTACGATGGCTAAGTAAAAAGCTTCATATTCGAGACGTGTGAATTTTACTATCATTACGACACCATCAAAAAGTAATGCCGATCAAAAACTTAAGCGAGTTTAACGGTTCGTTGGGCGCTTCGGTACCGGCATTGGAGATATGCTGGTAACGCAGTTCCAGGAGCAGGCGATAGGCTGTCGCCACATCGTGCTGCACGCCAAGACCGAATTGATAGTTCCCGTTCCAGTCGGCACCCATTCCGTCGATATCGGCAAAACTGTAGACCGGTCCGCCACCGCCAAAGATATAGGGCTGCCACTCATCAGCTCGGGTAAAGGTGTAACAGGCGAGAAAATTCAATCCCACCATGCTCGAGACATCCTGACTGACAATCACCGAAACCGGTAATTCGATCATAATGGAATGGAAACCCTGATACCAGCCGGAACCTATATCATTGATGATATGGTGAGCATAACGGGGAATCAGATCAATGGTTTCGACCCGCTGGGTGGTTTCCCCCCAGCCGGGAAAACTCTGGCCATAGCCGGTGATAATAGCCCAACTATCCTCTGAAGTATCAAAACCGCCGGCCTTGGCGGCAAATGGCAGGCAAAGGAGGCAGATAAAAACAGTGCCAAACAGCACAAGAGAACACAAGTTAAAATGTGCCCTTCGGCCTGTATTCATGATGATCTGAGCAAAATGATGAATCATATTTTTTATTCGGCGAGCTGCTTGATAAGCTGATGCAAGGTGATGGCTGATAAACTATCTATACTGCATGCAGAAACACATTTGCAAGAAGATTACGGTTTTACTCGACAATCGTCATTACCGGTCGGCCTATCACCTGCTCAAGAGCAGCTGTCTCATATGTCTCGGTCAAAGTATGGAATAGATGATCGAGTTCTTTCTGCCAGTAGGAGAGTAAATCTCTTTGCCGAGGTGCAAGGTCATGCAGCATTATTATCTGCCCCGGCTGCAGACGGGCGAGGATTTTATCGGCGAGGTTGACGATGTCGCGGTTCCCCCGGTCAAAAGCCCGGCAACTGAAGGTTACGGTGATCAGGTCTGTCGCTGCGAGTGCTCTGACCAGGCGCGGACTGATGATGCCGACCGGAGGCCGAAAAACCAATGGTTGCACCCCATAGGCACGTAAAGTCTTTTGGGTGGCATTGATATCTTTTTCTATAGTTTTTACGCCTCGCAAGACCAATAGATTATCATGCCGCCAGGAATGATTGCCTATGGTATGTCCTTGGCCAAGTATTTCGGTGATCAACTCAGGATACCGGGCGGCTTTTTCGCCTACGACGAAAAAAGTGGCCTGCAGTTTATGCCGAGCCAGAAGCCTCAGCAAAACCGGAGTAGACTCAGGCGATGGCCCATCATCAAAGGTTAAAGCGATTGTCCTGGTACCCACCCGGCCCCGGCTGATGACCGGCAGGAAAAAACTGCATTGCGGAAAAAAAGGGGCGCAGCAACAGAGCAAAAGAAATGCCACCAGGACTGCTATAGCCAGCAAAGGATGAACGAAAAACAGCAAAGCGGCCGCACCCAGAGAAGCAATGCCGGTTTTCTCGGCAACGGAAAAAGATGTTTTATGCTTTTTGTCCGGCACCAGCGCTCTCTTTTTCTGCCCGACCGACGATCCAGACCAGTTCCGGATTACCGGTTGAGACTTCACTTATGCTAATGGTAAAACCCGCTTCCTGCATCCACTGGCTCACTTTTTCTGGCGATCGGTACCAAGCTAGTCGGCCAGCTATTTTTATCCGTCGGTCTTCGAGGCGCCAGGACCAGGACGGACGACCGCTTGGCATGATGACAAACCTGGTTACCAGGATACCTTCTTTGCTGAGTGCAACAATACTTTTTTTAAAGAGCGCGGTTACCGTTGCATCGTCGAGATGATGCAGCATATCAAGCAGTAGCACGACATCAACCGGCTGGGCAACAGCGGGGAGTTCAGGGGCCCAGCCAACAACAATTCGACCCCGCTCCCCGGTAGCGACGGCGGCCACTCGTACTCTCTCCGGATCGGGATCAATGCCGTATACCTGCGCCTGGTTAAAATATTCCAAGCACCAGCATGCCGGAACTCCAAAGCCGCAACCGATATCGATAATAGCCGTCGCGTTTGCCCGGCACGCAAGATATCGCGGCAGCTCCTTGAACATCGGATCAAACTGCAGCTTAAAGCGCGCAAACATTCTGGGGTATGCCTCAAGGGTCCGATAACGAGCGCGGATCCTGGTTATACTATCATTTTCATCGATCAAAAGCCGGTTTCTGTGCTTCTGCCCGGCAAAATATCGATTGAGAAGCGGCGGCAGCAATAGGAAGGTCCCCAGCAGCGAGTAGCCAATCCCAAGCAGAGAGGTCATCCCGACGCTTCGTAACACTGAGTGTTCGGCAAAACAGAGCACCCCAAAGCCGATAAGCGTCGACGTCCCGGACATAAACACGGCAACCCGCACCAGCGCGTAAGAAGGATGGTGCACCTCCCGATAGCGCTGATGGGCCCGGACACAGAAGATGGCGTAGTCAATACCCATGCCCAGGATGACAACCGACAACATAAGTGACGGAATATCGAGGGGATGGTGCAACAATCGCAGGGTCCCCAGGGTGCAGATATAGGCAAAAACGGCCGGCAGAACGGTAATCAGGGTGAGCTGAAGGTCAAAATAAAAAAAGAATAGCAACAAAACCATGCTGATCGCGACAATCGCCAGCATGGTGGTAAACGTTGTAAAGAGGATATCCGCCAGCCGTCCGGTAAAAAAAGCCGCATCAAAAACTCTGTTATCCCGGCCATATTCCTGCTGCACGCGGGCACCATCATATTTGTCGCCCGGTAGCATGGTGACAAACTGCAGCAGACCGGATTCTTTGATATTTTCTGAAATACCCAGCAGTTCATAGTATTTTTCCGGAATCGGTTGACTGCTCGTTACGTAGCCAGGCTTCATCAGAGAAAAAAATTGCGCAAAGGCGTCAGTGGTAAAACCAAGCTTTGCCCCGGCTGCAGACAGAGCTTGCCTTACCCGCTCATTCTTGCCGTCTCGCCAGAAACTGTGCCAGGCTCGCAAGTTGTCGGCGCTCCTGGTCTGGCCGGGAAAAATCATCGAGGGCACAAAAGCGGCCCGCACCAGATCGTTATCGATATCCAGCTCAATCTTTGCCAGCAGCTTATCGTTTTGCTGCTGAATTGCATCTCTATCCTGGGCCTTGTTCATCAACACTATCTTATCGCCGACACTCCCCCACACTTTGGTAAACAGGGAATCGGCGGCGAGAGTTTCGTCCGTCACCGTATTCATATCGGCCAGATTTACTGCAAATTGCGGCCTGGCAAAAAAGAGCAGGCCGATTGCCAGCATAACCGCGGCAATCAGTCCAGGCTTGCCGCTATTATACAGAGAATTGACCAGACGACGAAGAGGCAGGGCGCGCTCACTACCCGGCGGCAACGTGGGAAAAATCCTGGGAAAAATCGAGTGGATGAAAAGAAAGGAAAAAAAGATACCCAGGGCGGTAAATTGCCCCAGTTCGGTGAAAATTGGAAATCCACTGCAACTGAGAATCAAAAAGGCCCCAATTGAGGTAATCACCGCCATTATGCCGATAGCTCGTACCTCTGACGATGCGTCGCGCCCTTTCGTCGCATAGCCGCGATCGAGAAAAAGTAGGTAGGCAATGCCATGATCGACGGTGATAGAGACTATCGCACCGCCAAAACCAAGCACCATAATCGAGATTGAGTTATGCAGCAAAGAATAGGCAAAAAGAGCGACTCCGGTCCCGGCAAGAGCCGGCACCAATGACAAAAGGCCGATCAGAGGGCGGGAAAAGAGCAGCAGCAACAGGAGTCCGATACCAACTGTAGCCAATACCAGAGCGAACTGGACATCGTGGCGGATGATACGCTCGTTATCTAAAGCCGCCCGATAGGCGCCCACCGGGGTGAGGGTTATCCGTTCTCCCTGGTTGCTGAATTGTTCATTAAGACTGCGAGAACTTGTCGCAAGCAGTTCGGCGATCTGCCGGGCAGAACCGGTATCGGTACCTGCGGCCAGCGGCCTGGCGGTGACCAGCAGATGACGACCATCGGCCGAGAGCAGCGCCCCCCGGAAAAATGCAGCACTCGAAGAAGGGGCTAAAGGAGCCAGTCTGGCCAGAACCAGGTCTTTTAAGCCTAGCGGATCAAGGGCGATAAACTCGGCCTGACCGATGCCTTCCATACTGTTCAACTCGGCATATAATTGTTCTATCCGGCTGGCTATCTTCTCGGCAGTAAGCAGAGGTGCCACCTTATGTACCAGCTCTTGTTCGGAAAATAACAGGGGCAGGTTCCGTGCCACGTACAGCGCCAGATCGGGCAGCAATTCACTCATTGCCGCAGTACCAACTCGGGCAAATAGTCCGCTTTCAACCAGTTTTTTTTCAAGCAGCGCACCGACGGCAACCAGGGTATCCGGATCTTTTTTACCGTCAAGCATAACATCGATGGCTATCTGATCGTGAATCGGATGGTGGGCAAAAATCTCCAGACCATCGGCAATGACCTTATCACCGGCGGGCAGGGAGCGGACCACATCCGTATCGAAATCGAGACGAAACAGGCCTATGCCGGCTAAGGCAGACACCAGCAGAGACACAACCAGAAGGAGTCGGTAATTGAACATTGCGCTTAGCGTACCATCAGGGTTAACACCACCAGCGCAAGCAGAAAGATTACCGAAAACTGCAGAATGCGTTTATGATTCTGGTAAAATTCGTTGACTTTCTGGACAAAAAGCAGCCCGCCGCATATCCGCCGCGTCCGGTCAATGGCCATCGTTTTATTATCTGAACTTGCCGGCCCTTGAAAGGCACACATCGGATATACAGCATAAAAATCACGGTTATGACGCCGTAAAACCTCATCAAAGGGGATATCGCACCATTTTTGCTTGACTATTTCCTGCGCAAAAGGGCGATTCAAGGCATAGGCATGGGCCAGGCAGCGATAGGTGATTTTAACGAGATTCTTTTGCCCGGTTTTCTGGCTGCCGCTGGTTATGCAGCCAAGAAACAGCGCGTTCCAGTTGGGTAGCACCTGTAGAGTATGACTAACTTCACCGACAATGCGCGGGCTATATCTCTGGAAAAGCACATCGTCTTCAAAAACGAGAATAGTTTCTGCCTGGGCATCAATGCTTTTTTGCAGGCAATGCAGATGCGATTCAAAAATGCCCTGTTCCGGATTGTCCGGGTGTTTGGCGACAATAACAAACTCCACCCGATCCAACAGACCTACCTTGGCAAACTGCTGCCGCGCCTGCTCTCTCCTGTCAGCTCGGGTCTCCAGAGAAATACAATAGATTTTATCGAAAAACACCCAACTATCCGGCGGATTGACTCGTGGTTTCTTCACACTCTTTTTTTGTTTCTTTACAGTTGATGGATGAATATTTTGTGGTGTACTCTAGCTGTGGTAACCTTTCACCCGTTAGCGAAAAATTCTGCCATTCTATGAATTGTATAATCAGAAACTATATATTAAAACTGGCAGGCACCGACTATGTGCGCTCGGCCATTGCCGAGCAGGCCGATCTTTCAGCCTTTAAAGAAAAACCGACGCCGATTGTCCTGGCCGGGGTCTTTGCCATCGCTTTCAGTTTTGTTCTGGGCTGGCCGGCCATCGCCGCCCTTGGTGCCTTATCGATACACACCCGCAACCCCTGGCTCGTGGCGGTCGGTGGCCCTCTAACCTACGCTTTGTCGCATCTGGTTTTTCTGCTGGGCATGTATCTGTCCGGGGCGGTCTACTCACTTATCTTTCTGCGCTGGCTGACCAGAATTTCTATGGAGAAACTACTGTTCTGGTCCGACCGCTAAACCGTTTTAAAAACCTTGGCGACATTACGCATTCGCAAACCGGTTACTATTTCATAGAGTTGTCCCTTGTTATCCCAGATAGCCAGATCAAAAACCAGCTCATCGTCAGTATACGCAGTTTGCTGGACCCGGGTAATGTACGATGCACCCGGCTGGGTGGCTCGAAGAACCACCCGCTCGGCAAAGCCCACCGGAAAAGGCACAAAATCAACTGACTGTTGCCCAAGGACGCAGGCTGCATGCATGGCTCCGTCAAGAGGAAACGGTGACCCGAGAAGCTTTTGGCTGGCATCGCCTGGTGCAAGAGGCAAATCGGCAGCGCGCAAGCTGCCCCACGCTTCATCTTCGGCAAGAAACAGGGTCTCCTGCAGCGTCCGATACGTCGGCCCAAAAGGAACCAGAAGGTGATAGAGATAATCCACTTTTATCTCGGTGCGGGCATGTGTTGGCAAGCCCTGCCCAAAGGGTATGGGTATTGACAAGTCCTGATTGTCGTCCATTTTCTGCGAGAAGCAGACCCGGCAATGCTCTTTAATCCGGCTCATTAAGGTGCCTCTCGTACGGCTAAGCAGTTGTCCCTGCACCCGACCATCGGCAGTAACTGCACCTTCAAACAGCAGCTTAAGAGAAGTAACACCACGAGGAATTTCCAGGAATTTGCCAAAGGTGACATCCTGCATGCGGCGAATATCTGTCCCCGGATAAAGCTCAAGCACCTGGGCGGCCAGTAAAAGCATGGCCTCCACCGCCGGCAGTACTGTCTTATCGCCGATAAAATGGTCGTGAAACCATGGCTGAACGGCAAGTGTCAGGGGAATACGGCCATTATCCATCAGCTGGGAAACCCTTCCCAGAGCTTGATGGTTTTCTGATCGATTTCCACCGGGAGGCCATTGCCGTTGACCGCGCAATGCCTGGTCATGCCGGTACAGGAAATTTCGCCGCTGTCGGCCCTGGTGATGATATAATCAAACTGGACCTTGACCATCTCTATTTTCGCCGGGCGGGTATGAATATAGATGAGATCATCGTAGAAAAGCGGCGAATAATAGTTGAGTTCGGTCTTGATTATCGGATAAACATAGCCGCTTTCTTCAATCTTTTTATACGGATAGTCTGCTTCGCGCATGAGTGATGCGCGGCCGAACTCAAAGTACTTTAAGTAGTTGGCATGATAGACAGCCTGCGATCGATCGGTATCGACATAGAGGGTGCGCAATTCGGCGCGGTGCCAAACCTTGCCACTGTTGCTGTCCCTGATATAACAGGGATTATCTAAGAATTCGGGGACAAAGGGCTTGGGCCTCATCACAGCCCCCGAAAAACAATACAGCAGTTGGTGCCGCCAAAGCCAAATGAATTCGACAGGACAAATTCATGGGCATGTTTGCGAGCCGCGTTGGGCACCACATCGATATCGCTGAACGCCGGATCGGCAAGATGGTTGACCGTCGGCAGAACAATTCCCTGGCGCATGGCCTCGATCGCCAGCGCCGCCTCAATGGCGGCTGATGCGCCAAGGGAATGGCCGACCTGGGATTTATTGGCCGACACCGGGATTTTTTCTACCTCTTGGCTAAATACCGCCCGCAGACACTCGACCTCAGTGCCATCTCCGGTGGGGGTGGAAGTGCCGTGGGCATTGATCGCCCCAATATCAAGTGGCGAAATCTCCGCATCGATGATGGCGTCATGCATGGCCCGAATGATCGTTGTGCTGTTGGGCCTGGTAAAGTGGTTGGCATCCGAATTCCAGCCGATGCCGGCAATTTCCGCTTTGGGACAGAGGCCGAGAGAACGTACCGCATCTTCGGCGGCCAGCAGCAGAACACCGGCCCCTTCGGCCAGCACGAAGCCCCGGCGATCCAGACTGAACGGCCGGGAAGCCTGGGTGGGATCAATCGCGGCCCGATCATTGGGGCCAACTTTAATAGTCGCCTGCATATTGGCAAAGCCTTGAATAATTTCCGGTACCAGGCAGGTTTCAACGCCGCCGGCCAGAACAAAATCGCAGTCCCCGTCACGAATCATCCTCGCCCCGATGCCAATGGCGTGATTGCCCGAGGCGCATGCCCCCTGGGGAGAAAAAATCGGCCCGGTAAAGCCCAGCAGCATCCCGGCTTTTCCGGCGGGAAGATTGGCGCAGACGTTGGGCAGCAGATAGGGACTGACCTTCAGCGGCCCTTTATTGACCATGTTATCCATCGCCACCCGGTACGAATCGGTGCCGTTCAGCGCGGAGCCGATCAGGCAGCCGGTTCGTGGCCCGGTTTCGGCGTTCATCTCCAGGCCGCCATGGACAAGCGCCCGTCGACAGACCTCCATAGTCAGAAAGACATAGGCGGCGTTCCATAAAGACGCCTCTTTGCGATTTACATATGGTAATTGTTCCGGTTGCCAATCAGGAATCTCGCCCACCACATTGGCCCGACTCGGCGTCTCACAGCGGGTCAATCGCCGAAAACCTGCTCGCCCTTCGACCGCCCCCTGCCAGGTCGCGGCAAAACTGCTGCCAAGTGCAGTAGCGGTGTCATAGCCAACGACCATGACTCTTCTGTTTTGTGGTGCCCTCATTTTTTTTATTTCAGCTAACGGCTTTTTTTAAAAACGGCGCAGGCATTGCAGCCACCAAAACCAAAAGAATTTTTCAGGACAAATTCCTGGTTAAGACTGCGTTTCCCTTCGGCAACGCAATCGATTTCTATCTCCAGATCAGCCCTATAGTTTATCGTCGGCGGGACAATATTTTCCGCCATGCCCATAAGAGCAAAGATACTTTCAATGGCGCTCGATGCTCCCATCGCATGACCGATAAGCGATTTATTGGCGCAGACCGGTGGCAGCCTATCGCCGAAAATGGCCTTTATGGCATCAAATTCCACCTTATCGCCTACCCTGGTCGACGCGGCATGGGCGTTAATCACGGCAATATCGTCGGGCGCAAGTCCAGCATCAGTCAAGGCATCCTGCATGCACTTTTTAATGGTGGGAAAATAGGGCGCGACAAAATGATGCGCATCGGAAGTCATCCCCCAGCCGGCGATTTCAGCCTGGTACGACAAACCATGGGCCTCGGCAAATTCTCTGGTGGCAAGGATCACCGCCCCTGCCCCTTCGGAAATAACAAAGCCACGACGATTAGCGGAAAAGGGCCTGCTGGCCGTTTCCGGCGGATCGTCTTCCCGGCCTTTTAACGGATTGTAGACGCCGTTCATGGTATAAAAACCGGCAACAATCGGCTCCACCAAGGCAAAATCGACCGCCCCGCAAACCGCGACATCGGCCCGGTTCTGGGCGAGAAACATGGCGCCGATAAGCATCGAGGTTAAACCGGTGGCACAGGCGGTGATAGTTGAGGTGATCGGTCCCCGGGCTCCGGTCATTATGGCAATCTTGCCGCCAACCATATTGATGCAGGAGTTCGGGTTGACATACGGCAGAGGCAGTTTGTTTTCCGCCTGCAATTTTCTGTCGGCAGCAAGAACAGCATCAAGCCCGCCAATGGCCGTACTGTAGGTAACGGCTGTTCGAAGCGCTACCTCCGGGGTCAGCTCAACGCGGCTTTTTTCAAGCGCCCGGGCCACCGAGAGCAGAGAGTATTTAAAAACCGGCGAACTCCAGGCCGCCTGGTGCCGGGCCGACAAAAAAGGGTACTCTGCACCATCGATGTCCGGCACCTGTCCAGCAATATGCACCGGGAAATTTTCCCGAAGTACAAAGCGGTTCAGCGGCCCAATCCCGCTTTCCCCGGCCAAGGCGCGCTGCCATTGCTGCGCCAGATCACTGCCCAGGGGGGAAATCGCGTCGTAACCAACTATGACCGCATCTTTGCCGCCCATGATTTTTTTTTAATTACCAGGGGATAAATTGATAGAGCTTGGCAAACATCTCGTAGACCTCTATCCAGTTCTGCAGATCTTTAGTCGTTTTGATATGGGCCCGTTTGTTGACCATGACCCAGCTCATATGCGCCGCGCCATCCTTGCAGGTCCTGCAGTCGCGGGTTTCCGAGGTACAGCAGCGATGCATGGTGGTAAGATCCGAGGACCAGCGAATGAAATTGGTCAGTCGTTTGGGGCGGGGTTCCCTCTTGTCGATGGGCTCGGTGACGGAGGGACATTCCATCCAGCCGAAAGGCCGCCCAAGCATTTTGCCGGTGGTGATTATTTCATGGTAGTATCTGGAACTGATTACCGTCTGCGGATATTTATCGAGCATATCGTCCATTTCCGCCCGCACCGCGATCAGCTCATCCGGCTGCCAGGAAAAGCCGTCTACTTCTTCGTCATTGGACAGCAGCTGCATATGCACCTTCAGCCCGACATCCTGGATCTTGCGGATGATTTTTTCAGTTTTACCTAATTGTTTCGGGGTGATGGTATAGAGATAATAGGCGTGTGGATCGCCAGCATAATTGACACTGGATATCTTAAAAGTGTCTTTGCCGCGCAGCACCAGTTCATCTTCCGCATCACCCCATAAAGAGAGCCCGACCATCATGTCCGGAAAGCGATCTCTGGGCACCTTGATCAGTCCGTTGGTGGCACAAAAGCTCGGCAGGCGTTTATAAAAGGCTTCCACCCGGTCCAGACACAGGGTTGGTTCGCCACCAATCAAAATCGCCAGATTGACACCACGCGCCATCTCTTTTTCGACAAAACTATGCCACTTACTCACGTCCTTTTCCTCGGATGCCACCTCATGTTCGCCGGAGGAAAAAAAGAAGCAGCCCTTGCAACGCAGGTTGCAGCGATCGGTCACGTCATAAATGGAGCTGCGAATATTGAGTTTGGAAATTCTTTTATACCGCGTAAACCATTGGTCATCGAGTAGAGAACTGACAGTTATCATAATCTTACTAAATATTTAAAGGCGGATTGACAAAGGTATCACAAAGGTTGGGTCCCTTTTCATATCCTCTGACCCAGACGGCAAGGTAGGTATCGACATAGTCGAGCCAGGCAGAAAAAGTCAGCGGATCCGTTGCATGGCGATACATCCTGGCGGTGACCACGGCACTCCCCGCGGCATAATGTCGGCAGTCGTCGCAATTGGTATCCGGTACGCAGCAGGCGGCGTCGCGATTCCACTGCAGATCGGTGCGATACTGCCGAAACGAACGACCGAGACCAATATCTGTCGACGGGTTCCTCCGTGGATAGGTGCAGGAAAAGAGGTCATGCAGACCAGTATTAGCCGTATGAGCAACGATATTATAGGTGGAAAAGAGCACGGTCCGGGGATAAGCAAGCAACAACTCGTGCATGACCTTCCGGGTTTTTTGCAGCGACTCGGGGCTATGGCAGAGCGTACCTGTGTAACCAACCGGTGCGGAAAACATATTAAAGGTGATCTGCTGCGAATTTTCCGCCAGGAGCTTGGTCACCTCGCGCGCTTCATCGATATTAAAAGGGGTAAAAGTATAAACAAAGACCGCTCTCTCATCATCCCTATAATTAGCCATCTGGCGAACCAGCATATCCGGAGCTTTGCGGATAGCCAGACTGCTCGTATCATTGCCCCAGACCGAGATATGGATGCGGTAATCTATCTCCCGCGCAATTGATTTAAGGCCGTTGGTCGCAATGGCTCCAAGGGGAATAACGTCATGACAGACCGCGCACAGTTGCGGCACCAGCGAGGGTTCGGCCCCGGCCAACACGACAAAGGTAATACCCCTTTTTTTCTCCGCTTCAAAAAGATTTCGCCAGGCGGCTGGATCATTATTTTCATCGGCAAACTGCTTGTCACCGATAAAATAGTAACATCCCTCACAACGGATATTACAGCGGTTGGTCATATCATAGGTGGATTCACGCAGGAAAAAATAACGCCGAACTTTTTCCCATCGCTCCCTGATTGCCGGATCGGCGATGATATCAGAAAATTTATAGCCAACTGGAGCTGACATCTATTCGTTACTATAAAGTTTATCGTCAAGTTTATCGTCGATGTACCGGGCAATAATTCGAACCGTGGTCAACTTGGGATAGTCGTCTTCATCGATGCGAATCTGATACTCATCTCTTAAGAACAGCGCGACTGTTGCCATATCCATGGAATCAATGCCAACCTCATCGATCAAATCAAGATCGGGATCAAAGGTCTCGGGAGTAACATCTTCAAGCTTAAGTTCGTTGATCAGGATTTCAGCGATACGGGTAATAGTGCGGCTAATGTCTTTGCTCATGAGTTCGTAATATATGCGTTATTTTTTGTCTTGACTAAAATACATCCAGCCGGAACAGACATCATCGCTACCGCTGGTTATCTTAAAGTTATATTGATCTGCTTTCTTACCGCACGTGACGTTAATATCAAGCTCTTCTTCCGGCCTGACGATTTTTCTAAACTTCACCCGGCTCAAGCCTGTCATACACCGGCTGCCTTGGCGAGACTCGGCAATAAGATCAGCAACCATTTTCAATTGGGCAATACCAGGCAGAATCGGGTCATCGGGAAAGTGACCGGAAAACCAGGGAGAATCGGCAGCAATTGTCACAGATGCGACTATTTTACCTTCTTCCATCTTTTTTTCAACCAGTGAGTACGTACCTTGTCGTCTTCATCGCCATGCAGTCATAGAGATGGCGCCCGACCCTTTGCGACAAGACCGCAGATACAAGACCGCAGAGCGTGCCGACGAGCAGGTTTATACCATTTAGGCAGGGAATACACAACAGCTTACCGGCAGAAGGTTTTATCACTATTGCTCTTTTTGTTCGAGACTACGACTGATCGAGCAATCAAGGTTGATATTTTACTTCTACGACCAGCGTTTCAAGGCGCCAACAAGATATTGCCTGTTTTGTTATGGAAAAAGTGCTTACTTGATAGACGCAAGGAGTCCATGGCACGTTGCCCCGTACAATGACAGACACCTATCACTTTCAGGCTCTCCTGGTGGAGATAATCCAGAGAGAGGCCAAGGGTTTTCTCACTCACCTGCACCAGGTGGGTCCCACCCAACACCCCGTATAAAGGCCAATCAAGAAGATGCACGGTAAAATCGAGCATATTTTTCATCCCCGGATGCGAACAGCCAAGCAGTACCAGCAGACCTCCTTACGTATCTATCGCCAGCAATATTTCATCGGCAAAAGAATCGGGGTACAGCGCGCCTTCACGCTCGACCAGGAAATGTTCATTGATCACTTCATCCCGGTGTGTTCTGGGGAACCCGGTGACGAAATAATAAATGACGACCCATGCTCGTTTTTCAAGGCCGGCTTTGCACCAGGGTTATTTTCAATGAGGGTGGTAATCTTCACTGTCATAGGCTGCCCCTCTTGTCTTACTCAAATCAGACTGTCTCAGTAATTTGTAGTGAATGCTTTTTGCTAACGGAGTTCAACAGCCCAGTCTGCAAGTGGTGGAACGTTTTTCACCGTCCCCTGCTTCTGCAAAAATTCGGCAAAACGGCGGTATCTTTGTTGATCCAGGGCACCGGGCCGCAGGGCAAAACGCGGCAAGGTATCTCGCCATGCCCGTTGGTTCAATTCGTCATCGAGGTTCTTTCGCTCACCTTTTATAAAAAGTTGCCAGCTGGCGCGTGGATGATTGACTAAATATTGCACGCCTTCTTCGACCGCGTCAACAAAATGGCGCAATTGGGGATCATTTATGCGATCTTTACGAGCCACCAAAATCAATTCATCGTAAGCCGGGATGCCATTTTCTTCAACATAGAAAGCCCGGCCGGGTCGTTTTTCAATGTCCATCTGGTTCAATTCAAAATTTCTAAATGCCCCGATCACCGCATCAGCCTGGCCGGTTAGAAGTGACGGTGACAAGGAAAAATTGACATTGACCAGCTTGACATCGGCGAGATCGAGTCCAGCTTTTGCCAGCATGACCTTAAGCAGTATCGTTTCAAAACCACCCACCGAATACCCGATTGTCTTGCCTTTCAGATCGGCTAAAGACTCAATCGGGCCATCGGCCAGGACCACCAATGAATTGAGCGGCGTGGCAATCAAGGTAGCTATCCGGACCAGCGGTAAACCCTGATCAACCTGCATCTGATGCTGGTGCTGATAAGAAACAGCAATATCGGCTTTTCCAGCGGCTACCAGTTTGGGCGGATCGTTAGGATTGGATGGAGCTATAATTTCCACATCCAGGCCATGGTCGGCAAAATATCCTTTTTCCAGGGCGACAAACAAAGGGGCATGATCGGGATTGACAAACCAATCCAACAAAACGGTCACTTTTCCCGCTGCTGAAACCGAAGTGGCCATTGTGCAGAAGAGTACCATCAGCGTGAGCATTGTTTTCATCATCATTTTTTTCATCGCTTAATCCCTTTTTTCATAATGGTTCAGCGGAATGCAGTAGGTGATCGCATATGGGATCTGTAACCGTTCAACCAGCATCCCAAAAAATGAGCTTCTCCATGGCGTAATCAACTATAAAATAGAGAAGTAGTGAAACGACGGAAAGCAGCGCCAGCGCGGCAAACATTCCCTCGATCTGCATTCGCGCATTAGCATGCAGCATATAAAAGCCGAGTCCCGCACTTGAGCCAACCCACTCTCCCACCACCGCACCGATTGGTGCCACCGCAGTTGCTACCCGCAAACCCGAGGCAAAGGCCGGCAGTGCCGAAGGAATAACAATATAGCGCATTATGGCCATCGGCCGACCATCCATTATCCGAGCTAACTCGAGCAACTGGGGCTCTGTTCGCTGCATGCCGTAGTAAAATGAGGAGGTCACCGGAAAGAAGATTATGAGCACCGCCATGGCCACTTTCGATGCCATGCCATAGCCAAACCAGAGAACGAGAAGAGGCGCAAGAGCAAAAACGGGAATGGCCTGGCTGATGACCAGGACAGGCAGTAACCAGCGTTTCAGCAAGGGCGACAAAGTCATAATAAGCGCCGCGGTAACGCCTAAGAAACTACCGAGTACAATGCCGAGAAGTATTTCCGTTAAGGTCGTCTTCAGATGGTGCATTAGCGACGGCCAGTGACTGACGATGGCATATCCTACCGGCACCGGCCCCGGCAGGATATAATGCGGCGCATTGGTAGCCAAAACCATAAGCTGCCAGAGCAGTAACAGACCACAGCCAAGAATAATGATTCTGAGAACTTTCACCTGTCACTCTCATCCATCAGTTGACTGAGCAAAATGGTGAGGTTGGCCTGAATGAGCGGATCGTCAATATTTCGTGGCGGGATTCCGGCAACGGCAATGATATTTTTCACTTTGGTCGGCTTCCCGGACAAGACGACAATGGTATGCCCCAACCGTAAAGCCTCCAGCGGGTCATGGGTCACCAGCAGCACCGTTGCCTGCCGGGTGAGTCTGGCCGAAAGATCCTGGAGCTTCATTCTGGTCAGGGCATCGAGGGCGGAAAAAGGTTCATCCATCAACAACAACGGCCGTTCTTCCATAAGCGTTCGCAACAGCGCGCCTCTCTGGCGCATCCCCCCGGAAAGCGTAGCCGGCAGCGCATCCTCATATCCAGCAAGCCCTGCTTGAGCCATCAGCTGCCGAGCCTGCCCGTAAAGAGCTGTGGATTCTTCATTACGCAGCTTGGCGCCGAGCAGGATATTATCTAAGAGCGACAACCAGGGAAGCAATAAATCATTTTGGCTCATCCAGGCAATCTTTCCAGCAGTTTGCGTTCCCGGCTCAATCCGAATCGTCCCTTGACAACAGTAAGAGGGGGAACCGGACACCAGTCGCAGCAAGGTCGACTTACCGCAGCCACTGGGGCCGAGAACGCAGGTGCATTGTCCACCCGCAATAGTCATGGACAGTTTATCAAAAAGCGCCTGCGTTCCAAGAAAAAGAGAAACCTCCTCAAAGATTATAGCCGGAGCCTGCCCAAAAAGGGCGGTTTGCTGTGTCGAGTCCCCGGTCACTGTTTTTTTTGCGCAAACTGAAAGAAATGATCGACCGGGCCATGCCCTTTGCCGATTCTATACGCGGCACCGGCGGCAAGAGCCCCGGTGATATATTGCTTCGCCTTGCGCACCGCAGTGATAAGGGTATCCCCTTTGGCAAGGCCTGCGGCGATGGCCGAAGATAAGGTGCAGCCGGTGCCATGATTGTTCTGGGTTTCTATCCGTTTGGCGAACAGAAGAATCATCTCATCCCGGTCACCGAGGTAGAGACAGTCATTGCTGTCCTCCCCAGTGAGATGACCACCTTTAATCAAGACATTGGCACATCCCAGTCCGCAGAGTTCTTTTGCCGCATCATCGACCATATCCATGGAAGTAATTTCCCGACCTAGCAGAACAGAAGCCTCCGGCAGGTTCGGGGTGATAATAGAGGCCATTGGAATCAGGTATTTTTTAAGAGCGTCAATGGCCGCATCTTGCAGCAGTTTATCGCCACTTTGGGCGATCATCACCGGGTCGAGCACAATATTGGTGACCGCAAATTTTTTCAGCTGTTCCGCTACGGTGGCAATCAACTCCGGTGAAAAGAGCATGCCGATTTTAACCGCGTCCGTGCCGATATCGGTCAAAACAGCCTCCATCTGCTGTCGCACAAAGTGAGTTGGCACACCATGAATGCCGCTGACGCCAAGGGTATTTTGCGCGGTAAGGGCGGTGATAACGCTCATGCCGTAACAGCCGTTGGCACCGATAGTCTTTAAATCCGCCTGAATCCCTGCACCGCCGCAACTGTCCGATCCGGCAATGGTCAAGACTCGGGGATAATTTTTTTTGCCTGTGATCTTCATGCAATTCCTGTCAATGTGAGTGGGCTGTGAGTTCTTTTCCGGCATAAAGAGCTTTTTTTAGTGATGCTGCCGCTGTTTCAGGGCAGGCTGCGGCAACTATCGCCGAAACAACTGCCGCGCCATCTGCTCCAGCACGCAGTATATCACGGATATTGGCCGCATTGATACCGCCAATGCCGACAAGTGGTATGTTGACCGCCCGTCGAATCAGGCGAATGCCATCAAGGCCCAGGGGCGGGGCAGTATCTGCTTTGGTATTTGTGGCAAAGACCGGACTTATGCCGATATAATCGGCGCCTCCCCGTTCGGCGGCGACGGCATCATCGAGATTTTCTGCGGATATGCCGATTATCAGTTTTTTCCCAACCAGACGGCGAGCATCGGCAAGAGTCATATCGCTTTGCCCAAGATGAACCCCATCGGCACCAACTGCCAGGGCCACATCGAGTCGGTCGTTGATAATCAGCGGAATGCGCTGGTGCTGCAGGAACGGCTGGAGGCAGCGCGCCTCCTCGATTAACTCACGGGTGGAACAGTTTTTTTCGCGCAATTGCACGCAGGTAACGCCCCCGAGCACCGCGGCCCTGACAATTTCCAAAGTGGAACGTCCCCGGGACAGGTTTCTGTCGGTGACTAAATAGAGCGAATAATCGATTTTTGTCGCGGCAGAATCAGTCTTCATAAATGCGACATCCCTGCACCAGCTGTTCCGGGGTCATGGTGTAGAGGGCATCGATGAGATGGATCATAAACGAGCCGGGTCCAGTGGCCGTTTTTCCAGCAATCTCGCCCGCCAGACCAAAGAATGCCAGACCCGTCGCCGCGGCCCGCAGACAGTCGCTGTCCACCGCGGTAAAAGCACCAATTACCGCAGTAGCCGAACAGCCGGTCCCGGTAACATACGGCATAAGCGGATGGCCATTGGCAACAGAGAGAACCCGGCGACCATCAGTAACCAGATCAATCGGCCCGGTAATCGCCAGAATGGTCTTTAATTCTTTGGCTAGAAGCAAAGCCGCGTGAGCGGCATCCTGCACCGAACTTGTCGCATCGACGCCTTTGGTTGTCGACTCCTGGCTGCCAAGCGACAAAATCTCCGAGGCATTGCCGCGAATAACGCTGACAGCGGTCTGGTCGATGATAGCTTGAGCAGCAGTGGTCCGCAATGGGGTAGCGCCGGCCCCCACCGGATCAAGTATTATCGGCGTACGCAAGGCAGTCGCCTTTTGGCCAGCCAGGATCATCGAGGCAACCCA
Organism: uncultured delta proteobacterium; assembly: GCA_963796255.1. Lineage (GTDB taxonomy): Bacteria > Desulfobacterota > Desulfobulbia > Desulfobulbales > Desulfocapsaceae > Desulforhopalus_A. The sequence continues at coordinate 262,766 of CAWCLE010000016.1, read as the reverse complement.
GTCATCGGTCAAAGTGCCGATATTAAGCACCAGGGAAGCGGCAAAAGCGACCATATCCTCCACTTCGTTTGCCGCGTGGGCCATAACCGGCGACGCCCCCATCGCCAGCAGGACATTGGCGGTATAATTCATCACCACGAAGTTGGTGATATTGTGGATAAGCGGTTTGGTTTCGCGAATACGCTGCAGATTTTCCGCAGCCTTCAGGGCAAGATTCGACATAGCATGACTCGACCAATTGGAATGAAAGCTTTCGCTTAAAGAGCAGGAAGAATGGATGCGCGGACAGGTCGAAGAAATGAAAGACGGCACGACATTTCTGCAATTCCCTCCGCTGGTGTCATCCAGATCAGGTTCAACGGGTATCTTCTCAGGCCGTAAAGCCACCCCTGCAAAAAAGAATGCCATATTTTTTAGGTGAATCGAGCATCAATGTCAAGGCATTACTTTTTTCATGCGAAAACGGGCAAATTTGAATTTCCAATGAGTTCCGGCAAAAAACCGAGAAAAATGCGTATATCGAAAAACTGCAGATGATAACAATTTAAATGTATCTGAAACATATTCCGGTAATCCGTTTATTTATATCCTGAAAACCGGAAAACCCTGTAATACTGCAATGTAATAGACTATGACCACAATATTCAGTTGGATTTGCTCTGCTCCAGGTGCCTGGTTAATAATTGAGCCACCTGTTCGAAAAAAGGCGCTCAGCAGGGTCAAGCGCTCTGCGAACACGAGAAGCGGGCGATCGAAAGGAAAGCCGTAGCCGTCCCCACAGTGCTTGCCCTGAAGAGCCCAAAGGGCCAGGGAATAGGCTGAAGCGGCAAGGGGCATGAGCTCAGTGTTCTGGGAGGCAGCGGCGGTTTTGATAGTCTCGGCCATAAGCGCCGGCGCATCTTCGCCATAGGCAATACGGCTGCGCAGAGTACGTACCAGGGCGTGTATTCGTGAGGTCATAGCGTGGCTGCGAAGGCGCTTTCTGAGTTCCCCGTAAGCGCCGGATCGAGGAAGTCCTTGCCGATGTCGCGCAGAAAATGAAAATGGCAGATAAGGACTCTTGTGTCGGGAAAGACCTCCGCCATCGCCTTGATGATGCCGGGTCCCATGTCGTGAACACAGGCTCTCGGGGTCTCGTAGTCAGATCTGGCTTTGAAGCATATCATTATAATGTTTCCGGCAATGACCGAGGATGCACTTCAACATCGGCTGCCCAAAGAAGTACGTGCCTATCAAGTACAGGCGATATATGAGTGACAACTTCGCAAAACCCTAGATTTACGATGGTCAAGGATAGACGATAGAGGGCAGCCAAAGAGTAAGAGGCGGCCAGAGACTGGTCAGCACCAGGACAACAAAAGCGGCCAGAACAAAAGGCAGCGCAGCTTTTGACGTCTCACCGAGAGTCGCACCGGAAATGCCGCAGCTGACAAAAAGACAAATTCCAATCGGCGGCGTCAGCATGCCGATGGCCAGATTAGTGACAATCAGTACGCCGAATTGGGTCGGATCGACGCCCAGTTGCGGAGTGAGGGCAATCAACACCGGAACAAGAAGGATTAAAGCCGCCGTGGTCTCCATGACACAGCCGATGATCATCAAACCAGCCATCACCAGCAGCAGTAATCCCCAGGGGGGCAGCCCGAGGTTCATCATCACCGCACCGAGCAGTTGGCTGGTCTGCTTCATCGCCACCAGCCAGGTAAATACCTTGGCCATAGCAATGATCAGCAGGATGGTCGCCGCAGTGATCTGCGAACGTAGAATCTGGCTGGGCAAATCAGCCCATTTGAGCTCACGATTAATCGCCAGACTGACAAAAAGGGCATAAAAGACCGCGAGTGCCGCCGCCTCGGTGACAGTCACAATTCCCGTCAAGATACCACCAAGGACAATTACCGGGGCCCAGAGCGCCCAAAAAGCGCGGCGAAATGTCTGCCTTACCCCGTCCAGGCAGAAACTTCTCCGACTGCCATACCCCATTCGCCAGGATATACCGGCCGCGATAAGCATCAGCACCACGCCTAAAAAGATGCCGACTATCATGCCGCCCATGAATAGTTTCGCAATCGATACATTGGTCAGAAAACCGAAAATGACCATCGGAATCGAGGGCGGAATGATAACGCCAAGTGCTCCCCCGGCCGCCACCACTGCTGCGGCAAAGGCTGGAGGATACCCCTGGCGAACCATCGCGGGAATAACCACTGCACCGATAGCTGCAGTATCGGCCGCAGCCGAGCCGGAAATTCCGGCAAAGAACATCGAGGCGACAATACTCGCACAGGCCAGTCCGCCCGGCATCCACCCCACCAGGCTGTCGGAGAAATCGATAATTTGCCGAGAAATCCCGCCTCGTTCCATGATCGCCCCGGCCAACATGAACAGAGGTACCGCCAGCAGATCAAACGAATCTACTCCGGCAAACAGCAATTGAATAATAGTTTGACCAAGAGCTGCAAAAGGGACCGTTGCCGGAAACACTCCGGGCGTGAGTATCAAGCCAATAGCTGGAATGCCGATAGACAGCGCAATCGGCATTCCCAACGCAATGAGCAGAAAGAGCAGGAAAAATAACAGGACGACGATCATGATTTACTGCCTCGTACCGTCCTTATAATATCAGCCGCTACGTGCAGCACCAGAATTGCGGTGGCCAGCGGAATAACGGCAAAGGGAACAGCCATTGGAATCTGCAGAGACGCGGTGCTATGGTGCCAGGCCTGCAAGGTATACATCACTCCAAAGCAGGAAAGCGCGGCAAAACAGACAAAAGTCAGCAATTGCAAAACCACGAGGATGACTCGTTCACAGTTCGGCCCAAACCACTGGCCTATTCCTCGCAAACCGATGAAATCGGCACGCTTATACGCTGCGGTACTGCCAAGAAAAGTTATGGTCACCAGCAGATGGCGACTCACCTCCTCCGACCAGCCGAGCGACGAACCGAGATAACGCCAGATAACCTGGCCAAAAAGAATCAGACAAATAGCAGCACCGGTAACAATAAGAAGACGCTCCACCAGCTTGTTGACCCAACCGCTGATCCTTTCAATTGCACTCAGATCAGCGGTTGCTGAATCCGTTACTTCTGCTTTGTTCACTTCACTGCCTGTTGTATCTGTTCGACAATTGTCTTCGAATCCCCCTTTAAACCTGCAATAACCGGCTCTGTTGCTTTTTGGAAAGCATCCATATCCGGATGTTCCTCAATCTCCATACCGGCGACCCGCAGTTCCTCCAGCTGCCTGGCTTCGTTATCACGAATGAACGAACGTCCCTGCAAGGCGGCATTGCGAGCGGCATCGAGAAAAACCTGGCGATCTGCCTCAGGCAGACCATCCATAAACGTTTTATTGCCGATAAACACCAGCGCTGAGTACACATGACGGGAAAGAGTCAGATATTTCTGCCCGGCTTCGATCAGTTTGGCAGCATAAATAACGGCAATCGGATTCTCCTGACCGTCAATGACTCCCTGCTGCAGGGCAGTGAAAATAGGCCAGGCCATCGGGGTAGGATTGGCACCGAGGGCGCGCCATATCGCCAGATGGGTAGGAGCCTCCATGGTCCTGATTTTCATGCCGGCCAGATCCTGGGGAGTTTTGATCGGTTTTTTGGAGTTGGTCACGTTGCGGAAGCCATTGTCAAGAAAATGCAGGACAGTAAAGCCCTGTTTATCAAGACGACTGGCCAGATCCTGACCGATAGGACCATCGAGGACAGTATCGGCCGCCTGATAGGATGGGAACAGAAAGGGCATTTCCAGGGCTTTCATCTCCGGGACAAAAGCCTCGATCGGCCCCGTGGTGCAAACCGACATCTGCGTAGTGCCAAGCTGAATCTGTTGTAACACCTGGGTCTCGCTGCCCAGCGCGCCGGAATGATGAACGATTATGTCATACTTGCCCGGCAACTTCTTTTCCACTTCTTCCTTAAACCAGTTGGCTGCTTGAGTATGCACAAAGGTTGGGTTAACAACTATGGCGATGTTCACGGTTGTTTTGGCAACTGCCGGGCTGGAAGACAAAGCAAGACCGACGGCTAAGGCCATAAAACTAGTTCGGATACGCATCAGGACCTCCTTGTACTGTAGTTAATAAACTGTAGTTGATAGGAAATTCGGACAATAAGACACGGAAAAAGAGGGAGCCGTGTTCGCTTGCCACCATAATTTACTCCATGCCCAAAGCCGAAGCCGAGTGCTTGAAAAACTATCCTTTCCTAATAATTATCGCAAGTTCTTTACACTTCTTCCGGCGTAAAAGGAGTCTCAGTTCTTTTGACTTCCCGCAATCGCTATTTTATTGCAATCAAGGTCACAATCATTATAATTATCATTATAATGTTAAACTAAACAATGGAGGGACAACCATGTCAGTTAAAACAGAAAGAATCACCATCCTAGGAACCCCTGACTTCAAAGCATTTTTGACCAGCGAAGCGAAAAAGGAAGGAGTCAGCTTATCGCACCTCATTCGAGAGCGTTGCCGACAAAAACCCGCCGACAACAAAGACGAGGAATTGTTGTCTCTGCTGGTAGCGGAAGTAGTTAAAGCAACCACCAGGGCGAAAACTTCTTTAGAACAAGGCTTAGCGGATGCCGAAAAAACTCTGGCCGAAATAAGAAAAGCGGCATGAGTACCGTAAAAGATGTCATTTCGGCAATGAAAGAAGTGCTGCTCTTAACCGATAAGGTAGAACGTACCGGCAAAGTCCTCACCGAAATTTCCCAAGAGCTCCGCGACCATGACCGCAGGCTGGTTCGGTTGGAAACATTGGTAGAAATTGCCAAATCTCAAGCGCAGTTGACGAATAAATAGCAGCTATTTTATATAGTATTGGTCATCAGCAAAACTGCAGTAATAAGTGCCAGCGCCACCCGGTAATAGCCAAAGATAGCCAACCCGTGGCGGTTCAGATAGGCAACCATCCATTTCACTGAAATTACCGCGGCAATAAAGGCGAAGAACAAGCCGATAACAAGGGATTGCGCATCAAAGGTCTGCAGCATAACCTGCCCATGTTTAAGACCGTCATAGGCTGTGGCAGCGCCCAGAGTGACAACTCCAAGCAGAAAACTGTATTCGACGGCAGCAGGCAGACTCAGACCTACCAGAACGCCGCCGACTATAGTTACCAGGCTGCGGCTCACCCCCGGCCACATGGCGATACATTGGGCGAAACCGATAACGAGAGCCATTTTCCACTGCAACCCCTCAAGGGTACCGACAGTTGGTGGTCGATGATTGGTTTTCTGTCTGTTGCTGCTAACCGCAAGGATGGCCAGGCCTCCCACCAGCCAGGCAATCACCACCGGCCATGGGCCAAAAAGATAGGTCTTGATGATTTTATTAAACAGCAGGCCGAGAACCGCTGCCGGCAAAAACCCCACCACCACATTAATAAATAAAGAAAGGCCCTGCGGGTTGCGACCAAGCAGCCCTTGCAGCATCTGCAGAACCCGGCGAAAATAAAGGCCCAAGACAGCAATAATCGCACCCGCCTGGATACATATGGTATAGGCATCGGCAGCCTCTTTATCACGAGCCTGTTCGCTTGCCGATAGGCTCTGATCTTCGCCAATGCCCATGATCCGTTCAGCCAGCAGCAGGTGGCCGGTGGAGCTTACCGGTAGATATTCCGTCAATCCTTCCACTATGCCAAGGACAATGGCCTGGCCGGAGGACATCTTTTGGGTGGCGGGAGGATTACTTTCGCTGCATGCCAAATGTGCACTGGAAGCTATGACACAAATCGCTATCAACAAAAGAAAAGTTGTCCGTTTGAGCATAATTATCTGGTTATTTTTGCAGGGGAAGAAGGTATATTTTTGTCGCCCGAATTGCGCCAGCAGGTAGGATCGGCAGCGAGATAATCACCGGTAAGCTGATAAGCGGCCCCCCGGCAACCATAACACTCGGCCGCCTTGTCACAACTCCTGCATTCCCCTTTGATCGTTTCACGGTAATTTTTCAGATTCCTGACCACTTCGCTGTTTTTCAGGATAGCAGCGAGTTTATTGCGGCGAATATTATCAAGAGCAATGGTCACCCCGACACAAGGCATAACATCCCCGGTCGCCGTCACCACGCAGGACACCTGATGGCGCATACACTTGTTGCCGGCCAGCGGTGGTTGCGGCTCCCAGTTGCGATTAAATTTTCTCTCATCGATTGCCGAAAGCTGCTCAAAAAGCTCTTTTAATTCCCAGGGGGCAACGCCCAACCAGCTGTTGTTAAAAGCATTCGCCTGCGGCGTGATCACTTCAAAATACGGTTCAATATTTTCCCGGCGCAGCCATTGCCACATGGCAGGTAATTCTTCAATATTCTGCCTGCAGATAATGGTGCTTATCGCCAAAAAGAGCTCTTTGGACGGATAACCGGCCTCTTTCAGCGCGGCCAGGGCCTCTTTGATTATGGCAAAGGCGCCCTTTTTTCCGGCCAGAGCGTCCTGGATATATTCGTCCTGCGAATTCATCTTCAAGGCGATCCGCACCTTATGGGCTGCCAGCACTGCGGCCAGCTTTTTATCTATCCCCGAGCCGTTGGTAAACATCTCGACGGCAAGACCATTATCAGATAAAAAACCGATCATTTCCACGAGATGTGGATAAATGGAAGGCTCCCCGCCGAGGATGATTATTTTCCCGGCCCCGAGCTCTTTAGCCTGCAGGATGACATCTTTGATTTCAACCCGGGAGAGCTCGCTTGCACAATCACTCTTTTCATCGACATAACAGTACGAACAATGAAAATTACACACCCGGCTGAATTCAATTTCCATGGACAACAGTCTGTCCGTCGCGACTGCCTCGCGGATTTGTTCTTCGGTGAAATCGAGATTATATATCTGCATCCGGCTCAGCCTCTGTATTAAAGAGATTTATTATTCCGCTCAATATCGGCAAATCTGTTCATATTCTCCCACCGCCGGACCTCTTTGTCGTACCGCCCCGCCCAGCCCTCTCTGTGCAGGACTCGCTTATAATACATTTTCAAAAAAGGTTTAAAGACAAACCGCCAGATAGATATCCACAGCCAGCCCTGCCGTTTAACCTCAACCGGCGGATCCCACCAGCCCAGGACCACCTGCCGCTGGTACCAGAATTGATATTGCAGCTGTTCCGTACTCAGATGATTGGTTCGTACATTGGCCCACAGACCGTTATATTTTTTATAATCATCCTCATTTGTTATGAGATTATCTTCCTGAAGTTGCCGACGAATCGCGGTTTTCGGATACGGGGTCAGCACCTGGCAATAGGCGGCGTCGGCATTGATGGACTTAAAAAATTCGTAATTTTCCCTGATCGAGTCTTCATCGTCTTCCGGAAATCCAAAAATAAGCCCACCGATAACCATCATACCGTATTTATGGCAATTTTCTATGGCTTTGCGCGAATGGGCAACAATGTCGCCCTTGCCGGCGGCGCGCAAATTTTTGGTCGAGCCGTTCTCAATGCCAAGAAAAACAGAACTGAATCCTGCCAGAGCCATCTTTTTGACCATTTCCTCATTTTTGGCCATGGTCACACAGTCAGCCTGGACAAATATTTTCAGACCCTGGTACTGCCTGGTGATAATGGCCTCACATAATTCAATGACCCGGCCCGGGTTAAGAACCATATTATCATCGGTGATGAAGATCGATCTGGTTTTTCGTTTATAATAGATATCGTCAATATCGCCAAGCACCCTGTCGATCGGAAAGGTCCTGAAGGTCCGGCCATACATATGCTGCATTGAACAAAAATTGCAGGAGCGGGTGCAGCCGCGCGAGGTCTCCAGGAGTTCAATGCGCGAGGTCACCATATGGTAGCCACGGGTGAGTCTTCGCTGGTCCCTGATCGGCAGTTTCAGGGTACTGAGATCGAGGTTGTCGCCCTGGGGATTATGCACAAAAACGCCATCTTTTTTATACGACAACGAGCTGATCTCAGCCAGCCGGTCATTGCCCGCCAGGGCGTTGACCAGGCGCCGGCAGGACTCTTCGCCTTCCCCGCGAATAATAAAATCGATCCATTTAGGCCCAGGAGCGGCAACAATTTCTTCATACATTAAAGTGGCATGATAGCCGCCGATAACGATCTTGACCCTGGGCAGCAACTGTTTGATTAAATGGGCAATTCTGGTACAAGTATCATATTGCCAGGCCATGGCGGAAAGACCGACCAGATCAGGATCAATTGCCGGTAAAACTCTAGCGAGATATTTTTTGATCGAGCGTCGTTTGCGGACCAGATCAATGAGAAAGACCTGATGATCGGTATCGATATTACCGCCAATGCTGGCTATGCCATGGTTGGGCAGATGCACTGCCGCCTCGTGAATAAGAATCGGCACCACATCAGGCATGGAGATCAAAACGACTTTCATACCGGTATCTCGTCAAAAGCCTGGTGCACCCGTTGCTTAAGGTACATTGTTGATGGACGCTCGCTTGCCACGTCCGGGGCAATATGATCGATAACCTTCACCCTGATGGTATTATTCATCCGGGTATTGAACAAAAATTTCCCTGGCGAGAACAATGTATCGGTATTGGCAATATGCAGGACATAGATGGGCGCCCGACACAACCGGGCGATCTTGAAGGCGCCATTATTCAAAGCTCCTAATTTTCCATCCCGACTTCTGGTTCCTTCCGGGAAGACAAAAAGATTGCCCCCGGACGCCAGAAATTTTGGCATCGTCTCCATTTGGGCAAGCATCATCGAAGTGTAACGGCCTTCGCCGGCATCAGGCAGGTAACCGGATTTTTTGATTATCCAGCCAAAGATCGGCAGGCTGAGAAAACGAGCTTTGACAATTGTTTTATGTTTTCTATAAAGAGCAATCATCAACAGAGGATCTAAATAGGACAGATGGTTGCAGACAATGACTGCCGATCTGATGGCCGCCACTTCATCGTCAATCTCAATTTTGTGCCGGGGCGCGGTTATCCTCAGAATCTTAAAGAAAATCCGATAAAATTGGTTCGTTAATTCTTGAAACCGGGCCTGCTGGTCGTCTGCGATGCGAACCGCTAATAGATAACGCCAGGAAAAAAACAGGAAGTAGCCAAAGATAAACCAGGCCCAGCAGATAAGGGTTGCGCCGCAGTCAATGCATCGATCCATCCACTGCCCGGCGATACTCTTACGAATCTTTGTAGCTTGCATTTTTTATCAGCAGACAGGTATTCACGCCGCCAAAGGCAAAATTCTGGATGGCCGCAATTTTCGTTTCCCTGTCGATCATCTCCCGGGTGTGGCGCAGCATATTGCAGCGCTCATCGACATTTTCCAAATTGAGCGTCGGGGCGATAAAGCCTTGCTCCATCATATAGAGGGTTAAAATCGTTTCGATCACGCCGCAGGTCCCCATGGTATGACCCATATAACTTTTAAGGCCGGTAACCAGCGGTCGATCCCCGTAAACCGCCGCGATAGCCTGGGCCTCGATCACATCGCCCATTTTTGTGGCTGTGGCATGGGCGCTGACAAAATCGACATCGGCAGCTGTTATCCCCGCATCAGTAAGAGCCAGACGCAAGGTGGCGGTGATACCATCGAGATTGGGCAGAATAAGATCACCGCCGTTATTATTGCAGGCAAAGCCAATCACCTCCCCCAAAATCGCCGCGCCGCGTTTTTTTGCCGCTTCATACTCTTCGAGCAGGACAGCACCACCGCCCTCACCGACCACCAATCCGTCACGCTTGACATCAAAAGGCCGGGGCGTGCAGTGCGGCGTGGCATTATAATTGACCGAACAGGCTAGCAGGTTATCAAACACCGCCACCGTAGTGGTATCGTACTCATCCGCTCCGCCACAGATCATTGCATCCTGCATGCCGAACTTAATCGATTCATAGCCATAACCGATCGACTGGCTACTTGTGGTGCAGGCGGTTGAGGAGGCAATAATCCGCCCGGTGATGCCGAACATCCTGGTAATGTTCACCGCCGTGGTATGGACCATGGAACGAAGATAATCGACGGCGCCGATGGAGGAGAATTTTGACTCCAGATCGTTAAAGAACGTTTTATAGATTTCCCGCTGCACGGTCGGGCTGCCGTGGGTCGAACCAAAGGCAACACCCAGACGACCGGAGGTGATAAAGTCCTCGCTCAGTCCCGAATGTGCCAGAACATCTTTTGCCACCTGGCAGGCGTAAAAGGCGACCGGCCCCATGGTTTTGCGATATTGCCGGGGAAAACCATAGTCAATGGGATAATCAACAGTGCCGAAGACTCGGGAATGCACATGTTTGGTCAACAGCCCATCATCTCGCAGTGGTTTTACGCCGGAGGTGCCGGATCGCAGACTTTCTATGATATCGTTTTTGGCGTAGCCTATGGGGGTGATGGCGGAGCAGGCAGTTATAACAACACGTCGTTTCATGGGATGCGGGATCAGCTTGATTCTTGCAGGTTTCGATCTTTTTCTATTTTTTCAATATAATCGAGGATATCGTTAATAGTTCTGATGGTCATGGCCTGCTCTTTTTCTTCCCGGGTGAGGGAAAAACCAAGGATGATTTCAATTTTCCCCAGGAGTTCAATAGCGTCAATACTGTCAAAACCATGGTCGTCGCGGAGATTATCCGTGAGCCCGGGCTGGTCAAATTCAAAGTCTTCGGTCAGGATTGTTAAAATTTTATTTTTAAAATCGTTTCTGGTCATCACGTATGCTTTGCTTGATTCTTGCTTTATCCTACTTCATTGATACCGTCGTAAAAACTCTTTGCTTGCTTCGTTGCTGCAGAATTGTTTCAATGCGGACTCGATACTACACAGTTTCAGGTAATTTCAAAAGAAAATATTGGCCAACGAAGGCCACCTCTTCCGAGAAAATAACATGCAGCGTACTCTTGAACCGGAACTGATGAACGACCCTGAGCAGGCCGTCGCCTATGCCGGACATGCTCTGGATAATGCCGGTTGGTTATTTATCCAGTGTTTTCGAAAATATTTTCGCAACCTTCAGCCAAAAACCACTATCCTTGATCTGGGCTGTGGTCCAGCCAGCATCCCCCTGCGCCTGGCCGGCTTTTTTCCTGACTGCCGGATACACGGGGTGGATGGATCCCCGGATATGCTGGCCTTAGGTCATAAAGCTATTATTCGTGAAGGGCTGGAACAACAGATTCAGCTTTTCCAGGGTATTCTCCCGGATACCTTGCCGCTCCCGCAGAAAAGGTATGATATCATCATTTCCAACAGCTTTCTCCACCACCTTGCCGACCCGATGGTCCTGTGGCAGGCTCTCCGTGCCTACGGGCGGCCCGGCGCGACAGTGCTGATTGTCGATTTACTTCGCCCCGCACATCACCAGGAAGCAGAGTGTATGGTCAATCGATATGTCCCCGATGCCCCGCCGATGCTGTATCGGGATATGCTGCTTTCTCTTCATGCAGCTTTTACCCTGGATGAAGTCCGCGAGCAAATGGATCAGGTACAAATTTTTGCAGATTTCACGCTTACCCTGGCGGCAACGCCTTTCCAGTTTGTTCTCCACGGCCATCTAAAAGGAGACGATTCCGCAGCTTTGACCAACAAATAAAAAGTTCCCGATTCCATGTCAACTTGGTATGTTAGATATCGAAAACGCAATAGATAGCTACTGCAAAATGTCGCCTGGCAAATATCTGCAACAGACAGACCCATAGGGAATTGCATGAAACTGAGCGTCGCTTCGAATTGGGATATGGAACTGCTGGAGGGGCTGTCCGACATCCCGGAGGTAACTTCGATATATGCCAAACTGCCGTTTGATCTCATAGGCGGCGGACGGGCCGGGATGGTTGTGCCGAGCGTCGACTGGGATTCGGCGCAGGCGCATATCCATGCTGCCCAGACACGCGGCCTGTCATTTTGCTACCTCATTAACGCGCCGTGCCTGGGCAATCTCGAGCAAACCCGGGAGGGAAAAGAACAAATTGTCAATTTTATCGGGCGACTGGTCGATATGGACGTTGACAGCGTATCCATCGCCAACCTGGCAGTCATTGCTCTGGTGCGCCAAAACTTCCCCAGCCTGCCAATTCGGGGCAGCGTCTTAAGCTGGCCGACTAATCTGCCGAGACTGCAGTATCAGGAAGCACTCGGCATCGATCCATTGATCCTGCCCTACAGTGAGTTTAATCGTGATTTCAAAATGTTGCCAAAAATCCGAGCGAAACTCTCCTGCGATATGCAACTGTTCGTCAATGTTTGTTGCATCTATAATTGCCATTATCTGGCAGAACATGCTGGTAGCGTCGGCCACGCTTCACAACTCGCGCAAAACAACCGGCAACCGCAATCTTTTCTCGATTTTTATCTCTGGCAATGCACCCGCCGGCGCTTGATGCATCCTGAGCTCTTCTTGATGAGCCGGTGGATTCGTCCGGAGGATCTGCATATTTACGAGGCGATGGGTTTTGACGAATTCAAGATCATTGATCGCTCGCGATCGACCCCATGGTTGCTGCGCGCTGCCAACGCCTATGCCGCCCGCCGGTATGACGGCAACCTGATGGACATCCTCTCCCTGGAAATGCTCGGTGACGCGGATGGCTTCCATCATGACATAGAAGAGCAGACACGACAGCGGATGCGCCATTATACTAAAGAAGAACGACATCTTATGTCGCGCATGCTGAAATTGCGGCGGCGCCTGCTGAACTTTGCTATTTGTATCGACAATGCAGCTTTAACCGATTTTCTGGCCGGCTTTCAAAAGATACGCTGTGCGGAAAAGTTTTGCGAGGACTGCCGCCACTGCCACCGATACGCCGAGCAGGCGATCATTTTTGACCGAGAGGAAGCAAGGCTTCTGGCAGACGATATTGCTCAGTTCCTCAAAGATTTTTTGACCGTAACACGTGCAGCGTAACACAGAATTTCTCCATGCATCTCTTGTATTAAGGGGACAGGATTCCTATCATCTTAGAATTGTCCAGCAGGTTAAATGTGGTTACAATTTCCACACCGGAAAAACTTGTCCAAAGACAGCTCATCGCTGTCAAGTCTTATCACCCATTCAACAGGAGGAATGTTTATGTATGACCGACGCGATTTTCTCAAGACAACTGCAGCTGCAGTATCCGTCATGGCTTTCACTTCTGCTCCCCTTGCCTTGGCGACCAGCTCTGCCGAGTACAAGAACATCATTTTTACCAAGGATTCTCCCGGCAAGTGGGCAGGAAAAGAAGGCATCCACGCCCCTCAGGTGACCGTCGCCGGAGAAAAAGTGACCCTGTTCACCAACCATCCAATGTCTGAAGGCCATTTCATCGTCAGACATACCCTGGTTCTTGAAGATGGCACTTTTGTCGGAGCCATGACCTTCACCGCCGACGACAAACCGGAGTCAACCTATGACCTGCCCGCCGGTTACAAAGGCAGGATCTGCGCGACCAGTTTCTGTAACCTGCATGATTTCTGGTTAACCGATACGGCGGTCTGATACCGTTTTTTTCGGCATTCAGGCCATGTCCCGCAAGGGTTTATGGCCTGTTAATTTTTGAAGAGGTACTCGCAGGATGTCTCACCTTCGTAACAAAGCAATCGCCGGCTTGGCGACAGGCGATACTTTTACGGTATCACGTACCTTTACCGAACAAGATGTCAGCCAATTTGCCGACATCTCCCGCGACTATAATCCCATTCATTTTGATAAGCGATTCACCACAACGAAAAACCTCGATGGCCCGATTTGTCATGGCCTTCTCGTCGCCGGCCTGATTACTGAAATCGGCGGCCAGATCGGCTGGCTGGCCTCCGGGATGAATTTCACCTTTAAGAAGCCGGTATATATCGACGAAACTATTCAGTGCACCATGACAATCACGGCCCTAAACGAAAGAGGCCGTGCTGAGGCGAAGGCGGTGTTTACCAATGCAGATAACAGCGTCGTCTTGGAAGCTGTCATTTTCGGCATTATCCCGGGGAGCCACGAAAAAAAGGTTATGCAGGACATGATCGATGAAGGCGACCCCACCAACAAGATATCGTAAAAATTGATGGTGCCGTAAAAACGCTCAACGCGCCTTACGCCGCAGGATCAGGAGTAAAGGGATGGAGGCGATAGTGATCCACATGATCAACCGGAAATCATTGAGATAGGCAATCGTCAGGGCCTGCCGTGTCACTTCGCCATTTAAGGCGACGGTTCCGGCGGTTGTCGTCCAATCCCAGATTTTCGGCAGATTTTCCGGGGCGAGAGCTGGACGAAACGGCTGCATCACTTCCGCCAGGGAGGCGTGATTCACCTGGGTACTGCGGGCAAGCAGGGTGACCACCATGGAAATCCCGATACTGCTGCCGATATTGCGCATCAGGCTGTACATCGAGGTCCCTTCATTGCGAAAATGGGCGGGCAGGGTGGCAAAGGTGCTGGTGCTGAGCGGTACAAAGACAAAGCCAAAGCCAAGTCCCTGAATGACTCCGGTCCAGACAATGGTGGCAATAGAGACCTCGGTGGTAAATCCACCCATGATGAACAGAGACAGGACGGTCAGGCACAGGCCGGTTAAAATAAGCAGACGGATATCCACCCGGCCGATCAGTCTGCCCACCAGCATCATCGCCACCATCGTCCCCATTCCTCGCGGCGCCAGGGCATACCCCGTGGTCACTACCGGAAACCCCATCATCTGCTGCATAAAAGGCGGCAGGAGAGCCAGGGTCGCGTACAGAGTTGTGCCGATTATAAAAATATAGATCAGGCCGACGATAAAATTGCGATCGGCAAACATGGCCGGTTGGATAAACGGATGCTCGGCACTAAAGGTATGGACCAGGAACATATAGAGACAAAGCAGGACGACCACGCTCTCAATGACAATCTCCAGGCTGGAAAACCAATCGAGTGACTGCCCCCGATCAAGCATCAACTGCAATGCGCCAATGGCGCAGCTGAGGAGGATAAAGCCAAAATAGTCGAAGCCACCCTCACTGCTGCGCTTGCTCTCGGGCACGGAGGCCATGATCCCGGCAAAGGCAATAATGCCAATGGGCAGGTTGATATAGAAGACCCAGCGCCAGTTATAATATTCCGTCAGATAGCCGCCCAGGCTTGGGCCAATGATTGGCCCGACCATGACTCCGAGGCCCCAGATGGCCATGGCTGAACCATGTTTCTCGCGAGGATAGGTATCCAGAAGCACCGCCTGGGAAAGGGGTACAAGCCCCGCCCCGAAGACCCCCTGCAATAGACGGAACAAGACAATTTCGGTGAGCGAGGTGGAGGCACCGCAGAGCATCGAGGCCACGGTGAACCCCACCACCGAGGTAAGAAAGACTCTTTTTCTGCCCAACCTGGCTGCCAGTACCCCGGTAACCGGAGTCATTATTGCCGCGGCAACGATATACGAGGTCAAGACCCAGGAGATCTGGTCCTGGGTCGCTGACATCCCTCCCTGCATGCTTGGCAGAGCCACATTGGCGATGGTGGTGTCGATCGCCTGCATGATGGTCGCCAGCATGATCGACACGGTGATCAAGCTTCGCGATGAAGCCTGATTGGCCGCCTGGGCTCCTGCGGCGACCATTCTATGGTTTCTCGGCCGGCGCCGCTACGGCAATTCTACTGAGCCCGACGGCTCGCAGGAGTTTATGGACAAAAAAGGGCAGCGGCCGGCGGTAGGTGGTGTCAATGCGAATCCGGGTGCTCATCCCCGAACGGAGAACCTGGCCATCCTGGGCCGCATCGACGCTGATGCGCACCGGTATTCTCTGGACGACCTTCACCCAGTTGCCGGTGGCGTTTTGGGCGGGGATTATGGAAAATTCACTGCCTGTACCGGGACTGATGCTCTGCACGTGGCCGATAAAGGTCTGTTCCGGGTAGGTATCGACGTGGATTTCGACTTCTTGCCCCGGCCGAACGTGGGTCAGTTCGGTTTCTTTAAGGTTGGCCTCGATCCAGAAACTGCTATCGGCAATCAGGCTCATCACCGGCGTGCCAGGCTCAACGTGTTTACCAGGCTGTGGAACCTTGCTCACCCGGCCACTAAAGGGAGCTTTGACGATGGTTTTTTCCAGATCAAGAGCCGCCTTCTCGACGACCGCCCTGGCCAGTCGATAACCGGCCAGCTGATCTGCAGCAATTTCCGGGTCGCCCTCGAGGCCGGCCAGAATCTGCTCCATCTCGGTTTTAATTATGGCATAGCGAAACCGGCTTGCCTGAAGCGCATGCTCGGCATCGTCCAGCTTGGCCTTGGCGACCGCATGACTCACGTCAAGTGTTGACTGCCGGACATACTCCTTGCGGGCAAAATCAATATTGCTCTGGGCCAGCTCGAGCTCGCTCGACTTCTGTCGATAGTTGCCTTTTTGGGTCTGTATCTGGACCAGGGCCTCCTGCAGCCTGGCTTTTGCCTGCTCAAGGGCGATGACATACGAACGGTCATCAATTTTAAAAAGCGGTGCTCCCTGGTCAACATGCTCATTTTCGACCACCAGCAGAGTCACAATCTGACCTGGGATTTCCACGCTTATCGCCGCTTTATCCGCCTGAACATAGGCATTGTCCGTGTCCACAAAGCGTCCACCGGTCAAATACATATAGGTGCTGACAACAGCGACAACCAGCGGACCAAGGACGAGAAAAAATCGGCGTTTAAAATGTTTCTTTTTTGCCAGCGAGTGCGGCGCGTTTAACTTCTCCTGGTTCACCGAATTTTCCTGTTGTTCTTTCACCATTCCACCGTTTACTTTCCTGCCGACACGCCATCAGGAGCTCTGGATTTCTGCTATCTCTTAATTAGGGGGCGTTTGTAGCGAATTTTTTTTTAATTAAATGGTTCGGTAAAAACTATAACGGCAGGATTTCATCAAATTTTAAGATTACGCCAAATTTGGAATAACTGTAGTAATCAATATTTGAAGAATTTTTTTCATAGCTCAATCCCACTTCCGGGGCATAGCCAAATATATCCAGATTAATTTTAGTTACGGTTATTCCGACCATAAACCGACTATCATCTCGCGTCTCCGAGAAAAAAGGATCATCGTCCTGGTACAACCTTTTGCCAAGTGAGGTAAAGGGTTTCACGCGCCAGTTCTGCAGAAAATCAACCGATAAACTCAAACCAAGCGCTCCGCCATAATAGGAATAAGCATCCTCTTGGGCAATCGATTTTTCCAGATAGAGATCTCCAGAGGTGTAAATTTTGCTTGATGCCTGCCTTGCGGCATTGGTGGTCAGTGAAAAATTGGTAGCATCGAGGTAATCGGCATTAGAGACCCCAAGCCGGCCTACTTTCAATTCACTGTTTAAGCGAAACTGATACAAGGGCTGTGGCGTATACTTGATGCCAACATAGGGGAACTCATAGAGATGTTCCTTAGCATAATACGATTCCTCGAGCCCTACCCGGTATTTCAGCTTCGGCGTTACTTGAGGGGAAATCAAAACCCCAAGATCCCCCCCCCAGCGATCAAAGTTTGAATTGGAAAAGTCTGAAAAAGCGGTATCCAGATACCCCGCCAGCCAGGCAGTTTCGGTAAAGGCCTTGGCAGCACTGACTGAATAGCGAAGCCCGACGACTTGCTTGTTGTCTTCGGGAGGAATTATGTTCAGGGGTTGTCCGCCGATAACGACCTGGCGACTGTCGGTAAAGTTTCTTGGATTGCTGTCGCTGACTATAGACAGGCCAAACCTTATATAGCCTAAAGCAGAATCAATCCGTTCAAGATAGGCAAGGATGTTTTCCTGCACCGACCATGGAATATCCGGCTGCCGCAGAACCTCGTTAAAGACCTCTTTTGCCGCGGCATAGCGGCGATCGAGAAACAGGGCCCGGGCAAGTTCCAGCTGCACTCGCGGACTCTTGGTTTTTTCGGCAAGAGATTGGAGGATAGCAGTTGCAGAAGCATAGTTGCCCTTCTCTAATTCTACCAGCGCGATCTCAAAAAGTATCTGCAGCGGATCGGTTGCGGTACTGTTTATGGTAACAGCAGTCGTCCCTGGGGCTTGGGCCTCAGCATAAACAAAGCCTCTGCCCCCCACGATCAATAACAGTGAGAAACAGAGGCTGGTAATAAAAAGAACTGAAGACTGCAATTATTTTTGCACCGCACCATAGGCGCCTTGATACGTCTCAACGCCTGCTCCCCGCAATGAAAAAACACCGCCTAATTCCTGGGCAGCTGGTCCATAGAACTGACCGGTTGATGATCCCCTCAGTCCTGATGTGGAGTTTACAGTACCGGTAAAGGAGTTAACCTGTGGAAGGTACGTTAGCTTACCGCTCATATTAAGATTGGCAGCGTCGATACCAACTGAACCTATAGCAGTGGTAGTCGGGTCAATTTTTTGTGTACCAACGGTTTGCATTGCTATTGTGCGTTGATTAAAATCAACAGTTGCATTTACATCACTAGCAGTAATATACGTTTTTCCAGCAGAATCTACATGTATGCCTCCAGACACTCCGTCGAAATCCACCGTGCCCGAACCAGGAATATCACTTCCTTCTGTTGGGGCGCCCACAGTAATACTGCCGATCCTTCCCATGGTCGTATCAAGACCGGTTTCCCATATGCCAAATGTCTGATATTCCCAGGGCACTCCTGGGTCATCGGTATTAATTACCACACCCAAGAGAGGAGGCGTTTGAGGCCGCCAGTACGACACCAAGGGTTTCAATAGTATCCACACCGTTGTTTTTGTCCCACGTCACCGTGCCGTTGGGCGTAGTAACGGCAATCTTCTGGATCACGCCATCAGCATCGTTTGTGGTAATCGAAGCGAATGCCCCGGTTTTGCTTACCTCTTTATCAGCAACACTATTTATCGCACCCCCGCTAGCAGTATAGTCTGCCTCCTGTGAAATGCCATTTATGGTCGTGGTTGTCGTCGGGTGGCGGAAACCACTGCCTCTACCGGAGGAGGGGCAACATCAGTGGTGCTGCTACCGCCACCACCGCCTCCACACCCGCCAAGAATTAAAATAAAAGTTGACAAACAACCGATTAATAATGGTTTATACACTCCTCTGTTCATTCTTTTTTCTCCTTTTAACTGTCAAATATTAAAGAACCCGACTCCTGATGATGTCCAGTACTCGCATGAAATAACTGCGATTGAGATTCTCTCCTTACTCCCTCATCCAAAATTCTAGCATCTCAGAGATAATATTGCCAATTCTCTTTCTTTATTTTTTGCCTCTTCTCTTCTTCATCTCTTAAAGAGTTTTCTGTTACGGACAACTCCCGGAGAATGCCAAGGATGATTCCTTTTGTCACGAAAAAAAGGAATTGAATAACCTAGGGATATAGCAAGATTTCCACCCTGGTGCAATATTTTAGATTATTTTGGTTCCTGAAGAGTCTCCTGACTCACTCAGATCATCTTCAATAAACCGGTCAAAATGATACCATTCAAAGGGGTGCAGGCGCAGCGATTCTTCCAGTAAATCGGCATATTGCTGGGCGGCTCGACCAATAACCTTGGCTCTGTCCTGGCGCGACTTCGCTTGGAGAGTAATGGGATCGGACAGGGTAAATTGATAGCTGTTTCGGCCGGTGCGAAAGGCAAAGAAGACCATAAGAGGAGCCCCGGAAACCAAAGCAAAGACAAAGGGCGCCTCGGGCAGGTAGGCGGTATGGCCGAGAAAGCTTACCCGGAGCTTGCGCTGGTCGTCGCGCCAGACAATATCTCCGGCCATGGATACCAGCCCGCCCGCCTGCAGAAAACGAATCCCCTCCACTGCGGAAAAAGGAGAACTGCTCTGCTGATCCGCGCCGATTATAACCACTCCGGATTGGCGCAGATCGTCTTTTTGCAGCCGTTCAAGGCCTTCTTTTTCTTTGACTCCCATATAGAGAAGCAAGGCTGTATCTGCGCGCAACTTTTTCAGCAGGGACGCGGCAATTTCCCAATTACCTAAGTGCGACATAAGCAGAAGAGCGCCCTGACGACCACGAACACCGTCCAGTTTCTCTAATCCCTCCGTGGTAAAAATCACCGATTTATTGTGTCTGCTCAAAAACCTATCAAAATGGATGGTGGTAAAATTTTGATATTGCTGGAAAGTGCACCAGAGATGATACAACTTGCCTCGTTCCGGATAAAGGGCCGCATAGAAGCGGCGGCTCTCCGGAACTCGTGGGGAGAAGATAAAAAAACCGACGGCAATAATTCGCGCAACCACTGCAAAAATCCAGGCCCCACAGAGCCTGGCAGCACGGGTAAGCAACTTATACCAGAAGCCGTTCATAGGCCCAACAGCCGAAAAATTCGGCCCCAGATAAGTCTGTTGAAGACGGCTGAATTACGATGAAAATCCAGCCAGGGCCGAAAATGACTGACCCGCTCGCCCTTTGGCTGATAGATGACCTGTACCGGCACTTCTTTGATTCGTATCCCCTCTTGCCGAGCCTTGACCAGAACCTCGACTTCAAACTGGTAACGCCTGGCCTGTACATCAAGTGCTAATACCTCCGGCAGAGGATAGAGCCGAAAGCCCGACTGGGAGTCTTCTACCAGCGGTCCTCCGGCCGCCCAGACCCAGAAATTGGAAAACCTGCGCCCAAATCGACTGGTCCACGGCACATTTTTTTTGCCGTCCATGCCCTGCCGGCGGCCAATGACCATGCATCGCTCATCACCACTGACCGCCTGCAGCAACTTTGCCGCATCTTCAGGGTTATGCTGGCCATCTCCATCCAGGGTCACGGCATAATCACAGCCTTCGTTTACCGCTGCAATAAAACCGGTCAGAAGCGCCGCGCCTTTGCCTTTATTGATTGCATGGTGCAGGATTCGCAGCCCCTCTATGGCGGCGATATTTTCCGCGGTGCTATCGGTCGAACCGTCATCGACGACAAAAACCGGCAGGCCAAGGAGAAGGGTTTTACGGATGACCGCAGCGATATGC
Source organism: uncultured delta proteobacterium (assembly GCA_963796255.1). Classification (GTDB taxonomy): domain Bacteria; phylum Desulfobacterota; class Desulfobulbia; order Desulfobulbales; family Desulfocapsaceae; genus Desulforhopalus_A. The sequence continues at coordinate 241,907 of CAWCLE010000016.1, read as the reverse complement.
TGCTCATGATTGTAGACGGGGATGATGACGGCTGGTCGCATTCTACATTCTATTAAGAGCAAAGTTTAAATGGTGTCAACTTTCAGCGCGGCAAAGGCCATGGACCAGGTTCCAGGCCCCATATGCACGCCGGACGTCAGCGACAGCGGCGTGAGCAGAATCTCTGCCTGCGGCAGTAAGTCGCATACCTTTTGGGCAACAATATCGCTCACCCATTGTTTATTATCCGAATATTGCAGGAGGATCATCGGCGTAGCGGAGGAGCCAAATCGATCCTGCAGCGCGGCCATGGCCAAGGTGAGCTGTCCTTTTCGGCTATGGACCACACCCAGCTTTTTCACCCCCTCCCTGGTCGGGCTGACAACCGGTTTTACCGCCAGTAAATCCCCGAAAAAGCCGCCCGCCTTCGATACTCGACCGCCGGCCACCAGGTACTTCAGCTCATCAATAAAAACATATTCATGACAGGCGGTCATGGTCTTATGAACAAAATCGATGATCGCCTCCGCACTGGCGGATTTCATTACCTGCCGGGCGGTGAGCAAAGCTAGAAGTGCCAGCTTTCCCGAGGCGGCACCGGTATCAACGACGGTCATCAGATTCCCCAGATCATGGTCTTTTTTCCAGGCCATGGCGGCAGCGTAATTACCGGTAAAGGCCGAGCCGACACAGAGATACAGGCAGCGACCATACTGCTGACAGATACTCTGATAGTGCTGATGCCTCTCAAAATTGGACGCCTGGGCAGTGGTAATCTTATGCCCTGCACGCATCAGAGGATATATTTCATCCGGGATATACAGGCTTTCCGGCCTCGACTGCCTGCCGATTATGATATAGCTGTCCAAGAGAGTGATGCCATGAGCGGTGGCCATTTCTCTGGTCATCGATCCCGCGCTGTCGGTGATGATATGTAGAAGAGATTTTTCGCCCGCTCGGTCTAATCGCCCCACCTCCCCCTGGTTCATAGGCGCAGCAGACCACTGCATAATAGTCCCAAAAGCGCCAAGCTGCTCGCGCAATCGTTTTGGGTCCGGACTATGCAGATGCACCTTCAGCATCGATGCATCTTCCACCACCACGGCGCTTTCGCCCAGAGCGGCAATACTGTCTTTGACTGTAGCCTGCATTTGACTGACCTGCATGAGGGCATCGACGCAATAACAGTCGGTTTTTTTGGGTCGATACGAACTGTCAATGGCTAGTTTTCCGGAAAAAAGATCCAGGATCGACAAGCCGATGCCCCCCTGCCCGGTAAGATGATTGAAAAAACCATCAAAAAAAAGATACATGGCCAGGGCCCCGGAATCGACCACGCCGGCATCTCGCAGATCCGGCAGCAGCTGCGTGCTCGCCTCGACAACCCTTCGCAGCTCAAGCTCCAGCGGACAATAGATCTCTGCCGGTCGGTCGTGACCGGCAAGGACTAAAGCAAGGCTGTCAAAAATGCTCAGCATGGTTCCCGGGCAGGGAGCAGCGACCGCCTGCCAGGCTTTTTCCCGACCTAAAGCCGCTTTTTCGGCCAGCTCGGAGAAACTATGCGCCTGGCAGAACTCTATAAAAAAAGCCGCGGCAATATTACCGGAGTTGCCGGTTGCACAGCGCGCCAACTGCTCAACGCCTGTCCTGTCGGCCTCGTCAAGATCACGAAGCGGGGCGAGACTGATACGTAAATTGGTTCCGGTATCACCGTCGGCGACCGGATAGACATTGATCCGATCGAGTAGATCGGCCCAGGCACAAAGACATGCATAGCCCGCCGCGAAACTTGATTCCAGCCTATTCATCAGAGAGGAGTCGGATAATGGCCGGCCCGTCATATTTGCCGTTGTAATGCACCGGAATATGATCGATCATCCTGATACGACGCGGCATGGCATAGGGCTCCAGCGAGTTACTCAACATTTTTTTAATGCTCTCGATGCTTATCGCGTCTCCCTCGATCAAGGCGCCAATCTGATTTTCACGACCGCCGAAATCGGGCAGTGCCATGACCACGCAGTCGAACACCCCGGCTGCATTTTTAATGAGCTGGCGTATTTCTTCCAGATCGACCCGTTTGCCGCCCACCTTGGTGACGGTATCAGCTCGGCCTAAAAGAGAAAAATATTGTGCTCCTTGTGCTTGCACCCTGTCTCCGGCAAGAAAAAAACCGTCGGCATCAACCGGTAAATCAGGCGAGATATACGGGGAGCGAACAGCCAGGCGGGAATCGATAATTTTCCAGTCAAGAGTCGAAAAGGCAGTGAAATGCTCCTCGCCAAGCGACCTGTTTCTGGTGGCGATGCCACCGGTTTCGGTAGAGCCATAGACCTCCACCACTCCTTGCGGGTTAGCCAAACAAAATCCTTTGTTATCAGCCACATCGAGCATACCCGCAGAAGAAAAAGCCAGCCGCAGCGTTGGTGATAACCGAACGTCGCGCAGAACCCGGTAATGCGCCGGGACACTGGCCAGAAAGCTAACCTTACGTTCCTTCATCGCGCGAGCTATGTCACTGGGGAAAGAAGGTGTCTCGCCGACCACGGTTGCAGACGACACCAGGGGCAGCACCACCGAAAAAAGCAGGCCATAGATATGATAGGGCGGAATGGTGGCCAGGATGCAGTCGCGTTCCGTAAGCTGGTAGCGATTCGCTAGAAAAAAACCTTCGCCGAAGATATTTTCTCTGGTTTTTGCAAAGAGCTGCGGTTTGCCGGTGGAGCCGCCGGTGAAAATATGCAGCAATAAAGGAGATGCGGTCTGCCCATCGGCTTTGGGCTGAATTGCTGACGATTGATTTACCCATTGCCCTGCCTGAATATCCTGCGGGCAGAGCACCTGTACCCCGGCGGGGAATTCTCCTGGTGCATCGGCGATAGCGCACGAAAAGCCTGCGGTCTGCTGCATTTGGGAAAGGGCCCTGGCAGAAAGGGCATAGGGCAGCAGCAGGCTTGGCCCGCCGGCCAAAGAGGCCAGCAGTGCCGCAGCGATAACTGCCTTATTTTCGGTGGCCAGACAGACGGCGGCACCGTTATCAATGTGCGCCAGGGCAATACGCAGGCCGGCGGCCATGGCATAGACCTCGGCAAAGGTGGCGCCGCCGGCAACAAATTCCTTATCCGGGTAATGTGGCCCATGCAGCAACTCACCAAGCGTCCGCGTGCTCTCCGGAGAAGTATCAGCGCTCATCGGTTCGATGCACCGCCCGACCAAAGGATTGGCCGCTGAGACTTCGGTCCCGGGGTTTGAAGGTATTGCCCAGCATTTCCTTTTTTACGACCTGCTTAAAGAGCTTGGCCATTTTTATCGACTGCGGTTCATCCGCATAAAACGAACTCCAGGCGTAATCCAGCAGCTCCTGGAGTTTTTCCGGGGACATATGCTTTGGCTGATAGACAACCTGGTCCGCCGAAAAATCATTCCAGTCCCGGGACAGGATCCGATTTTCTTTACTGAGCTGGGTGTATGCCTTGGTATGCGGAAACGGCGTCAACACGGTAAATTCAGCGACATCCAGCTCGATCTCCAACAGGAAATCGATCAACTCCTTAATGTAGTCCTCGGTATGGCTGTCCAAGCCCAGGAGAATGGTGCCTTCCACACCGATACCGTGATCATGATAACGCTTGATCCGCTCGCGAATATAATCGGAGGTATCGAACACCGCTTGATACACATACCAGGCTCCTGCCTGCGCGGCCAGATCGAGGACCTCCGGCTTATCTTCGATGGGATGTGAACACCAGTGTTTTTTCAGCGGAATCATTTCCCGAAAAAGATCCATCTCCCATTGGGTATCCTGGGCCAGGGAATTATCGACGATAAACAGCCGGTTGTTATCTATCTGGGCCATCTCCGCCACCGCTGTGGCAATGGGCCGGGGCCGAAAAGCCCGGCCGCCCAGATAGGACACAGCACACGGATAACAATGAAAGCGGCATCCGCGGGAGGCGTGCACCAGGTCGACCATCTGCACGCCTTTATAATTATAGAGCTTGCGATTAAGAATGTCCCGCCTGGCCGGGCCCACCAGGGCAATATCGGGGCGATCCTCGATAAAATCATAGCAGGCTTGCAAATTATTCCCCCGAAAATCAGCCAGAACCTGCTCCATTCGACCTTCGGCTTCACCAAGGAAAACTGCGTCGGCATGGGCCATGGTTTCTCTCGCATGGAGCATGGTAGCGATCCCGCCGAAAATGACCTTGATACCTTTTTTTCGATACTTGTCAGCTATTGCCCAGCCTCTTTTGACCTGCACCGTGAGCATCATGGAGATGCCGACAAAATCGACCGGCTGATCAAAATCTATTTCTTCCAGATTTTCGTCGATAAAATCGATATCGACATACTCCGGCAAGGCAGCGGCAAAGACAACCGGGCCATGGGGGGGCAGATGAAACTCGGTCTGCCGATCGAGTTTGGCCCACTTGGGATAGATCAGTTTAAATTTCATGGGAGCGTGTCGGCATGGAGTAAAGTCATTTTCAAGGTATAGCCATTGCGGCCATAGGTTTTTAACTCAAGATATTCGGGGAAGCTGGCCGACCCCGTTTTTCTGCATGATCGGCCAATAATCGAGCGCTGCAGCAGTAAATCCGCACTATACTGCTTTATCCGCCAGCAATCATCTGCATTAAGCTCAATATCAACCACCCCGCCGCCTGTTTTGGTATAGCGACAGACCGAAGTCGCTCCTGCAACCTGTCCGGTCAAGACGGAATCGGCCGTCGGCGGTTGAAAAATTGCCCGGATATCGCCGATCAAGCCCGCGGCAAATTCCGGTTTATCAAAGGGGGCAATGGCCCGCCGAACCACAACGTCCGCATTGCCCGGGTACAGCGCTTCAAACAGAGTAAGTCCTTCAACCGTAATGAGCGCGCATCCCAGAGTATTACCATTAATGGTGGTCACTCCGATAAGTGGCGGACCAGAACCGTCTTTCATGGTAAATTCGATGGAGTGGACGAACTGCCAATTTCCCTGCGGGAATAGAGCTGTACAAACGGTTTGTTGCTGCCCACCCACTTTTGTCCCGCTCAACACCGGTAGGCGCATCTGCGGTTGCACAGCACAGCCTACCGAAAAAAACAGGAGTATAAAGAGACCGAGCAGCGACCTTTTCATGGTCGGGTAAAAACGGTAACGGGTACTTCCTGGTTCAAAAGCCTGTTGCTAAAGCGCATCCTGGTATACGAATCGGGGCCTTCATAAATGGTAATCTCATCAAGATTGCCCTGCTCATCGGCAAGAGTCAGTTCAATACTGCTGATCACCCCGGCCAGCTCCTGGCTCTTGGGCGTCAGCTGGATACTTTTGGCAGCAGGACGCACCATCGTAAACATGGTGTTTTCGGTAAAGCGGCCATCGAGCCAGTTGCTGATCTCGCTCAAGACCACCTGCATGGAACCGAATTGCATCCCCTGGTCTGCAACCAGTCGGCCATCGCGTTCGACAAATTTTACCACCTTGCCGTCATGCATTAGTAAAATTGAGCGGATGGGGCGTTTATATTCCCAACGCAGGGATTGCGGTCGTTGAAAGGTAAAGGTTCCGGTGGAAATAATCGGCTGGATGAGAATTTTCAGGTGTTTTTCCTGGACAAAATCCGCCTGGATCGAATGCAGTGGAACGGTCGCCTGCTCAGATGATTGACCGGCAGCACTTGGTGCCACGATCAATAGAAAAAGACCGAACAGGATGATACTGAGCAAACCCGGCAGCTGCATTAAAACATCCCGCCATTAACTGAAAGGATCTGGCCGGTGACATACGAAGCCGCATCAGAGCAGAGAAAGGCGACCACCTCCGCCACCTCTTCCGGTCTGCCGATACGGGCCATGGGGATCATGGCCTTGATCTGCGCCTTGGGGGCCTGCTCGATCATCGCCGTTTCGATCAGGCCTGGTGCCACCACATTCACCCGGATGCCGAGTCGTGCAACCTCGGCGGCCACCACCCGGCTGGCGGCATTCAGACCAGCCTTGGCCGCCGAATAGTTGGCCTGGCCGCGATTGGTCATCAGCGAACTGGCCGATGATAGCGACACGATGGCACCTTTTTTTCGGCGCACCATCTGCTCAATCACCGGTCGAGTCATATTATAAAATCCCTTCAGGCTGGTATCGATCACCGACTGCCATTTGTCCGGCGTCATCATCATAAAGAGCCCGTCGGCAACGATGCCGGCGTTATTAATCAAGATATCAACGCTGCCAAGCCGTCCGACGATATCGGCAACAGCCTGCTCGGTGGCCTGACCGTCCCGTACGTCAAACTGATAGATTTCACCGCGACCGCCATCACTCTCGATAGTGGCAAGGGTCTGCTCCGCCCCTTCTTTATCCGCCATATAATTGATAACAGCGTAACAATTCTGCCGGGCCAGCTTAACGCAGATAGCTTGGCCGATTCCCTTGCTGCCACCGGTTATTATGGCAATTTTCTGGTCGTTTTCCGCTGTCATATATATTTACGCTTGAAAGAGCTGCAGCGTCATGATCCCGACCAACTGCCCATCGAGGTGTTGTCGACACGCGACTTCCCGCAAACTCTCAAATTTATAACTATTTTCGGCGCTGCTGATAATTTCACTGCCGATGGGCAAAAAATCAATAAAAAACTCCGCTTTTTTAATCCCCACCAGCCACCCCATTTTATCCGAATCGAGTCCTTTAGTCTGTACCCGGTCCCAGCCGTTGCAGACCCCTGCGGTCTGTGCGGCCAGTTCGATTAAGATCAGCGGATGAATCCCGCTCGCCTCGGCCATAGGCCATGAACGTGCCACCCGGCACAGAGTAACGGCGTGTTCGGCGTCAACTTCAAGAACCTCCGTAACCAGCAGCATCGGCGCGCGATGGGGAAGCAGATCCTCTAAAGACAGGTTGGTAAATGATGTCGTCTTCATTGGTTTTATAGTTGCGAAGATACCTGATGCTTGTTGAAATCGCCACCAAATCGAATAAATTCCTATTGGAATTATATCCGATTATTGGCATTATGGGGCTGCCTGATCGCAGATCAGAACTATTTTCTTATAAAAACCGGCCATATTGCCACGCTATTGTCGGTTTTATTACTGCAACCAATCTATAAAATCAAAAAAATTATGAGTGAGCTGATAGAAGAACTCAAAGTAAAACTTATTGAAATCCTCAATTTGCAGGATGTGAAACCGGAAGATTTTGATGAAAACGCCCAGCTGGTCGGCGGAGAGCTGGGTATTGACTCTATTGACGTCCTGGAAATGGTGGTCATGGTTGAAAAAGATTACGGCATCATCATCAACAACCAGGAAATGGGCGAAAAAATATTTTATTCGCTGGCCAACCTTGCCGATTATATACAGCAGAATGCTCCTGGTACAGCTTCTTGACGAGACCGGCTGTTTATATCGCCGGAGTCGGAATACTCAGTGCACTCGGTACAGGTCTTGATGCCACCGAAAAAGGCTTACGTGAAAACCGTTCGGCAATTGCCCCACTGTCCCTCTTTACCCCGCTGTATGGCTTACCTCTTCCGACCGGTCAGGTGACCGGTACTTTTATTGAACGGGACCAGCCATCGCCTCGGTCGAGGACCCATCAACTGGCCCTGACCGCCGCCAGGCAAGCCATAGCGGATTCTGATGACCGCCTCCCTCCCGAGGCTATAGTTCTCGGCACGACTACCGGCGGCATTCTCAGCACGGAAGAATTGCTCAGAGATAACAGCCGGCAAAAAGAGCGCTATCAGTATCATGGGCTGCATACGGTCGCTACGGATATCGCCCGCCAATGCCGTTGCACCGGCCCGGCGCTGGTTGTTTCCACCGCCTGCTCTTCCGGGGTGGTGGCCATTACTCTTGCCCTGCAGATGCTGCGGAGCGGCATGTTCAAGACGGTTCTTGCCGGAGGCGTTGATTCGCTCAGCAGGCTTACCTATTTTGGTTTTCTCTCTCTGCAGCTGGTCGACCAAGCCGGCTGCAGACCTTTTGACCAAAACCGCCAGGGCATGGCTGTGGCGGAAGGGGCAGGAATGCTCCTGCTTACTACCGAAAAACCGGAAAAATGGTGTGCCGAAATTGTCGGAGCAGGACTTTCCTGCGACGCCTACCATCCTGTCACACCGCACCCCGAAGGCCAGGGGGCATACACCGCCATGCGCCGAGCTCTGGACGATGCCGGGCTCGGCCCCGAGGACATCAGCTATATCAATCTGCATGGCACCGGCACCCCGGAAAACGATCTGGCGGAAGCAAAAGCCGTGCGGCGCCTTTTTGCCGTGCCGCCGCCACTCTCATCGATCAAGGGGGCAACCGGCCACAGCCTTGCCGCCGCCGGAGCCATCGAGGCAATAGTGGCGACCCTTGCCATTGCCAAAGGTTTTCTACCGGCCAACACCGGCCTGCAGAAAGCTGATCCTCTTCTCGGTCTTTCGCCGGTGATAGAACCGGTCAATACTCCAGTAGAGGCCGTTTTGACTAATTCTTTTGGTTTTTGCGGCAACAACGGTTCATTGATTATCGCCGCGCCCAAGAAATTCTCCCCGCCGACTGCAGTATACCAGGTCGCTGCACTGGCCGTGCACGGCTATTCCTGCCTGAGCGGGGCAGGCGACACTCGAGCTACGATCAGCCGGCTACTTTCCGGCAGCTCGGCAGCCGGAATGGCGACACTCGATATCTTGAGCAAAAAACTTCCCCCCCGTTTAGTCCGTCGGCTGCAACGACTGCCGCGCATGACCCTGTCTTTAGCCGCAAGTGCCTGCACGGATGCTGAGCTTGCCAATGCGAGACATGGCAAACCTGGTTCGGTATTTATGGGAACCGGATGGGGAGCCCTGTCCGAGACCTATGATTTTTTAAGCCGATTGAACGAATCCAGGGAAGAATTTCCCAGCCCCACCGACTTTGTCGGGTCGGTGCATAACGGGCCAGCCGGCCAGGTGGCAATCCTGTTTGGCGCCACCGGCCCCAACATCACCACCAGCGGCGGCGATTATTCCTTTGAACAGGCCCTGTTCGCAGCACAACTGAGCTGCAATGAATCGATTAGCTCTGCTCTTGTTCTTGGGGTAGACGAGGGGCATGCACACCTGTCACCACTGCTCGACCCATCAATCAGCGAGGGTGCAGCCCTGGCCGATGGCGGCGGTGCTCTGTATGTTAATCGTAACTCGCAAGGAGCTTTATGTTCCATCTCTTTATCATTCTATCAAAGCCGCACAGCTGAAGGCGTCATGGCCGCCTTGGTGAGTTCACTTGGAACGCAAGCTACTCACCAGCAATATGCTCTTATTTTGATTGGCATCCCGGCGGCAATGTCCTCGCTTGGAGAACAACAACTCGCGCAGTTTACCGCTCTTTTAGAAACATCCGCACCAATTATCCACTATCGGAAGTTTACCGGTGAATTCGCCTCCGCCTCAGCGCTCGCGACCGCCCTGGCCGTTTCTTTTTTTGCCAAAGGAACTGTTCCGGGTCCGTTTATCAATAGCGAGAGTATTGCCATCGATAAAAATACGGGCGAAATCCTTATCGTCGGCCTGGGCGAATATGTTACGGCCATTAATCTGCGCCGCCCATGAAAATACTGCTCGTTTCGCCCAACACCCTCACCAATCCTTATCCGGTATATCCACTGGGCCTGGATTATGTCGCCGGGTCCATCTCCGAAGAACACGAGGTACGGCTTGCCGATCTGAACACCCTTTCCTTAGAAAAACTTGATGCGCTCCTGGCTGCTTTCAAGCCGCAGATCATCGGCCTGTCCTGCCGCAATATCGATAACATGGAAGCAAGTGGGTCACGCTATTTCATCAACGAATACCAGAAGATCGTCGCCCGCCTGCGCGCCAACTCAACCGCCTTGCTGGTATGCGGCGGCAGTGGCTTTACCATTATGCCGCAGCAAATCCTTGCCGCACTCGGTGCTGATTATGGCATTGTCGGCGAGGGGGAACGATTCGGCCTGCTTGTCGAGGCGTTTAAAAAGGGCGAGGATCCGCAACATATTCCCGGCGTAATTGCCTCTGCAGCAAAAAAGGCCATAACCAACCCTCCGCCCTGGGATGGCCGGATTGTACGAAATTTTCAGGCCGACGCCGAGCATAATCGGTTCTACCTGGACAGTGGCGGCATGCTCAATCTCCAGAGCAAACGCGGCTGCTCTTTTCATTGCATATATTGCTCGTATCCGCATATAGAGGGTCGAAAACACCGGTTAATTGAACCGAAGAAGGTCGCCGAAATGGCCTATAAGCTCCAGGCATCCGGGGCCAGATATTTCTTTATCACCGACTCGGCATTTAATTCCGATATCAAGCACAGCCTTGCTGTGGCCAGGGCATTCAAAGCGGCCGGAGTCACCATCCCCTGGGGAGGTTTTTTTGCCCCTGTTCGTCTTCCTGCCGATTACTTTGCAATTATGGCCGATGCCGGTCTCAAGCACGTTGAGTTTGGCACGGAGTCTCTGGCGACGACAATGCTGCAGACGTACCGGAAACCTTTCACCGTCGATGATGTCTTTGCCGCTCATCAACAAACCCTTGCTGCCGGCTTGCATGTGGCGCATTATTTCCTGCTGGGCGGTCCCGGCGAATCAACAGCAACCATTGCCGAGAGTCTGGATAATATCGAAAAACTGCAGCGCACCGTGATGTTTTTTTTCATCGGCATCCGCATCTACCCCCAGACTGAACTGTATGATATAGCTCTTGCCGAAGGAAAGATCACACCGACCACCAATATTCTAAAGCCGATTTTTTATATACCCGATGCCATCGATCGACTGACTATCGAGACCCTTGTCACCACCCGGCTGGGCAAGCGCGTCAACTGTATCGTCGGCTCCGGCGGTCCGGATGAAGTCACCTCGGTGAGTAAGCTGCATGGCCGCGGGTATACCGGGCCACTCTGGGAGCATCTTATTCGCTGAAAGCCGCTTGTCATCAACCCAGGATCATGATTATGCCAACTCGTCCGTCTCTATCCCCCAAAGTACGCATTATCGGTTCGGGAATCGGTGGTCTCAGCACGGCGATAATTCTGGCTAAAGCTGGTTTTGACGTCACCGTGCTGGAAAAAAATCGTCAGCCGGGAGGCATGATGCGCAGCTATACCCGTGAGGGGATGGACTGCGCTGTCGGCGTGCATTATCTGGGATCGCTGGATAAAGGCCAGATCCTCAGGACGTTTTTTGATTACCTCGGTGTAACCGATGATATTCCGGTAACCAGGATGGGCGAAAAAGGTACTATCGACCGGTATATATTCGCCTCTGCCGCCTCTCACCTGCAAAGCTTTGATCTGCCGCCCGGTCTGGATGCTTATGAGCATAAACTGGTCAGGGCTTTTCCAGACGAACAGGACAAAATAACCGCAATAATGGTGCCCATTCGCCAGGCGGCACGACAACTCCATAACCTGGATTTTCTCTATACCCCCGACAATAACTTTTCCCTGCTCGACCAATACGATCCATTTGGTGCAGTATTGGATGATCTTAACTGTTCTGCCGAACTGCGCAGCGTCCTGGCTATCCCCTCTTCCTGGCTGGGCGTGCCGCTTGCGGACTGCCCAACCTATTACCATAATATTGCTCTGGCCTCCTACGTCAGCTCGTCATGGCGTCTTGCCAAAAGTGGTGCCCATATGGCCGATGTTTTTGCCAACCGGCTACGCGAACTCGGTGGGAAAATTATTACCGATGCGCCCATCAGCCGCATCAATGTCAGCCGGAGGGTAGTCACCGGGCTGCAGCTGCAATCAGGAGAGCACCTGCCGGCAGCACTGGTCATTGGTGCGGTGCACCCAAAAATTGTGTTGCAGATGCTCTCTCCCTCTGACGTGAAACCGTCCTATCGCCAGCGGATAAGCAGCCTGCAGGACACCCATGGCATTTTTTCGGTCCATGTGGGTATTGATGAAGGGGCACATCCGGAAATCCCCCATAATATCTTTAAAATCGATACGGATAAGAGTGGTGCGGTCGCGGATCTTAAATATTATCAAATCCGCAAGAGCGAAAAAAAAGACCGGAACCTGCTGTCTATTCTCACTTCCGGCGGGGATGACTTATGGACACCATGGCAAAATACTCGAACCGGCAGCCGAGGCGATAGGTACCTGTCGGTAAAAACAGAGCGGGCAAAAGATCTCGTTGCCGAAGCGGCCCGGATGTTCGGCCCCTTTACCAATGCAAAAATTCTCGATGCCAATACCCCGCTGACCTTGCGGGATTGGGTCAACAGCCCCGGCGGCAGCGCCTACGGGGTTCTTCGTTCTTCCAGCCAGATGCTGGCGACGGCCCTGCTCAACCGGACTGCCGTAGAGGGTCTCTATCTTGCCGGGCAAAATGTCATGGCCCCCGGCATCATCGGCACCATTATGGGCTCATTTAGTACGGTAAAATTGATTCTCGGCAGCGAAGAGTTCAACACCTTGATCCGCCTGTAAGGTACTTGTAAACTCACACCACCGTCAACGAGACCCAGCCGACGGAAAAGCGGCCGCTTTCCGGGATCATCGCCAGGATACGGTCCCCTTTATGCAGCCTGCCGGAGGTGAACAGTTCTTCTAAGATGATATAAAAAGAGGCTGAGCCGGTATTGCCCTTATCGGCAAGATTGGAAAACCAGCTTTTTTCAGCAATTGGCAGACCGACTGCCGCAAGGCCATCCATAACCGGTTCCTTGAAATACTTACTAGAATAATGGGGCAGAAACCAATCAATAGTATTGGTTGCAAGACCATGTTTTCCAATCAGCTGGGGAAGACTTTCAACAATTGTCGTCCGGATTATCTCCCGGTTGAGCAAACGGGCATCCTGTTTGATAGTCATTACTCCGCGGCCGTTAACGCCACCGGTTCTCGCATATTCACGCCAGCCGAGAAGTCTGCCATCCTCCTGCTTCACCGCCCCGGCATACATACAGGCATCTAATTGATGGGCATGGGAGACAATTTCAATCCAGTCAATCTTCAAACTGAGACCGTCTTCTGCCGGTTTATTTTCCAGCAGCACCGCACCGGCGCCATCGGAAAGCATCCAGCGCAGAAAGTCGGCCTCAAATGAAAAGGCCGGATGGCCTTTTTGCTCCACTTTTGTTTTGCCGCTGCCGGTCATGGCGGTAAAGAAATTACCGCTCATAAAGGTAGACGCCAGCTCTGAACCGGTGGCAACTGCGTTGGCACTTGTTCCGAGAGCCACCGAAAGTGCGCCATATTTCATGGCGGTAATTCCTGACAGACAAATCCCAGCTGTGGATATGACCTCACAGGGTCCCACTTCGGCCAATTCGCCATGAACCATGGAGCCGTGTCCGGGCATAAGCTGATCAGGAGACGAGGTCCCGCAGCAGAGACATTGCAGACCTTGCAGCCACTGGGGCGACTCTTTATCAATCGGTCGTAATCGGCGCACGGCTTCAGCCGCCAATTGGGCGTTGGTATGGGTGGTTCGGCCGGTTATGGGATCTATGGCATAATATCTCGTCTTGATACCGTTATTTTTGAGAATAATCTGCCTGGTTTTGGCCGAGATATGACTGACCGCCCCGAGATAATCATCCAGTGACTGATTGTCCACCGGTTCGCCGGGCAGCACGGCGGAGACTGCGGTAATAAAAGCATTCATGCATTAAATCCGTGCATTTTTATGACTGTTGCCGAGAAATTCGGCATAGAGGGTATAAAACTGTTTTTCTTCAAGCCGGGTTTTAATGACTGCATTGGTCAGGGTATAATAATCGAGGTCATGGTTGACGATGCGGTTTTTCTGCTGCCGATATAAATCAGTACCCGGTAGCGGAGTCATAACCGTAATCATCGGAAGATCAATTGTGTTGGTCGCAAGATACTCACCCAGGCGGGTAAAATCGTCTGCATCATAGTCGGGTGAAATAATAAAATCGCCGACAATGGTAATGCCCATATCTTGTAAAATGGCAATGGCTTCAAGGTTCATGGCGGCTTTATTGGCCTTGTTCATAGCTAAAAGGCCGGCGTCGGTGATTTCCTCAAAACCGATAATAACCGCCCGCAGTCCGGCCTGTTGCCAGAGTCGAACCATCTCCGGATGACGGACAACCGTATCCGAACGGATGTCGGCCAGATATTGTTTACCCAGATCGGCGGCGATAAGAGCCTGACCAAGCGCCGTTGCCCGTTGGGTATCGCCAAAGGTATTGGCATCGACCAGCCTGATGATGGGAATATCACCCAATAGCCTGATGTCTCTGACTACCGCATCAATTGATTTGCTCAAGTACTTCCCACCTGTCTGAGCTTTGATGCAACAGAAAGAACAGCGATGCGTGCAGCCATAAGCGGACGCGACAAAGCCCATGTTTATATGTAATTTTTCCAGAATATAATGGTGCCGATACCGACTCACCAGATGATATGCCGGCGGTTTTTCATCGACCAGATCGATGCTGGTGTTGCTACAGCCGGGGAACACAAGAGCTTGTCCCGGATTCGTTTTGAGCAGGCCTGGAAGTACAGGAACAACCGCATCTTTTTGCAGAGCGGAGATAAGATCGGCAAAGACTTTTTTACCTAAGCCGACAACTATACAATCAACCGCCGGATGATTGAAAAATTCCGGATCGTTGCTGGCGTGCACTCCGCCAACCACTACACGCGGAGCACAGTGGCTTTTCATCGCTGCGGCGAGCTCCAGCATGGTATTCGCCTCACAGGTAACCCCGGTAATTCCTACCACATCGGGGATGAAATGTGACAATGCCCCATCGAGGCCACCTGGATCGGCTTTCAGATCGACAATCCGCACATCATGCTCGACCAGGTTGCCGGCAAGCTCTTCTAAAGCCAGTGGTTCACCCCGGAAAATTTGTTTCAGGGAAAGTATGCCATACCGTTCTTCCGGGATACTACGCCCACAATTGGGGGGATTAATCAGCAGAATATTCATCAAAAACGTAAAATTGTCGCCAGGAGTAAAAGAGACTCAGGCCAGCCGCCAGCTTGCCTGCAGTTAAAAGCATCGCCCAACCGCATGCCATCTTAGCATAATTCTTTACCCTTCTTACATTTATTTTGGCATTACCCATTCACTTGACCAATTAGTAATTTACCGATAAAAGACTTGAACACGATTAAAATATTGATTAAACAATAAGATAGAAGAGTCAAATGCTGCTGCGCCTTCTGAACAACTGAAGGCTTTGTTGAGTATTTCTCCACATTCTATCCTGCTCTATGGGTTTACCTCAGACAAGTATAAGCAAGATTTCCCCATTGATGCTGGGTGAAGTGGTGCCCCGTCAGCGCCTGTTCGACCTGCTTGACCCAAAACCACCAACCAATGCCTTCTGGATCTCCGGCCCTGGCGGTTCCGGAAAAACAACCTTCGTTGCCAGTTACCTAAAAGAAAGAAAAATACCTTGCCTCTGGTACCAGGTTGATGCCATGGATGGCGACCCCGCCACTTTTTTCTATTATCTCGGTCAGGCTGCGGCATCACTGATGGACCCGACCGCTCCACCCCTGCCTCTCCTCACCCCCGAATATCTTGCCAATTTTGAAACCTTTGTCGGGCGTTATTTCGAAATGCTGTACCAGCGAATCCGGCCTGGTTCCTGGTTGATTTTTGACAATTTCCAGGACGCACCGGAGAATTCTTCCCTGCTGCATATCCTCGTAACGGCCGTCAAACAACTCCCCGGCCATCTTGCTCTGGCCATCGTCAGCCGTACAACTCCACCCCTTGGCGTCTCACGATTAATCGCCAACCAACGGATGAAACTCATTGGCCGAAACCAGGTAACTTTCTCGCCAGAGGAATTTACCAGTTTTCTGGCTTTCACCGGATACCGGATTACTAAACAGGAAACGAAACGACTGTATCAACTAACCAAAGGATGGATTGTCGGAGCCATTCTTTGGTTGCTGCATGCCGATGACCAGACAGTCGACGACAAGTTTCCAGCGCAACATACCCCGGAAACTATTTTCGACTACTTTGCGGCTGAAATTTTCGAAAAAACTGCCAATGCGACGAGATCTTTTCTTTTGCAGACTGCCCTGCTACCGCATATGACAGCAGAAATGGCCCATGAACTGACTGATATGGAGGCAGAAGAAATCCTCGAAGGTCTCAGCCACAAAAATTTCTTTGTCGAGAAACGCCAACTGCCCGTTGCCAGCTATCAGTATCATCCACTTTTTCATCAATTTCTGCAAATCACCGCTGCACGAACCTATCCCTCTTCTGTTCTCCAGCAAATTTATTTGCGTGCAGCCGTAATCCTGGAAAAACATGGCTACGCAGAACAGGCTATCGATCTGTATCATAAGGCTGAAGCTTATGAAGCTATGGCCACACTCATTATGGCGCTGGCTCCTGCCTTAATTGCCCAGGGAAGATTTACCGTCCTTATTCATGGATCGAATTGCTGCCGCAACACTCTACGGACGAAACCCCTGGCTCCTCTTTTGGCATGGACACGCCCGTATGACCGGCAACCCCCCGGCCAGCCAAGCCTTATTAAGCAAGGCTTTTGATTTGTTCACGACAAACATGATATTGTCGGCCAAATCTTCAGCTGGTCGACCATTGTTGAAATCTTTTTTATGCAGCGCAGTGGTTTTGCCGACCTGGACCACTGGATTGTAAAGGTGAACAATTGGATAGAATGCTGGCAATAGGATCATGCCCCTCCTGAGCTTGCCGGCCGTTTTGCCTCAAGCATGCTGATGGCCCTACTGCTTCGCGACCAGGGCCATCCCGACCTGCCGGCGTACCAGGACAAGTGCGAAATCACTGCTGGGAAACTGTCACGATGACCTGCAGCTCACCGTCGACCTTTTAAAAAACCTCTTCTGGTCCTATTACTGGTGCGGTCAGATCCATAAGGCGCGGATAGCCGAGACAAGACTTGCCGCCCTACAAAATATCGACAACCTGCCGCACATCGCCCAGCTCACCGTAAAAGCAATTTTAACCCTGGCCTCAGTCATTGCCGGTAATCATCAACGATGCCTTGACCAGGCCACAGAAACATTGACACTTGGCCGATGTGAGCTGGTATCCATGTCTATGATTTTATTGATGTATGCCTATATGTCCTACTCAATGCTGGGAACTGGTGAGTTGGACCGGATGCAGGCAATCCTGGCAAAAATGAAAGAGACGCTTATGCCGTTTGCTGTCTGGGACCAGGGCCACTATCATTTTCTCAAGGCCTGGTACCTGATGCAGACGGGCGATGCAATGCAGGCGGAAAGTGATATGACAACGGCTGTTGGACTGGTTGAAAGCTGCGGCAACCCCTTTACCATCGCCTTGTGCCAAATACTCCAGTCCCAGCTGCTGCTCGAATTGGGGGATGAGAAAAATGCCGAACGACTGTTGCTCTCAGTCACCCGACGAAAAAAGACTGCAAAACAGTATGCATATCCATTTTTTGGCCAGGCTGGGTCTCGCAGATTACGCCACCGCGCAACACGACGCACAAAATGCCCGGCTGCATCTGCAGAAGGCCTTTTCCATTACCAGAGCACATGGCCTGACAATGCCGTTTGGCCTCAGTCACCGAAGACTCGCCGCTCTCTGCGCCATGGCTCTTGATGCACAGATAGAACAAAATATCGTTATGGAGATGATCAGGCGCTGGCGTCTTGCGCCTCCCGACCCACAGACAATCAGCGACCGGTGGCCCTGGCCGATAAGAATCCATACTCTGGGTAGATTTGGCGATCACCTGCGATGAGAAAAGATTGAGCAGCTCCAGTAAACTTCCCGGAAAACCCCTGCAGCTCCTGACCGTGCTCATTGCCGTTGGTCAAAAGGGTATGTTCAGAGAAAAAATTGCCGGTCGATTATGGCCGGATTCCGATGGCGACCGGGCACTGCAGAGCCTTAACACGACCCTGCATCGGCTGCGGAAAATCCTTGGCAGGGACGAGGCTGTAGTGCTGATAAATGGTCAGTTAATGCTCAACGAGCAGGGTCTGCTGGGTTGACAGCCGACATTTTACCTGGCTGACCCAACAGCTCACCATCAATCCCGCACTATCCACCAACAGAGAATATATCCAGAGGGCGCTGGCCTTGTATCGAGGGCCGTTTATCACCGGTCACGAAATATACCGGTTGCCCTGCAATACGCCGAACAGCTCGAAAAACAGCGGCAGAGGCTTCTGAGCCTAACAAGAAATAAGACGCAGTAAACAGACCTTGATCGTTTGCCACATTCGCAACAGTATGAGGCCCCCCGATGCCCACCAGCACGATTATTGTTTGGGTGTGGGCTACGCCCGTGACCGATTCATCCTCGATCTCTTTTACGTCTTTGCCAAGTACCAGGACCGAGAAGCGACAGACAGCCTTTTCAGCGGAGAATACGCCAATCACAGTCATTCCTTTGGTTTCAGCACCGGGTGGCGATTCTAGCGTTGTTGTCCAACAAAATACCGTTACGGTGCCTTGTCTTGAAGGTCGCTCTACCTCATGCAGGTATCGGCATCCCGCGTTCTGTTATGGTCTCGTCACCCTTATCCGACGCGCTTTCCCCTGTCACCATATACTTCACCAACCATACGAACAAAATGGCCAGAGGCAGAAGGATGTTAAGCGCTACAGGTACCAGCAGCATGCAGACAAATAGTTCATCACAGTTCCAAAACATAGCGGCCCCCTTTGTTTTATTTGCTGTTTCATGTCCTTTCTACAGTATTATAACAAGCGACCGCTTACACATTGATTACACAACGATAATAATTTACTTGAGGGAATCTTTTTTTGATCCTTTGATGGTCAAGATCACAAAAAACAATTGAAAAGACCCATGCATGCACGATAGACTGGTTACTCGACAACAAGTAAACACGAGAAGGAAAAACATATGAGCAAGACCCAAACCTTTCGAGTAATCGGCGGACGGATACATTTCAAGTGTCATGCATGCCAGGCCAAGCGGATGGTGACCCTTCCCCCGGAAGTACGGCAAAGGTCCATACGCTGCCAGAAGTGCGGGGAGTTGACTCGGGCAAGTTTCAATCGCCGGGTGGCTTTAAGAGAACAACAGCGAGGCAAAGTCCTGGTTTCCACCAACAGAAACAGCAACGTCGAAGTTGATCTATACGATATTTCCCTGTACGGAATCGGTTTTGACGTTGCGCCAAGAGATATCAGAAAAATGGCTGTTGGTTTAGAAGTCCAATTCAGATGTAGCTGGAATCCGCGACTGTTCAATCGGGGAAATTATATCATCAGATCAATCAAGGGTCGGCGAATCGGCGCTCAACGCAGGTAGCCCCAAGACGAGCATTACCCCTTCGAGGTTGTAGCCTTGGGGCACTTCGAACAGCGTTTCCCATTGTTCTTTTTGTATTTGCCGCAACATTTCTTTTTTTTCTTTTTCTTCGCCATGGCAGACCTTCCTGCGGTATTACTTCAAGTGCATTTTCTTTTCTATCTCCTGCCAGATGTCCTGGTAGGCATGTGCTGCAGAATCTTTGCCCGCATAGGTTATAACCGGGGCCCTGTGGACGCCCATTTTTTCAATCTCGGTGGAGAAAGGGACATAGTTCTTCAATAAGTTCTTATATTTTTTGCGCAAGGTGACCATGGTTTCTTTGTGCAGTTTCTTACTTTTCTGCACCATGGAAAAAAACGGCAGGAGTTTTTTTCGCTGATACTCGTTCTCTTTGAAAAAACCATTGAGCTGATCGAAGGTGCGCACCGACAGGGTGGTGGGAATGACCGGGACAACGATCTTGTCGGCCGTCTTGAAAACGTTTTCCGAAAGAAGAGAGATGTTTGGGGGACAATCGAGGATAACCACCTCGTAGTCGCTGTCCACCTCTCGCAGAGTCTTTTTCAGGCGAGAACGGCTGTTGTTCATCCGCGATAAAAAAATATCAAAATCACGGTAGGTCAGATTTGCCGGCAGCAGATCAAGATGGGCAAAATCGCTGGCCCGAATAGCCTGTAAGAACCCCTTCACATCCTTGAAAAAAGCCTTGTTCTGCAACTTTTTTGAAGGCTTCACCCGAAAATAAAAACCTGATGCCCCCTGCGGATCGAGGTCGCACAACAAGGTCCGTCGGCCTGTCAGGGCCGCGGCATAGGCTAGATTAACCGAGGTCGCGGTTTTGCCGACGCCTCCCTTGTTACTGTAACAGGCTATTATCTTCATTAACACGCTCCTCGCTTTGCTGGGTATGAAAGAGTTGGATAAACATCGCCCGGGTGTCCCCGCTGTCGAAACGGACAAAATTTTTCATTATCTGTCGTCTTTCCTTTTGCTGCAGCCGGTAGAGAATGGCAGTAAGTGCCCCGACACTCTCGGCGATTTGTAGTTTGGCAGTGCCGAAATCGGTCATCTTGGCGCTCAAGACATGCCTGAGAAAGGTCTGTTGCACCGAATAATCGTTAAAATTGCCGAGATTATCCTGCAACAGCTTAAGCGCCTTTACCAGCGTCTTCATCTGTTCTTCAGGAAAAAGCGGCGCAAAGAACTCCATCAGGTAGCGCAATTTCTTACAATTAATACGCAGTTGATGGATAGCACTGTCCTCGGTTTGGCCGTCTATGTCCCTGGCTATTGTGCAGACCTTGTTATAACGTTTAAAAATCAGCCGGCAGGCAAAAGTGAGGCTTTTTTCTGTCGCCCGCGGGCCGGTGGTGAGCTTCGATGCATCGCCAAAGAGTTTTTCAAGCCTGTTGATCTCCTGACGGTATGTTTTGCCGCGCAGGATCTTGCTGACGCTGGTATGTTCTTTTTTTCGTTGTCCCAGGAGATAGTCGAAAAGTATTGTCAGTCCTTCGTGGGTACCAGCCGGCACCATCTTGAAATAGCTTAATTTATTTAACAGATAGACATCCAGGTCGCGTAGAGTATTAGTTTGCTGCATAATATCGGCAAAATCTTTTTTCAATTGTGTCGTCTGTTCCAGGCTGTAAACCCCTTTAAAAAGACTCAACACCGATCTGACCTTGCGCAGACTGACCCGATAGTCATGCAGAAACTCGGTATCGTAATCGGCAAGCACACCCTTTTCATTGACCCGGGCGATTTGCAAAAAAACCGTGATGATAGTTTGCGCACTGGTCTTTACGGGAGCCTCAGGGTGAAGCTCAACCACAGGTTTTGCAGTATACACCTGTGGTTTGATGCCTAAGGCCTGGTATACCTGGTCTGCGCTATCGCACGATTGCGCCCCGGTTTTTGCGAGCGACCGGCAAAGATCGCTATGGGCTTTAACGTACCCGCGGAGATACTCGGTGCTCCCTATCCCCACCGATTTGCTCCCGCGATGCAGATTGAGATGATGCAGGCGCACTCGAGTTTTTCCTTCATCATCGAGAAACAGACCACGCACAAGAGCCAGTTCGAGCTCGGTGACCGGCAGAAATGCCCGCAGGCTTGAGAGCTGGAGGAGGTTTGCCGCCACCCCTCCCTCAGACAAATCAGCGGCAAAGGACCACCCTTCAGGTGCAGCCTGCTGCAACACGCTGCCGGCGTGCAGATCGATCAAAAACAGCATCTCGCCCTGCTGAAAGAGCATCTGAGCCGATTGCCGCAGCTTCGCATCAAAGGTATCCAGAAGCCTTGCCTGCTGTCTCTCGTCCTGCTCCACAACAACCTGGTATGGCGCCTTATCGGACAAGGCTTTTTGCAGTTTTTTCCGGCTGAGCGATGTTGGCAGGAGATAAATAAATGGGTTCATGAAAGATCAGCTCTTGGCTTTATTTTTTTTGATATATTCCATCACCAACGATTCGACAATAGCCTGGATACTGGAATCCTGCTCTATGGCCAGCAGTTTCAGTTCTTTTAAGACTTTAGGGTCAAGCCGCAGGGAAGTGCTTTTTTTCTTCTCTTTAGTCATAATCATAGTATCCCTCAAGCATTTTTGATATCATGACGTCAACATATCCTGATTCTACGACCAAAGCAATCGTTCTCTTTACTCTCTTAATCCGGACAGGGTCTTTTATTTCTTTTATCGTTTGAATCGGTTACCATATATTGATGATGAATTGATAATGATTAGAGGCAAAATCAAGCGGTGAGCCTTGCTGACAGATAACTCAACCTTCCAGAGCAAAGACCATGGGCCAGGAATCAGCAGCAGACAAGAACAAGACGGAACAGAAGGCCGACAACCAGAAAACTCCCCCTTCCTTCGACCTGCAATCTTCGGAATGGTATCTTAACCGGGAACTGACCTGGCTTGATTTCAACAAAAGGGTATTGCATGAAGGCCAGGATTCTCGCAATCCCCTGTTGGAGAGGGTTTTCTTTCTGGCCGTGGTCGGGTCTAACCTGGACGAATTTTTCATGAAAAGAATTGGTGGCCTGAAGCAAATGGTCGGGGCCAGCGTTAAAAGCCTGTCCATTGACGGCCGTCTGCCGCAGGAACAGATTGATCTCTGTCATACGGTGGTGCGGGAAATTCTCGATCAGGAGCTCATTCTGGAAAACGACCTGCAGCGCTTGCTGTCGCGAAAAAATATTAAGATTAAAAAATATAAGGATCTGAACAAGGACGACAAAGAGGCCATCGACCATTATTTTCGCAATGAGATTTACCCGCTGCTCACTCCCCAGGGAATGGATCCGGCCCACCCTTTTCCATTTATTTCCAATTTATCGATTAATCTGCTGGTCAGCGTACGGTATCCAGACAGCGATCACAGCTATCTCAACCGCATAAAAATCCCAACCAGTTCGGATCTGCCGCGATTCATCAGAATCGGCCAGGAACATGTGTATATTCTTCTTGAGGATCTGGTCG
This sequence comes from uncultured delta proteobacterium, assembly GCA_963796255.1. GTDB lineage: Bacteria > Desulfobacterota > Desulfobulbia > Desulfobulbales > Desulfocapsaceae > Desulforhopalus_A. The sequence continues at coordinate 219,175 of CAWCLE010000016.1, read as the reverse complement.
CCAACAACCTGCACCTTCTTCTGCCGGGCATGGAGGTGGAGACCTGTGAAACCTTCCGGGTCACCCGCAACGCTATCACCGAGCGCCATGAAGAACAGGCCAATGATCTGCTGCTGGTGATTGAATCGGCGCTGCGCGACCGAAAATTTGCCGAGATCGTCCGACTGGAAATAGGCAGGGGCATGGGCGAGCAGCGTAAAGGTAAACTGGCAGCGGAGCTGCGCGTGGACGAGACCAAGGATGTCTATGAAGTAGACGGCATTCTCGGCATGCGTGACATGATGCAAATTGCCGCCATCGATCGTCCCGATCTGCATTTTGCCCAGCATCACCCGGTGGATAACCCCGAGCTGATTGGCGATGACCCCAACATATTCCATACCATCCGCGAACACGGCGACGTGCTGCTGCAGCATCCGTATGAATCTTTTGATACCTCGGTTGAACGTTTTCTTCGCGAAGCCAGTCAGGACCCGAAGGTTCTGGCCATCAAAATGACCCTTTATCGCACCGCCAAGGATTCGAAAATTATCCAGTATCTGATCGATGCGGCCCAGAACGGCAAGCAGGTCGCGGTGGTGGTCGAGCTGATGGCCCGATTCGACGAATCGGCCAATATTAGGTGGGCCGGATTTCTCGAAGAAGCCGGCATCCACGTCACCTATGGCGTCATCGGCCTGAAGACCCACTCCAAGCTCATCTTCGTCATCCGCAAGGATTACAACGGGCTGCGCCGATACGCCCATATCGGCACCGGTAATTATCATGCAGGAACAGCCAGAGGCTACTGCGATCTCGGCCTTATGACCTGCGATCCGGAGATCGGAGCCGATCTGACCGAACTGTTTAATTATCTGACCAGCGGCTACACCCCGATGCGCCGGTACAGCAAGCTGCTGCCGTCACCTAAGATGCTGAAGAAGGCCCTGCTCAATAAGATCGCCCGCGAGATAGAGCATCAGAAAAAAGGCAATAAGGCGCTTATCCAGTTCAAAACCAATGCCCTGGTCGATAGAGATATCGTCGAAGCCCTGTACCGCGCCTCCCAGGCAGGAGTCCATGTCGATCTGATTGTCCGCGATTCCTGCCGTCTACGCCCCGGCATTAAAGGCTTGTCGGAAAATATCCGAATTATTTCCGTTGTCGGTCGATTTCTCGAACATACTCGAATTTTTTATTTTAAAAATAACGGCGACGAAGAATATTATATCGGCTCCGCCGATCTTATGAAGCGCAACCTGGAAAGCCGGGTGGAGGTATGCGTGCCCATTTCCTCGCCGCAGCATAAGGCCCTGCTTCGGGAATTACTCGATCTGCAACTAGCCAATACCAGAAATGTCTGGGAAATGAAGAGTGACGGGGCCTCGGTGCAGCTGCATTCCGAAAGTGAAAAAGGGGCCGTCTGCATTCACCAGCACCTCATCGCCAAAGCCGAAAAAAGAGCCGCTGCCGGCCGTCTTGCCCTGGCCAAAAAGAGAAGCAAAAAGAAATCGCCCAACCGCTATAATCCGGCAATGATGGACAAATAACCGCAGCAACCAAGGTATCTCGTCGTCGCAGAGATTGTATTATGCAGAGAACTCCCGTCGTTGAGCCCTCCTAGTATTTTAAGAGAACAGTTTTTCCTAAAAACCGGACGAACCAAACATTAAACTCACTTTTTTCCGATAATTCGGAATTTATTTCCGCTAGCGACCGACAATCCGTACTCTCCGAGAGTGCCAGACTCTTTCTACATCGAATAACAATAGGTAATGATTGGTAAATAAAATTATTTCCTACATGGACTGGGATTTGCTCTTATTAGACCAGAGTGAGTTACCGCTTCAATAATATTCATGAGGAAGATATGAACATAAAAATTGCATTAGTCGGTTTTTTTACTGCAGCAGTACTTTTAACAACAAATTCTTATGCCGCTCACATAAACTATAATGGTGTGTATAAATCGAGTATTTTCGGCAACTCTTACGACAACCAAAAACCGACTTTAATAAATTTCCTCAATAGCGAATACGACGATTCATATACACTAAAACTACTGAATGGTAACGGGGTAGACAACCAGATCGAAAGCTGGTTCGCCAATGGTGCAACCAGCGTCATTTTAGAAGAGATAGCCGGGTATGCGGGGAGTAATACCCTTGGCTGGTATAACACCACCAACATCTCTGAGGCAGGAGAAATATTTGCCGGAGCAAATAAAAGAGGTGACAAAGCAACGAACCTTTTCAATGCAGTAAAAATCTTTGGTTTTTATTTCGATCCTAACGGAAATATAAACAACAGAATGTATTCGCAGCATGACCTCAATACTGATCAAGACTACCAGTTGACAATATGGCAGGTCAATGACTCCAGCGAATATATTCTTGGCTGGGAAGACCTTGATTTGCATGGCCGAAGCGACAGAGACTATCAGGATATGGTCGTTAAGGTCAATGTCGCTCCGGTGCCGGAGCCGGCGACAATGTTCCTGGTTGGTACCGGCTTAGCCGGACTGGCCGGGCTGAGACTGGCAAGAAAGAAAAAATAATATTGGATAGTGTCGTAAAAAACAGGCAGCGCCGGTAATGGCCCTGCCTGTTTTGTTTTGTAAGCTATCAACTGCCATTCAATTCCGCATCGATGATATCAATTTTCTGCTGGGCTATTTCCCATTTACCATACCACCGTTCCAGGCGGCGTTTGCATTCCTCATACTCTTTATTCGTCTTAGTCCAGCTGCTGTTGTCTGAATACAGTTCGGGATCAGCCATCAAGGCCTCCAGGTCCTCTTTCTGCTGTTCATAGAACTCAACCTGTTTTTCCGCCTCATCGAGCTGTTTCAGCCAGGGACCAGCCCGCCTGCTCCGCTCCTGACGAAGCTGCGCCTCAAGGCGTTTTTTCTCCTTTCGGCTCTCTTGCGTAGCGGTCGATTTTTCTGAGTTTTGATCGTCTTCCTGTCGTTCATTTGCCGCCTGCTCCTTTTCCTGTTCGCGGAGCTGTTCCTGCTTTACCAGGTATTCTTCGACACTGCCCTCATACATGGTGATATGGCCATCTTTTACCTCAAGAACCTTGTTGACAAAACCTTCCAGAAAATAGCGGTTATGCGAGACCACCACTATCGTTCCATCATATTGAGCCATCGCCTCCTGCAGCACATCCTGCGAGCTCATGTCCAGATGGTTGGTCGGCTCATCAAGGAGCATGCAGTTGGCCGGTTTGGCGATCATCTTGGCCAGGGCCAGCCGGCTTTTTTCACCCCCGGATAAAACCGAAACTTTTTTATCAACGTCCTCGCCGCGAAAGAGAAAAGCACCGAGCAGCGAGCGGGTCCGGGTGATGGTCATTTCCTCGCCGGAAAGGGCCATGGTTTCGAGAAGGTTCAGTTGCGGGGAGAGCTCCTGGGCCTGGTGCTGACCAAAGTAGGAAACCTTGACGCCTGCGCCAAAGCGAATCGCCCCGGCGTCAGCTTCAATCTGCCCGGCCAGAATTTTCAAAAAGGTCGATTTACCGGCACCGTTGACGCCGACCACCGCGACCTTATCACCACGACCGAGCAGCAGGTCGACCGCACTGAACACCTGTTGTCCGTTGTAACTCTTGCTGACGCCTTCTACCACCAGCACGTCCTTACCCGATGGCGGGGCTGGTGGAAAGGTAAAGCGTATCTGTCTTTCTTCTTCAGACAATTCAATAAGATCAAGCTTTTCCAACTGCTTGACCCTGCTCTGCACCTGTCTCGCCTTGGTCGCTTTGGCCCGGAATTTATCAACAAAGCGCATGGTCTGCTTGATCTTGGCCTGCTGATTATCGTAGGCGCCTTTTTCGATGGCCCGCCTTTCCGCTCGCTCTTTAATAAAATAGCTGTAATTGCCCTTATAGACATCGATTCGCCCAAAACTGAGCTCCCAGATCCGTTCGGTTACCTTGTCGAGAAAGGTGCGATCGTGGGAAATAATCACCATGGAACCGTTATAGTTTTTCAGGAATTGTTCGACCCAGGTCAGCGAGTCCAGATCGAGATGGTTAGTCGGTTCATCAAGCAGCAGCAGTGAGGGGGCCTCAAGCAGCATCTTGGCAAGTTTAAGACGCATCTGCCAGCCACCGGAAAAGGCGTTGACCGGTTTGTCCATATCCTCCCGACGAAAGCCCAGACCAAGCAGAATTTTTTCGATCTTGCCGGCAATCGTATAGATATCACTGGCATCGAGCTGATGCTGAATCTCCCCCTGGCGCAGCAAAAGGGCCTGACATTCATCCGAGTGTGGATCCATTATGCGCATCCGCTCATGCAGCTGCGCGGCTTCGGCCTGCAAAGCCAGAAGCGGGGCAAAGGCCGTTTCCGCTTCGGCATAGAGGGAACGCTTGGAAAAAAGTTCCGATGATTCCTGGGGCAGATAGCCGATAGTAAAGTGTTTGGATCTGGTCACCACCCCGTCATCAGTCGCTGCCAGTCCGGCCATAATGCGTAGCAGGGTGGTTTTTCCGGCCCCGTTAACCCCCACCAGCCCAATCCGATTGCCGATGTGTACCTGGATCGATACATCCTTGAACAGATGTTTTTCGCCGTAGCGAATGTCTAAATGATTAACCGACAACATATTCTATACTTCCCCGTGCCATATCCTGCCTCTGCACAATTGTAAAACGACCGGTAAAACCAAGTTCCTCCAGCCTTTTGATATTTTGTTTTTTCATCCCCACCACCGCCGACATGTCTCTTGGCGAGATGTGTACCGATAGTTTCTGCTGCGGCTCAAGCGCTGCCAGCCGGGCGCGGATCTGTCTGAACCACAGCCGACCCTGCACCAGCTCGCCAAAAGCCGGATGATATGGCCCGGCTACGACACTTTTTTCAAGAGAGGGTGAAGGCTGCAGCCCCATGCGGATTACTTTGATGCCGGCCGCAGTCAATTTCTGATAGCATCTGGCGGTAAGAGCAACGGCATTAGCTAAGGAAAGAGGCCGATACGCGTGCGCCCGGTACAATTTTTCCAGGCCGGAATCCTTGACCACAAGCGTCGGATAGAGCCGGACAAAATCCGGTTTAAGAGTAATCACCTCATCAATTCCCCGAAGAAATGAGGAACTGGTTTCGCCGGGCAAACCGGGCATCAATTGCAGTCCAACCGTTATGCCGGATCGCTTAAGCATAGAAAACGACTCACGAATCAGCGCCGAGTTATGGCCACGCAGAGATTTTTGCAGGACTGAATCATTCAGTGATTGCGCACCCAGTTCCACCACCGCGACCGTATACTCCTGCAGCCGTCGGCACACCGCGGGATCAATGCAGTCCGGCCGGGTCGACAGCCGAATGGCGGCAACTTTTTTTGCCTTGATAAAAGGAGTAACCGCCGAAAGCAATGCCACCTGCTCGCTGTCCGGCAGGCAGGTAAAAGATCCGCCATAAAAAGCCACCTGGACCTGGCTGCGCGCTCCTTGGCGCATAAGCCACGCATCGATCGTCCCGGCAACATCCACCGCAGCATTTCTTGCCGACCCGCAGATTTTCTGCTGGTTGCAGAACAGGCAGTCATGCGGACAACCGCGATGGGCAATAAAAATGGGGATAACCAGCATCGATTGCATCACCTGACGTTATGTGCCAGGTCTGTCAGCGCGGCAGAGGCGGCCCGCTGCTCCGCTTCCTTTTTCGAGCCCGCCTGGCCGGTGCCGAGCACCTGCTCCCGGAAACAAACGGCAACGGTAAAAAGTTTCTGATGCGACGGTCCCTCTTCGGCATCTACCCGGTAGGTTGGCGCCTCGTTATACTTTTCCTGCAGAACTTCCTGGAGGCGGCTTTTGGCATCGGCCAGCAGCAGCTCTTCTCTTTTCCCCTCAATCTCCGGCAGAAAAAAACGTTCAATAACGTCACAGACGACCTGGTAGCCGCCATCTTCAAAAATCGCCCCGACAACCGCTTCATAGGCGCAGGACAGAATCGACGATTTCGCTCGACCGTGCGAAGCGTCTTCCCCCTTACCAAGTTCCAGATAACTGCCTAAGTCGAGTGACCTCGCCATCTTGGCAAGGTACTGTTCGTTGACCAGCGACGAGCGCAGCCTGGTCAACTCTCCCTCACGCATCTGCAGATACCGATGAAAGAGGATATGGCCAATGACCAGATCGAGGACGGCATCACCAATGAACTCGAGATTTTCGTTGTCATGCCCTGCCTGCCCCTGCTCAAAGGCATAGGACGTGTGCACCAGTGCTTTCTGCAGCAGGCGCAGGTCGGTAAAGCGATAGCCGAGGGTCTTTTCCAGGGTGCTCAGTTGTTCCTTGTTGATCCGCACCAGCGAATCAATATCCATGCCCATTCAATATTTTTCCTTGTTAAAAAATTCTGCTATGGTATAAAGATGTCCTTTAAAAGGAAGGCGGCGTAGCCAAGTGGCCAAGGCAGTGGTCTGCAAAACCATTATTCATCGGTTCGACTCCGATCGCCGCCTCCAGCAATTTCAAAGGGATTACCGATTGTTCAATCGGTAATCCCTTTTTCAATTCTAGACTCTAGCGCCGTTTATTGCTGGCCTGTAGATACTCGAAAATCATCTCCAGGTCAAGCCGGATGGTCGAATGGCCGGATCTCCACTTTTGTCACCGCTTGGTTTTCTTGGTGGAAGTCTTCTCAACCGGAATAGACCAGATCTCCTCGGAATACTGTTTTATGGTTCGATCTGAAGAAAATTTACCCATTCGGGCAACGTTGAGTACCGCCATTTTCGCCCAGGCGTCGGGATCGAGAAAGGCATCGCTCACTTTATTCTGGCAATCGATATAATCTTCAAAATCAAGGAGCAGCAGATAGGGATCATGTTTATCCATCAAGCTGTCGACCAGGGGCTTGAACAGCTCCTTATCGCCATTGCTGAACGAGCCATCGGCAATTGATTCGATAACATTTTTGATACCTTCGTTACGTTGACAGATCTGCCAGGGCGTCCGGCTGACATTTTTTCTCTCAAACTCGGCCTCTTCAGCGGTCATCCCGAAAATGAAAATATTTTCTGGCCCAACCTCCTCGCGAATCTCGATATTGGCCCCATCCAGGGTACCGATGGTCAGCGCCCCGTTTAAGGAAAACTTCATGTTGCCGGTGCCCGATGCCTCCGTGCCGGCGGTGGAGACCTGTTCGGAGAGATCGGCAGCCGGCATGATAATTTCCGCCTGCGACACATTGTAGTTGGGCAGAAAAACAACCTTGAGCCTATCTTTCACTCTGGGGTCCTTGTTGACCACATCGCCGATTGAGGTAATCAGCTTGATAATCAGCTTGGCCCGCCAGTAAGAAGGGGCGGCCTTCCCGGCAAAAACTGCGGTACGTGGGGCGCAACCTTCCGCTTCGCCATGAATTATCCGGTGATAAAGATGAATGAGATGCAGCGCGTTGAGCAACTGCCGCTTATATTCATGGATCCTTTTGACCTGGATATCGAACATGGTGTTAGGATCGACCACCACGCGGCATGTTTTTTTGATATATTCCGCCAGGTGTTTTTTGTTGTTCAGTTTGATCCGTCGCCAGTCGGCGACAAATACCGCATCGTCGACATAAGGTTCGAGGCCGCGCAACTGATCGAGGTCGGTGATCCAGCCGGCACCGATCTTCGAGGAAATCAGCAGGGCCAGTTCCGGGTTGATATCAAGCAGCCAGCGACGGGGGGTGATGCCGTTGGTTTTCGAGTTAAACCGGCCGGGGAAAAAATCATTAAAGCCCGGGAAAATTCGTTCTTTAAGCAGCTGAGAATGCAGTTCCGCCACCCCATTGACACTATGACTGCCGATTATCGCTAAGTAGGCCATGCGGACCATCTTCACTGGCCCTTCCTCGATGATGGAAAACTCCTGCAGCTTTCGCTCGTTGCCGGGATATTTCTGGGCGACCTCGTCGAGAAAACGCCGGTTGATTTCATAGATAATCTGCATATGGCGCGGCAATACTCTCTCCATCATATCAACCGTCCATCGCTCCAGAGCTTCCGGCATCAGGGTGTGATTGGTGTAGGCGATGGTGTTAACGGTGATTTCCCAGGACTCTTCCCAGCCGAGCCCTTCAACATCCAGCAGCAGACGCATCAACTCGGGAATGGCAATGGACGGATGGGTGTCGTTAAGCTGCACGGCGACCATCGAGGAAAAACGATCAAAACCCACATGTTTATTTTTAAAACGCCGCATGATATCGCCGAAGGTTGCCGCAACGAAAAAGTACTGTTGCTTCAAGCGCAGCTCCTGCCCGGCATAATTATGATCAGGGGGATAGAGGACCTTCGATATCGTTTCGGAGCTGACTTGTGATTCCACCGCGCCGATATAATCACCTTTACTGAAATCGGACAGATCGAGTTCTCGTGAGGCAAAGGCCGACCAGAGACGCATGTTGATCACATGGTCATTTTTATAGCCGGGAACCATGATATCACTGGCTTTGGCCATAACATCCTTGGTATTGACCCATTTGCAGCGAAATCTGCCGCTTTTATCCTGATAGCTGGCTACATTACCGAAGAATTGAATCTGGAAAACCGGCATCTGCCGTTCAAATTCCCACGGAGTCCCGTTTAACAGCCAGTTATCCGGGCCTTCCACCTGGTAACCATCAACCAGTTTTTGAAAAAAAAGGCCGTATTCATACCTAATACCATAACCATAGGCCGGAATTTTCAAGGTGGCGATCGAATCCAGAAAACAGGCGGCGAGACGCCCCAAACCGCCGTTGCCCAAAGCGGCGTCCTCTTCCTGGTCTCTGATCTCCGCCATATCAAAGCCCAGTTCCTCAACCGCCTGTTTGGCATCTTCCAGGATGCCCAGGTTGGTCATGGCGTTGCCCAGCGATCTGCCGATAAGAAATTCCAGAGAAAGATAGTAGACCCGCTTTTTTTCCTTGGCGTAGATGGATTTCTGGGTGGAAATCCACTTCTGCACCATCAGGTCCCGCATGGTATAGGCCAGGGCCCGGTAGACATCCTGGGCACCGGAACGCTCAGGATCCCGTCCCTGAAAGCTCATCAGATGGTGAATTATGTTCTCTTTAATGGCATTCACGGTGGAGGGAAACGCGACGGTCGGCCAGGTGGCCCCGTCCTGATCTGTCTGACTCTCAACTCTGTCCATTACCTTCATATATAATCCTCCAGCGGATAGACTGTAATTTTCAACAATTCACTGACCAATGATGGTGTCGCAGCCACTGGACAAACTCTGAGAACGGATATATCTATTGTTTTTACCATGGCTTAGTAGGCGGCACGATGTTTATGATAAGGTTTTTGAGGAATGTGGCTCCTCCCACAACCTATTTTGACACCTTTCTGCCGATATTGTCCAGTTGTTCTTCCCGGCATATTGAACCAATCACTACTATGTGGTATAGAATGCACTCGAGGCAGCTCCCCGGAGTACTCCATCCTGGCACTGCTAAATTTCGGTATTATGGTATATCAACCACGAAGGGAAAACTCTGTTATGGCAAAAAAACCGAGAATGAACACAGAAAAGAGCGATAACCTGGGACCAACAAAGAGCAGGCAAAGCCATCTATTGACCTGGTTTATTATTTTTGTCGCCGGCTTTCTCGCCGGGGTGGCATTTTCCGTGTACAAAGGTAAAATAATCGGCACAACCTCCTCCGTGGTTGAGTCGCAATCGACGAATAACGCCGGCGGCCAGGCAATCCTCGATCTGGAAGCCGAGGTTGCCGCCCATCCCGATAACTTTACCAATTGGGTTCAGTTAGGCCATTTATACTATGATGCCGATCAACCGGAAAAAGCTATCGCCGCCTATACCAAATCCCTGGAACTGCACTCGGGTGATGCCAACCTGCTCACTGACCTCGGCGTGATGTATCGACGAACCAAGCAGCCGGAAAAGGCCATCGAGCTCTTTAATCAGGCCATAAAAAAAGACCCAGTTCACCTGCCTTCCAGATTCAATAAGGGCATCGTGCTGTTATACGATCTCAACGATCGTGAGGGCGCAATCGCTGCCTGGGATGAGCTTCTGGCCATAAACCCCGAGGCGAAAACCGGCAGCGGCGAACCCATTCGGGAATTTGTCGAAAAAATTAAAGCGGATCAGACCAAAAATAAATAATTCTCCGCCAAAAGAAGCGGATAAGGAGAAAAATATATGAAATTTGCAACTCTCGCCCTGCATGCAGGCCAGCGCGTCGACCAGGATACTCTTTCCCGGGCGGTGCCGATTTACCGAACCGCGGCGTATATGTTTAAAAATACCGAACATGCCGCCAACCTCTTTGCCTTAAAAGAGCTGGGCAATATCTATACCCGGATCGGCAACCCCACCCAGGACGTCCTGGAACAACGGATGGCACAGCTGGAAGGGGGTGCGGCGGCGCTCGCGGTTGCCTCGGGCACCTCGGCTATTTTTTATGCCATAATAAATATCTGCAGCCAGGGCGACGAGGTGGTTGCCGCCAACAATCTGTACGGTGGAACCTTTGTGCAATTTAATTCCATCCTGCCGCAACTGGGCATCACTGTACGCCTGGTTGATCCGACCAATCCGGACAATTTCAAGGCGGCTATCAATGCCAAGACCAGGGCTATTTACTGCGAGACTCTCGGCAACCCGTCACTCAACATGACTGATTTGGACGCCTTGGCGGAAATTGCCCGGGAACACCATTTACCACTGATCGTCGATTCGACCTTTACCCCGCCTTGCATCCTGCGGCCTATTGACCATGGGGCCAATATCGTTATCCATTCCCTGACCAAGTGGATCGGCGGCCATGGCACCGCCATCGGCGGCATTGTTATCGACGCGGCCAATTTTAACTGGCAGGATCCCAAATTTACTCTCTATAATGAACCGGACAATTCCTATCACGGGCTGCGCTACGCCCATGATCTGGGCGATCTTAACCCGGTAGCTTTTGCCCTGCGCATGCGCCTGGTACCGCTCAGAAATCTCGGGGCGAGCATCAGCCCGGACAACTGCTGGACCTTTTTGCAGGGTATTGAGACGCTCAGCCTGAGAATGGAGAGGCACTGCGAGAATGCGGCGAAAATTGCCGACCATCTCAGGCGGCAGCGAGGCGTTGAATGGGTGCACTTTCCAGGACTGACTGACTCCCCCGGCCATGACCTGGCGGTGAAATATCTGCCCAACGGCTTTGGCGGCATGGTTGGTTTTAACATCAAAGGCGGGATGAAGGCGGGCAGCAAATTTATTGACAGTCTTAAGCTTATCTCTCATCTTGCCAACGTGGGCGATGCCAAGTCACTAGCCATCCATCCGGCTTCGACCACTCACTCCCAGTTATCGCCGGAGCAGCTGCAAGCCTGTCATATCAGCGAAGGGCTGATCCGGCTGTCGATCGGCATTGAACATATTGACGATATCAAGGCCGATCTCGACCAGGCGCTGGCCAGTGCCGCATCTTAGAACATCAAGGAAGGTAACAAGGGCGAGATGAATCAAGCAGCCGTCAGCCGAGATCATTCCGTAGGAGTAGTAGAAAAAAAATACTACACTTTTGCCGAACCTCCCGACAAACTGGTCCTGGAAAGTGGGGCACAGTTAGGCCCGGTGACTATCGCCTATGAAACCTACGGCACACTGAATAGGCAGCGTGACAACTGTATTCTGCTGGCCCACGCCTTCTCCGGCGACTCGCATGCAGCCGGATTGTACGTAACCGATGGCGAGAATGACAAGCCGGGCTGGTGGGATTTTCTCGTTGGCCCCGGCAAAGGCATAGATACTGAGAGGTATTTTGTCGTCTGCCCAAATATCCTTGGCAGCTGCATGGGTTCAACCGGCCCCGGCTCCATCAATCCGGAAACCAATAGACCCTATGGGCTTAGTTTTCCAATGATGACCATCGGCGATATGGTGGTCACCCAGAAAGCTCTCATTGAACACCTTGGCATAAGCAGTCTGCTGGCAGTTATCGGCGGCTCCGTCGGCGGGATGCAGGTGCTTGAATGGTGCGTGCGGTTTCCGGACATGATCCGGGCCGCTGTGCCGATCGCCACGACTATGCGCCATTCCGCCCTGGCTATCGCCTTTAACGAGATCGCCCGGCAGTCGATCATGGCCGATCCGAACTGGGCGAAAGGCAACTATTATGGTGGTAAAAAACCGGATATGGGCCTTGCGGTCGCCCGGATGGTCGGTCATGTAACCTATCTATCAGACGAGGCGATGCGCCGAAAATTCGGCAGGAGACTGCAGGATAAAGAACATTTCTCCTTTGGTTTCGAGGGGGATTTTCAGGTGGAAAGCTATCTGCGCCACCAGGGCTCTAAATTTGTCAGCCGTTTTGATGCCAACTCAGTATTGTATATCACCAAGGCATCCGATTATTTTGACGTGGTCGAACAGATCGGCAGGCCCGGCCTGGTCGGTGAATCTTTACCCAGCAAAATCAAGTACCTGATCGTTTCTTATAGCTCCGACTGGCTCTATCCCACCTATCAGGCAAAAGAGCTGGTCAAAAAGCTCAAACGTAGCGGCCGGGATGTCAGTTTCTGTGAAATAGAAGCGGACTGCGGCCACGACGCCTTTTTAGTCCCGGATGAACGATTTTCGACACTGATCAAGGGGTTCCTCGATGGTATCTCCTGACGCGGCAGACATTCGTTTTGATCTGCGGATTATTTCATCAATGATCGAACCCGGCAGCCGGGTGCTCGATCTCGGTTGTGGCAACGGCGATCTGCTGGCCTGGCTTGCCTTCGGCAAGAATGTTATCGGTACCGGCATCGAGCAGGACAAACAAAAAGCGGCGCACTGCATCAGCCGCGGGCTCAGTGTCCTGCAGGGAGATTTAAATGAAGAGGTGGAAGACTACCCCGACTGCAGCTTTGACTATGTTATCCTCAGCCAGACCCTGCAGCAGGTGTTCGAACCAGCGCGGCTGTTGCATTCTCTTTCTCGAATAGGGCGAAAAGTCATCGTCAGTTTTCCCAACTTCAGCCATTATACCATTCGCCTGCAGCTGTTACTTGGCGGTGTCGCCCCAAAAAATGATCAACTGCCCTATTCCTGGTACGACTCGCCGAACATCCGGGTCATTACCTTAAAAGATTTCCGCAAATTCTCCCGCGATGTTGGTTATAATATCCTCAAAGAAATTACCATCAGGACGAATTCAGCCAGCAGTGAAGGAGCGATTATCCGCTATTTTCCTGATATTCGAGCGACTTACGGCATTTATATTATAGAAAAGATCAGAAAGTGATAACAGATGTGTCGTAAAAATTAATTTCTACCTTATCTACTTTACCATCGAAAATTTGATTTTTTTTGAGGTTGTCATGTTAAAAAAACACCCTGCGATAATCGATACCAGCGCACTTTCGGCAATCTGTGACCATGTTGCGGTAACCAATTGCAGTCTTCATGATAAAGTACCCAAGGTCGTCACCGAACTTTTATCGTCGTGGAGTACTAAGGAATGCTATGAACATATCAGTCCGGTATCGATTCCGTCGCAGGAAAAAATCATCGAAATTGTCGAGCAGTCCAAGCGGATTCTCTTTCCCGGTTTCTTCTCCCACACCAAATTGCATGCCTCTAACCTGGAGTATTATATCGGCAAGAAAACCACCGACCTCTACGACAAGGTTTCGGAGCAGATCACCATGGCCATCCGTCACGACTGCCGCAGAAATGATCGACCCTGCACCAACTGTGAATCGCATGGTCATAAAAAGGCCCTGAGTTTTATTGAATCCTTGCCGAAAGTGGCGGCAATTCTGGCAACCGACATCCGGGCCGCCCTGCGCGGCGATCCGGCGACCAAAAGCCCCGACGAGGTGATCTTCTGCTATCCTGGTTTGTTGACCACCTTTATCTTCCGCCTGGCCCATGAATTACACGTGCTCGAAGTACCGATCATCCCCAGGATCATGACCGAATATGCCCATAGCCTGACCGGCATCGACATTCATCCCGGGGCAACTATCGGGTCGGAATTTTTTATCGATCATGGCACCGGAGTGGTCATCGGGGAGACCACCATTATCGGCAACAATGTCCGGCTCTATCAGGGGGTCACCCTCGGAGCGCTGTCGCTGCCGCACAATGCCGGGGAAAAGATGCGTAATAAAAAACGCCATCCAACCATCGAAAATGATGTCATAATCTACGCCAATACCACCGTTCTTGGCGGCCAGACGATTATCGGCAAGGGCTCGATTGTCGGCGGCAATATCTGGCTCACCGAAAGTGTGCCCCCGAGTACCAAGGTATTATTGAAACGGCCGGAGCTGATTTATTCGAACTCCCACTGACTCCTTCTCCCTCATCCTGGAGGTTATCCTTATGGCACAGACTATACTGGAAAGTATCGGCAACACCCCTCTCTTGACCATGGCCAATTTTTCGGCCGGGACCGGAGCGATGATTCTCGGCAAACAGGAATCGCGCAACCCCATGGGCAGCGTCAAATGCCGCATTGCCGTATCGATGATCGAGGCCGGAGAACGGGACGGCCTGATTAATGCGGACACGACTATCATTGAGCCGACCAGCGGTAATACCGGCCTTGGTCTGGCTTTTGTCTGCGCCCATAAAAAACTCCGGCTGATCCTCACCATGCCGGAGAGCATGTCGCTTGAACGAAGAAAACTGCTTACCCACCTGGGCGCAAAACTCGTCCTTACCCCTGCCGCTGACGGGATGAAAGGGGCTATTGCCAAGGCTGCGCAGCTCGGCTTAGCGACGGCCAACAGCTTTATCCCGGACCAATTCAGCAACCCGGCCAACCCCGCCATCCATCGAACCACCACGGCCGAGGAAATCTGGCGTGATACCGATGGCAGAATCGATTTTTTTGTCGCCGGCGTCGGCACCGGGGGAACCATCACCGGGGTCTCGGAAGTTTTGAAGCAGAGAAATCCGACGATGCAGACTATCGCCGTAGAGCCGCAGGACAGTCCGGTCCTGTCCGGCGGCAAACCTGGACCACATAAGATCCAGGGTATCGGGGCCGGTTTTGTCCCGGCCGTTTTAAACCGCGACATTATTGACGAGATCATCACCGTCAGTAACGAGGACGCTTTCGCGACAGCCAGAAAGCTGGCAACCAGTGAAGGCATACTCTGCGGCATCTCCTGCGGTGCAGCCGCACACGCTGCTCTTGTGGTTGCGAGACGAGCTGAGAATACCGGCAAGACCATCGTGGTCATTCTTCCCGATACCGGCGAGCGCTATCTCAGTACTCCTTTATTACTTGAAAGTTGAGGACAAAGTCATCGAAACACGACACCTGAAAATTTTCGTTGCCGTCTATAAAACGCGGAGCTTCACCAAGGCGGCAGAAGCACTGTATACCAGCCAGCCAACCGTGAGTGAACATATGCAGAACCTCGAAGCCCGGCTGAACTGCAGGCTTTTCGATCGACTCGGCAGATCCATTTTGCCGACCGCCGAGGCGGAAATCCTTTATCCGCGAGCAGTAGCCATTTTGGAGGATCTGCAAAGACTTGAAGAAGAGATTGCCGTAACCGGAAAAAATATTGGTGGGAAACTCCTCATTGGCGCCGGCACCATTCCTGGAGCCTATATCCTGCCCGGACTGGCGGCGGCTTTTAAAAAAGACTTTCCTGAGATTTCTTTTGAGATACGAATCGACGATTCGGCGACGATCGTTGAGGCAGTTGCCGGCAATGAGTTGCTCCTCGGAGTGGTTGGGGCAAAGATTGCATCGTCGAAAGTCAAGTTTCAGCCATTTGCCGAAGACACCCTGATCCTTGCCGCCGCACAGGACAATCCTGTTGCCGCCGAAATTACCGTGGAGGAACTTCGACACCTGCCGTTTATCGTCCGAGAACACGGCTCAGGGACCAGAAAAAGTACTGAATCTTTATTATCCCGGCAGCAGCAAAGCCTGGATAAGCTGAATATCTGTGCAACGCTCGGCTCAAGCGCCGCAGTCAAGGAGTCAATCAAGGCGAACCTGGGCATTTCGATACTCTCTCGCCTGGCTATTCAAGACGAGCTGACCAGCGGCACAATCAAAGAAATACGTATCCCGGAACTGACCATGAAAAGAAATTTCTATGTCGTCACCCCGATCAGAAGAACCTTGCCCCTGGCTTACCAGGAATTTTTGCAGCGCTTGATGAACTCGTAAAAAGCTTGATCTAAGATATCCATAAATGCAAGTAAAATAAAGGTATTCGTTGACAACAAAACTCCGCACAAAAAATAACCTGGATTCCCGACAGAGACCACCAATGGCTGATGTGGTCATGGCACGGATCATCCGTAAGCTGAAACATTATTTTGGTTTGCTACAGCCGTTTACTGTTCTGCCTTTTTACAGTTATGGTTGTGATAATACTGTCGTGATTTTTGGCAGAGTTATCGAGAATCTGGAAATTGGCTCACCGCAAAAGGACGATCCCTGGTGGCGAAACTTGAGAAATATGCTGCGGGTTTTTCTCCGTGCCCGAGCTGAGAAGGCATATCTTACAGCTACCATAAATGGCCAGTCATTCCCGATAATAACCGATGATATCGGCTATTATCAGGCGGAATTTCATATGCTGGAAAAAATGGAACAATCCGGCTGGATTGATGTCGATTTCGTTTTAGATCCCATAAGAGGATATCGTCGAATCAGTACCCAACGTGGTGCAGTGTTCAATATCCCTTCAACAGCTGGGTCTTCAACTGGGATTATCAGCGATATAGACGATACCATTGTGGAATCCTATGCCACAGATCTGTTGATGAGTGCCCGGATGACCTTTATCAATAATTCCACAACCCGTTTGGCTATTGCAGGAATGGCTGAGTTGTACAATCATATCATTCACTTGACATCAATGATTACCCCGGTTTTCTATGTCACTAGTTCAAGCTGGAGTCTCTATAACCTGCTGGGTGATTTTTTAATACTGCAGGGTTTTCCCAGGGGACCGCTGCTCATGCAGAAGATCGGTATGACCAATAATAAACTGATCCGCAAGGGACATAATCACAAGACAAAAAAAATAGAAACCGTTTTGCGGGTAACGAAAGATCAACGGTTCTTTCTTTTTGGCGATAATGGTCAGGCAGACCGGGAAATCTATTTTGATATCGCCGCCCGTTATCCGGAACGGATAGCGGCGGTATGTATCCGGGTAGCCCGGGCTAAAATAAAACCTTTTTCGGCTGATTATAACAGCCTGGGCGTAGCCTATTTTGAATTCGACGATGGCTTTTCCCTGCAAAAACAAATGCTTGATCAAGGTATTCTGTCGGGAAAATTCACATCCAAATAAGTGCAGGGGAGTTTGAATGAAATTCCGAAAAATCATTAAAGAACAGTATGTTGGATTATTCTTCTCGGTATGTATCCTGTTTTGGTTGAGTGGTTGCACCCAAACGTATTACAGCGCCATGGAAAAGGTAGGTATTCATAAGCGAGACATAATGGTTGATCGGGTTGAAGATGCACGCGATGCCCAGACCGATGCCCAGAAACAGTTTAAATCGGCGCTTGAACAATTCGATTCGGTGGTAAAACAGCAGGACACGGATCTTAAAAAGGCCTATGATAAACTGAGTGGAGAATACGCCAGGAGTGTCGAAGCAGCCGACGCAGTCTCCGGTTCCATTGACAAGGTCGAGTCGGTTGCCGGGGACTTGTTTGCTGAATGGGAAAAGGAACTGAAAGAATACCAGAACCCGGAACTCCGCAGATCCAGCATGGAAAAATTGAAAATCACCAGGAAGAGATATACGAATATGCTGACCAGCATGCATCGGGCCGAGGCGAGCATGGCCCCGGTTCTTAGGGTCTTCCACGACAATGTCCTCTTCTTGAAACATAACCTCAATGCGCAGGCGATAGGCTCTCTGCATGGTGAGTTTGCCGGGCTCAAAGGACAGATCGATACGCTGATAAAAGAGATGAATGCAGCTATTGCTTCGTCGAATACATTTATCGCCGACATTAAGTAATGCCGCTATGTATTCATCAAAGTCTGCTGTGAGTGACCGTAAAGGGCCCGTCGAGATCCTGCCTTCCTGGTCGGCTTGGGTTCCCCTGCCTCTTTTCCTGCTGTCGGTGCTCGTCCTTATGTTCGTGGATTTCGAGGCAGTCTTCGAGCCATGGTACCTGATTGCGACACTGAATCTTGTCTTTTCGACCGGCGTGTCGCTGATGATTGTCGCTATCGCGGTACGAAGTTATCACAGTTGCCCGTCCGGCCCCGTCTTGCTGCTTGGGTGTGGTATGCTGATTTTTGGATTGGTCAGTGCGCTGGCCGCCACATTGTTGGCTGCCGGAGCATTCAATGCGGCGATTACGATCTACAATTGTGGGATTATGATGACTGCGGGACTGCATCTGGCAAGCGTGCTGTGGGCTCTGACGCCACATGGCGGCCTGATCACCCGGCACACGTCACATCTGCTTATCCTCAGCTTCGCTCTGACCGTCCTGGGGCTGATCGCTTTGAGCACTGCCACGGCCCAGGGGTTCTTGCCTCATTTTTTTGAGCAGGGGCATGGGCCGACTGCCATTCGGCAAGTGCTGCTCGGAACTGCGATAGGCATTTTTACGTTGACCAGCGTGCTGTTCGGCATTCTGAACCTGCAGGCACGATCGGCGTTTCTCCGTTGGTACGCTCTGGGGCTCGCCTTGATCGCCATTGGTCTCCTCGGGGTCTACCCGATCCGCAGCATCGGGAGTTTGCAGAATTGGGTTGGGCG
Source organism: uncultured delta proteobacterium (assembly GCA_963796255.1). Classification (GTDB taxonomy): domain Bacteria; phylum Desulfobacterota; class Desulfobulbia; order Desulfobulbales; family Desulfocapsaceae; genus Desulforhopalus_A. Next base: position 200,497 of record CAWCLE010000016.1, on the reverse strand, counting down.
TTGCTCGCAATACCTCGGCGGGGTGTATCTGCTGGTCGGGATATGGCGGTCGATCCGTGAGCGTGGAAGCTGGGAACTGCCCATCGGACTTTTGCGAGAGATCCAAGGGCGTTATCAACGCCTGGTGGAGTTGTTGCCGGACGCGATTCTTGTCCATCGAGACGGGATATATATGTTCGCTAACTCATCTGCGGCGCGGTTACTGCGCGCCTCTACGCCGAGTGAAATAGTGGGGATGGCGGTACTGGCGACGGTGCCTTCTGAAGATCACGCCAAGGTCCTTGAGCGCATGCGACTGGCTGCCATACCCGGCAACCCGACGCCGGCAGGTGATTTTACAATGCTGCGCCTCGACGGAACGCAGGTGTTTGTTGAAACGACCGGGGCTTCCATCGAGTTCGGCGGCAAGCCGGCGACACTGGTGGTGATTCGTGACATTACCGAGCGAAAACGTGCTGAAGAGGCAGTGCGGGAAACGGAAGAACGCCTCATGCTGGCCTTGCGCAATGCGCCCATCGTCTTGTTCCGGCAGGATCGTAATCTCCGTTACACGTGGATCTACCAACCCCGGGAAAACTTCTCAGAAGACGATATCATCGGCAAAACAGACGCCGATCTGCTGCCGCCGGAGTCCGCTGCCAAACTCGTGGTTGAAAAGAAGAAAGTTCTCGAGACTGGAGATATCCTGCATACTACCGTAAGCTGGAGGGTCAAAGGACGGATGGTGTCGTATGCCCTGACCATTGAACCCACACGGGATCCATCCGGGGTAGTCATTGGCATTAGCTGTGCGGCCATGGATGTCACTGAGCAGGAGCAAACCCGGATTGCTCTGCGACAGGCGAATGATATCAGTGAACAGAACCTGGCGAAATTGAACGCCGTTCTGAACCAGATGACTGAAGGTCTGATCCTGTGCGATCCAGACGGCAACCTGCTGGATATGAATCCGGCTGCTTTAGCAATTTACGGCTTCAACAGCACCACTGACCTGCGGCGGCATCTTAATGATATGACTACTCTTATCGAGCTGCAGAACATGGATGGGGATGTGCTGACTGTCGATCAATGGCCAATTGGCCACGCGCTGCGGGGTGAAACTTTTAGATCTTTTGAAGTCCAGGTTCGGCGTCTTGACACCGACAGGCACTGGATCGCGTCATGCGGTGGGACACCCGTTTATGATCGCGATGGAAAACAGATGCTGGCCATCGTCACCTTGCGCGACATCACGGAACAACACGAAACCAGGGAGCAATTACAGGCTCTGAATGAATCTCTGGAACAACGGGTAAGAGAACGAAGCATTGAGTTGCAAAAAACCTATGAACAACTGCTACACGCTGAAAAAATGAGCTCCATAGGCAAACTTTCTGCGTCTATCGCTCACGAGTTCAATAATCCTTTGCAAGGAATTATGGCTATTATTCAGGGGGTTAAGAAAAGAGCAAACATGGATCAAGATGACGCAGAGCTGGTTGACTTGGCAATCAAGGAATGTAAGCGGATGAGAGACCTTATTAAAAGTCTGCAGGATTTCAATCGTCCAACAGCCAGTCGAAAAGCTCCGATGGATATCCATCTCGCTCTTAACAGTATCATCACGCTAGGAAAACACGATTATGCAGCACGGAAGATTTCTGTGCAAAGAAAATACGCTGAAAATCTGCCGCAAATCGTGGCTGTTGCCGACCAGTTAAAGCAGGTGTTCCTCAATCTGCTGAACAATGCCGCCGATGCCTGCATTAAAGGAGGAAATATAACCATTGAGACTGATTCTTTTAAAAATAACGTGGTAGTCCGTGTCCATGACACTGGTTGCGGAATCACTCCTGCTAACAGAGAACATATTTTTGAACCATTTTTCACTACTAAGGATGCAATCACGGGTACTGGGCTGGGACTGTCAGTCAGTTACGGAATAATTAAAGCCCATGGCGGAGAGATTTTCGTGAACTGTGAACCTGGAAAAGAAACCATATTTTCCGTTATTTTGCCGATAAAAGGAGGCTCTGATGAGGTGCAATAAAATTTTGCTGGTCGACGACGAAAAAAGCATTTTGAAGGCGTTGAAGAAAGATTTAGAGTACGAAGGTTATGAAGTTACGACTGCTTTAAGTGGCGAAGAGGCTGTCGAAATAATGCAGGCGCAACATTTTGATATGGCAGTTATCGATCTTTCAATGCCGGGAATGGATGGTCTTGCGGTATTATCTAAAGCAAAGAAAAACAATCCAGATATTGGCGCGATAATCCTTACCAGTGGTTCTATGACCTCAGCAATTGAAGTTCTTCGGCTTGGAGCTGACGACTACCTGCTCAAACCTTGCGACACTGAAGAATTGTTGTTGCGAATCGTACGCTGTCTAAAAAACAAGGAAGCATTTCAAAAAGTTGCATTCTACGAGAACATTCTGCCTGTCTGCATGGATTGCAAAAGTATACGAGTTGATCAAGGAGCGGTACCTGGTGAAGAGAAATGGGTACGAATGGAAGAGTATCTGCACCATAAAGATGGTACTGACGTTTCTCACACTTTCTGCCCAATATGTAATAGGGCGCAGCGGAACGTAAAACCCAGTTAAACTCCCCTGGTGCACTTTGTTCCTGTTATAGAAAACTCTTTAGCAGCTCCTGTGCGGTCTGGTAATCACTTTTTGCAACCATCAATCTATTTGCGCCTGGAACCGGATACAAATTAGCCGTCGATTCATCAAAGATTGTGTACTCTATTCCTTCTGCATCTAAAATGGATTTGATCACCCCAATTGCATTCTGCTGGATACTTGAGGTCAATTCAATGAAAACATCATCGTTTTCAAATTCTTTCGTTGCCAACTGAGTAACCAGGTCTAATTGACATTCTGTACACTGCTTAAATCCTTCCCTGTATTCAGATTTGCATTTTGGACAAAACATGTGGTACCAATTTGTTTAATTGCTCAGCTATCAACGCAGCATGCCATCTGTCAGCAACACCATCCTTCGCATCTTATATCATTGCACTTACAAAATCAGAGATTCAGGAGTTAGCAACATGAGGTGAAAGCCAATCCTGCAAATCCATTTAAATCACACGATCATTTTTTCTGTCCTGTTTTGGACAGCGGTATGTTTCTCAGTTACGCAGCCATCGTGACCTTCGCCACACTCACTGCAATTAACGGTCACCTTATCCTTGATGTCGCCATATTTTGCCCGGAATTCATCAGGCGTCATATTGCATATAAGGCCACATCCGCATTCAGGGCATTCCGATTTGATCTGGTATCTTTCTTTTGCCATATTGTATCTCCTTCGCGTTGTTTTTTCAATTGTTCCTGCTACTGGGCCATTTCTTCCAGGTTTTGAATTTGCCGCATACGTTTTTAAGTCCAATAAAACCAGGGGTACTTATGAGTACAGCGGTAATCCTCTTTTAGCAAGTATTGTTCCCGTCATCACCCACAACAGCCTTCGACGGCGAGATGCTAATTCCCGACGGAAGGCGGCGCTTGAAAACGCAAAGCGGCTGATTGCAATGGCCGATAATGCGGGTCTAAGCTGTGGGTATTACACCTCACCATTTTGTTCCTGATTAAACCCCCTAGTCAAATAAAGTTATTAATGTCAAAATCACAATTGCAAGGTTGCCCAACCTCACCAGAAGAGCCGATAGCATAATGGAGACGCACGTATATTTAATGAAGATTTGAGTATGGAAAATTCAGCTCAAGCCTTTCCTTTATCAAAATAGATCTTACACAGTCTCTTATGCAACAGACATCAATCGAAGTAGAAAACAACCCTTTAAACGATAATGGAGAATGACCATGGACCAAAAACAAATTGCAAAACAGATGATTCAATTCAACAAAACTGCTTTTGACAGCAGTTTCAGTGCCATGACCATGGTTTACGAGCAGAATGAGAAAATGTTCGAGACTTTTCTGAACCAGGCTCCTGGCCTTCCGGAAGAGGCAAAGAAAGCTGTTAAAGATTGGATGGCGACTTATCGCACAGGTTGCAGCGACTTTAAAAGACAAGTCGACGAAAATTACGCCAAAGTAGAAGAGTATTTCAATAAAGAGTAATCCACCGAAGAAAATTGATAGAATATCCTTTGGTAGGGTGGCCCAGATGGTCGCCTATCAAAGGGTGTGCAGAGGAGATGAACCGTATGCCGGCCGATAAAGAAACGCGCAATACATCCACGGAGATGATGGATGCATTCAATGATGGAGTTTCGATTTTTGGCAATCTGTTTTCCGCCACCCAGGCCTATTGGGCCGGTATGTCACGATATAACACCGATTTTTTCATCCCTTACCTGCTGGCCACCCAGATTTTTAATCGGGTCGAGGGGGGGCGTCTGCTGGAGGAATTACCGGCGGATCGATTTGCAGCCTACTTACAGCTGCTGCAAAACAATCTTGAAATGATGAATCGCAGCGTTAAAGGTACTGCGCATATGATGACGGCCTATGCGCAGTTGGAGATGGCCGGTTTATCCGATGCCCTGCAGCAGAGTTGCTTTGAACTCAAACACGAAAAGCTGGCCCGATACATCGAACGTCAGGCAAAATTGCTGGAAATGGTGACCACTGTCTATCCTCAGATGATAGATGCCATCGAGCCTGAATTTGGCTTTCATTTCGAGCGCGGGGAGCATGTTCTCCTGGATGAAACCGATCGCTTTTTGCTTTACCGCGTGGCCCCATCACTCCAACAGGTCGAAATGCGTGCTGACGCAAAACCTATCCTGATAATTCCGCCTTTCGTTCTGGGGGCCAATATTCTCGGTTTTTTACCGGGGGAACAGCGCAGTTACGCTCACTGTTTTGCCAACCAGGGATTTCCAACCTATATTCGCGTTCTCAAAGATATTGATTCTTCGCCGGCCCTGCAGGTCATGACCGGAGAGGACGACACCAGAGATACCCGCCGCTTTTGCGAGGCTATCGTAAAAGAACACGGTAAACTTGTTACTTTGAACGGTTATTGCCAGGGAGGATACACCGCCCTGTGCAATCTGCTCAGCGGGCAACTCGATGGCCTGGTGGATGCTTTCATTACTTGTGTATCTCCCATGGATGGTACTCGCAGCAAAGGTCTGGCTTATTTTCTGTCGCAGCTGCCCCGGCAATTCAACAATCTTTCCTATGGCACAAAAGTATTGCCCAACGGTAATCAGGTGGCCGACGGCAAGCTGATGGGGTGGGTCTATAAGCTTAAAAGTATTGAACATGAGATCCCGGCAGCCGCCTTTTCCCGCGATTTAGCAATGTTTGCCCGCCAAAAAGGCACCGAGTACACGATCAGTAAAACAGCTGCTGCCTTGAATTATTGGCTCCAAAACGAGCGCTACGATCTGCCTCTGGAGATTACCCGGATGAGCTTTGCCTCCTACAATGCGCCGATTGCGTCGGACGGTACGCTACCCGTTGAGCTGTTCGGCAATAAATTGAATGTAAAGAGGTTGCAAGAAAAGAAAATCCCCTGGCTGATCTGTTATGGCACCGGCGATGATCTGGTGGAAAAGGAAACAGCCTTGGCTCCCCTTGATTTCATTGACGTCGAGGTAACTCCTTTTCCCAAAGGGCACGTGGCTATTGCTACCTCCTGGTCCTCTCCTGAATCTGCCTGCGCCCTGCATACCCGATTTGGTGAAGGGAACTATCGAGGACCGGTTCGTTTTCATATGGATCTCGATGCGGCCTTCACGGAAACAGTGAACGAAGCATCTCCATTGACCGACAAGACTAATCCGCAGAAACCAAGCAAGCACAACGCAGTCTCAACCAAGATTGCTTCGGAGAAAAAAAAGTCCAGCGCGGCTATGATGAAGACGGTTCACCCAAAGGGAGCCAAGCCCGACGCGCCAGATCAAATGCCGGACGGAAGTGGTGGTGTCGATGGACCGTAAATTCGTCTGGCGAACCTTTGCCCTCCAACAAGAAAGACGATGGCGGGGAGATAAACTATGAACAGGCAATTTTATGAATTCTGGGGCAACTATTTTACCAATGTAGCCCAAGGTCAAAAACAGCTGGAAGATATGGCGGCCTGGATGAAACAGGGTTTTGCCGGCAGAGATGATATCAGTGATTTATTTAGGCGCTGCTATGGTTTGAGTTCTCCGGAATCTGACAATGCACCGGGTTTAAAGGCGTGGCAGAAAGCCATGGCCGATTTCCAGCAGACCTTTGCCGAATTTGCCGAGCAATGGGGCTGGGTCAGCCAAACAGAGCATCAACGAACGCTTGATAAATGCATAGTACTTGAAAAAAAAATAGAACAGCAGCAGGCCACCATCACCCAGCTTCGTGATCTGCTGAATCAAGAGGGGCGTGGGCATGCCGAACTATTTGAACTTTTCAAGGGTACTTTCCAAGAACAAAGCAACCAGTTTAATGCGCTGATAAAAAATATCAGTGACGTTGGTAAAGACAAGACTAAATCTTGATGTTTTGTTTCCCAAGGATAGGGCAGCATTAGTTTCTGCTACAAGAGAAAAGGCCTTCTATGAATGACATAAAAGAAGATCCATTTGCTATGGCAACATTGGTCGACACCTGGATAAAATCCATGAGTGACATCTTTGGCACCATGGCCGGCCAAAGCTCCAGCCCTAAAGCCAAGGCATCCATGGACGCCTCCGTGAAGAATTGGCAGGCCATGACCAATGCCATGGCGAGGCCGGAATCGATCTCTTCGCTTCTTAAAGGCAGCGATGCCATGCCGGAGATGTTACTCCATCTGGCACAGAGCTATTTGGTTGGTTTTGGGGAAACGCAGAAGAAAATGATCGAGCGCCTCGGCCGGGTGGGTGCCTCTGCGAAGACTTATGATTTCCAGGATATCGATGAAAATATTTTTCGTATATGGACAGATATCTACCAGAAAGAATTCAAACAATTCTTCCAGATCCCGCAGCTCGGATTACTGCGCACCTATCAGGAAAAAGCCAATCAGGTGGTGGATAAATATAACTTTTTTCAATCCACCCTGGCTGAATTTTTAAATCTATTGGCACTCCCCTTTAACCGAACAATGCAGATGATGCAGGATCAACTCGGTGATATGGCAGAAAACGGCACCCTTCCGGAGGACACCAAGGTCTATTACAATATGTGGGTTAAAGTTCTTGAAGGCCATTACATGACCCTTTATCAGACCCCGGCATATACTGAAACCATGGCCAGGACGATCAATGCTCTCGCGGATTATTCCGTAGCCAGAGACGCTGCTTTAGAAGACATGCTGAGCTTGCTGCCGGTGGCCAGAAAATCCGAGATGGACGACATGGCACGGGAACTCTATGAATTAAAAAAACGCCTTCGAAAACTGGAGAAGGAACATACTCAATAATCCGGAAACGATACCTGAAAATGGCGGATTCCATATATCCAGTTTCCTGAGGGGGGCACATGGCGCAATCAAAAATTCCTGTCGATTTGATTCTGGCAAAACTGGCAGAAGAGGCGGATAAGGTACAAACTCGTGCCGGCAAGGCATCTGAAGTGCTGTTGGACGATTTGGACACCGCCATAGCGACAACTCCATATGAGGTTATCTATCAGGAAGACCGGGTTAAACTGAAACATTACCTGCCCCGTACGACCATACGGTATAAAACGCCTTTGCTGGTGACCTATGCTCTCATTAACCGCGAGACCATGCTGGACCTGCAGCCGGGTCGCAGTGTGGTGGAGCGTTTTTTGGACAGTGGTATCGACCTGTATATGATCGACTGGGGGTACCCCACGCGAAAAGATCGTTTCCTGGGCTTTGACGATCATATTAATGGGTATATGGACAATATCGTTGATTTTATTCGCCGGCAGCACCGGGTCGAAAAAATCAACCTCATGGGCATCTGCATGGGCGGAACATTCAGTGTAATCTACGCATCCCTGCATCCACAAAAAATTAAAAATTTGGTTACCACTGTCACGCCAACCAACTTTGCCACGAAAAAAGGCCTGCTACATGTATGGATGGAGCATATCGATGTCGACCGGGTGGTGGATACCTTTGGCAATCTCCCCGCCGACATGATGAATCTTGGTTTCCTATTGCTCAACCCAGCCCGATTGATGATAGACAAATATATCGGTTTCATGGAGCAAATGGACAATAAAACATTCGTTGAAAATTTCGTTCGGATGGAGAAATGGATTTTTGACAGCCCTGATCTGCCGGGCGAAGTTTTTCGACAATTCATCAAGGACTGCTATCAAGGCAATAAACTCATCAAGAATACACTGGAGGTTGGCGGCCAAAGAGTTGACCTGAAAAAACTCACTATGCCACTGCTTAATATCTATGGTAAATTTGATCATCTGGTGCCACCGGAGGCCTGCGAACTATTAGTCAAAAAGGTGGGCAGTAAGGACACAGAAGACATCTGCCTGGACACCGGACATATCGGCATCTATGTCAGTTCTAAATATCAGAAGGAATTTGCCCCCAAGATCGCCGCCTGGTTAAAAGATCGAGACCATATTGCCGCAAAAAGGGTCCCGCGCAAACAGTCCACTGCCGCAAAAATCTCTCCCGCAGTACCTAAATTATCGCCGAACAAAAATATCAAGAACAAGAATACAGGCAAACGTGGAGCGGCGAGTATTCCCGAAGCAGAAGATACCGCCTGACAATGCCATCAGGCAATGGGTACAGTTCTACATCATGAGGAGAGGAGCCGATGACACGGGATACTGATTATTTTAAATCATTTTGTAAGATCAGCAAGGCCTTCGGTACAACTGCCGGCAGAGAGGAATTGCTGAACCTGATTGTCAACAGTGCCATTACTTCAATGGAAGGAAAGGCCGCGTGCCTTTTTCTGGCTGATGATCGGGAGGATATTTTTATCGCTACCGCCCAGGCCGGGCTTTCGGAAAAATATCTCCACGCTAACCCCCTGCAGGCCCAACATATAGTACAGGTCCTTGACAAGGAGGGTTATCTGGCTTTTCCCGATGCCACCAGTGACCCACGCCTGGTAAACCATAAAGCAAAAAAAGCAGAAGGTATCGCCTCCTTGCTTACCGTGCCGGTAAAAATAAAGAACAAAAATATTGGCATATTATCGCTCTATACCGCCAAACGGCGCGAATTTAACGCAAATGAAATCGATTTTTTATGCGCCCTCGCGGATCAAGCGGGTATTGCCATTGAAAACAACCGATTGCACCGTCGCATGCATAAAAACGCCATGCTCTTTCTGGAACTGGCCTCAAGCATCAATTCATCCCTGAAGATTAGTCAGGTTCTCCATAATCTAACCGTCACTATCTGCGACAAGCTGGGTATGAAAGGGGCGGTAATACGACTGGTCGACGAGGATGGTCATGGCTTAAAATTAGTGGCCAGTCACGGCCTCAGCGATGAATTCCTCCAAAGAAACCGCAACACCAACTCAGTAACTGCGCAGCGGGCCTTGAAAGGGGAAACCATAATTATCCGAGACAGCACCACCGATAGCAGCATAACCTTCAAGGCAGCCATGAAGGCGGAGGGAATTGTTTCGATGATCGTTACTCCCATCCTCGTGCGTGACAAAGTTATTGGGGTCATGCGCTTCTACAGCGACGTCGAACGCCAATTCCCTGATGATTTCATGTTGATGGTGAAAGCTCTCGCCCATCAGGGCGGGATAGCCATTCAAAATGCCTCAATGTTTCTTCAACTCGAAAAAGACAAAAAATCCCTGGAAGAAGATATCTGGAGCTTTCGCTCCTGGTTTTAATGATATCCTCAGGAACTTACAGCTCCTAAAAGCACTGTCATCGTTGACCCTTCTGAGCTTCAGAATGTGTTTCTTAATCTGGGACGTAAAGAGTATTTATAGCTACCTGTTGGTCGGTGCGAACCATTTCATGGCTGTTTTATACCCGGATGCTTTGGCACAACTCCTTCCAAACCATTTTTTATTACTGTAAATGTTGCCGGGGTTTGAGTCAGGTATTCACCGTCGGCATGGACCTGCATGGAGCTTCGGAGAGATCCTCCGAAATGCCAAGGGTCCGGGCCAGATCATTGGCTGTACCCAGGGGGAGGATCGCCAGAGCAAGTCGATTTTTATACAATGTATCGATGACGCTATTGATAGTTCCATCACCACCGGCCACGATAACCCTGTCTACTTGGTCACGGTGGGCTTCAATCGCCTGTGCTACTTTGTCTCGGCCATCCGGCGCAACTTTAATAAGATGCAAGCCAAATTCTTCCAAGGCTGCAACGGCTGCGTGGACATCATTATCATCACCCCTCCGGCTCTGTGGATTTAGCAGGAGTAAGGCTGCATTGGTAAGATTTCGAGAGGTGGTCTTATCGTTTGCCATTTTGTCCTCTCACTCGCACTCAAGTTATTCAACCAATCCCGCCAACATCGTTACCTTGTTTCGACAAACTGTGTACGAGTCAACATTACAAATCAGTAAACAATTGTGTCAATATTTTTCTCTATCAATCCTTCAACCGTTGAAATACTACATATTCTTTAATCGATAAGCAACCATGCGATACTGTCGAGCTGCGATCAGGCATAAAGCGCCGCTTCGAATACAGCACAGCGGGTTCCCCAAAAATGCCCTGCAAAGGATAAAGAAGCGGCCGTTCAATGGCTTGCATCCGGTCCAGAGAGATATTATATTGAGGACAATTACATTGAGGGAGGGACTTTCTGGAGGGGCTCCACCGTTCAGACCATCCTGCCTGGGTGCCAAACCCACTTTTCCTGCTGTTAAGAGAATATGCGAAAATCCAAATTCCGCCTGTACACCCTTGTCCTGCCGCTAATCTGCGCAGCAGTTTTCGCCATTGTCGGTCCGGGTGACACTTTCCAGATGAAAAGCATTTTCGGTCGGCCACCGGTTGAAGCAATGCCGGAGCAAATTCCCGATTGGCGAGATCATCCCACCCCCGTAGCGATGACTAGGCGTACCGGACTTCCACCGCTTCGAGCTCTCACCTACAATCTTCATTCGGGATTTGGTTCCGACTGGGGCATCTTCGCCTCTCGTACCGAGGTTACAGCCAATCTCCGCTCCATTGCGCACCGAATCGTCGAGTCGGCGCCGGCGATTTCGCCGGTGGATGTCGTCGGTCTCAATGAGGTCGATTTCCATTCACGGCGCAGCGGCTGGATCGATGAGGCCGCATTCCTGGCGGATGAACTCTCTTTGCTTACGGGCAGCATCTACCATGTAGTCCGTGGCGAGACCTGGCGACGAAATGTCCCGGGGCTGGAAGTGCAATTCGGCAATGCCCTCCTCGTTCGACATCCTATCATCGACGAATATGCCGGTAAACTCGGATCTAGGTATGAGGGGGAATCGGCAACCGCGATGGATTCCTCCGGCAACCTGCTCTCGCGGTTTTTCGGCGAAAAGCGTGGCATAGTGAGAGTACGAATCGATTTTCATGACCAGCCGGTAGACGTGCTGGTGACGCACCTGGAAGCCTTCGTTCTGAAACAGCGGGAGGTGCAGGCCGCTGAAATCCTGCGCAACTATGTGCGGCCGAGGATTTCGACCGTGCTGCTTGGAGATATGAATACCGTTCCTTCGGACATGACCGCCGCCCGCAGACTTTTTGCCGCCGACCGCACGCATGATATTCTTACCAGTGGCAGGCTGCTCGATGCCCGGGTGAGTATTGCCGCTCGGAAAGGAGCGCAAGACCTGTTGGGATGGTCGACCTATCCGTCCGAAAAACCGCAATGGCCCCTGGACGGCATATTTGCCACCGCCGATCTACTGCCGCAGGATGCGCAGGTGGTCGGCGGAGACGAATCCGATCATCGCGGGCTGCTCGTATCCTACGAATGGCTGGACGCGGAAGGAACGGCTGAATACGGAAGATGGCATGACGCCATGAGGCGGCGTCAGCTCAACCGCATCCTGAGCAAAGATGTACGCTCATCGACACCCGGGACCGATGACCGGATCGCCTGGCTCTCTTCGGCCACCGGCTTCGGCAATATGATCGCCGAACCGGAAGAGAAACCGCTTGCTTTATAAGGCGTTACTTCTCACTGTTTTGAGCCGCCGCCCCGAAAGGGCATGGGGGAATAATGAAGCACTTCGGAAAATGGTTCCTGATTGTTCTGGGAGGTTTTGCGGTGCTCTGGATGGCGGGCAACCTGTTGCTCACGGTGCAGCTGCCGGACCGCAGCGGCCGGCATGACGGCTTTCCCGATCCCATGGCCTCCCGCCTTTCTCTCCGAGAAGCTTTTGAACTCCTTCCCGACGAGGGTGGCGAGAAGACTTATATTCGCCTCCTCGACGCTAATTCCACGGCATGGGTCGAACGTTGGCGCCTTCTTGCCGAGGCCCGGGAGCGCCTCGACATCAGCTACTTTATCCTCAAACAGGATGTCTTCGGTGCGGCTTTTCTGGGACACCTGGTGCACAAAGCCCGGGGGGGACTGGAAATCCGTGTTCTTCTCGACGCGATGGGCACCAAGATGTCGCGTTCGTTTCGCGGCAATGACTATCTGGATACCCTCGTCAATACCGAAAAAATTGCCGTGCGAATGTATCGTCCCCTTCCCTTTCGGTTCCTGGATGCCTTTTTGACCCTGAATCCGGTCGCCATTTTTGTCAGCGATCATGACAAGATTATTCTGGCCGACGGCACAAAAGGCCTGATAGGCGGCCGCAATATCTCGAGTGAATATTTCACCCCTTTGCAGGACAATCCGCAGGCTTTCAGGGACATGGATATTTTTCTCTCCGGTCCCCGGATAGGCGCTGCCCTGACGACGGCTTTCGAAGCCGAGTATCTTGGGGGCGAAGCGTACTCCGTAAATAAGGAGTCGCTCGACCTGGAGGATTCAACGAACGATCTGCTCCTGGCTTTTCGAGTGATGGATGCCTGGCTGAGGGGCGAACCGATCCCTTCCGGGATCGCTGCGCGGATCGAGGAACGCGATCTCCCATGGCTGAAAGAACTGGAGAAAATGCCGCACCTCCGCGGCACGCTGGACCATTTGGCACCTGAACCAATTTTCTCCGAGGTCCGTCTGGTGGACAGCCGTTGCCGGCTGCTGGAGCCGGACGATTTCATCACTCGCAGCTTGATTCGGCTGGTGCGCAGCGCCCGGAAGGAGATCTTTATCCAGAGCCCCTACCTAATTCTGCCTCAAGAGGCCGCGGATATTCTGGAGGAAGCCGCCGCGCGAGGGGTGAAGATCACGATTCTAACCAACAGCCCGCTCTCCAGCGACAACCCCATGAGCCAGGGAATATTCATGGAGCAGTGGCCACAGTTATTGGCCAGGGTGCCCGATCTGCGCATCTATGTTGCCGGTGACCGGCATAACCTGCATGGAAAACTGGCGGTGTTCGACAATCAGCTGGCCCTCGTCGGCACCTATAACCTCGACCCTCTGAGCATGGCTCTCAACAGTGAGCTCGTCGCTGCGGCATGGTCAACCCCACTCGCTTCGGATCTTTTGCATATGCATCGACAGTTTATTCACCAAGGAGCTCCGCAGGTGTATGAATACCGCATCAAGCGCGATGCAAAAGGCAATCCTGTTTTCGACGGATCCGGTCAACCAATCGTCGAATTCGGCCCCGAGAACCATATCCCGACCGAAAAGATGCAAACCGCGTTGCAATATCGCAGATTTTTCCATTGGGGCTGGACCCTCTTCAAAGAATCACCTCTTCTTTAATCGAAGGCACTATCCGTATGTTACCTCCGGCCATCAAGACTGGCAGACGCGATAAACCTCTTCGATGGTCGTCACTCCCTGGAGGACTTTCATTGCCCCATCTTTCTGCAGGGTAATCATGCCGTTCTTTATTGCCTGTCGTTTTATCTGGTTGGCATCGGAAGTCTGAAGGATAAGGGCTTTCATATCCTGGGTCATCAGCAGCAGCTCAAAAATACCGCACCGGCCCTTATAGCCGGTATGATAACATTTAGCGCAGCCTTTTCCCCGATACGCATTCCGGTCAAGACTTTCCTCTTCACTCAGGCCGATCCGTTGGAACATCTCCGGAGTGGGAGTGTATTCTTCCTTACAGTGGGGACAGATAATCCGCACCAGCCGCTGGGCTAAAATAGCATTGACCGACGAGGCGATCAAAAACTGCTCGATGCCCATATCCCTGAGCCGGGTGATGGCTCCGGCTGAATCGTTGGTATGCAGGGTGGAGAAGACCAGATGGCCGGTTAAAGCCGACTGGATGGCGATTTCTGCGGTCTCGGTATCGCGAATCTCCCCGACCAGGATGACGTCGGGATCCTGTCGGACAATGGAGCGAAGGCCTGACGCAAAAGTCAGATCGATCTTGGGGTTGATCTGGACCTGACCGATCCCGCTGATCCGGTATTCAATAGGGTCTTCAACGGTAATGATATTGATATCGGTATTGTTTATCGACGAGAGCGCCGCATACAGGGTGGTCGTTTTGCCTGAACCAGTTGGGCCGGTGACCAGCACAATACCGTTGGGCGACTTGATCTCTTTTTGAAACGGAATAAATCTGTCATGCGGCATACCAAGATCAGTGAGCGAGATCATCACCGTAGATTTGCGCAGCAGACGCAGCACGACCCGTTCACCAAAGGCGGTCGGCAAGGTCGAAACCCGGACGTCAATCTCCTTGTTGGCGATCTTGAGCTCGATCCGGCCATCCTGCGGCAATCGCTTCTCGGCGATATTGAGTTTGGCCATAATCTTGACCCTCGAGATAAGCGCCGACTGGACATGTTTTGGCGGGCTCAGCATATCATGGAGAATACCGTCGAGGCGCTGGCGAATTTTCAGGCTGTTCTGGTAGGGTTCGATATGGATATCCGAGGCGTTGTCACGTACCGCCTGGGAAAACATCAGGTTGACCAGGCGGATCACCGGCGAATCGCTGGTATCGTCGAGCAGATCGCCGATTTCTTCTATCTCGGAAAACAGGCGCTCCGGATCTTCTTCATCATCAATATCCTGCATAACCTCATCGGCTGAGGTCTGTTTCATATCATAGGCGAAATTTATGGCATTGAAGATCAGATGGGCAGGGACCAGAACCGATCTACAGGTACCATCGGCCAAAATCCGGCGCAAATCGTCAAGAGCTTGAAAAGAATTGGGATTATTAATGGCAAAAAATGATTCCTGGGCGGTGACGATCGGCACCATCTTATGCTGCTTGAGAAAGCTTATCGACACCTGGTCGGTGAAATCGGTTTTAATATCGGCCGGCAGGGTTTTGCGGACCTCCATATCAAACATCATGCCCAGCACCTGCAGCACCGTCAGCTCGTCCAATTCTCCATTTTTGACGAGAATTTCCCCGATCAGGTCATCTCCCTCTTTCTGAACCTTGAGTGCCTGTTCCAGAGCAGAGGAGGCCAAACCGAACTCCTCAACTAATATCTCGCCGAATTTCTTCATCCCCATTGCAACACAATCCTTCTACTTCGTCCGCAAAATTCTATCGATATTTTCCTGGGCCAGCGTCTTTAGAGGCACAGCTTGTTTGTCCGGTTCTTGTGCACTGCCGGCCACCGCATCGGAAGTGCCGGAGGCGACCGCCTGATACATTGCCAGGGCCTTTTTCGGTTGTCCCTCTTTTTCATAGATAACCCCCAAATTCATCAGGGCAAAGGGATTGTTCGGATCAATGACCAGGGCTTCATCAAAAAAGTCCTTGGCGGCAGCGACTTCCTCGTTGCGCAGCTTTTCATAGCCTTGCCTGGTAAGCGTCATGGCGTGTTCCACGTTTTCCACTTTATGCAATTCTCTTTGCACCGATGGCAACACCTTGCCCATCTCCTCTTCTTTCTTCAAGGTAACCGCGATAGCTTGCGCCGGATTACGGACAATGCGCGGGGTGATAAAAATAAACATATTGGTCTTCCTGCTGCTGGTGGTATGGGTTCTAAAGAGCCACCCCAAGAGCGGGATATCGCCAAGAATCGGTACCTTATAGTTGGTATCGGACGCATCCTGACCAATTATGCCGCCGATGACGATGGTACTTTTGTCGTTTAAGATAACCGTTGTGGTCGCAGTACGTCTAAAGGTGGTCGGGGTATCCGATGTGTCTTTAGCCCGAACAACTTCCGTTGCAATTTCCAAACGCAGAATATTAGACTGGTTTATATGCGGCGTGATGGACAGCTTGGTTGCCACATCCTTGTATTCATACTGGGTATAATCCTGGGTGCTGGCCGTGGTATTCTGGGAGGTTATAAAGGGGATGTTTTCACCGACGGATATCTCCGCCTTTTTGTTGTCCATGGTCAGAATCTGCGGGGTGGAGATAATATTGACATCCGCATCGGATTGATACGCTTTCAGCACCCCGGCAATATCAGAAAAGGTCACGTTGCCTATTCTGACACCCTGTTTCAAAATACCCATGGTCAGGCCTGAACCGGCTGCTACCAGATCAATATTGCCATCCCCGTCAATAGAATTCAAAAACCCATTAGCTCCAGTGAAACCACCTAGGACTTTGCCGGTTCCGTCGGAGAAGGATCCCGCCCCCACCCATTCAACCCCGACTTCAAAATTTTTATCAGCATCCACTTCCATGATCAGGGCTTCGAGATACACCATTCGGCGGGGAATATCCAGTTGGCGTATCACATCTTCCAGCACCACATATTCATCCTTGCTGGCTCGTATTATAAGCGAATTGGTCTCCTCGTCGGCCATAACCCGAACGTCTTTGGAAATAGCCGCAACTTTGCCCTGCACTGCACCTTCCTTGGCCATTGTTTCCGGCAGGTCATTGAGTACTTTTGCCAGATCTACTGCCGTTGCATTTTGTAAATAATAAACCTGGATATTCCCTTCGGCCCGCTGCACCTCTGTATCTAACGTAGCGATGAGGCTTTTGATTTTACCCATTTCGCTGTTATTGGCGATGACAATCAGGGCATTGGCCCGCTCATAGGGGACTATTTTGACCGCTTCACTAAAATTTCTTGCCACGCCGGGCTGTTGTGGTCCGCCACTTTTCTGGTAGACGGTGGTCAGGATTTTAGCAATAGACTCTGCCGAAGAATTTACTAAGGGAATAAACGCAACATCATCTTCCCGGGATTCGACATCGAGTACCTTGATTATACCGAGCAATTTCTGAATATTGGACATGGTCTCGGTGATGATCAGCATCCCCGAGGGCGCATGGGAAATCATGACCGAAGTTTGCGAGACCAGTGGCGCCAGCACTTTTTTCATCTCATCCGGCGAGGAATATTTCAGACGAACAAGCTGCGTAACCACCTTATCCTGTGGATTTTTGCTGGTGCCGGTATTGATCATCTCCACATTCTGTGACCGTGCCCGGGCAGAAGGCAGTATCTTGATCACCGAACCGGATTCGACGGTGGTATAGCCGTGCACCTCCAAAACTGATTCGAATACTTTGTATGCTTCTTCCTCAGAAATTTTGCTCGGCGACAGAATGGTCACATTCCCCTGAACCGCCCGGTCAACCACGAAGTTTTTACCAGTCAATTCGCTTATATATTTGATAAATAATTGAATATCGACATTATCGAAATCAATGGTAATAAAGCGTTGACCGTTCTGCTCGGTTTCGGGGAGCGGCTGGGGCAATTCCTGGGCGAGGGCGATGCTGTTCGGCACCAGCCCCAAACACATTATCACGCCTATCACTGTGCCAATAACCGTTTTAATGAATGAATGTTTCACCATGCTCATGGTTTTTCACCTTCAGTTTTATCATGCGTATTGTAAGGCCGTCGTCCCAGCCAAAAGGTTGTCCGAGAAGAGACATTTGATTATTCTTTTCTTATAATTCGGGACGGCCGAATAGCTCTGGGTCGATTGATGACTCTTCTAGGCGTCCCCCCGGGCGCTACCTGCGGACGGTATGCCTGGCCCGTTTCTGCTCCGGGCACAACTCCGGGAGCCTGGCGCAGGAACCCGGCGCCATTTTGCTGAACCGGGACTGCATAGCTTGATCGCTCCTTGGCCGCATCACTCATATCAAGCATCTCATCTTTGCCGTTATAGGCCAGAATAACCTTGCCACGCTGGATCTCCTTGATTGAAGCTCCCTGGATGGCATCGCCTGCCGCATACAATTGCTGCTTATTGGTGCTTTTATCTAAAATAATAGCTCGATTGGCACCTTTACCGCCGTTGACTGTACCCATCAGGACAATATTCAGACTTGTTGTCTGCAAATCTGCAATATTTTCTTCGGCTTCATTGGCCGCAGTGCTGCCTTTGCCGGGAGCTGGGCCGAACAGGTTTCTCTCAAGAATAACCTGATAGTCCTGCTGCCGGTTTTCAGTTACCACGCCGGACAATTCCGTTTTCACAGCGGCAATTTCGGCAGGCGCCGCCTTCTCCACCGGAATGCTCAGGCCAAAGTGCTCCAGAGCCTGGTATCCGCCCTCAACAAAGCCGACACATAGTAGGGTAATGAGTAAAAAAGGTAATATATTGGTGATGCGTGCTGCCATAGGGTCACGTACTGAATCTGAATAACGGTCGTTGCACGGTACCGCCCACTTTAAATGGCAGTACCGTCATCTTATATCGCTGCAGCAGGCGCTGAACAACCTGCTGTTCTTGTGGATGTGCCTGTAAATAGCCGGCATCCGGTTCGAGGTGGCCAATAATCTCGATATTACTGGTTACAAAGGGCGCGGTCACCTGCAGGTCGCCGGAAAAATCAGCAACAATCTCGCTGCCGAGAAGCTCTCCTTCCACAAGCTGAGTGGGACCATTATCCCGGATTACCCGTAAAGATATTGTATCGAAGGCAAGAGCTGAAAGGTTTAGTATCGGTTGCAAAAGAGAAAAACTGCCATTGACAATCTCGATCCGCCCCTCGCCCGTACCATCACCGGGAGCCCTGTTCGGCGCCTGGTAGTCGCCGGAAAATCCGACAATACCGGACATTTCTCGATCGCTAATCCCTATGCCTTCAGCCAGAGCACCAAGCTCTATTCCCTGGCCTTCTATATTGGCGAGGCGAAAAGAATGCGCCCGCCGATCAAAATTGAGTGTTGCCGCAAACCGGCCGGAATACATTTTTCCGGTAATCGCCACACTCCGCCACAATTGCGGCAACTCGAGAGAAACCACCAACTCCTCGGCAACTATGGCAGCTTCCCGGCCATTTATTTCCCGACTCAGCGACAGAGAGGAAAAAATAGCCGACAGCGGAAAACGGTAACCGATATTCTTGATAGTGCAGGTACTCTCAGGGACCAGACTTTCGATCTTCCCAATACAATAGAGTTTAAACTTTTCCGCCGGAAACCGAACATACAGCAACACAGCAGTCAGCAAAACGGCATACAGTACGTAGAGCAAAGATCGCAGAGAGAAGATGGAGTGAATCATCTTTAACCCTTTTTCTCAAAGGTGACAATCTGCAGGACAGCATCAAAAAAACCCTGCGTATCACCGCTTTCCTGAATGGAAAACCTTTTTATGAAAACGACGTCCTTCTCGGATTCTATTAAGCGAATAAAGCCGATGAGATCACTAAGGGTAATCTGCTGCAATTTCATTTCCACCATCGCTTCATTCAATTCATCGCCATCGACAGTCGAGGGTTTCATATACTTTATCTGCTTCTTGACCTTGGCCACGTTGGCTTGTTGATCAAGGAAGGTGAAAAGAGTGAAGCCGGCTCCCCGCTGATTAATCCTCGCCTGGATGGTCCCCTCCCTGCTCTTTAGCGTTTGATATTCCTGCTGCAGGTTTTTGATTTCAACCAATTCCTGTTTTTTTCTGGCTATCGATTTCTGCAGAGTATTACGGGCGTCAATGACCGGTACGACCACCAGTTGAACCACCAGAAAGCACAGGACAAATCCGATTCCGCCGAAAAGCACCCACTTTTCTCGACTGTTCAGCTTGTCAATCCCTGTTTTTTGCCGGATATCCCGCAGGAGACTTTTGTTAAACCATGAAACCATAATTATTTCCGGGCGAGTTCCAGTTTAAGTTCAAAATTCACCTCATCCCCTTTCATTGACTGATTGGCCGAACTGATAGTAACATCTGCAAAATAGGGCGATTTCTCGAGTTCTTTCTGCACATTATCAACGGTATTGAAGTCCCCGGTGACCGCTTTTACGCGAACCGTGTCCATATCCGCAACCATCCGCACCACCTGCACCTTTTCCTCGGCGGGAATGCGAATCGACAGTTCGGTCAACAGCTCAATTATAGTATAACCGGCACCACTGGCTCCACCCGGACTGTACGCCGCCCTGATCTCGTTATTCTTCACCTGCAGCTGCTGCACGGGGTTGACCACCCGAGTCACTTCCGGCAGGGTCGCATTGAAAACCTCGATGATCTGCCGCCGCAATCTCTCCTGTTCGGTGGTCAGCGTGGAATAGGTATAGCCCATATAGGCCAGACCACAGACAATGACCAGGGCTGCCGGCAGAGCTGTTTTCAGAAACAGGCCGCGGTATTGTCGTAATGATTTCCTTTTTCGAAAATCACCGGTGCGAAAGTTAAAACCACCACTCTTTTTACCATCTTTGTGTGCCAGCGCAAGGACTCTGTCCATTATCTCCGTTTGATAGAGGTTTTGCACCTCATGGTCAAACTTGATCAGCGGCCGGCTGCTCGGCGAAAAATGGGTCACCTCAACGCCGCCCAGCCTTGATGACAGCGCCGGCGCCGTGGTGGTAATCCGTGATTCGGTCCCGCTCAGAAAAACCTTATAATTGGGATCGCCGGTATCGAGAAATTGACCGGCCAGCACCGTCTGAACGACATTCTGGATAAAGGTATCATCGGCCACCGGCAAGCCGATCGCTTCCGGCTGCACCGCCAAAGAACGGATAAGGGCCACCTGCCTGTTCACCACGATGAACAGAGTTGCCCAGTTCGCGCCACTGTCGATTAATACAAAGTTATTATCCTGGCCTTCGGCTATCTGCAGGGCGCAGGCAAAACCACTGATACCGATGCTGTCCGGATTCAGTCCGGCGGCAGTCAGGATGGCAAGTTGACTGGTCAGATATTGCCGGCTTATCATCGCCGCGATGATCTGCGTTTCTTGCGGTCCGTTCTTCGCGACAATGAAATCGATCAGCAAACTGTTGATATCAACCGCAGACTGGTCAGCTAACTCAAACGGCAATGCCTGAGCTATTTTCTTTCGGTCCGAAAAGGGTAAACTGACGTTTCTAAACGAAAACATCTCGGCACCAAAGGTAATCTTACACGGGCCTCCGACAAATCCGGTCTGCACCTTGATCTGTTCCAGCGCATCGGCAAAAGACTGCTCCACAATCTCCGCGACCGCACAGTGCGTTACCAGGGTGATCTTCGAGCTGCCGTCAACCACCACGGCGGCTACACTCTCTTTATGGATATCCAGACACAACAAAACATCCGCCATACATTACTCCGTTTTTCGGCCGAACAGTTTGATCTCGTCCGCGCCCGAACGTTCAGCAACAACCTGCACCGTGCGGGACTGGGACGCCAGCTTGCCGGTAGCGATTATCTGAAAATAACTGCTCGTGACGGTCATCAAATTCTCTTGCAGGACAATATCTCCCGGCCAGCCATCGACCTCACGATACCAGTTTGGATTGGCAAGGTTTTCCTCATGTTCTTGGTCTTTTCTATAGGCATCAAACTTTTCCAACAGTTCTTCCCCAATAAGGGCATCAAAACTTTTTATCACGGCAAGCGGAGCGGTATTGATATTCACTTTGCCATCATCACCGTTTATTGTCAAATACTCGGCAAGCCCTTGGTGTTCTGGGGTACCAAAGAGCAACTCCGGGGTCATTCCTTTGATCAACAACAACTCTTCCAGGTATTGTATGGGGCCGTTTCTGCAGCTATACGGCTTTTCCAGCGACTCGTAATAGCTGCTCTCCGCCCCAAGATCCGATTCTTTATCATCGGTATCGAGCCAATCAATTACCGCATCGAGTATGCCTCGAGCCTCGGTTTCATCCTCTATAGCAAAGGTGCCGGACAACAACAGATTCAAGAACAGCTGACGAACCTCCCCCTCAGTGTTGTCAACTCCGGCAGCACCGTCGTTACTGTCATTTTCCTGAACCAGGCTGTTGATCTGCAAGCGACCGGACAGATCGACAATCTGGAGCTGCAGGGTGCCGGAAGGGAAAGCTTCGGCAAACTTTTCCTTTTCAAGAGTGGCCCAGGGTTCAAGCAGAGAATCAGTGGGATTTTCTGCACCATCGTTTTCGAGCAGGGCGGTGGCGATGTTTATTCCTGAATCGGCAATGACCTCCAACTGCGTAGCCGCCTGATAATTATTGGCGACCACAAACTGCTGCCAGGTCGTTTTATGAAACTGCATAGTCACGGCGATGAGCAGGCTCACCGTCATGATGGTTATCAGCAGTGCCATACCCTGCTCTTTAGGCCAGTACCATTTCTTTTGTCGTGAAAAACTCATCCCTGCTTTTTCCAGGGACGCGGCAGGGCGACCGCCGTCTTGAAATTGGTACGGCTGTCGCTGTCCGCCGACTTGGCAAAGCTGAACTTAATAGAGACCAGAACAGGGAATTGTGCCTCTTCGGGAGGTTGATCCGGGTCGGACGGCGCTGTTTCATCAACCAGCCACTCTTCTGTTTCATTACCATCCCGGTCAAGATAGGTAAACCGAAATTCCCTTAGCCCTTGACAGATGAGATATTTTTGACCGCTTTTGTCGGCAGCAAAATCATCGATCTTCATTCCAGGCATATGCGCCATTTCCGTCCGATAGATATTGAGCAAGCCGGTAGTCATGTCAAGTTCCGACTCGTATTGGATCAGGGTATGCCCGGCAAAGGTGTCGGTTTTACGTAACACAAGATGCGCTGAGCTGACGAATAAGAGATTGTCGCCGACAGCATCAGCATAGGCATGGCGTTCGCCACGAAACACCACCCCGGGCCCGGTGACCACCGAGCCCAGATCCGTCTGCAGTCTTTCGACCACCGCTCGGGCTTTATTGGTGATTTCCAGCTGATATTCCGAGCCATGGACGATAGTAAATGTTGCCCGATAAGCCCCGTAAACCGAAGATATTACTATGCCGAAGATAAAAATAGCAATAAGCAGTTCGATAAGGGTAAAGCCACTCTCAGGATTTTTCATAAACAATCAGCGAGCATCATTGCTGCCATCGACCATAATAGGTCAAGGTATAGCTAAAGTTCGTCCCGATCCAGGACACCGTCAACTCGAGTTTTTGCAGCGGATTTTCCAATTTTGTCAGTTGTGCCAGGGCATCAATGGAATCAAATGATGCCTCTTCGGTCTCAAGCTTCCAGGTATATCCAGGAAAATCTTCGCCAAAATCTCCTTCATCGCTGCCAGGAGCATCAGCGGCCCCTTCCAGTTCGGCAAGTTTGCCGGATGCCAGCATCGGCGCAACAATATTAAAATTTGCTTCGGTGGCATTCGACAGACTCTTTGACTGGGAACCAAAGAGGGCAACCAGGGCGATGGCAATAATCGACACGGCGATCATCACTTCCAACAGGGTAAAAGCCCGGTTATCACCAAGAGTAGGCACGTAACGACAATTCCTCGATATGATCATATATAAGCCGCGAGGCAATTGGAAAAATATATAAGGCACTACAAGGGAACAAGCTCATCGGCGACAATCGCGGGATCTAAAAAAGGATGAAACTGGATATTGAGATGATTGCCGGCCTGATCCTCTATCCGGATGACCGTTTCATCGAGATATCCCTGTTTACTGATCCAGACCACGCTGTTATCTTCGGTCGAAACTTCATCACCTGCCATCCACAGTCCGACAATCTTAACCGACTCAGGCAACAGCAGCTGGTTGTCCGGCTGGTCTTGCTGGACTTTTTCCTCTTCTACAGGGCCATCTTTTTCATACCAGAGTCGATTTTCCAGGCGACTGAAATGCAGCAGATAGGGCTGCTGTGATCGCACAGCCTGATCTCGCAGACCGCCGACCAGACCGATTACCTTCCTGCTAGTAGCCTTCAAAGGATCAGTGAAAAACGTCCCGCGGAGTGAGGGGATGCTTAAAGAGAGCATGATACCGATCAAAAAGACCACCACAATCATCTCAATCAGGGTAAATCCCCGCGCATTATTCGCCCTGGCTTTGCCCTGTGCCAAGCTGTACCGGAGCTGCGCTAACAAAGACACCTATTCGATTTCCCAATTATTTATATCTTTTCCGTCCCCTTCACCTCCTGCTTCACCATCTTTTGCATAGGAACTGAGATCAAAATCGCCATTGAGCCCGGGAGAGAGATAGACAAAATTATTCCCCCAGGGATCAAGCGGCACTTTGCCTTTATCCAGATACCCACCTTCCCGCCATTTAGCCGGCAACTGTCCGATGGTCGGAGGTTCCACCAGCGCCTGCAACCCCTGCTCGGTTGAGGGATAGCTCCCATTATCGAGTTTATACATCTTGAGGGCGGTATCTATTCCCTGAATCTGCAGGGCCGCCTTGGTCCGTTTTGCCTCCTCCGGATGGCCCATGATCTTCGGGCCGATATAGCCGGCGAGAATGCCGATTATGACCAGCACTACCAATAATTCAATAAGGGTAAAACCCGCTTCTCGGCAAGTCTTCAGGCCCTGTCTGTCCCCTTTAGCTGCAATCTTCATCAACCAATACCCTAATAAACTATTATTTACACTCTGATTTTCCGTAAAAATCCACTCAACCAAACAACAAATCATACACAAACAGTTACAAAATGTCCATCGTTCAGTGGATCATCTGGTTCATTTCAAATATCGGCAGCAATATGGACAGGACGATAAATCCGACCGCCATGCCCATAATAGCGATCATCAATGGCTCAATCAGCGAGGTCATGCCCTGGATCGCCGTCTCGACCTCTCTTTCGTAGGCCTTGGCGACTTTATCCAGCATCACTTCAAGATTGCCGCTCTGCTCGCCGACGGCAATCATCTGGACAAACATCGGCGGAAACCATTCCGACTCGGACAGGGCATCGGTCATGCTCTGCCCTTTTTGGATTTGTTCCATCGCCTTATCGATGACCCGCGCCACATGGACATTATTGACCAGGGTCCGGACAATCTGCATCGAGGTCATCAGCCCGACCCCACTCTCCAGTAAACTGCCCAGGGTCGAGGCAAATCTGGCCAGAATGACCTTCTGCATTACCGGTCCGGTGATGAATATTTTTAACTTGAACAGATCCCAGAAGGAACGGCCGGCCGGCCGGCGTATAAAAGCGCGGAAGCCAAAAAATAACAGAGCCAGAAAAATAATAAATGCCCACCAGTAGGCTTTGAGAAAATCGCTCATACCAATCAGAAAAAGAGTCGGCAAAGGTAGTACCTGGTCCATCTCATTAAAAACCTGGGTAATATTGGGAACAATATAGGTAATCAGAATAAACAGGATCGCAGAACCGATAACCGCCATAAAGATCGGATAGATAAGGGCCGCCCGCAGTCTTCCCTTCAGTACCTCCTGTTTTTCCCCGAAATCGGCCAGACGTTCCAAAACTATGTCGAGTGCCCCTGACGCCTCTCCCGCCCGCACCATATTAATGAAAATAGACGAAAACAGCTTGGGATGCTCACTAAAGGCATTAGTCAGCGTGTTGCCCTCATTGACCGAGCCCTTGATCTGGGCTATCACTTTTTTTAATACCGAATTGCGGGTCTGCGCCACCAGCGAGTCAAGACATTGCACCAGGGGTATCCCGGCGCCGAGCAGAGTTGCCAGCTGCCGGGTCATGATGCTGATTTCCTCCGATTTGACCCGCTCAAAGAGACCAATGCCCTGCCCTGAGGTCTTTCCCTGTTTACTTCTACTCACCGCAATGGCAACAGGATACCTCCCCTGCGAGCGGAGTTTCGTCCGGGCCAGGGCTTCACTGTCCGCATCGACAATGCCTTTAATATTTTTCCCCTTCGCATCAAGAGCGCGGTATTCGAAGACTGGCATAAAAATGTACTGTTGAGAGACTGGTAAAAACCCAGAGTGGAACTCAAAGATGGTAATTAATCATAATCCACCGTATAATATCAGGTCAATTATGAAAAGACAATTCTGGATCGCACCGCAGGCAGATCCAGTATATTTCTGCCTGGTTTAAATTTATCGTTGCTGCAAACCTATGTATACCCGCTATTTCGGCTTAATTGAAAAGCCTTTTGCCATAGCGCCCAACCCGCGATATCTCTATATGAGCGAGTTGCATCGGGAGGCGATGGCCCATCTGCTCTACGGGATCAGCAGTGAGGGCTGCATTATCCTGCTGACCGGAGATGTGGGCACGGGAAAAACAACCGTCTGCCGCTGTCTGGTCGACCAGCTGCCGGAA
Source organism: uncultured delta proteobacterium (assembly GCA_963796255.1). Lineage (GTDB taxonomy): Bacteria > Desulfobacterota > Desulfobulbia > Desulfobulbales > Desulfocapsaceae > Desulforhopalus_A. Next base: position 174,205 of record CAWCLE010000016.1, on the reverse strand, counting down.
ACAACCGACATCGCCATGATCCTCAACCCGAAGCTGACTATCATGGATCTCTTCAAGACCATCTGTGAGGAATTGAAGATCCCCATCGAAGAGGCGGCGCCTACGGTGAAAACCTATGTCGACCTGTTGAACGTCTACCTTCTTAACGCCCACGCCAAAGGAAGAAACACCGCCCTGATTATCGATGAGGCGCAAAACCTCGATATCGAAATACTGGAACAGCTGCGTCTGTTGACCAACCTGGAAACCAATACCAACAAACTTCTCCAGATAGTGCTCATCGGTCAGCCTGAGCTGCGGCAGATCCTCGCCGATCCTCAATTATCGCAGATTAATCAGCGAGTCACCACCAGGTACCATTTGGGATCACTGCAGCTCGCCGATATTGACAACTATATCCAGCATCGAATCGCCATCGCCGGCGGTAACACCAGATATACCCTTTTCTCGAAAAGTGCCATTCAGTACGTGGCAAAATTTTCCAAAGGCATCCCGCGGGTAATAAACCTTCTCTGCGATCATGCTCTGCTTGGCGCCTATGCCGACAATCAGGACCATGTCAGCCTTGCGGTCATGAAAAAAGCGGCTCGCGAGCTGGCCACTATCACCAGCACCAAATCCTCCTCGACCAGAAGAATCGTCATTGCCCTGGTACTGGCGCTGCTGGCCGCCCTGATACCGGTCAGTCTCTATTTTTTCGACCACCGTGACAATATGGATTTGTTGCAACAAAACGTTCGCCTGTTGCAGGGCAACTCGCAACCCGAAACCGCCCCGGCATCCCCCGATAACACAACAGGCGATAAACAGCAGATAACAGATCCGGACGGCCGGACCAGCAACTCCACCCCTAAGTAAACCATCATGTCTTACATTCTCGATGCACTGAAAAAATCGGATCAGGAACGGCAGCAAGGCAATTCCCCACACCTCTATTCCATGCACCGCAACGCACCGCCGAGAAGAAATTTTACCCCGTTCTATCGGCGCCGGGGACTCTGGCTGCTGGTAGGCGGCGTGCTGTTATTAAGTGTCTGCATGGGCATATTTTTGCTTGTCAACCGGCAAAGTGTTCCTCCAGCCCCGCCCGCTTCACACGAGACAACCAACGGAGAAAAGGCCCCCGAACCAGCCTTGCAAAGCTCAGCTCGACAAGACGCACCACAAAAGGCACCGCAGCAAGTACAACAGCAGAGTCGAAAGATCGTTGCGTCGGCTGCCGATACCAAGGTTGATCCTGTGCCGCAGGTGATTATAAAGGAAAATAACGTCGTTCTGCGCTCAGTGCCCCTCAAAGAGAAGGCCCTGCCGCCGAAGGGAAAGGTAGGGACAGCCGACAAGGCATCCTCTATGCCCCAGTTGCGGGATCTTCCTGCCGATATACGGGCAGCAGTTCCCGAGTTGAAATTTGCCGGCCATACCTACTCGGAAGACCCGGCACAACGAATGATCATTGTTAATGGTCAGATCCTAAGAGAGGGCGACACGATTTCCGCTGAAACCCGTTTAGCGCACATTACCTGGGATGGGGTCATTGTCGACTTCCAGGGCAATCTGTTTCTGGTCAAGACCAATTGACCGGGTGGGCATCCATGCAATCCCCTGCTTTTCGGCAACTGCTGGAAAACATCAAGGCACTCAACCAGGTAGTGGTGGCTTTTTCAGGCGGCGTCGACAGCAGCCTGCTTGCCTATGCGGCGCACCAGGCATTGGGCGACAAAATGGTGGCAGTCACCGTGCACACGCCTTATATTCCCACTTGGGAGATAGACGAGGCACGGCTCTTTGCCGCCGAGTACCATATACCTCATGAAGTCATCGAGCTGGCAATTCCAGCTGCCATCGCCCAGAATCCGCCGGACCGCTGCTATCTCTGCAAAAAAGAGCTGTTTACCGCAATACAGCGCCAGGCGCAGGAGCTCGGCATCGATACCGTCATCGAAGGCTCCAACACCGATGACCTGAATGATTATAGACCGGGGATGCGGGCGCTGAAGGAGCTCGGGGTGGTCAGTCCCCTGCTTGAAACAGGCTTGGACAAAGAGGCCATCCGAACACTTTCGCGGCAGGCGGATCTCTCGAGCTGGAATAAACCGGCATATGCCTGCCTCCTGTCTCGCATTCCCTATCATACCGAGATTACGCCAGAAGAGCTGAACCGGGTTGCCCAGGCGGAAATGGTCCTGCGCCAGCTGCATATTTTTGGCGGCAGGGTGCGAAGCCATGGCGATATTGCCCGCATCGAAGTACCGGTCGAGGCTCTTGATACCCTGTTGCAGACTGATTTGCGCCTAAAATTAGTTGAAAAAATAAAAGATTGCGGCTACGTATATGTCACTCTCGATCTCCAGGGATACCAGATGGGCAGCCTGAATCAATCACTTACTGAAAATCATGAATAAATCGGCTATTCAGCGCATTTTAGAGGCGATCGAAAAGGGCGAAATAAAAGCAGACGATGCCATAAAGCAGTTGCAGAATCTTCCCTTCACCGACATCGGCCATACCAAGATCGACACCCATCGCGCCCTGCGCAGCGGCTATCCGGAAGTGATTTACGGTGAATATAAAAGCGTCCAGCAGATAACCGATATCTTTTCAGCCATGCTGAGCAAAGAAACCAACATTCTGGCAACCCGGATCAATGCTGAAATGGCTGCACGCGTCGCTGGGCTCTGCCCTGCCGTTACGTATAACAGCGTGGCCCGAACCCTCTTTTATGAGCACGAAGCGCTCCCGAAAACGACGACCAGCATTGCGATTGTCACCGCCGGCACGGCCGATCTGCCGGTGGCGGAAGAGGCTCGCGTCACCGCCATGGCCCTTGGCAATAAGATCAATCTTATTTCTGATGTGGGGGTGGCCGGAATCCACCGATTATTTGCCTGTATCGATACTATTCGCGAGGCGCGAGTAGTGATAGTCATTGCCGGCATGGAAGGCGCCCTGGCTTCGGTCATCGCCGGACTCATCGAACTTCCGGTGATCGCCGTTCCCACCAGTGTCGGCTATGGCGCCAGTTTTGGCGGCCTATCGGCTCTCTTGGCGATGCTTACCTCGTGTGCCAACGGAGTGACCGTCGTTAATATTGACAATGGCTTTGGCGCGGCCTTTGCCGCCAGTCAGATTAATCGTTTATAGGGGAAAATAGGAGAAGATTTATGCATAAATATGTCTGTGCGCTGTGTGGTTATATCTATGATCCTGCCCAGGGCGACCCGGATGACGGCATTGCGCCGGGAACACCGTTTGAAGAACTTCCCGAAACCTGGACCTGCCCGGTTTGCGGGACGACTAAGGATAACTTTTCCAAAAAGAATTAATGGTGTCGTAAAAACTCTTCATCTTCTTCGCTCCCTCTCGCATCACCAGGGAGGGTCATACCCACTCGTTCCCATGGGCCCCATGGGTATGCGGATTCCCATGGGGCCCATGGGAACCAGATCCCAATGATATTTAGACCACCTGTTAGTACCATCGCTATCTTTTTTCTTCTGACCTCATATCCTGCTCTAGCCGAGGAGTTGGCGGTTGGGCGTTTTTCCAAAGAGGGACTTACCGGCTGGGAAAGCAAAAGTTTTCATGGCATAACCGACTATACCCTCATCCGAGACAAGGGCACAATGGTGGTGCAAGCGACCAGCCGGAGTGCCGCATCCGGACTGGTAAAAAAAATTAACTTTAACCCGCAAAAATATCGTTACCTGCACTGGTCGTGGAAAATCGACCACCCCATAGCAGCGGGAGATGAAACAACCAAGACCGGAGACGATTATGCGGCCCGCATCTATGTCGTCTTCAGCGGCAGATTCTTCTGGCAAACCAAAGCAATTAACTATATCTGGGCCAATAAACTCCAAAAAGGACAATCAATCGGCAACGCCTATACGGCAAGCGCCATGATGGTGGCAGTACAGTCCGGCCCGGAAAATAGGGGCAGATGGCTGAGCGAAAAGCGAGATATCCTGGCCGATTATAAAAAGCTGTTTGGAACCGAGCCCGGTGCGGCAAGTGCGGTAGCCATCATGACCGATACCGACGATACCGGCGAACGAGCCATAGCCTGGTATGGGGACATCACCCTGACAACGGATTAAATTACCGTGATGCCCTTATTTTTGAGCTCGACTGCCATACAACAGGGCGACCGGCCAGGACTGCAGAAGGTGGCCAACGGCCAGTGACGGCAGGTCGTCTTCGCCCGGCCCGGTCGCCCCGATAAACGCGCCTTGACCATCAAAAATATTCAGCAGCTCTATTCCCGCCCATTCTTTACGCAGGTGAATCCGGGTATCGTGCCAGACCAGCTCCCCCAGCGGCCATTCTCGTTTTTGGTCCATAAGTAAGACAAACAACCTCGGCGCAACAACAACCAGCAGCTGTCCGGCCTTTTCTCTGACAAAGGCGCAGAGATGCTCCTTTTTTTCACCACTTATCTGGAGCGGCAGATAGGAGCCGTTGGTGAAAACATCGGCCAGTTTTTTTCTCAACTGCAGGGTTATCATTATGGTGTACATCTTGGCCCGGCCATCACTCAAGTGCTCCAACATGTCCCGGTGCAGCTCTTTGGGCTGCGCCTCAGCCGTACCCATTGCCCCCATTAAAGTGGAGAGCATCGCCTGGCGCCTGGCAAAATCGACCTCTCGCCGATTGTCCGGATCGACTAGGCAGAAACGCCACACTTCACTGCCCTGATAGATATCGGGGATACCCGGACTGACCAGTTTTAAAAAGACCTGGGAGAGACTGTTGAACAGGCCGAACCAGCCGATTATTTCAGCAAATTCATTAAAATCCCTTAAAAAAGGTTCATTGCCCGCATGCAGAATGGCCGCAGCAAACTGATTCAGACCATTTTCATAATCGACATTCTGGTTCGTCCAGCTGGTATGCACCTTTGATTCCCTGCTGGTTTTCAGGATATTCTCCTGCATCCGGTCGATAAAGCCGGCCCGGGTCTTATCATCCAGCGGTATTATCGGCCATGCCCCGAGCAGGTTTTGATACAACGCGTATTCATCATTTTTCGATGGCGCCGGCTTGCCGTCGGTTTTGCGTTTATGCGAGCGATTCTGCATGCTCCATAACCTTATTCGCTTCTGCCAGACATCAGCCATTTCGGTGAGCACATTAATTCGTGCCCGCACATCCTCACTGCGTTTGGAGTCGTGGGTCGAAGTGGCCAGCATGGCATGCGGCCAGTGGCTGCAGCGGCTCTGGTTGGTCTGATGAAAAGCAGCGACGGAAGTGCCAAAGTTGTGGGGATCGCCGCCGACTTCGTTCAACGAGAGCAGGCGATTGTACCGGTAGAAGAAGGTGTCTTCGAAGCCTTTGGCCATCACCGGCCCGGTATACTGCTGCAATTTTCTGACAAAATTAAGATATTTTTCCTTTTCCTGGTCTTCGCTCTGCAGCAATAAAACTGATTTGATGAACCCAAAAACATTTTCGTCGTCCAGATGATACCTGGCCTCAGCTTTTGCCAAAGCCCATTCAATGAAGCCGGCATCCTGGGAAGAAATCTTCCCGGTGCAGGTATAGGTTCGATAGACCGGGAAAAAACAGACCACCTCAATTAAGGCATCCCGCAGACTGTTGAAGGTCAGATCTCGGGTGCGGCGGTTGGCTCTGGCTATCTGATATAACAGGCTGGTCAGAACATTGAGTTCTCCGGCCATAGAGAAGCGGATAATCAACTTTTTACAGTCATACAGTAGCTGGTCATAATCCACCCGTCGCCCGATAAACCGATAATAGGCGGCAGTAAACGTTTTTTCAGCCTGTTTATTGACAAAAATTCCATTCAGGTAATTGGCAAAATCATAGCCGGTGGTGCCGCTGATCGGCCAGCTATCAGGCAGAGATTCAAAATCGGCAAGTATTTTTTCAACGACGATATACAGGGGTTTCTTCTCCTGGGCTGCGCCATCCTCGCTGCGGCAGCCTGATGCATCGACAACTTCCCCGGCGGCAAAATCCTGAAGACGGCAAAAATAGGCCAGTGGATCATAAAGCCCGTCGGGATGATCAATCCGCAGGCCATCGAGCCTGCCGGTGGCTACCAGATCAAGGATCAGGCCGTGGGTCTGGTTGAAGACCTCGATTTCTTCCATCCGTAGACCGGCCAGATCATTGATATCAAAAAAACGCCGGTAGTTTATTTCGTCGGCAGCCACCCGCCAGAAAGCCAGGCGATAGGCTTGCTCTTCCAGCAGCAGGTGAAGGAGATCAAAACTCTCCACCCTGCCGACCACCCCATTAAATAAAATGACGTTTTCTTCGACGAACCTCTTTATTTCCGCATTATTCCGGCAGAGCCGGGCCAGCGTTCTCTTGCCTACTTCCTTATTGCGGTGGCGAACCTCTCGCTCAGCACATTGTTCATGCCCCCCCAGATTCCCCAGGGACTGAATAAGGTGCTGGAACTCCTGATAGCTATGGTTTTCTGCGCCGAGGCGCTGGCCGAGACGCTCAAGGTCATAGCTCAGCAGAGGTGGCAAGGTCTTTGGGCTGATGGGAAATGTATGGTCAAAATACCGGATGAAAAAAGTCCCGGCATAATCGTTAAAGACGATTTGCAACTGTCCATCTTCGAGGACTTTGCCGTAATAATCCCCAAGAACCGGCAGGAGCAGACGACCGGCGAGGTCCGCCTGCTGCGGCTGCCAGTTGATATCGAAAAAATTGGCATATATCGAGGCCTGCCCATTTTCCAGAACATCCATCCACCACTGATTATCGGAACCTATGCCCATATGGTTGGGAACGATATCCAGCACCAGCGCCATGCCCTGCTGCTCCAGCACCGCTAGAAAACTCTCGAAATCCTCCCGCCTGCCGATCTCCGGGTTGATGGTGGTATGATCAATGATGTCGTAGCCATGGCTACTGCCTGGGCGAGCCGTTAAGAAAGGTGAGAGATAACAATGCGTTACTCCAAGATCATGCAAATAGGGCAGAATGGCCCTAGCCTGCTGAAAGGTAAAATCTTTATGGAGTTGCAGTCGATAAAAGGCTAAAGGCAGCTGCTGCATTGAGCTGTTTTTTCGATCGGAGATCAGGGCCGAAGGTCGGACATTACCGAAGCCACGCTGCCGGCAGAGTAATTTATAGAGAGAGACAGTCTGTTCGCTGCCCAGTATTTCATCAAGATCAGCAGGATATGCCGATTGCCAGAACTCCTGATTGTGCAGGTATGGTGGTACCGCCTGCTCGGCAAGACCAAGCAGATCGACCAGCGGTACCAGAACAATTTTGGCGGGACTTCCGGCCAGAAAAACCTGGATTGCCGTCCGCAGGGGCTGATCCATATCCACCGCACCCGCCTGCTCCACTCCATACCCTTCGGGCAGGAGGTGGTCATGATCCAGGGTAATCAGCAACCGGACCCGATCGGCGGCTCGGGCAACAAGGGCTTTTTCCCTGGCCACATCGTCACCAAAAAGACCTTCGACCACCTTGACCGCAATATCCCTGCTCTGCCAGAAACCCTGGAGGCTGGTAAGAAATGGTGGCGAAGAGCGCAAGACACTCTCGGCGACGTAATCTGCAGCGCCGAACGCCTTTTGCCGCTCATTTCTTATGCCCAGAAAATCAGCGGCGGCAAATATTTTTTTTTGCCGCAACAGCCGCTGCTTTGGTTCCGGCAGGAGATGACTGTTGTCGGCGATAACCAGGCAGCGGTTTCTCCTGCTTTCCAGGGCGATAATACCGACCATCTCGGCAAAGGGCAGAGTAATGAAGGTTTTTTTTTCTTCGTCCCCAGCCCAGTGCAGGTAGGTTTGATAGTAGTTCGCGGTCGAATTGATGATAAGCGCCCCGGTATAGCGCATGCTCTGACGCAGTCCTTCAATAAAGGGCCGATAACGATTTTTACGCAAGGCATGGGGCAGCACAACCGGCAACCCCACGGCGGGGTCATGTCCGGGTTCGGCCAGGGGCTGTTCGGCAATGGTTATCCTAACCGGCAGCAGCTCCTGATAACGCCAGGCTTCAAAACCATCCGGATGCACAGCAAAGGCAAATTCGCCAAGAAGCCCTACCCTGAGCCCCAGCTCAATGGATCTTCTCCCGATAGCTTCCAGCTGGATTTCGGCCTGCCATTGAAGATATTGGTAATATTCGATGTCGTAGGCCGCATCCTGGCCAAACTGCCGGATCTGTGACGAGGAAAAATCAGTATAGGCATCCGGCCAGGCCGATCGACCCGGTGCATCTTTTTGCTCTTCTCCAGCAAATTTATGCTCCAATGCACTGAAAACTGCAAAAAGATACAGAGTCTCCCCGCCTCTTTGTTGAAACTGGCGAAACTCACTCCCTCTGGCTGTCTCAGGATGCAGATGATTAGTGTAGAAACAATCCCATAGTCGGCGCAGCTGCTCCTCTTTGAGGCTGCATACCTGTTGATAATCACGCTGCTTTTGGTCGCGCAGCCTGGTTAAACGTGCCTGGAACTCCGTCTGCTCCACTTCTTGAACCACTGCTTCGCAATCATGAAAATCGGCTATCGCAGTGACATCAATAAATAAGACATTGAATTGCGAACGAGAAGAGGGGCTGAATGGGTTACGCCCTGGGTCTTCGGCCTGCGCCTTTGTTTTTATAGAGGCAGGGGCAAAGCGATTGGCGACAAGGCTTGACAGTGGACCGGTATGCAGCGTTCCAGCTCCACCCTCGGCGCTGCTGCTGAGTATCTTCATGAGATCGGAATAATCGCCAATCCCCCAGTTGCTTCGTGAGCTAATCGCCTGAGGATGAACACTGAGTCCCCAGACCCGGTGTTCGTCCGCAATCCCCGGAGGCATAAAACCCTCTTCCGGTGCGACAATCAGCAGCTGGGAGGCGTGTTGGGAGCTCTGTATCTCAGTTTCCGGCTGTTCTACCGCATACAGTGCCACTTCATGGTAGCCGCACGGCAAAGACAAGCCAAGCGGCAGAGAAAGGCTCGATACGCTCTGACTGTCCGGGCCGATGCCCGCATGCACGAGCAGCTCATTTCGGGTAAAACTTCCCTGGTGCCTGGTTCCATTCTCTTCGGTAAGGGTCCAGCTATAGCTTCGATCATCCCCGGCAAACAGCCGGATCGGCAAGCTTATCGGCATCGCCGATTCATCAATGACCTGCACCGGCTCAATGACCTGCCCGCACTGTTCTTCTTCTCTCTGCTGCAGCAGCGAATCGGCATCAGCCGCCCCGCCAATCGGCAGCTGCGCGGCCTGAAGCAGAGATACCAGGTACTGCTCTGCCCTAGGTCCCTCAGGTACGCTTACACTGATACCTAAGCCGGCAGCTATTGCCCGCAGCGACTTTTCACTCATGATGTCCCCCGGTGCGGCCCAAGCAGCCAGATAATACTCTTTGGTGCAAGAGCGGTGGGCGTAGTGCCTTGATTGTCCTGAGCACAATTTTGATAGAGAACCCGCCCGGCCTGGGACATTCCGGCACCAATCGCTGCTTGCCGCCCCATCTCAATCACATGATCGTGCATATTGAAAAATACCATAAGTGTTGTATCCGGGCTCATGGTCCACCAGGCGGTCAAGGCTTTTTCGGCCAGGACCTGGCTTCCCGCATCATTGCCCCGCCTTTTTTTTACCAGCGGGACGATTTCCTCTCGACGAAGTTGCAGGAGGCTACGGTAGAGCTGCAGACTCGGATTGTCGGTATTGCCATCAATGCCACGCCAGTCAAGCTTGGAGCGTAAAAAGGTGTCCTTTGCTGTGGGATCAGGGATGGTGTCGCGGCCTTCCGGGGAGCTGAACTGGGCAAAACGGGCAAATTCCTGCAATCTGCCGGTGACCACACTTTTAGCCAGGTCGCCGACAAAATCACAAAAATAATAAAAAGGACTTGCCGCGGCACATTCCTCTCCCATAAAAAGCAGCGGTGGCGAAGGAGCAAGCAGAAAGAGGGCCACCAGGATATTGAGGTCCTGCTGCGTCGTCAGGGCACTCAATCTCTCGCCAAGGGCACGGTTGCCGATCTGATCATGATTTTGCAGAAAATCAACAAAAGCCTGCGGCGGAAGGTGCGCACTGGGTTGTCCACGTTCTCCATGCGCCCGATAGGCCGAAGTTTCTCCCTGATAGGCAAAACCCTCGGTAAGACAGCGTCCCAGATGGTCTATTGGGTTCTTGGCATAATCGGCATAATAGGCTTCCGTCTCTCCGGTTGCCAGGATGTGACAGACATGATGAAAGTCATCGTTCCACTGCGCGGTAAATAAGCGGGCTTGTCCGTCTGGTTTTCGAGCGAGATAATCAGCGCAATTATTATCGTTTTCCAGGATGAGATGAATATGACGGCAACTGCCGGGGCCGGCATGCACTTTTAATGCAATTTCATCAAGAATAGTCGGGCTGCAATCGTCATAAATGGAATGCACCGCGTCGAGACGCAGGCCATCCAGATGGAATTCCTCCAGCCAGTACAGGACATTGGCAATATAAAATTCGCGCACCGTCGGCTCGCAAAAATTAATTGCCGCCCCCCAGGGGGTGGCAAACTGTTCGGTAAAAAAAGCATTGCGGGCATAAACGTACAGATAATTGCCCTCCGGGCCAAAATGGTTATAGACCACATCGAGAAAAACCATCAGCCCTCGTTGGTGCGCCGCATCAATCAGCGCCTTCAATTCTTCCGGTCGGCCGTACACGCTGCACGGCGCAAAGAGCAGTGCCCCGTCATAGCCCCAGTTAAAGGTTCCGGGAAACTGGGCCAGCGGCATCAATTCCAGGGCGGTAATACCAAGTTCCACCAGATAATCCAGCCGATCAAGGATTGCGTTATAGGTTCCAGCGGGAGTAAAACAACCGACATGCAGCTCATAAATCACCGCTTCTTCCCATGGCCGTCCCTGCCATCCGGTATCGTTCCAGTTATAATCGGCGGGATCGCAAACAACGCTTGGCCCGTGAATATCCCCGGCCTGAAAGCGGCTGACCGGATCGGGAACGAGCAGCCCGTCGTCTATTTTGAATTGATAATGATCGCCGGGCCTTGCCGCCGGGTCATGGACACTAAACCAATCCTCTACCAAAGTCATCGGCAGTGGATGTCTATCCGGGATAATGAGATCCACACTTTTTGCCTGCGGTGCCCATAGCCGAAAGGCAACCCCGCCGGCGGGGTCGATACGGGTACCGAACCGCATAGTAAAATCCCCCAATGCACCCTCTCTTTTCCGGATTGATGTCTCGTCGACAGGAGTTATGGCAGCCCTTTGCCGCATAACTCCCATACCTTCTTTCGCTTATTTTTTCTGGGTCCCTTTATACTGCAAATAGAGATCACGTATACGCTCACGAAGCTGCCGGATCTTGGCTGAGTCTTCATCGGATTGCCACCTCGGCTCGCTGATCGAATACACCATTTTTGCCAGTTCATCGAGATAGTGTTCCGTTGCCCGACACCATTCATCGGTACAAATATGCTGCATTTCCTTGGCCTCACTTATATCCTTATCAAGCACATCAAGCGAGTTGGACAAGCCGTTGATGAAATCACTGTGCATTCTGCCAAATGCAGCTTCCATTTCTTTTTGCTGTTGCATTTTTTTCTCCTTTATTTTTTTTGATGCGTCTCCATGCATTACGGGATCGTAAAAACGTCCCTTTACGACTTCCTATACATTCCAGAAGGGCACAGTCAGGTTTGCCCCCTCACCGAATGGACGAGGTTGGGAGCTACTGCCTGCCATGCCCTGCCTGTCTTGTTTAACATTGCAAGTCATATGCCAGAACAAGAAGTTCACTTGTTGAGCAAGGATGCTGCCTGCCGGTCAAGCAACCAGATCAACAAGCCGCTAACGGGGCGAATCAATTGCGCCGGGAGCTGGTTACCATCACGCGGCCCCTGCATAACCGCCCGCACCACTTCCGCCTTATCACTGCCAAAGGCCATAAAAACTACCATGTGCGCGCTATTGAGGACCGGGAGGGTCAGAGTGATCCGTGGCACCTCCGGGCTGGTGCCGACCACGTCTATCACTTCGGCTGCCCAGCGGTGCCGCTCCTGTAAAACAGGACTGCCGGGCAAAAGAGACGCCGTATGACCGTTTTGGCCAAGTCCCAGAAAAACCAGGTCCAGCCCCGGCGCGATCCCCTCTTTGCTCCCCGGTACTTCAGGAGTCACGAGTTGGCTGCGCAGCAGCCTATCATACCTTGCCGCTTCCTCTGCAATGTCTCCGTTACAGCGGATCGGGTGAACATGCGATTTGGCGACCGGCACCCGGCTGAGCAGCCTCTGCTGCGCCATGCGCGCGTTATTGCGCGGATCTTCGTCTGGCACACAACGTTCATCGCCCCAAAACACCTGGACGTCAGGCCAGAAGATCTGTTCCCGGCGCGGCAATTGGGCTAAAAGTTCATAGCAATGCGTTGGTGTACTGCCGCCGGCAAGAGCAACCGTAAAGGCACCACGGGCAGCAATTGCCTCCTGGGCCTGTTGCACAAATATATCCGCTGCCGCAACCCCGACGGCTTCGGTATCTGCTAAAATATGAATCATGACTTTGTTTCCACCCCGATGCGACAAACTGCCAGATCCTCCGAACAATAGGTTGCGGTGGGAGCGATCCAGCTGCGGCCATCCCGGGCAATGATGATTTCCGCCTCTTCCGGGCCCCAGGAACCGGCCTGATAATTGGGAAAATCACTGGGCTTCACGGTATGCCAGACATCGAGGACCGGGGCGACGACCGCCCAGGCGGCCTCAGCCTGGTCGCCGCGCAAAAAGAGCGTCGCATCGCCTTCCATGATATCGAGCAGCAGCGTTTCATAGGCCTCGGGCGGCCTGACTTTAAAAGCTTCACGATAATAAAACTGCATCATCACCGGCGACAGGCGGAGAACCGGCCCCGGCTGTTTGACCTCAAAGCGCAGAAAAATGCCCTCTTCCGGCTGAATGGCCAGAAGCAGCCGGTTAGGACGCATGTCCATTTGGGCATGCGCCGGAAAAGTCTGATGCGGCACCGGTCGAAACTGGATGGATACTTCCGATATCCTCGCCGGCAGACGTTTACCGGTGCGCAGATAAAAAGGCACTCCCTGCCATCGCCAGTTATCGACATAAAACTTCAGCGCGGCATATGTTTCGGTTGGCGAATCCTCGGCCACATCCGCCTCCAAACGATAACCGGTAACATGCTGCCCCTCGATCCAGCCGGAACCATATTGGCCGCGCACCGCGTAGTGCGGCACCTGCTCGTGGGGAATAGGCCGGATGGCATGAAGAACATCAACTTTTTTATTGCGAATCTCATCGTCACTAAACGAAATCGGCGGTTCCATGGCCACCAGGCAGAGAATCTGCAGCAGATGATTCTGGATCATATCACGCAGGGCGCCGGCATGATCGTAGTACCCGCCGCGATGCTCGACCCCAAGCTGCTCGGCTACGGTTATCTGCACATGATCGATATACTGCCGGTTCCACAGCGGCTCGAACAGGGCGTTGCCAAAGCGAAAGGCGAGGATGTTCTGCACCGTCTCCTTGCCGAGAAAATGATCGATACGAAAAATCTGGTGTTCATCAAACAGGCCGCACAACGTGCGATTAAGCATTTTCGCCGAGTCTAAATCCCGGCCGAAGGGTTTTTCAACTACCACCCGCGAATGCTCGCGATCATCAGTCAGACCCGCATCGGCAAGGCGTTTGGTTACCGGTTCGATCATCGTGGGCGGCAGCGCCAGATAAAAGATCCGGTTCGCCTGGGTGACCCAGCTTTTATCCTGTGCCTCAAGCCTTTTACCCAGATCTTTGTAAGCTTTATTGGCGGTCAGATCCGTCTCGTCAAAATGAAGATGGGCAGCAAACTGCTTCCAGGCTTCGGTCTCCGCCTTGCCGCGACTGGAGAATTGGTCGACCCCTTTGCGCATATGATCACGAAAGGCGCTATCCTTCATATCGCCCAGGCCAAGACCAAAGACGGTAAATTTTTCCGGTAAAGTTTCATCGAGAAAAAGATTGTACAGCGCGGGCATCAGCTTGCGCCAGGTGAGATCGCCGCTGGCGCCAAAGATGATAAATATCGACGGATTAAGCGGTTTATTTGGCTCCATAATATCTCCTCTTGGGGTAAACTTTCACCGGCACCCGGCACTCCATCAACCGGCACGGCATGGGGACGGGTTTGGATGGCCCCTACACCTCCCATTTGGTATGAAAAATTCCCGGTCCGTCGGTGCGCTGATAGGTATGGGCACCAAAATAATCCCGCTGGGCCATGATCAGATTCGCCGGCAGCCAGCCGCTGCGATAGGCGTCCCAGTAGGCCAGCGCCGAGGACAGCCCAGGTACCGGCAAACCGACCTCGATTCCGGTACGGACCACCGCGCGCCAGTCGCCCTGCCGGGCCTGCACCTGTCCATGCATCACCTTTGCAAGGAGCAGATTATCAAGCTCCGGGTCACTCTGATAGGCCTGCTGGATCTCTTGCAGTAATGCCGCCCGGATAATGCAGCCGCCGGTCCAGACCCGCGCCACATCCGCCGGATGCAAATCATACTGGTAGGTTGAAGAGGCCTGTTTTAATAAGGCCATCCCCTGGGCATAGACGATAATGGCGGCGCAATACAACGCGTTTTCCAGCTGATCGATAAAGACGTCCTGATTCGTGTCGATAATCGGCAGGGGCCCGAGCAGCAAGGACGCGGCCTTCTTTCTCTCTTCCTGGTATCCGGACATATGGCGCATCATCACCGCAGTATCGATAGTTAAAGTCGGCACCTGGATAACCAGCGCATCGGCCACAGTCCATTCTCCGGTACCTTTTTGCCTGGCCGCATCGGCAATCATATCGATAAGTGGCCTTCCGCTATCCTCATCTTTTCTGGCAAAGATGGCGGCGGTAATCTCCATCAGATAGCTGTTCAGCACCCCCTCATTCCAGCGATGATATACCTTATGCAGGGCATTCGCCTGCATGCCCATGCCCCGCTTGAGCAGATCGTAGCTTTCGGCGATAAGCTGCATCAGGGCGTATTCAATGCCGTTATGGACCATCTTGACATAATGGCCGGCGGAACCCGGCCCCATATAGGCGACACAGGGCCCTGACTCGACCTGGGCGGCGGCCGCCTCGAGGATGGGTGCGACCCGGGCATAACCTTCTTTATTGCCGCCGGGCATAAGGCTCGGTCCATTCCGGGCGCCGCTCTCGCCACCGGACATTCCCATGCCGATAAAGAGCAACCCTTTTTCTTCCAGGGTGGCAGTGCGGCGATCGGTGTCGGTAAAATGCGAATTGCCGCTGTCAATAATCAGATCTCCCGGACTCAGATGCGGCAGCAGATTTTCAATCACTGCATCCACCGGTGGGCCGGCCGGGACCAGTAGAACAATGGCCCGGGGCGTGCGCACCATGCGGCAGAGCTCTGCAATATCCTGGGTCATGGCTATCTTATGATGGTCTTTTTTTATTTCTGCCAGATACTTGATTTTATCTTCCTTGCGGTTGTAACCGGCCACGGAAAAGCCATGGTCCGCCACATTGAGGGCAAAGTTGCTGCCCATCGTGCCAAGGCCGACCAGCCCGATATCAAAGCTTCCATTTTCTTCATCTACAGACATGCGGTTCTCCTTTCATTCCACAGTTTTTTGCAGCGCTGCCAGCAGCTTATCATAGGGCTTGTTAAATTTTTCTACGCCCTCCTGCTCAAGTTGTTCGGTCAGGTCGTCCAGCACCAGCTCAAGCTGTGCCAGCTCACCCAGGACCTGCGCCGCCTCGTCCATGTTCTGACCCAGCCGCTGCTCCGGCCGACCATGATCACGATAGGCCTCAAGCGTCTCTCGCGGCAGGGTGTTGATGGTATCCTGCCCGATCAGGGCCTCGACATATTTGATGTCACTGAACTCGTCCTCCTTGGTGCTGGTACTGGCCCATAACAAACGCTGAGGCCGCGCCCCTTGCGCCTGCAGGGCGGCAAAATCTTCACCGCCAAATAATTCCTCGGCGATACGAGTGGCCTGTTTGGCGCAGGCAATGGCCACCTGGCCGTATATTCGCTTGGCAATATCCGCATCAGCTCCTTGTTCGCGACGCTTTTTGCGCAGCAAAGGATCAATTAACACATCGATGCGGCTTAAAAAAAAGCTCGCTACCGAGGCAATGTTTGCAAGCGACCCTTTGGCATCCGCTCGAGCCTGCAATCCCCGGATATACGCTCTAACGACCTCACGATAACGGGGCAGAGCAAAGAGTAAAGTGACGTTGATATTAAGGCCGGCGCCAATCAACTCTTCGATACAGACCAGTCCTTCTTTGGTCGCCGGCACTTTAATCATGACATTGGGCCGTGCCAGGGCTTCCCACAAACGGTGTGCTTCGGCAATGGTGGCCGCACTATCGTGGGCCAGATGGGGATTGACCTCCAGGCTGACATAGCCATGCATGCCGTCGGTTCGGTCATACAGCGGTCGAAAAATATCCGCCGCCATCTGCACGTCTTTTACGGTCAAGGCCTGGTAGATATCCTCAATCGATTTGCCCTGGGCGGCAAGCGCGCGAATATCTTTCTCATATTCCGGGTTACCGGTTATCGCTTTCTCGAAGATAGCCGGGTTGGAGGTTACTCCACGAATCCCGTCTTCATCGATCAGTCGCTGCAATTCCCCGGACTGGATCATCTTTCGGCGAAGATCATCCAGCCAGATACTCTGGCCATACTCCTGAAGTTTCAATAATGGATTATTCGACATCAGCAATTCCTCCTCAAGCATTTTTATCCTCCATTGCCGAGAGAGCAACGGTTGCGGCAATGAGGGAAAGATGGGTCAGCCCCTGGGGAAAATTCCCCAGCATTTCCTGGGCATTGGTGTCATATTCCTCCGAGAAGAGATACAGATCATTACCGGCAGTCAGCGCTTGGTTAAAAACTTGCCGCGCCTCCTCAATTCGGCCTTGATAGGCGAGACATTCGACCAACCAGAAAGAACAGGGCAGAAACGCCCCTTCCCTGCCGTCCATTTCATCATTATCCGCACCGTATCGGCGTAAAAAAATATTTTCGCCGGTACCTTCGCCGAGATCATGGCGAATTGCATCGGTGGTCCGCAGCATCCGTTGATCTTTATAGTCGACAAAACCAACGGTTGGTAAAAGCAGCAGCGACGCATCCATCTGGGGATACCCGAAGGCCTGGATAAAGACGCCGCGCTTTGTATCATAGCCTTTTTCTTCAATGGCCCGGCGAATCTGCTCCCGCACCTCTTTCCATTGGTTAACCGGTGCCTTTCGACCCAGGGCTTCAGCCAGCTTGATACCCCTGTCTAGAGCGGCCCAGCACATCACCTTGGACTCCACAAAGTGCCTCGGCGCCCCGCGCATCTCCCAGATGCCCTGATCGGGTTTGCTCCATTGCCTAGCCGCCGCGGTCACCAGATCGGTGATAAAGTCCCAATAATCGTCGTCGGGGGAATGTCCCCGGCAATGCCACCGCCAGGCAAGATCGAGCAGCTCGCCATAGACATCAAGCTGTCGCTGGACTTCAGCGGCGTTGCCGAGACGGACCGGCAGGGCGCCGCGATATCCTTCCAGCTCTTTGAGGTCTATTTCCTGCAATCGGCGCTCCCCGCCCACTCCGAAAAGCACCTGGAGTTCGGCGGCGCTGCCCGCCGCGCTTCTCTCAACGAAACGTCGGAAACCATCGGCCTCGGCGACAAAACCGAGTTCCGCCAGAGAACGTACGGTAAAGCAGGAGTCACGAATCCAGGTATAGCGATAGTCCCAGTTGCGGGAGCCACCCGGAGCCTCCGGCAGAGAGGTGGTCGGGGCGGCGGCGATTGCTCCTGTCGGCGCGTAGGAAAGACCTTTCAAGACGATAGCTGAGCGCCAGGTTGCCTCCGGGCACGGTCCTTTAATTTTCCCCTGAGCTGCCCAGCGCCGCCACCACTCAGCAGTCTCTTCCAGACGTTTGTCCATCTCCTTGATGGGCATTATTTCCGGATTATCTTCGCATTGTTCGGCGCGCCGATAGGCAATGGAAAGGTATTTGCGGTGCCCGGCGGCAATGGCACAGGCGCCTTCAATATCATGCCGATGATCCATCTTGCAGTTAATATCGGAGGCTATAATCAGTCCGTCGCTGCCGCCGATAATAATATAATTGCCGGTTTTATCCTGTTTTATCCAGGGCTTGACGGCGCCGTAATCAAAACGCGGCACAATGTGCAGATTAAAAGCCAGCTCCCCTTTTATACCTTCGATAATACGCAGGATTTGTTGATAAGGATGATGGGCGCCTCCTTTACGCATAAGAAAACAGTCGATCAGCCGCGCTTCTTGGCCTTCGTCGGTGTGAAATGTCGTCTCTAAAATGAGGCTATGACCCCGGTAACGCCTGGAAACGGTATAGGATGCCACCGGGACGATCTGGCAGTAGCCACCCTGTTCCCAGCCAATAAGACGGCCAAAGCAACTGGCCGAATCAAACCGGGGCATGCAGCACCAGTCGATGGACCCGGACTTGGAGATCAGCGCCGAAGAATGGCAGTCGGCGATATAGGCATAATCGCCGATGGGTGGATATTGCGGGTATGACGTTTTTTTATCAGCTTTCATAGCGCTTGTGCCTCCCTGGCCGCAAGGGCCGCTGCTCCGACTACGCCCGCTTCCCCGCCCAACCTGGCGGCAACGATGCGCAGATGTTGAGCGGCAGCACGGAGGCAGCGCCAGCGTACCTTGGCATCGACCTGGTCGATTATTTCCGGCAAGCCATCAATAACCCCGCCGCCAAGAATAATCAGGCGAGGATTAAAGGTGTTAATCAGGCTGACCGTCCCGGCGACAAGGGCCTCCACCACTTCGCCCACCAGATGCAGCGCCAGGGGATCGTTTTGATGATACGCCTCGGCGACAATCTCGGCGGTGAGATTATCCCGATTGTTTTCTGCCAGCTGCAGCAGCAGGTTCGCCTCTTGCGGGTGGGTCCTGGCAATATTCTGCGCCCGCGCGGCAATAGCCCAGCCGCCGGCGAAAACCTCCATGCAGCCGCGATTGCCGCAGGTGCAGAGTGGCCCGTGCATGTCAATGGAGATATGGCCGATTTCTCCGGCGGTATTGCTGCTGCCGGCAAGCATCCTGCCGCCGGCGACCACCCCGCCACCGATACCGGTGCCGACAAACATACAGATTAAATCGTCAACCCCCTTTCCCGCTCCAAAAAGCCACTCGCCCCAGGTGATGGCACGGACATCGTTGGTGACAACTACCGGTAGGCTCAGCGCTTTTTCGAGCTCGGCCTTGAGCGGCACCTCATGCCAGTCAAGATTCGGGGCGAAATGGACAAGGCCGCTGCCCGCCTCGATCTGACCGGCGACGCCGACCCCCACGCCGATAACCAATCCGGACGAGGAATTCGCCGATCCGGCTGAACCGCTGCTGCCCCGCAGTTCCCGGACGCCGGCGACAATCTGGGAGGTGATGGCCTCCGGCCCGCCATCGACGTCGGTTGCATATTTGTGTAATGTGTCGATCTGCCCTTTAGCGTCAACCAGCGCCACGGCGATTTTGGTTCCACCAAGATCCACTCCGATCGAAGAGTACTCTGTAGCCATTTTTCCCCCATAATTTTGCGCCGGCGGCAAGGATACTACTATTTGTAGCAATTTAGATGCCAGTCTCGACCTACGAGTTAAGCTCGCGATGATAAGCAGATTGTCTCTGATTTCACATCCCCTAACTGCATGCTGTCTGAGAATAGCGGATTTTGTCCAGTTTGACAGGAATTTAATTGGATTCCAGGCAAAGAGGAACAATCTGGGCTTGAGCTGGATTGAGCGAATGTATCCTTAAACCTGAAGATCCTCTTTTCTTTTTGCCTGGCCCTGAGCCGGGGATATTTCTTTTTGTGGCGAAGTCTCAAATGGCATTTAATATGCATTCATCAAAGAGAAACAAACCGCAGCAAAAGATGCCTACGGAAGGCATAACCGTCAGGAGGAGAAACTATGGTTCACGACAAAAAAATGGCTGAGCTTACCCAGCTCGCCCGCCTCATCCGCTATTATATTATTACCGCCACCACCAAGGCCGGTTCCGGTCATCCGACTTCAGCCCTGTCGGCAACCGACCTGATGACAGGACTGCTCTTTGGCGGGGCCTTTAGATTCGATGTGGACAACCCGCCATATGTTAATAACGACCGACTTATTTTTTCCAAGGGACATGCCTCGCCGCTCTTTTATTCGCTCTGGGCCGCCGCCGGTCAACTGAGCGAAAAAGATATGCTTAGCTATCGACAGTTCGGCAGCCCGCTCGAAGGCCACCCCACCACTTCCTTCCGCTTTACCGAAGCGGCGACCGGGTCCCTTGGCCAGGGACTGTCGATTGGCCTTGGTATGGCCCTGAACGCGCGGCTCGACCAGCTCCCCTACCGCACCTATGTCCTTCTCGGTGACAGCGAAATGGCCGAAGGTTCGCAATGGGAGGCGATCCAGCTTGCCGCCCACTATCGGCTCGATAATCTCATCGGAGTGCTCGATGTCAACCGCCTGGGTCAGCGCGGCGAAACGATGTACGGTCACGACCTGCAGGCTTACGAACAACAGCTTAATGCCTTCGGTTGGAAGACCATAGTCATTGACGGTCATGACCTGGCGGAGATTCTTGCCGGCTATGAGCAGGCTGTCAACGTAAGCGGTCAACCGGTGATGATCATTGCCCGTACCATCAAGGGCAAGGGAGTGCCGGCGATCGAGGACAAAAATGGCTGGCATGGCAAGGCTCTTGATGCGGAAATGGCCGAAAAAGCCATCGCCCAATGGGGTGAGATCGATAAAAGCCTGCGCGGAGAGATAAAGCGACCGGAACAGGTGCAGCCGCCGACCAGGTCCGCGCAGGCCATTAAAGAGCTGGATTATAGCGACGGCAAACCGGTCGCTACCCGCAATGCCTATGGCACTGCGCTTGCGCGGATCTACCCGAAATATCCGCAACTGGTCGCCCTCGATGGCGAAGTGAGCAATTCAACCGGGGTACAGCCGTTCAAGGAGCAGTATCCGGAGAGATTTTTTGAGATGTATATCGCCGAACAGAATATGGCCGGAGCGGCGCTCGGCCTGTCGAGGCGAGGCAAGATCGCCTTTATGTCCACTTTTTCGGCCTTTTTGAGCCGGGCATTCGATCAGATCAGGATGAGCCGCTACTCCGACGCCAATATCAAGATCGTCGGCTCCCATGCCGGGGTATCCATCGGCGAAGACGGCCCATCGCAGATGGGCCTGGAAGACATCGCCATGTTTCGAACCATTCTCGATTCGGTTATCCTCTATCCGGCGGACGCCGTCGCAACCGAAAGACTGGTTGAAGAAGCGGCTGGGCACCAGGGCATTGTCTATCTTCGCACCACCAGGGGCAAGACCCCGATTCTCTACCGGACGGAGGATACCTTTCCCATCGGTGGCAGTAAAATTATCCACCAAAGCGACCAGGATAAAGTAACCGTCGTTGCCGCCGGCATTACGCTCCACGAGGCGATAGGCGCCTATGAGGAACTGAAAAAAGAGGATATTTTCATCCGCGTCATCGATCTCTACAGTATCAAACCTCTCGATGTAAAAACCCTTGAAGAAGCAGCGAGTTGCACCAAGGCCATCCTCACCGTCGAAGATCATTACGCCGAAGGCGGCATCGGCGAGGCGGTGCGCAGTGCCCTGGCCACCTCAGGCACCCAGGTACACAGCCTGGCGGTTGGCAAAAAACCCAAAAGCGGCAAGCCGGACCAGCTGCTGGCCTTTGAGGAAATAGATAAAGATGCGATTATTAAAAAGGTGAAAGAGTTGGGTTAATCGCCTTGAATCGTCCCTAATTTACGGATCAGCTCATGGTGCTCGGAACAGTCTCCGGTAGAGGTGTTTATCTTGGCCCGCAAGGCCAAACTCAGGGCGGCAGGAATATTGAGAACCTCATTGGTAGATAATTTTTTCGCGTAGCGTTTCTTATAGTCCGGCGGTACCCTGAGCCGCCAGTTAGCAAGATCAATGGTGCCCGGGCGATTATAACTGCGCCTGCCGCCCAGAAGATCGACAAAGAAAACCATGATGTTCTGGGCCGGACCAAGAAAAAGATCGGCGAATTTGGCCTGCGCCAGGGCGGCCGTATCAAAGGCGTGGCGTTCAATCCAGGCTGATCGTTCAGGTGCGGGAATGGCCAGGCGCAGGGCGAGATATTCGGCCTGCTGCCGGGCGCTGCCGTCGGCCAGCCACTTTTCGGCCACCTGCCGGATGGGCGGGGTATCGTGGTTGCCGAGCATCAACCAGTCCTCGGGTTGCGCATTCTCACTGCGATACACATCGGCAGAATTACTCAGATCGGCTTTCTGGGTGACGCGCATCCGGCCCAGACCATAGCGCTGCAGCACCCGCTTGACCGGATAGGGCTGGGTGCTCAGAATTTCACAGATGATCTCTCCCGCCCCGTACCATTGCTGCTTGAGCGTAGCCATCATATCGAAAAATAGCTCGCCGTACTGGAGAAGCTGCTCCGGATCAAGCGTCCGCACCCAGCTATCAGCATAGCGCGGCAGCTCGTAGTTGAGCTGCTCGGGTCGGGCAATGGCAAATCCAGCCAGCGCCGGATGATCAGGCAGATCCGGCGAGGCAAAGAGTCGTGCCCCATGCTGCACCGCATGCCAGGGATCCAGCTGATCCGCTTTATAGACCCAGGGGCAGATCAGCCCGTGCGGATGATCAAGCCGCAGGCCGTCAAATTCCCCGGCCATTTTTTCCAACCGCTGCCGGACAAGGAGAAGGGCCGGCCCCGGCTGCTTGGGGTCTTTTCCGTAATAATGGCGGGGATCAAGCAGCGGATAATTCCATGGCTGTCCCAGCGGATTGGTGCGGCTGGGTGGTGCGCCCATGACATAGCCCGGCAGTAAAAAGGCCTGCGTTGACCAGGCGTCCCGGCCGGACATGCCGATCTGGCAGTCGCCAAACAGCTTTACGTCGAGGCGCCGACACAACCGGCGTAAATTCTGGTGCTGCTCCGCGAGCAGAAACTGGATAAAACAATAGTCGTCGATGGCCTCGGCGTGGGAGTGCTGCAGGGTGGCAAGACGGTCCTGACTTATCCTTTGTTGTGTTTGCCGCGGTGCAAAAAGGTGTTGGTCAAGCCGCGCGTGCTCATCTTCTCCCCACTGTTTCCAGGTTCTGCCGCCATAGTGCCGCCATAACACCTGATATAAAGCATCTTGTATAAGCCAACTGTTTTTCTGCCGGTAGATGGAGTACGTATCACAAAGCGCTTTTGCCGCAGCCGCCTTCGACGCCTTTATTTTCTGTCGATAGCCAAGGCCTATTTCCGTCGTAATCGCCCCCTGTGCCCATCGGGAAAATCGATCATCCACCCGCGCCATATCTCCGGGCCGTTGCCTGACCAGCTTGGCCAGGGTTGCGGGATCAAGGAGGCCATATTCGGAGCTGAGCAAAGATTGCGGGGCCAGAGAGAGCGGGTTGCGGGAGAAAAAACTGCCGTCATAGGGCGACGGGTTAGCCGCAGTGGTGATCCCCTGGGGGCCGAGCTGCACGCTGTTAAAGCCAAGGGAGGCGATAAACTCAAAAAATTCGCCGCCAGCTTGACTGTAGGGTGTCCCCCGGCCCAGATCTTCTGTGGCTAGTCCGGGGAACGCCGCATCATGGATGGCCAGCGTGAAGTTGCGGACACCGAGCAGGCGCAGCGCTTCGGCTATTATGCCTGCAGCGGACACTCTTACTGTTGAAGACGAAAGACCACCATGGCCAGGGGCGGCAGGGTCACATTGAGGGAATGCGGTTGACCATGCACCGACCTGGGCGTCGCCTCTTTACCGCCGAAATTACCCTGTCCGCTGCCGCCGTAAATGGGCGCGTCGCTATTGAGGGCTTCCTCCCAATAGCCCATTTCCGGGACGCCAAGACGGTAATCATGCCGGGGTACGGGGGTAAAATTGCCGATGCAGACGACGATCTGTCCGGTTTTCCGACTGCGGCGGACAAAGCTTAAAATCGACTGTTGCGAGTCATTGCAGTCAATCCACGCGAAGCCACCCGGATCGTCGTCAAGTTCAAAAAGTGCCGGTTCCCCGCGGAGAAAGGTGTTGAGGTCGCGAACCCAGCGCTGCATCCCCTGGTGCATGGGAAACTGCAGCAATGCCCAGTCGAGGCCGGTATCGTGGTTCCACTCGGTCCACTGGCCAAGTTCGCAGCCCATAAACAGCAGCTTTTTGCCCGGATGGGCAAACATATAGCCATAGAGCAACCGCAGATTGGCAAACTTTTGCCAGTAGTCGCCCGGCATCTTGCCGATCATCGATCCCTTGCCATGCACCACCTCGTCATGGGAGAAGGGAAGAATAAAATTTTCATGGTAGGCATAGAGCAGGCTAAAGGTCAGCCGGTGGTGGTGATAAGGGCGATAAATAGGGTCGTTGCTGATATAGGCTAAAGTATCGTGCATCCAGCCCATATTCCATTTAAAGCCAAAGCCGAGGCCGCCGAGGTAGGTCGGCCGCGATACCATGGGATAGGAGGTCGATTCCTCGGCAAAGGTCATGGCGTCGGGATGTTCCTGGTAGACCAGCTCGTTGAAACGCTTTAAAAATTCGATCGCCTCGAGATTTTCCCGGCCACCAAAGCGGTTGGGAATCCATTCACCTTCCTCGCGGGAATAATCGAGATAGAGCATCGAGGCCACGGCATCGACGCGTAAACCGTCGATATGATAAATTTCCAGCCAGAAGAGGGCGTTGGCGAGCAGAAACTCGGCAACTTCGGTTCGACCATAGTTAAAAATATAGGTCCCCCAATCCTTATGCTCCCCCTGGCGCGGATCAGCATGTTCGTAGAGGTGAGTACCGTCAAAAAAACCGAGGCCGTGGGCGTCTCTGGGGAAATGGGCCGGAACCCAGTCAAGGATAACGCCCACCTCATGCCGATGCAGGGTATCCACCAGGTATTTGAAATCCGCCGGAGTGCCGAAACGGCTGGTCGGGGCAAAATAACCGATGGTCTGATAGCCCCAGGAGCCATCAAATGGGTGTTCGTTGATGGGCAGCAGTTCAACATGGGTAAAGCCCATATGACTGACATATTCGGCTATTTTGTCGGCAACTTCTCGATAGCTCAACCAGCCGCCGTCATCCTCGCGCCGCATCCATGAGCCTAAGTGGAGTTCATAGATTGACACCGGGGCTTCATGGTGCTGGCGATTGGCCCGGCTGCTCATCCAGTCACTATCCTGCCAGGTATAGTCAGCCAGGTTCCAGACCACCGAGGCGGTGGCCGGGCGTGTTTCGCAATAGAAGGCGTAGGGGTCGGTTTTCTGCACCTGAAAATTATTCACCTTGGACGTAATAGCGTATTTATACAGCGCTCCTTTACCCACCCCGGCGACAAAACCATGCCAGTAGCCGAGATCTTTGATTCTTTGTAGGGGATTGCCGGCCTCGTTCCAGCCGTTGAAATCGCCGATTACGGCAACTTTTTCAGCATTAGGCGCCCAGACGGTGAAATAGGTCCCTTTCTGTCCGCCACTTACGCCAAGATGCGCGCCGAGTTTTTCCCAGGACCGGTAATGGGTACCTTCAGATAGCAGATACAGATCGTAATCAGTTATAAATTCGCTGGTAGTTTTCATGGTTCCCTTATTGCGTGCTGCTATTTGATTTCGATGATATCGACAATGCCGGCCAGCGGAATATGCACCCAGTCGGGCCGGTTATTTAATTCGTACTGGAGCTCATAGAAGGCTTTTTCCAGAAGAAATATTTCTAAGACAATGCCCACATCAGCGCTCGGTAGAAAGGGCGCCTTATCGGCCGCGGCAAAATAAGCCCCGACAAACACAGTACTCATCCATCCATACCATGCCCGGCCCCATAACCGCAGCTTTTCTTTTACTTCCTCGGCGGCAAGATCCTCCGGCAGTCCACTCACCGCGGCATAGTGAAAAGAGCGGAGCATGCCGGCGACATCTTTTAAGGCGGAGCCCTTGCGGCGTCTTTTACTGAGCGGCCGCTGCGGTTCGCCCTCAAAATCAAGGAGAATAAATTCATCGGCAGTAGTCCGCAGCACCTGGCCCAGATGATAATCGCCGTGGTGTCGAATAAGAAAGCCCAGTTTTTCGCCAAGCTCGGCTATTTTCTCCACCCGACTCAGCAGGACGGGCGACTGGCTGAGGACCATATCGACCTGCGGACCTAACTCCGGCGCCAGCTGGGTTCCCTGCGCGCTGAGTGCGGCCAGGGCCTGCTGAATCTGTCGGCTGATGGAATCGGCTAACTGTTCGGCATAAAGTGGTGTTGCTTTTTCCGGTTTGAAGTTCTTATCTCTTTTCTCGCCCGCTAGTGCCAGATGAAACTCCGCAGTCAAACGGCCGAGCGTCTTCACTGACTGCACGTAAGAGTCGGTCATCGCCATAAAGGCAGCAGGAGGTTCCTGTCGAGGGGATTCTGCAAGCTGCGCGAGGGGTGATTCAGGGACCGGAGCCGCTTCGCCGCGGACGACACAGTGCGCCGCCTGGTGGTAATAATCCTCCAGGCTTTCCATGGAATACGCCCAACCGTCCCCTTTATTGGCAACGTATTCCTGCAACATTCCGAGCGTCGCTTCGTCGCCTGCACCGTTCACATATTGCAACGTTCCCGCCACCCTGGCAATAGCCGTGAACTGGCTTTTTTCAGTGAGAAACAGGCTGATTTCCACATCCGGATTAAGACCTGTCGCCAATTTTCGATACATCTTCAAGACAAAGGTTTCCCCAATGATAATGGAACTGTTGCTCTGCTCCACCCCTAACTTGCGCACCGAACCGCAGACGTTGTCCACCTTGATCAGCTGCTCGTACAGGGCGGTCGGCACCGCTTTGATGGTGCCGTTTTGCTCGGTTCTATAGGTGCGGCCGTCGCTTATTGCGCTGAGGAAGATATCGCAGGAAGAGCGGTCCATCAAGGCGTCATATAAAATGCCCTCTCCGCGCCGGTTTTTTATCAGGGCCAGGACACTGTTGGGGAGTTCTTTCTGCAGGGCAACGGCCGGCTCGCCCAGAACAATTTTCAGCGGCAGCACATAGTGCTCCTCTTCCCCATCATCATAGCGCAGCCGGAGCATGGTCATATAAAAGGACGCGCCCAGCTTGCCCCAGTCGACCAGACTGCAGTCGGCAATGTTTCTGGCCTTGCCGGCAAACCATCGCTGCCGGGCCAGATACGGCGGCAGAATATCGTGGCCGAGGGCAAAAAGATACTGTGGTTCAAACAACGTGTCCCACATCTTGTCCAGGCTCAGATGCGGTAGTTTTAGTTGGTCAAGCGGTGCCTTTCGGCCTGCCTTGATGGGTTCAGCGGATGCATCGAGGCGAAACCAGTAAAAACTATGCGGCCCCAGGGTAATAAAATACGGCAGCTCGCCAATCGGTGGAAAATCGGTTCTGCCGATCATTTCAACCGGAGTCTTACCCTGAAATTCAGCCAGATCCAGCTCGGCCGGCTGCACAAAACGCGATAAATTGGCGATGACCAGAATTATTTCACTTTTATAGCGCCGAGTGAAGGCTAAAATTGCCCGATTATCAGGCCGAAGAAACTCGATACTGCCACGGCCGAAGGCTTTATGCTGCCGCCTGAGCGAAATCATCCGCCGCATAAAGTGCAGCATGGAAGAAGGATCGCGTTCCTGGGCTTCCACGTTGACCGACTGGTAGCCATACACCGGATCGGTGATCGGCGGCAGATAGAGACGGGCCGAGTCGGCCCGCGAAAAACCAGCGTTGCGATCCATGCTCCATTGCATCGGGGTGCGCACCCCATCCCTGTCGCCAAGAAAAATATTATCGCCCATCCCCAGTTCATCGCCATAGTAGATCACCGGCGAGCCGGGCATGGAGAAAAGCAGGGAATTAAGCAGCTCCATGCGCCTGAAGCTATTATCGACAAGCGGCGCCAACCGCCGGCGAATCCCGACATTCAGACGCATTCGGGAGTCTTTGGCATATTCCCGGTACATATAATCGCGTTCGGCATCGGTGACCATCTCGAGAGTCAGTTCATCATGGTTGCGCAGAAACAGCGCCCACTGACAACTCTTTGGGATAAGCGGGGTGCGGTCGAGGATATCGGTGATCGGATGCCGGTCTTCCTGGCGCAGGGCCATAAATATCCTCGGCATCAAAGGAAAATGATAGGCCATATGGCACTGATCGCCGTCGCCGAAATAGGGCAATACGTCCTCCGGCCATTGATTGGCCTCGGCGAGAAACATCCGGTCGGAATAGTTTTCATCGAGGTTCCGGCGAAACTGCTTCAAGACCGCATGGGTCTCCGGCAGATTTTCATTGGTGGTGCCCTCCTTGACACAGAGATACGGCACCGCGTCCAGACGCAGCCCATCCACGCCCATATCAAGCCAGAAGCGCATCACCTTCAACACCGCTTCGACGACCTTGGGGTTGTTATGATTGAGGTCGGGCTGGTGGGAGAAAAAGCGATGCCAGTAAAAGGCCCCTGCCACCGCGTCCCAGGCCCAGTTTGAAGGTTCGCTGTCGGTGAAGATTATCCGCGTTTCCGGGAATTTGGTATTGCTGTCGCTCCAGACATAATAGTTCCAGCGGGCGGAGTTCTTTTTGGCCCTTCGCGCCGCCTGAAACCAAGGATGCTGATCGGAGGTGTGATTGATAACCAGCTCGGTAATGACCTTTATGCCCCGCTGATGGGCCTGGCGGACAAATTCCCGAAAATCCCGCAACTTGCCGTAGCCGGGATGAATGCCGCGATAGTCGGCAATATCATAGCCATCATCCTTGAATGGCGAGGGATAAAAAGGCAGGAGCCATATAACATTGACCCCGAGCCTTTCGATATAATCGAGCTTTTCGATCAAGCCCTTGAAATCGCCGATACCGTCATCATTGCTGTCTTTAAAGGCCTTGACATGCAGCTCATAAATAATCGCGTCTTTATACCATAACGGGTCTGTTTTCGCGTCTATTTTTGCCGTCACCATACTGGTCCTTTCATCGAACTTTCATCGAAAAGTGTCTACTCCGGTTACATAAAATAATCAAAATCGCGCTCGGTGCGCAGCTTTCTTCTGAGCAGAAAAATCTGCGCCGGGCTTATAGCCGGATCCAGGCGGACAAAATTTCTCCGCCCCTGCCAGAGAAAGCGATTGTCCATCAGCAGTTCATGCACCTGGAACACTTCCCCCTCGTCGATATGCAGGCCCTCAAGCGGCACCTCCAGCCAGCCTTCCTGGACATTATGCGGATCGAGATTCACTGCCACCAGGATAATATTGGTTAAATCTTCGGTGCTCTTGCCGTAGAACAGCAGTTGCTCATTATCCACCGGATAAAAGACCAGCCGCCGGTTGCTGGATAAAGCAGAATTATTTTTACGAATGCTGTTGAGTCTGGTGATAAAGCCGCGAATATTCGCCGGATTTTTCCAGTTGCGTGGTTTAATCTCAAATTTTTCCGAATTATGATACTCTTCGGTGCCGGGCACCGCTTCGTTTTCGGCCAGTTCATAACCACTGTAGATACCATACGAAGAGGATAAGGTGGCCGCCAGCGCCAGTCGCGTGATAAACGCCGCCCGGCCGCCGAACTGGAGATATTCCGGCAGGATATCCGGGGTGTTGGTGAAAAAATTGGGGCGATAATATTCACTCACCTCGGTCTCCACCAGCTGGCGAAGGTAGCTGGTCAATTCCTGTTTGCTGTTACGCCAGGTGAAATAGGTATACGACTGGCTGAAACCAACCTTTGCCAGGCCGTACATCACCCGCGTCCGGGTAAAAGCCTCGGCGAGGAAAACGACCTCCGGATACTCCCGGCGGACTTCCGAAATCAGCCAATGCCAGAAATGCAGAGGCTTGGTATGGGGATTATCCACCCGAAAAATCCGCACCCCCCGGGCGATCCAGAATAAGACGATACTCTTCAGTTCCAGCCAGAGCGACTGCCACTCCCGGCAGTCGAAATAGAGGGGATAGATATCCTCATATTTTTTCGGCGGATTTTCGGCGAATTTTATCGACCCGTCGGGATAATGGCGAAACCATTCTGGATGTTCCCGGACATAGGGGTGATCCGGCGAACACTGGAAGGCAAGATCGAGGGCAATCGTAAGACCGTGCCGTCCTGCACTTGCCACCAGCGCGTCAAAATCCTCCAGGGTGCCCAGCTCTGGATGCACTGCTTTATGCCCGCCCTCGGCGCTGCCGATGGCCCATGGACTGCCGGGATCAGACTCAGTGGTGATCAGGGAGTTATTGCGGCCTTTGCGGTTAGTCAAGCCAATAGGATGGATCGGCGGCAGATACAAGACGTCAAAGCCCATCCGGGCAATTTCCGGTAGCAGCAGCTCAACATCCTTCAATGTCCCGCTCTTGGCCGGATCACTGGTCAGAGACCTGGGGAAAAGTTCATACCAGGCACTAAAACCAGCTATCGGCGGTTCGACCGTCACGCTCAGTGGTTTGGCGAAAACGGCCTGTTTCGAGCGCTCCGGATACCGGCGCATCATGGCGGTTATATCCGGTGCGGTGGCCTTGGTGACCATATTTTCCATAGGCTTGAGGGCCCGCAGCGTTGCCGCCATAGTCGATAACCAGTCATCATCAGGCGATAAAGCCCAGCCGGAGGTGGCGGCGATCATCGCCGCTCCTTCGAGCAGCTCGCCGGCTACATCCTGGCCGGCCTGAAATTTGGTGCGCAGATCCCTTTGCCAGGATGAGAAATAATCGATCCAGGCCCTGATGGTATAATAATAAGTACCGATTGTATCTACGGTAAAGGAAGCGGTCCACAGATCTTCACCCCGGTACTCCATGGCGATCTCCTGCCAATCACCGGTCTCCCCATAACGATACTGCAGAACGGCCTGGAGAAGGTCGTGGCCGTCGGCAAAAATAGAGGCAGAAACCTTGACCGTCTCCCCCACCGTTCTTTTAATGGGGTAACGGCCGCAGTCAATCTGCGGTTTGATCTCTTCAATCCATACCCTGGTAGCTTTTTCTTCTGGTGGTGGTGTCTGCTGCATAAAACCTCACTTGATGGTTTCGCAAAAAAATTTCCACTACACCTTCCGTAGAGGCGCACACAGGTGCGCCCCTGCGAACCCATCAGAGCAGGCGATAGGGTAGCGCTCTCTTTACCCACTCGCTCTTCGGATAGGTATCTTTCAGGTTGTGGTAGGCATCTTTTAATGGTCCGGCCTGGTGCGTCGTTTTATAGCTGGTGACTCCCTGCAGATACACCGCTTGCGGGGCCGCGGCACTATCCGGGTAATCGGCCAGGATGGTCGCCAGATGTTTTTTGCAGTCATCGAGGCGATCCTGGTCAAAAGCGGTCTTCGCCAGTCCGAGCTCTAAAGAGGGTATAAACTCCTCCGGCGGGAAAAAACCTACCTCGGACTGGTGGATATTGCCGAAAGAATCAAGCGCGATGGTCCGTGGCGTCCATTGCACCATAAAATCCGTACTGTATGGCTCGGAATCGCTGGCAATGCGCAGTGGCACAAAGTTTTCACTGACATACGCGGCAACCTTATCGTCTGGATACGTAACTGCATCCATCTGTTGGCAGCCAATTCATTGCGGATTAAAAAAATCGAGCAGCACGAGCTTTTTGTTCTCGTTGGCCTGGTCGAAAGCCTCCTTAAAATCGGTTATCCAGTCTATTGTCTTACTCATGATGTTCCTCCTTTTGGGATCTTCTGCTGTGGTGACAGGCATTGGCTGTCGGTATCTCAATAGTAAAGCAATTGATATGCCAGACTTTGCGCAGCAGCAAAGAAAAATGGCGCATTGGCCTGTATAGCCCTGGGAGAGCAAACAGGAAAGCCATCGCCAAAGAAAAAACAGAGTCAGAGCTGGTGCACGTTTGCTTTGTCCTGGTAGACAGGATTAGTCCTTTGCGACAGGACGAATCAAAGATTGAATCAAAGATTATTTGGCGACAAGCTGATACTTCTTCAGCAGATCGTATAATCTGGAACGAGAAAGCCCTGAGATTTCACAGCCTTTTGGGATATTCCCATCGGCGACGGCCATCAACCGACGCAGATATTTCTCTTCCTGGTCGGCGATGGCCTTGTCCCGGGCGCCTTTCAACGTCGGCATCTCGGCATCGTCATACGTCTCTGGGTTGGGCTCGTTTTCCGGCATACCTTCCGTGTTCATTGCCGCAATTTTCTGTTTGGTTATTTCGATCCGGATATTAAGCGGCAGGTGCTTGGCATACAGGACAGCGCTGTCCTGGGCACCGGCGATGGCGCATTCGACGGCCTGGAAGAGTTCCCGAACGTTACCCGGCCAATCATATTTGCCCAGGAGCATGGCAAAATCAGGGGCCAGATTTTTCTTTGCCAGCTTGTGGTGGCGACAATAGGTATCGCGAAAATAATAGACCAGTTCGGAAATGTCCGTGGCACGCATCCGCAGCGGAGGCAATTCGAGATGAAAGGTCTTGAGGCGAAAGAACAGATCTTCTCGAAAGGTGCCGGCCTCAACCATCGCCGATAAGTCTTTATTGGTGGCGGCTATCAGCCTAAAGTCACTGGACGTTTCCACAGTTCCGCCGACCGGGAGATATTTTCGTTCCTGAATGACGCGGAGGAATTTTTTCTGGGTCTCCAGCGGCATCTCGGCGACCTCATCAAGAAAAAGAGTGCCGCCGTCTGCCTGCTTGACAAGTCCCAGCTGTTTTTTGTCGGCACCGGTAAAAGATCCCTTGGCATGCCCAAACAGGATACTCTCGACCAATGTCGCCGGTAGCGCCGCACAATCGACGATGGTCATCTTGTGGGCGACGCGGGGGCTCAAACGGTGAATGAGCGCGGCGAACAGCTCCTTGCCGGTGCCAGTCTCACCGGTTATCAGGACATTGGCGTCGGACGGAGCTATCCGGGCGACAAAGTTAATACACTGCTGCATCAGGCTGCTTTGGCCGATAATGCCATGTGCTTTTAATTTATCGCGAAAGGCATCCTCGGTGCGGCGCAGTTCGTCCTTGCGGCTCTCCCGATACTGCAGGGCTCGCTGCAGCAGCTCAGGCAGCACTTTTTGCGGCGCAGGATCGATGACATATTCCCAAACACCGCTTTTAATGGCGATTTCGGCCTGGGCCACATCCCCTGCCGTGGTGAAAATAATGACCTCCGCCGGGTTGGCCAAAGCCTGGAAATCATCCACCGCAAAACAGGCGTCACCATCAGACAGAGAGTCCCGCATCAGAATCACCTGGGGGCTGTCCCGGCGACTATTCTTCAACCCTTCAGCAAGACTCGAGACATAGTCCAGATGCACCTTCTGTTTATCCGTGCATTTTGCCAGTGCATCGAATACTTTGTGGTCCCGGTCAATGACCAAAACAGGAGCAACAATATCCGACATTATGATGTTCCGAAAGTAGGTAATGAATATGCCATCCTCGGTGAACCCCCTCCCGCAATGCTTTTTTTGATACACATTATTAGATTCACAGCGTAATAATAGGGTAATACCTTTTTAAAAAAAGGACAGAGAGAAAAACACCGGGCAACCACCATCATTATTTTTATTGTTCCTGCCGGTCGGTATGTTAATTGCATTTAACGTAATAAGAACGACTTTTACCGATACTCACCGATATTCGATGCAAGGGAAGACAGATGAACGACATTTCAATACTTTTAGTGGAGGGGAGTCCTGATGAGAGGACACTCATTCAGGAATACCTTTCGGCTTCCTCTCCATTTAACAGTAACATAAGAGAAGCAGACAGCCTGGCGTCGGCACTGTCCCTGATCGAGCAACAGGAATTTGACGTGATCCTGCTGGATCTTGACCTGCCGGATTCATCGGGATTGGACACCGCCCGCAGGATTATAACCGAATTGCAGGAAACGGCAGTCATTGTCCTGTCCAACCCTGAGGATCTGGAGTTGGGCCGGCAGTCGGTTCACTACGGTACAGAGGATTATATCGAGAAAAAATTTCTCTCTTCGGCGATGCTGATCAAATCGATTGATTACGCCATGGAACGAAAGAAAATCATCCAGGAGAAATTCGATGTCTTAAGCGATCTGGTCCTGGCTCTGGAAAAAATTGACTACCTGGAAAGCCTTCTGCCCATTTGCATCGGCTGTAAAAAAATATATCATGATGACAGTCAATGGCTGGAACTTGAAGAATATGCCGGAAAATCTCCCACGACCCAGAGGAGCCGGCTCATCTGTCCGGACTGTCAGAAAGATATTGCAAAAAATTAGTCGGCTGTAAATTACTGTAGTTTCAGCATCTCTCTCCGCCCGCGTTTTCTTGTGCGGCACAATAATCTTTTGGCTGCCTTGCTCCTCTTTTTGTGCCATCACCCCAATCGGAAATGCACGGAGAAAAGGCCACACCCAGAGTGTTTAGCTCTACGGAGGCTCTACTGCACCGTTAAAATGTCGGAACACAAAAATAAGTATTGCTTTTCTGGTCAAGAGCCTGTTATCAAAAAACCAGCGAAGTGATTTGTTGAAGCGCAACAACCGTCTACCAGCCGATGAGTGTATGTGATTATCAATGAAAAAAACCACTAAGTACCGCGAAGATCCGGACACCTTCGCGGCAAAGAGACGATGCCCTGACGTGGAAAGACGAACCCCCACCGTCATTGAGAAGGCCCAGGCCCGGCGGCGCCACCAGACCAATGAACGAATCGCCGCGGTCAGCCGGGTCTCCGCGGCTATTGCCCAGCAATTTAATGACCCCCTGCAGGCAATAACCAACGTTCTTGGCGGGATACACCGAAGAGGAAGTCTGGATCAGGAAGATATGCCTCTGGTCGATCTGGCCTACCAGGAAGTAAAAAAATTGAACCAGTTGGCCCGCGAGCTGCGCGAATTTTATCAACCGACGCTGGGCAAGACCGACCTGTTCAGTATCACAGACGAGCTGGAAAAAATCATTGAGGACAACCGGCAGCAACTGACCGAAAAAGGTATCCTGCTCACCACCGACTTTGCCGAAAATGTCCCTCTCATCCACGCAGTCGCCGAGCAGATTAAAAATGTCTTCCAGGAATTGCTCGGCAATGCTATTCTGGCCTGCGAAGAAGACGACACCATTCATATCTCCACTCTTCTCGAAGACGATACGGTCGTGGTGCGGATCCAGGACAGTGGCTGCGGCATAGATCCGGACATTTTGTCACAACTGTTCGAGCCTTTCGGCACAGGAAGAACACGTAACACCAGACGGGATTTAACTCTGGCTATCAGCTATGCCAATATTACTCTTCACGGCGGCTCGATCGAGGTAGAGGTAGAAGACGGCGTACTAACCATCTTCAAGGTCATCCTGCCCGTGCACCCCCAGGACAGCTCCAGTGGTTTCAGTGATAAGGACACCTGATGGAGCATAGGCGGAAAATTCTCCTGGTCGATGACGAAGAGCTTATCAGGCTGTCGTTCAAACGCGAGCTGCAGCGTTTCTACGATGTTTCCACCGCTTCCGGTTATGACAAAGCCCTGCAGATTTTAAGCGGGGGGCGTTTTGATCTGCTCGTCACCGACATGGTCATGCCGGGGCCGGATGGCCTGGCCCTGCTCAAAAAAATTAAGAGCAGCTATCCGGAGATGTGTGTCATAATTATTACCGGCTATGGCGAAACCAAAACGGTCATCGAAACCCTGCGCGCCGGGGCCGACGATCTGCTGCTCAAGCCCTTTGATTTTGACAGGCTGCTGCAGCGCATCGACAAAACATTCGCCAGACAGGAACATCTGAACACGGTCCGACTTTCTGAGAAGATTCTTGCAACCACCTGCGACCTGGTTGCCTTGATCGATAAAAGCGGCATGCATCTGAGCGCCAATCCTGCCTACCTGCAGGCCTTTGGCATAGACCGAGAGACCTTGCTCCGCACATCGCTACAGGATTTACTGGGCAGCGTCCAGTTCAACACCAAGGTCGCTCCCTGGCTCACCCGTTGTTTTACCGGGGAGGCGGTGCAGCATCTGGAACTTTATCGTCTACAGGATAAGGGTTCGTGCAGTATGGTGGTGTCCTTTTGTCCGGTCGTTGCCGCCGATACAACGGCGGTTAGTTCGGCAGTGATCAGCATGACCAATGTCAAGAGTGTCTTTGGCGATACCCTCCTCTTGCAGCAGAACGAGGAGCGATTGCGTCTGGTGCATTCGATCTCTAACGACGGTTATATGGATTGGGACCTCGCCGCCGACAATATATATTATTGCAGCAACTGGCTGAAGATAATCGGCCATGTCCCGCACATTGCAAAGGATAATGGTTGGAGCTGGCAGGATCTGCTGCACCCGGAAGATAAAGATACTGCCCTGCAGGATTTGCAGGACTGCATCGATGGTCGTACCCAGAGTCTGGCAATAGAAATGCGCCTGCAGCACGGCAGCGGACATTGGCTGTGGATGCAGATGAGCGGCAAGGTAGTTGCCAAAGACGGCAGCGGCAAAGCACTCCGGCTCATATGCCTGATGCGCGATATCAGCGACCAAAAACGTATCCATGAGGATTTTATCGAGCACAACAAACTGTTGCTGCTGCAGGCCGCCGAACAGACTAAAGAACTGGACAGCCATAATAAGGAACTACAGGAAGTGAACGCCGCTTTAACCATTGTTCTCAAGCAACGGCAGCAGGATAAAGAAATGCTCCAAGAGCGAATGAGTGAAAATGTCCGCTCGCTGGTCGAGCCGTTAGTCAAGAGGCTGCAACGAACCACTCTCGATGACGACCAGTTTCGGCTGGCGCAGGAGATCGAAGACAGCCTGCAGGACATCACTTCTTCATTTATCACCAGACTTACCGGACAGGCGGTTGGCCTCACGCCGATGGAGATACAGGTGGCAACCCATGTCAAACAGGGGAAAGCGACCAAGGAAATAGCCGACATTCTGTGCCTCGCCCCGGATACGATTAATGTCCACCGCAAGAAAATTCGTAAAAAACTTGGCCTCAGCAACAAATCAATCAACCTGCAGACTTTTCTCGCCACCCTCTCCAACGATTGATCAGTCGTCCTGCTGGAGAACCTTTAGACGAGTTCTCAAGCTGTTTTCTCCCCATTAGCTCTTTTCTTTATATGGTTAGAGTAGGTATTCCCCCTAACCATTCTCACCCCAATCATATGACCTTGGCAAAGAGCTTCTTAGATGTGATGATACAGTTATACAATCAAGAATAATTCCCTCGGCACAGGGCCTTCCCGGGACCACCGGAACGGGACACGTTCGCAGCACTTTTTTTCGAGTCATTCTAATCGTATCGTTTCATCAGCAACTACGGAGATGACTTTTATGCAGACGGAAATACAGACAATTATGGACACAAAAGAACACATCGCACCGGATATTCATGCAACGAGTCAGGGCCGGCAGACTTTTGATCTGCCGGGCTTGATCACGGATTTCTGTAGCTGGTACCGAGACTGTCTGGCCGATAAAGATATTCAATTGCACACCAGTATCAGTGCCAATATACCGCGATATGTTCAGGGCAATCGACTCTTTATGAAGCATTTGCTGTTTGAGGTGGGAAAGTGCAGCCTGCTTACTAACGGCGTCGGCGAAATCAGCGTGAAAGTCGACGCTCTGCAGCATACCCGCCGTCGCCATAGTCTCACTTTCACCATATCTCTGGCCGAAGCGAGTATGCCTTTTGCAAGGGAAAAAAAGTTGTTTCAAGCCGGCCCGGTCGATGGGCAAAGCAATCCTTGCCGTTTTCGTTCAGCAAATTTTTATTATGCGCAGATGATAGCCGAAAGTTTTGGCGGAGATATCCATATTGACAACACCGCCGAATTCGGCTTGCGTTATCTGGTAGGAATCAGCATCTTCACCCGCCCATCTTGATTCCCCAAAAATGTCCATCACGCATCTGCTTCATCCTTCATGAAACTCTTGTAAACGTCCACTTTTATATGGCAGTCCAACGGGATACGATGTAAAATCATTTCTTACATTATCGGCAATTGGTCATATTCGGCCAGATCTTCAGCAACTATCGTCCACTTTAGGGTGAGTTTATGACCGATCGGCATCAGTCCGAGACGGCAAAAAATGAGCATGGTGTCCCAGCCGGGAAAAGCTCTACCGGAAATTTGCCGACCGCCATTGTCGGCATCGGCTCTTCCGCCGGCGGGCTCGAAGCGCTGAATCAGTTTTTCGAGGCTATGCCTGCCGATTCAGGCCTCGCCTTCGTCCTGGTCTCGCACCTCGATCCTAAACATGACAGCATGTTACCGAGTCTGCTTGGTAAGAAGACGAAGATGGTGGTACGCCAGGTGACCGACGGTGAGAGCGTTGCCGCCAATCACCTGTATATCATCGCCCCGGACAAAGAGCTGGCTATGGTCCATAATACGCTGCACTTGATGCCCAGAAAAAAAGGTGACGTGAGTTTTCGGCCGATCGATACCTTTTTTCGATCGCTCGCCAAAGATGCCGGGGGAAAAGCCATCGGCATCATTTTATCCGGCACCGGTACCGACGGCACTCTTGGCATCAAAACCATAAAGGAAGAGGAAGGACTGGTTATTGTTCAAGATCAGGATTCCGCCAAGTTCCCTGGTATGCCCGCCAGTGCCGCGGCTACCGGCCTCATAGATCATATCCTCCCGCCGGAAAAGATGCCCGGACGATTGCTTGACTATCTCCGGCATAACCTCCAAACGAGGCAAAACCCCGATCCGAGCGAGGATGAAAAGCTCACCCTCGCCCTGCAGAAAGCCATGGTGATGATCCACAATGTTACCGGCCACGATTTTTCACTCTACAAGAAAAATACCATTTTTCGGCGTATTGAGCGGCGGATGTATGTGCACCAACTGCAAACCATCGATGACTATGTCAATTTCCTTAATGATTCGGACCGGGAAGTCCATATCCTCTTCAAGGAACTGCTTATCGGTGTGACCAGCTTTTTCAGAGATCCCCAGGCCTTTGCCCTGCTGCGCGAGAAATATCTCCTGCAGATGTTGCAGAGTAAGCCCGATGGCTATCATTTTCGCATCTGGGTGCCCGGCTGTAGCACCGGTGAAGAGGTGTATTCGGTGGCAATCCTGGTCCAGGAATGTTTTAAGACCCTTGGCCGCAATTTTACGGTGCAGATTTTCGGCACTGATCTCGACGAAGAAGCTATAAATATTGCGCGAGCCGGGACCTACCCGGATGCGATAGCCCTCGATGTCAGTGCCGAGCGGATGGAAAAATTCTTCAATCGAGTCGACGATGCCCACCAGATCAAGAAAAATATCCGCCAGAGGGTGGTCTTTGCCGAACAGAATGTAATAAAAGATCCCCCGTTTACCAAGTTGGACATGATCTGCTGCCGCAACATGCTCATCTATTTCGGCCCCGAGCTCCAGGCAAAATTGCTGCCGATCTTTCATTACAGTCTTAAGCCGGGCGGGATACTGTTTCTCGGCAGCTCGGAAAATATCGGCCGGTCAACCGATCTGTTTGCCCTCCTCGATAAAAAATGGAAGATCTTTGAACGTCTTCCCGGTCAAGGCGGAGGGGCGCAGCCGATGCAACTGCCGGGCAGCACATTTATGCACCGCGTGCCCGAGGAGCAAATGCCTGCCGACACCAAAGCCATAAAAGATGCCGGAACCGTCAGCCTGCTGCAGGCCATCCTGCATGAGAGCAAGGTGCCAATCTGTGTGGTGGTCGACGATAAGGCCGATGTGGTCTATACCCTTGGCCGAACCGGCCGCTTTTTAGAACCCGCTGACGGCAAGGTCAGCAACAATATTCTCCTTATGGCGCGACCCGGCCTGAAGGCGCCGCTGACCAGCGCCATTCATCAGATGACCAGTGAACGGAGAGAAATTGTGCATAAAAACGTTCGGGTCAGAAATGATATGGGCAGTCAGCTGATCAAGCTTATCGTCAGACCGCTGCAGATATCATTTAAGGGCATGCGCGGCCTGATGCTGATCATCTTTGAGGAGAGTCTCGATCAGAGCACCGAACAGCCAGGCGCCGAGATCGACAGCGACATCCAGCTTAACCACAGTGATCAACAAAGGATCGAAGACGAGCTGCGCTATACCAGAGAAAACCTGCAGACCAGCATCGAAGAACTCGAGACCGCCAACGAAGAACTGAAATCGACCAACGAAGAAATGCAGTCGGCCAACGAGGAGTTGCAGAGCACCAATGAAGAGCTGGAAACCTCAAAGGAGGAACTGCAGTCCCTCAACGAGGAAGCATCCACCGTCAACTCCGAACTGCAGAGCAGAATCGACGAGCTGCTTGCGGCCAATAATGACATTAAAAATCTGCTCGACGCCACCGATATTGCAACTATTTTTCTAGACAATGAGCTGAACATAAGGCGTTTTACCCCGTCGATCGCCAATTTTTTTCATCTGACCACCGCGGATATCGGCCGTTCCCTCGAGCACTTTGCCTCGACCCTGGTCGGTGTCGATATTAAGGAACGGGCCAGGCTCGTCCTCCGCTCGCTGGATCGACATGAGTCGGTCATCGAGGATAAGGCGGGCCAGAAATATCGGCTGCGGATCAGACCTTTTCGCACCGTCAACAATGCCATCGAGGGAATCGTCATAACCTTCGACGATATCACCGAATACACCAGAATGGTCGAAATCCAGGCCGAAAGCGAAAAATCCTGGCAGGAACTGGTGCACCATTCACCACTCGGTATCATTGTGGTCGAAGACGAGCTGTTACGCTACATTAACCCGGCCTGCGGCAATCTCCTCGGCACCAAAACTCCGGGGGAGCTGCTGGGCAATTCCATCGCCCACCGGCTGACGAGCCATTGCCGCCACGAGTTTCTGGCCTGGCTGGCTAAAGCCAAAGTCGGCAAAGAACAACCGATTCCGACCATCAGTACCACTTTTATTGGCATGGACGGCAACCCCATCCACTGCACTATTACGGCGGCGCCGATTTCTTATAATGGAAGAAATAGCCTGGTGCTCTACGTTCAAGAAGAGCCCGCAACGAATTGAATCAAGAAATAACTACCGGACTTCGTCCATGAAAAAAAGTGTCCATGACAACAGGTTTCTTGAGTTACGTAAACGAGCGCTGGATATACTCGGCAAGTATGAACGTGTGGCACCGGATGTTTTTGACGCCAAAATTCGTAAACTGATCTTTGAGCTCGACACCAATCGGCTCGAGCTGGAACTGCAAAACGAAGATCTTCGCCAGACGGAATTGGCGCTGAGCACAACGAAGGTACAATATGACGAACTCTACGATTTTGCTCCGGTGGGGTATTTGACGTTGACCTCCGAGCTGCGTATCGCCGAGAGCAACCACCGGGCAGCCGAGCTTTTTAATTGTGAAAAAACAACGCTTCGCGACCGAAAATTCTCCGATTTTATCCATAGTGAGGATCAGGATAGCTTCCATCTTTGTCACCAGGATCTGCAGGCCTCCGGACGACGGCAGACCTGCAGCCTCCGCCTTACGGCAAGCTGCGGTACCCCTAGCGGCGAAAATCTCGAAGCACCCCCCCGCCATCGACACGTCCATCTGGAGTTTGTATATAAAAAGCAGAGCGTTGCCGGCGAAGGCCAATTGCTGATGACCGTGTCCGATATCACCGAGCTGGTCGAGACGAAGAATGCTTTGTCCACCTTAAACGCTGAACTCGAGGAACGCGTCAAGAAGCGGACGATAAAGCTTAAAAAGGCGCAGACCCAGTTACTGCACCGCGAGAAGCTGGCGGCTATCGGCACCCTCGCCGCCTCTATTGCCCATGAGCTGAACAACCCCCTCCAGGGGGTGTTAAATGTCATCAAGGGTGTAGGCAGGCGAGCCGTGCTTGAACCGGAAGATGCCGAGCTGGTGGAAATAGCCGTGGCGGAATGCGACCGCATGCGCAAACTGCTCGCCGCCCTGCGCGATTTCAACCGACCGTCTTCAGGGGTCCGGGCCCCGGTGTGTTTAAAAACTACGCTGGACGGGGTGCTGCTGCTCTTTAAAAAGGAGTTGGCGACCAGACAGATCAGCGTCGAGGTCCATCACGATGGGCACACTCCTGAGCTGTATGGGGTCTCCGACCAACTTAAACAAGTAATAATGAATCTGCTCCGTAACAGTGCCGATGCCTGTCGGCCGGGAGGGAAGATAACGATTCGAACGGAGTCCCGGCAAACCGGCGTCATCCTCGAAGTCATCGATAACGGCGTGGGCATA
Organism: uncultured delta proteobacterium; assembly: GCA_963796255.1. Classification (GTDB taxonomy): domain Bacteria; phylum Desulfobacterota; class Desulfobulbia; order Desulfobulbales; family Desulfocapsaceae; genus Desulforhopalus_A. The sequence goes on along the minus strand of CAWCLE010000016.1, from coordinate 132,047 downwards.
GAACCGGATATCGAAGACCGTATCTTCGAACCTTTTTTTTCCACTAAAGCCGAGGTCTCCGGCACCGGCTTAGGCTTATCGGTCAGCTACGGGATAATCAAATCGCATAACGGCACCATCGAGGTGGACAGCAGCCGGAATAAAATGACTCATTTCCGCATTACCCTGCCGGTCAGGGCACCGGACCGCAGCCCGCAAAAATCGGCGCAGTAACTCTACATTTTCTTCCAGTTCCGGGACATCGTCCTTGCCGACATTTTGTTCGTCAGTCGATAGTGGAAGCAGAGTGAGAACTGCCAGAGTTACTGTTACGGATAAATAGAGAGCCAGCAGCATATCTTCCCACCTTCTCGATTGTTATTGGGTAACCTCGACTATTCCCTGTCCACTCGTTTTGGCCATTTCTAAGGTATTGTCCGGCGTTAAATACAGATATTCCCTCATTGTACCCCGCAATGACGGCCATTAATTTTTCTTCTGCTGGTTAGCAGCCTAGTTGAGTTCCATATGTAATAAATCAACTGAGAGGAAAGATTATGAAAAAGCAATCTAAAATGTATTCCGCCCTGTCAATTGTCGCCCTCACTGCCTTCATGTTCGCCAGTCCCGTTTTTGCCACCGATGCGCAGACTCCCGTCAGTAGCAAGACCTTACAGAACAATAACGCTACGATGGATTCCAAGCAAGGCACCATGAAAGGAGGCTATGCCATCCTTGGGAGTAAATTCATTGGCATGGAGATTGAAAATGCTCAAGGGGAAAATCTTGGCGAAGTAAAAGATATCATGCTGGATTCAAAAGGCAGAGTGCGTTATGCCGCAGTCTCCTATGGCGGCTTTATGGGCATGGGCGATAAAATGTATGCAGTACCGATGGAAGCTTTCACTTTCAAGCGGGACAAAGACATGTTCTATGACGACGTCAAACTGATTCTTAATGTCAGTGAAGACCAGCTGAAAGAAGACAAGGGATTCGACGGCAAGAACTGGCCGAATCTCGAGGATGATGCATATAGGAAAAAATTGGATACCCAATATAAGGTTAATCGTTCTCTGTTTAACACGTAAGTGTAAGCTGAGACTACACCTAAAAAACTTGACGGCATGGTAGACATAAAGGGCGGCATAATGCATTTTCAGTCGCCTTGTTTGTATGGAATATCCTTTTGCGGCATGATTGAACGAACATGGAGCACTGGTTGAACGTTTACAAATCCATGTTTTACGGTCACCTATTGTGTCCCGGTAACTATTACAAAGAATAGAAGCTTGCACAGGCCATATTACCGCAATTTTTTCCCAAGAGGCGTCATTCATGAACCAAGAACCTCCAAATGTCGACAAAGATATCATCGGCGACAATGGCCTGCCCAGTGAGAGCAATTCATCAGAGAAATCGACCGTTAAAAACCTTGAAAGCGCAGGCGATGAACAAACCAAGGATGTACAACAACAAACCGAAGAACATGAAGACAAACAATCAACGAAATACGGCACATTCGGGGGGGTTTTTACCCCAACCCTGTTGACAATTCTAGGAGTTATTCTTTTTCTGAGAGAAGGATGGGTCGTTGGTAATGCCGGTCTGGCAGGGGCATGGTTGATTATCGGATTGGCTTTCGCCATTACCGGCTGTACCGGATTATCCATGTCATCATTTGTCACCAACATCAGGGTTGGGCCAGGCGGCGCATTTTCCATGATCTCCCAGTCGCTGGGACTGGAAGTAGGCGGTGCTATTGGCGTGCCGCTCTATTTTTCGCAAGCTCTTGCAGTCGTTATGTATATCTTTGGTTTTCGGGCTGGATGGGAATGGGCCGCTCATACCATGGGTTTTCCGGTATTGTCGCCTCTTGTCCTGGATTTAGCTGTTTTTGCAGTAATTTTTGGAATCACCCTGGTCAGTACCAGTCTCGCCTTTAAGGTTCAGTACCTTATTCTTGCGGTAGTCATCGTATCGCTGATATCTGTTGCGGTAGCCGCCATCCAGGGCCCAATGGACAACCCGATACAATGGTGGGGGAAATTTCCCGGATCCCCGGAGAATAATTTTTCAGGAATCACGTTCTGGGCTGTTTTTGCGGTATTTTTTCCAGCATCTACCGGCATTATGGCTGGAGCAAATATGTCAGGAGAGCTCAAGGATCCACGAAAATCAATTCCCATGGGTACAATGACCGCCATTGTTTTAAGTCTTTTTATCTATCTGGGAGTGGCGTACTGGCTTATGCGAGTAGCAACAGTTGAGGAGTTAACCGGCAATTATACGATATTGATTGACCGTGCCTTCTGGGGGCCTCCCGTATTAGCCGGTTTACTGGCCGCAACTTTTTCATCTGCTCTGGCGTCGTTTGTTGGCGCACCTCGGATTCTGCAGGCGCTCGGTAGTCATAGCATTGTCCCGGCAAGCAGTTGGACGGCAAAGCGAACAAAAAATGGCGAGCCACGCAATGCCATGCTGATAACATCCATTATTGTCTTGGCGGCTATTATGCTGCGCGAATTGAATGCGATCGCGCCACTTATCACGATGATTTTTCTCCTTACCTATGCGACAATAAATCTAGTCGTACTGGTTGAACAGAGCTTACGTCTGTTAAGTTTTCGTCCTCTTTTCCGTATTCCAAAAACTGTGCCGCTGATAGGGCTGGCAGGTTGCCTTTTGTCCATGTTTATCATCAATCCCGTGTTCAGTTTGGTTGCCATTGTCCTGGTGGCTATTCTTTACTTTGTGCTGATGCGGCGTAAACTCACCTCTCCTTTTGGAGATGTTCGCAGCGGCCTGTTTACCGCGGTTGCGGAATGGGGTGCCAAGCAGATCAAGACAATCCAGGGAACTTCTGAAAGAGCGTGGAAACCAAACATTCTCCTTGCCCTCGAAGATCCAAGACGTCTTCGTGGTGTCTTCGAACTCATCAATCATCTTGCCTATCCTATGGGGTCTCTTAAGCTGTTAGGTGTCTGCAACACTGGAGATATTGATTCTTTGCAGCAAAGGCTTTTCGATTCCCAGCAGGCATTTGTCGATAATGGTATTTTCACCTCGGCAACCGTATTGGAATCAAACGATTTCCCCGCAGCGGTCAAGATCGGTTTGCAAGCTCTTGGGGGATCATTTTTTCGGCCAAATTTATTGCTGCTTGACCTTCCTAAAGACCCCAACACGCACCAATCGCTTACCGACCTTATTGCCGAAGCAAAGCGGCAAAGGATGGGTGTCGCAGTATTGGTGCAACATGAAGATGCCGGTCTTGGCCGTCGCGACCGCATCAATTTATGGATTGCGGATATGGGTCCTGACTGGGAGTTAGATATGGAATTTGTCAATCTTGACCTGGCTATTCTGCTCGCCTTCCGGATGATGGACAGTTGGGATGCCAGTCTCACTATTATAGGTGCGGTAGGTAATGCAGAAGAGAAACCAAAAGCTGAAAAATTTCTTACCAGGCTTGTTGAACTTGCCCGGTTACCCGCCAAGACAGTTGCCCATATCGCTGACGGAGATTTTGGACGCTATGCCAGTTCCGCGCCGGAAGCCGACTTAAACGTATTTCCGCTCCCGGAAAAATTTGATGCTGAATTTTTGTGGAGCATGCGGGATGCTACGGAGTCCTCCTGTCTTTTTACCCAGGATAGTGGGGATGAAAGTGCTTTGGCTTAGTTTTTCTTCATAACAACCCTATTCGGGAGAAAATATATGGATATTCTCGCAAACACGTCGTTCTGGCCCACCTATAATGGCTTTAAGACAAGGTATCCCGCGTTAAAAACCAGGTGGCCAATCTGGGTAAAGAGGTGACCAGTAAAATTTTTGGGGTATTTGCCGGCACCTTCGGCGTAGTATCAAGTCTTTTTGTCATCATTTTTATCGGCCTGTACTTTTGCTTCACCCCATATTCTTATCTTTCCGGTATTTTTACTCTCGCGCCGGTTGCCTGGCATGAGCGCATCTATCAGATTATTTTTGCCAATATCTATGGCTTTCTTGGACTGCTGCTGGCAACGCCGCTCACAGCCGGAGCCATGGTTTTAGTGAAAATGCTGTATGTCGAGGATGTCCTTGGTAAAAATACCGATGTCCACAGCTCAGGGAGTAAGAAGACGGAGATAAAAGAGTGAGTTTTGGCGCATAATTTCAAGCGGAACGAGAAGTAAGCTATTGTTCATTAATAGTTTGCACTGCCTTCTTGGCTCTTTTTAAAAAATAAAGCGTCAGAAAGGTTATCAGGCTCAACAGCACGGCAATCTCATAACGTTTCCAGGCAACCGCCATGCCAATCGCCCCGGTTACCCACATGCTGCTGGCCGTGGCCAAACCGCTAACATGGTCATCTGTCTTTAAAATAGCTCCACCGCCGATGAAACCGATTCCGGTGATCAATCCTTGCATCATCCTGGCCTGCGGGTCGGGTGTCGGAAAAATATAAATGGCCATCAAGGTATATCCGCAACAAGCGACACACACCAGGGGGAAGGTACGTAATCCCGCGCTTTGCGAGCCTAATTCGCGATCATAACCTATGGGTAAAGAGAGTAAATAGGCAATACCAATGCTGCGGATATGCGCCCATAATACCTGCCCATTAATTTCCGGCAAAATTTCACTAAAATCAAGCATACGCTCCCGCCTCACTGCTCAATGGTTCAAGGGTAATTGTCTCTTACTGTCAGCAGATTTCGTGCCGTTTTTCGGCACTGCCAAAAAAATAAATGATACAGAAAAGGAAGCCACTGAGAAGTTTTATGTGAGTTGGCGCATCTGATAAGGACGGACTATAGAGTGTTGTCCTGTTTCACAGGATGAATCCGACACTATCGGACCTGACGATAAATATCATCCGATTGACAAAGATAAACCAGTACCCTGCAGAAGCATATATCAATATACGGGAAATCCAGTATTTCCCTGAAGCCACAAGATGAGTAGTTTGAAGAAAGTAGCAAATAATGGGTGCACTGGTTGAACGGTTACCTAATCGGTTTATGCCCACACCTCATACGTTCTGAACACGATCGCGATTATATAAAAGCATACGCCGAATTTAAACGGGGTCAAAAGAAATCAAAAACATTAGAGGAGAAAAAAATGAGCGAACATACGTTTCTTGCACATCTGCGCAAAGACCACAATGAACAAAAAGATCTTGGTAAAAAATTAAGTGAAGCCACGGAGCCTGAGGAGAGAGAAAAACTTCGACAGCAATTTCATGAAGCCCTTCTGCCCCATATGCTAGGCGAAGAAGCCTCGATGTTTAAGATGCTCATCGACAATAAAGATGAAGAAGCCAAAGATGACGGGCTGGAAAGCACTCAGGAGCATCATGTTGCGAAACTCGTTCTGCGTGAACTCATGGAGCTTAACACCGATAGTGATATATTCAAAGCCAAGGCCGCAGTCCTTGATGAGTTGAACCGGCACCATATCGAGGAGGAGGAAACAACTATATTTAATCATTTGCAGCGACTGTGTGACGACAAAAAACTCGACGAGCTTTTCCAGCAGTATGAAAAGGCGGAGGAAAAAGCTGAATAATGGAACATCAGGCAATAGGCCGTGCTCTATTTGTGGATGCGAAACCACCTCTGACGATCCTACAAGGGGCATAAGGCGGTCGATTCTGCGGAGCAAGACCTCGAAACCCTTAGGGGAACGAGATGCGTGCGTGGCCGATACCGTTGGGGAACGGCAATACATCACAACTAAATCAATATAATAAAAACGTTGGAGGTGCACTAATGGTACAGCAGAAACCTATTGATATGAAACGATTATGGGAGCTCGCCCAACAAGGCAAAGATGCTCATGAAATCATGCAGGAACTGGATATTTCTGAAATGGCAGAACTTAAAAACGCCATCCAGAATCTCGTTGATGAAAAAGGTGAAGATATCAGAATATCCGGCCTTAATGATTAAGATCCTGTCGCCGAAACTTCTCTGCAGACCGATGCTCAATTGCCACATGGCAGGCCAATGGATAAGGAATGCGTACGGGAAAACGTAAATTATAAATCACGATGAACATGCAAGAAAAAGAGTCAGAACAAAAATCAGCCGGTATAAGAGCTGCATTCGACCGTTTCATCCTGGAAAACTTTCATCCTTGTATAATGGCACGGGGTATGTTCGAGCGGAAGAAGGTTGATTTTCATGTATATCCCGATTTTGGTTCGAAAACTACCGCCAAAGCTATTCTGTGTGATGTTAAAAAATATCTGGAAAGATATGACTTTACCGGACGAAATTTTCAAACATTCATGGCTGTTTTCGATGACCACAGCGTCACGTCTGAAAAGATATTTGAAGAAAAATTGTGGCAGCAACTGCAGTATATTCATGACGTGGATGATGAGCCATGGGACCCCGAAGTCAGCCATGATCCCGACCATAAGAATTTCAGCTTCAGTGTCGGCGGGCGAGCCTTTTATATTGTTGGACTTCACCCACACAGTTCACGCATAGCACGACGAAGTCCATACCCTGCAATGACGTTCAATCTTCATTATCAATTTGAAAAAATGCGTGAAATCGGCATATACACAAATGTAAAAAATAAGATAAGAGAACGTGATACGACCTTGCAGGGTAATATAAACCCCATGCTCAAGGATTTTGGGGAAGAGAGAGAAGTGTTGCAGTACAGTGGCCGTCAACTCGATGAACATTGGAAGTGCCCCTTTAAATACACCAAAAATCACTGAATGTATCAAAATAAAAAGTATATAAAAAACGATGCACACTATGTTTTCAGGTTTATTCGACAGTATCCTTTTGCCACCCTGGTTTTACAAGACGACATGCTAATAGCGACCCACATACCAATACTTGCTGAAGACAACGAGGAGGAGTTGGTACTGTATGGCCACATAGCCAACAACAATCCAATGGTCCACTCTTTACAGAAGGAGAAAGATATACTGCTCATCTTTCAAAGTGCCCATGGATATGTCTCCTCCTCATGGTACAAAGAAAAAGATATCAGTACCTGGGATTATTCCGCGGTGCATATTAACGCAAAACTGCACATCCAAAGTCAAGCTGAGCTACAGGCTTGTTTAGTCAAACTGGTGGAGCGTTTTGAAAAGGACCAGGAGCATCCTTTGTTCTTCCATGACATCCCCAAAAAGATGATAGACGATCATCTGCCTCACATCACCGGATTTTGGTGCAAACCGGTTAAGATTGAAGCCATTGCCAAATTTCATCAGGGTTTTGCCAGAGACGACATCGAATCTATAACCACTCATCTTCAAAGACAGGGTAGTCCACTCGGCAGAGAATTAAGTAAGTTGATTAAAAAAGAACATGGAACAGATCATTAGACCCCAGTCCGGCACGGCGTTTACTCTGAAGAAGAGTCAACTCCTCAGAGTAATTGACCCACAGGGTGAACAGGTAAGCGACATGGTCCTGTTCAATGCCGATGACCTGCGCGAAAAAATATCATCGGGAAAAACGCTCGATTTTGAAGAGACCCTGCTCATCAGTCAAGGCAACTCCCTCTGGAGTAATCGTAGCCACAAGATGATGAAAATACTGCAGGACACCAACGGTCGAAACGATTTTCTATTGGCACCATGCAGCCCTGAGACCTTTCAGATCATGTATGGCCATCATGATTACCATCCCAGTTGTTTTGAAAACCTCTACACGAGTTTAAAACTGTTTGGCATACAACCGGACGATATCCCTACCGCCTTCAACATCTTTATGAATGTGCATTTCGCACCGGATGGAAAACTCAGTGTAGATCCGCCGACCAGCAAAGCCGGTGATTATATCGTATTTCAGGCACAGATGGACCTCATCGTAGGCCTTACCGCCTGTTCGGCCGAGGATAGTAACAACGGCAGTTTCAAGCCTATTCATTATGAGATTATCACCTAAGATAGGGGAAATATCATGCGCTCAGTGTGGAATGGTTCGATCATCTTCGGTCTCGTCTCCATCCCGATAAAACTCTATTCCGGCTCGGAAGAACAAAGGCTCGACCTGAACATGCTCGATCGTCGCGACTCCGCTCGCATCCGTTACAAGCGAGTCAATGAAAATACCGGCAAAGAGGTCGAATGGGAGGATATCATCAAAGGTTTTGCAACCGAGCAGGGCTATATTCTCCTCGAAAAAGAAGATTTCGAACAAGCAAATCTGAAAAAGAGCAAAACCATCGATATTGAGGAGTTTATTGCCGAGTCGGAGGTCGCTGATTTACTCTTTAAAAAGCCATATTTCATGGAACCGCAAAACGGTGGAGAAAAGGCCTACAATCTGCTCCGTGAAGCGCTCAAACGGACGGGTAAACTGGGGGTGGCTACTTTTGTCATGCGGGAAAAGGAAAATCTCAGTCTTATCGGGGTCTATAAAAAAGTTCTGGTCCTGCACCTGATCCGGTTTGCCGAGGAGATCCGCGACCCGGAAGAACTCAAGCTCATCGACCAAAAGGTGACGGACAAGGAATTAAAAATGGCCGTCTCACTTATCAACCAGTATACCGAACCGTTCCAGCCCAACAAATATAAAGACGTCTATAACGCACAGCTGCACAGCATCATCGAGGCCAAAATGCATGGTAAAAAGAGCAAGGTGGTCCGATTCGACAGTAAGCCGACCCCGGCCAAGGATCTGATGGCCCAGCTCCAGGCTAGCCTCGCGAAGAAAAAGAAAGAAAAGGCAGCCTAGACCATGGGCTTGACGGAGTATCAGAAAAAACGCAATTTGGCGCAGAGCCCGGAGCCTGAGGCGATCATTGATACCTCCGGGAAAAGCCGATTCGTCGTGCAACGGCATCAGGCCCGGCGGCTACATTATGACTTGCGCCTTGAGATAGGCGGAGTGCTGAAAAGCTGGGCGGTGCCCAAGGGACCGTCGCTCAATCCGCGTGATCGGCGTTTGGCCATTCAGACCGAGGACCATCCGGTTCAATACCTCCATTTTCACGGGACTATTCCCAAGGGCAGCTATGGAGCCGGGGAGATGAAGATTTGGGATTCGGGGACTTTTTCAGTTAGTCCCACTAATGAAGACGAGGGAGACGCGGCAGCACAGTGGCGCAAGGGAACCATGCATCTGCAATTTACCGGGACCATACTGCAGGGAGCTTTCAGCTTTGTTCGCCTGAAAAATGACGCAAAACCCGGTCAATCAAGCCAATGGCTGCTGATCAAGAAAAAAGACCAATACGCGGTTAAATTGGCCTATGACGCCGAACAACAGGATACAATGGCTGATGCTCCTTCGGCCATCCAGTTTATCGCCCCCATGCTCGCAAGCAGTGCTCGCAAAATCTTTGATGACCCTGATTGGGTCTATGAGATAAAATGGGATGGCTACCGGATACTTGCGACCATTGAAAACGGTACGGTGCACCTTTATTCGAGAAACGGGCTGAGCTATAACCACACCTTTCCAGCCATCGCTACGGCCCTTGGTGCAATACCGCACGATGTCATACTTGACGGGGAAGTCGTGGTCATCGATACGACGGGACGGCCAAATTTTGGTGCTCTGCAGAATTACGGCCGGGATACACCAGGTGAGCTGCGTTATTATATCTTTGATATGCTCTATCTGAATGGGCACAGGATGCTCGAACTGCCGCTGGTGCAACGCAAAAGCCTTCTCCCGGAACTCCTCGCTGAGTTCCAGGGTCTATCCGGACCGGTACAGTATTGTGACCATGTCATCGGTGCGGGAAAAGAACTTTATACCCAGGCGATGGACGACAAAATGGAGGGGGTTATTGCCAAAAAGGCCGATTCCCTCTACCATCCCGGTTATCGCAGTGAGCAATGGCTGAAAATCAAGGCGGTCGCCGGCGAAGAAGTGATCATCTGTGGTTACACCGATTCGGCAGCCGGCGGAAGGCCCTTCGGCTCATTGATTCTCGGTATGTACCAGGACGACAACCTGCACTATATCGGCAATTGTGGCTCCGGCTTCACTGACCGTGAGCAGCAAAAACTGCTGCATACGTTAAGGCCTCTGGCCAGCGCCGTTTCGCCTTTTCAAGAACAGATAAGCCTCCGTGGCAGAGTTGCCCACTGGGTACGGCCAGAGCTTATCTGTGAGGTGCAATATACCGACTGGACCCCCAGCGGGCGATTGCGCCATCCGGTCTATAAGGGCTTGCGTCCCGACAAAAACCCTCCAGAAATTCGTCTTGTCGCCAACCCTGAAAGTGCCGCCGGGAATGAATATCTGCCCCATACAGGGGCGCAGAGTCTGGAAATAGATGGCATCGCTGTGCCGATATCAAATCTGGATAAGATCTACTGGCCTGACTCGGGTCTGACCAAATATGATCTTATCGACTATTATCTGCATATTGCCGGAACCATTCTGCCCTACCTGCACGACAGGCCCCAGAGCCTTCATCGACACCCCAACGGCATCGAACAACCGGGTTTTTTTCAAAAAGATCACGAGAGACTGCCGGACTGGGTGGAGACGATGCCGATTCATTCAGAATCGAGCGGCAAGGAAATCAATTATCTGCTGTGCCAGAATGAAGCAACTCTGCTCTTTATGGCTAACCTCGGGTGCATCGAGATTAATAGCTGGAACTCTCGGAAGGCTTCACTTGACGCCCCGGATTATACGGTCATTGATATCGATCCTTCAGAAGGCAACAGTTTTGACCAGGTAATCGAAGTGGCCCAGACGGCCCAAGCTCTTCTTGAGACAGCGGGGATAAAGGCGCTCTGCAAAACCTCCGGCTCGAGCGGACTGCATATTTATATCCCGCTGGGCGCGAAGTATTCCTATCAAGAGGGTCGCGATTTCGCCAGGATACTCTGCACGCTTATCCAGGCACAATTACCGAAACTTACCAGCATGGAACGAGCGGTCAAGAACCGGCATGGCAAAATCTATCTCGACTATCTGCAGAACCGACGCGGCCAGACGCTGGCTGCACCCTATTGTCTCAGGCCCAGACCCCAAGCACCGGTCTCCGCACCTCTAGCCTGGAGCGAGGTGAAGATCGGCTTGAAAATTAATGATTTCAATATCACCACCATGCTTCCCCGACTGGTGGACAAGGGAGATGTTTTTAGCCCGGTGCTCGACGAAGGCATTGACATGATAAAGGCGCTTACTGCGCTGAAACAAGTATAAACCACCAAACAAGCGATCAAAGCCGGCGATAAATAGGCCGAGTTCAGCCCGCTTCTACAGTGTTGCTTAGAGTCATATACAGGTATTCCCGCATTGTGCAGGTTACGCATGGTCATTACCATTTTCTTTACGATGGTTCGCAGTCAATAAAATAACGACGCACTCGATGTAGCATTGCTGCGGATGATTCCGGCTCAGCTTACAAGATCCGGAGAATAGAGCGTAAAAACTTTCACAACAACCAAAGGGAGTCGATCATGAATTGGGACCAAGTAAAAGGCCAATGGAAACAGGTCAAGGGAAAAGCGCAACAGAAATGGGGCAAACTGACCGACGATGATCTGGATGTCGTTGACGGCAATCGTGAAGAACTGGTCGGTAAAGTTCAGGAACGTTATGGCATAGAAAAAGAAGCGGCCGAAAAACAAGTTTCCGAGTGGGAAACTCATTATAAGTAATACCTGTTACCAAGGGAGAAAAACTATGAAAAAGCAATCAAAATTATATTCCGGTATCGCAATTATGGCTATGGTTTTGACGATGTCAACCGCACCGTTTTTTGCATCCGATACCCTGGCAATGGATAAAACTGCTGCAGGTATGCATGACAATGAGGTCAGCATGAAAGGCGGTTATTCCATCCTCGGCAGTAAATTTATCGGCAAGGAAGTTGAAAATGCTCAGGGTGAAAACCTCGGGGAAGTAGAAGATATAATGATCGATTCCAAAGGTAATGTTCGTTATGCCGCCGTGTCCTACGGTGGCTTTATGGGCATGGGCGATAAATTGTATGCAGTGCCGATGGACGCATTCACTTTTAAGCGCGATAAAGACATGTTTTTTGATGATGTCACCCTCGTACTGAACGTAACTGAGGATCAACTCAAGGATGATAAAGGTTTTGACAACAAGAACTGGCCAAACCTTGATGATGATACCTATCGAAAGGATCTTGATAAGCGATACAATATTAATCGTACGGGAGTGGATGTTCTGCCCGCAGTGAAAAATTAATAACGCGTACTAGGCGTAAGGTGAAGAAAGGGCGGCTGGGTGTATTTCCAGTCGCCCTGCTTGCGTTTTTAGATCCGGAGATTTTCCCGAGTGAGAACTCGGGATCCCGACGACGCTCCCTTACCGACGCCCTTTTACCATAAAGAAAACAGCCAGGATAAGCCCAACGACAAAGAGTATCCATGCAATGTTGGCGGCGGTACCAGCTATTCCGGTAAATCCCAGAACGCCGGCGATTAGTGCGATGATTAAAAAAGTAATAGCCCAGCCTATCATAATGTCCTCCGTTTACTGAGATGATTCGTAAACGACACAAGTAAACGACCCAAGTAATAACCACAATTGATCTCTTAATGTGTCACACTCTTAATTTATACTCTGTGCACGATGGCGGAAGAAAAATATGGGGTGAATAAGGTATATTGGGAGGATTAATAAGGTAGAATTATTATTTTCACACCAAGACTTGCCTGGATGAGACAAGCCCGTTGGACCATTTTGCCGGGATTATTGATCCAGACTCTCGTCGATGTATTTTTCGGCGATGGCACAAAATGTACTTTCCAGGGCCAGAAAGGCATCGACGATTCTGGAGTCGAAATGGCTGCCGCTGCCTTCACGGATGATGGCCAAGGCTTCCGCATGACCCATCGCATCTTTGTAGACGCGTTTTGATGTTAGTGCGTCATAGACATCGGCGAGCGCCATTAGTCTTCCGCTTGGCGGAATTTCTTCTTGTTTTAAACCGCGAGGATAGCCGGTGCCGTCCCATTTCTCATGATGGGTGAGGGCAATTTCCCGAGCTGTCTTCAAAAACGAGGTTTCATCGAGATTGCCGGAGACAATCGCCGCTTTAGCCAGGGCCTCTTCGCCATACTGGGTATGCTTCTTCATTTCATCAAATTCGAGCGTGGTCAAGCGGCCGGGTTTCAGCAGGATTGAATCGGGGATACCCACTTTACCAATATCATGGAGCGGGGCCGATTTGACCAGGAGATCGATATCCATCGCCGTGAAACAAAATGGCTTCTTGCCCTGTCTTGACAGGTATTGAGCCAATGCCTGGACATAGAGCTGCGTGCGCACGATATGCCTTCCCGTTTCGGTATCTCTGGTCTCAGCCAATGACACCAGGCCGATCATGGCACAGTCGCGGGCTGCGGTTAACAATCTTTCACGACGGGCCCCAAAAATTTCTTCACTTCTAAAACGGGCCAGGGCGAGGACGGCAAAAGAAAGGACATGCACCGTCATCGTCGATCCGGGCGGGATAAACAGATGGAACCGATTGAAAAGGGCCATTGCACCCAGTGGAATGATAACAAAGAATCCCCCCAGGACTACGCCAATGCCATGGGTCGGGAGACCAACGACCGCCGCGGTCGCCAGCAATACCAGAAGAAAGGCACCCACGCCTCTTGCGCCTCGGGTCCAGGCGGGCACCGCCGTCAGATCACCGTCCAGCAGGGCACCGGCCACGGTGGCATGAACCTCGACACCGGGGAAATGCCGACCAAAAGGCGTCGGATGGTTATCCATCAAGCCCTCCGCAGAAGAACCGAGGAATACCACCTTGTCGGTGAACAGAGAAGAAGAGATGCTGCCGTCGAGCAGTGCCGCTGCCGAGAGAGTAGCATAGGTTCGCGCCCCGCCGCGAAAGGCAAGGAGCAGATTGCCCTGTCTATCGACGGGTATGACCGAGGTGCCTGCTCTAATGCAGATCATTCCGGTGGGGCCTGACTCAAGGACAACACTTCTGTTATTCTGGGACCTGAGAAACGCCAGGAGACCGAGGGAGGGGACAAAGGTATTGTTATATCTGATAAAAAGAGGCGCACGCCGAATAACGCCGTCAGAATCGAGCAGAATATTGACAAAACCCAGTCCGTCGGCGGCGGTCAAAAGCTGCGGGACCACCTCGACCAGGTCGCGCGTCATTGGTAAGGGCGTCGGTCCACTGCTGTGCCGAGCCATCTCTATAGTTTTGATGTTGCCGACCGGAAGCTGTATTTTGCTTGTCGCATGACTATTGAAACGAAACATGAGACCCAAAGAAAAGGGGCCACTCTGTAGCGTCCTGGCGAGGGCTGCGTCGTGGTCAATCATTTCTGCGGGGAGTCTGGCGGTATCGATTTCTAGACCGAATCGGGCTTTCAGCTCTCTGCTCAATGGTCCAAGAGATGATCGGTCAGGTTCGGCAAAGAGGATATCGATCCCCACGAAATCCGGCCCTCCCTGGCCGACGACATCCAGCATCCGGGCCACCAGGTGACGCGGCCATGGCCATTGGCCATACCGCGCAAGACTCGGTTCGTCGATATCAATGATGAGGACCTTGTTGTTGACCGGTTTTCGGTCAAACAGGTTGAGCATGAAATCGTAGCTCATCCGATCGAGATCACCAAATGGCTTGACATCGAACATGACCAGCGCCGCAGCAAGAAATGCCAGGATCAGACCGAGGATAACAACTGTTTTACTGGTTTGGGGAAAAGGACGGGATATCACCGGTAAAGCTCGTATCTAGCGGATAATGACTTCGACGCGGCGGTTGCGTGGTTCGGCGATATTATTGCCGGTCGGCACCAATGGATTGCCCTCGCCGTGCGAGGTGCTGGTAATAAAAGACGACGCGACGCCTCGGCTTTCCAACAGGTGGCGGATACGTTCAGCCCGGTGCAGCGACAGGTGATAATTATACCCATCTTCACCGGCGCGATCGGTATGGCCGTTTACCGCAATATCCATTGAACCGCCGGTGACAGCCCTGTCCAGGACCTTCGCGAGGATTTTTTCGGACGCAGGGGTCAAGTTGATCGAGTCAAACCTGAAGTAAAGAATAAATTTTTCCGGCTGGTCAGGCTCTATGGCCATGGCGTGCTGGAACATCGCACTTATCTGTTCGGCGGTCAGCTTCGAAGATTGCCCCGGGGCCGCCGATTTATCCTTGATAACCACCACCTCCCCGGCTTTATCGAGTGTCCGACTGCCCAGATCATTACTGACCGTTATTTTTCCCACCGTTCCGGCTGGGTCGGGCAGGAGGACAAAAGTTGTTCTCTGTGCCCCGCAACCGGTCAGCAAGCTCATGAACAACAGGACAAGGATAGAACGCAGCATAAAATTTTTCTCCTTATTATTTCTCAACTTTGACTAAGAAATGCGTGCCGCGAACGGCCACCATGCCGACAGGAGTTTCTATCTTCACCGATTCCGGAGAAAGTTTCCCCATCACCCCGGAAAGATATGAAAAAGTTCCTTTGATGATCTTCAGGCTCATGCCGAACCGGCTGACCTCCGGGTGAAAGACATATTCGGCCAGAGAAAGCTCACTTTCCGGTCCGATGGATATAATGGTATCGTCCTGAAGAATGCTGCCTATGGCGCCATCACTCCCAGTTTGTAGCCGGTCAAGAGCGGTGAGGCGCATGCCGGGTACGGCGGGAAGCTGTTTGTCGGCACGGATGACCCATGCCTCGCCGGCAACGTTTTTGATACTCCCTACGCTCGTCGCCAAAGCCGGTGCGGCAAACAGCACCAGAACAATAAGAAGAACACTCTTTAGCTTTTTCATGATAATCCTTATTAGAAATGAGATGTTACAGAACCATTCATGAAAATTTTGTCACAACCCCATATGAAGTTCAAATTTATTCTGTTTTTTTCACAAGAATGAACCCAGAACGATATTTTTTGCTGAAGATGATGATTTAACTATTGCGTTTTCGTAAGAGACCGGGATACCTGCAGGCAAGGAGACGAGGGGTGTTTTTTAAGGTAAAAAGAGGGAGAAGAATATTGCACAACAGGACGAAGATTATTGCGGCGTACGATGATGCTGTAAATAAAGCGTTTACCTTATTACTAAAATGGGGCGAAGTATTACTTTTCCAGCAAGTCCTCAGAACTCAGGTCGTTAATTTTGTAAAGTAGCTGTATAACTTCATTTCGGAGAGATTATATGGATATCCACTCAAACAAGCCGTTCTGGCCCACTTATAATGGCAGTAAAACAAGTTATCCCTCGTTAAAAGTCAACACCAATGCCGAGGTCTTGGTTATTGGCGGGGGTATTACCGGTGCCTTGACGGCCTACAGCCTGATACAGGCAGGCAGACGGGTCCTTTTGGTTGACCGGCGGGATGTCTGCAACGGCAGCAGCGCCGCGAGTACGGCGATGCTCCAGTACGAGATCGACGAACCTTTGCACACCCTGATAGAAAAACGAGGTCTTTCCTGTGCCGTAGACAGTTATCGCCAGTGTGAAAAGGCCATTTTCACTCTCCGGGAATTACGGTTTGTCCCAAAACTACCCAACCTTTAAAGAACATATTACTCTCCAATGAGCATCCAGCTATACCTGCAGCTCGCTTTGTTATTTATTGGACAAAATCGAAGAAGGCTTTTGCCCAGGTTCTGTGCGAATGGCTGCCGCCGGTCATTATCAGTCTTTCTCCGATATAAAGCGCTGATCGACGCTCTGCGAAATCATGATTCTGAACCGTCAAGGTTTACTCTTGCCCGCTTTATGGGTGTGACTCCCTTTTACCGTATCTTTTTGTTTTTCCCTGGGCGTATTCTTGGGGAGGGACGGGTCGCCGGCGCCCTGTCCGGATGGAGCGAGTTCAGGCTGAGGCTCTTTGTCAGTGGCGTCTCCTCGCTGTCCGTTTTTTTCAGCGGCTTTATCAATGGCGGCGGAATCAGGTATTGTTGTCTGGCTTTCTTTAGACGAAGTAACCTTCAAATGACTATCCGCCTCTCCTACGTTGACTTCGTTGCCACTTTGTGCATAAACAGTGCTCATAGTCGACAACACCAAGGCCGCCATAAGCATAGCAGGTAGAAAGGGAGCAGACTTAATGAGTATTTTCTTCATGATAGTACCTCCACAGGCGGGCAAAAGCTGCCGCGCGTTAAGATTGGTATCCGCTACCTATAAACTCTAGAAAATAAGCCAGAGCACCGAAATGACGACCAACACCGCCGCAGTATCGAGGACATGGGGACCCTTTGCAGCAAACAGCAGGTCGTCGATCCTGCCGGTAATTCTCAGCATGGAGGGAATATACTGGTCGATTACCTGAACCCGCCCGTCTATAGCCTTCGCCGCCCTCCTGCCGCTCTCCACGGCACCCTCTATACTCCAGACATGGGCCTGTGTTGTTGTGTGGGCACCCGCCAAAAATAAGTTGCTCACCGGGGTTATCTGGGAGGGAACAAAGGGCTGCGTCGTGGTGGAATTCACCCATTTAGGTTGCAGATCCTTGATACCATCGGCAGAAAATTCCCATTCATGCCAGACCTCGATCTCTCTAATCGGAAAATCTCGCAGTGATTTTCCGCCATTGGCCTCTTGAATGAGGTGGTCCAGGGCGCCGCAACTGAGGATCTGTGCTTTTACCTCCTCAATAAATTCCTCTTTGGTGCAGGTTTCCACCGGCTTGCCGTAGATTCGACCGGGAAATCCACTGATGCAGGAAGTACCTGTCCAGAGGGATTGGACATTTTGGCCAAGATCGACATCCTCGTCCCAGACCTGCTCCTGGGCAAAGAGGGTGAGATTGAATTCCGAATCGCTTACCACCACCGCCATCCTCTTGCGCGGCAATTTTATTTTTTCGGCGAAAGCCAGTCGGAAAGATACCTGCCGGTGCGGACCATCCTGGACCAGAGATTGAAACTTGTTTAACACGTCCTGCTTTTCGAGATCCGGAGTTTTGGCCAATACCTCTGCGGTAATGAAGGGGTTTATGGCCATGATATAGACATCGCCGATTATGCTTTCATCTCCGCAAGCGGCGGAAATGATTTTCCGGCCATCGAATTCGAGTTTTGTCAGCTGCTTTTGCCAATGAAATACGACCCCTTTTTCTTTAAGGTGATTGACCCATGGCTGGAAGAGATATTCACTGCTCGGCCCCTTCAGCAGCAGCCAGCCGTCTCCCGCACCCTGCGACCAGGCTGGTCCGTTGTGGTCGGCCTTATGGTGGTGAACTGGTTTGGTTGTCAGTTGTTTTCTGAAAAAATCGCCAGTGGTATGCAGACCCACTTTGGCCCAGTCCGATCCGATCCAGGGACCGAAGCAGGACCGCCAGGTTCGATAGCTGGTTGTACCAAGAAAAGGCTGCCAGGACCCGGCGGCATTTCGAGTACTGTATATTTTCTTACTGCGCTGGTTGGCGGTCCATGTTTTCATCATCAGATAGGTGGAGCAGGTAAATTCCCATGGGTTCATCCGGAACATCCGTGAAATGCTTCGCAGACCCCGATCATAAAACTGTGCTTTCGCGTCATCGGGAAAAATTCCGAAATCAATGGTCCGCGACAGGCCGGCGTCATAGAGGTTCTCGTTGTTGTAAAAAGGGATTTTTTTAAAAAGATCAAAGGTGTTGTGGTACCAGGGACCAAAACCGTGCCAGGAATACTCGGTGGGCATGTTGGTCTCTTGGTGCCGACTACTTCGAAAAAATCCGCCGGGCTGGTCCAGGGCTTCATAAACCGTTACATTATAGCCAAGATCAATCAGCTCGTGCGCGGCACTGAGGCCGGCTATCCCTGCACCAAAAATTATGATTGATGTCAATTTCTTTTTTCCTCGCACCCACCATTTGCCTATTTTACAGCGCAAGGGGTTCTTGTTTCTCCAAATATCCTGCCCAATCGGAAAATATTCCGATCCCATAGGACACTCTTCATTTTCCCGTCGGCAGCAAAAAATGCCGGAAACCTTTTCTCAAAGACTTCCAACAACCAGACTAAATTAAAGAAAAATGAGCACAGAACGTGCCAACTGGTACCTCGTCCGGATCAAATACAGGGAAACCTGTATCTATCAATAACGTTGGCGTGGTACAAACTCTTCATCGTTGTTGCGAATTTTACTCTTATTACGACGTATTCCAGTACGCCGAAATAAGGGCAAAATTCACATGCTATTTTCTTGGCCATCGTAGATTTTGGGTTTTTACAGGTGGTCAGACATGGGTACGGTGATTTATTTGGCAGTTCATTGTATATCTACATCTCTATGATAGATCTATATTATGAGTAGCTAGGAAGAAGTGGCATTTCGGTGCACTTCAGTACCAATAGGCAAGCGATTAGACTCATGCAGGGCTGGACAGTTATTTACCAAAGAATATTCCAGTAATCGCAGCATTCGCCCAACATGGAAGCCCCACCCAATAACCTCCCTCACCGCAGCTTAAACGCAGAACAAAACAAAAGCACAGTCTGCACTGGCTGGGTGAGGGTCGAATTGACTGTTTTTGATTTCTTAATTCTTCGGTTGAACGGCTTTTTTTACATTGGTTCCAGCCTCATCGATTTTTTCCCCGGCATTTTCCGCCGGACCGTCGCCGGTGATTTTGTCGGCGGCGTTGTCGGCGGCATCCTTGGTCGCTTCAACCGAGTTATCGATCTTCTCCCCGGCTTTTTCTGCCGGACCTTGAGTGTCGCAACCAAAAGAAAGTAGACTAACCGCAAGAATCGCCGAACAGAAAAACGTCGCTAAATATTTTTTTTTCATATTTGTAATCCTCTGATATATTGCCAATTGTGTTAATCTTAAAGACTCCTTGAATCTGCAGTTTTTAGTATGACTTGTTCTTCTCGGCGGAATCTTCAATTGCGCCGCCGGCCGATTGGACATCCTCCCCCACTCCGGACATGGTGTTACATCCAGAGAGGAAACCGGCGAAGACTAAAGAAAGAAACAACAGGGCGATAATTTTCTTCTTAAGCGTTTGCATAATCTCCCTCTTACATGAAATGGATCTTACCTCAAACAGGTGGACGACGACGGCCAACGAACATGAAGACGACCGCCAGGATCAAGCCGATAACAAATATTATCCAGGCAATGTGTGCAGCGGTACCGGCTATTCCAGTAAACCCCAGGACGCCGGCGATAAGTGCGATGACTAAAAAGGTAACAGCCCAGCCTATCATAACAACCTCCAAAATTTTAGATGAGTTATCAGAGACACCGAAGGTACTTTTATTTTTAACGGTGCCTCTCTCCTATCTACTATTATGTGCACACCGACAGTGGAATTATATGGGGTGAATAAGGTATATTGAGGCTATAAACACCGTATTTCTCCTTTTTTCTTATACGCCCGCCATATCGAGTTCCGAAATCACGCTTTCTGCAACACCATCACATCGTTTATTCCTACCCTGCCATAGTGGGTAGTCTGCCTCACCATTTTGTTCCTGATTTGATAACCTAGCCAGATGGCGATATTAATGGCACACTACCAGCAACAAAACTAAGTGCGCAGTACGAGGAGGAGGGTATGCAAACTAAAAGCCTGTTGCTGGTGGATGATGAAATGAGCATTCTGCGCTCCTATGCCAGGGACCTCAGAGCGGAACATTACCAGGTAACCACCGCTTCAAGCGCGGAAAATGCAATTGACAGCCTCCAGTCAGGCAATTTCAATCTGGTCATTACCGACCTGGTTATGCCCGGCTCAAGCGGTATCCAGGTTTTGCTCGAAGCAAAAAAACACGACTCCCAGATTTGTGTCATTGTGCTTACCGGCTATGGCGATATGGAGTCCGCGGTAGAGGCGCTGCGCCTCGGTGCCGACGATTATCTGCTCAAACCTCTCGACACCGATGCACTGCTCCTGCGGATTAAAGAGTTACTGGATAAACAGCAGAACCAGCAGAAGATCAAGCTTCGGGAAAAGTTACTGACCATCTGTTCCTACTGTCGCGACGTCAAGGACGACCTTGCATCAAGCGACAACTGGAGCTGGCTGAACTGGGAAAACTACCTGACTCGTAAAACCGGCATCAGCCTGTCTCATGGGTGTTGTCCGAGTTGTTTTGAGAAATTGAAGAAAGAGTGGAATTTATAAATCCCATGGGAGGTACATATTGTGCGAATGATTGATATTAAGGCGATTGCCCGAGAACGCGGCATAAAGCCGGGGAAAATGACCAAGGCGGAACTGATCCGGGCGATTCAACGTCAGGAAGGAAATATCGCCTGCTACCGGACCAAAACGGAATGTGATCAAGAGGGCTGCTGCTGGCGTACCAGTTGTCTGCCCAAGCAGTAATAACCTCCCATCATTGGGGGGATATTCATAATATTAAGGAGGATTGCAATGGCCCAGGGCAAAGTAAAATGGTTTAATCAGGCTAAAGGGTATGGTTTTATCGAGCGCGAGGGCGACAAAGATATATTTGTCCATCATACCTCCATTCAGGCACATGGGTTTCGTTCGCTCAAGGAAGGGGAACAGGTCACCTTCGATATCACTCAGGGCCAGAAGGGTCCTATCGCCACCAACGTGGTCGCCATGTTAAAAAAACCGTTGTTATCTTCTCCGCGGCCACATGCCCAATTGGCGTATTGATGTTGAGCCATAAGCTTCTTGTAAGAAAGCAAGAAGCTTATGGTCTTGGAATGTATCCCGCAGAGTACCATCAATCATAGTGAACCCCATGAAGCCGACCAAAATACTCGTTGTTGATGATGATAAGACCATCTGCGAATTGTTCACTACCTTTCTTGAGATTCATGGCTTTGATGCCAAATTCGCAATAAATGGCGAGGAGGCTTTGGCAACTCTGGACAAAGAGGATTTTCAAGCGGTTATCACCGATCTGAAGATGGGACAGGTGGATGGCCATGCGGTGGTCCGCCATGCAAAAAAAATAAAGCCGGAAACCCTTCTGATCATGATGACCGGCTATTGTGGGGAAGAGAGCAGACAAGAGGCCCTGGATAACGGGGCCGATTATTTTTTCTGTAAGCCCGTACCCATGAAGGAATTACTGCAGACCCTGCCCGCACCGACAGGAGCGGTCAATATGGTTTAAATCGACCGCTGTTCCACGCAATTCATCATCCAGGATTCTTGTTGCATCGGAAAAACTGTCCTGCGCGAAAGGACAGGCAGACTTCTTACTCCGCTTTCTTTTCTACCGCCCGCAAAACCGTCCATGACCGTCTCTCTATATCAATGGTGTCGGCGGCGGCATAATAGTGCCCTTCTTCTTGCCAGCCGATCACGGTATCAAACACCAGCTCCCACTTAATGCCCCACTGGGCAACGGGCAGGGTGCAACTGAGCGGCTCATGCCCGGCATTGATCAGCAGGTAAAAATCATCATCGGTCGAGCCGCGTCGTTATCGTCCTCGCCAAAAAGGCATAATTCAACCCGTTCGGCAATCTCGGAAAAGAGGGAAAAGTTGGTGCAGAAAGGCCCCGCCGCAGCTCTTTGTCGGTACCTATCTCAGCGAAGTGGAGGAACTGCGGGAAGATTTTCGGCAGCTCGATGCCGAGAAAGCCCTGGCCTCGCTCAGTCATTTCCAGCTGGGAGATAAGGGAGGAGCGTAACAAACGAGCTGGGATAGGTATTTTTACTACCAAGTTTTATCCTTAATTTACCCTATTGCCCATCGTCCTGTTGAGAGCTACTCTTTTTGTGAGATACAATCAGCTTCATGCGACGCATGGGCAAGAGGGGTAAACAGAGAATGGTGCCGTTACGAAATGGCAATGCAACCGGGTATTCTCAGCGCAGGGAGGAAATTTGAACGACAAAAAAGACGCATACGATTCACCATGTCAACGCAAGTGGACAAGAATCAAAACCAACGGCGTAGTAGCGCTGACCAGTCTAGACAAACCGGTGGTATCGATTATTTACGATATTGCCGAAGGGGGATTGTCGTTTCTCCATGGGGGCGAAACCGATGTCATCGATGATGAATTCCGCATGGATATACTCATCTTCGACAGCATGATAGATTTTGAATATCATATCAGTAAAGTGCGAGGTCGGGTGAAGGAGCGGCAACGAATTACCGATCCCAAAAATAATGTCCCGGTGTGGCGCTATCATGTGGAATTTCTCTATCTGAACGAAAAAAAATCCCAGCTGCTGCAAATTTTCTGCGACCCGGCCGGCACCGCTACTCCCCTCGTAATGTGATAAGCATCTGCGCTCATTAACGATTCTTCATCTGCTTTCTTCAAAGAAAACTTCGCTAAAACTTTTTCATTCTTACTTCAGTAGGGGCACAACTTTGTGCGTGTCCCTCCATCACGTTTTTTCAACACCAGCAAAAGAGAGAGTGAACCGGGTTCACCCTCACTCCCAACCGCTCACTCACCTCCCAGCTGGCGAATGAGGGTCCTGACTATGCGCGAGCCAAGGGATTGGGATTGCTCCCAATTCATATCCATCGGCAGGTATCCAGCATCAAAATAATGTACTTGCAATGAGAAAACCAAAGCCCATCCATATGGCTGAGATGACTTTTTAGTAACTCATCATTATTGTTGGTGTCGTAAAAAGTCGTCATTACAGCCCCCAATGAAATCAATGTGCGTACAATAACCTGAGATCCTATGACCATTCCTTCTCCGCCAAATATCCATGCCGTAGCTGTCCTGGCCTTAACCGGAGTGGCCCTTATCCTTTTCACCAGGGAAAAAATACCTCTAGAGTCGTCGAGCCTTATGGTGCTGGTCGGTCTCGCCGTCGGCTTTGAACTCTTTCCATTCCAGCTGACCGGCGGCACCCTGAACGCCGTCGACTTTTTTTATGGTTTTGGTCATGAAGCCCTGGTTGCCGTCTGTGCCTTGATGATCGCCGGCCAGGGAATTGTGCGGACCGGGGCGCTCGAACCGGTGGGGAGGGCGGTGGCCAGGATGTGGAAAATAAGCCCTGCTTTCACCTTTTTAATGACACTTCTGGTCAGTGCCTGGATCAGTGCCTTTATCAACAACGTGCCGGTGGTGGTGCTGTTTCTGCCGATCCTTATCACGGTGGCCGTGCGTACCGGCGTACCAGCTTCCTCGGTCCTCATGCCCATGGGTTTTGCCACCCTGCTTGGCGGCTCAAGTACCACGATCGGCACCTCGACCAACCTCCTGGTCATCGCCGTTGCCGCTGATATGGGCCTGAAGCGGATGGGCATGTTCGATTTTATTCTTCCCGCGGCCATTTCCGGCACTATCGGCGTTCTCTATCTCTGGCTCCTGGCCCCGCGTATGTTGCCGCCCCGGGAGCAGCCGCTGGTAGACACCTCGCCCAGGGTCTTCGTCGCCCACCTGGCAATTCTTGAAAGCAGTCAGATTGCCGGCAAATCCCTGGCGAAAGCACGGGCTTTGACCGACGGCATGATGAAGGTCACCGGCATCGAGCGCGGCAAAGGAAAATTCATCCTGCCCTTTCCCGAGATGATGCTGCAGGCTGGCGATCATTTGGTTGTTCGCGACACTCCGGATCGCCTCAAAGAGTTCGAAAAAGTGCTCGGCGGCACGCTCTACCCCGAAGATTCGTCAAAAAGCCCGGTCGACGGCGAACACCCCCTGCGCGCCAATAAACAGCAGATTGCCGAAATCGTCATCGTCGACGGTTCCGGGTTACAGGGCAGAACGCTCGCCGGCCTGCGCTTTGCGGAGCGTTATGGCCTGATTATCCTGGCCCTGCACCGGGCCGGACACGATGTAAACAGGTACCATGATGAAATAGCCGATATCAGACTTCTGGCCGGCGACGTTCTTTTGGTTCAAGGGCCAAATGAGGAAATCGCCAAGCTGAAAAAAGCCAAAGAATTTCTTGTGCTCGACGCCACCAGCGATCTACCTTACACCAGCAAGGCCCCGCTGGCCATGGGCATCATGATGGCCATAGTTGCCACCTCAGCCCTTGGCATACTGCCGATTGCCATCAGCGCACCGTTTGGCGCCCTGCTGATGATTTTGACCGGCTGTCTCAGCTGGCGTGATGCAACCGGGGCGCTGAGCGCACAGGTCATTCTGATAGTTGTAGCGAGTTTGGCTCTGGGGACCGCCCTGCTCAAGACCGGGGGAGCTGAATATCTGGCAACGGTGTTCATGGCGATTGCCGGGAATGCTTCGCCGACAATGGTTATCAGCGGGCTGATGCTGCTCATGGCCATACTCACCAATATTGTCTCCAATAATGCGGCGGCGGTTATCGGCACGCCGATTGCCGTGTCCATAGCAGCTCAGATGGGCCAGACCCCGGAACCTTATGTTCTCGCGGTGCTGTTCGGTACCAATATGAGCTATGCCACGCCGATGGCCTATAAAACCAACTTACTGGTGATGAATGCCGGCAGATACACCTTTACCGACTTTTTGAAAGTAGGCGTGCCGCTGCTGCTGCTGATGTGGCTGGTTCTCTCTTTTCTGCTGCCGACTCTTTACGGCCTGCGCTAAGATACCCTACATCAAAAAGCAGACAATCTCTGTAGTAGCGAAATAACTTCCACTTGGGCTTTTGCATCAATAGTCCCCAGCCTTTTAATGAGTCGGACCTTATCTATTGTTCGTATTTGATCCAATACGATTTGTCCTGTTTTTTACGAAAAGTGCAGAATATTCGCGTAGGGTAATCTTTTTGGGCTGTGGTCATCGGAGCTATATTCACTGTCTCAATGTTAAAAGTTATTTCATCAGGAGAAATTACCAGAAAAGGTCTGGTTTTTTTGAAAAGTACGCATGTTCGTCGCTTCGATCTCGAAAGATGGATACCTCTTTTCACTCCTCCTGTCGATTTCAATGAATGAGGAGCTTTTCTTGCATTATCTTTTTTATGGTACCGCAAACCACCCATAAAGTCCGTTATGAAAAACTCCTTGAAGCTGTTTCCGCCAATGACATCGTCTGTATTCCGGTTGTTGCTGACCCGGACGCCATTGCCAGCGCTCTGGCTTTGAAAAGGTTATTCTGGCGAAAAGTGCAAAAAACCATTATTTGCCGGGTCAATGCCATCACCCGTTCAGACAATCTGGCCATGATCAGAGACTTGAAGATCACTCTGCCTTATATCAAAAGAGCAAAGACCAGTGATGTGACGAAATGGGCCATTGTCGATTCTCAACCGCATCACCATAAGCTTTTGGCCAACATACCTTGCAGTATAATTATTGATCATCACCCCCCCGATTCGTCTCTTGAAACCTTTTTCTTGGATATACGCCAGGATTACGGCGCGACTTCCTCAATGATGACGGAATACCTCAAAGCTGCAAATATCGTCCCTTCGGCAAAATTAGCAACAGCCCTTTTTTACGGCATTAAGTCAGACACCAATAATTTTACCAGGTCGTCAATATATGCTGATATCAAGGCATTTCGTTATCTCTATCCCCGCGTCAATCTCAATTTAATAAAGAAGATTGAAGCTTCAGAGATCAACAAAAAGAATATCACCTCCTTTCGCAAAGCATTCGACGTCCTTTCTTTTATTGGGGATACGGCATATATCCATATGGGTTCGGTCAAAGATGCCGATGCTCTGGTAATTATAGCTGATTTTTTTCTGAAGTTTGCCGAAGCATCGTGGTGTATGGTATCCGGGGTGTATGGCAAAAAAACAATTATCATCATCAGATATGCTGGTTTCCGTCTGCATGCCGGAAAGATTGCCCACCTTTTATTCGGAGACCGGGGTTCAGCCGGCGGGCATAAGAGTGCGGCAAGAGCGGAGATACCGCTTGCGTTTTTTGCGGATGAAAGCGACGAGTTCACCAAAATCAGGGATTATATCATCAGCCAAATAAAAAAGCGCTGAACACTGCTAAATTATCGCAATCGATTACCGAAGTCTTACCAAACTTTACAATTTACTAAGGGACATTATTGTCGTCATCAGGTGAGTTATCATCTGCTGAGATTGTCTCGGCTACTTTTAGTCACAACTTACAGCGCCCACTGTCAATAAGGAAATATATGAAGATCCAGCTTCTCATCATCCCTCTTTTTTTGCTTTTCATGAGTTGCACAGGCACCAGCCCTAACGCTTCTGAATCGGATAAAATTCGCGGCACGGCGGGATCAGTGCTGTTGCGCGAGAGTTACGCCGCATTTGACGAGCCATGGGCGATGACCTTTCTGCCCGGGGGTCAGCTGCTGGTCACCGAAAAACCGGGCACTCTGCTGCTGGTCGGTGCCGATCATCTGACCAAGGTAGCTGTTACCGGGGTACCCAAGGTCGCTTACGGCGGTCAGGGTGGATTAGGTGATATTATTCTCCATCCGGAGTACGCCACGAATAAACTGGTGTATATATCCTACGCCGAAGAGGGTCCGGACGGAACAAAAGGCGCGGCTGTGGCCCGGGCACGACTAAATCCCGACACAGCCAAGCCCTCCCTGGATGATCTCGAGGTGATCTGGCGGCAGGAGCCTAAAGTAACGGGGAGCGGGCATTACGCGCATCGCCTGGCGTTTAGTCCTGATGGTAAACTCTTTATAACCTCAGGGGAGAGGCAAAAACAACAACCGGCCCAGGATTGGTCGCAGAATCTGGGCAAAGTCATCCGGCTCAACGCCGACGGTTCCGTGCCACCGGACAACCCGTTCCAGGATCGGGGAAAACTGGCCAGGACTTTCTGGACTCTAGGCCACCGAAACCTGCTGGGAATCGCCTTTGATAGCAGTGGACGTCTCTGGGTCAACGAGATGGGGCCTCGACACGGCGATGAGTTGAACCTCATCGTTGCTGGTGATAATTACGGATGGCCTATTGTTTCCTGGGGCGATCAATATTCCGGGCTGAAAATCCCTGATCATGATACCCGGCCAGAATTCCATACTCCGGAAACCTATTGGGTTCCGACTATTGCGCCCTCCGGCTTAATTATCTACAGCGGCAGCAAGTTTGACCAGTGGCAGGGAAATGCCATTATTGGCGGGCTGGCATCGGAATCCGTCATCCGGGTCAAAATAGACGGTGACACAGCCGAGGAAGTTGAACGTTTTGTTATGAAAAATCGGATCCGCGAGGTCGAACAGGGTCCGGACGGCGCGATCTGGATATTAGAAGATGGAGAAGGAGGTCGTTTGCAGCGGCTCACACCTTTTCAAAAATGATACCCGGTACAGTAAAAAACAAGTGGTCGACCATCATCTCGCGAGGGATTTTGTTCACACTTATCTGGTGGGTTCTTACCGACGGCACCGTATCTTCCTGGTGGATCGGTGGCCCGGCGGTAGTGCTCGCGGTTGCTGTCGGCACTGCATTGATACCGCCGGTTCCTTTTATGTGGCGAAGATTTCTCCGCTTTATGCCTTTCTTTTTCTGGCGTTCCTTACTTGGTGGTGTCGATGTGGCCTGGCGCGCGTTTCGCCCCAGCCTGCCCATCGCCCCGACGCTTATTGACTATCCGCTACGGTTGCCGCCGGGACTGCCACGGATATTCATGGCCAATATGGTCTCTTTGTTACCGGGCACATTGAGCGCTGCACTGCATGATAATGTGTTGACCGTGCATGTCCTGGACAGGCGGCAGGACAATCTTGCTGAACTCCGGGCGGTGGAACACAGCGTGGCCCGGATGTTTAAGACATCCCTGACATTTTCTTAAAGGAGATGACTCATTTGCAGATCCTCTACTTTGCACTCGCGCTGTTTCTGCTGCTGAACCTCGGTGCCGGAATGTGGCGCGTGTTGCACGGGCCGAGTGAGGCCGATCGCATGCTGGCGACGCAGCTGTTCGGAACCACCGCGGTAGCAATCCTGCTGCTACTGGCGCAGGCCGGCGACATTCCCGCTCTAACCGATGTGGCGCTGGTGTTCGCTCTGCTCGCAGCGGTAACGGCGGTGGCTTTCGCACGGCGTTACCGGCCCAACCCGGGGAACGAACCATGACTGTAGGTGAGTCCTTTTCCGCCGTCCTGCTGCTTGCCGGAGGGGTCTTTTTTCTGGCCGGCACCCTGGGGCTGTTACGCTTTCCCGATGTCTACACCCGGCTGCACGCGCTGACCAAGGCCGACAACGTGGGTCTGGGCCTGATAGTGGTTGGGCTGGCCTTACAGGCGGAATCATGGGCCACAGCCGGCAAATTGCTGCTGATCTGGTTTTTGGTTTTACTCGCCGGGGCCAGTGTGGCGCAACTGTTTGCCCAAAGGGCTTTGCAGCGAGGAATAGAGCCATGGAAGCGATAACTTTTTTGCAAGGGACATTCGACGGCCTTCTGGGATTGGGATTATTATGGGTGGCCTGGCAGATGCTGGCCTGCCCCGATTTGTTTCGAGCCATTGTGTTGTTTATTTCTTTTGGTCTGCTGCTGGCACTGGCCTGGGTTCGGTTAGATGCACCGGATGTTGCCCTTGCTGAAGCGGCTATAGGCACCGGCCTGACTGGTGCCCTCCTCCTGGCCGCCCTGGCAAAGTTACCGGTATCGGAGAAGAACGAAAATGGGCCACAAGTGCAGGATCAACATGACGATAAGCGCAGAGATCTGCGATGGCTGCCGGCAGCCCTGCTCTTGGTCCTTGCTGCCGGACTTGGCTCTGTGATTGTCGCACTGCCGCCGGATGCAATCGGACTGAGTGCGCAGGTCGCAGTACATCTGCCCAGCAGTGGAGTAAGCAATCCGGTGACCGCGGTGCTGCTTAACTTCCGGGGATATGACACCCTGCTGGAAATGGTGGTATTATTGCTGGCGCTGCTCGGGGTCTGGTCGCTTGGGGAAAAGACCGCGCACCTGAAAGCTGCGCCAAGCCCGGTGTTGGACACTCTGACCCGTCTGCTCGTACCGGTATTAATCCTCGTGACGGCCTATCTGCTGTGGGTGGGGGCTCATGCGCCCGGCGGCGCTTTTCAGGCGGGTTCGGTGCTGGGTGCAGCCGGGGTGCTGCTGCTGTTGACCGGTTGGCGTCTTCCCGTACGTCTTGCCGCCGGCCCTTTGCGACTGACTCTGGCCGCAGGTGTCGGCGTCTTTATGATAATTGCCGGATATACCCTGCTTCGCGAAGGACAATTATTGCGATATCCCCCGGCCCAGGCGGGTACTTTGATCCTCGTACTTGAAATTGCGGCAACGGCCTCTATTGGCGTAACCCTGGCCGCCCTCTTTCTGGGCAGCCGTCCGCCCAATACCCAGGAACGCTTATGAATGGAGTCTTCCTTTACGCTCTGGTGGGGGTGGGGCTTTTTTGTCTCGGCCTCTACGCCCTGATCGTTCACGCGCACCTGCTGCGCAAGATTCTGGCACTCAATGTCATGGGCAGCGGGGTCTTTCTTCTGCTGGTGGCACTGGCAAAGCGCACGGG
Source organism: uncultured delta proteobacterium (assembly GCA_963796255.1). Classification (GTDB taxonomy): domain Bacteria; phylum Desulfobacterota; class Desulfobulbia; order Desulfobulbales; family Desulfocapsaceae; genus Desulforhopalus_A. Next base: position 101,857 of record CAWCLE010000016.1, on the reverse strand, counting down.
CGGAGTGCAAGCGGATGCCGTGCCTCAGGCCATGGTCATCACCGGCATTGTGGTTGCCGTTTCGGCTACTGCCCTGGCCCTCGCTTTGATGGTGCAGGTGGCTGTAAAAACAGGACGTCCCGTACTTCATGACCAGCCGCGGGAGACGCATTGACGGGCGTGATATTCACTAATATTCCCTGGGCTGTCCTCCTCATTCTGCTGCCGCTTGCCGGAGGAGTGATAAGCTTTCTCCTGCCGGATATCGCGAAGAAAACAGGCCTTGTTACCATATCTGCCGTAGCTTTGTCAGTTATAGGTCTGGCATCACAGCTGGTCGACAAAGGTGCCTCCTCTCACGCCATGGGCGGCTGGGGTGCACCACTGGGCATTGATCTTTATGCCGATGGTCTGAGCCTGATAATGCTTATGGCAACGGCCCTCGTCGGACTGGGCGTCAGTGGCTATTCAACCGACTACTTTAAGCACAAGGAGGCAGTCAGGTTCTGGCCGTTGTGGCTGTTTCTGCTCGCCGCGCTGAATGCCCTCTTTCTGGCCGCCGATATTTTTAACGTATACGTCACCCTGGAGATGCTCGGCCTGGCGGCAGTCGCACTTGCTGCTTTGCCGGGCGACCGGGATGCCCTGAACGGGGCCATGCGCTATCTGCTGGCAACCCTGCTGGGATCATTTGCCTATTTGTTCGGCGTGGCGTTGCTGTATCACCTTTACGGTAGCGTCGATATTGCCATCCTGGCCCTACGGATCGAACCTTCTCCGCTAAGCTTTGCCGCATTTGGTCTGATCGGCGCCGGACTGTTGCTCAAGACAGCGGTCTTCCCCTTACATTTTTGGCTCCCTCCGGCCCATGCCAGTGCCCCGGCACCGGTCAGCGCGATACTCTCGGCCCTGGTGGTCAAGGCCTCTTTCTATATCCTGCTGCGTTTATGGCTGAGCATATTTGCCCCTTTTGGCACGGGAGTCGATGAATTATTCGGCCTGCTTGGTGGTGGAGCCATCCTGTGGGGGTCCCTGCAGGCCCTGCGCCAGAGTCGATTGAAGTTGCTGGTGGCCTATTCCACTATCGCCCAGATCGGCTACCTGTTTCTGGCCTTTCCTCTGGCTGCGGTCGCCGGGAGCACCGCCTGGAACGGTGCACTCTACCTGGCTCTCTCGCACGCCCTGGCCAAAGCCGCCATGTTTCTGACAGCCGGCAATCTTTTATACTCTAATGGGCATGACCGAATCAACGATCTGGATCAAGTGGTGCAGCGCCTGCCACTCACCGCAAGTGCCTTCGCGCTGGCCGGGGTGAGCATCATGGGACTACCACCGAGCGGGGGATTTATCGGCAAGTGGCTGCTCCTTGAGGCGGCTGTCCGGCAGGAACGATGGGATCTTGCCGCAGTGATGATCCTCGGCGGCCTGCTGGCGGCTGGTTATATTTTCAAGGTGCTGGGCCACGCCTTCACCCAGGCTGCGGCACCACAGGAAGCCAGAACGATCCCGGCAAGTATGGAATGGTCGGCATTCCTGCTCGCCTTTTCGGCGATCCTGCTTGGTTTTATGGCCCCCTTACTGCTTTCACTGATGGGCATCGGTGACACTTTCAGCACGAATGGAGGCAGGCCATGAACCTGGATTGGTTAATCCCCCTGCTGGTAATTGCCAGTTCACTTGTGCCGGGCCTGGTTATATTCGCCCTGGCAGAGCATATGAAGCAGCTGCGCACCAGCCTTAATCTGATCGGAGCTCTGGTGAACCTCGCCCTGGTAGGCTGGATGCTCTGGGGGGTCTACCACGGGCATCACTATGAAGTGCGGCTGCCACTCTTGCCGGATCTACAGCTGGTGCTGCTTGCCGACACCCTGTCGCTGTTCTTTCTGGTCTTGTCTGCGGGGCTTTGGCTGGTCACTACCGTCTACGCCATCGGCTACCTGGAAGGCTCACCCCATCGCAGCCGGTTTTTCGGTTTCTTCAGCCTGTGCGTCACCGCCACCTCCGGGATTGCCCTGTCCGGCAACCTGGCAACCTTCCTGCTATTTTACGAACTACTCACCCTGGCCACCTATCCGCTGATCATGCACCGGGGCACGGAGATATCCCGGCAGGCAGGTCAGTCCTATCTCACCTACACCATCTTAGGCGGTGCATTGCTGCTTGTGGGCACGGTCTGGCTCTACACCCTGACAGGTACGCTGGAATTTACGCCAAGGGGTTTTCTGGACGGCATGGGGCAAGAGCATCGGCTTGCTCTTATAGCCATCTTCGCCCTGCTGATCACCGGACTGGGAGTAAAAGCGGCACTGGTGCCCCTGCACGGCTGGCTGCCGAAGGCCATGGTCGCCCCAGCACCGGTCAGCGCTCTGCTGCATGCGGTGGCGGTGGTGAAGGCTGGAGCTTTTGGGATCGTACGCGTGGTCTATGACGTGTTCGGCGCCGAATTTGCCGCAGGGCTTGGGGTGATGGCCCCGCTGGCCTGGCTGGCGGCGATGACTATTATCTATGGTTCTTTGCGCGCATTATTCCAGGATGACCTCAAGCGCCGGTTGGCTTTTTCTACCATCAGTCAGGTTTCTTACATTGCTTTGGGTGTCGCAATCGCCGGCCCCGTCGCGACCATCGGCGGCGTGGTGCATGTGGTGCACCAGGGCTTTATGAAGATCACCTTGTTTTTTTGTGCCGGTAATCTGGCCGAAACCCTCGGAATTCATAAAGTAAGCCAGATGCATGGAGTAGGTCGACGCATGCCCTGGACCATGGCGGCGTTTACAGTCGGGGCCTTCGGCATGATCGGTGCGCCACCGACAGCCGGCTTTATCAGCAAATGGTACCTGGGCCTGGGTGCTTTAGATGCAGGTCAGGCTTGGGTTATTATCGTTTTAGCCGGCAGCAGTCTGTTCAACGCCGCCTATTTCCTGCCCATACTCCATGCTGCCTGGTTCGAAAAACCGCCGATATCCTGGCCCAAAGAACGCCACTTTGGCATCAAGGAGACGGCCTGGGCACTGCTCTTACCACCTTTGGTGACGGCCGCCATGGCTCTTGCTATGGGACTCTTCGCGTCAATGTCTTTCTCCCCCCTGGGGTGGGCAAAAATAATTGCCGCACGGGAGTTCTACCAGCCATGAACGACCTCCTCTTACGCGTTGTTTTATTGCTGGGTGTTATCTGGCCTCTTTTTCTGGCGGGGGCTATGGTGATGCGGGCCACGCGGTCGGCGGTTTGGCGAATCGCGCCATCGGCAGCACTGCCCGCGCTTCTGTTGGCCGTCTTCGCGCCCAAAACCATTTCTGTGCATCTGCCCTGGTTGCTGCTTGGCACCGAACTGGGCCTGCTCGATACGATCAGTCGTATTTTTCTGCTGTTCACCGCCTTGCTATGGTGGCTGTCGGGTAGCTACGCAAAAGTTTATCTGGCTCAAAGTGAGGGGCGCTGCCGTTTCATCATCTATTTTCTGCTGGCCATGACCGGCAATTTCGGCCTGATCCTGGCGCAGGACCTCAGCAGTTTTTATCTTTTCTTCACCCTCATGAGCTTTGCATCCTACGGTTTGGTGGTGCATATACGCAGCAGCGAGGCCTTTTACGCCGGCAGGGTATATATGGTACTGGTGGTCATCGGCGAGGTAGCGCTTTTCGCTGCCCTGGTGCTGGCGATCACGGCTACGAAAGCAACTGGATTTATTGCCGTTCGTGAGGGCCTGGCGGCGGCAGAGACGCGCGACGCAATCCTCTTGCTCGCTTTTATCGGTTTTGGTATCAAGGCCGGCGTTCTCGGCCTGCACGTCTGGCTGCCGCTGGCTCATCCGGTCGCCCCGACTCCTGCCAGCGCGGTGCTGTCCGGGGCCATGATCAAAGCCGGACTGCTGGGCTGGTTACGGTTGTTGCCGTTAGGCGAGGTGATGCTCCCCCAGTGGGGACAATTCATGATGCTCATCGGGATGGCGGCCGCTTTTTATGGGGTATTGCGAGGGCTGATGCAACACCGCCCCAAGACACTGCTGGCCTATTCCAGCATCAGCCAGATGGGGATCATGACCATGGCCGTAGGCCTTTGCCTGAGCACCCCCAACGCCTCTCCGGCGATTGTGGCGGTTATATCTCTATACGCCCTGCACCATGGCCTCAACAAAGGGGCTTTGTTTCTTGCGGTCGGGGTTATTGGTGCCTGCAGCGGGGCGAAAAGACGCTGGGTGTGGCGCACCATGTGGCTGCCCGCTTTGGCCCTGGCAGGTGCGCCGCTGACCGGCGGCATGGCGGCGAAAGTTTTATTGAAGGCCCAGACTGTCTACGCACCGGCTCCCTGGGATGCGGTGTTGCAAATTCTGCTGCCCTGCAGTGCCGTGGCGACGACGCTGCTCGTTGGCCGGTTTCTGGTTCTTCTCTATCAACCGCAGACCGAGGCAGACCATCCTGGTCCTGCCGGACTCGTCTGGCCATGGGCATTGCTGGTCGCATCAGCGGTGCTGCTTCCCTGGTGGTTCGTGCCGCAAACTCCGACATTGTGGTCACCAGCTACGATGTTGGGAAGTTTCTGGCCAGTGCTGCTTGGATTGGGACTGATAGTGACGGCAGAATGGTGGCGAACATATCGCAGTCGACAATCTGCCGCAACGTCCGTTACCCAGAAGGCGGCGAGGGGTGATCTGCTGCAGCGCATCAGCCGCACTGTAACTTCAGCCTTCAGACATGCCCGCCGTATGGTCGACGACCAATCTTCAGATTGGCAGCAGGCCCAGGTGAACTCGCTGCGCGGACTATCATCTCATGGGCAATGGTGGAAGATAATTGGACGAATTGAAGTGAGTCTTGGTCAATGGCCAACCGCGGTGCTCATACTGGTACTTTTGGGCTTGCTGATGGCCACTCTTGGTTGATGAAGGAGAGAACCCAACAACAAAAAACAGCTCTTATTGCCGGGTAGACGATAAGAGCTGCGGAGTACTGCCAGATTTTATAACATCGGGATTACCAGCTATCCCCCAAAACGGTGTTCAGATCGGTGCATTGCGCTTTTTCTTCTTCCGTCAGATCTTCTTTCTTCTTGATATTTTTGATGTCATCAAGGTAACAGGCATACTCTTTACCGTCTTTATCGTGAACCCAGACCATTTTTTGAAATTCTTTCGAAATTGTATCGCCTTTCATAACATCCCCCTTGTGTAAGATTAAAACTGTTAAGAGCCGGTCAACTGCCGAACTCTCACTCATATACCACAGCTCATATTTGTTGGGTTGTCTCTTTCATGAGTCTTTCCATAATATATAACTTTACCGAAAAAGCAAGCCCAAATGGCTACTATTGAAGGTGACAGATAGGGAAAATGGTAACGGCCAATGCCGAGGAATTATGTTCAAGAAATGCACATCAGCTGCCAGCTTAAATTTGCTCTGCGTCAGGGACATTTCCAGCAAGAGCCTTATTGTTAACAGGTAAACGTTCCCCAGCGCCGAAGCTTTGTTTCCCTTCGCTCTGCGCCATACCATTTGCAAGATACCACTAATAACAGGAGAATGTACTATGACCACCTTCTTTATCGCCGCTGCCCTGCTGACGGGATTTATGTGTTGTATGTTTATCATCGGTCTGATCGCCCGAGACAACAGCCTGGTCGATATCGCCTACGGCCCGGCCTTCCTTGTTGCCTGCTGGGGGGCCTGGTTTCTGAGCGGCTCCTCGGCCCTGCACTTCCGCCCTTTACTGCTGCTGATGTTTCTCTCTCTTTGGGGGTTGCGCCTTTGTCTGCATATCGGCCGGCGCCATCTCGGCAGAGGAGAGGATTTTCGCTACCGCAATTTTCGTGAGGCTTGGGGAAAAACCATAATCTGGCGTAGCTTCCTCCAGATCTATATGCTCCAGGGCACGGTCATTCTGGTGGTCGCTACCCCCATTCTACTCTCCATCAAGGCACCAGGGGGTGATCTAGCATGGAGTGATATTCTTGGTATTCTGCTCTTTTCTATCGGTTTTTTATTTGAAGCGGTCAGCGACTGGCAACTGAGCGTTTTCAAACAAGGGAGCACCAATAAAGGAAAGATTATTACCCACGGATTATGGCGCTATAGCCGCCATCCCAACTATTTCGGCGAGGCAACCCTGTGGTGGGGTATTTTTTTTGTTGGCTTGGCGTCGCCACTAGGTCTGTATGGCGTGATCAGCCCATTGACCATCGCTTTTCTTCTTCTCAAGGTCTCGGGCATACCCATGCTGGAGGCAAAATATGAGGGCAATCCGGAATTTGCCGCCTACAAGGCCAAAACCAATAGTTTTTTCCCCTGGTTTCCGCACTCAACCGACCCTTTAAGATAAATGACAAGACAAATATTGACAACTCGCTTAATGTCGGGTAATTATTAAGTAGTAATTCATTCCTAATAAAAAGGTCTTTATGAAGATCAATGAGAAAGAAGTTGCCCGACGCTTACACAATTTCGAGGGAGTTTGCCGTGAGAGGGGGATCAAGTTGACCCATCAGCGCATGGAAATTTTCCGTGAAGTTGCGCAGACCCTGGATCATCCGGATGCCGAACAGGTTATGCAGCGGGTCAGACAACGCTTACCGACCGTATCTCTTGATACCGTATACCGGACACTCTGGCTGCTCAAAGACCTTGGACTGGTCGTACCCCTTGGCTCCAGCCGGGAGCGAACCCGTTTCGACGCCAACCTCAATAGCCACCATCATTTTGTTTGCGGTCAATGCGGCTTCACCCGGGACTTCTACAGCGATGATCTTGATAATATCAAACTGCCTGACACCTTAAACTCTTTTGGTGAGACCCACGGAACGCACGTCGAGGTGCGCGGCGTCTGCCGGATTTGTGTTGAAAAAGAGAAGATCGCGGCAAGCTAGCCGTCACCGTTCTGTAATAATCGCAGGACAGTACCGATGTTCATATAACAAATGGAGGGGACATTATGAGTAATGAAAGCAAATGCCCGGTAACGGGACAAACCAGCAAAAGTGTCGGTCGCAGCAGATCGAATCGCGAATGGTGGCCCAATCTGCTGAGTCTGGAGGTTCTGCGCCAGCATTGCTCCGACGTCAATCCAATGGGCAAGGACTTTGATTATGCACAAGCATTCAAAAGCCTCGACCTTCCTGCCATCAAAAAGGATCTCCAAGCGCTGATGACCGATTCGCAGGAATGGTGGCCGGCGGATTACGGTCACTACGGTCCTTTTTTTATTCGCATGGCCTGGCACAGTGCCGGTACCTACCGCACCAGCGACGGTCGTGGCGGTGCCTCGACCGGCAATCAGCGTTTTGCGCCGGTTAACAGTTGGCCGGATAACGTCAACCTCGATAAGGCGCGCAGGCTGCTCTGGCCGATCAAACAGAAGTATGGCCGGAAGATCTCCTGGGCCGACCTGATGATCCTCACCGGCAATGTTGCCCTGGAATCAATGGGCTTTAAGACTTTTGGTTTTGCCGGCGGCCGTGAGGATATCTGGGAGCCGGAAAAAGACATCTACTGGGGTGCCGAAGAGGAATGGCTGGCAACAAGCGACACACCCAAGAGCCGGTACAGCGGCGAACGCGTCCTGGAAAACCCCCTGGCTGCGGTGCAGATGGGTCTGATCTATGTCAACCCGGAAGGTCCTGACGGCAACCCGGATCCGCTCGCTTCCGGCAAAGACGTTCGAGAGACCTTTGCCCGCATGGCCATGAACGACGAGGAAACTGTCGCCCTCACCGCTGGGGGACATACCTTCGGTAAATGTCACGGCGCGGGCGATGTCGCGACGGTTGGGCCTGAACCCGAGGCTGCCGGTCTCGAGGCGCAGGGCCTCGGCTGGAAGTGCACGCACGGCAGCGGCAAAGGCTGCGACCAGATCGGCAGCGGTCTGGAAGGCGCATGGAATCCGACTCCGACCAAGTGGGACATGAATTATTTCAACATGCTGTTTGGCAATGAGTGGGTGTTGACCAAAAGTCCGGCGGGCGCAAAACAATGGACACCGAAAGAGGCGACCGACAATAATCTTGCCCCGGATGCGCACGATCCAGAAAAGCGGGTGCCGATTATGATGACCACCGCCGATATGGCGATGCGCATGGACCCGATCTATGAACCGATCGCCCGTCGCTTCCAGCAAAATCCAGAAGAGTTTGCCGATGCTTTTGCCCGAGCCTGGTTCAAATTGACCCATCGGGACATGGGCCCCAGTTCACGCTATCTTGGCCCGGAAGTTCCCGGTGAAGAGCTGATCTGGCAGGATCCGATCCCTGCGGTCGATCACGAACTGATCGATGCCGGTGACATCGCCGCCTTAAAAGATAAAATACTTGCCTCGGGCCTCTCTGTCGCCGAATTGGTCAGTACTGCCTGGGCATCGGCGTCCACTTATCGCAATTCCGATATGCGCGGAGGAGCCAACGGCGCCCGCATTCGTCTTGCTCCCCAGAAAGACTGGCAGGTCAACCAACCGGAAAAACTGGCTAAAGTATTGCAAACCCTGGAGGGTATTAAAAGCGCCTTCGACAAGACCGTCTCTCTGGCTGATCTGATCGTGCTGGCGGGTTGCGCGGGCATTGAGCAGGCAGCCAAAAATGGGGGACACGAAGTGACGGTGCCTTTCACTCCAGGCCGCATGGACGCCTCCCAGGAGCAAACCGACGTTGAATCCTTTGATGTCCTGGAGCCGGAAGCGGATGGTTTCCGCAACTACCAGAAAACTGATTACTCCGTATCGGCTGAGGAGATGCTGATCGACAAGGCCCAATTGCTGACGCTTACCCCGGCGGAGCTGACGGTACTGGTTGGCGGAATGCGGGTTCTAAACGCCAACTACAAGCAGTCCCAGCATGGGGTCTTCACCAGAAATCCCGAGACGCTCAGTAATGACTTCTTTGTCAATCTGCTCGATATGCGCACTGCGTGGAAAGCACTCTCGGACGACCAAACCCTTTTTGCCGGCAGCGATCTTACAACCGGGGAACCGCGCTGGACCGGCACTCGAGTCGATCTGGTTTTCGGGTCAAATTCCGAGCTCCGCGCCCTGGCTGAAGTCTACGCTGCCGCCGATGCGAAGGAACAGTTTGTTCATGATTTCGTGGCCGCCTGGGACAAGGTGATGAATCTGGACCGTTTCGATATATAATGAATTCTTAAAAGCTCGATTGCGGGGCACACCTCTGTGTGTGCCCCTGCGGTAGTCGTAATGAAGAGTTTTTTAGGAAGCCATCAATTATGCAAGGCTTGCAGATCGGCCAGTATTTCACCGAGTTTTTGCCGCAGGTGTACCCGCTGATCCGGGGTGAGAGTGTCGGAAAGATCAGCAATAAGCTGCGCCAGGAGCTGCCTGTTTACTCTTACTGCTTGACGGTGGGAAAGACTGTATATATTTTCCGGCTGGAGCAGGAACAGACGCAATTCGTCGCGAAAACCAAGGTCTTGCCTATCGGACAAAAGTTCAATCAACCTCCGCCGCCAGTTATCTCGAAAGCGCAGCCAATCGTCGGTGGTATCGTTTTTTGTTCCACTCCATAATCTTATCAACTCTGCCTGGTTATCGGTGAGTTTGCCAAGCAGATCCTGCATCGCATCCGTCATTTTACCTGCCGCCACTTCTCGACGTTCCGTCTGGCTTTTCTTGCCGTATTTTTTCTGCAGCTTGCGGATTTTATTCTGCAAGGCATCATTTATCTCCTGGATCTGTGCATCGTCCAGGGTCGCGGTCAGCTCAAGCAAAGAGGGTAGTGCCTGCTGCAATAGCTCTATCCAGAGGCCTTCTGCTTCATCGAAAAATACGAGCACTTGCTCCCGGCTCATGGGCTTTATCTGTGCCTCTCGCAGCGAAACGACGAACTGTATATAACGGGGTAATTCTTTGCTGCGATGCCAATTAAGAAACCGGCTTATCGCCGGATCAAAGAAATTTTCCTGCTGCTCGTTCAAGCTGACATACTTATCAATGTATATGGGTATGATCCAGTCGAGACGATTATACATAATCCGCATGGAGCAGGCAGTCATAAAGAGCAGAATAAAGAGGATGAGTACACTCATCGCGGGGCATATTTTCTCGATTCTCTTTATTTCAGGGAATAATTCTTGCATTGTACATTATCATAAAATGCTTAGGATTCAGATGGTAATGCATTGAACATAGCTCGTACCGTTATCTTGAAGCTAGATACAGGCGGAAGTTTTGTCAATGTGGCAGAAAGAAAGGTTTTTAACTGAAGCAATTAAATGCAGAGAAGGGCGATCGTTAGGGATTTATTGTCCGACTATACAGGATTGACCCTATTTCTTTCGGCAAAGATCAGCTTAATGTACTGGTTGTCAGATCAGTTATAAAAATCCATGCTTGCATTACAAGATTCATAAAACAACAAAATTTCGCTGGAGGCTCATGATGGAAAGGTACAGTCGAGTTATCGATAAAAACGGCAGACCTGTCGAATATCCCAGTCAGGTGAGGCAAGAGAGTTGCTCCTCTTGCGCCGGTATGGAACAGGCCAAGACAAAGCTGGCGCAAAAGTTGGATAATATCGCGGCAACGGTTGAGGAAAAAACGGCAGGCATTGAACAGGCCGAGGTGGTCTCCTACGGCAAGCAGGCCTCGGAAATACTCCATCAATCGGCGGATTATGTGCGGGATTTTGATTATGACCAGACCGAAGCTGAGGTTCGTGAGTATATCCGGAAAAAGCCGGGACAAAGCCTGATGATTGCCGGCGGAATCGGCTTGTTGCTGGGTTTTTTATTACGCCGTCGATGACCGGGAGGGATGAGCCGTGAACGACAACGGGGTACATAATAGAATACCGAATAGCGTACCGAGGAGTATGCCTAATGCTTCCGTTTCGGAACGAGAAAGCATCAAGAGCTTGTTGAGTCAACTGGCCTCGCAGTTCGCCACCATCGTCCGTGGGGAGATTGCCCTTGTCGTGCAAAGCCTGCGGGAAACACTGAGAGATCTTCGTACTGCCATTATCCTGCTGGGTATCGCTCTCTTTGTTGGCTTTGCCGCTTTTATTGTGCTCTGTGCAGCGCTGGTTATCCTGCTCTCCCAGGTTATGTCCGCTGCGGGGGCCGCAGCTCTGGTCGGTGGAGTTCTGCTCACCATCAGTCTATTGCTCACCTATTTCGGTTATAAAAAATTAAAATCGTCCGTTCAATAATCTCATCAGTTATCGAGTAAAAGGAGAAAAGATATGCCTGATATAAATGATATTCGACCATCGCTTAAAGAGGATGGTCACCGCAATGCAGATAAGATCCGGCAGGACATTGCTCAAGCAGAGCAGGAGATGTCCCAGACCGTTGAACAGATCGGCGATCGAATCAAGGAAAAACTGGACTGGCAGGAATATATTAAGGAGTCTCCCTACGTGGCCTTGGGCATTGCCGCAGGGTTGGGGTATCTGGCATCAGGGATGCTTATCAAACAAAGGTCGTCGATGGATCGGCTCCTTGATGTTGTAACCGAAGAGGTTCGTGGCGCCGCCGACGGCATGGTTGTTCGAACGGCAGGTCCGGGACTCCTTAAGGTGACTCTGCTGGGCATAGCCTCAAAAGCTGCGGTCAACTGGATACAGAAGGCCGCTGAGAGAAACAAGCCCACTCCCCCTGGGAGTGGCCAGGAATGCTGTTCGACACCCGGGAAAGAGACACAGGTGGACAGCCGAATCATAATCTAATAAAAAATCTCAAACAATTATGGAGGATTTCATGAAAGAGACTAACCAAAAAAACGATACCACGCAATATTCCCAGCCAACAGCACAAGGTGGACATTCCAGTCCTGCCGAAGGAGCAAAACAACAGGCGAAGGAAGTTTTAGACAAAGCCAGTCACACCGTTGAGGAAACCTATGACAAGGCCGCACATAAAATGGGCGAGGCATACGACAAAGTAGCTCCAGTCGCACAACAGGCGTATGACAAGACCGCGCATGCGGTTAATGAAACCTATCATCAGACCCAGCGATACGGCGCCGAAAATCCCGGCAAAACCATTCTGATCGCCCTGGCTATTGGGGTAGGCGTTGGCTTTATCTGGGGTTCCAACAGCCATCATGCTCGTGGTGGCCGCTATGCCCGACCGATCGTCAATGCTGTATCCGATGTGGCAATGGAATTCTTCCGATAAACGCATTGTCGACCACGACCAAACAGCCCCTTGCCACAATAGGATAAGGGGCTGCTTCAACAGGAATAGTTTTCTCCACGCGGCAGGATCTAAACCTCTTCTCAGCTGGTGCTTATGAACTCATTTGATACTCTTATCTTTCCGGATACCGATATTTTTAAAGAGGAATATTATCCATTGCTGCTGTTTTGTTCTCCTCTGCACTTTCTTCAGCCGGTTGAGCCTGATCCCGCGAGAGAGGAAGATGCAGAAAAGTCCCATTTTTATCAACATGGACTTTGGCAACCCCATACTCCCATCCCCTTGGGCGATAACCGAAGCCCCTATCTGCGCCTGATCGAGGATATTAAAAACCGCCAGAAACATTATCTCGATCAATTCAGCGCATTGACCATCGCCCCGGGGGCTGCACCACGGAGTCCGGCACAACCGGGGAAAAAACATGATCTGGTCGTTTCCCTTTTGAGCAAGCATGGCGTCGCAATATCAGACATCGAGACAAATCTGGAGCTCTGGCAGTCGCGGCTGATTTTAAGCATAGCCGAGATCCTCACTGAGGAAGAGGACGATCTGCAAGAAGAAATTTCCTATTTTAATGAAGAAGAAATTGCCGTCCTGCGCTCCTTGAAAAAAGAGGATTCCGGAGAAGATTACCTGCTTAAAGAAGTTGAAAAATTTCAAAAACAACAAAAAAAACCGCACGTAAGTAATATCATTAAGCGCTTTGCGGCCTGGCGTTATCTCATGCAGCGAAAACCGTTGCCCTCGGTGCAACTCTGGCTGGCCTCATCACGCCCCGCAGCTGAACAGGTGCTGGAAAAGTATAATTCGGCCAGCGGCAGGAACGCCGTGCCGATCTTAAAACTTGATTTGCCGGCCAGAATCTCGGCCAGCGGCAGATATGTTGTTGAACAGATCGAAAAATTCCATCAGGCGACCACCCATATCCACCGGGGTCTGGCCGCCGATTTCACGAGAATCACCACCACCGTGCCGTACGTGCCTGATGCACCCGAATCGCTGTTGCCCTATGGTACCGACTGGGCAGATCAGTGGGAAACCATGCTCTATGATTCCTTTCCTGCTGCACAGGACGGCAGGACTGCAATTACCTTTTATCTGCTGCCCGATCATCCCGTTGGCAGTCTCTTTGCACCGTCTGCAACAAATCAAGAACAAGCCACTCATGGTCTGCTCGGTGTGCTTGGCGCTTGATCGCTCGTAAAATGTGATTCCCCAAATTACTCCGTAGGGGCACACCTGTGTGTGCCCTTCTTTTTATCCTCAAGATTCTCCATCCGCTGCGGCATATTATTTAGCTCCCCCAAACAAGATTGCTGGATTGCTTCTTGCATAATCACAAGAAACAACCCCTGGTTGCACCCCATCATCGGCCCCTACCACCTGGTTCCCATGGGCCCCATGGGGACCATTAACCAGGCCTGTTTATCCAATCGTCCGATGTAACAGGACATCCATCTATAGAGGTGAGGAACAGCACATGATAACGGAAACGAGTCGACTGAAAATTTCCCGGCTAATGCAACCGGAGCAGCAAGTACGGCCTCGTTCAAGCTCCATTCTTTTAGATAAACCCAGCCAAACCGGAAATGGCGGACCAGCGGACCAGTCGATCAATTTTTTTGCGCATATTCCGGTGGGATACTGCATCTTAAACGAAAAGGGCAGGTTTTTAGATATCAACAACACGGGCCTGGAACTGCTGGGGGCAAGCCGGGACAAGTTGCAGGGAAAATCTTTCAGCAGATGTATCTTTCCAGAAGATCAGGACACCTACTATCTGCACCGTAATAAGCTGCTGGAGACCAGTAAACCGCAGGTCTATGAGCTGCGCCTGGTGAGAAGCGACCAGACGGAATTTTGCAGCATGATCACTGCAACGCTGGTTAACGAGGCAGATGGCGCTTTAAGATATCATATTGTGCTGACCGACATATCCGAACATAAAAAGCTGCAGGAAGACAAGGCGCGAGCCACCCTCGACAGCCGTCTCAAAAAAGCGCAAAGAGCCGACGCGGTATATCGACTGGCCGGAGGGGTAGCGCATAGTTTTAATAACATGCTCGGGGTGATCAGCGGCTATACCGAAATGGCGCTGCACCAGGTTCTGCAAAACCAGCCCCTCCACGACGATCTATTTAAAATAAAAGAGGCTGCGGATCGTTGCGCCGAACTCACCGGAAAACTGCTGAGCTTTTCCGGCAGGCAGAGCCTTGACCCCCGAATTATCACCATCAATGAAGTGATCGCCAAAAAGCTCGGCATGCAGCGTGAGGCATTGGATTCTCGTATTCAGCTGCAGTATCATCCCGCTAAAGAATTGTGGCCGGTAAAAATCGATCCAGCCCAACTTGAGCAAATCCTCGATCATTTATTTGAAAACGCCGGCGAAGCAATTGGCGAAGCCGGGACGATCACCATCAAAACAGAAAATCGGTTCATCAAAACGGCATCGACGGACGGGCAGCCATGGTTGCCGACTGGGGAATATGTTCAGCTCAGTATTAGCGACGATGGCTGCGGCATTGGCCAAACGATCATGGACCATATCTTCGAGCCATTTTTTACCACCAAAAAAAGTGGTGCCGGACTTGGTCTTGGTCTCGCCGCCGTGCACCAGGCGGTAAAACAGAATAGCGGCCATATCGAGGTAAAGAGCACCCTTGGCCAGGGCACCATTTTCACCCTCTTTTTGCCAAGATACCGCAAAGAAACACCGAAAACTTCCGCACAAAGGAATGCGGTTATTATGCCGCTGTCGCAAACTGCTTCCAGGGAAACCATCCTGCTGGTCGATGACGAACCGATCATCCTGGAAATGGTCGCCCGACTTCTCGAACATCAAGGCTATACACTCATTACAGCCAATAACGCCGAGGAGGCGCTGCTGATCACTGAAGATCATGCCGGCACTATCGATCTGCTTTTGACTGATGTGGTCATGCCGGGCATGAACGGCGATGATCTGGCCCATAAATTACTGCTCAAATATCCGGGACTGAAATGCCTGTTTATGTCCGGCTATGGCATAGACGTCGTCACCGGGCGAGGTTTATTTACCGAGGATATCCACTTCATTAAGAAGCCTTTCGGCATAAACGATGTCCTCTTGAGCATCAACAAGGTTCTCGCAGCCGATTAAGAGCTGCGGCTTAGGACATTTTAAGGAGATATTCCATGACTGGGCATATTACCCACTTTCTGCAGGCTACTGCGATCATCGGCGGCAAGGTCAAGAATCCCGAGGGAGAAGATCTTGGCACTATTGAAAATCTTATGATCAATCTTCTCTCCGCCCGAGTTACCTATGCGGTTTTATCCTTCGGCGGCTTATTTGGCCTGGGCGGGAAATATTTTGCCATTCCCATGGAAGCGATGGCGCTGGACCCGGAGGACCAAGTCTTCATTCTTAATATCCCCAGAGAAAAACTGGATGAGACCCATGGTTTTGACAAGGATAACTGGCCGAACATGGCCGATCGGCAATGGGAGACCGGCATCTACAGCCATTACAACCTGCGGCCCTATTGGGATGAACCTCTCTAGAGCCTGGCGGATTATGCCCTTTTCCCCCATATCATCGTTCTTTTTATAAACAGAGGAGGAAGAAAATGTTTCTGGAGAAAATCAAATCAGAAGGTATTGCCCATCTCAGCTATATTCTGGGCGATGGCCTGGAAGCGGTGGTCATCGATCCCCGTCGGGATTGTCAAATCTACACCGAAATTGCCGCCCGGCAAGGGGTGCGCATCTCCCGGATTTTCGAAACCCACCGCAATGAAGACTACGTCGTCGGCTCAGAGGATCTGGCCAGGCGAACCGGGGCGACAATCCATCATGGCAATGCGCTTGACTTCGCCTATGGACAGGCAGTCGCCCAGGGGGATACTTTTGAGCTTGGTGATCTTCGTCTCAAAATTCTTGAGACGCCGGGACATACCTTTGAATCCATCTCAATCGTCGTCACTGACACCAACTACGGCGAGGATGCGGTGGCGGTCTTTAGCGGCGATGCCCTGATGATCGGCGATGTCGGACGAACCGATTTTTTCCCTGATCGGGCCGAAGAGGTTGCCGGCCTTCTCTATGATTCCATTTTCACCAAGCTGCTGCCGCTCGGCGACCAGGCCATCCTGTACCCGGCCCATGGGGCGGGCTCGGTCTGCGGCGACAGCATGGCCTCCCGCGAATTTTCAACCATCGGCCATGAAAGGCTGCACAACCCGGCGCTGCGGAAAAGTGATCGCGATGAATTCATCGCTTACAAAGTCAATGAACGGCATTATCTGCCGCCCTATTTCCAGAAGATGGAGGAGTATAACCAAAACGGTTCGCCGCCGCTGAATTTTCTGCCGCAACCCCGGCCGATGAACGCCGAGCAGGTGGACAAAACACAGCAGGACGGCGCGCTGCTGCTCGACTTGCGCAGTCCGGAAGCCTATGCCGGCGCGTTCATATCCAACAGCCTGGCCATCCCGCTGGAGCTGGTCCCGGCCTATGCCGGATATCTGATCGACTATGATACCGATATTATCTTTATCGCCGACAGCCACGCGCAGGTGGAAACGGCGGTGGAGCATCTGATCCGCATCGGCTACCATCGCCTGGTCGGCTACCTCAAAGGCGGTATGCATATCTGGGAGGTAGCAGGCCTGCCCTATGATCAGATCGGCGCTGTACATGCGGCAGATCTTGATAAGCGGCTCAAGGCCAACGAGGACTTCACCCTGCTCGATGTCCGCAAAATCACTGAATATGAAGAAGGCCATTTGGTTGGAGCCACCCATATCTTTCTTGGCGAGCTGCAGGACCACATCGAAGAGATAGACCGCGAGAAACCGGTGGTCACCTTCTGCGGCAGCGGTGTCCGGGCGATCGTCGCCGCCTCCATCCTCAAACGTCATGGCTTTGCGAATGTGGAAGACAGCCTTGGTTCGATGGAGGCATGCGAGAGCGTCGGCTGTCAGATGATCAAACGATAGCATAATAGCAGGAGCATATATATGGACTTAACAGCGACGATACAAGGATATCTTTCGGCCAGGGTGTGGTCGCCTTATCTGGTCGGCATCGGTATCGGCATCCTTTCCTGGCTGGCTTTTTTACTCGCCAATCATCCGATCGGGGTATCAACGGCCCTGTCCAAGAGTGCCGGAATGATCGAAGAGGCCGTGCGCGGCCTAAAGGTACGTGAAAAACCCTACTACCAGAAGCATCCGCCCACAATCGGCTGGGAATGGTTGTTCGTTGTCGGCCTGTTTTTCGGCGGCTTGACGGCTGCCTGGCTGGCCAATGACATTGTGTGGCAATGGGCACCCGAGATGTGGCGCAATGCCTTTGGTTCCAGCATCCTGCTGCGCCTTACGGTGGCTCTTATCGGCGGTATCTGTGTCGGTTTCGGGGCCCGCTGGGGACGGGGCTGCACCAGCGGCCACGGGATCAGCGGCACCCTGCAGCTGGTCCTGTCCAGCTGGCTGGCGGTTGCCTGCTTTTTTATCGGCGGTATCCTGATGGCGATGATTATTTATTAAATTTGAGGAGACCGGTATGCTGCACACACTCCATGACCAGAAAGGTATCCAATATGGAATCGGCCTGCTTCTTGGTTTTTTATTCGGCTTTCTGCTGCAAAAAGGTGGCGTCTGTGATTATGAAGTTATTTTAGGCCAGCTGCTGCTTACGGATTTCACGGTGATAAAAGTCATCCTGACCGCGATAGTCACCGGCATGCTCGGGGTCTATGCCATGCGCGAGGCCGGCTGGGTTACACTGCATAAAAAGAAAGGTTCTTTAGGCGCCACTGTGCCGGGACCGCTGCTTTTTGGGGTCGGCTTTGCTCTGCTGGGATATTGTCCGGGCACCTCGGTGGGAGCCGTTGGTCATGGCGCCCTCGATGCACTTGTTGGTGGGGTGTTCGGGATCATGATCGGGGCTGGTTTATATGCTGCAGCCTATCCGACACTCGAGAAAAAGGTATTGCATATCGGGGAGTTCGGCGATAAGACCTTGATCGATATGCTCAAGGTCGGCAATCCCTGGCTGGTTATTATCCCGGCGGCCATTATCATGATCGCCTTTTTACTCATACTCGAATCCGTGTCATAAATACCATAAGCCCAGCGAGAGTTTCATGGAGAAAACGCAACGTGAAAAAGAACGGCAGGAAGAAGACGAAGATTATGTATCGGTCATTGTCAAGCGCACCGATCAGGCTCTGCGGCACCCCGATGATATTCTGGAAAAAGCCATCGAGGAAGGGATAGAGCAGCAGAATCGAGCATTTTTATCTCTGCTTCTATCGTCTATGGCCGCCGGTCTTATTCTCGGCTTTACCGCCATGTCGGTAGCTATTGCCGAAAGCCAGATGCTGCTGTTGGACCCGATTTACTTCGCCCGCCTGGCAACGGCATTGGTCTATCCGCTGGGATTTGTCCTGTGTATCATGAGCGGCACCCAACTTTTTACCGAACATACAGCAACCGCAGTCTATCCGGTACTGGATCGCCGGGGCAGTATAAAAAAACTGCTTCGGCTATGGTTTATCGTCATCCTCGGCAATCTTATCGGCGCATTGCTCAGCGCTTGGGTACTTATCCTGGCCGAGGAGATTATCAACGCCAAACCAGGCTTTATCCAGATCGGCAAACACCTGGTCAGTTATGGAGTAAAACCGCTCTTTTTCAGCGCCCTGCTCGCCGGCTGGCTAATGGCACTGGGAGCCTGGCTGATAAAGGCCACCTCCTCGGCGCTGAGCCAGATGGCTTCAATCTATATCGTCACTTTTCTTATTGGTATCGGCGGCCTGCACCACTCTATCGCCGGCTCGGTGGAAATATTTACCGCCTACCTGATCAGCGATAACTTTACGATCCCGCAGGTCATCCGCTTTGTCGTGGTGGCTATTATCGGCAATATCGTCGGGGGAAGCATTTTTGTCGCCCTGCTCAACTATGGTCATATCCGCGAAACCCAGAAGAACCAGGAAGAAAAATAGCCGTAAGTTTATTTGGTTACTCTCAGCTGTTTCCACTTTTATCGGAAAATTGTCCTGCATCAGAGGACATAGCAGGGTAATGCCAAATCTGCACTAAATAGAGGAAAAGGATCGGATGCAGGATTTCAGCCGGGCGTATCAGCCGGCTGAAATCCTTTTTTCTATAGACCTCTGTTTCAAGCAAAAACGTTATTTTTTACTCTTCTTTTCAGAATCTTACTTATTAGTATTATGGGTGTAGGAAGGTTTATCCTCGCCTTCAGGAGACACTGACACCGGCCCGGGCTTATCCCGGTCCAGTGCATCGTCCTCGACATTTTTTTTGCCGGAAGATTTATCGGGAGATTTTTCTCCCCCATAATTCGGATCGAGGGGTTCGCTCTTATCGGCATTGTGGGTGTAAGACGGTTTATCCTGCCCTTCAGGTGCTACAGAAACCGGTCCGGGTTGATCACGATCGAGAACTTTGTCATTCGTATTCTTTTGGCTTGCAGTAGACTTATTGTCATCCTTTTTCATAACTGCCTCCTCTTCGAATTAAAGGTTAACTCAGCTTGCTTTCATTCCCCTGTGAGAGCCTCATTCATTTTGCAAGGGATTTATAAAAAACTAGCAATTAGTATGCCATCTCTATACGTTGACAGCCTTTTTCGGTAGCCCGATCTCGTTGCCTGAGAGTCTCACGAACTCTTAGCTCTCTGATATTGAATTGGCCAAGCGATGTCTTCACCAAAGGTTTTGGCATAGCCAAGCGGCCAATAAGGAGTACACAGCAATCCACGTCCCAAGCCAATGAAATCTGCGCGGCCATTTCTCAACGTTTCTTCAGCTCATTCAGGGGAATCTATCATTCCCACCGCCATGACAGGAAGTTTTACGTGTTTCTTGATCGTCTCGGCAAAAGCAATTTGGTAACCGGGATACGTTGCGATAAAAAAAAGCAAGACGATTTCTAATTGGCAGGAAGCTGATGCTTACGCGAACAGTCTGCAAATTGGTGGATTTGATGATTGGCGTTTGCCTACACGCGATGAGTGTTACACGTTGTCACAATTACTTTCAATTACTTTTGATGAAAAAGGGAGTTTGCCCAATAAAAATCAATAAAGGCCACTGGGTCAGTGACAATAATGCAATGAAGCCGGGATCTTGGGACGATAATATGCTCTGAGGCGGACCAGAGCTTCGTTGGCTGGATTGACTATCGGCACCAGCTGATTGAAGTGGAAGCCAGGTTCATTTCATGTCGGAATTGCCTTGAGAGATCGGATGAAGGCAGTTCGGCCATGGGCTATCGTTTGCCGGTCCTGAACGACAACAACAGCCCTCTGCGCTTCTGGTGAGGCTGAGCCGATTACTTGCGCTTCTGTACTTTCACCAGCACCAGCGTAATATCATCGTCAGCTTTTCTGCCCGCCCGAAATTCTTTGAGAGTGGTGAAAACCATGTCCAAAATCACGACAGTCGGCCGGTCGGCATAGTGTCGCAGCAACGCCTTAAACCGCTCTTTGCCAAACATCTCGCCATTGATATTCCGGGTCTCCCATACCCCGTCGGTGCCGATGGCGATAACCTGACCGTCGTGGAGACCTTTCATGCGATTACCAGTGAACAGATAATCGGGTTCAACACCGAGAGCCATTCCGGGTCCCATCAACTCAGCAAACTCATCTGTCACAGGATCATAGATGAGGCCCGGGTCATGGCCGGCCCTCACCCACTCAAGGCTTTTCAGATCCGAGCTGATACTGAGATAGAGGAGCGTCATAAATCTGCCGGATTCCATCACATCTACCGCCAGATGATTGTTCATCGATCCGACAATTTCGGCAATCGATTCATCCTGCGAAACATGCATACGCAAAAAAGCACGGGCTGAGGACATTAGCAGCGCGGCGTCAACGCCATGGCCGGTTATATCTCCCACAGCCACACTAAAGGAAGAGCCTGTGCCCTCGTGCCGGAAGAAAAAATCATAATAATCACCACCCACCTCCTCACAGGAGACATTTCTCCCGGCAATATCAAGGCCGTTTATTTTGGGGCTTTCCTTAGGCAGCAGGCTTCTCTGTACCTCACCGGCCAGGACAAGAGCTTTCTTCTGTTCGGTCAAATCGGTGATAAAGGCCATCTGGCCGATGAGAGCGCCCTGATCGTCATGAAGTGGATTACCGTGGATCAATACAGGGAACATCTGTCCATTCCTCTTTCGCAAAGTCCCTTCAACCTTGCGGTCATCTTCGGCCAACAGCCGGCCACCGGTGCTGGCGATAAACTGCTGGAACTCCTCAGTGTAAAACTCCAGGAGCAACGAATCGATCACCTCGCCCCGGCTCCGGCCAACCATGCTGCAGAAAGCATCATTGGTATCGATGATCCGCATGGCCTCATTTATGAGAACAAACCCTTCGCCCGTAGTCTGAACGATTCTGCGAAATTTCTCTTCACTCTTTTTAAGCGCCTTTTCCTGCTCAGCGAGTTTTCTTCTTGCCTCCGTCATGTCGGACATGATCCGGCGATACATCTGGGCGTTGGCCTCCTTCAACAATTCCAGCCGTTTTCGGTAGGCTTCCGAGCGATGATATTTGCGTTTGATATACTCGATCTCACAGAGCGGCGTAGCGCACATTGCTCTACCATTTTCTTGCAGGTCAACCGTTCTTGCAATATACCCATCCTCCGGCCCTGGCCCGATGAGCAGAAGAACAAGAGTTGCCCCCTGGGCCTTGCTCGGGCCTCCCGCTGTCAGCGGTGCGATCTCAGCGAAACTGTAAAAGCCCATCACGGGGAGTCCCGGCAGAAAAGCTTCCCGCAGTACATTCAACTCTTCTTGTGCCGAAGTGCCGAGCACCTCCTTCCTGTATGTGCAGGAAAAAGTGAGTGCAAACGCTGGCTGCCAGTCGCGATCAGCAGAATTCAACTGTTCCGAGGTCGTTCTGGTGTTTGTAATCAGGTCTTCCCGGATGACTTCGGTAAGCTGTACCTTCGAACCATTCGGGATAAGGCCGTTAAACCGTATCGCGCCGCTGTCGTAATATTCAATAGGAGAAAAGAGATAAAAGCCACTTGCCCCTGGTTCATACACCGCCAGTATAAACTCTCGTGTCGGTTGCTCATGGTAGCCAAGATAGCTTCTGTAGAAATCAACCGCACTCATCCCGTCAATGGTGTGTACCAGCGCTCCCTCCGCCCAGGTGACCTCGACTTTTTTTCCCAGCGGCCGCCAGCTATTGGCGATGGCAAAATCATAACGTATCGGACCTGAGATCAGCAGCAAAGGCAAGGCATCATTTACCACCTCACGATTGCAAAACTGCAATATCTCTGCGCTGTCGGTGTCGGTTAAGAGCGTCCCGGCCGCACCGCCGAAAACCGGACATCCTGTTCCCAGTTTCGTATTAAGATATTCGAGGACCGGCTCAAGTATAACCCCCTGACCGGGTGGGAAAGCAAGGCAGAGCGAAGGGTCTTCAGACAGTGCGCTACGTGCCGCAGAAAATGCACCATCGACGGCGCCACGGCAGTCAAGGGAGAGATCTCTTCCAAGTCCCACTCCGAACTCCATGTTGTCGCAGCAGATAACCATCAATGAGACGGAATCGTCACTGAACCCATATGCCGAAGTGCAGTCGCCGGAGCTTGTGCACCCCACAACTACCATGCCCGGAAACGCGTCGCAGATCCTTTCCAGAATCAAACTATGGTCGAAGTTCGGGCCTGCGAATACCAGACCCGCTTTCGGTTGATCTGCGCCTATCTGTTTCCGGCATGCCGTGATAATGGTGTCTGTTACCAGTCCTGTATCACTGCCTTCCACCTGTCCCAAGCCGATTTTTATCATCCTGTAACCTATAATATCTGAATTACTCTCTGATAATGGTTAGCACTGTCAACAGTAAACAACAGCCCATTGCTTCTTTTCACTGATTATCAGTGGTTACAACGAGATTACCTCATTTTGCAGCCCAGTTTGGTAAACGACATAAGGCTGGCATTTGTTTCATGCACTATAAGTTTGAAAATGGGAAAACGATGGATGATAACCGTCGGGACGCTAAAATCAAGCGGTGGTATTGGTCGTCCGACAGCCGGTTGCATTTATACCTGCCGGACGAAACGCCCACCGCCTATAACCTCAAACGACGGATTGCCGCACAAAAAAAAAGCGCTTCTATGCACTGGATCACTTTTAAAAAAGTCTGTAGCGGATAAGGTGTATTCGTAAAATCATTTAAACCTGATAGCTTTAAATTTCCGCATCTGCTCGGTGATGGCAATCTCTGTCGGCAACCGTTCCATGCTGGAAGCACCATAGAAACCATGCACACCCTCAGTGTTATGCAAGACATACTCGGCATCTTCAGGCATGGATATCGGACCACCATGACAGAGACAGATGACTTTGGGATTAACTTTTTTTGCCGCATCACAGAGCTCCTGCACCTTGGCTGGGGCATTCTCGATGGTATACGCCGTGCTTGCGCCAATAGCTCCCTTGGTGGTCAGGCCGAGATGGGCAACAACAACATCAGCCCCCGCTTTTGCCATGGCCTGCGCCTCATCCACATTAAACACGTATGGTGTAGTAAATAAGCCCAAACTGCTCGCTTTTCGGATCATATCCACTTCCAGTCCATAGCCCATACCAGTCTCTTCCAGATTCTGACGGAACTGGCCGTCACAAAGGCCAACTGTCGGAAAGTTCTGGACACCTGAAAATCCGGCTTCCTTTACCTGCTTTAAGAATACCTCCATAACTCGAAATGGGTCGGTACCGCAGACTCCTGCCAGGACCGGCGTATTCTTGACTACCGGCAGTACCTCATTGGCCATCTCCATGACAATTGCATTGGCATCACCATATGGCATACAGCCCGCCAGGGAACCGCGCCCGGCCATGCGAAAACGCCCTGAATTGTAGATTACCAGCAGGTCAACGCCGCCGACCTCTTCAAATTTAGCGGAAATTCCAGTACCTGCACCACCACCGACGATAGGTACACCGGCATCGATACTCTTCTGCAGTCTGGCCCGCACTTCTTCTCTTGTAAATGCCATTGGATAGTCTCCTTTCGTGAGTTTAGTCTGCTTTATTTGTTCATGAGTTTTAGCATCATTTCAACAGCGGTGGCCGCAAAATGCTTATCGTTGATATTCGCATCAATCTCGACCACCTCTATACCTGGATTAAGGTGTTTTTTCAGAGCCGCAAACATTGCCGCATCTGCCTCGGGCCACCAGAACTTTTCCCCTTCACTGTCCAGAATTGACACACCTTTCAGCGGAAGTAGAAAGGCCACAGGACCCTTTGCTTCGTTGGCTTTCCTGGCAAATATTTCACCCATTGTCGCATTTTCTTCAACGTTGGTGCGCATCAGCGTCACATTAGGGTTCCATTCGTATAAATTGCGACCTTTGTACTTCGCTGGAACCGTTGCCACAGGTCCGAAATTTGCCATATCGACACACCCGGGAACTATGAGGTGCGGAATGCCGGCTTTTCCGGGCGCAGACAGACGATCCGGTCCCGCATCGAACACACCACCACAGAGTTGATCTGCCCACTCGGTCGTGGTGATGTCCAGAACCGCTGAAACAAAACCATCAGCCACCAGACTTTCCATGGTCTTGCCTCCTGTCCCTGTACAATGGAAGACCAGCACTTCAAACCCTTTGCCGACAAGCGATTCGCGGCACATGTTAACACAATCAGTGGTATTGCCAAACATGGTTGCGGCAATAACCGTTTTTTGCTCTATAGAAGGCGTGTAATCCATTTTTGCCATACCGCAGATAGCACCGACGCCTTCTTTAAAAACTTTCTCGCTGATCGGATTTAAACCCGCCACATCGACGATGGAAGGGATCATGGTGATATCCTTTACCCCCGTAATAATCGTGGTGTCACCGGAAGCAACGGTAGAAATCAACACCTTCGGGAAACCGATCGGCAAGGCCCGCATTGCTTTGGCGATGACGCTGGTGCCGCCGGTACCGCCCATGCCAAAAACCCCATCTATTTTTCCATCGAGAAACAGTTGCTGGGTGATGAATACGGCTCCTGCAGCCATTACAGCCATGGCTTTTCCTCGATCATTGCCGGTAACAAGTTGTTTAATATCTGCGCCACCCGCTTTGGCCACCGTCTCATTTTCAATGTCCACGGGAAAAAGTTCTGTGCTGCCCATGGTCCCGAAATTCATCGTCAGGACTGTACAACCCTGGTTTTCAATCTGTGTCCGAACAAATGCATACTCCTCACCTTTGACGTCAAAAGCACCTAATATCAGAATTGTTGTCGACATATCCCCCCCTTGTTGAGAAAGCTGCTTCCTTTGGTGTGAACCATCATTGTGAATGGAGACTTTTTACAAGTGTATCAAAGTTGAGCTTAGGCATAGTTTCCCTCCAAAAGTATAAATTTATGGTCATCTCAATAGACGAAAGCAAAAATTCAATCGGATTATCCTTATATTGTTCATATCTTAGAATACAGTGGTAAGAAGCTACTGGGTATAATGCAACTATTTTTTGGGCCCGTCGGTTGAACGTTTTCCTAAGTTAAACATCGTTCGCTATTGAATTTTTCCTAACTATTACCTTTTACTTACCAGTCATTGGCATTGCAAAAAAATACTAAAAATGCTTGGGTGAAACTCGAAAAAAGAATTAAAAGCACCAAAAGAATTTTTCGATTACCTCGGATAAAGCATATATAAGAGGAGTCTTGAGCAGAACCCGAATAAAGAAAAACCTTGAATATACAATGACTTCTTTCTTACTGACTCTGCTGGAATTTATAGTTCCATTTTATCGAGGCCTCAAGGATTCTGAGTTTCGAGCAATTTTTATTTAACTCGTAAGCTTAATCATTTGCGGCGTTTTCTTCTATTCTTCCACAGAAGGTTGGGGGATCATTGATTCAGTATATTTCTGCGTTATGACTCTTGCCCACGGTTGGCTACGGAGATCTCCATCCAACCGGGCCTATATCAAATATTTTCACCATTCTCTATCTCATCATTGGGACAGGACTCTTCGTTGCTTTTATCACTAAGATTGCCGGTCAGAAAAAATATGGCAAGATGAAAAGCAAGGACAGCAGAAAAAAAAATGAAATGAAATTATCCCCTGGATGCCCAATGGAAATTTACAATAACCTGGCAATATTAGCCGTCTTCACTTTCCTTTACAGCATAACAAGCGGCGGTTTTGATCGTACGCCATTCAGTGGGGCCATCATTTTCAGCCTGTTTGGCCTGCTTGCAGGGCCGCTTGGCTTAGATATCCTCCATTTTAAAATCCAAGGCGAAGGTGCCGGGATGCTTCCGGAAGTAACCCTTGCGATGGTTCTTTTCAGTGATGCAGCCAATGCCGATCTGCATGTTCTCAAGAAGAATTGTCGGTAGTTATCTGCTCAACCTCTGTGCTCACTTGAAGTTGATCAATGGCATCTGGCTGCAGCTCCCGGTTATTGCACTCGCATTGTCCTGCTTTGCTCTTGCTCCGCTCTTTGGGGGCAGCAGCTTTATTGCCGCATTCAGTGGCGGTCAAAAATACATAATTTACCCCATGTTCTTTAACCACCAGAATGCGCATAGTAACAAGCAGGAGAGGACATGGATGAGAAGAGAATCCGTGCCTCAGACTATTCATCTGAAAAATGGAGGTTCATTATGATAGGCTGGGCTGTTACTTTTTTCATTATTGCACTAATCGCCGGCGTCCTGGGATTTACCGGAATAGCTGGTACCGCTGCGAACATCGCGTGGATCTTATTTGTCGTTGGACTTATTCTGGCGGTTGTCTTTATGATTTTTGGCCGAAGACGTCCTCCAGTCTAAATATCCCGCGCACACTTAAAGCAAATGAATGACGGAGAGAGCTGAAGCTCAATCCGTCATTTTCTTTTGGGCGGACATTAATACCCCTGCCGCGCTACAGCAACTGGCGCCGTAACGATCCCGCAAGCAGGAAAGAAAAATGGCGCCAACCTGCGGACAGGTTTGGCGCCATCTTTTCACTCGCTCATACTATCCTGAAAGGAGGTTAAAGCGTACACTATTTAGTATCCACTCCCAAGTACTTCAAGAGCAGCCTGTCTCTGGCCACTGATTCGGTGGACCATCGATAGCTGCCCATGACAGTCTGTACCTTTGTGGTTTCAATGCAGTCGAACCAATCCAGGATCTGAGCGAGAGAGCGTTGCGCAAGCCAGTTTTTCCAGCTTCTTTTCGAGCTTGATAAGTGATTTGATTTTTCCGGATTCTTTTTTCCTGAGCTTGTCCTGTACTTCTGGTGGCGATCTAAAGCAGTTGTTCTATGCAAGTTTGTTGTCCATTATCCATCTTCCAATCTTATGTGCTTCTCAGTTCTTTGGTTGCACGGTCTGATCGATTTTTTCTCCGGCATTTTCCGCCGGACCGTCGCCGGTGATTTTGTCGGCGGCCCGATCGGCTGCATCATTTGTAGCCTCAACCGATTTATCAATCTTTTCCCCCGCCTTTTCTGCCGGTCCTTGCCTGTCACAGCCAAAAGAAACCAGGCTGAGGGCAAGAGTCGTCGCACAAAAGATCGTCGCTAAATATTTTTTTTTCATAGTGATAAACCTCTTTCTCCGTAAGATAGGGTAAACGGCAGGTCGACCGCGAGACCCTGCTCCACCGGCCGACCTGCCTCATTTATTGCAAATGAGACCTGCAAAACTGTTTCGTTCAAAGTATCGAGTTTTTAATATGACTTATTCTTTTCAGCGGAGTGTTCAATTGCTCCACCGGCCGATTCGACATCCTCCCCCACTCCGGACATAGTGTTACATCCGGAGAGAAAACCAACGAGGGCCAAAAAGAGAAACAGCAACGCAAGCGTTTTCTTTTTACGCATTTCCATACTCTCCTCTCATATGGGTTGATTCTTGGATCAGACTCGGGGACGACGTCCCATGACCAGAAAGACTACCGCCAGGATCAAACCGATAACAAACAGTATCCAGGCAATATTGGCGGCGGTACCGGCGATTCCAGTAAATCCCAGGACGCCCGCGATCAATGCGATAATAAAAAAGGTAACAGCCCAGCCTATCATAATAACCTCCATAATTTTAGATTGTTAGCCAGAGACACAGATGGTGGTGCTATAGATGTTTCTTGTCCGTGCCTCTCTCCTATCGGTTACCATGTGCACGACTATCGCGAAAACATATGGGGTGAATCAGGTATTTTTACAGATTAAATGCCGTATTGCTCCTTTTTTGATCGTTCTCCATCCGGCCTTCATAAAACTTACAGTTGCAATCCTTCTCTCCCGCTCTTTTTCCTACCTGCCGGAGTGGGTAGTCGACCTCACCATTTTGTTCCTGATTTGATAACCTAGCCAAACAGCGATATTGATGGCACACTACACCAGTAACAAAACCAAGTGGGCGAGTGGATGACGAAATGAGCATTCTGCGCTCCTACCGGACGAAAACCGAATGCGATCAACAGGGCTGCTGCTGGCGTACCAGCTGTCTTCCCAAGCAGTAAGTACCTCCCATTAAGAGGGAAATATCACAACTATAAGGAGATTTGCAATGGCCGAGGGTAAAGTAAAATGGTTTAGTCAGGCTAAAGGCTATGGGTTTATCGAGCGCGAGGGAGACAAGGACCTATTTGTCCATCATAGTTCCATCAAGGCCCAGGGATTCCGTTCGCTCAGTGAAGGAGAATCGGTCACCTTCGATATCACCCAGGGCCAGAAAGGGCCAATTGCCACCAATGTGGTCTCCTTGATGGAGAAGCCGTTGTTAGCTACTTCCCGGCCGCATGCTCAACTGGGGCATTAATACAATAATGGCAATAGGCCTCTGAAGCATACCCAGAAAGCCTGTTGCCTTGTACGATCTATCTCCGACATATTACCATATGACAGTGAACCATTATGACGCGGACTAAAATACTCGTTGTTGACGATGATAGGACAATCTGCGAATTGTTCACGACCTTTCTTGAGATTCACGGCTTCGATGCCACCTTCGCCATTAATGGCGAGGAGGCTTTGGCGGCCCTCAATAAAGAGAATTTTCGAGCGGTTATTACCGATTTGAAGATGGGCAAGGTGGATGGCCATGCGGTGGTGCGCCATGCCAAAAAAATCAAACCGGAAACCCTTCTTATCATGATGACCGGCTATTGTGGGGAAGAAAGCAAAGAGCAGGCCCTGGACAACGGGGCCGATTATTTTTTCTGTAAACCGGTCGACATGAAGGAATTATTGCGCACCCTGCCAGCACCGGCATGAGCGGCCAAGCCTGCCGATACCTGCTCCCGCTGAAGCACCATTTTACGCCGATACAATAAAGTTTCCGGCATTACCGGACAAACAGTCCTGCCAAAGTGGACAGGCAGGCCCCTTAGACCGCTACTTTCTTCTCCCCGCTTTCAGGACAGTCCAAGACCGACTCTCAATATCAACTGTATCGCCGGCGGCATAGAATTGTTTTTCCTCTTCCGCCCAGCCGTTAACAGTATCAAAGACCAGCGCCCATCTGGCGCCCCATATCTCATCAGGCAGATCACAGCTCACCGGCTCATGCCAGACGTTGATGAGGAGATAAAAATCATCATCGCTCATTGCTTCTCGGTGCCGACTGGGTTTCTGGATATCGCCATTGAGAAAGACTCCAAGGGTCTGGCTGTCATCGCTGTGCCAGTCGTCCTCGGTCATCTCCTCACCTTTACTGGTAAACCAGGCGATATCCCTGGTCTCACTGCCGCGGATCGGCTTGCCCTGAAACCAGCCACGGCGGCAAAATGTTGGATGGTCTTTACGAAACTGAATCAGGGTCCGGCAAAACTTCAGCAAGTCTTCGTCAATGGACTCCCAATTATACCAGGAGAGAGCATTATCCTGACAGTAGGTGTTGTTGTTGCCCTGCTGAGTCCGACCGAACTCATCGCCGCCCAAAAGCATCGGCACGCCCTGCGACAGCAGCAGGGTTGTCAGGAAATTGCGCACCTGTCGCTGCCGCAACCGGACTATCGCGACATCGTCGGTCTCCCCTTCGGCGCCGCAGTTCCATGAACGGTTGCCGTCAGCGCCATCGTTATTGTCCTCGCCGTTGGCCTGATTATGCTTGTCGTTGTAGCTCACCAGATCGCGCAGGGTAAAGCCATCATGGGCGGTAACGAAGTTGATACTGGCAAAGGGCAGTCTCGAGCTATTGGCATAGAGATCCGAACTGCCGGTAAAGCGGGAGGCAAACTCCTGGAGGGCTCTCCCCTCTCCTTTGACGAAGTCGCGGATACAGTCGCGGTATTTACCGTTCCATTCCGCCCATACCGGCGGAAAATTGCCCACCTGATAACCACCTTCACCAATATCCCAGGGTTCGGCAATCAACTTGACCTGATTGATGACCGGATCCTGCTGGATAATATCGAAAAACGCCGACAGCTTGTCGACATCATGCAGTTCGCGGGCAAGGGTCGCCGCCAGATCAAAGCGGAAGCCGTCGACATGCATCTCAAGAATCCAATAACGCAGCGAATCCATGACCAGCTGCAGGACATGGGGATTGCGCATATTGAGACTGTTGCCGCAACCGGTATAATCCATATAAAAACTTTTATCCTCGGTCACGCGATAGTAGTAGGAGTTGTCGATTCCCTTGAGACAGAGCATGGGCCCCAGATGATTGCCTTCGGCGGTATGATTGTAGACCACGTCGAGAATGACCTCGATACCGGCCTTGTGCAGGGACTTGACCATCTGTTTAAATTCGGCTACCGCGCCGCCGGCCTGAAGGTCCGAGACGTATTCATCATGGGGGGCAAAGTAACTGATGCTGTTATATCCCCAATAATTGCGCAGGTCTTTTTCAATCAGATGATTATCGTGAATAAACTGATGAATAGGCAGTAATTCGACCGCAGTTATACCCAGCTGACTCAGATAGTTGATGATTGCCGGATGGGCCAGACCGGCGTAGGTGCCCCGCAGCCCTTCGGGAACATCCGGGTGAGTCATGGTCAGACCCTTCACATGGGTCTCATAGATGATGGTCTCCCGCCAGGGGGTACGCAGCAGCCGGTCACCGTCCCAGTCAAAATAGGGTTGGTTGACCAGGCAGCGGGGAACAAAGGGGGAACTGTCACTGTCACTTTTCTCCCCCGGTCCCTTGGCAAAATCATAGGGAAAGATCGCCTCGTTCCATTCGATGCGCCCGGTGAGGGCCTTGGCATAGGGATCAAGCAGCAGCTTGGCCGGATTGCACCGGTGCCCGGCAGCAGGATCCCAGGGCCCGTGAACCCGGTAGCCGTAGCAATGTCCAGGGCCTATCCCGCGCAGATAGCCATGCCAGCAGTAGCCGGTTACCTCCTCAAGGTCGAGTCGCGTTTCGTTATTGTCCTCGTCGAAGAGGCACAGTTCGACCCGTTCGGCGATCTCGGAAAACAGGGAAAAGTTGGTGCCAATACCATCAAAAGTCGCGCCCAGGGGATAGGGATAGCCGGCCAGAAGTTGCATATTGTCATTACCTTGGTGATAAAGATAAAAAAACGGATGCCTGAACACCTGTTTCTCTACAATTTACGTGCCATGATAAAAATTTAAATCCGGCGCCACCGGGCGGCCTATTGATTTCTCCTTAGACAGCTTTACAGTGTGCAAACCACCTGGTTTTACCGGTCCATTGAAGCGTTTTATCACTACAGGCTTTCTCGAAGAGGTTCATCGCATGTTACTCGAAATCCATTGTCATACCAGCGAAAAATCATCGTGCAGCTTCGTCAGTGCCGCCGATCTCATCGCCCGCGCTTTTGAGGTGGGCATGGACGGCATCGTTCTGACAGATCATCATTATCTCTGGCCCGCCGAAGAACTGGCTGCAGTCAAGACGGCAGCTGGGGTTCCCGACCATTTTCTGGTACTCTCCGGCCAGGAGACAACCACCGCCGAACATAAAGATGTTTTAGTTTACGGGGCTGACCGCCTTTTCCCTAAAGGAACAGAGATCACGCAAATTCGTCAGGCTTGTCCCCAGGCAGCCCTGGTCTGGGCCCATCCTTACCGCCTGGGCGGCAACCCCCAGGAGGATCAATTGCGTGATCCACGTTTTGATGCCATCGAGATTTTAAACTCAAATCATACCTTCACCGAAACCCATCGGGCGGTAAACGACTGGCATCAGGGCAAATTTACCGCCACTGCCGGTACCGATGCGCATGCGTTGTCCTATGTCGGGACGTACCCTACTGTGTTTGAACATCCGGTCGAAACCATCGAGGACTTTGCCGTGGAGATTAAAGCCGGCCGCTGCCACCCGGATTTTACCGAGGTGCGTCGATCAGGAACCACCAGTACCAGGGTACGCGAACTGGCGGTCGGCTCGCGCCATAAAAACCCCAAGACCTTTATCGTCAAGGAATACGAACAAAATGAGGCCTGGCAGGGCGGTGACCGAGCCTACCGGATTATGACGGCGATCCGCCATAATGGCTTTGACCGGGGGACCTGCCGGGTACCCGAGCCGCTCGCCGGGGATGCGCAGCATAAAATTCTCATTGAAGAAAAGGCTGCCGGCAAAGAGCTTTTTACCGTATTACTGGAAAGTGACGCGGAGCGCGCTGGAAAAGCCCTGAAGATGGCCGCCACCTGGCTGGCAAGACTGCATAGTCTGGGCCTACAGGTGACGAAGACCGAAGAATTCATAGGTCTTGAGCCGGAGCGCCTGAACTGGTATGTCAAAGGTCTGCACGAGCGTGACAACCCTCATCGACAGCGGGTCCAGGGGATGTGCGATTTTATTGTGGAAAACGAGCTGCGGCTGATACAGACCCAGCCGGAATGGCAGGTCCAGGTCCATGGCGATTTTCACTTGAAAAATATCTTCTACGATGACGAACACCAAGGAGAGGCTTGCATTTTTGTCATTGATTTCGACAGCTCTTATGTCGCGCCGCAGGCCTTTGACGTCGGCACATTTTTGGCCCAGTATGACAATATGTTTTATAACAATCGGCAGATTCGGCGTAAGGCTCCGCCGCAGCTTTTCCTCGATACCTACTTAAGCGAAGTGGAGGAACTGCCGCAAGATTTCCGGCAACAGGTGCAGTTATTTCGGGCCCGAGCCTATCTAAGCATCCTCTATTATCTGGCCAAGGTCGATCTGGGCGAGTCGGAGAATTTTTGGACCATCCTCCTCGATGCCGAAAAAATTTTAGCCTCAATCAGTCATTTTCAGGAGGGGAGATAAAGGCCATGCATGTTATAAGCCCGACGGAATAGGTATTTTTTCTACCAGATTTTTTCCTCAATTTACCCTATTGTCCATATTCTACCCTATTGTTCATATTCGTCCTGATAGCTATTTTATTCCAGTAGATTTTAATGGCCCAAACAGGAAATGGCCGATGCAGACGTTCAACTCTCTCCCAGGAAAAAATTTGCGCAATAAGTTGAATACATACGATTCGCAAAGCCGGGTAAAGGAACGGCAGCAGGTTGTCGATTCGAAGCACAATGCCCCGGTGTGGCGCTACCATGTCGAATTCCTTGATTTGAACCCAAAAGAATCCCAGCTGCTGCCGATGGTGGTGCCGATCGAGGCTAAAACGCGCAGCGAAGGCTGTTGCGGCATCTTTGCCGCAAAAGCGATATCGGCCACCGTCGCTACCTGGGCTTTACCCGCACTCACTGCTTCCAGTGCTTCCCGACCGGAGGGATAAATATCAATGACGGCGTGGATCCCCTGCTCTTTAAAAAACCCTTTCTCATCGGCAACGGCAATAAGTGTGGAAGAGGCGACTTTTGAGACGGCCATGGTTATATTCACCACAGGGCGTCTCCCTTGCCACTCTTCACCCAAGCGACATCCAGCGGTAAGAAGGAAGAACAGCAACAGGACACTACAAAATCTTCTATCATATCTTGTCATGACCATCGGTGTACCTTTATATAATGCTCCTGCAACGCATGCGCCTCCTGCGGGCAGACACCTGCTGTAGACGAAATACGGGGAAATATGGCCGAAGAAGCGGAGCGAAGAACATCCATCGATTCGTTCCTCTCATGTGGAAATAGTATCATAATGGCAAGAATACCAGTGTCCTGCTTAAAATAATGTGCTTGCGGTTAAAAATCCAGAACCTCTTATTGATGGTGTCGTAAAAACCTTTGATTGCGCTATGACCATACCTTCCCCGCCAAACGTTCATGCCATAGCTGTTTTAGCCCTGACCGGCGCGGCGCTGATTCTTTTTACCAGGAAAAAAATCCACCTCGAGTCGTCAAGCCTTATGGTGTTGGTCGGGCTCGCCGTCGGTTTTGAGCTCTTTCCCTTCAATCTGCCTGGTGGAACCCTGCACGCCGTCGACTTTTTCCATGGTTTTGGTCATGAAGCCCTGGTTGCCGTATGCGATTTCTTGTCCTCGACGCCACCAGCGATCTGCCCTACACCAGTAAAGCCCCCTTAGCCATGGGCATAAACACAACGCAATTATCCTTTGTCATCCTCAGAATTTTGCACCCGCTGCTGCAGTTTCTTGACAATGCGCAGGACAAACAGGCAGAACACAGTAACGCCTACCGCCAGAACAAATTGTTCCAGCGCCACGGAAATGCCGATAACACCGGCGATCAAAATGGATGCTGCGGTTGTTAGCCCTTCAACCGACTGATCATTATGCGAGCGAAAGATGGTCCCGGCGCCAAGAAAGCTGATACCCGTGATGATCGCCTCAACAATGCGGATCGGATCGGTGCGGAGGATGCCGCTGTATATCTCGACAGAAAAACGCTCAAGCAGGATATCGGACAAGCCAACCAGCAGCGCCGCTGCACCGGCGACCAGGGTATGGGTCCGAAAACCGGCTGGTTTATGAGCAAACTCACGTTCGACACCAATAAGCCCACCCAGCACCATGGCGACCACGACATCGATTAAAATGGCCAGTTGATCATGCCACTGGGCAAAATGGGCGATAATAAATTCATGCATTGCTGTCTCCGAAGATATACATTTTTCACAAATCCATTTTTTATAAGTACGAACGGATAATTCTGAGGTCAATACAGTATTCCCGGTAATTTAAGCTACGCCTTGCAGATTTGCTGGATTACTTCTTGCCTAAACACCAGTGACAAACCTGGATGACCCACTGGTTCCCATGCGAACGAACGGTTGACCAGGCCAGTTACGCAAATTGTCCGGTGCCGCCGGACACGGATCCATTGAGACAGGTGAAGACATGACAACTGCAACCAGTCGACAAAAAATTACCCGGATAGTGCAACCGGAGCAGCAGGTTCGGCCTCGTTCAAGGGCAATTTTTACAGACAAACAAGGCCAACCCAGGAATGCCAAAAAAATGGGACCGGACGTGGCCTTGGTCTGGCGACGGTGCACCAGGCGGTAAAACAGAATGGAGGCCATATCGAGGTTGCAAGCACCCTTGGGCAGGGTACTATTTTCACTATCTTTTTGCCCAGATACCGAGAGAAAGCACAGAAAACGTCGGCAAACATGGCCACGAGGCTTAAGGCACCGACGCATATTTCTGCCAAAGAGACTATGTTGCTGGTCGATGACGAACCCATCATCCTGGAGATGGTCGCCCGACTGCTTGAACTTCAAGGCTATGCCATCGTCAAAGCTAACAATGCCGAGGAGGCGCTGCTGGTTACTGAAGAATATGCCGGTACTTTCGATCTGCTCCTGCCCGATGTGGTTATGCCGGGTATGAACGGTGATGATCTGGCCCAATATCCGGGAGTGAAATGTTTGTTTAATACCGCGGGAGAAGATCTCGGCACCATTGAAAATCTGATGATCAATCTCCTCTCCACCCGGGTCACCTATGCGGTATTATCCTTTGGCGGCTTCCTCGGCCTGGGCGAGAAGTATTTTGTCATTCCCATGGAGGCGATGGCTCACGACCCGGATGACCAGGCCTTTATTCTCAATATCCCCAGTTGAAGAGGCCGTGCGCGGGCCGAAGGTGCGGGAAAAACCCTACTACCAGAAACATCCACCCAAAATCGACTGGGAGTGGATGTTCGTTGTCGGCTTGTATTTCGGCGGCTTGACGGCTGCCTGGCTGGCCGGTGATGTTGTGTGGCAATGGGTACCCGAGATCGGCGCATGGCTCAGTGCTTCGGTACTTATCCTGGCCGAGGAGATTATCAACGCCAAACCCGGATTTATCCAGATCGGCAAACACCTGGTCGAATATGGCATAAAACCGCTTTTTTTCAGCGCTCTGCTTGCCGGCTGGCTGATGGCCATATCCGCGAGACACAAAAAAACGGGGAAGAAAAAAAAATAGCCGATCGAACCGGCACCACTCTCTGCAGTGTCACGTTCCGACCGGCTTGCTGTTCTGATAACTCTCGCTTATCAGATATCCTTATATGTACCTTACGGCAATCTCCTGCCTCAGGCGCCTCAAATGGACAATGAGCAGCTAGACGTCTGCTTATACCTTGCTGTTACTGACTCTTCTGATTATCGCTGGTGTCACTCAGGGGAGCCATTTTCTTATGCTGTTGATTATCCAAATTGTTCATATGATTGGACTTATCCTTGCTATTGCTATTCTCCATCATACTGTTCGTATCACCCGGGTTGATCCCGGTGCTCCCTTGCGGCGAAGCATCGATTCGGTTGTCTCGCCAGGCGGGAGAAACGCCGTAGTGGCTTTCAAGACCACGCTGAAAGTCAGCCTCGGTCATATTGGCCCGGTCCGGCACATCGTTTAATTTACTTTGATCGACGGTCAGAATGGCCTTGTCATCGGCAAAGCGGAACGCCTCAAGAGGTACGGCGACGCCGTCTTTGCCACCTATGCCCAGCACTCCGCCCACCTGAACGGTGATATAGTTAATGCGGCCGGTGCTGGTATCGATCTTCAGATCCTGAATCTCACCGATATTCTCACCGTCTTTCGATTCAATGGTCATCCCTACGAGTTTTTCGGCCGATAAGGAATGATTTTGACCGACTTGCATTTCCTGGCCTTGATTCATCATGGTTGTGTTGCTCTGATTATTGCCGGTGGCATAAAGAGGACTGGTCAGAGCCAGCGTTGCCATCATTGCCACCAGTGAAAGTGTTCTTTTTTTCATGGTGATTCTCCTTGAATGTTATTGAGGTTTGCTTTTCATCCTACCTTTACATCCGGTGCACAGGCAAACACAGAAGACATAGCATCTGCACCGGACCTACTTATATCAATGCAAAGTCTATGCCAGACGACGAGCCTCTTAACAAGAGAAAGGTACTGACGTTTGCGGAAGAGGAAGAAGACAGCGGTAGCCGAGGAGTTCCACTTTTATCGGAAAATTGTCCGACAACAAAGGACAGCAAAGGGCGGGGCCAGTCAACCGACGGCAATGGACCAGCCTGCTTAATTCAACCAGGGGATTTCAGACTGCCGCTCGGCGATTGGAAAGATGTGGTCCAGTCTGGTCAACTGCAGGAGCCGGCGGTTATTGGCCAGGGTACGGGGAAGAATGATTGTTACCTTATAGTCATTTTTGAGCAGGTTAAGCTCGGCCTGATAATGCTGCCCCTGCTGTCCACTGCGGGCGGGAGAGTCGATGCTGATCGCATCGTTTTGCAGATATCGAATAATATCCTGGAGATGGTTAAGACCGATGGTGAACATGGCCGATCGATTACGGATAATGCCGCTTTGGATCTGCAGGTCAATAACCGAAGGAATTTTCTGCAGGAGCGTTGCCGTTCTGGTTTGCTGCAGATAATCAAGCTCGGCCAGGCGGTCGGCAGCCCTCAGTTCCGGTTCGCCGCCTCTCAGGTCAAGGCTTGATAGACTACTGCGAACCGCATAATAGAGTTGTTTATCCTCGATTTGCGATACCGGCAGATGATAATTGTTCATCAGCAGCATCTCCGCGTTCACAAAACGCTGGGTATCTCCGAGTTTTCGGTAGAGCAGGTCATTATCCAGCAAAGACGCTGTACCTCGGGAGAAAGCGCTTGCACCTTGGGGAAAGAGGCGAGAAGGTACGGATTCCTCAGTTTCGTGAAAGTACCCTTCAGGCAGCAATAACTGCATATCCTGCGTGGTACTGAGCCATTCGCCGATGCGAAAAACCTCGGCCTGGGAATTAAGGGTGGTATCCGCCGGGGATCCATTCTGCGGGTCGCGATGACTTATCCCGATAATGTACAGGTGATTGGCGCCGGATCCGGCATTTTGATAAATAATCTCTCCGTATTGCGGAGGCAAGCCAAAAAAATCAGCGGCTACGACTCGTCCGTCCGCGCAGGCGCGACGGTCGACGAGGCTCAAGCAGATTAATACGGCAGATAAAAAAAAGAGCAGCCATCGCCTGGCCGGGGGCCGGGAATCCGGATCAATGACGTAGCGAAAATG
This sequence comes from uncultured delta proteobacterium, assembly GCA_963796255.1. Taxonomy (GTDB): domain Bacteria; phylum Desulfobacterota; class Desulfobulbia; order Desulfobulbales; family Desulfocapsaceae; genus Desulforhopalus_A. The sequence continues at coordinate 63,380 of CAWCLE010000016.1, read as the reverse complement.
TAGGGGGTTTTTCCCTGAAGATTGGCAAAGCGGCATGCATTTCTCATTGCTGAACAACCAATCTATGCGGAAAAAAATTATCCCGATTACCCAGTAGATCGGTAATTGTGCGCCGTCGTTGAAAACGCCCGGCAACCTACACTGAAACTACAGTGTTTCATGTATGCGATGAGAATATCACAGCGCTCTGCAAAGCTCAAGATAAAATAACGTAGCAGGGGGAGGATGCAGGAGACCATCCGACTTTGCCCACCGGCTGATCTCCATTCTATCAGGCTGTATTATTTGAAAAGATTGCGTTTTTTGCGGTACTCCTCAATATTTCACTTATCAGTATTGTGGGTGTATGAATGCTTATCTTCGCCTTCAGGGGAGACAGACACCGGTCCGGGTTTATCCCGGTCCAGTGCGTCGTTGTCAACGTTTGTCCTACCGCCGGTTTTCTCAGGTTTTTTCCCTCCTCCCAGATGTGGATCAAGAGGTTCGCTCTTATCTGGGATTTACCGGAATAGCCGGTACCGCGGTCAATATCGCGTGGTTTCTCTTTGTCGTCGGACTGATTCTGGCGGTCGTATTTATGGTGTTTGGCCGAAAGCGCCCGCCAATTTAATAATCCCCGCCCACTCTATACAGATTTAATGGCGCCACCTGCTGACAGGTTCGGCGCCATTTCTTTTGTAACTCTTAGCAACAATCGTTTTAGCTTTTCTTCATCTCTCTGGGCCAATAGCGCAAGTCAGTACACATCTTTATAAATTTATCAACTGCTTGCGAATCTCCCAGGGGGAGGCAGCCGTCATCAAGCATCTTGGCTACCCCGGCGGCTTCCAGCAAAGGTTCGGCCGCCTTGCAGTAACCAATAAACTTGCAGTGGGCAAAGGCGTCGCTGACAAAATCCCGCACCGGCGGCAAACTGCGCAACATTTCCGCCCCCTTCATTGAAGGCAGGAGAACCACCGCGTCATAGAGCACCGAAGGACCGCCGTCGATTTTCTGCTGCGCCTTGATCAATTGGCCTTTACTATTGCGCAAGCCGCCAATGCGCGGGGCGATAACTTCCAGCATGGCCCCCTCTTTCTCAATAGCTCTCTGCAAAGCCGATAAGATCTCCCCGTCCGCCTCTTCGGTCATTAATACGCCAAACTTTCGACCTTTTAAAGTGCCTGGACTGTTTTTCAGTATACTTAATTTATCAGATTTCGGCAGATTCATCAGAGTCGGTTTTGCCGCCTCCGCCGGTTTCGGTATCTTCTCCAAGCCCAGTTTTTCAGCCGCTTTTTGCGCGAAATCCTGGTCGATATTCAGCAGATGCGCGATCATCCGCTCTCTAATCTGCTCTTTTTCGCACTTGCTCAGTTCAAAGACCAAAGCGTCGCAGATATGCTTTTGTTCAACTTCCGTCTGACTTATATAAAACTGTCGCGCCTGGCTATAATGATCGGCGAAGCTTTCCGCCCGCACCCGGATCTTTTCTCCCTCGATCGGCAGCCGGTAACTGGTGAAGCCGGTTTCCGGATTTTCCCGCGGCCCGCCTTTATCGCCCCAGCTGTTTGGTTCATAATTGGCTCGCCCCTTGGGGTTATGCATGGCCATATGACCGTCCTGCTGGAAATGATGCACCGGACATTTCGGCGCATTAATCGGGATATGGGTAAAATTCGGCCCGCCCAGTCGTTTTATCTGGGTATCGAGATAGGAAAAATTTCGCCCCTGCAAGAGCGGATCTTCGGTCTGTTCGATTCCCTTGACGATATTCTGGGTACAAAAGGCCACCTGTTCGGTTTCGGCAAAAAAGTTGTCGACTACCCGGTCAAGGACCATCCGGCCGATTATGCGCACCGGAACCTGTTCTTCGGGAATCAGCTTGGTGGCATCAAGGACGTCAAAATCAAATTTTTCGGCGAAGTCGTCATCGAACAGCTGCACGCCCAGTTCCCACTCGGGAAAATTGCCCGCGGTAATCGCTTCCCACATATCCCGTCGATGGAAGTCGGGATCGGCACCGTTGATCTTCACCGCCTCATTCCACATGACCGATTGCATTCCAAGCTTCGGTTTCCAATGGAACTTGACGAAGGTGGCCTTGCCCTCATCGTTGACAAAACGAAAAGAGTGCACGCCAAATCCCTCCATAAACCGGAACCCGCGCGGAATGGCCCGATCGGACATGATCCACATGATCATATGCATGCTCTCCGGAGTAAGCGAAATGAAATCCCAGAAATTATCATGGGCGGTCTGGGCCTGCGGGAACCCCCGGTCCGGCGCCTCCTTGGCGGCGTGGATCAGATCCGGAAACTTGATGGCATCCTGGATAAAGAAAACCGGTATATTGTTGCCCACCAGATCCCAGTTCCCCTGGGTAGTGTAAAATTTCACCGCGAAGCCACGTACGTCACGGGCCAGATCAAAGGAACCTTTATTGCCGGCAACCGTGGAAAAACGCACGAAAAGGGGTGTTTTTTCGCCTTTGCGCTGGAAGATATCCGCGCAGGTGACATCGCTCAGCGATTCATAGGATTCAAAGTAGCCATGCACGCCAAAGCCACGGGCGTGGACTACCCGTTCCGGGATACGCTCGTGATCAAAGTGAAAAATCTTTTCCCGGAGGATATGGTCTTCTAAAAGAGTCGGTCCTCGTGCTCCGGCTCGGAGTGAATTCTGATCATCGGCAACAGGCAGCCCCTGCTGCGTCGTCATCGTCGGCACATCCGCCCCGGCGACTTGATGGAGTTCCCCCCCTTTGCCTCTTTTTATCCCGAAGGTCTCGTTGTTGCCCGATCTATCTGATTTTTTCTGTGTCATAAGCGCACCTGCAATCTTACGTTTATCGGAACGAAAGACAAGCTCTCGAATATGCCGATTTAAAACGATGTTTCATGCAAACAGGCGACTGGAAATACATCCAACCGCCCTGTCTTCACCCTATGCAATGCATATGGCATTAATTGTTCATTGCCGGTCGATTGACGTTGTAGCGGGTGTCGAGGTCTTTCCGATAGGTCTCGTCATCGAGGTTCGGCCAGTTTTTATCGTCAAATCCTTTTTCATCCTTCAGTTGCTCCTGGGTGACGTTCAGTACCAGGGTAACGTCGTCAAAAAACATGTCTTTATCACGCTTGAAGGTGAAAGCGTCCATCGGTACCGCATACATTTTATCGCCCATCCCCATAAAGCCACCGTAAGAGACAGCCACATAGCGGACCCTACCGGTGGAATCGAGCATAATATCTTTTACCTCTCCAAGGTTTTCCCCTTGGGGATTCTCGACTTCCATACCGATGAATTTGCTGCCGAGAATGGAATAGCCGCCTTTCATGGTGCCCTCATTGTTTTGCATACCGGCCGCAGTTTTATCCATGGCCAGCGTATTGGTGGCAAAAAACGGGGCGGTAAATATCGTCAAGGCCATCGCCATGATCGCGATACCGGAATATAATTGAGATTGCTTCTTCATAATTTTTCTCCTCTATAGTTTTTACCACTTATAGTTCGTTTCCCACTCGGACACTTGTCTTTCCGCCTCCTCTTTTTCTATGCCATAACGCTCTTGAATCTTACCAACCAGTTCTTCACGCTTACCGTCAACAACATCCAGATCATCATCAGTCAGTTTGCCCCATTGCTGTTGTGTTTTGCCTTTCACTTGCTTCCATTTGCCTTTGACTTGATCCCAGTTCATAACGTAATCCTCGTAAAAGTTATTAAAAATTATAGTGTATTAAGTCTTGCTGCCGTTAGTATTGAGCTGCCAACTAGCATGTCGAAACGGTAAGGCCGGGGCTATGCATCGACAATACGGGGATTCCTGTATTCGCCTGGAAGAAATACTGCAGAGAGGTTTTTTATCGACAGATGAAGTTATTAGTAAGGTAACAAGCGGGATTAAGCAGGCTTTTAAAGCGGACGCCGGATCGACCTGCGCTAGTCGGTCTGGCGTCTGCTTTGCTCAACTTTTGTTGGTAAAAAGGAGGGATCAGCCGGCCAGTCCTGTGGGCGGGGCCATAAATTCGGGGCCTACCGGCTGCTGGATGGTTTCCGCCAGGATGGAATCAACGGCTGATAAGGTGGCCAGATCCATCGACCAGCCCATCACCTCGTCAACTGGATCCATCTGCGCCGGTTTACGGCCGCCCCAGATGGCAATGGGGATACCTTTTTCCATAATCCACCGCAGACTGAAGGCAAGTATTGATTTGTTATAGCGTTTTTGGGCCAATTTTTCTAATTTACCGGCGGCAGCAAAATAATGGTCAAAACGCGGCGCCTGAAACTTTGGATCGTTATTGCGCAGATCGTCGCCATCAAAGCTGCGCTCTTTGGTCATCTTGCCTGAAAGCAGGCCACGGCACAGCGCGCCATAGGTCATCAGGGCGATGTCATTGCGCTCGCAGTAGGGTTTAATATCATTCTCGATTGCCCGCTCAAAGATATTGTATGGCGGTTGACAGAGATGCAGAGGACATTCTTTTCGAAAAGTTTCCATCTGATCCTGGGTAAAATTACTGACACCCACCGCCTTGATCACCGATTGCTCATACAATTCTCGCATCGCCCCGGCCGTCTCGGCGATGGGCCGGGTGCAATCCGGCCAGTGAACAAAATAGATATCTAGAGTATCGGTACGCAGACGTTTGAGCGAGTCTTCAACCTCCTGCATGATCCGGTCGCGCGAGCCGTTGCGGCGCACACCGTTGCCGGTCCAGTCCAGGGTAACCTTGGTGGAAAGAACGAGCTTATCGCGACGTCCCGAGAGTTCGACGGCTTTGCCGACAATTTCTTCCGATTTGCCAAAGCCATACACCGGGGCGGTATCAATCAGGGTAATTCCCTTATCGAGAGCCGCATGGATGGTGTCGATGGAGCGCTGTTCATCGGTGCCGCCCCACATCCAGCCGCCAATGGCCCAAGTGCCGAGAGCTACACGGGATACAGTCAGGTTGGTATGGGGGATTGTGTAATATTCCATGGAGACCTCCTTAATAATTTAAAGTTGCGCGGTGAGAAAATTGAGCAGCTGATCGGGGAAAAGACCCAGCAAAACAATGATGACAGCGGCAAACACCAGCACCATCATCGCAGCTCCGTTGTTTTTTTCATGTTCATCAGCTGCTCGCTGCAGGTAAAGAGCGGCAACCAGGCGCAGGTAATAATAAATTGACACTGCCGCAGTCAGGATACCAAGTATCGCCAGGCTGTTTTCCCCAGCGCGAAGCGCCGAGGCAAAGATAAGGAACTTGCCGGTAAATCCGACCGTGGGGGGGATGCCTGCCAGGGCAAACAACGCGACAGCCAGCACCCCGGCAGCCCAAGGCTGGGCAAACCCGCGGCCATGATAATCGTCTAACTCGGGTCCACAGCCATTTTCTTCCAGCACGCCGATGGCACCAAAAGCGGCAAGACTCATGACGCCGTAGCCGATGGCATAAAAACCTGCCGCCTGCAGACCATTACTCGTCGAGCTGATCAGCGCGACCAGGACATAGCCCATCTGGGCAATCGATGAATAGGCGAGCATCCGCCGCACCCGGTTCTGCCGCAGGGCAGCCAGGTTGCCGACCACCATGGATAACAGTGCCAGGACGTAGAGCGGCCAGCGCAACATACTGCTGTCCGCCTCACCCAGAAGAAAAAGCAGCAGCAGAATAGCGGCAGCCTTGGAGCCACCGGATAAAAAAGCTACTACCGGCGGTGGCGCCGCCTCATAAACATCCGGCGTCCACAGATGGGCCGGGACTAAAGAGAGCTTAAAAGCCATGCCGATAAGAAGACAGGCCCAACCAGCCAGGGCTATGGGATTGACCGGAGTGCCGACCAGGGTGGTCTGCATCATCTGCCGATTGTCCAATGCGCCGCTGACACAGTACAGCAGTCCTATACCAAAGGCTAAAAACGCCGCACTCAGCGCGCCCAGCAGCAGATATTTCAGACCCGCCTCGCTCGCGACATCCTGTTCCCGGTCGATGGCGGAAAGAATGTAAAAGCCGAAGGTCATCGCCTCAAGGCCAAGAAAAAGCAGCAGCAGGTTGGTGGCCGAGGCCAGAGCGACCATGCCGAAGGTGGCAAACAGCAGCGTTGCCGGATATTCCTCGCCGACAATGTCGCGGTGCCGGTTGTAGCTTAAAGAGAGCAGCAGTACCGCTGCGGCCATAAAACAGAAATAGGCAGTGAACAACCGACTCAGCCCGCCGGCTGATAGCCCCAGCCCGGGAGCGACCGTGGTCGGCGGTGTCTGTAAGCCCCAGACGCCTGCAACTACAGCTACGACAATGGCGATGATATAACCTGCCGGCTGATTTTTGGTGATGGCGCCATTGAGCAGGACAATCAGCGCCCCAATGGCCAGGATTAATAACGGCAGCGCTATCTGCAAATCGATGAGGGAGATCATTGGCCACCTCCCGTCAGCAAAGCCACCGGCAGATGCAGCATATCGAGCAGCGGTCCGGGATGAAGACCAATATATAAAACGCCTGCTGCCAAAAGCGTCAGGATCAGCACTTCCCGGGAACTGGCATCGACCATCGGCAGGGGCGCTCGTTCATTTTGAAACAACAGTTCCTGAACCAGACGGACGGTATAGACCAGTGACAGGATCAGGCCGAGAAAGGCCAGGATGGTGGCCACCTGCGCGACCTGGTAGGACCCGGTCAGGATAAGAAATTCACCGACGAAATTATTGAGGCCGGGCAGTCCGGCTGAAGCCATGGCAAAGAGCAGGAAAAAGCTGGAAAGAACCGGCACTTTTCCCCATAAGCCACCGTAAGCACTAATTTCTCTAGTGTCCGTTCGCGAGGCCATCATGCCGACCATGGCAAACAGCGCCGAAGTCGTCACCCCGTGACTGACCATCTGCAGGATAGAGCCGGACAGCGCCACCGGGGTCCAGGCGGCGATGCCGAGGGCGACAAAACCCATATGGCCGATACTGGAATAGGCAACGAGGCGTTTCATATCTTTCTGGGCAAAGGCGATCCACGAACTGTAGAGGATGCCGGTCACCGCCATGAAAGTGAGCAACGGCGTCAGGGTGCGGGCCGCCTCGGGAAAAAGCGGATAGCCAAAGCGAATCAGGCCATAGGCACCGGTCTTCAGGAGCAAGCCCGCCAGATCGATACTGCCCGCCGTCGAGGCATCGGTATGGGCATCGGGCAACCAGGTATGCAGCGGCACCAGTGGAAACTTAATGGCGAAGCTGAGCAGAAAAGCACCGTACAGCCATAAACCGACCGTTGGCGGCACAGTGGTGCCGATAAGGCCGCTCAAGCCAAAGGTATAATCGCCGCTCTCCCGACCGTGCATGAGATACAAACCGATGATTGCCAGCAGCATCAGCAGGGAACCGGCGAGGGTGACGATAAAAAACTTGATCGCCGAATAGATGTTGCGGCCATGCCCATAGATGCCGATCAAAAAAAACATCGGGATCAGCATGACCTCCCAGAAGAGATAGAACAAGAAGAGATCAAGGGCGAGAAAAACGCCGATAATACTGCTCGCCATCAACAGCAGCAGGATATAGTGCAGTACCGTGCGCCGGCGAATCGTGTTCCAGGATACCAGCATGGCGATAAGCGTCAGCAGGGCAGTCATAATCACCAGCAACAGGCTCATGCCGTCCATACCCAGGGTGAAGCGGATGCCAAGGCTGTCTATCCAGGCATAATCCTCAAACAGGAAAAAACCACTTGGGGCACCGGGCGGCTGTTGGCCGGCCGCCGTCCAGCACCAGCAGGAAAAGAGCAGCTCGATGACGGTAATAGCGACAGCGGTATATTTGGCGGCAAGCTCCTGTTTCTTAAGCGCAATAAGAGTGAGGGCCCCAAGGATCGGCCAGACGAGAAGCAGGCTGAGCACCGGCGAAGAGCTCATAAAACCTCCCAGGCAAACCAGCCAAGCATCAGGGTCGCCCCGGCTACCAGGCTGAGCATATACACCGAAATCCGACCCCTGCCCCATTTCCCAAGAAACTGCCCGCTGCGGCCAAACTGCAGCGCCGTCCAGTCAAGCGAATCATCGATGGTCCCTTCATCCACCCGCTGCCAGAGAATCCCGGCCATACTGGCAAAGGGGCGAATAAAAAGCCGCTCATACAGCCAGTCAAAATACCAGCCGGCCTGGAGAAAAGCGACCAGCCGACTCGGTGGCTGCTGTGCTCCGGCAATGCGTATCTCGCGGCGACGACCGCCGTAACCATAGTACAGCCAGGCGATGACGATGCCGACTAGAACCACCAGAGAAGCGATCCCCTTCAGGGTTTCTTCGGTTGCCGGCCGGACATGCCCAGCCTGAGTGTTCAGAGATGCCAGGAAAAAATCGAGTGGGACGCCTGCCGCACCGCCAACCAGAGCCAGAAATGCCAGGGGGATCAGCATAAGCTCCATGATGCGGGGCAGCGATTGGAGGGAGGAGCGAAATTTCTCCCCCTCCTCCTGCCTGGCTGTCCAGGTGGGCGAGCGATCGCCGAAAACCAGAAAAACCATGCGCAAGGTATAGATGACGGTCAGCAAAACGGTGAAGGTCCCCAGCAGATACAAGCCGGTATACAAGATCCCTCCTTTGGCCCAGACCGCGGTCAATATGCTTTCCTTGCTAAAAAACCCGCCGGTCGGCGGCAATCCGGCGAGACACAGGGCGCCGGCGAGAAACGGCCAGAAGACTAGAGGCAGACTGCGATGTAAACCACCCATACGAAAGATATCCTGCTCATGATGCAGGGCATTGATAACACAGCCGGCCCCAAGGAACAGCAGGGCTTTGAAGAAGGCATGGACGATCAGGTGAAAAGTCGCGGCGGTAATTGCCCCGCTGCCGACGGCCAGCATCATATAGCCGATCTGGCTGATGGTCGAATATGCTAGAATTCGCTTGAGGTCTCGTTCGGCCATAGCGCAGGTGGCCCCGTAGAAAGCGGTAAACGCCCCGGTCACGGCGATGGCCGCAACGACCACGGGGGAGCCGCCGATAAGCGGAAACATGCGCATCAGCAGGTAGACTCCGGCGGTCACCATGGTCGCCGCATGGATCTGGGCGGACACCGGCGTCGGCCCGGCCATGGCGTCCGGCAGCCAGACCATCAGCGGCGCCTGCGCCGATTTGCCCATGGCCCCAAGCAGTAAGAGCAGGCCAAGGGCAGTTAGTATGCCCATGCTGACACCCGGCATCGGTCCCATCTGGGTAAGCTGATTGATCGAGAAGGTGCCAAAGAGCTTGAACATCCAGACGATGGCAATGGCCAGGCCAATATCGCCGATACGGGTGACGATAAAAGCCTTGCGTCCGGCAGTGGCGTTTTTTGTCTCCGTATACCAGAAGCCGATTAAGGCGTAGGAGCAGAAACCGACCCCCTCCCAGCCCAAGTACAGCAGCAGCAGATTCTCGGCCAGCACCAGCAGCAGCATGGCGCCGGTAAACAGATTGAGCAGCGCAAAAAATCGGATATAACCGGGGTCATCCGCCATATAGCCGATGGAGTACAAATGAATCAGCCCGCAGACGAAGGTGATCATCATAATAAGCGACAGCGACAGCGGGTCGACCGCCAGATTTATCGGCGCCGTAAAGGTAAATGATGCGAGCCAGGGACCAAGAGAAACCACCGTTGGTCCGGCATAGTCGGCCGCGACAAACAAGGAGGCGATAAAGCTGGCCCAGATCACGCCACAGGCGATCATCTCCACCATCCGCCGGGGCAATATCCGGCCCAGCAGGATATTGGTGATCCCGCCCAGCAGGGGGAGAAGGATTATCAGGGCAAGGCTTGCTCTCATCGGTCCCTCAATTCACTAAATTCATCGACATTGACGCTGTTTTTGCGCCGGTGCAGATAGACGACCATGGCCAGGGCGAGCGAGACCTCGGTGGAGGTCATGGCGATGATCATCAGCGCGAAAACCTGCCCGTCGGCCATGCCCCACCGGTATGAACCGGCTACGAAGACCAGCATCGCCGCATTGAGCATGATCTCGATACCGATCAGCACCATGATGACGTTGGTCCGCCAGATCAGCGTGCAGATGATGCCAAGGGCAAAAAGGATCGCGGCAAGAAGCAGCAGGTGGCTAAGCGGCACGATCATGGTTTGCGTCTCCTGCCTAAGTAGAGCACCCCGACGATGGCAAAAAGCAGCTGCATTGATATGATTTCGATGGCCACGCCATACTTTTTAAACAGAGTCAGGGCAAAATCGGTCACACTTATCAGGTGGTTCGCTGTGCCACTCGCAGGCGGCGTGGAACGACCGACAAGCAGTACTATAAGGGCCGCCAGAATAATCCCCGCCAGCCCCAGGGCCGGCAGGCAATGCACCAGGGTCGGCCGCCTGGCCTCCGCGGGATTGCCCTGATCAAGCATCATAATGACGAACATAAACAGGACCATTACCGCACCGGCATAAATAATCACCTCGAAGACGGCGATCAACGGCGCAGCGAGGAGATAGAAGATGACCGCCAGGCCAAAAAAAGATGTCACCAGGTAGACGATCGCGTGCACCGGGTGTTTTTCGCTGATGGCCAGGATTGTGGCGATGATGATCGCCACGGCCAGGATATAGAATAGGGTTTGTTCCATTGTTGTTTCTTTGCTCTCGGTGTCGATATTGTTCCCATGCAACGCATGGTAAAGACCATTCCCATGGGGCCCATGGGGCAGCCCCCAATCCTACGGCAAAAGACTGCGCACATCGACCGGTGGCCTCTCTTCTGCCCCGGCCCCACGCGGCTGAGTCACTCCTATGCCCGCATGCTGATAAAAATTATAGTCTAAATCCTTGCCGCAGCCGTCAATAAGCAGATCTTCTTTTTCATAGAGCAGGTGCATTATATCGCGGTTGCAAATCTCATAATCCGGCGTCATCTGGATGGCCATGGTCGGGCAGGCCTCGGCACACAAGCCGCAAAAAATGCACCGGGAAAAATTTATCCGAAACCATAAAGCATATCGCCGCCCGTTGTCCCGCTCCGCCGACTGCATGGAAATACAGTCAACCGGGCAGGCCGCCGAACAGAGATAGCAGGCGACACAGCGCTCACCGCCGTCCGGATCGCGGGTTAACACGATCCTGGCCCGATAGCGCGGCGACGGAGTACGCTTTTCTTCCGGATACTGCAGGGTGACGGAACGACCGAAGATATGCTTCCAGGTCGTCCACATCCCGAGCAGGATTGCCTTGGTGTCATTTAATACGGGCATAGCTTGTTTTTTTACCCCTTTAAGACAACAAACCAACCGGTGGCGAGGATATTTAACAGCGCCAGCGGCGTCAGTATCTTCCAGCCAAAATGCATTAACTGGTCATAGCGCAGACGCGGCAAGGTGCCGCGTACCCAGATAAATAAAAAGGCCATGGCCAGCACTTTGATTAAAAACCAGACTATCGGCGGCAACAACGGTCCGTGCCAGCCGCCTAAGAAAAACGTAGCCGCCAAGCCACCCAAGACGATGATATTAATATACTCGCCGACAAAGAAGAGGCCGAAACGCAAACCGGAATATTCGGTATGAAAGCCGGCGACCAGTTCTCCTTCCGCCTCGGGCAGATCAAAAGGGACCCGTTTACACTCCGCAAAAATGCTGATCAGAAAGATCATAAAAGCCAGGGGCTGATAGACGATAAACCAGCAGGAATGCTGCGCGGCAACGATCTCCGACAGTTTGAACGAGCGGGCCAGCATCACCACCGGCACCAGTGACAAACCCATGGTGATCTCATAGGATATAAGCTGGGCAAGCCCGCGGATACTGCCCAAAAGGGCATACTTGGAATTCGACGCCCAGCCGCCCAATGCCACCCCGTAGACGGCGATTGACGAGAAAGCGATAAAGAACAGCAGCCCGACGTTGAGATCGATCACCTGCTGCCCCACCTGCCGTCCGAACAGGGTGATCGGCGGGCCAAAGGGAACAACGGCAAAGATCATAATCGCCGGAATCGCCGCCATGGCCGGGGCCAGATAAAACAGCCATTTATCGGCACCGGCGGGTCTGACATCTTCCTTGGTGATCAGCTTGATGCCGTCGGCCAGGGGTTGCAGCAGTCCCCAGAAGCCTGCTCGATTGGGGCCGAGCCGCTCCTGAATATAGGCGAGCAGCTTTCGTTCTGCGAGAACCAGGTAAGCGGCGAGCAGAAGCACGACCAGAAAAATCAAAGCGATCTTGGCGACGATAAGCCCTATGTCGATCAGCATGATGTCCATTTCAACCCTTGTCACTTTCGGTGATGAGCAGACCGTTGCCGGCGGTATCCAGTTCGTGCAGGAGTTGCCACCTTTTGGAAAATAAGGCAACTTTTCTGGTGGGATCGAGTCGCTCAATAAGCGCGACCAGCACTTCCCAGGCCGGTCGGCTCGCCCCGCCCGGAACTATCAGGCTATGCTGCCGCGGCGGATGGAGATCCGGATTAAGGCCTTTGATCGGCAATCCGGATTGGAACACTTTTTTAAAGCGCTGCGCCCGCCCTTCATTGTTGATATATGTTCCGTCCATCTCTACCCATGCGGTAGTCGGCAAGACGATAGCGGCCGCCATGACGGTTTCGGTAGCGCGCCAGTCCAGTGCCGCCAGCACCTTCACTTCTTGCAGCAATTCATCGGGTATATCGGCCTCAAGGGCGATGACACGCTGCACCTTTTTATCGGTGATCGCCTGGGCAAGGGGTGTGGTTCCGTGCTCTGCTGCGAGCAGTGCCGCGCCAAAACTGTTCGGACCCTTGAGCAGGCAGGCTATTTTTGCGCCATTTTTCCTGGCGGCAGCTAGGTCTTCGCCTTGTATATACGTGCCGCCAAAGATATAAACCGGCCTCTCAGCGTCGGCGACCGGGATATCGTCAAGTGAGGCGGCACGTGACCATGGAAAAGGAAGTTCCTGTTGTCCCTCAGGTGCGGCGGTATCCGCCACCTGATAAATTTTTGCGCCTTTGCGCCAGGCTTGACGAACCGCCAGCGACATCATCGGTCCCTCTTCAAGCAGTCTGCAGTTGACCAGGCAAATCAAATCCGCCTGCTCGACTTCGGCCATAGAGGCAAATTTTTCTCCCTGAATCAGGCTTATTACTCCTGCCGCTTGCTGCGCCTCCTCAGCCTTCTCAAAATAGCAGAGCGAATCGGCGCCGATCACTTCTTGTAAAAGATGCAACAATGATGCCGCTTCCATCGACAGCCTCGAAGAACCGACAATTGCCAGGCCTGTGCCTCCCACCTCCTGGATCCGCCGCACCAGGGTCGCTAAGGCCTCGCTCCAGTCCGCCTGCCGCCCGTCAATCCTCGGTTGTCGGGGACGGTTCGGGGCGTTGACGGCGCTGTTGGTAAATCGACCCGTATCGCAGATAAACCAGCCGTTGACCGCCTCGTTGTGCCGTGCCATAACCTTGAGCAGCTCGCGATAACGGGCAGCAGGGACGGTATTGCAGCCGAGGGAACAGTGCGGGCAGACCGACGGGGCCATATCGTAGTCCCAGTAGCGGGCGCGAAAGCGGGCGGTCTTATCGGTAAAGACGCCGGTGGGGCAGATATCGACCAGGTTGCCGGCAAAAGGCGACTGGAGCGCCCCGTCCTCCACCCTGCCGTAATAAACGCGCCCGGCGATGCCCATAACTCCGAAATCGGTGCCGCCGGCAAACTCCTGATAGAAGCGAACACAGCGATAGCACTGGATGCACCGGTTCATCTCATGCTCAATCGTCTCGCCTAAGTACTGATTGAGATGAGTACGTTTTTCGCCGGTATAACGGCGCAGGCCGTGGCCGCCGGCGATGGTAAAATCCTGCAGCTGACATTCCCCGCCTTCGTCGCAGACCGGGCAGTCATGGGGATGGTTGATCATCAGCCATTCAATCACCTGTCGCCGCATCGCCATGGCCTCATCATCGGTGGTTGAGACGACCATGCCGTCCTGGGCTTCGAGCATGCAGGACATCTGGATGCCTTTCACCGGACCGTCGACCATTTTCACCGCACAGACCCGGCAGGCACCGGCCTTGCCCAAGGCAGGATGCCAACAGAAATGCGGGATGGGAATTCCCACGCTTTGAGCAGCCTCCAGCACGGTCTTTCCCTTAGCCACTTCAACGGGAATATTATCGATGATAAGCTTTGGCATCGCGAAAGTATTTTTTACTCCTTGCTCGTAAATGGACATCGTTGTCCGACGATATGCTCTTCCAGTTCATCCATAAAATGATGCAGTAAGCCCTGTACCGGCCCCATCGCCCCGGGTGCCAGGGCGCAGAAGGAATTGTTCAACAATTTGATATGATCCTGCAGGATGGCGATATATTCCATGCTCCCCTTGCCCGCTTCAATGTGTTCGAGGATATGGCGCACATAGGGCAGACCTTCACGGCAGGGAGTACACCAGCCACACGATTCCCGGGCAAAAAAGCGGATCAGGTTGAGGGTGGCCGCTACCAGACAGGTATCCTGATCAAAAATGACGATTCCCCCGGTACCGAGCCGTGAGCCGGCTTTGGCGACCGGATCGAAATCCATAAGTACCTGCAGGTGCTCGGGGGAAAAAAAAGGCGTTGATGCCCCACCGGGCAGACATGCCTTAAAACGGCTGCCGGGACGCATACCGCCGCCGGGGCCATCGATGATCTCTCCGAGCGGCAGGCCCAGCGGCAGCTCAAAGCACGATGGATTAACTACATGTCCGCTGAGGCAGAACAATTTCATGCCGGCGGCCTCGGGCGTTGCCGCCAAATTTTTAAACCACTGTGGTCCCTGCCCGACAATTCCCGGGATATTGGCCAGGCTCTCGGCGTTGTTGACCACGGTTGGACCACCCCACAGTCCCTTGACCGCAGGAAAAGGCGGTTTGACCCGCGGGTTGGCGCGTTTGCCTTCAAGGGCATTCATCAGGGCGGTTTCTTCCCCGCAGATATACCTGCCAGCCGAGGTATGCACATCAATATCACAGGAAAAATCGCTGCCGAGAATATTCTCCCCGAGCAGCCCTGCGGCAAGACATTCCTTGATGCCCCGCTGCAGATTGGCGGCGGCCGTTTCGTAGCCACGCCGGATAAAGATAAAGGCGTGCCGTACACCGATGGCATAGGATGCCAGCGCAATCCCTTCCAGCAGCGAATAGGGATTGGCCTCGAGCAGCACTCGGTCTTTATAGGTGCCCGGCTCCATTTCGTCACAGTTGCAGATCAACCAGCGCGGCCCGGGCAGATCGCGCGGGACGAACGACCATTTCTTGCCGGTGGGAAAACCGGCCCCACCCCTGCCACGCATTCCGGAGTCACTGACCGCCTGCTCCACCTGCTTAGGCGACAGCTCGTTTATGGCCTTTTTGAGCGCGGTAAAACCACCTTCGTCGCGATATTCGGCAAAGGTGACACAGCGGCCGGTTTTATTATGTTGAAAGAGTGGTTGCTCCATAATCCTTGACACCTGGTTGCCCTATCTTGCCCCCTACTCCCATGGGTTCCATGGGAACTCATCTTGCCATGGGCCCCATGGCTCCCGACGTCCCCATGCGGCGAATGGGAACCAGCCCCCTAGTTTTCTCTTTCCTGTTGCAAAATATCCAGGGCTTTTTCCACACTCAGCCGACCATACAATTTATCCCCAACCAGCATGGTCGGCGATTCGCCGCAGTTGCCAAGGCAGCAGCAGGGCAGCAGGGTAAACATCCCGTCAGCCGTGGTTGCCCCAACCGCAATGTCTAGCCGGGCGGCCAACTGCTGCAGCAAGGTTTCGCCGCCCATCGCCCAGCAGGAGATGGAGTCGCAGACATGAACCACCTTTTTTCCGACCGGCCGGCGATAAATCATTTCATAAAAGGTGGCCAGTTCTTCTATCTGCAAAGGACTGAGGCCCAGCAGCGCAGCGGCCTCACCCACCGCCTCGTCGGTCAGCCAGCCGTAGTGGCGCTGCAGCTCCTTCATCACCTCCACCGCGGCCTCCCGCGGCTCGACCGCTGCGGCAACCCGCTCTTCCAGATGTTTTTTTAAGTTTGCATCAATCATCGTTATATCACCTGTCAATATCTGCCAGGACAAAGTCAATCGAGCCGATAATAGCTAGAAAATCCGCCACCAGCCATCCCCGGCACATCAGCGGCAGGGCCTGGATATGCGGGAAACTGGGGGTTTTGATACGCATGCGATAGGGGATATTCAGGCCGTCGGAGACGACGAAGTAACCATTCTCCCCCTTAGGCGCCTCGGTAGCGCTGTAGTTCTGGCCTTTTGGCGGTGCCATCCCCCTGGTCGAGTTGACAAAATGATGGATCAGCGACTCTATATCCTGCAGGGTGTCAGGTTTTTGCGGCAGGACATAGCGATAGTCGTCGGTTATCCAGCGACCATCCGGCATATCACCAAGACACTGGCTGATAATGCGCATCGACTGCCTGATCTCTTCCACTCGGACGATATAGCGGGCCCAGCAATCGCCCCCTTCGGCCACGGCAATATCAAAATCGAAGCGGTCATAGCCGCCATAGACCATTTTTTTGCGCAGATCCCAGGCAAAGCCGCAGGCGCGCAGATTGGGTCCGCTTAGGCCCCAGTCCATGGCCTCATCCAGGCTGATCGCGCCGACACCTTTGAGGCGGGCGGTAAAAATAGGATTGGCCTTGAGTAGGTCGTCGTATTCCTTTAAGCGGGCCGGCATCCAGTCAAGAAAAGCCCGGACTGGAGTCTGCCAGCCTTCCGGGAGGTCTTCGGCGACCCCGCCGATCCGAAACCAGGCCGGATGCATCCGCCCACCGGTGATCATCTCAACGATATCAAAAATCTTTTCCCGATCGGTAAACATATAAAAGACCGGGGTCATTGCCCCAAGGTCAGCGGCAAAAGATCCGAACCAGACCAGATGGCTGGCAATGCGAAACAACTCGGCCAGCATCACTCGGATTACCGTCGCCCGCTCCGGCACGGTTATGCTGCACAGCCGCTCGACGCTGGTCACATAGGCCAGGTTATTCTGCACCCCGGCCAGATAATCGATCCGGTCGGTATAAGGGATGAACTGGTTCCAGTGCTGCCGCTCACCGATTTTTTCTGCGCCGCGGTGATGGTAGCCGATGTCGGTATCCATGTCGACGATCTCCTCCCCGTTCAGCTTGAGCATAAAGCGGATGATGCCGTGGGTGCCGGGATGTTGCGGCCCCAGATTGATAATCATTGTCTCGTCATCGATGCGCTCAAAGAAATCCGCCGCCGGAAGGGACTGGTGCTTGCGCGCATCTTCAATGGTATACGGCGCCATCTTGGTGGCTCGCGAGGGATGCTCTTTGCGTAAGGGATGACCCTGCCAGTCCGGCGGCATCAGGATACGCCTGAGGTCCGGGTGCGATGCAAAACGGATACCGAACATATCGAAGACTTCCCGTTCATACCAGTTGGCGGACGGAAAAACCTCCGTCACACTCGGCACTTGCGGATAGTCGCCATGCAACTCGGTTTTGATGCGCAAATAGCCCGGCGTCTCAAAACAGAGCAGATGGTAGTTCAGGGTGAAATCCGGATACCGGTCTCTATCGTGACGGCAGGATTCGTCCACGGCGGCGATATCTTCCAGCCGACGAAAGGGCCTGGCCGGACGGTTTTTGAGAAATGCCAGCAACTCCGGCACACTTTCGGCAGCTGCGGTATAGGTAAGCATATCGGTGGCCGCCGCATCGACCTTTACCTTGCCGGCAAAGGCGGCTTCGAGCTCACCCCCCAGACCAAAGTCCGGATAATCGTGTTTCAGAGCCGGTGGCCGCCACATATCGACTGAACGGGACATGGCAAAGTGCGGCTGCTGCAGCGAGGTGCCGCGTTTGGCGATTCCTTGCAGCCCTGAGCCACGGCTGTCTCGGGATTTGGTCAGCCCATCGATCAGTATCGGTGCCGTCGTTCCCTGGCTGCCCCCGGCCATATGTAAAACCGGCCGGGCCGGACTCTCCCCTTTACGTATTTTTTCCTGAAGCATGATAAGGCCCTGAATCAAGGCCTCCGGCCGTGGCGGACAGCCGGGCACATAGACATCGACCGGCAGGATCTGGTTGATCCCCTGGACGACGCTGTAGACGTCGTACATCCCGCCCGAGTTGGAGCAGCTGCCCATGGAGATCACCCAGCGTGGCTCAGGCATCTGTTCGTACAGCCGCAGGATAGAGGGAGCCATCTTCTTGAAGATGGTGCCGGAGGTAATCATTAAATCCGCTTCGCGGGGGGAGCCGCGCAGGACCTCGGCACCGAAGCGGGCAATGTCGAGGCGAGAGGTAAAGGCGGCCATCATCTCGACAAAGCAGCAGGAAAGTCCCCAGAACATTGGCCAGAGCGAGTTGGCCCGGCCCCAGTTGATCATATCGTCGAGGCGGGCGAGCAGAATATTATCCGGAATATCGCGCTCTATCGGGGTATGTTTCATTGACGACCGTCCACTGGTGGCCGCATCTTTGACGGGCCCCACTCAAGTCCCCCTTTCAGCCATATCCAGAGAAGGCCGAGGAGCAACGCAACGATAAAAAAAGTGATATGAATCAGTCCTGAGATCCCCAGCTGATCCCAGACCACCGCCCAGGTAAAGATAAAAGCGCTTTCCACATCAAAAACGATGAAAAATATAGCCAGGAGATAAAAAGGGACATAGAGACGAAGACGGGCGGAGCCGGTGGGGATGACGCCGGATTCGTAAGCCATCTGTTTGTTGCGGCTGGTTGTTCCGTTACCAAACCACCAGGCGACGACGAGCATGCCGCCTATCAGGAGGACGGTAACTACGGTGTAAACGATCAGGGCATAAAATTCTACTGTCTGCATGTCGCGCCTTTACCTTACTGATTATGCCAGAGAAGGTGTTTGTCAAACGCCGCGGCTGATAATCTGCCTGAATTCCAGAATGCTCCGTAGGAGCAGACCTGTATTTCTGCCCATGTTCTCGATGGATTATACAGGATGGCAGACCCACAGCTCTGCTCCTACGGATCGTAAGAAGAATTTATATGGAACTATCTGTACAGACTTTTCAATAAATGTGCCAGCTGAAAATCCTCGGGGGAATAATTTTTGACTTCCTGTTTCGAAGACAGATACAAGGGCTTTAAGATCGATCAACACCGCACCGGCATCCACGGTCACGTCCTGCCCGAGAGGAATTGTCCTGCGACAGTGGATTGGAGAATCCCCTCCTTCAGCCTTATTCCCTAGCAGAAGTAGTGTCTTTAAACTGGCACAAGGATTGCTATGATTTCTCTTAGTAGTCAACCCTTGTCTCCACCAAAAATCGTCACCATGTGGACCATGGCAATGAGGTTAAAAAATTTGCATGACGCCATCCTCAAGGAGATAACAATGTACATATCCAATCTGCATATAAGTCTTGCCCCCCTCGTTTCCTTGATCTGCGGGATTCTCATTTTGATTGTTCCACGACTGCTCAACTACATTATTGCCATATATCTAATTGTCATAGGCATTATAGGATTGACGGGGGGGCGAGGTATACATATCTGAGGGCGTCAAAAAACTGTCCAAAGGGCTTAAAAAACTTCATCTTCCTCGTTGCCTTGAATTTGAAGTCGGTTACTTAAATATGCATGGTGAGCATCTTGAATAATTTATTCCAAAAAGGAGATGAATAATGGAAGAAATAATGAAACGTACGCTCTTATTCATGACACTGATCGCCTTCGGCTTCGCCCTGGGCTGCGCCAAAAAAGGCCAGGATTTACCAGCGAATTTCCGGAATGCGGAAACTGCCATTCAGGCCGCGCAAAGCGCAGAAGCCGGAAATTATGCCCCACTTGATCTGAGAATTGCCGAAGATAAGCTCTCGGCAGCAAAAACTGCGGAAAAGGATAAGCAATACGACAAGGCAAGAATGCTGGCCGACGAATCCCGCATAAACGCCCAGCTGGCAGAACAAAAAGCGGAGACAGAAAAAGCTAAACGCGCAACGAAAGAGATTCGTGACAGTATCGAAGGGCTTAATCAGGCGGTGCAGCAATAAAAACTGTCCATTTATGACGTCGCCCAAAAATATCGCTTATGGAGGTGGAGAATGACCCATGAAAATAAGAACAAATGGATAACCTATTGCTCGAATACCTTTTTTATTTCGGTTCTGGCCCTGCTGATATACGGCTGCGCCGGACCTTCAGAAAATGTGGCCTTGATGAACGCCAGGGATACCTATATGCAGGCCAAAGCAGACCCGAATGTTGCGGCAAATGCTGCAGTTCCTCTCTATGAGGCTGAAAAACTGATCAGCCAGGCGGAACATGCCGAGAGCGATGTGGAAATGACCCATTTGGCTTATATGGCCGATAAACAGACAGCTATCGCAGTGGCCCTGGCGGACCAGAAGGCAGCAGAGATCGAGCGCCGAAAAATAGCCGGTGATACCAACAAGATTCTGCTCCGCCAAAAAGACCAGAAGACAGCGGCACTCGAACAGGAACTCGCCGCCCTCAAGGCCAAGAAAACCGATCGTGGCTATGTGCTCACCTTGGGCAATGTGCTGTTCCAGACTGGCAAGGCAGATCTTATGCCCGGCGCCCAGAGAACCATTGACCAGTTGGCGGCGTTTCTCAAGAACCACCCGGAGAAGAAAATCAGTGTGGAAGGCCACACCGACAATACCGGTAGCGCCAGCTATAATATGATGCTGTCGCAGAGTCGGGCGGAATCGGTGGCGTCTGCCATCATGGCCAGGGGGATCAGCCCGGATCGGATCAGTACCAAGGGATTTGGCGAGACCTACCCTATTGCCAGCAATGATACTACCTCAGGGCGCCAGCAGAATCGACGGGTGGAGATTGTCTTTCTTTCCAATGAATAAATTCCGGTGCGAGAACAAGGCGTCTGCCCATTCGGGCAGCGCCGGTGTTTTTTGCCTAAACAACAACTTTCGCTGCCTGTTTCGGATGGCATAAAAAAACGACTATGGCCAGCTCCTCTCACAAGGTTATTTATGCAGCGCTGATCGGCAATGGTCTGATAGCAGTCTCAAAAGGTTTCGCCGCTTTTATGACCGGCAGTTCGGCCATGCTCTCGGAGGCCGCCCATTCCATTGCCGACACCGGCAATGAGCTTCTTTTGTTATACGGCTTGCACCGGTCCAAAATACCCGCCGATGACGATTTTCCCTTCGGTCACGGAAAAGAGATTTATTTCTGGAGTTTCGTCGTTGCCATCATTCTTTTTTCCGCCGGGGGAGGACTGTCGATGTATAAAGGGATCGCGCACCTCATCTCAGCGGAGCCGGTGCAGCATTCCTCCGCCAATTATGTCATTATTGTGCTGGCGCTCGTATTCGAAGGCACCAGCTGGTATATTGCTTTCCGGGAATTCCGCAGGAAAAAAGGCGATCAGCCTTATTTTAGAGCTATCCACCGCGGCAAAGACCCGTCGATCTTTATTGTCCTGCTTGAGGATTCCGCCGCAATTATCGGCCTGGTCGTTGCTCTGACGGGGATATTGGCCAGC
This sequence comes from uncultured delta proteobacterium, assembly GCA_963796255.1. Lineage (GTDB taxonomy): Bacteria > Desulfobacterota > Desulfobulbia > Desulfobulbales > Desulfocapsaceae > Desulforhopalus_A. The sequence continues at coordinate 41,953 of CAWCLE010000016.1, read as the reverse complement.
GAAATGACCGATAATTCTGCCTATGATGCGATCGCCGCGATCGTTATCGGCATAATTCTGGCGGGAACCGCCCTGCTGCTCGCTGCCGAAACCAAGAGTCTGCTGATCGGTGAAAGTGCCAATAAAGGAGTGGTGCAGGGAATCCGAGGCATCGCTTCTGCCGTAAAGGAAATTAAAAAAGTCAACGAAATCCTTACCATGCATATGGGACCAGATTTCATCCTGGTCAATATCAGCGTCGATTTCGTTGACCCCATTATGGCCACCGAAATTGAGAGCAGCGTGGCCGGTCTGGAAAAAGCAATAAAACAGGCCTATCCGAAGGTTCAGCGAATATTTATTGAAATTGAGACCTGGCGGGCCAGGCCGCAATCGCCGCCTTGATTCGGCATACAGGATGCTGTATTTTAAGCGTAATACTATACTTTAGTACTCTATGGCAGCCAGGACTATCCTGGCGATTTTGCGCAAGCCATAATCGATTGTGAGCATTCAACCAAATATTTCGACCGGGTCAGAGGCGTTTGGCCCGGAATGGTCTACTTTAACCGGAGGAGAGGAAATGTCACTCGGTGCCCTGTTGCTGCTCCTTATGATTTTGGTACTGGCAGGGATCGTCCCGGTCTGGCCATACAGCCGAACCTGGGGATACATACCTGCCAGCACAACAGGATTGATCATTCTCATCCTCATTGTTCTGCTGATCATGGGCCGGATCTAACAAAAAAGAGGGACTCTTTATGAAGATCAAGACCGAGGATTTTCAGGTTTTCCCCAACCATCCGGTTGACCTGAGCACTCTACCAACCAAGGTCAAACCATTCTATAGTTCTAAAAAAAGGTACCACGAGCTTTTAGCTGAGCATATCGACCAATTGAGTGAATTGCAACGAATGCACTATGCTTCTGATCGCTACGCCGTGCTGGTAATCTTTCAGGCAATGGACGCGGCCGGCAAAGACGGCGCCATCCGCCACGTCATGTCCGGCGTAAATCCCCAGGGATGCCAGGTTTTTTCCTTCAAGCAGCCAAGCGCGGAAGAACGAGATCATGATTTTCTCTGGCGGGCAGCCAGGCGTCTGCCGGAGCGGGGCAGAATAGGTATCTTCAACCGATCCTATTATGAAGAAGTGCTCGTGGTCCGAGTCCATCCGGAGATTCTCCACAAGCAGTCACTGCCTGCGGAGTTTCTTGATGAATCAACAATATGGCAGGAACGCTTCAAGTCAATTATCAACTTTGAAGACCATCTTCACCGGACCGGCACACGGATTATTAAAATTTTCCTGCACCTCTCCAAAGAAGAACAGCGTCAGCGGTTTCTTGCTCGCATTGATGAACCGGAAAAGAACTGGAAATTCAGCACGGCCGACCTGCATGAACGAAGCTTCTGGCCGCAATATATGGCGGCTTACGAAAACTGCCTCAACGCAACAAGTACCTGCAACTCCCCCTGGTATGCAGTACCCGCAGATGACAAGAAAAATGCCCGGTTGATTGTCTCCCAAATCATTGTTAATACTTTCAATGGAATGCATCTGGAATACCCCGAAGTTTCGGAGGAGCGACGCCGGGAACTGAAGGAAATCCGCAATAATCTCTAAGCGTTGAGTAGGACGATAGGTTCAGGGGAGAACATGAACATTGTTGAACATAGAGGATTTTCCAGGATCATGCTGTTTCTGGCCCTGTCCAGAACGCCGCATGGCCTGCTCGATATCTGTTCCCCACTTCTGGCCGCAGTACTCTGGCTTGGACGATTCCCTGAACCACAGGTCATGGTGCAGGGAACCATCGCCGCCTTTGCCGGCTATACGGCGGTCTATGCCTTAAATGACATCATTGATTATCAAAACGACAAGAAAAAGATCAGCCAGACCGGTTTTCATCGAAATATCGGCTATCTCGATGCCGCCTTTGTCCGCCATCCCCTGGCCCAGGGTTTTTTAACCATGCCCGAGGCTATTGCCTGGGCGAGCGGCTGGATGCTTATTTCCCTGCTCAATGCCTATCTGCTGAACCCGGTCTGCGCACTTATTCTGCTCATCGGCTGCGCTCTGGAAATTATGTATTGCCTGCTGCTGCAGGTAAGCCATCTGCGGACCCTGGTCAGCGGCATAGTCAAGACTCTTGGCGGGCTGGCGGCTATCTTTGCCGTCGATCCTTCTCCGGATCCAGGACTGCTGCTGTTACTCTTTTTCTGGTTGTTCTTCTGGGAGATAGGCGGCCAGAATGTTCCCGCCGACTGGCATGATATCGAAGAGGATATTTCTCTGCACGCTCGAACAGTGCCGGTATCTCTTGGTCCGAAAAAGGCCAGTATCATTGTCCTGGCAACCCTTAGTCTCAGTATTGTTTTAAGTGCGGTAGTATTTCGGGTTGCCCCGCTGCAGGTCTCCTTGCCCATATATCTGGCTATTCTGATCGGGGGAGTGTATCTGCTGTTTATCCCGGCGGTGCACCTCTATAAAACAAAAAACCGCGATGAGGCATCGGCCCTGTTTAATCGGGCCAGTTATTATCCCTTTCTGCTCTTTCTGCTGGCTCTACTGGCTCTTGTCAGCTAGGACCATTTTCTTGAGGCAGGATGAGGTTGTGTTGAGATGGCATAAGATTTGAATAACTCAAGATAGGTGATGAAGTTCTCCAGGAAAGTCATGTCGATGCCCGATAGCAATATGGTAACTTCGTAGTGTTATAGGTTTCACATTGATTAAATGACTGGGGTGCGGCAGTATGAACTTGAGCGTTTGTCCTGTCGCCCGGGAATCAGTCCGGTAAAACCGGACAACCTCTGATCTCCTCGTCTAAGAGATCTTTTTCTTCACGTCTTTGCGGATTAACCGGCTAAGGTGGGCTCGCATAATAAAGGAGAAGAGCATGAAAACTGGCGCCTTCTGGGTTGGCATTCTGGGTGGATTGATTATCGCCGTGGTGGTAGCTTTGGTATTGCCGTTTATAGGCGTTTTCGATATGACGGCTACCGGCAGTAAAAACATTCTCGACTGGTGGGGAGGAACCAATCTGGAGAGCACCATCGAAAAGCGGGCTCCGAAGACGACCATCCCAAAAACGGCTAAAGTCGATGCGGGATTTAAACACTATCGCGCAACATGTCTGCACTGTCACGGCGCTCCGGATGCGCAACGGGAGGGCTGGGCCAAAAGTATGCTGCCGATGCCCCCGGAGCTTTGGCACGAGGAACATCAGAAATCACCTGAAGGCGAACTCTATTACGTCATCAGCAGTGGGGTCCGTATGTCCGGCATGCCGGCCTTTGGCCCAGAATTTTCGGAAGGCGATATCTGGAACATAGTGGCCATGGTCAAGCATCTCCCCCAGCTTTCCGATCAGGAGAAACAGCAGTTGCAAAAGACCGTCGCCGGCTACGATCATGGTGGGAGCAATTGATGCCTGTCTCTGTTGCGACGATGAAGATATTCCACTGGTTTTCAGCCCATCGATGGGCCGGGCGAACTGCACGGTTATTACCGATTCTTGCTTCGTTTCTCCTTACCAGTTGCAGCGATCTGGTGTTGCTTAACCCCAAGGGACCAATCGGCGAGTCGGAACGCTTCGTCATCCTGGTCGCGTTTTGTCTGATGCTGCTGGTCGTCATTCCGGTAATCATCATGGTCATCTGGTTTCCAAGGCGTTACCGGGCCAACCATACCAGAGATGATTATGCACCCAAGTGGAGCTATTCGGGTAAGATAGAACTGGTTATCTGGCTGGTCCCGGCCGCCATTATTACAGCCCTCAGTATTCTTATCTGGAAAACCACCCATGAACTTGATCCCTATAAACCGATAAGCTCGGCTGCGGCTCCGGTCAATGTGCAGGCGGTGTCTCTTGACTGGCAGTGGCTTTTTATCTATCCCGATGAAAATATCGCCGTAACCAACGAACTGGTCTTTCCCGTTAATGTGCCATTGAATCTGCAGCTCACTTCCGAGACCGTAATGACCTCTTTTTTCATCCCCCAGCTGGGCAGCCAGATCTATGCCATGGCGGGAATGCAGACTCGGCTGCACCTGCTGGCCAACGAGACGGGAATATATGCGGGGCAAAATCAACAGTTCAGCGGAGAAGGTTATTCAACCATGAAATTCCCGGCGATTGCCACTACACCCGAGCAATATACCGCTTTTCTGGCAAAGAGCCAAAAGGCTGACCAGCAGCTGGATATGGCCCGCTACGAAAAACTGGCGACTCCGACCATCGACGCTCCTATCGCCTATTTCTCGTCGGTTGAAAAGGGACTGTTTGAGGCTATCATTGCTCGGTTCAACCATTCGCACGACCACAACCAAGCTGCCGTAAACCATGAAGCGACGGGTATGCCGGAACACAACAAGATCATGAAGGAAAATTGATATGTTCGGGAAATTGACGATTGACGTACTCCCTCTGCACGACCCAATCGTTATTGGGGCAGTCATTGGATCCATCGTGGTGGGGCTGGTTATTATGGCCCTGATCACCTATTATCATAAATGGACCTATCTCTGGCAGGAGTGGCTGACCAGCCTCGACCATAAAAAAATCGGCATCATGTATATCATCCTCGCCCTGGTCATGCTGCTGCGCGGTCTGTCCGACGCGATCATGCTCCGTTCGCAGCAGGCGATTGCTCTCGGCAACCAGGGCTTCCTGCCGCCGGAACATTTTAACCAGATTTTCAGTGCGCACGGGACGATGATGATTGTCTTCGTGGCCATGCCGTTTCTCACCGGACTGATCAATATTATTGTCCCGCAGCAGCTGGGTGCGCGGGATGTGGCGTTTCCTTATCTCAACTCGGTCAGCTTCTGGCTGACCACCGCCGGAGCCATGCTGGTCATGGTATCACTGGGCGTAGGGGTCTTTTCCAGAGCCGGTTGGTCGGGCTATGCCCCCTTGACGCAGCTGCAGTACAGCCCGGACAGCGGCGTCGATTACTGGCTCTGGGCGATGCAGATCGGCGGGGTCGGCTCCACCTTGACTAGCATTAACTTTCTGGTCACTATCATCCGTATGCGTGCGCCGGGGATGAACTTGATGCGCATGCCGATATTCGTCTGGACCGCCCTGTGCACCATGGTTCTGATGATTTTTGCTTTTCCCGTGCTGACCGGTGCTCTGGCCATGGTGACTCTTGATCGCTATCTGGGGATGCACTTTTTCAGCAACGATATGGGCGGCAATATGATGATGTATGCCAACCTGTTCTGGATCTGGGGCCATCCGGAAGTCTATATCGTGGTATTGCCTGCCTTCGGGGTCTTTTCCGAGGTCACGTCCACTTTTTCAAGCAAACGACTGTTCGGCTACACCTCGATGGTCCTTGCCACTGCGGCGATTACGATCCTGTCGTTTTCGGTCTGGGTCCATCACTTTTTTACCATGGGTGCCTCGCCCAACGTCAATATCTTCTTTGGCATCACCACTATGATTATCGCGGTGCCGACCGGAGTAAAGATCTTCAACTGGCTCTTTACCATGTACCGCGGCCGGGTTCGCTTCACCACGCCGATGCTGTGGACGCTGGGATTTATCTCCACCTTCGCCATCGGCGGCATGACCGGGGTGCTTTTAGCCGCCCCGCCGGCGGATTTTGTGCTGCATAACAGCCTGTTTCTGATTGCCCATTTCCATAATGTGCTGATTCCCGGCTCGCTGTTCGGCTATCTGGCCGGCTATTGCTATTGGTTTCCCAAGGCCTGGGGTTTTCCACTGGACGAAAAATGGGGCAGGCGCGTCTTCTGGTGCTGGTTGATTGGTTTTTATCTGGCCTTTATCCCTCTCTATATTCTCGGTTTTATGGGCATGCCCCGGCGGATGGCGCATTATGACAATCCGGCATGGCAACCCTATCTGATCGTCGCCGCCGTAGGAACGGCGATCATCGCCCTTGGCGTGCTGTGTATGATCATTCAACTGATCGTCAGTATCAGGGCCAGGCATCGCACCCGCGATCTGACCGGCGACCCTTGGGACGGCCGTAATCTGGAATGGCTGACCGCCTCGCCGCCGGCCGAATATAACTTCGCCACGATCCCCGAAGTCGATGATATCGACGCCTTTATGACGATGAAGGAAAAGGGCACGGCGTACCGCAGACCGGACCACTATGAAGACATCCATATGCCGAAAAATAGCGGCTGCGGGGTCTATCTCGGCGCTTTATCCTTCATCTTCGGCTTTGCCATGATCTGGTATATCTGGTGGCTGGCTATCGCCAGTGCCCTGGGCATAGTCGTCACCATGATCGCTCGTGCCTGGGATGACGACACCTATTACACCATCGACGCGGCGGAGGTCGAGGAGACGGAAAACAAACGGTTCGACAGGCTGATGGCGGCGGGCAGGATAGCCGGATAGAGGTCCTCGAGAAAAATGACACCTGCGGAGGAAAAAATGCAAGTCACCACCAATACCGCCACCGTGGAGGCATGGGAAGAACATGATGTCGGGGCCAATCAGGCCTTCGGCTTCTGGCTGTATTTAATGTCCGACCTGGTGCTCTTTGCCGCGCTTTTCGCCACCTATGCGGTTCTGGCGCAGAACTATGCCGGCGGCCCGACGGGCAAAGAGCTGTTCGACCTCCGCACTGCATTTATCGAAACCATGCTCCTGCTTCTCAGCAGCACCGCCTTCGGCCTGGTCATGATTAACATGCACCAGGGCAAGCGGGATAGGGTTATGCTCTGGATGGTCATCACCTTTTTGCTGGGCGGCAGCTTTCTGGCCTTGGAAATCCATGAGTTCGCGACACTGATCGGCGAGGGCCATGGTCCTGCCCGCAGCGGCTTCCTGTCGGCCTTTTTCACCCTGGTCGGTACCCACGGAATCCACGTAAGCGCAGGGCTTATCTGGATGGCCATCATGTTCGTCCAGGTGCTGAGCAAGGGGTTTACGCTCCCGGTTCAGTCGCGGCTGATGCATCTCAGCATGTTCTGGCACTTTCTCGATATTGTCTGGGTAGCCGTCTTTACTATTGTCTATCTTCTGTCTTTTGTTTAAGAGGTAACCACTATGCGCCATGCGTCAATCGACCAGGCCGGTGCCGGCAAGGGGACTCTCACCGGCTATATAACCGGTTTTATTCTCTCCGTTATTTTGACCGGCATTGCCTTCTGGCTGGTGATGGACGGCTCCATGGCGAAGTCAACGACACTCATAGTCATCTTCGCCGCCGCCGTTGCCCAGATCCTGGTCCACCTGCACTTTTTTTTGCATCTGAGCAGTTCTTCAACCGCGAGGTGGAATATCCTCAGTCTGATCTTCACCGTTCTGATCATGGTTCTTTTTGTCGGCGGCACTTTATGGATCATGTACAGCCTGAATTACCGGATGATGTAATCCCGTAATCCAACAAGCTGCAGCTCTTAGTTCACCTCCACCTTTACCTGCGAGCGGACATATTTATAGGTCAACAAGGCGGCGACAACGGCGGGCAGAGCGCCCAGGAAGATAAAGATCAGATCCGCCGGCATCCGCAGCCATTCCAGCAGACTGATTTTGTCCAAAGTCATATATGCGCCGCTGCGGGCATGCCAATAACCGTTTTCCATTACGTCCCACAACTGAAAAACCCCGCCGGGAAAGAGGCTGGTGACGACCATCAGGCCAAGACCGATATTCATCCCCCAGAAGGAGATTTTAATGAATTTTTCCACTTTGGGCCACTCCTCATCAGGCATGACCTGGCGTAGGGTCAAGACCATCAAGGCCATGGCGAGCATACCGAAAGCCCCCATCAACGCTGCGTGGCCGTGGTTGGCGGTCAGCATCGTGCCCGCCTCGTAGTAGCTGACTACCGGTAGATTGATGAGAAAGCCGAAGATTCCCGCGCCGACGAAATTCCAGAACCCGACCGCCATAAGAAAGTAAAAAGTCCACTTATGGGGAATGGCCAGGCCCTTGCCGCCGTCCTTCTCCCTGGTACCGGTCAGGCGGATAAAATCCCAGGCGTCAAGGGTAAGCAGGGTTAGCGGCACGACTTCGAGGGCGGAAAACATCGCGGCAAAGGCCATGGTCACGTTCGACTGCCCGGTCCAGTACCAGTGATGCGCAGTGCCGACCATTCCCCCGGCGAGGAAGATGATCGCGTCCAAATAGATGATCCGGGTCGCCGTTAGCTTTGACACGACCCCCAGCTGAAAAAAGGTCACCGCCACCATAACCGTGACAAACAGCTCAAAGAATCCCTCCACCCAGAGATGGATGATCCAGAACCGCCAGATATCAACGATGGCGAAATTGGTGCTGCTGCTAAAAAAGAAAGCGGGCAGATAAAAAAACGGAATGGTCGCGGCCGCACCTAGAAAAAGAAAGATAATCTCTCGGCGCCGAGGGTCTTTTTTGCTCTCGCGAATATTGCGATAGAGCAGAAAAAGCCACCAGAGCAGGCCAACCACCAGCAGTAACTGCCAGAACCGGCCAAGATCGAGATATTCCCAGCCTTGATGGCCGAAAATCGACCAGGCATCGCCGAACAGCTGCCTAACCCCAAGCAGTTCGCCGAGAAGACTCCCCACCACCACCAGCACCAGGGCCCAGAACAACATATTGACCCCTTTCTCCTGGCCTTTCGGCTCACGCTCACCGAGAGTCGAAGAGAGCAGCAGCCCTCCCGCCACATAGGCGGTGGCTATCCAGAAGAGTGCCAGCTGCACATGCCAGGTGCGCAGGACGTTGCTCGGCAGAAGCCAGGTCAAATCAAAGCCGTAAAAATCGCCCGGCTCGGCGCGAAAATGGGCCAGAGCGCCGCCAATCAGGGTCTGGGCCAAAAAGAGTAAAGAGACAATGACAAAAAATTTAACGATGGCCTGTTGGCCGGGTGTTGCCGTGCCGGGCAACATCTCCGGATTGATCCGGGTACGTTCTCCTTTCCAGCCCAGATAATCGAATTTACCAAAGACAAAGAGCACTCCGGCAAGACCACCTAAAAGGATAACCAGACTGAGAGCACTCCACAGGATGGAATCGCCGGACAGGGTATTGCCGGCGAGAGGGTCATAAGGAAAATTATTGGTGTAGGAAAAGGATTTTCCCGGCCGGCGGGCAACGGATGCCCAGGCGGTCCATGCAAAAAAGGCGGTCAACTGATTAATTTCCGTCCGGTCGCCGATAAATCCATGGGGCAGGCCAAAGGTATTCTGCGGTCCGGATGCCAGATACTTCAACCAGTAGTCAATTTGTTTTTCGTAGGAAGATTTTTCCACGGCGGTGAACCGCAGCACGCCGCTTGCAGCATCATAGCTGTTGGTCGCGAGCACCTGTTGCACTTCAGCCTGTACTGCCGCCTGCTGCGCTCCGGATAAGTCGGTCATCGGCTTGCCAAACATCTGCGGGGCCAGTGCTTCGCCTGCATCGATGGCCAGCCTGTGGAGATATTCGGCGGTAAAATCCGGTCCGAGATACCCGCCATGGCCCCAGATCGAGCCATTCTGCATCAGGCCGTACTTCAAGAAGACCTGCTGCCCGGCGTCGACATCCGCGGCAGTAAAAATTGTCTGGTCGTCTGGCCCAACCACCTTCTTGGGAACCGGTGGCGACTGTTGATAAGCAATGGTTGAAAGATAGATGAGAATAACGAAACCGACAAGGAAAACCAGCAGCGCACTATACCGCCACCACGGCGATAAGCTGGTACTTACGTGTATTTCGTGGACTTCCGTTTCCGCAGGACCAATCGTTTCCCTAGCCATTTACTGCCCTCCGCAAAAAGAGTGAAATAAAAATGAAATTATTGAGCTAACGACAGATAAAATCAGTATTGAGGGTCAGTTTTTTTATACTACGGTTTCGGAATCTTCCGGATCAAGCCGTGGATCCTCCGCCGCTTTTTTCTTGAACCAGAGATCACAATGCTGCATAGCCCAGCTGGCATCGACTTTTCCGCCCAGCATTCCTTGGATGGCACCTTCAGAGCCGGCTGTCCCCATATAGATATGGCCAAAGGAGGCAGTGACAAAGAGTACCGCCACAGTCGCATGCACAAAAAGGCTCAGCTGCATGGTGAAACGGTCCTGCCCCCAGATGGGGAAGTCGAGCAATATTCCGGTAATCCCAACGCCAAGACCAAACAACGCGATGAGCCAGAACCATGCCTTTTCACCGCCGTTATTTTTTTCGGAGTGCGGCCGGGGGCCGTCGCCGATCATCCCGCCCATATTCTTGAACCAGATAATATCGAGTTTATGAATATAGTTGTCGCCAAGCCATACAACGAATTCGACCAGGACACCGATCAGAAACAGCGGGCCGCTCCAGTTATGCACTATCTTGGAATACGCGAGGTAGGAGGCGAAGGAGCCATGTCCCATCAGCGGAATAAGCCCCGCCCGGCCAAGAAGAATACTGAGACCAGTAATAGCCAGTAACACAAAAAGCAGAGCAGTGTACCAGTGCAGCAGCCTTTCAAAGAGGTTGTATCGTTGCATCATTATGCCGCTTCGCGGCCGCTCAAGTTTATCCCCGCCGTTGATCAGATGAAAGATGATGATGGCAGCCAGCACCCCGCCCATTAGCCAGGGGGAATACTTTACCAGCAGAAGATTGCGCACCTCCCGCCAGTTCTCGCCGCCGTTCTGGATCAGCACGGAGTGTCCCTCTCCCGAGCTGGCAGTATAGCCTGATGCGCCCTGGCGTACCTCACGCCAGAAATCAGCCCGGGGGTTATCAGCCCCAGCGGCCAGAAGATAAAAGGTGCTTCCCAGAAGAACGACAAGGAGGGCAGCCAGGGCCAGATAGCCATGGATTTCGTGCAAGCCGCCTTCTTTATGGTGCAGGTTCGTCGATAACGATTTCATAGTTTTTCCTCCAGCGATTCGGCATCTCAACGATCAGTCTGAACCTTCATAAAGCGATGATTCAACTCGGGGTGCGGTCCTGCGGCGAGTAGCGGATCGGTTGCTCCTTTATATTCTCCCGGTTCATGGATGGTCAGTTCCCGCCGTTCCTCGGAACAGGCGGAGAGACTTAGAAAAATGGTGGCTGACAACAGCAGCGCTATCATGGTGGATATATTTTTCTTCATAGAAACCCCGTAATACTTTTTTTCTGGTTTTCCTGGGACGTTCCCATGGGACCCATGGCTACCGATATTCCCATGCGGCGCATGGGAACCAGCTTCCTGCTTATACGGCGCATGGGAGCCAGCCTCATTCTTTTCCCGTATTAAACTCATAGGCGGTATTCCAGCTCCACATATCTGGTCGGCCGCCACGTTTGACGATCCGCTGTCGATAGATATCGGAGACAATCGTTCCATCGCCTGCCAGCAGCGCCTTGGTGGAGCACATTTCGGCACAGAGCGGCAGTTTGCCCTCGGCGATGCGGTTGCGACCGTACTGCTGATATTCCTTGACCGAGTTATCGGGCGGCGGGCCGCCGGCGCAGAAGGTACATTTATCCATCTTGGTCCGGGCGGCAAAGGGTTGCTGTTCGACGAACTGCGGCGCCCCGAAGGGACAGGCATAAAAACAATAGCCGCAGCCGATGCAGAGGTCTTTATCGTGCAGGACGATGCCGTCCGGGGTGATATAAAAACAATCGACCGGACAGACAGCGGCGCACGGCGGGTCGGTGCAGTGCATACAGGCAACGGAGAGGGATTTTTCCCCTTGTTGGCCATCGCCCAAAGTGACGACGTGCCGTCGGTTGATGCCGTCGGGGACGTCATGCTCATTATTACAGGCGGTAACACAGCCGTTACATTCAATGCAGCGCTCGGTATCACATAAGAATTTCATTCGTGCCATAGTAGTACTCCTTTACGCCGGGCTGATCTTGCACAGGGTGGCTTTAGTTTCCTGCATCTGGGTCACGGAATCATAGCCATAGGTGGTGGCGGTATTGCAGGCTTCGCCCCGGACGAAAGGAGCGGTACCATCGGGATAGCGCGCCACCAGGTCCAGGCCCTGGAACCAGCCACCGAAATGAAACGGCGTCCAGACGACTCCTGCCCCGACCCGCGGGGTGATCATCGCCCGCACCTTGATCCGGCCGCCCTCCGCACCTTCAAGCCAGATATACTGCCAGTGGGAGATTCCCGCATCATGGGCATCTTTGGGATTAATTTCGGCAAACATTTCCGGCTGCAGCTTGGCCAGCCAGGAATTGGACCTGGTTTCCGCGCCGCCGCCCTCATATTCGACCAGCCGGCCACTGGTAAAGACCAGCGGATATTTCTGCGAGTGATCCTGGGCCTGGATGGAGCTATAGCGGGTAGGCAGCCGCCAGAAGGCCTTGCGATCCTGATAGGTCGGGTAGGCGGCCACCAGATCAAAGCGCGGAGTGTATAACGGCTCGCGATGAATCGGTATCGGATCCGGATATTCCCAGACCCGGCAGCGGGCCTTAGCGTTGCCGAAAGGGGCACAGCCATGCTTGATGGCGACCCGCTGGATGCCGCCGGACATATCGGTTTTCCAGTTGCGTCCTTCAGCGGCAGCCTGCTCTTCCGGGGTAAGATCGTTCCACCAGCCCAGTTTTTTGAGCAATTGATCGGTAAACTCCGGATAGCCGTCCTCAATCTCCGAGCCAACCGAATAGACGCCTTCGGCGAGCAGGTTGTCTCCGTCGCGCTCGGTGCCGAAGCGGGCCCTGAAGGTAAGACCGCCTTTGGCCACCGGCTTGCTGGGATCATAGAGAATCGGCGTGCCGGGATGTTTCATTTCCGGAGTTCCCCAACAGGGCCAGGGCAACCCGTAATATTCGCCGTCGCAGGGACCGCCCTCGGCCAGCAGGGTGGTGGTGTTAAACGTATTTCTATGCTTGGCATGCAGCTGCAGCCGCTCCGGGCTCTGCCCGGTATAACCGATGGTCCAGGTGCCGCGATTGATTTCGCGCAGGATATCCTCGATCAGCGGCTCTTCACCGACTATCTTGATGTTTTTGAACAGCTCGTCGGCAAAGCCAAGTTTTTTGGCGAGCAGATACAAAATCATATGATCCGGTTTCGATTCATACAGCGGGTCAATGATCTTCTCCCGCCACTGCAGGGACCGGTTCGAGGCGGTCACCGAGCCGTAGGTCTCGAACTGGGTTGAGGTCGGCAGCAGATAGGTATTGTCTTTTCTCTCACTCATCACCGCCATATGGGTCGGATACGGATCGGAGATAACCACCATCTCCAGCTTCTCCAGGGCGTTTTTCATCTCGGTGCCGCGGGTCTGGCTGTTGCTGGCATGACCCTGGAAAAAGACCGCCCGGAAGTTGTCATGCTGGGACAAATTTTCTTTTGTTTCCAGCACTCCGTCGATCCACCGCGATACCGGAATCCCAGGAATATTCATGGTGTACTGCATATCCCCGTTGCCGGCATCGTATTTGGTGCTCATATCAAAACGGCCGCGCAACCACTCATAATCGATGCCCCATACCCCGGCCCAGTGCTTCCAGGCTCCTTCATTCAAGCCATAATAACCGGGGAGGGTGTGACTATTTGGGCCGACGTCGGTTGCTCCCTGCACGTTGTCATGACCGCGGAAAATATTAGCGCCGCCGCCTGCCTTGCCGATATTGCCGAGCGCCAGCTGCAGGATACAGAAGATTCTGGTGATACTGGTGCCGATATGATGCTGAGTCCCGCCCATACACCAGACAATGGTGCCGGGACGATTATCCGCCATGGTTTTGGCGATTTCATACACCTTCGCCTCCGGCATGCCGGTAACGTTTTCCACCTCTTGGGGCGGCCATTTTTCCGCCTCGGCCCGGATATCGTCCATGGCCCAGACCCGCTCGGAGATATACTGCTTGTCCTCCCAGCCGTTTTTGAAGATATGCCAGAGCAGCCCATAGATAAAGGGTACATCAGTGCCGGGTCGCAGACGTCCGTAGATATCGGCATGCGCCGCAGTACGGGTATAGCGCGGGTCGACCACGATCATTATCGCACCGTTCTCCTTAGCACGCAGGATATGCTGCATGGCCACCGGATGGGCCTCAGCCGCATTACTGCCGACAAAGAGCATGGCCTTAGAGTGGTGCATATCGTTGTAGGAATTGGTCATCGCCCCGTAGCCCCAGGTGCTGGCGACCCCGGCCACCGTGGTCGAATGGCAGATACGGGCCTGGTGATCGATATTGTTGGATCCCCAGAAGGCGGCAAATTTACGCTGCAGATACGATCCTTCATTACTCGCCTTGGAAGAGCCGCACCAGAAGACCGAATCCGGCCCGGAGGTCTTTCTGATTTCCAGCAGCTTATCGCCTATCTCATCGATGGCCTGCTGCCAGGACAAACGCTGCCAGGAGCCTCCCACCAGTTTCATCGGATATTTCAGGCGACGAAGGCCCAATCCGTGGTGCCTGACCGACGCCCCTTTGGCGCAATGAGAGCCAAGGTTGATAGGCGAATCAAAATCGGGCTCCTGTCCGGTCCAGACGCCATTTTGCAACTCGGCGATGACACCGCAGCCGACCGAACAATGGGTGCAGATCGACCGCTTTTCAATAATCGGCACATCCGGCACCGGAATATTCATTTTCTCCTGGGCCGAGGCAGGCCGCACTGCCGATAGCGGCAGAAGGCTCATCAGGGCGCCGCTGCCGAGAACAGCCCCGCTGCGGCGCAGAAAAGTCCGGCGGTCAAATCCTTGTCGCCGTGGTTGTTCATCCAGACGCTGCAGCCATTTCTTGCGCAATTTTGGCATACGCACTTGTTTCATATGATCATCTCCTGTCAGATCTTCTACCGTACAAACCGGCTACGGCTAGGCATTACTCTCGAGCCCTCTGGTAGTATTTGCTGATATGCGTGGTTTCTTTATAGCCCTGGCTCGACTGCTCCGGCAGCAGCGGGGCCGGTTTGCCGGCAGGGAGGGCTTTAACAGCCGTGGGTGCGGCAACCACCGCCCCGGCGAGCAGGACCACGGTTTTAAGAAATTCGCGTCGGCCATCGTTATATTGCTGGGTCATTTTTTTTCTCCTCAATTGAGAAATACTTATGCAGATATAAGCTCTCTGCGGCCAGAAAGCTGCGACCGAAAGTACCGACCGTTTGATAAAATCGACTCTTTTCGACGCCCTGCAGATCGCTAAAGAACCGGGGCATCCAGGGGTCAAGATGGTTCCGGTAAAAAGCGGCCTGCTCGTCTTCAGCAATGCCATTTTCCGGAAGACTGAACAGGGCCATTATTTCACATAGGGCGCCGGCATGATCTTCCGGTTCAAAGCAGGTAACCTGCCGGACTACTCCCAGGCGATTGAGATCATTACGAATGGCGGCAAGCGTTTTCGACTGGATCATCTTCTCCCGGTACCATGAGGCGTACGGCACCAGTTCACCGCTGCCAAGGCCAACAAAGAGCCGGTGGAATTCTCCAGCAATATCGGCCGGTAGACAATCAGTTCCGGCCCGATTAAGCTCGTCCAGGGCCTCATCCATTGCCGCGGGCAGGTCCTCGGCCCAACGCAGATTTTGTACCAGCTCAAGAAGCTCTGCAGATGGGGCATTGTTTAGCAGGGCTGCCAGCAGCACATAGCTGTCGGTCCGGATAGCACCATGGTCCAAAGAGTTGCTGGTCTGGGATTTCGTTACAGTTGACGTCGACATGTCTGGTAGTCTCCGGTATTGAAAACATCACGGGTCCGGCAGGTGCGGCACATCTGCAGGCGACTTTTCTGTTGATCGCTGCTGAACATCCAGTGGTCGGCCAGTTTCTCTTGCATTTTGCCGACCATGTTCGCCGAGGCAAACGTTTCACCGCACACAACACACTTGAACGGATCTGCCTCATGCAGAACGCGCAGCGGGCCTGCGACATCAATATCGCAGAGAAGCCGGGGCTGCAGACTGATACACTTTTCCGGGCAGGCGACCTTGCATGCCCCGCATTGATGACAACGGGACTCGATCTGCACCAGTCGCGGGGTTTTACCGTCGGCAAGAAGGGCTCCGGCGGGACAGGCACCGACGCAGGCCATGCAGAGGCTGCAGGCTGCAGTAACGGCAATGGTTCCAAACGGGGAACCAACCGGCAGTTCTATTACCGGCTCCCTGGCGAATTTTTGCGGCAAAAGATGGCCGGCGGCCAGACGGGTGAGGGTTCGCTTGTCATGATCCAGAGTAAAACCGGTGGCGGCAGCCACTGCCGCTTCCTCGCGCACCGGGATGTCCGGCAGATCGTCGATCCGCTCAGCAAAAATGAGACTGTTCGCCTGCAGCTTAAGTCCTTCGACGATTGCCGCACCGAGGCGCATCTGCCCCGCCAGCCCTTCTCTTATTGATGCAGCTTTGGTGCGGTCGCAGATTAAAGCGACACCTGCGGCGCCATGGGCCAGGGTTGCCAGCAGTACGTCCGGGCCGATTAAGCCCACTTCTTCCACCGCAAAAAAGAGGTCCCGGCCGCCGTTGTGATTTCTTGTCGGGGGCACCATCTCCCCGCAGTTCATATCATGGAAGATGACCCGGATCGATACCTGGTCACCGCTGCCTAATTGGTGCAGGAACGGCTCCAGCGCAGACAGCAATTCCCGGCGCAGACCGGGCACCTGCATGGTACCGGAAGGACAGACCAGGGCGCAGGCGCCGCATCCCTGGCAGCGGTATTGATCGACAACCACCATGCCGTTTTCTGAGGAAAGGGCCGCAACCGGGCAGATATCGACACACTTTCGGCAGCTTTCAAGATGCGACCAGTCATGGAGACAGCGACTGGCGGTCATGACCACAAACTGCGGTTTTTTGAATCGTCCCCGCATCTCGGGCAACTCAGCCAACGCCGCCTCAAGCAACCGGGGATCGTCGCCCGGCGCGTAATAGCCCACCGGCAACTGTCCTCCGACAAATGAAGGCGCTCCCTGCAGATCGAGAATCAAATCAAAACCGGCAGTTGTCCGTCCTGTTGCAGAGGACAACTGTCCGGTCAAATCGGATAAATTCCTGGCTGTGCCATCCGCCGCAAGTATGGTCGGCACGAAGTCACCAAAGGTACCGCTGATGGCGATTGAATCGGCTTCAATAAAGGCAAAAGAATCTATATTGGTCGCTGAAAAACCACCACAGCCTTGGGTCGGGGTACAGAGGGTGCAATCGATCCCCTTCCGGCTGAGGCGCTCGGCGCAGGCGAGAGCCCGTTCGAGTTCTGCGTCGATAATGAGCAGACGGCCCTTGGAAACAATTGTCAAAGGTGGTGGAGGGGTAACTTGTATCTCATGAATCAAGGGGATTGTCTCCTGATCCTGTTTGCCGCTGCTCTTTTGCTCGATCTCGTCTGCACTTTCTGCTGCCGTCTCCCGGACCCTGGAGGGCATCTGCCGCCGCAGCTCCTGATGGCGCATATCAGCGGTAACAATGCCGGTAAGCGAATGAAAGGCGCGATAATTACCGGTGTTGTCGTCCAGATCGTCTATATGATTGAATTCGGCGGAAGAAAAATCGAGTTGTTCGGAAGAAGTCGTGGGCTCGGGTGCAGAGGGAGAAGCGGTTGCTGCTTTTTTCCGGGGCATGGCTGGTCTCCATTTGTTTACAAGGCTACAATGGACCGACCACCATGCAGGCGCAACAGTAATACGACCCAGAAGCAGCGCGAAAATAAGCTCCTGGAACTATTACATTCAAGTACCATGCCAAAAACGCCCTTGGGGCGGTTCAGCAGCAGCCGGGGCTACCCGGCGTAGCCCTCACTGCCTTTTTTGTTTCGAAATACCCAGTAGTTATAACTGGTATAGATAAGGATGATCGGCAGTATCACCGCCATGACCGCCAGCATAAAACGCAGGGTCGTCGGACCGGCAGCGACGTCCTGGACGGTTAAACTGGTCGAGCCTATACTCGGGATCATGCCGGGGTACAGCCCCATGGAAAGCCCCGAGAAGGAAAAAATAATAATCAGGTAGTTCCAGATAAGCGGGGCAAGACGTTTTTTGAGGCGCAGGCTCTGAAAATAGCGCACGCAGGCGACGATGGTCAGGAGAGCAAAAAGATAGACCAGAGACGGGGGCCAGGCAGTCCATTTAACCGCCATCTCAGCATGAAGGATACTGGTGCCGACATAGACCGCCACCGAGACGATGATGGTCAGGACCCCGGCAATTCGAGCCGCGCGGTAGCTCCATTGCTGCAGGGCTCCAGTGGTCCGGGCGATCAAAAAACCCGAGCCCAGCATCAGATAGCCAAAGACCACCCCCAAAGCGGCAATCGCCGAATACCAGTTCATCCAGTCGGTCGGCCTGCCGGCAAAGGAATCGGCCTGCACGGCTATCCCCCCCATCAGGCCGCCAAGGGCGAATCCCTGGCCGAGGGCAGCCATCCAGCTGCCCAGGCCAAAGGAGAAGAGCCAGATCGGTTTCCCCTTGTCCCGGGCATGGGCATGAAATTCAAAGGCAATGCCGCGAAAGATAAAACCAAACAACATCAGAATAAAGGGAATATACAGGGCCGAGAGGACAATCGAAAAAAACAGCGGAAAGGCCCCAAACAGCATGCCGCCGAGGACGACAAGCCAAGTCTGGTTGCCATGCCAGATGGTATGGATAGACTGCATCATGGTGTTTTTTTCTTCCTGGCTACCAACGAAAAAGGTCAGCATGCCGATGCCCAGATCCGCACCATCACTGAGCGTATAGTAGAGCAGAAAAAAACCGATTAAGCCAAGCCAGATAGTAGCCAGATTTGCGTTGATAAAGTCCATCGAAGTATCTCCTTATGGTTGGTGGCTGAAATCAGGCCCCTTTTTAAGTATCCGCCCGGCAAAAAAGATAAAGAGTATAAAAAGGAACGAATAGATGGCCACAAAACCAAGCAACGAACCGGCCACCGTCTCTACCGGTAGCGGACTCACCCCCTCGCTGGTGCGCAGCACTCCCTGGATGACCCAGGGCTGCCGGCCTACTTCACGAACCACCCATCCCGCCTCCATGGAGAGATAGCTGAGCGGAATTGCCGCCATCCAGCCCAGCAACATCCATTTATGGCGCCCTACGTGCTCTGCCGTCAATTGTCCCTTTTTCCACAGCCACAGCGACCAGAGCATAAGCAGCACCAGCGCGCTACCTATGACCAGCATAATTCGAAAAGCATAAAAAGTCAGCAGAAGCGGCGGCTGGTCTTCGACCGGCACTTCTCTGAGGCCCTCGACCCGGCCGGTGAAGGAAGTGGTAGTGATAAGACTGAGGGCATAGGGCAGGCTGATCGACCAGACATTATCCTGAATTTTTTTGTCGGGCCAGGCAAGGATATTCCAGGTCGCCCCCTCCCCTTCCGGGTTGGTCTGCCAGTGCGCCTCCATGGCGGCAAGCTTGGTCGGCTGATGTGTATATACCGATTTGCCGGCACCGTCGCCGACCACAATCTGCAGCGGGGTGATAATAAGTGCGGCAACGACCATCATCTTAAAGGAGGTAAGAAAAAAATCCGGATACCGGCCACGCCATAAATACCAGGCGCTGATGCCGCCGATAACAAAGAGAGAGATCTCCAGACAGGCCAGCCACATATGGGTGATCCCCCAGAAGGCATCCGGGTTCCAGATTGCGGCAAAGATGTCGGTCAGGATAAACCGGTTGCCGACCCATTCCCCGCCGACCGGAGTCTGCATCCAGGAGTTGGCGGCCATTATCCAGAAGGCGGACATGGAGCCACCGAGGGCGACCATGCAGGTAGAAAAAAAATGCATACCGGCCGAAACCCGCTTCCAGCCAAAAGCCATGATGCCAAGAAAAGAAGCCTCCAACATAAAAGCCATTGAGGCCTCAAAACCCAGCAAATGCCCAAAAACATCGCCCCCCGCCCGGGAAAAAGCACTCCAGTTAGTGCCGAACTGAAATTCCATGGGGATACCGCTGACCACCCCAACCGCAAAATTCAGCAGGAACAGGCGCATCCAGAACCGGGTATGGTTATAATAACGCGGCTCTTTGGTGATCAGCCACATGGCTTCCATCACCACGAGAAAGAGGCTCAGGCCGATGGTAAGAACCGGCCAGATGATATGAAAAATGGCCGTAAATGCAAAATGCAGACGGGAGAGAAAAATATGATCGGAAAAAAGCTCCATGCCCGGTGCCTCCCCTTAAGGTAAAGTTTTTTTAACGGCTGCGCCGAGAATCGCAAAGCGCGACTCTTTATAGCCATCTTGCAGGCTCAGGCCTGCATCGGCCAGGCTCGCTCGAAATTGTGGTCCATGAAAACGATTTTCCCGCGGATGATCGAGCATAATTTTAAACAAAGGATTAGCATAGAGCGGCGGATAAATCTCTTCAAAGAAAAACGCCCCGCCCTCTTTTAAGACCCGGGCTATCTCGCTCACGCCCTGCTGCCAATTCTCCAGATGATGAATAATGCCATAATTAAAGACTGCATCAAAAGATTGGTCGGAAAAGGGCAGTTCCTGGGCATCGGCGGTCATTAGATGGAGGGGAATATTCCGCCAGGCGACTCGTTTTCGTCTTTTTTTTGCAGCCTCCAGCATGGCCACATCGATATCGAGGGCATGAATGGCCGCCGGCGCAAACGCTTCGTTGATTATCCGTGCTCCTACGCCACAGCCGCAGCCGATTTCCAGGCAGGTGCCGCCGGGGGCGAGTCGGCCCATTTTTTTGAAAAATCGACCTTCCTGCTGCTGTACATAGCGTCGCACCGGGCTGTTCACCCAAAGCCTCTCCGGCCAGTTAACTATCATTGCACCTCCTTGCGGCCTTGAAAAATTTTGGCAATGCCGAAGGTTAGTTTTTTAATTGAGGTATCAGTAAAGCCTGCAGCACTGATTTCGGCAATAAACTGCTCGTCGCGGGGAAAAGAATCGACCGAATCAGCCAGGTAACTATAGGCATAATTAGTCTTGGAAATAAGATTGCCCACCGGCGGCAGGATATAGTCAAAATAAAAACGATACAGTCGATACAGCAGAGGCTGATCCGGATAGGAGAATTCCATAATAAACAGCCGCCCACCAGGTTTTAAAACCCGATAGAATTCCGCCAGCGCCATATCCCGCTCCTCCACATTGCGGAGACCGAAAGAGATAGTCAGTGCGTCCACCGAGGCATTTTTAATCGGCAATTGCCGGCCATCACCGGCGGTCAGACTCACCTTGGCGGCAGCCCCTCGATCGGCAACTTTCTTGTGGCCCACCGCCAGCATTCCCGGCGAAAAATCTACCCCGACTACCCGGGCTAGCGGATAACGCTTGCTGATGGCCAAGGCCACCTCGGCGGTGCCGACGGCCACATCAAGGACCAGCCCACCGCTATCGAGTTGCAGAGCATCCGCCAAAACCTGCCGCCAGTAGATGTCCCGGCGCAGCGACAGAAAGCTATTCTGAAAGTCGTAGCTCGGGGCGATCGTCTCAAACATTGCCTTAACGGCGGTATCTTTCATTATCTTTTCTCCATATTTTTTTTCACCCAGTCGATCTCCGCAACCAGGCAATCGGTGACGGAGCCGTTTTTCAGTTTCTCCGGAAGAATGGACCAGGTATAGGTCTCCACTTCCAGAGGCAGGCCTGCCGGCAAGAGCGGCAGAATTTCCTCCAGAAAAAAACGAGTACTGTCACATTCCCCGGTATTTTCGATATAGACCGGGACATGAAAATGGACCCGCCATTCCTCTATCCCGGCAGGATCCTTGGCAATGGCCTGGTCGAGATCATCAAAACGCAGCAGCCGGCCATCGGTGGTTCTGCCGACGGTTTGATGCAAATAGCAGGATTCCTGAAACCGAGCCAGAGCCGATATCTGTGGATCCCTAAGGCGTAAGGCGGAGGATACCTGCACATGACCGATCCGTATATCATTATCGGCGAGCAGCTTAAGGGACGCCGCCGGATTCTCAAATTGCAGGGCCTGATGACAGCAGTCGTAGCAGACTGCAAGGCCGCGTCGCTGGGTGGGAGAAAGTGACAGGCCGGTAAAAAAATCAACGACCTCTGCGGTTGTCTCGAGAAAACAGCCTGGCTCCGGTTCCATGGCCAGCAGAATCTCCTTACCGGTTATCTGCGCCAGATGGTCGATAAAATCAAGTGCGGCCTGAACATTTTGGGTGATCGTCGGCAAATCATCTTTGCCAATGCATGAGCGGAAACCGACCGGTACGGTACTGATCGAGCCCGTCATCCCGGCTGGCAGCCAGATAGCCAGTAACTCCGCGAGTTTTCTGGTGTAATGCAGGCGTTCGGCAAATCGCCAGTCGGGTAGATAGACCGACTGCTTTACCGGGGTGTGATGAAACGTGCCATAGGGAAAGCCATTAAGGGTGGCGATATAAAAAGCCTCTTCTTCGCACCAGCGATGGAAATCGGCGGCCATCTGCAGATCCATCTCCGCGCTGGCTCGACCGGAGAGGCGCAAGCCAAGTGGAAAAGGGGCATTGGGAGATACCCGCTGCTTGACCAGTGGAGCATGGCGACACAGCGCCGAAAATATTTCCTGCCAGCTTTCGCCTGGATGAATATTGGTGCAGTAGCTCACCTGGGGCAAAAGCGCAGGAGAAACCGCAATTGGGGCTTTATCGGGCATCAGCGAGCGGATCACGAGACCTGCCCATAGGATGGAACCTGCTGCGCCATCTCCTCGGCACGTATTTCCCTGCTGCTGTCCCGCACCATTAATTCATCAATGCAGCGTTCCATCAACAGCGAATCGATCCGTTCAACCTCTTTTTTACTGCCGATGCCGGTCAACAGAGTGATGGACATGGTTCCGCCCAGATGTTCGCGGAAGGCATCGAGCGCGCCTTTGACGTCAAGCTCGGCAAGGCTCGGATGATACAGGGGCAGATTGAGATCTTCAAGCAGGGTAAAAATCCGTTCCAGATCACTTTTATTAATCATCGAACTATAATAGCTATAGAGGCTGTCCAAAGCGATGCCAATGGCAACAGCCTCACCATGATGAAGCTGTCCCCCAGTCATTTCTTCCAGGGTATGGGCCGACCAGTGGCCAAAATCAAGGGGCCGGGCCGAGCCCAGTTCAAAAGGATCGCCGCCGGTGCCGATATGCTCCATATGCAGTGCGGCACAGCGATGGATCATCTCCTCCATGGGCCTTCGGGCAAAGCTGGCGAGGGCAGATCTTTGCTCATACAGCCTGGCAAAAAACACTTTATCCTTAATCAAGGCGACTTTCACCGCTTCGGCGGTGCCCGCCCGCAGTTCTCTGGGGGCAAGGGTATCGAGAAAAGTAAAGTCATTGAGCACTGCAAAGGGTGGGGCAAAGGTACCAATGAAATTTTTCCGACCCAACCCGTTGACGCCGTTTTTCACGCCGACTCCGGCGTCGTTCTGCCCCAGCACCGTTGTCGGCATGCGCAGAAGACGCAGGCCCCGATGGGCGATTGCCGCGCCATATCCGACCGCGTCAAGGACCGCGCCGCCGCCAATGGCCAGGATAAAAGAATGGCGGCAGAGATGGTACTTCTGGATCGAACCGATAATCGTATCGATCACCGCCGGTTCGCTCTTGCAGCTCTCCCCTCCCGGTACCGCAATGACCGGACCACAGAGCTGCATCAGCTCACTGTGTGCTTCGGCATATCCGGCTAGCTGCTCCGGGAGCAACGGATGGGCCTGCAGTACGCCCGAATCGATAAAACAGAGGACTTTATGACATTTTTTCCCACCGCGGAGCAACACTGAGGTCAACTGCCGGTTGCCCGGGTGAAAAATGTCTCGATCAAATATAACCGGAAAGGCAAAATGAATGGTGAATTGCTGTTCAAGCGTCTGCATACAAAACTCCTGGCCGTAAAGGTATTGCAATCCCTTCAGGATCGATCATGGGTGAAATTTCCAGTAAAGTGAAAGTCTTCGACTATACTCCATGAGCAAGTATCATGCCACACTCCTGACGGTTTTCCGGTGAACGACTGCAAATTTTTTTATCTTTTTTGGCGAAGACAAAAGGAAGATGCAGAGTTACTTTATTGATTCAAGGAGAGTGACAGGCAGCAAAGGAGCTCCGAAGCTGGATGCGTCTTGACGGATGCATAAAAGCACAGTTAACCACGAAATTTTACTTTTACATCTCAATTTATGGCGGTGCACTGTTAATGGACAAACGAAAGAAAAATGACCGACATCTGAATAGGCTGGCATGGTTTCTGGACAACTCAATTCCCTTGCCGGGTACGCAATACAAAGTTGGCGCCGACGCGCTTATCGGGCTTATTCCAGGTATCGGGGATGGGATCGGGACTCTATTATCCAGCTATATTCTGGTTGCCGCGGCTCGCCTGGGCGTGCCTAAAAAAATCCTCCTGAAAATGAGTTACAACATCGCTGTTGAGTCAGTCATCGGCTTAATTCCTTTTGTCGGCGACGCCTTCGATATGGTATGGAAAGCCAATCTGCGCAACGTCCAACTACTTGACGCTTACCTGGACAATCCGGCCGAGACCGCTACCTCAAGCCGTTATTTTATGGCCGCCCTTATTGGGACGTTGGCCTTGATTCTTATTCTTGTTTCTACTATAGGTTTTTTAATTCTGCGATGGATCTGGTCAGCGTTGACATGAAAGATGCAATATTACTCTCGGCAACTCTTCTTCTGGTAGTTTTTACGCTTTTGCCGTTATGGCGACGTGAGATCTGGGTGGTGCGGGTATTGGATTTTCCACGGTTGCAACTGGCGGTGGTTGCTTTGCTGCTGGGGATAACCGGGATTATCATACTTGACTTATCACGCTATCTCTCCTGGTTAACCATCGCTCCGGCAACACTTTGCCTTTTTTATCATAGCCTCTGGATAATCCCGTATACGAAACTCCATCCGGTTGAGGTAAAAGCAGCAAAATCCGGAGAAAAGAAGCACAGGCTGCGGATTATGACTGCCAACGTTCTTGGCACCAACCGTAATTCAGAGGGATTACTCAAAATTATCCGCCTCAACGAACCGGATATCCTGGTCACTCTCGAATCCAATCATTGGTGGCAATCCAGGCTCGAAGAATTGGAAGTCGACTATCCATACAGCAAGAAGTGCGCGTTAGAGAATCTGTACGGCATGCATGTCTATTCCAAATTTGAATTGATCGACAGCGAGATTAAGTATCTGGTGGAGCCGGACATCCCATCGATACACACCCTGGTGAAATTACCATCAGAACAAAATGTTCGTATGCATTTTCTCCATCCAAAACCACCGGTTCCTGAAAACAATGGTGCTTCCGAGCGAGACGCAGAGTTAATAATTGTCGCAAAGAGCGTTGCAAAAACAGACTGCCCGGTGATTGTGACCGGGGATCTCAACGATGTCGCCTGGTCGGAAAATACCCGCTTATTCCGAAAAATTAGTGGCTCGCTAGATCCACGGATAGGGCGTGGCATGTTCAACACCTATCACGCCGACTACCCATTTATGCGATGGCCTCTGGATCACCTGTTCCACAGCAGCCATTTCACCCTCTCTTCTATGAAGAGGCTTGAGAAATTTGGTTCCGATCATTTTCCTCTGCTGATAGAGCTGGTTTGCGAACCGGCCGAAAAAAGTCAGCAGACGAGTCTTGATACTGATCAGGAAGATCGGCATCGGGCAAATGAAAAAGTATCGGAGGAGAATGTCGATGAGGACGATGTTCCCTCCCCTGACAACCGGTAGGTTGTATTTGCTGCCAGTCACTTGGTTTACACGTAAAAGGCAACAAAAAGCAGCAGCGACACGATCCTTTTCAGCATGGCATATTATTTGCTCTTCCTCTGCTGAGGCGCCCGAATTCGAGAGCAGCCAAAAATCGATAACGGCTTTTATGTGCACCTAATCGAGGTGTTCGCCTGAGAAAAATCATGGAGGACATACCTATGCACCAGGCCCTGGAAAAGGAATTACAAAAGGCTATCGGCGGGGAGGTTCGTTTTGATACCACCAGCCGTGCTCTCTATGCCACCGATGGCTCGAACTATCGGATGGTTCCTATCGGGGTGGTTATTCCCCGAACCGTCGATGATGTGGTCGCGACCGTTGCCCTCTGCCGTAAACACGACGTACCGCTGTTCAATCGCGGCGCAGGAACGGCCCTTGCCGGTCAGACCTGCAATACCGCGGTATGCCTTGATTATTCCAAATACCTCAACCAGATTCTCCATATCGATCCCGTCAAACGCACCGCGACAGTCCAGCCTGGGGTGATACTTGATCAGCTGCGTAATGCGGCCAGCAAGCACGGTCTTACCTTCGGCCCTGATCCGGCCACGCACAGCCGCTGCACCCTGGGCGGGATGATGGGCAACAACTCCTGCGGCATCCATTCGGTTATGGCCGGGAGAACGGTCGATAATATTCAGGAACTGGAGATTTTGACCTATGACGGACTGCGCATGCGGGTCGGTCCGACCACCGAGGACCAGCTGAGCAAGATCATGGCCGACGGCGGTCGCCGAGCAGAGATCTATGCCGGTCTCAAGACGCTGCGTGACACATGGGCAGATGAGATTCGGCGTAAATACCCCGCCATTCCGCGCCGGGTGTCGGGCTACAACCTCGATGAACTGCTGCCGGAAAACGGCTTTCAGGTCGCAAGAGCGCTTATCGGCAGTGAAAGTACCTGTGTGACAATCCTTGAAGCGGTGCTTCAGCTGGTACCCAATCCGGCCAAACGTAGCCTGCTGGTGCTGGGATATCCAGACGTTTATTCGGCAGGGGATCATATCACCGAGATTATGCAGTTCAAGCCTATCGGTCTGGAAGGCCTCGATGAGATGCTGATTGATCTGATGAAAAAAACCGGCATGCACCCTAAAGACATCACTCTGTTGCCCGAAGGATCGGGGTGGCTGCTGGTGGAATTCGGCGGTGATACCAAAAAGGAAGCAGATGCCAAGGCGAAAGAGGCGATGCAGGCACTTTGCCGGCAAGATCAGCCGCCCACCATGAAGCTGTTCGATAATAAAGAGGAGGAGGACAAGGTCTGGGAGATCCGCGAATCAGGCCTGGGTGCCACCGCCCATGTCCCTGGGGAACCGCTTACCTGGCCCGGCTGGGAGGATGCGGCGGTCGATCCGCAACGGATCGGCCAATATCTGCGCGAATTCAGGCAATTGATGAACGAGTTTGACTATAATGCCTCTCTCTATGGCCACTTCGGCCAGGGCTGCATCCATTGCCGGATCAACTTCGATCTGCTCAGCCGGGAGGGCATCGACAAGTATCTTGCCTTTACCGACAAAGCCGCAGACCTGGTCCTGAAATATAATGGTTCCTTGAGCGGTGAACATGGCGATGGACAGTCCCGGGCACCGCTGCTCGGCAAAATGTATGGACCGGATCTGCTCGAAGCCTTTCGAAACTTCAAGTCGTTATGGGACCCCGACTGGAAGATGAATCCCGGCAAAGTGGTTGATGCCTATCGACAGGATGAACACTTACGTCTGGGGGAAAGCTATCAGCCATGGCAGCCTGTCACCTATTTTAAATTTCCCGAGGACGGCGGCAGCATGTCTCTTGCGACCCTGCGCTGTGTCGGAGTCGGCAAATGCCGGCGCGCTGAAGAGGCCTTTATGTGCCCCAGTTTTCTGGCCACCAGAGAAGAACAGCATTCGACCAGGGGTCGGGCCCATATCCTGTTTGAGATGCTGCGCGGCGACTTTATCAAAGACGGCTGGCAGAGCGAAGAGGTAAAAGAGACACTAGCGGTATGTCTTGGCTGCAAAGGCTGCAAAAAAGAGTGTCCGGTACAGGTGGATATCGAAACCTGGAAGGCGGAATTTCTCGCCCATTATCATAAGAATAAGATTCGTCCGCGGCATCATTATTTTTTCGGGATGCTCGACCAACTGGGTGCGGCCGGCGCCACCCTACCGCAGCTGACCAATTTTTTAGCGAGTGCGCCGCTGCTGAGCTATTTTGCCAAGGAAATTACCGGGGTTCATCAGGACCGGCCTTTGCCCAAATTCGCCGAGGAAACTTTTACCAGCTGGTATAAAAGGCGCCCTGTCTCGAGCAAGGGCCGAAAAATAGTCCTCTACCCGGACAGTTTTAATGATTTTTTCTATCCGCGGGCGCTGGAGGCTATCGTTCATCTGCTCGAAAGATGGGGGTATTGCGTCATTGTTCCCAAGGCGCATCCGGCCATTCGGACGCTGGTACATTTCGGCATGCTCGACAAGGCACTCGAGGAGCTGCACCGAGTCATCCAAACCCTCGCCCCGTACGTCCGTGAAGGGGTCGACGTCATTGTCGCCGAACCGAGTACCGCCTCGATCTTTAAAGACGAGATGGGCAGTCTGCTGCCCAACAACCGGGACGCCCAGCGGCTTGCCGACCATCTCTTTTTGTTCAGCGAATATATTATTGAAAAAGACTTACAGCTGCCGAAAATGCATGGAAGAGTGGTATTTCACGGTCACTGCCACCAGAAGGCGGTGCTCAAGGTGGCAGCTGCTAAAGAGGTGCTGGACCGGCTTGGCCTGGAATATATCGAACCGGAGCAGGGCTGCTGCGGCATGGCCGGGGCCTTCGGTTTTGAAAAAGAACACTACCCGCTCTCAATCAAGATCGGCGAAGGCAAACTGCTGCCGGCAGTACGTTCAGCCGCACTGACGACATGGATCGTGGCTGACGGCTTCAGCTGCCGCACCCAGATTAAGGATGGAAGCGACCGGGAGGCTTTGCACCTGGCCGAATTGGTCGAACAGGGCTTTCAGCTTAACCACAAAGGATTAACGACCATGGAACAAAAGACATCAGTGCCAAATTCACCGCAATTTTGTCCGGTAGTCGTCATCACCGGGGCCAGCGCCGGCCTCGGCCGGGCGACCGCCAGAGCATTTGCCCGCGAGGGGGCAAAAATCTGTCTGGTTGCCCGGGGCGAAGAACGCCTGGCAGAAACCCGTCAGGAGGTTCAGCATCTCGGGGGACAGGCAATAATCATTAGCGGTGATGTCGCCGACCCGAAAGTCCTGGAACAGGCGGCTGACGAAACGGAGAAAAACTACGGCCGCATCGACTACTGGGTCAATAACGCCATGGCGACTATCTTTGCCGAATTTTCCGACATCACCGCCGAGGAATTCAAGCGGGTGACCGAGGTCACCTATCTCGGCTGCGTCAACGGCACCATGGCGGCCATGAAAAAAATGGTGCCGCGCAATCACGGCACCATCATCCAGGTTGGTTCAGCCCTCGGTGTCCGCAGCATTCCCCTGCAGTCCGCCTACTGCGGGGCAAAGCACGCAATCAACGGTTTTACTGAATCCATTCGAACGGAGCTGCTGCACAAAAACAGCAAGGTGCATATCACCGTCGTACAGATGCCCGCCCTCAACACCCCGCAGTTTAGCTGGAACCGGGCCCGGATGCCAAACAAACCACGACCGGTCGCACCGGTCTTCCAACCGGAAGTTGGTGCCGAGGCGATCGTCTATGCCGCCCGGCAAAAGAAAAAACAAATCTATGTCGGGTTCTCAACCTTAAAAGCGATATACGGTCAGCGGCTGGCCCCTGCGCTGCTTGATCACTATGTCGCACAAACCGTCTTTGAGGCGCAGATGACTGAGGAACCGATTGCAGGCGACCGACAGGACAATCTCTTTCAACCGGTACCCGGCCTGCAGTCGGCCCATGGCTCCTTTGGCCGTGAGGCCCATGGGGCGAGCCTGCAGTTGGCCATGTCTCAGCATAAAAAGAAGCTCGGGTTAACGGCAATGGCCGTGGGGATCGGCATCTTTGCGGGACTCTATTTAGCAAAAACATCGAGGTGATTTCAAAAAAAGGCCGTTGCTATACTCACCCCGCCGCCAAAAAACAGTTGGCCGGCAAGACCGAAAAAAATTATCAGGAAGGCGGCACAGAAAATAGCGATGTACGAGGAGCGATCCAGCAGCGCGACATGGTCATGGCCTTTTTTCAGATACATAGCGGCGACCACCCGCAGATAATAAAAGAGCGACAGTACGGTATTAATTACCGCCAGGAGCGCCAGCCAGGCAAAACCGGCTTTGATCGCCGCCGCAAAGAGGGCGAATTTGGCGGTAAAACCGATCAGCGGCGGAATGCCGGTAAGCGAGAGCAGAGCAAGAGTCATAATCGCCGCATGCCAGGGCTTAACGCCCGGCGAGGCCCTGGTAATCGCTCAGCCTCGTCCGCCCGCGCAGGGAAATCACTACTCCGAAAGCGGCCATATTGCCAAGGGCGTAGGCAACTATAAACAGGATAAGCGCCGGAGTTGCCAAGGCTGCACTGCCCACGGCGACCACGGCGAGCAGGCCATAACCCGCCTGGGAAACTGACGACCAGCCGAGCAGGCGGCGAACATCGTCCTGCTGCAGAGCGGCAAGGTTGCCAAGACTCATGGTCAGTGCGGCGATCCCCGCCACCAGCCATCGCCAGGGCAAGAGCCCATCGGGAAGCAGCCAGACCAGCCGAACGATGGCAGCCAGCGCGGCGATCTTCGGCACGACCGTCAGAAAAGCGGCCGCCGGTGCAGGACTTGCCTCGGCAACATCCGGGACCCACGGGTGGCCAGGCACCGCGCCGAGTTTAAAGAGTAAGCCCGCAAACACCAGGCCCAGGCCGGCAGCAAGGGCGGATTGATCGACTTGCCCATTACGAAAAGTGGTTGCCAGCACCTGATAGTCGGTATCACCGGCCAGGCCATAGAGCAAAACGATACCCATAAACATCAGCGGATTAGCCAGAGCGCCAAGAAAGTAGTATTTGGCCCCGGCTTCGGCGCACATTCGTGAGGCGCGATGATAACTTGCCAGGGTATAGCCGGTCACTGAGGAGAGAAGCATGGCGACCATCAGCTGCATAAGATCGGCGGCTCCGGCCATTAAAAGCGCGCCCAGGACGGAGAAGAGCAGCATCACATACCACTCGCCATGGCGCTTATCGCTTGCAAACCAGCTTGGAGAAAAGGACACAACCCAGGCGGTGGTGCCGAGAATAACGTAGCTCGTCCAGGCGGTCAGATCATCGACGGCCCAGGTTCCGGAAAAACTGAGCCTGGCACTTGAGCCCAGCTGTAGCAGCAGCGTCAATAAAAAAGCTGCCAGCAGTGTCGTGAGAGCGAGTGGCGCTCCCAGCCACTGCAGACGGTGCGGCATAAAAATGACGGCCGCGAGTATTCCCGCTGCTCCCAGAATCAAGCATATAGACGGGCTTATATCGCCAACAGGCATCGACATCAGGGCATGCCTCCGACCAGGGTTTGGCTGGCACTATCGATGATGTTGACCACAAATGCCGGTGCTATCCCGATGATCAAGGTGAGTCCTAGCAGCAGAACTAAACCTGCCGTTTCTACAGCGCTCAGGTCAGATATGCCGGCAACCCTCGCATCGGCTTTGCCGAGAAAAACCGTCTGCAGCAGCTGAAGAAACAGTGCAGCGGTGAGCAGCACGCCCAGAATGGCTATCCCGGCCAGCCATGGCCGCATCGCCAGTGAGCCGGCAAAAATCTGGAACTCCGCGACAAATCCGGCAAATCCGGGCAATCCGAGGCTGGCAAAAGAGGCGACCACCATAAAAATGCCAAGTCGCGGCGCTGCAACCAATACCCCTTTCTGCTCATCCATGGAAAAAGAATCAGTGCGCTGCCATAAAGAGCCGGCAAGCAAGAAAAGGGCGCCGGTGATCAGCCCGTGGGCGACCATCTCGAGCGTCGCCCCGGTCAGGGCCATCCGTCGGGCGTCCGGATTGCCGCCGGCCAGAGAAAAGGCCATGGCGATGCCAAGCACCGCATAGCCCATATGGATAATCGAGGTATAGGCGATCCGTCGCTTAATATGGCGTTCGCCAAGACCCACCAGGGCGCCGTAAATAATACCGATTACCGCAAATATCGCCAGCGGCAGGGTATTGGCGATAAAGGTTTCCTGCAGCATGCCGTAGCCTATACGGATCATACCGTAGACCCCCATCTTGAGCAGCACCCCGGCAAGCAGCGCCGATGCCGGAGCAGGCGCCTCGACATGGGCCGCGGGCAACCAGGTATGGAGAGGCACCAGCGGGGTTTTGATGGCCAGGCCGACCATGATGGCCAGAAGGGTCAGGCCTGCCCGCATACTGTTTCCGGCCAGGGGCTGGGTCTTAGCCAAAACCTGCATATCAAAACTTAAGGGGTCGGTAGCCAGCAGCAGACTGAGAATGCCAAGCAGCATGACCAGAGAACCGGCAAAGGTATATAAAATGAATTTGATGGCCGCCCGGTGGGCATCTTCATGGCCCCACTGGGCAATAAGGAAATACATACCGACTAAAGAAAGATCAAAGAAAACATAAAACAGCAGCAGGTCAAAGGTCAGAAAAAGTCCCATGGATACAGCTTCAAGAAAAAGTACCCAGCCTAAATACTGGCGGGACTTGCCGCGAAAATCAACCGGGTAGACGGCAACGACGGTATATAAAATCGCGCTCATCGTTGCCACCGTAAGCGAGATGCCGTCTACTCCGAAGCGCAGCCCGGCACCCACCGCCGGGATCCATGGCCAGTCGATTACCTGCTGCAGACCGGGAGTGGCAGGATTAAAACGCAGCCAGGACAGAATCATGATAGCCAGGGAGGAGGCGGCAAAGATGGCGGCGATTAGACGGGCCATCTTCTCGCTGATGCCGGAAAATACCGCCAGCAACAAGGCGCCGGTGAGAGGAAGGATGACGGTGAGGAGCAGCATAGTCTCAGATCCTGAAAATAAAGGTTAAAAAGAAAAGGAAAAAGCCACCGATCAGAAAGGCAAAATAGGTTGGGAGGGAACCGGTCTGGCTTTTTCGACTGGTATTGCCGGCGGAACCGGCGGCTGTACCAAACCCGTTTACCAACCGATCAACGGCTGTTTCAATAAAACTACGGAAGATTTTTGCCAGCCACAGAGTGTTTTTGGTAAGCGCAGCAAGCGCGGCATCAAGTGCCTGCTCCACGCCGCCTGATCGATCGCCGCATCGCAGACTGTTCACCGCCAGCCTACGCACATACTCCTTGAATTGCGGCTCGACCATACCACCGAGGCAACGTGAAAACCATCCGGCCACCAACACCGCCCCGCGAACCCCGGCATCGACGACTTTTCGGTCAAAGGCTGCGCAGAAAGCGGCCAGCTTCTCCACCGGTCGGACCAGTAGCATCTCGATCAACCTCGACATGCCCCACCAGTCGACAATGAATGTATTACTGGATTGCTCCTCTGCCGCCTCTTTTGATCCTGTCTGATGCGGGCGGCGGTAGTAAAACCAGGCCCCGACGGCAGTGATAAGGGCTAAGGCTATTGACACCAGCAACTCCCAATCTTGCCCGTGGGGCAAATTCCCCGGCAGCAGGGAGACAAGCACGTTGTTGTCGCCGGTCAACCAAAGCAGGCCAAGCAGAATGCATCCTGCGGCTAATAGCCAGAGCCCCAGCTGTTGCATCAGGGGTTGTTTATTACGAACGCCATTTTGACCGTAACTAAAGGCCATAGCCTGCAGGCGCAGGGCATACCAGGCGCTCAGCGTCCCGGCGGCGATGGTCGTAAGCGCCAGCCAGGGCGAGATATGGCCGGTGGCCGCCACCAGTTTTTCCTTGCTCCAGGCCGCACCAAGCGGCGGAATTGCAGCCAGAGCCAGGGTTCCCACCCAGGCGGCTGTAGCAATTATCGGCAGTCGCCGCCCCAGGCCCATCCCGCGCATTTTATACAGGGAGTGGGTACCGACCACACGAATCACCGAACCGGCGGCAAGAAAGAGCAGTGCCTTAAAGGCGGCATGGGCCACCAGATGCACGAGCCCCGCAGCCGCATATCCAGCCCCGGTCGCAGCGATCATCAAACCGTACTGGGCCGAAGTTGAGGCGGCAAGAAGCCGTTTGGCGTCCACCTGGACAATAGCGGTGATACCGCCGGCAAGAGCAGTGGCGAGACCGAGGGCAATGGCCACCGGGCCAAACCAGCTGATCGTGGACAATGGCTCATGCAGGCGGATGAGCAGCCAGGCTCCGGCCGCCACCATGGTCGAGGAATGCAGCAGGGCCGAAACCGAGGAGGGTCCTTCCATTGCCTTGAACAGCCAGGGGGCAAAGGGTCCCTGGCCCGATTTAGAAGCCGCCGCGATGATAATGCCCGCGGCCATAAGGTGGCCCCAGTAACTGTTGCCAAGAGATGACAGGGTGCTGAAATCAAAGTTGCCGCCGACGGCAAGCGCCGCCCCGGCGGCAAACCACAGGCCTAGCCCGCCTATCCGAGTGGCATTGAAGGCATAATTGGCCGCAGCAACTTTTATATCATCCTGCCAGTGATGGGCGATCAAGGCCCAGGAGAAAACCCCGAGCAGCTCCCAGGCGATCGCCACCACTAAAAGATCCGCAGCAAGAATGAGCATCTCCATTGCGCCGGTGAAGCCGATCAGCAGGCCAAGCAGGCGTGGCAGGCCCGCATCATCTTCCATCGCCGCCGCCCACAGCAGCACCGGCAGGGCAATAAGCGGCACCAGCACGAGCGCGATTTTGACCATCGGCACCATCTGCAAGCTCAGGCTAATTCCCCCGCCCCAGGCAAAAATACTTTTCTCATCCTGCCCGATTGCGGCCACTGCAAGCAGCAGTTCAATGACTATGACCAGCGCGGCAAGGCTGCCAAGCAGTCCCCGGCGCGGGGGATGGGCAGTGGCGACCCACTCGCCCAAAAACCAGAGCAGGCTCCCACCCAAAAGCGGCCAGATAATTGGTAACCAGAGTGTCATCGCTGCAGATCCTCAATTCTCTCGGTGACGTCGGCCTGACAGATACGATAGACATTAATCACCACCGCAAAACCGATGGCCATTTCAATGGCCATGACCGCCAGGCCGATAATAATCAGCAGCTGGCCCTGTGGGTTGCCGCCGCCGGCGAAATTCCATACGGCCACCCCGGCCAGAAGAGACCCGTTGACCATCATCTCCAGGCCCATCATCAGCATAACAAAGGATTGCTGCGACAAGGCGCCATACAGGCCGATCCCCCATAAAACGGCCGAGACTATTAGCAGAGTGCTGAGCGTCATGTTCTTTCCTTAGTGATGGTGAGTTTCTTTCTTGCCGTCGCCCTCTTCGTCATCTTTTTCCATGCTATCCGGGACACTATCCGGGTCGTCAGGGTCAATCGGCGGCGGATGCGAACCTTCGTCCGCCGGGCAGTCATAGCGGCTTCGACGACTGGACAGAATGACCGCCCCGAGCATGGTAGCCAGCAGGGCAACGCCGGCACTCTCGAAAATCAGCATGGAAGGACCAAGCATTTCCGTGCCCAGCAAGCGGATATTATCGCCGGCGCTATCGATTGGCCGCACGGGAAACCGCGCCTGCACTGCCACCACCGTCAGAATACCGGCCCCGAGGATACCGAACCCGATGGCCAGTTTATGCTGGTGCACCATCATCATGGGGTTCAGACCGGCCGGGTTCATCATAAAAGCGACCATAAAGAGTGCCATCACCGTCATCTCCACCGCCATCATAAAAAACAAGGCGACTCCCAGGTACTCGGCGGACAGCAGAATCATGATCGCCCCAACATTTAAAAAGGAGGCAAGGAGAGCAAAAGAAGCCCGGACCATGGAGTCGGTGCGAAAGACCCGCCAGCCGAACCAGACGGCTCCACTGGAGAAGACCCAGAAGGCTATGTCGATATAAATATTCGTCATAACAACGTCACGATACCGGCGAGCAGTAAATGGAGAAAGGCAAGAGGGAGACCGATGGTCCATAAATAGAGGACTGCCCGTTCAGCCGGCAACCGACTCAGCCGAGCTCCAAGCCAGCTCACCAGCAGCATAAGCGCCAGGGTTTTTACCATAATCCAGGCCCATCCGGGCAACAGAGGACCCTGCCAGCCACCGAGAATGATGCTCGCCCCCATTGCACAAAATACGGTGAGCATCGCCCCACGAGCAATTTTCCACAGCAGCCGGTGGCGACCGCTTATTTCAAGCGACGTACCGGAGGCCAGATCAGTGCTATCGGCCAGATTCAATGGGCCGGTAAAGGTGACGCCCAGGGTCACCACCAGCCACAGCGGCAGACTGAGCGGCTGGCGGATAAGATTCCACAGCTCCGCCTGGGAAACGACTATTTTTGATATCTGCAAGGATTCAGCCGGCAGGGCTGCGGCAATAAGGACAAACATGCTGAGCAGCTCATAGGACAGCCCCAAAGCGACAAACCGATAACCGCCGATCAAGGCCAGGTGTGAATTCGGCGCCCAGCCGTGGAGGTAAATGGCGATAATGGCAATGGCCTCCGCCGCCCCGAAAAGGACGATGCCGGTACGCACATCGGCAATCGCGGTAAAGGTGGCCAGCGGCACGACGGTCAAAGCGCAGGCGGCCACCGCCGCGTAGGTTGCCGGGCCCACCGCCCAGAGCAGCATATCGGGCCGTTCGGTGCAGCTGAGCTCCTGACGCAGCAGCAATGCCCCCTGCCTGATCGGCTCGAGCAGGATGACGACGGGACCACTGCCTCTGCGAGCCGCAACGAGTTGGTGCAGGACAGCCGCGACATAGCCCCCGCTAAGCAGAATAACCGGCACCAGCAGGCTGCTTACGATGGGGCCCAGGGAAGCGACTTCGGCCATATCAGTCATGGGGTCCCTCATCCGTATGTTCTTTTTTTTCCCCTTTATCATCATTGTCCGGCGGCGGCAGGTCGGCGGGATCGAGATCTAGAGTGACCAGCAAGCTCACAAAGGCGTCCCAGGCCATACCCATGGCCTGGTCTTCCAGCAATTGCTGCCATCTTACCCCCTTGTTCACCCCCAGAGGACCGCGCGGACCTTCTACTACCGGACCGGGTTCGCGCACACGGTTTTCAGCCCGTCCGGCCAGTTTTAGAGACTGAACCGTCTCGGCCAGGCGCTGCGCACAGACGGCAGCCGCATCCCCCCCCTGCCTGGCCAAGACGGTAAAATTTATGCGCTTATAAGCTGGATCGTCCTGCCGCGCATCTTCTTTAATACCAGCTGCTCTGGCGAGCGGGCCAAGGCCGCGTACCGCTGCCGCCGAAAACCGGCCAATGCCTCTCGCGCTCAGCAAAAACAGACCGGTCCAGTGCAGCCGGCGGATAAATTTCTGCACCGGTTCCGCCTGCCCGGCAGTGGCCTGTTCGGCCAGTCGCAGGGCCTGTCGCCCGCAATCTTCCAGTTCAAGCAAAAAGAGCAGATCCGCCACCGCCCGCAGCTGATGCCGGGCACGAGCCAGCTCAATATCGGCCAGCGGTACCGGTTCGCTTGCCGCGCGAAAAAAAATTTCATCTATATCCGGAGCGCCAGGCGCGGTCCCATGACACTGCAGTTGCTGGATAACATCGCCCTGCAGAGTCAGGGAAAGAGAAAGCCCCGGCACTATCCAGGGGAGAAAGGGGCCGAGCTCCATTTTGGTTTTGCCCAACTCCAGTCCGTCGCGCAGGTCTTCGCCGGTCATGGCCATGGCGCGGCCATAGGGTTTGCCGCCCATCATCCCTTCGCCGCCCTGACCGTGGTCGCCTTCACCCTGCCAGGCAACCGGATTTTCGGTCGGGCCGATTAAGGGGCTGGAGGCCCGTCTGTTGGTCAGAAGATCATGATACAGCTCCTCGATCATTCCGGTCGGCACAACCCGATCATAGCTTTTTATCAGCGCTGTTCCCCCCAGAAAATCCGCTCCGGTGGGACAGTTCCACAACACTACGCCCCTTGGAGCCGGCAACTGATCGTGGATCCGGCAAATCGCCGGAGCCATGCACGGGGCTATCCGACCTGTAAGCAGAAGAATTGCTGCATGCCGGGGAGAATTGACCGATCGTAATCGAGTCGCCAGATACACCATCCGTCGCGCCTGCCGCCCGCCCTCGCCCGCGAGGCATAAAACGGGTATTTTTGCTGCAGTCGCCAATGTCGATGCGAAGTTCATTGCCATCGCAATGCCCCTTCCCGCCAGGCATAAAGAATCCCCAGCGATAAGATAATCAGGAACATGCCCATCTCCATCAGAGCTTTGACGCCTTCCTGGACATAGACGACCGCCCAGGGGTACATGAACATCATCTCCATCTCAAAGGCGATAAACAGCAGGGCCATGGAATAATAGCGGATATGATACTGGTTCCAAGCATGGGTAGGCGGAATGGGCCCGCCAAGTACCGGCAGAGTTGCCGACCAGGGGTAGGCCGAAGGGTCTCTTAGCCGAAACAACCAGACCCACGAAAAGGACAACACGAAAACCAGCGTCGTTACTGTGAGAATTGAAAGAAATGCTGCCATACTTATTCTCCCGTCTAATAGAGGCTTCGCATCCAGCTATAGTGTCATAAGCAATTTTGGGGCCATCCCCATCTATACCGACCGAGAATAGTGAGCACGCTTAACGAGGGAAATTGTCCACCCGGACAGGATTTTAAGCCGGTAATTGTCCCGTTGAACCGGACAGTAAAATTGATTGACTCGTGAAAGCTATTCGTTTAATAAATATTAAGAACAGACTTCTGTGGGCCCGTTTTTCCGATACATGCCAGAAGAGTAGTCGGAGACGTGCCTTGGCGGAGCTATTCTGATCTTGAAAAGATCAGCCACCGCAACATTATGGCACACCAATTGCTAGTTTTTTGCTGACGTTTTCAGCTCAAAGGAGAAGCACGCAACAAACAGAAATACATATACAGGTGGCATATGAAAGAAATTGGCCGAAGATTCTGGGCGATAGCTGAAGGATATATCCCCGACAGCAGCACCGGACCGGAACCACAGATGACCAGCCACGAGACCGCTTGCATCCTCAATATCTCCGACCTGGACGCGAACATCCAACTAACCATCTATTTTAGCGACCGGGAACCCGTCGGCCCGTATACCATCACCGTCCCCGCCAGGCGCACTCTGCACCTGCGCTTCAACGACCTTAAAGATCCGCAACCGATTCCCCGCGATACCGATTATTCCTCGGTGTTCGAATCGGATATTCCAATTGTCATCCAACACTCACGGCTCGACTCACGACAGGCGGAAAACGCCCTTTTGTCGACCATAGCTTTTGGTATGAATTAAGTATCCGCCTGAAAAAGATAGAAAAATTAACGGATCATTCGCGGAATAATAAAAATCCGCGCGTCAGTAAACGCATATCAATGAGGTGAGTTTATGAAAAAGACGATCAGTGATTTTCTTATTCAATGCCTGTATGACTGGGGTATCCGGCGTATCTATGGTTTTCCGGGTGACGGCATAAACGGGATCATGGGTGCCCTTGCCCGTGCCCAGGACAAGATTCGTTTTATTCAGGCCCGCCATGAAGAACTGGCGGCCTTCGAGGCCTGCGCCCACGCCAAATTCACCGGCGAGATAGGCGTCTGCCTGGCCACCTCCGGGCCGGGAGCAATCCATCTGCTCAATGGTCTCTATGATGCAAAAAAAGATCATATGCCGGTGCTGGCCATCGTCGGCCAACAGGCGACCGTGGCCCTGGGCACCGATTATCAGCAGGAGATCGATCTCCTGTCGCTGTTTAAGGATGTGGCGCATAATTATGTCCATATGGCATCGAATCCGGCCCAGATCCGCCATCTGGTCGATCGCTCGGTGCGGATCGCCATCGCCGAACGCGTTGTGACCTGTATCATTATCCCCAACGATATCCAGGAAATGGATATGATAACCGCCCCACCTCGCAAACATGGTGCCAATTTCAGTGGGTTTGGCTACCATCAGCCACGACTGGTGCCGACCGAGCAGGATCTCGATCATGCCGCCGAGATTCTCAATACCGGTAAAAAAGTCGCCATACTGGTCGGCGCCGGAGCGCTCGGGTCAACTGAGCTGGTTATAGAAACAGCGGAACTTCTCGGCGCGGGCGTGGCCAAGGCGCTGCTCGGCAAGATGGCCATGCCCGACGATCTGCCGTATGTTACCGGCTCGATAGGACTCCTGGGCACCAAGCCGAGCTGGGATATGATGATGGACTGTGACACCTTTTTTATGATCGGCTCGGCCTTTCCCTACTCCGAGTTTCTGCCCAGAGAAGGACAGGCGAAAGGGGTGCAGATCGATCGGCAGGCGAGAATGCTCAGTACCCGCTTTCCGATGGATGCCAACCTGCACGGCGATACCACTCTTACTCTGCAGGAACTGCTCCCTAGATTAAAGAGAAAAGACGATCGCTCCTGGCGCGAAAAAATCGAAAAAAATGTCGCCGAATGGTGGCAGGTAATGGAAACCAGGGCGATGATGGAGGCAAAACCGATCAATCCCCAGCGATTGTTTTGGGAGCTCTCGCCGCTGCTGCCCAATAATTGTATCCTCACCTGTGATTCCGGCTCGGCGGCCAACTGGTATGCCCGGGACATCAAGGTGAAAAAAGGCATGATGGGTTCCCTGTCCGGCGGTTTAGCCACCATGTGCCCGGGGGTGCCCTATGCCCTGGCTGCTAAATTGTGTTATCCCGACCGGCTCGCAGTGGCCATGGTCGGCGACGGAGCCATGCAGATGCTCGGTAATCTCTGCCTGATCAACATCGCCCGTTTTTATAAGGAATGGGAGGATCCACGCCTGATCATCCTGGTGTTGAACAATCGGGATCTTAACCAGGTCACCTGGGAACAGCGGGTTATGTCCGGGGATCCGAAATTCTCCATCTCCCAGGATGTGCCCGCCTTTGATTATGCTGCATATGGTCGGCTCCTTGGCCTGGAAGGCATTGAGGTCAAGACCCCGGAAGAAATAGTTCCCGCTTATGAACGAGCGCTTGCGGCAAGCAGACCGGTAATCATCGATGCCCACTGCGACCCGGATGTGCCACCGCTGCCGCCGCATATCAATTTCGAACAGGCCAAAGCCTATATGTCAACCCTCTTTAAGGGAGATCCGAACGAGATGGGCATTATCAACCAGTCAGCCAAGCAGATGATGTCCACCTATCTGAGCCGTCTGAAGGGCTGAGATGCCAGGGGATACCAAAATCACCCGGATCAGCGCTGTGTCCTATACGATTCCGACCGACCAGGTAGAATCCGATGGCACCCTCACCTGGGACGCAACTACCATGGTTCTGGTGCGAGCAGAGGGCGGAGGAGAAACCGGGCTGGGCTATTCCTACTGCCATAAGAGTGTTGCCGGCCTTATAAACGATAAGCTGGCCACGCTGGTACAGG
Organism: uncultured delta proteobacterium; assembly: GCA_963796255.1. Lineage (GTDB taxonomy): Bacteria > Desulfobacterota > Desulfobulbia > Desulfobulbales > Desulfocapsaceae > Desulforhopalus_A. The sequence continues at coordinate 965 of CAWCLE010000016.1, read as the reverse complement.
GATTACCGGCCATGAATCTGCCCGCAATATGGCAGTCCATGGTTCATGGCTGCCGCAATTACGGCGACTCGTCTCTGTTGATGATGGCTGTCGCTGCGGTTGATAACAGTCTGTGGGATCTCAAGGCGAGAATTCTCGGGCTGCCGCTGGTAACCCTGCTGGGCGGCGCCCGACGAAGTGTGCCGATTTACGGCAGCGGCGGCTTTACCTCCTATGATCTGCCAACCCTTATCAGCCAATTATCCGGCTGGCGGGAGATGGGCATTCGGCAGATGAAAATAAAAATCGGCCGCAACCCGCAGCAGGATCAGCTCCGCATCAGGGCAACCCGACAGGCGATTGGCGACGATGCTGGGCTGATGGTCGATGGCAACGGCGCGTATTCTCCTAAAGAAGGGTTGGCCGTGGCCGAAAGCCTGGTGGAATTCGGGGTGAACTGGTTCGAAGAACCGGTACACCATCTCGATCTGCACGGTCTGCATCTTCTGCGTAGGCGAAGTCCTGCGGGGATCGAGATTACCGCCGGTGAATATGGCTTCAATCTCGACTATTTTCGGCGAATGATCTCGACAGAGGCAGTCGATGTCCTCCAGGCAGATGCCACCCGTTGCTCCCTCTCGGTCTTCATCCAGGCGGCCCATCTCTGTCAGGCTAATTTTCTTCCTTTCTCCTCTCATACCGCCCCGGCATTACATTGTCATGTCTGCTGTTCGCTGTTGCCGGTGCGCCATCTGGAATATTTTTATGACCATGTGCGTATTGAACGAATGTTTTTCGACGGCTTGCCGGTCGTCGATCAGGGTGAGATGTATCCTGATTTGGGTCGGCCAGGAATGGGTCTCATCCTGAAGGAGCAGGATGTCGCTGAGTTTGCCGATTAGGCGGAATCGTCAGTCCTCACTATAAGAGGGGGGAAGTACGTTTCCAACGTATTATCACATTTACGGAGGAGATACAGAATGATT
>CAWCLE010000015.1:0-210390 GCA_963796255.1 uncultured delta proteobacterium | reverse complement strand
AAGTTAACAAGCGCTGACGCAAGCAATGGCTATACACTGGAGAAATTTATCGGATGCCATTAGCGAGAAGGAACGCAGCTGGCGTCCCAAGACCTTCAGCATAGGACCATTGCCTATGCCGGAGGTTATTCCTACTTATATCATCGCTCGACAGACAGATATCTTCAACAAAAATAAAGGCCAATCCGTGAGTTGCAAGAAATTGTACGCTGAAGAAAATAAAGCGAAAATTTTACGTCAAATAGAATTGGGAATTATGGTATGTCCGATTACCAAGAGTAAATTAATTGTACAAAATGCTGAATTTCTAAAGACGGAAGACGGCAATAATGTTTATAGATTTATGGGTGGTAGGTTGCCAATGCTAATCGCCGACCCAAAATTGGTTGATGAATATGCGAAATCCTCTGAACAAATGAATGTAGAATACACCATCGAGCATTTGAAAAAACAAGAAACGTGGTTCAATAGATTTAGAAGAAATGACTATAGGACTGAGGCAAGTATACAGTCGTTCAAGGAAATTTTTAACAATTTGGATAGAAATGCAGTGTGTATATCAATAGGGGGTGGGCCTTCACGAGCAGACACAAATCTATTGAACTTAAATATTGGTCCATTTCCAAATGTGGATATTGTTGCTGATGCTCATGACTTGCCTTACGCTAACAGTAGCGTTGATGCAATATATTGCGAAGCTGTTTTTGAGCACCTACACACTCCGACAGTGGCTGCTAAAGAAATTTACAGAGTACTAAAAGCTGGTAGAAAGGCCTATGTATGCACGCCATTTTTGCAAGCCTATCATGGTTATCCACATCATTACCAAAATTTCACACTAACGGGTCAGATAAATTTATTTGAGACGGCAGGATTAGAGTAATTGATTCTGGGACATGTGTTGGTCCTATTTACACATTGAGAATTTTGATTGCGTTTTTTATCGCAAACTACGTTCCAGTTCCAATAAACAAAATTTTGCGAATTATATGGGCTGGGGTTTCAATGATCCTAGGCCCATTAGATATACTGCTTTGGAAGAAAAAAAATTCCCATGTAATGGCGAGTACCACATATTTTTGGCTGAAAAACCATGAAAGATTCAATATCCCATACCTTTTTGCTCATTATCAAACTGTCAGGGGCCAGGGATGTTAGCAAAAAACGCTTCCTTCGTGCCGATACTGAGCGACTGCGTTGGCGGGCGACCTTACCGACGGGTTCGCCGCATCCAAAAATAGTCTAGCATGCCCACGCAACCGGCCTACATACGACTGTACTGTCATTGTCGTGTTCGAACGCGACCTGGATGTGGTGTTGGCTTGGCCGTTTTTGCGCCAAAGGTTGATCACTGATGTCGACGTTGGGGCAGCCGCAGAGGACTGCGGTTTGCTCCTTGATCACGTGCTGATCTACGACAACTCGTCGCAGTCCCGTGCAAAGCCCACGGAACACTTGCCTGGCTGCATTTATGTTCATGATGCAGGTAACGGCGGAACGGCTGCGGCATATGGCCGCGCCTGCGCCATTGCCTGCGAGAAGGGCATTGACTGGTTGCTAGTTCTGGACCAAGACACCTCCTTACCGTGCGGATTTCTTGAAGCGGCCAGTGCCGCCCTTGCGGCCTGCCCCCTTCGACCGTGCGCACTCGTCCCTTGGGTGTTTCATGGTGTTAGCGTTGTGTCGCCGGCCCGGGTGACCGACACCGGAACAATTGTGCCATTGCAGTACGAAGCGCCGCCACCCGTAGCACAGGATCTGACAGCTATTTCGTCGGGAAGCCTGATTCATGTCCCGACACTTGCCGCACACATGCCGTTGCCCCGTGGACTGTGGTTGGATTTTGTGGATCATTGGATTTTCTTGCAGCTGCGCACCCTCAGTTTGCCGGTGGTGGTGTTTGATGCTTCGTTGCAGCATGATCTCTCGGTCTGCACAGTTGAATCTCTGAACCTAAAACGCTTAACCAGCATCCTGAACGGAGAAGCCTCCTTCTTGGCCATGCTCGGCACCAAAGCGCAACTCGTCTACCCGTTTCGTCTCGTCGCACGGGTGCTTCGCTACGCATGGATTAGACCCGAATTGGCGATGCACACGCTCACGTGGATCGTCCATCGCATGAGGCGACGTATATGATGAAAATGCTCTTTACCATTTCTATGCTGGAACTGTTCATTGGCGGCGGTGGCCGGCTGCTCGAAGTGGGGGGGCCGGTCACAGTCCGAATGCTCTTGTTTGCCGCATGCCTTTGTGTCGGTTTTATCGGCTCTAAACACCGGCAGCCCAAAGGCTCCGGTGTTTTTCTTGCTCTCAGTTTGGTTGGGGTATATCTCATAGTGCATGTACTCGCATTTTTGATCGGCGCACTTAAGGGCAACGATCTCGGTATCATGATTGTGGAAATGCAGCAATCGCTTTATTGGCTGGCTGCCCCTTTCTTGGCTTTGGTGCTGCGCTCGCGTGACATGGTTTTTTGGGCGGCGATGTTGATTCGTGTCTCAGGTGTGCTACTGGCCGTGGCTTATATCGGAGTCGTCGTGGCGCTGGCGCTCGGCGCAATCCACTTCTACGCCTTATACGCTATGCTCAGCGCAACGCAGGAGTTCGCGTTTCGTACCGAGAGCTTCTTTTTCTATAAGGGCTTCCTGTACCTAGGCATATCCGCTACCTTCTTCCTGGCGGTTCCAAAACGATTCTCTGCCGTGTGGGCCATGATTACCATCGTGGCGCTGGTAATGACCCTACCCGTGGCTTGGTGCTGTCGCAACTTCCGGGTACTGCTGATGCTGATTGTGCAACGCCGCTGGCGGCACTTGGGCGTTGCGGTGGCGGTAGCGGGGTGTATCACGTTTTTTTTGTGGAGCTACATGCCGTCACAGAAGGAGACTATCGCGGTGAACCGTGATATTTCCAACAACGCGCGGATCGAGGATTTCGTCTACATAATTAATAAAATCTCAGCCAGTTCGCTACTCTTAGGGCAGGGGTTTGGCACGTTGATTAACGGGCGCGTTAATATCGAGAATACATTCCTATGGGCTCTCTGGAGAATTGGCATTGCGGGATTCTTTTTTTGGCTGTTGCCCTTGGTCTTGTGCCTGAACTATTTTGCTAAGATCAGCCGGCACAGTCCGCAGTTTCGGCTGGCATGCGCTTATTTCTTCTCGACAGTCCTTGTTTATGTCCAAACTATGACCAATCCCTATTTGAACAATCCGATCGGCTTGTCGTTTGTGTTGGTCGCTATTTTTTCCTTAAGGACGCTCTCCAAGGGTATGGACGGAGAAGCTCAAGGAAAACAGCGAGAACAACACTTACTATGATCATTTCTGTATGCATGGCGACCTACAATGGCGCCGCTTATGTTGAACAACAACTCCGAAGTATTTTGTGCCAGTTGGGGGCAGCGGATGAAGTGATCTTGGTTGATGATTGCTCCTCAGATTCTACCATTTCCCGTGGTTAACAATATTTTTGATAAACGCATAAAAATCTATCGAAATGATTTAAATATTGGCGTGCTTCAGACTTTTGAAAGGGCAATTAACTTGGCAACAGGTGAGTTGATTTTCTTAAGCGATCAAGACGACATCTGGCATCTTGAAAAAGTGGCCACATTTATGGAATTATTTAAGCAGAGCCCTGAGATAACCTTGGTTTTAAGTGATGCAAGGATAGTTGATGAGAAAGGTGATGTGGTTTGTTCGTCATATTTCCAGCGCAGGGGGAGATTCAAGCAGGGGATTATTGCTAATCTTATAAAGAATAAGTATTTGGGATGTGTGATAGCATTTCGGAGCTCGCTCTTAAACAAGTTGCTGCCGTTCCCCCCAGATACGCCTCAGCATGATATGTGGATAGGCCTTGTTTGTGCTACTTACGGCAAAGCAGCATTTGTTTCGGTGCCATTGGTGGATTATCGTCGGCATCAGAACAACTCAAGTAGCGCGAGTACAGGCCAACGCGGAACTATAGCCGAGATGGTTCTTTGGCGGTGGCGGTTAATGAAAAACCTGTTAGTTAGGATCCTGTCGGTTAGCCGAAAATCCACTTGAGGATAGTGTGTTTAATCTTAACTGTGGTTGATGATGCGTCAATTGACGGAAAACCACGCTGCACTGGAGCCTCGTTGATTGCGATTGAGCTTATGCTCATTAAGCTTAAAAAAGGTATTAATGACAGTCTAAATAAGGGGTTAGTGACGCTTGTGGCGATCTTGTTGGTTTTATGCATACCTATGACGTATTCATAAACAATCTAATTTTAGGATCCTTGTGAAAATTTTCATTATCACAGCCACTTATAATGCATCCGCCACCATTGCCGACAGTCTGGTGAGCGTCAACGCCCAAACTGTGCCGGCCGAACATATCATCATTGACGGCGTCTCCACCGACAACAGCCTCGACATCATCCGAGAAATTAGTCCTCACGCCCGCATCCTTTCCGAACCCGATAACGGTATTTATGATGCCATGAACAAGGGTATAAAACTTGCCTCCGGCGACGTGCTCGGCATCCTCAATGCTGATGACTTCTATGCAAGCCCCAACGTGCTTGCCAGGGTAGCTGCGGTGTTCGAAGACCCGGCGGTAATGAGTTGTTACGGGGATCTGGAATATGTGCGAGAGGTAGGTGCGTGGCACGGGGCTCGAGGTGCAGGGGATGAACTAATTCAAGATTCAAGATTCAAAATCCAAGATTACAAAGTAGTTAGAAATTGGAAATCTGGCCCCTTCAATCCGGATAAATTTAAATGGGGGTGGATGCCGCCACACCCGACTTTTTTTGTGCGTAGAAGCGTGTATGAGAAGTTTGGATTCTTCCGTCTCGATATGGGGTCTGCCGCCGACTATGAACTGATGCTCCGTTTTCTTTTCAGACACCGAATCACTGCTTCCTATATCCCCGAGATTCTGGTGAAGATGCGGGCAGGCGGGGTGAGCAACGCGACCCTTACAAACCGCCTGCGGGCCAATCGGCAAGACCGTCTGGCATGGTCCGTTAATGGCCTCACGCCGTACCCTTGGACAATTTTTATGAAACCTGTACGGAAGCTACCTCAATATTTGAGGCGCTTTTGAATTTTAATTTGCTTGATTTGGTTCCAGGCGGGTAAGGTTGAGGTCAAGGGTAAAAAGGTCATTGCTTGGTAGGTGTGGGGGATAACGAACAGCACAATAAAAATTATCAATAGTAACGACACAGGACTATGCAGACGAAGACCCATGGTTATAAAGACATGAATTCTTTCAAACTTAATATAATGGAGTTTTACGAGAAAAAGGTTACTTCAGTCGGCTTATCCTTAATTTTCAACCAAAAAATCGTATTCCAGGATACTGACTCTAAAGTTGCCGTTGTTGTCCATTAGAATGAAGCGTATTGGTCCTGATCCAGAAAAAATATGGGAGTTATTGTACTGCACCTGAACCTTAAAGCTGCCATTAAATGACGATTTTTCCATCAAGTTGTTGCCATGAAGTTTTATCCACCTTGAGAGTGATAACGGATGTGGTTGCAAAGAGTTTCGAATATATGGGTAACATAGAGGTAAACGGTTTGACGTTTTCAACTGCGTCGGCTGCAAAAAATCTAGAGAAAAGGACGAGATTTCGCTGCTAGTAGGCCTTGATATAGTCAGCTAAAAAGGTGTCGATTCTTGTCTTTATATCGGGCTGAACCTGTTTCTTTTCGATGACTTTGGCTGAGGTCACAGGCAGGATTGGAGTAACTACCGTTGGGACAACAACCTGGGTTTGGGTATTCTTAAGGGGAATGGTGATAATTTTTGCCTCTTTTCAACTGGAAGAGTAACGGCGGGCGGATGCATGGAGGTTACTGTTTGCGTACTCTTGCTTTTAAGATGTTGTTGGGTGAGATGAACAACAGAGGGTTTAATTGCCGGAGGCTTTCGGGCAGGCAGGGGTGCAGCAGTTTCTTTTATAACAGGTATTTTTTGCGTATCAGGTAACCTGGCATTATCGATAATCGTCACCGGCTCTGGGAGAGGTTGTTTTGTTTGCTCCACGGCCCTCTGCAGCTCAGGACTATTGCCTGTCACCGGCTCAGGTTGAGCACTTTTAGGAACAGTATTGGTTGCAGGTGTTGTGGATACAGTTGGTACTGTGCGTCCTCTCTGGAGACCGGCGAGCATCGCTCTATTTTTAATATTTATCGAGGCAATGGTCGATACGACTGCCAGAACCACCAAGGCAGCTGAGGCCCACATAAACAGTTTCTTTTTTTGTCCGCTGGAAAATTTGCGCGTCCTGTTTTCCTGCCACTGCTTGCTCGGGGTACTGTTCTCGTCACCTTCTTCAGTGGACTGTGCAGTCAGCAAAGCATGATAGGCCTTGTTGATTGCAATAAATTTTTCCGGCTTGTCGCGATTTTGTGGAGAAGCTGTATCTGGATGATACTGCAGGCTCAAGGCACGATAAGCCTGCCTGATCTCGTCTCTGCCGGCTCCCGGAGAAATACCGAGGGTGGTGAAATAATCTTCTTTATCCCGGCTGGGGTCAAAGATGGCGATCAGCCGGTTGATCTCCTCTATAAAAGAATTGAATACCACATTATACTGTAAACAATCGCGAAACAACCAGTCGATGCTGGGAGAATCGCCGGTCTCTATACTCTGTAAAAGTGTTTTACCGGCTGCAAGCATTCCATTGGTGTCAGCAACAAAGGCAATAAGAGATTCAGTTCCGACGTACTCGGAATATTTTTTTACCAGTTCTCTTATGAGCCATCTTTGCTGGGGGGTCATTATGGTTGTTTATCCAGTATTATTGGCTTTTCGTCAAGCTCCAAGATGGCAATATTCTTCACCCATATCTGCCCTGCCAGTTTATTATCTATCTGGAGGCTTTCGTTTCGCCTTAGACGAAGGACAACAGCAACACAGTCTTCGGGTACTGCAAAGTCGAGCTGATACGATTTCCAGTCCTGGTCCGACGCGACCATCTCCGTCCGACCATTTTGCATGGTGCACTTATAGCCATAGACCTCAAAAAATGGTCTCTGATCGGTGGTCATTTTTTCAGATCTTAATTCTGCCGTGAGTTGATATTTCCTCCCACTCACGAGTGGCACAATTTGATAAAGGTGCTGAAATCTAAGGTTGTCCCAGCCTTTGAAGCGGTAATGCAGGCTTTTGCCCAGCGGTCCCCAGGGGGTCAAATCTTTATCCTTGACAATGTAACCTCAATTATCTCTATAGAGTCTGTGCTGCTTAAGTTATCGTTAATCGTTCCCTCGCTGGAACGTGTGAACGATTAATGTGACAAAGATATCAGCGCATAACCAACTGCAACTGTAAAAAGTCCATATAAGCCCAACTCAGACGGGCTTAATAGCCTCGCCACAAAAAAAACAAACAAGAAACGACTGGCCAGTGTTGTGCCACGAATCGTCATGTTCGATATTTTTGAAAATTTGCTTGCTGTTGTCATGGTAAACTATTTTTTTAATTGTCAGCGGCTCTTTCTCGTGCTCTCGTTCATTCGTTTCTTTATTGCCTACAGATCGGGAATTTGCATCGGGATGGTATTCTGAAATTAATTCTTTTAAGGTTATTTTAATCGCTTGACCATCGTATGTTTTTGCACCCTCTGCCAACCTCTCCAAGTAACCATGAAATTTATCACAGGGTATAAAACTTTCTCCACGAAGAACCATGATTTTTTCATGATGGGTATCAACTATACCTTCACCTTCGGTGATGAGTTCCTCGTAAAGTTTCTCACCTTCCCGTAAGCCAGTATATTTAATTTCGATCTCAATATCCGGCTCTTTACCGGAGAGCCGAATTAATTCTCTGGCCATATGATCGATCTTTACAGGTTGCCCCATCTTGAGGATGAATATCTCCGTCTCTTCTTTGCCCATGGAACCGGCCTGGAGAATCAGCTGCGCGGCCTCATCTATCGACATGAAATATCGGGTAATGTCTGGATGCGTTACGGTAAGGGGGGCCACCTCGAACAATCTGTTTTTTAAAAAGAGGGATGACAGAGCCTGAAGAACCGATAACATTGCCAAACCGCACTGCCATGAATCGGGTATTATGGATTGGAAATTTGTCGTTAAAAATCGGCGACTTTTCTATCTCGGGATACAACTTTTTCCAAGCTTCAGTGAATATCTTATCCCAATTGTTGCGACCATAGGCTTGTATAAGCAGTTCGGTCATCCTTTTTGAAGGGAAAATTCTTAAAGCGGGTGATATACAATAGTAAGGCAATAATTATACCGCCTGCTACGAGGGTTGCTTTGATGATATTTGCCAAATCATCAGTGCTGGTATAGCGCCACATTCCACGATAGAGCCCAAAGTAATAAAATACTGGGATTTTAATGAGGAGAATGAGCGGGAAAATACTTAAAAATTGTTGGAATTGCCAACCTCTTACAACGATCTCACCAAAACGAAGGCCATAAGAGAAATAAAGAGCCAACAGAAGCAAAAAAACATCAGTTGCCCAAATCAGCCAGAACTTTGGATTCTGACTAATGTTTTTTGCTATTGTAAACTGCAGTAATATATTGTTTCGGATCTTTGCAAGCATAGTTTTTCTCACTGGTTTTAGGAGTGCTTGTATGCTTTACCCTGATCCTGATCAATTTTCAACTTTCAAAACATATTCCAGGGTACTTATTCTAAGGTTGCCGTTGTATGTGTTCTTTTTGCTCTATTGGTTCTGCCGGCAATGGCTTCGGGGTGGAAGGTATGGTGGTTACCTTTTGTGGATGTGGATCCTTCGCAGGCGGTACGGATGCTGCCAATCCTGTACGGCTTTTCCGAAGACCGGCGAGCATGGCTCTATTTTTAACAGTAATCGAGGCGATTGTCGATAGGACTGCCAGGATTACCAGACTGCCAAAGATCCATATAAATAATTTTTTGGCGCTTGTACTGGAAAACCTGCGAGCTCTGTTTTTTCGCCATGGAGTTTTCGGAATACTCTTTGCTTCACTTTCTTCAGAGAGTTGTGCTGTCAGCAGAGCATGGTAGGCTTTATTGATGGCAATGAATTTTTCGGGATTGTTTTGATATTGTGCAGAAGCCGAATCCGGATGATATCGCAGACTCAAGGTACGATAGGCCTGCTTTATCTCATCTCTGTCGGCTCCGGGAGAAATACCGAGGGTGGCAAAATGATCTTCATTTTCCCGGGGGGTCATTATTGCTGTTTATCAGAGTTTGAGATTGCAATATTTTTCAACCACAGCTGCCCTGCCAGCTTGCTGTCTATCTGCAGGCTTTCATTTCGTCTGAGCCGGACGACGATAGCAGCGCAGTCCTCCGGCACTGCAAAGTCTATCTGGTACTGTTGCCAGTCCTGATTTGACGCTACCATATCGGTCCTGGTATTTTGCATTGTGCACTTATAGCCATAGACCTCCAGATAGGGTCTTTGATCGGTGGTCATTTTTTCAGATCTTGAATTCGGCCGTGAGTTGGTATTGTCTTGCCACTTGCGAGCGGCACAATTTGATAAAGGTGCTGAAATCTAAGGTTATCCCAGCCTTTAAAGCGGTAATGCAGGCTTTTGCCCTGGACATTCCCGCCGTTTTCTTCAAAGCGTTTTTCAAAGCCCTGGTCTTTGCCGCTGCGCCAGCCAAAGGCCTGCTGCATAAATGGCTGCAAAAAATTGCCGTTGTACACGAGACTGTCCGGATTAAGATATTGCCGCCAGATAATTCCTGCTTCGGCAACCTTGCCTGATCTCAATAGCATTTCAAGAAAAGACTGCAGTTGTTTTTGCTGCCAGGGCTCTTTGTCCTCTTCTATTCTTTGCCAGAAAAACAGCGCCTTATCCGGCATGCTTTTCCGCACCGCATGGTCAAACAGAGGCATCAGGTTTTCCGGACCGGCATTTTGCAGGAGTTGTTCCGGATCGTCCCAGAGGGTAAAGGCGAGCTCTAAGGCATCATTTCTGCTTTTCCCGGGGATGTTGCCGATAATATACCGCAATTCTGCCGGCAAGACGGCCATCCGCCCCAACTGGTAATCGACCATAGCCTTCTCCCAGCGCCACCGTTTGAGATTTCTGGTAAGGCCATCGACATAGTCCAATATGGCATATGCCTGCTGTTTGTCACCCAGGTCATTGTTCAGTTCAGCCAGAGCCAGCCAGGCTGGAACATAATAGCTACTGCTGGTCAGAGCCCGCTGCAAGAGTGACATTGCCCCGTCCATATCGCCTTCGAACAGATGTTTTCGTTGTGCCGACAGGGTTAAGAGCTGCGGGTCACGTGACTGCAAAAGCGACTTTTCTCCGCTTTTCAGGTCACTGAAGACGCTTTGTTCCTGGAAGGCAAAGACGAGCTGCATAAAAGCGCCGGCAATAAGCAGCAAAAAACAACAGCTTCGGAACCATTTTGACAGGAAGAGACCGGTCATGCTGAGTTAGCCATTTGATTCATGACCATAGTTATAGTTATACGAATAATATTTATAGCCGCTATAGGTACCATAGCCTTTTTTCTCACCGCTTTTATTGATAATGGTGCCAAGTATCCGGCCGCCGACATTGCGTATGGCTCTGCTGAAATACTTCACCCCTTCCCGCGGTGTCTCACCCTCTACCGCAATAAGAATCACCCCGTCCACCATATGGGAAAGAACCAGGATTTCGGCAAACCCCTGATAGGGAGGCCCGTCGAGAATAACCCGATCGTAATCTTTGGCGACGCTCTGCAGGAAATGACGCATCTTTTTTGAGGAAAGCAGTTCGGCAGGGTTTGGCGGGAGAGGACCACTGCTGATGAAATCAAGACCCGGAAAATCGGTGGGAGTTATGACCTCCGAAATTTTGGCAATGCCGCTCAGCAGCGATGACAAACCAGCCCCTTTCATACCGTTTTTAAAGACGTGGTGCAGGCTCGGTTTACGTAAATCCGCATCGATCAGCAGACAACGTTCATCTTCCGATAGATAGGAAAGGCAGGCATTACTGGCAAGCGAGGTCTTACCCGCACCGGCCAATATGCTGGTAACCAGAATTGTCTTGGGAGGATCATCGGCTACCGAAAGGCGCACCGAGGTCATGGTTGTTCGAACGGCTTCAGCTACCGGAGATCTCGGCTCGTTGAAAAATTTCAGGGCCATGGTCTTTCTATCGTCAATACCTGTTTTATCATAGGGGACAAGACCGAGAACCGGGATACCGAAACGATCAATCATCTCGTCGGGTTTTTGATAGTGTTGTCAAGATATTCAAGAAGAAATGCTGCACCAACCCCGCCGAACAGCCCCAGAACCAAACCAAGATGCAAGGTTTAAAGCTAACTCGTGGTTTAAATGGGTAGAGGGGTGCCCGCGCCATATCAACAACCTGGATATTGGTCACCGATGAGCCGAGGGTGGCTTCGATTTCCTTGGAACGTTCCAGAAGACTCTGATAAATAATTTTATTGGTCTCCACCTCCCGGGCAAAGATTTTATACTGGGTAGCCTTTTCATCCAGGTTCATCGCCCGCTGTTTTTGTTCTTCGGTTCTGCTGGCCAGATATTCTTCGGTTTTTTTGGCGGTCTCGTATTCGTCCCGAACAGAGTCAAAGATGGCATTTTTCTCAGCCTCAATTCGCTGGTCTATTTCATCCATCTGGGCCTTGAGCTCGAGCATCCTCGGGTAACCGGGTTTAAAGGTAGTGCTGAGCTGCTCATATTCGGCGAGTAAGGTTGACTGCTGTTTTTTGAGATCCTGGATAAGCACGTTTTCAACCATCCGAAAAAGATTGCCCTTTGACTCGGGCGAGCTCAGCTGAAGATATCGTGCCTCCAGAACGACCCTGTTGGAGCGGGCCTTGGCCAGTGCATCGTTCAGTTCTTCCAGTTGGCGCATGGTCAGGTTTTGCTTAGGGTCGAGGGAGACGATGCCTATTTTCCTGGCGAAGGCCTGCAGCTCCAGTTCGGATTTTTCCAGCTTTATCTGCGCTGCTTCAATCTGTTTACTGAGAAATTTGCCTGCATCCTGCGAAGCTTTCATCCTGCTGTCCATATGCATATTGATGAACTCGTCCATGGCCGTATTGGTCACTTCCGCAGCAAGTGCAGGTGAAACAGAGGTAAAGGACACCTCAACAAGCTCACTGTTTCTTACCGGATTGACACTTAAAAGTCCTTTGAAGCGGTCCAGGGATTTATCAACACTAATCCGCTCCTGTGCCTCTTCATCCAAAAGACTCAGGGTGTTCAGGTCTTCCTCCGGACGAATGAAGGATTTTAAGCTGTCAAAAAGTCCTTTGGCCTGGGCCTCATCGGAACCGGCTTCCGGCTTTTTGTTAAAATCAGGATTATTGGTCAAATCCATGCGGGCAATAACCCGGGAGGCAAGCTGTTCGCTTTGCAGCAGTTTTACCTGGGTCTGCTGAAACTCCATGCTCTTCAATACACTTGATTCGACGTCATCGAATTTTGTCAGTTTATCGGACTGGGAAGAGACCCTGAGCACTCCCATGGCTTTAAACTGGGGGGTCGCCATGAAGGTGTAGAGGGCAACAGCCGAGAAACAAACGAGGAGACAGAGCGATGACAACGGATTTACGACGGATGATTGTATCAAGAAATCCCGCAGATCTATCTCATCTCTCGAATTCCGGGACGAGTTCCCGTACTTCGGTGCTTGGCAGGTATTGTGCGCTTTGCTCCCGGATGATAAGATCTCTGTCTTTTCCCGGAAAATCGTTGGCGGAGTTGTGTTTCATGGTTTGTTTCTTTATGTGAAAATTTTGGTGATATTGTTATTGCAGATACGCAGGATTTCTTCTCCGTCCTGGAGGGCAAGTATCTTAAGCCATTCATCACCATTGATCGGTGCTCTCTTAAGAGGATCGTGCGCGTCTGAGGCGATGAAGTGCAGGCAGCGCTGTTGCTGCAGCTTGTTTGCCAGGTTCAGGCTTTCAGGACCAAAGTAGCCAAGGAGGCTGCCGGCATTAACCTGGATAAGCAGCCCCTGTTTGACCAGGCTCTCGAGTATCTCCAGCCTGTTGTGCAGGCGGTCGATCCTCTCCGGATGGGCGAGGATGAGTTTTTTACCTGTTTTCAGTAAGCGTTGCAGACACTCCAGCAGAGAATCCTGTTCTCCGTGAAAGGAAGGTTCTATCAGGTAATAACCGCTCTCTCCCAAAGGCAGGAAACTGCCCGCAAGCAGGCGTTCCTCCAGCTTTTTATGATAGGCAATTTCCATCCCTGGGAGAACCTGCAGGCCAATATGGTTTTGGTCCAGACTTGCCTGCAGCTCCCGGACGGATTGGAGGACAACATCTTTGGCAAAAGCCCAGGCCGTTCCCGGCAGAAAGTGCGGCGTGGCGATGACTTTTTTTATACCTGTCCACTGGTAGCGCCTGGCAATTTCAAGACTCTCGGCCATATCCCTGGCACCATCGTCCAGGCCCGGCAGGATATGGCAATGGATATCTATAAAATCCTGGATTTGAATGGGCATTTTATCAGTCGCTGTCAATCTTCGGGGTCGGCAGTGATTCGTCCTTAACACTCTCGGCGCATAGGGCAAGCAGAGTGACACTGTACACCAGGTTAGCGGGTAACCGCCAGCCGAAATCTGCCAGACCATGGACCAGAAAACCCACCAGACCGCAAAAGGCAGCCGTCCCGAGGATCACCCTCGTTTGATCGGTCCCTGTCTTTTTCATCGCTGATAACAGACCACGCAGCAGTTTGGCCATCCCGGCCAGCATCCAGCCGAACAGGAGCAGGGCGACAGGAATGCCCAGCTCAATGAGCAGTTCAAGATATTCGTTATGCACCCTGTCAAAGAGGATATGCGCAGGGAAACCTTTGAGATAAACAGGTGATAATAATGTATAGGAACCAAGGCCAATACCGGTTAACCAATGCTCATAGAGCATGGGCAGAGACGACAGATAAATATGAGACGACCCTCCCCTGATGCGTCAATCGTGCCAAACCGGGTGATGATTGTGTCCAGGCCAAGCAATGCGGTATAGCCAAGGATCAGGCAGAGAAATACGGCCAGAAAACCAACCTTTCCCCTTTTTGAAAAAGGCAGGAGGACAATAAGCCCGAGAGCAATCAACACCATTGCCAGTATCCCGCCCCGAGAAAGAGAAAAGAGAACCGCCAGGATCATGGTCCCGGCCGCGAAAATAAGGAGCGGCGACTGGATTCTGGTTGTGGAAATTCGGTCGGCGGCGATATTCAGTTTGTTGCGTGATCCAGGATATCGACCACCCTTCGATCTTTTAATATAATACAGTGCCCCACCGGCGATGGCAAAGGGCCAGATCATGTTCAACAGCGAGGCGTATTGATTCTTATATATTATAGTGCCATGCGCAGCCCGGGATTTGAGTGTCAACCAGAGAATGCCGATATGCGGTTTGACAAATTGCAACAGGCCGTAAAGTGCCTCGAAGGTACCAAGGCAGATAAGGCAGACGACAAGGGTAAAATAAAACTCTTTGCTGAGGCGAAAGAGCCGTCGCAGGGCAAGATAATAGAAGATCAGTGAAACAAGGAAGAATGAACGATAAAAACCAACCATCCCGTTATCGCTTATGGCCGCAAAGTGCTGCTGCGTGCCGGCCAGTTCATTGACCATTCTGACCCGTTCAGCCCGAAAAGGGGAGATGACTCCGACCCAGTCAAGCGGCAGGGGAATCGACTGCAGGATAATATAGATGACCAGGAAGATTGGCACCAGCAGCCAGAGAGAGAGAGAAGTGCGACGAACCTGTCGCCTTCTCTCGTTCAGCAGAAGCCAGCCACCGCAGCCAACGAGCATTACCGCAACATAGCAGCCAAGAACAATGGGGTGTACCGCACCAAAGAGAAGGGGAATGGTGAGAACAATTGTATAAATCAGGTAACTGACCGATCGCTGAAAGGGCATGGTATGATCGATTTATTGTTCCGGGTTCTTGAAGCTCATCCCCGTTCCCATAAAACCGATTGTAAAACCCGTGCCGGAGAAGAATGTGCCGCTGGCACTTGACTCCGCATATATTACGTCCTGGTCTTTAAGAATCAACCGGTCACCCAAACCTGCCTGCAGATCTTTGTAACTGAGGCTGACAACCTCACGTTCCAGCCCACTCCCCATAAAGCGGATGAGTTTGATACTGTCATCATCCGCATAGCCTGCCAGGCCACCTGCCATGGCGATAGCTTCGGTTATGGTCATATTACTTGCAAGTGAATAGGTCCCGGGTTTACGAACGGCACCATCAACAAAACATTGCCCGGATTTTGGGATAAAAACCACGTCTCCGCCAAGGATTATATGGTTTTGCGCCATGTTGCCATGCTTTACCAGATCGTCAAGATCGACTATGTAGTTGGCGCTTTTGTTGGTCTTGGAATTATAGCGCGTTATGTAGGCATAGGGGCCGGCGTCGTCTTTCAAACCGTTGGCAATAGCGAGGATATCAAGTAACCGTCGTTGGGAAACGTATTCGTAGGTGCCCGGTTTGGCAAATTCTCCAACCAGGGTTATCTGCTTGCTCATGTGCTCCTTGATATAGATGGACACATGCGGGTCGTGCAGATACTCTTTTTTATAGAGATCTTCGAGGTGTTGTTCCACCTCTGCTGCGGTCATGTTCAGTACGCTCACTTCACCAAGCAGAGGCACGTTTATCATCCCGCGTGAAGAAACGCGAACTTCGGTGTCTAATTTATCTGTTTCGAAAACCTTTATCGAAAGGAGGTCTCCGGCACCTAGCAGGTAATCACCTGTCGCCAGGTCATCCTCAAGGGCCAAGGGCATCAGAGTGACCCTGTTTTTGAGTGATTCCGCGTCTTGTTGTTTGGAATATGATTCCTGAAACTGCTTTACCGTTGTCGTTGTTTGAAATTTTTCTTCGCCACAGCTCGTCAGCAATAAAAATGGTACCAAAGCCAGAGCCAGAAGAAAGGGGTGAATACAGTTGATCAAATTCCTGCGCATTAGTGGCTTCATTGTGTTTCTATTAAAACAAAAGAGGGATTGTCCTTTACCAACATGCAGGACAATCCCCTTATCTACGACTTTCTGTTATCTTAATTGCTTGGACTAGCCGGGGCTGGGGGGTTATCACTGTCACTACCGGAACCTGCTATGGCAACCCCTGCTACAACAGCAAGTCCTATTCCCCCGGCAACTACCCAACCAGTAGCAAGCCCTCCACCAGCGGCTGCGGCACCTCCACCAGTTGCTGCGCCCTCACCTGTAGCGGCTGCTCCACCAGTAGCGGCTGCTCCGGTTTCTTCGGTTGTAACCGGTGCAACGGCAAGAATGATCTTGTTATCTGCATTTACAGTTTTCATACCTTCAGCGGTCGCAAATACCAACCTCCCTTCGGTAACGGAAATTTCCGTTTTCCCATCTTTATCAACAATCACGGAACCTTTCACTACTGACTGGGTGCCGGCCTTAAAAACGACGTCAGCTACGGTATATGACTCTTGAGGTGTATAGAAAGAAATCTTTCGAACGTTACTGTTGATTATGTAATCAACCTTTCCTTCCTTCAGGTACAGTTTGAACGTATTATTTTCGTTGGCGACCGCCATGTTCGCACTATCTGCACCGATCAAGGAGATACCTTGCGACTTGATCATGCATTTTCCATCACAAACCATATACATGCCGTCTTCAATCGGGTTTTGTCCGGAAAGTTTTGAAACCAGTTTACTGCCATTGTATACGGAGATATTTCCGAAACCAACACTGCCCCCAGTCGCAAAACCCGTACTGGCGGTGGCAAGTGAGATTGCTGTTGCTAATGCTAATCCCTTGAGATAAGTCTTTCCCATTTCTTTCACCTGTTTTTAAGATTACCTTTGAACGTATTTGCTAAGCATAGTAGACAATAATTGTCTTAATTTATACGATCGTTCCTTAAAGATCAAGAAGTTACTTGCTTTTTTAAGAATGCAGATTCTATCTCCGCAATACCAAATCAGCAGCGCCCAGATGTTGCCGTTTCTTTCGTAGCTTCAGCGTGAATTTGAAAAATTCGACGATACGGTAAGATGCTCCCAGATAAACCAGGAAAAATATTCCAAACAAGGCAAACAGCAACTTGTCGGAAACGTCATAGATGGGGTCCAGCAGGCTGAGACTGCAAAGCAGCACGCTTATTGCGAGAATTACCTGTACTGCCTTGGTCTTTTTCATGCCGTATCTCAGGAAGATATGGTGTAAATGATACTTGTCAGGCTTAAAAGGGCTGTTACCCTTCATAATCCTTTTAAACATAACGATGATAGTATCGGTGATAGGCACAGCAAGAATGAGTAATGGTACTACAGGACTTACCGGAGAACCTTTTGCCTGGGTTAAGGCCAGGGCCATAAACGCAAGAGAAAAACCAAGGCAGAGACTCCCGGCATCCCCCATAAATAAAACGGATGGATGCCAGTTGAAGCGGAGAAAACCCAGCACTGCCCCGGCCAGGGCGAGGTTTAAGAGCAACAAGACATGACTGCCGGCAAGATATGCGTGAATGGCAAAAAAAATAAAGGCAATAAGGGAGAGGCCACCGGCCAGACCATCGAGCCCGTCAATGAGATTTATCGCATTCGTCACGCCTACCACACAGAAAATTGTTATCAGCCAGACGACACCATAACCGGCGGGCACACTCAGTTCGCCTATTCCCAGCAGATCACCAAAGTTGACAAGTGCAACCTCGCTGAAATAGATCATTGCTCCGGTAGCAATGATCTGGGCCATGAATTTCCGCTTATGACCCATTTCCTTGAAATCATCGAGGAAACCGACAAGCACAAGAATGGCCAGACCAAGAAAATAACCCCGCAAACTGTCTATAGGGATGAAAACAATACTGGCCAGGGTAACTGCAGCCACCATGCCAATGCCGCCAACCAATGGTCGGGGCCGGATATGCACTTTCCGCTCGTTAGGGTGATCGAGTAAGCCAATCCGCTGGGCGATATAGGAAATTTGGGGTAAGACTGTTACTACTGATAAAAACGAGACAAGAAATACAAGTACTATGCGCAGCTCAAAAGTAAGCATGGTAGTCCAAGGATAGAAATATTTAATAAAATTGTATCGTTCTAATACTTTCTCCTTAAAAACGATTGAGATAAAGAGTGGTGTATTTTTGTAAGGTTTACGTTTTTTTACATTCATAATAAAATGCAGTTCAAAGTACATCATAAAAAGGGTGAAAGTCAAATTTACAGATGATATTTCTGTTTAAGAAATGGTCATACCAGGCCATATTTGGTAAAAAAACAAAATTATGTCTTAATATCAACGCATTGGAGTAGGACGACAAAGTGGTAGTGAATGGTTTTTATGTTCGAACACGGAAGTTTGGAGAACAGGAAGCAAGATTCAAAATGGATTGTTTACGCATGGACAGACATACAGCGATATATTATATTGCCCACTTTATGCGTGATATGTGATGGTGTCACGAAAAATCTTCATTATAACTTCCGTAGGGGCACACTGGTGTCTGCCCTTTTAGAATTTACCAGGAGGTAACCTGCATGGCCGACGAGAGTGTGTTTAATAAAAAGTTAACTGCCGAAACAAATATGGATAAGGTGGAAGGGCTGTTAGAGCATTTGAACCTTCCCCCTAAAGCCATTGATTTCATTCGACTTAATCAGCGAATTATCCAGATTGCGATTGCAGTTATTGTTATTGCGGTAGTTTTCTGGTCACTCTACGGTTCGTACCGTGAGAATATCAGAGAGGAGGCGTCGACCGCCTTATCAACGGCCATGCAAACCGATCAAGCCGGCAAGGCTGCGGCTCTGCAAGGGGTTATCGATAAGTATGCCGGTACTTCATCGGCGCTCTGGGCCAGAGTTGAGCTTGCCCATCTGGATATGAAGAACGGTTCCTATGGTGATGCCGCCAAAAAATATACGGCGATTCTGCCGGATGTTAAAGCCTCGAATCCCTTGCATCCGTTGGTTGTTTTTGGTCTGGGCCAGGCCCTGGAAGGTGAAAAACGTTTTGCGGATGCGATGAAGCAATATGACCTCTTGAAAGATATCAAAGGATATGAGCAAATTGCCTATACCGGCATGGGCCGCATCGAAGAAGCCCAGGGCAATATCGATAAGGCGATTGCCATCTATAACGATTTCCTGCTTTTTATGGGTGAGGACGCGGCCTATTCCCAGGATCAGGCAGAAATCAAGGCAAAGGTTGCCAGGTTAAAGGCTCAAAAATAAATTTTGCGACGTCATCAGCAGCAAAGGAGATAGTCATGCCGGGATTTGAATTATTCGGAGACGAAGAAAAGAAAGAGATCATGGATGTTCTCGATACCGGGGTGCTCTTTCGTTATGAGTTTAACGAACAACGAAAGGGTGTGTATAAGGTTCGTGAATTCGAGGAAAAATTTGCGCAATACTGTGGGACAAATCATGCCCAGGCGGTAACATCGGGAACCGCCGCATTGAAAGTTGCCCTTACGGCATTGGGGGTGGGGCCTGGCGATGAAGTGATTACCCAGGGTTTTACCTTTGTGGCAACCTGGGAAAGCATTCTTGAGGTTGGCGCCGTGCCGGTTTTTACCGAAGTCGATGCGACCCTGAATATGGATCCGGCCGACCTGCAGAAAAAAATCACCGCCAAAACCAAATGCATCATTCCGGTGCATATGCTTGGGGCCATGGCCAGAATTGAGACGATAGTCGATATCGCCGCAGGCCATGGCATTCCTGTACTTGAAGATACCGCGCAGGCGGCAGGGGGCCGAATAAACGGCAAACATCTGGGTTCTTTCGGGGCATGCGGCACCTTTTCTTTTGATGCGGTCAAGACCATTACCACCGGCGAAGGCGGGATGATCATCACCGATGATGCCGAGCTCTGGCGGGCCATGTCGGAGTATCAGGACCATGGCCATGACCATAAAGTCAATCCCGGTGCGAGAGGAGGTGAGGGGAGGCGTTTTATCGGCTCCAACTACCGGATGATGGAGCTCCAGGGAGCAATCGGCATAGCGCAACTTGCCAAGCTTGATACCATTGTCGCGGCGCAGCAGAAAAACAAGGCGGTTCTCAAAGAAGCCGCTGCCGGTCTGCCGGGAGTGGTGTTTCGAGAGTTGGTCGATGAGAAAGGTGATTCAGCGACTTTTTTGACATTTACCCTCCAGGATAAAGAGCACTGTCAAAGGGTCAATGCGTCGCTTCGCCAAGATGGGCACGGAGCGATCAATTTCGCCGAGAACACCTGGCACTTCTATCCAAAGTGGGAGCACCTGCTGGCCGGCAAGACTTTGACCACATCCGGCTATCCGTTTGCTGAACCGGGCGGCAAGAGAAGAATCGTCTACCATCCGCAGATGTTGCCGCAATCATCAGCGCTTCTTGAGCGAACCCTGGTGTATCCGGTAGCGATAAAGATGTCTGAGGAAAAACTTGCTGCCCAATGCGCAGCATTAAAAAATGCACGGAAGGTGTGAGACGCCCGTAATGTAAAAATTTTACGAGGTCATCATTTATAGAATTTATGGGAGCCGTACTGATCCAGATAGGTATAGGCGCTTGACCAGTAGGGGTTGATGCTGTCCAGATGATAATGGGTTGCGCCCTGGGTAAAATCTTTACTCTGCAGGGCAATGTAGACTGATTTCATGCACTTGAGAAAAGCCTTGGGATCATCCGGCAGATACGATTCTTTCTGAAAAGTCCAACTGAACTGGTAGGGTTCCTGCACTATTTCTTTAATGGGCCGGTGTTTTTCGTTGGCTCTGTTCAAGGTGACGAAGGCCACGGCCATCTGGCCGATTTCCGGTTCCGAGCGTGCTTCATGATAGACATTGAGGGTGAGCCATAATAAGCCTTCAAGTAAAGTCATGAGTTATTTCTCCTGATTTTTTCGGTAGGTACTCACTACGAGCCCACCGCTGGTTACTTTTTGGCAAGGTATATATGCTTTGCTAAGTACAGAGGAAAACATATAATGTTCTCCCCATACTGGTGAATTATTACCCAATCCCTAACTCTATTTATAAGGAAATGAACGCACTTCGTACCAGTGAATATACAACATATGAATTCATCGTCAACGCTTAGTTGGTTTTATGGGAATGTTTCTCAGAAATGGTCTTTTTATTATTATTCTTTAATATTAAATAGATATATGACTGAGTAAGCTGCTGGGCACTTGATAATTTGGGTGGAGTATTGTTCTTTCTGCGTCGGTTTTTGCTAATATTATCCACGAGGTAATTGCTGCAAAAGACTCCATTTTGCCACATGGTAAAAGATTTTTTGTTCTTCCGAATTACGTGTGCATGCAATGAAAAACAAGGAGACACTGATATAAAATCAATTTCCGTTTGCCCCTTACATTCTTGCATCATCGAAGAGAGTTATAGCAAACGAAAGAAGGGGTGCTGCCGGGAGGGGATGGCCAATTCAGGCGGCGATGGCCGAATTTTGCGGCTTATAATTGAAAAGGGGCATAAGCGCATCTCCCGCTGCCCTGGATTTAGCCGCGATGCGTGACAATGCTGTGTTTTTGCCTTTTTTACGCAGCTGAACTATTTCCCAGCAAGACGGAGAGGCGGCAATAGCCTGCATCAATCCCAGGTGTTGCGTGTGCCCGACTTTATAGGCGGTAACGTGGCCCAGGATCGGATAGCCCAAAAGGGCCAGATCGCCAACCAGATCAAGAATTTTATGCCTGATAAACTCATCGTCATAGCGTAAGCCGTCTTCGTTGAGGACCGATTGGCGATTCCAGTGGATGGCGATGACATTTTCCAGCGAGCTGCCCAGAGCCAGTCCGTTCGCCCATAATTCCTCTACCTGTTCGACATACCCGAAGGTTCTTGCCCGAGCCAGTGCATCGCCAAAACGATCAGCGGCAAGGTCAAAGGTAAACTTCTGCTTTTTAATCAGGGTGTCGTCAAAACAGATTTCTCCGGTCACTTTAAAACCATCGTAGGGAGAAATAGTCAGACGCTTATCGCCATCGACATAGGTGACAGGTTTCGTTATGCGCAGAATTTTTTTCAGGCCGCTTTGTCTGGTCTTGCCGGTTGCCCGCAGCAAGTTGAAAAAAGGTTCGGCGCTGCCGTCCATAATGGGAATTTCGGGGGAATCGAGTTCCACATTGACATTGTCGATGCCAAAGCCCCGAAAAGCAGCCAGGAGATGCTCGGTAGTCGAAATCTTGAAATGTGCATTGCCGATAGTCGTCGCCAGCTGGGTATCAACGACTTTATCCATATAGGCTTGAATATGCCCTCCATTGGGCACATCAGTTCGAAAAAAACGGATACCACTGTTAACCGGCCCAGGCTTGAGAGAGAGGTTGACGGTTCGGCCGGAATGCAGACCGACCCCGCAGCAGCTCACCGGCTTCCGGAGCGTATATTGATATGGATCTATAGGTAAAGACATGTAATTTCCTTGTAAGATAAGAATACGTTCCTGTCTTTTTTGCAAATTTCATGCCGCAATTGCCTTTACCTTGAGTATTTGAATATATTGTATTATATCAATATCATACAAATATTTATATAAAACGGGTACAAATATCTATACTGTGTCAAAAAAAACACATTTTCCTGCTGCGGCTTTTTAAACACACAGCCGTGTGGGCTTTTTTACAATTTTTTTGAGCTTGTTTAAGATAAAGAAATCAAAAGCCTGCTCTACCTCGTGATGCACTTTGAGGATAAAAAGCGGCAGGCTGGGCATAAAATCATGCAGTTTTATGTGATCCTTTTCTGTTGTTATCAGGTATTGCGCACCGCAGGCGACTGCCTTACGGCACAGCTGTGTGACCATTGCCTGACTGTAGGGAGCATGGTCTTTGAGCGCTTGAAAACCTGCGGGTTGGATACCAAATTCAGCCAGCGACCGGGCAAATCGATCGGGGGTGGCGATACCGCAAAAGGCAAAAAAAGGACCGGGGAGAGATTCTCTTGCAACAAGACCTTCCGGGCTGTGCAGTTGATATGCCCCAGGGGAGGATCTAAATAATGGTTTACCGGGGAATCGCTGGTGCAAAAGAGCGGCGAATTTCTCGGTCCTCTGTCTGTTTTCTGCGTTTTCTCCGGTCAATAAAAACGCGTGGCACCGGTTCAGGGCGGAGACGGGTTCGCGAAGATTCCCACCGGGAAAGACCCGGCTGTTCCCCGCCAGGGCGGTACTGTCAAAAAGGACAATATCAATATCTCGGTTGACGGCGAGATGCTGGAAACCATCGTCAAGGATAAGGACATCGGCATGCAATTGCTCGATTGCATGCCGACAGGGAAAAATACGCCGAGCTCCGGTCAGAACGGCAACTCCAGGCAGGGACTCGGCGAGCATGCATGGCTCATCCCCGGCGATTTTCGGCGACGAAAGAAGATGTTTCCGGTCGGATACCACGTGAACCGGTTCCTTGCCGGCACCGCCATAGCCTCGACTGATAATTGCCGGGTGATAGCCGTTGTCCAGCAGTAAGCCGGCTATATGCTGCACCGTCGGTGTTTTTCCCGTACCACCCAGAACCAGATTGCCGACGGCAATGACTGGGACCGATAATGAAAAGCGGCGAAGTATGCCTCTTTGATACAGCTTTTCCCGCGATTTCATCAGGGCGCTGTACAAAGGACTGAAGGGACGACCCAGGAAAAAGAAAAGATCTACAGCTTTAGGCATGGCTTTAAAAGGTAAAATTGATTACAGAAAGGTACAGTTGTAACTTTAGATTTTGCAAAACGCTCAGTAAAAGACTAATATCATGACTTCGTGGGATATGCTTGCTCTTTTCGGCGGTGTTTTCAGGTGCCCCAGGCGCAAATCAATGAACAATAATTTTTCAGGGAGGAAGGGATGAAATTTAATCTGAATGGTAAATTGCTTACAACCACAGCCTGTGTCTTGTTAGCTCTGTCGGCACCGGCGCTCGGTGTTGCCGGGGATACAATCAAATTTGGTGTTGCGGGACCGCATAGTGGTGACCTTGCGTCCTATGGCCTGCCTACCGTCAATGCCGCCAAGCTGGTTGTTGACAAATACAACGCCAAGGGCGGGATTAACGGCAAAAAGATAGTCATGCTGGTCGAGGACGATGTCTGCAAGCCGGAAATTGCCACCAATACAGCCACCAAACTGGTCTCCGATGGGGCGGAAGTCATTCTTGGCCATATCTGCTCCGGTGCCACCAAGGCAGCATTGCCGATCTATAAGAATGCCGAGATTCTGGTCATGTCACCATCCGCTACCAGCGATGAATTGACCTTTAGCGGCGACTATCCCAATTTCTTCCGAACAATTGCTCCCAACGCCGCCCAGTCACCGGCAATGATCGATTTTGCCGTCGATAAACTGGGACTGAAAAAAATTGCCATCATTCATGATAAGGGGGACTATGGCAAGCCTCTTGCCGAGGGCGCCAAGAAATATGTTGAAACCAGCGGCAAAGGAGAGGTTGTTCTTTTCGAAGGCATCACCCCCGGCGCCATGGATTATTCTGCCATCGTTCAGAAAATCAAGCAATCCGGCGCCGATGTCGTGGTCTTCGGCGGCTACCATCCGGAGGCTTCCAAGATAGTCACCATTATGAAGAAAAAACGTCTGAAGACCAAGTTTGTCTCTGACGATGGTGTAAAAGACGATACCTTCATCAAGGTTGCCGGCGACGCCTCGGAAGGCGTATATGCTGCTGGTCCCCAGGACAACTCGAATAATCCCCTGGCGGCGGAAGCAAGAGAAGCGCATAAAGCGGCTTTCGGCAGTGATCCCGGAGCATTCTTTGAGGGTGCCTACGCTGCGGCCGTGGCTATGTTGAACGCCATCGAGAAGGCCGATTCGACCAAACTTGCCGATTTGAAAAAAGTACTGACAACGGAAAAAGTTGCCACCCCGGTCGGCGATATCAACTTTGACAAGAATGGTGATGCCGTCGGTGTCGGGTTCTCCATGTATGTTGTCGAGAACGGAAAATACGTCGTCGTCAAATAACCACTCTTTTGTTAACCTCTTAATATCTGAAGAAAACAGTGCAGTCTGCACTGTTTTCTTCAGATATTTTTTTATGCAGGCATGGACTATTTTATTGAATTGTTTTTCAGTGGTTTGACCCGAGGATCGATTTACGCCCTTATCGCTTTGGGCTATACCATGGTGTATGGCATTATCGGGCTGATCAACTTCGCGCATGGCGAAATCTATATGATCGGGGCGTTTACGGCTTTTATCGTCGCCACGGTACTGTCGATTTATGGTTTTCCGCTTCTGAGCATCGTTATCATCTCCGGGATTGCGGCAGTGGTCTGGGCGAGTTCCTATGGCTATACCATCGAAAAAATCGCCTATAAACCGCTGCGTCATGCACCGCGATTATCACCGCTTATCAGCGCTATCGGGATGTCGATATTCCTGCAGAATTATGTTCTGCTGGCTCAGACCTCTGATTTTCTGCCATTTCCCACGCTTATTCCCGATTTTGCATTTATGGAGCCCATTGCCCATATAATCGGCACCACCGATCTCGTTATCCTGGTAACCACCCTGGTGGTAATGGTCCTGCTTACCGTCATTATAAAATTTACCAAAATAGGCAAGGCCATGCGCGCCACCGCCCAGGACAGGACTATGGCGACCCTGGTGGGCATCAACGTCAATAACGTCATTTCGGCCACGTTTATCGTTGGCTCAGCGCTTGCGGCTATAGGCGGCATGCTGGTTGCAACGCATATCGGTCAGATCAATTTTTATATCGGCTTTCTCGCCGGCATCAAAGCTTTTACTGCCGCAGTTCTTGGCGGAATAGGTTCCATTCCGGGCGCGGTTCTTGGCAGTTTTGTGCTGGGCTTGACCGAAAGCTTTGCCACCGGCTATGTTTCGAGTGATTATGAAGATGTCTTTGCTTTTTCTCTGCTGGTCCTCATCCTCATATTTAAACCTTCAGGTTTGCTAGGTAAGGCATCTAACCAAAAAGTATAGACTACACTGTTATGGTTTTATTAAAAGAATTCAAGAAAGCGTTTCTTACCTCTCTCTGGTTTGTTTTTTTAACATTTCCCATTGTCGTTATCAAAGTCGACCCAATTGAGCGAACGCTTGTCTGGCGTTGGCAAAATGCTTTGTATATGGCCGTCGGTACTTTTCTGGTCTATTTACTGGTTAAAGCGTATCAATACCGAAAAGAAAACCAACCGAGCAAAAAACTCGACAGCGACCAGCCGGAACAGCACAACTCGATCATCCATAGAATTCTCCTCAATCCACTTCAACGCAATATTTTTGTCGGCATTATTGCGGCAATAGCTCTTGCTTTTCCGCATATTTTTGATACCTACCAGACCACTGTCATGACCACCGCCCTGATGTATGTGGTTCTGGGGCTCGGTTTAAATATTGTCGTTGGCCTGGCCGGACTGCTGGATCTTGGTTTTGTGGCATTTTATGCTGTTGGCGCGTACACCTACGCTCTGTTACATTTACATTTCGGCCTCGGCTTCTGGGCGGCTCTGCCTTTAGGTGGCCTTATAGCGGCAACTTTTGGTATTTTGCTGGGTTTTCCAGTTCTTCGCCTGCGCGGTGACTACCTGGCAATAGTCACCCTGGGTTTTGGCGAAATTATTCGTCTCATCCTGGAAAACTGGGGCGCGTTTTCTAAAGGACCAAGCGGTATCTCCAATATTTCCAGACCTGGTTTTTTCGGCATGGAACTCAGTCTTGATCAGTCGATGCTGTATATCTATTATTTAATGATAGTCTTTGTTATCATTACTATTTTTATTGTCAATCGGTTGCAGGATTCAAGACTGGGGCGGGCCTGGATTGCCTTGCGGGAAGATGAAATTGCCTGCCAGGCCATGGGTATAGACAAGCGCAAGACCAAACTTGTCGCCTTCTCGCTTGGTGCTTTCTGGGCCGGTATTGTCGGCGTTGTTTTTGCGGCCAAGACTACCTTTATCAATCCGGCCAGTTTCACTTTCCTCGAATCGGCAATCATTTTATCGATTGTGGTATTAGGTGGGATGGGCTCTATTATCGGGGTGGTAATCGGCGCACTCATTTTGATCCTGCTGCCGGAATATCTGCGCGCCCTGTCGGAATACCGCATGCTGGCCTTTGGCGCCATCCTCGTGTGCATGATGATCTTTAGACCCCAGGGCCTGATTTCCAATATCCGCCGCACCTATAAATCCACAAAAAAGCCTCCTGCCCCCGCACCGGTACGGAATGAAGAATAGTAGAATTATTTCTTTTCAACCAACAGATTCATGATGAAACAACCCATTTTAAATGTTACCGGTCTGACCATGGATTTCGGCGGAATTCGTGCCCTGGATGCCATTGATCTCGATGTGAACAATGGCGAAATCGTTGCGTTGATCGGCCCAAACGGTGCCGGGAAAACAACATTTTTTAATTGTATAACCGGCATCTATCGGCCGACTGCCGGCAAGATCTCTCTGTCTCCGCCAAATAAAAAAAAGCCGGTTTCCCTCAACGGCCTTAAACCCAATAAAGTCACGGAAAAAGGTTTGGCCCGCACGTTTCAGAATATCCGCCTTTTCCCCCGAATGACCGTGTTGGAAAATGTTATGATTGGTCGGCACTGTCGAACCAAGGCCTTTGTATTTGGGGCAATTTTCCGGACTGCGGCAACCCGCAGGGAAGAAGAGGGGATCCTCGCCACCAGCTACGCCATGTTAGAAAAAGTGGGGCTGGCCGAATTCGCCGATGAGTTTGCCGATAATCTCTCTTATGGCGCACAGCGTCGTCTGGAGATTGCCCGTGCCCTGGCCACCGAACCGTTGTTACTCCTGCTGGATGAACCGGCCGCCGGCATGAACCCGCAGGAAACCATGGATCTCGACCATCTGATAAAAGCAATATCAGAAGAAGGGCAGGCGATACTGCTGATCGAACATGATATGCAGCTGGTCATGAGTTTATCCGATCGTATTTTTGTCATGGATTACGGGAGAAAAATTGCCCAGGGCACGCCCGCCGAAATTCGGGCCAATCCCGCAGTTATCAAGGCCTATCTGGGTGAGGAAGTCGATGCTTAAATTAGACAAGGTGCAGGCCGGATACGGCAATAAGCTGGCGATAAAAGATATTTCCCTGCATATCGATGAAGGAGAAATCATCACCCTGATCGGGGCCAACGGGGCAGGCAAAAGCACCACCCTTATGACCATCTGCCAGGTCGTTGAATGTCGCTCCGGAACGATAGTATTTGAGGATAAAGAAATTAACAAGATGGCCCCTGACGCCATCGTCAAGCTAGGTCTTTGTCAGGTTCCTGAAGGAAGACACATCTTTCCCCTGCTGAGTGTTAAGGAAAACCTGGACATGGGGGCGTTTCTTAGAAACGACAAAGAGGCGATCAAAAAAGACCTGGAGTATATCTATTCGCTTTTTCCCATTCTCTATAAACGAAGACATCAGGATGGCGGTAATCTGAGCGGGGGAGAGCAGCAGATGCTGGCCATGTCACGCGCGCTTATGGCCAGACCCAGGCTGCTGTTGCTCGATGAACCGTCGATGGGCCTCGCCCCGCTGGTAATCAGACAGATCTTTGAGATAATTAAGCAGATAAATATCGAGAACAACACGACAATATTTCTTGTCGAACAAAACGCCAACCAGGCGCTGCATATTGCAGACCGGGGCTATGTTATGGAAAACGGGCGCATTACCCTGTCTGGACCGGCGGATGAGCTCCTCGCCAATACTGATATCCAAAAGGCGTATCTGGGTATTTAACCTTATTCACTGGTCTCTTGCATACTTCCTGCACTGCCTGAGCAGCTAATTGATTACAATGGAAAATATTAAAGTCGGCGTCATTGGTGTTGGCTATCTTGGTCGCTTTCATGCGCAGAAATACGCTGCCTTAAAGGGGGTTGATCTGGTCGGAGTGGCCGATATCGACGAAGCACAGAGTCAACGGGTTGCCGGCGAATGCAGCTGCACTGGTTTTACCGATTACCAGGAACTGCTGCCGGCGGTTGATGCGGTATCAATTGTCGTGCCGACTCCATTTCATCATAAGGTTGCTGGTGACTGTCTCGATGCAGGAATCGACGTGCTTCTCGAAAAACCGATGACGGTTACCCTCGCTGAAGCCGACGATCTCATCGATAAAGCACAAAAGAAAAAACTCATCCTGCAGATTGGTCACCTGGAGCGCTTTAATCCGGCGGTCCAGGCGATGGAACCGTTTCTCACCACCCCGGTTTTTATCGAGAGCAACAGGATTGCCACCTTCAAGCATCGAGGTGCGGATGTCGATGTTGTTCTTGATCTGATGATCCATGACATCGATATTATTTTGAATATCATCAAGTCACCGCTGCAGACCATTCACACCGTTGGCGCCCCCGTTGCGACCGCCAACACCGATATCGCCAACGCCCGATTGATATTTGCCAATGGTGCCACGGCCAACGTCACCGTCAGCAGGATTTCCCGGATCAATGAGCGGAAAATGCGCATTTTCCAGCCGGGCTCCTATATCAACGTCGATTTCGGCAAGAAAAAAGTTATGACCATACAGCTTTCCAAAGAGCTGCGCGAAGAAAGCGGGATGCCCAAGCAGGCCGTTGAGCTGCGCACTTTTGCCGACGGCGACGCCCTGCGGAGCGAGGTTACCTCGTTTGTCAAACACGTTCGGCAAAGAACCACGCCGGCGGTGTCCGGCTTTGAGGGAAGGCGAGCCCTGGCCGTTGCCCTGCAGGTTATGGCTCAGATCAAAGAGCATCAAAAGCTTGATTTGTTCAAGAATTTTCTGCCTAAAAATAAGTCATGAACCGAAAAGTCATGATTGTCACCGGGGAAGCATCCGGCGATCTTCATGGGGCAAATCTGGTCAAGGCATTACGGGCAAAGGATCCGGAACTGCAATTTTGCGGCATGGGCGGCCCGGAGCTTGCGGCCCTCGGGGTAGAAATACTTTTTGATGCGGCGAAGGTGTCGGTGGTCGGAGTCTTTGAGGTATTTGCCCATCTGCCGGATATCTGGCGTGCGCAGCGGGTTTTACGGCGCAGGTTAATCGAGGATCGGCCCGATCTGCTTATCCTGATTGACCTGCCTGATTTTAATCTACTGCTTGCCCGAAAAGCCAAAAAGCTGGCCATTCCGGTGTTCTATTATATCAGTCCGCAGTTATGGGCTTGGCGCTCCGGGCGGGTCAAGACGATTAAGGCCAGGGTGGATAAGATGGGAGTAATCTTACCCTTTGAGCAAGAGTTCTATCGTCTGCGGGGAGTGGCCGCCGAGTATGTAGGGCATCCCCTGCTTGATACCGTCAAGACCAATACGACCAGAGAAGAATTTTTACAGCAGCAGGGTATCTCTGCCGCTACTCGCTGCATCGGCCTTTTTCCCGGCAGCAGGCGACGCGAAGTCAGCTCCTTGCTGCCTATTTTCCTGGATGCTGCCGATATTTTGCAGAAAAATTCGGCGGAAAAAATCGTTTTTTTTATCCCTCGGGCGGCAACTATTGGTCTTGAAGAATTTGCTGCAGCCGGACTTGACAACTACAGCCAGGCCCTCGATATCCGCATTATCGAAAAGAATCGATATGATATGATGGCTGCCTGCGGTGCGGTGGTTACCGCTTCGGGGACGGTTACCTTAGAGCTGGCAATACTGGAAGTGCCGATGATTGTTGTCTATAAACTGGCACCGCTTACCTACCAATTGGGCAGGCGACTGATCAAGGTTAAATTCTTTTCTCTCGTCAACCTTATTGCCGGCTATGCGGCGGTGCCGGAACTTCTGCAGCATGAAGTAACCGCTACCGCAATTGCCGCGGAATTATCGGCGATAACCACCCTGCCGGCCCGAAAAAAGAGGATGCAGCAGGCTCTTTCAGAAGTAAGAGAAAAACTTGGGGCAAGTGGGGCATCAGCCAAGGCGGCCGCGGTCGCCTTAGAAATGCTTCGAGGAAAAGAAAAATGAATGACGACGACTTTGCGGAAAACGAGCCCGTTGCCATCGCCATAGACGGCACCCTCGACCTGCATCCTTTCTCGCCCAAAGACTTACGAACGCTGATCCCGGATTACCTGGAAGAGTGCCATAAAAAAGGAATAGTCGAGATAAAGATTATTCATGGCAAGGGGATCGGCAATATCCGCCGGTCAGTGCATGCCTTATTGGAGCGCAATCCGCTGGTTGCTGAATACCGTCTGGCCGACCAGCACTCCGGCAGCTGGGGAGCGACCATAGTGCTTTTACATGGCAGGTAACAATCAGCTCCATACCCCGGCAATCGGTCGATTGCACGTCTTACACCGGCCATCGGTAAGAGTATTGCGCTGAACAGTAAAGCCGTAGCGACTGATCAATTCAGCACCGCAACCTGGACAGGAGGTATTTTCTCCGCCTCCTCCGGGGATATTACCTTCATAAACATAGTGCAATCCTTCTTCCAGGCCGATCTCCCTTGCCTTGCGTAAAGTGGCTATTGGCGTGGGTTTTTGATCAAGCATCTTGTAGGTGGGATAAAAGGCGGTCACATGCCAGGGCATATCCGGCGATACCGATTTGACGAACCGGGCAATAGCGCGAAGTTCTTCTGCGGAATCATTGAGTCCGGGAATAAGCAGGGTGGTTACCTCGACCCAGACCCCGAGTTCATGCATGAGCCGGACGTTGTCAAGCACGGGTTGCAGCCTGGCCTTGCAGACTTTTTTATAGAAATCGTCGGTAAACGCCTTGATATCGATATTGATACCGTCCAGAGTCGGCGCCAGATGCCTGGTCACCTCCGGGGTCATATAGCCATTGCTGACAAAGACGTTTTTGAGCCCTCGTTCGTGCGCCAGAACGGAACAATCATAGGCAAACTCATAGAAAATAGTCGGTTCCACGTAGGTGTAACAGACACTTGCGCAACCGGTATGCTCAGCCTCGTCGACTACGGCCATGGCGGTGCGTTCTTTGCCGGCTATTGCCAGGTTATTTACCTGTGGATATTGCGAAATATCATGATTTTGACAGTGGAGGCATTGGAAATTACAGCCGACAGTAGAGATGGAATAGGCTTTACTGCCGGGCAGAAAATGCAGCAGGGGTTTTTTTTCGATGTGGTCGATACTTTCGGCGATGAGCCGGCCATAGACAAGGCTGTATAAGATGCCGGCGCGATTTTCCCGTACCCCGCAAATTCCGCGTTTGCCTGTCTTTATATGACAACGATGGCTGCACAGTCCGCAGATTACGTCGTTTAGTTTGCCCGCTTCGTAGAACATGGCTTCTTTCATAGAGACCTCCCTTTTTCTTCCCATTCCCATGGATTGATTACGGCCATCTTGGCCGCCTCAAATGGGGCAATGTCGCGGGATGCAATCTGGTAGCCCTGTGATACGGCAATAGCCGCAATGTAGCCATCCGGCAAGGGAAAACCACGTCCGGCAGCTCTGGCCGTCACGGCCAGTTCGGCATATTGACGAGCAGCATCCGCGTCAAAGGACAAAATCCGTCCGCTGAACAACTCCATAAGACCATCCAGAACCCCACGCAGCATGTCCTTGCGCTTCCCATTGGGCAGCGCCGCAACGCCAAACAATAGCTCTGCGAGGGTGATACTGGAAAGATACAGCGTTTCGGCCGACTGCTCATTTAGCCATGCTTTCACAGACGGATTTGGATCTGGCTTCATCGCCTCAGAAACGACATTGGTATCCAAGACGATCATTCAAACCTCATCGGTTCTGCCGGTGTCTTGTCGCGCACCTGGCCAAGGGCGGAAAAATCTTCATTGGTCAGCCCAACCTTCCGACCCAGGGCCACGAGGGCGTCGCCCATGTGAAGGCGATTCTCTGGCCGTGTGACTTCTTCCAGAATGGCTCTCACCTCGGCCTCAGCGCTGCGATTGTGCCGTTTGGCGCGCGCTTTCAGTGCGTTGTGTACTTCTTCAGGAATATTCCTGACCGTCATCATGCCCATAGTAATTACCCCTGTTGAATGCTGCGAATATGACTGCACTCTATCTGCATTCAATATAACACAATGCATGCAAATAACAAGGCGAAACCATCCCGGGTTTTCCCATTGCGCCTCAAACCCCTATCAGATTAATTTGCCCAGCACATAGCCGATAACGATACCCGTAATGAGGGCTACTGTCAGGCCGCGATAGGTTAAGACATCTTTGGAATAGCCACGCCGGATAGCCACAAAGGAGACCAGATAACCAACCGCATTGAGCAGCCAGATAAAACCAACCGTTAGAATTTTTACAATCAGAGGTCCAATAATCGGGACAACCGCAATAATTCCCAGCAGCCAGGCAAAGGCATTGGAGAGAAGGCCAAAAATAAATACCCCGCCGGCAATGATCTTGCCGTCTATGCCATAAGAGAGCCCGAGCCAGACAAAGGCCACAATGAATCCCCAGACAAGGAGCATGATCTTCCAGTTTTTCCACCAGGGCACTTCGGTCGAACTCCTTTCTTTTTCGAAGGCTTATTTGCCAAAATTACAGGCAGGGTAGTGACAGACCTGACAATTTCTGCATAAACCGCCATGGCCCAGTTCGGCAAATTCGTTTCGGCCGATTTTCTGACCGGTTAATATTCTTGGCAGCACTAGATCAAAGACTGTGATTTTATGGTACATTCCACAAGCCGGGAGGCCGAGAACGGGAACCGTGCCGATCATACCGCTCAAAAACATGGCCCCAGGGAGAACAGGAGTGCCATAGACTACATCCGTAGCCCCGGCCTGCAGGATTCCCTCGCGAGTGACATCGTCGGGATCAACCGACATGCCGCCACTGGTGACAATGAGTTCGGCGCCCTCGGCTAGGCAGTTTTTTATCTCGCGGGCAATGATTGCCGGGTCATCCGGAGCTTTTTTTACAGCTAAAATTGTCGACCCCAGGTCCGCAGCTTTGGCCTGCAAAACCTCTTCAAAGCGGTCTTCGATCCGGCCGTAAAAAACCTCGTTACCGGTTATCACCATGCCGATCTTCAGCTTTTGCAGGGGGAGGACTTCGATAACCGCAGCAGAAGATAAGGCAATTTTTTCCGCTTCTGCAAGCAGCGCCCGCGAACCGACCAGAGGGATAAGCCGGGTTGCCGCCACGATTTCGTCTTTTTTTACCGGGGTATTGTCATGGAGCGTTGCACACATCACTTCGCCCAGCATATTAAACTGGTAAAGAGACTGCTTATTGACCCGCAACAATCCATCAATAGCTGCTTTTAAGACAATTTTGCCCTCTTGAGGATTATCAGCATACTCTATGCCCTGGCCGGCAAGGCACTTGGCGAGTATGGAAGCGGCTTCGTTTTCATGAACTTCGGCGGCAGTAAGAGAGATAACATAAATATTGTCTTTACCGAGGCGTTTTAAATGGGCGACATCCTCTGCCCGAATTATATGTCCTTTTCTAAAGGCCACTCCTTTTTTGACATCTTTGACAATTTCGGTAATGTCGTGGGGGAGAACCATGCCCACAGCTTCTTCAACAGGTATTGATTGTAACATACTGTATGACCTTCTCTTTTCGCTGCAGCTTACAGACAACCGTCCACCAGCTCTTTTGGAAACAGGCCTTTGACATCGTAAATAACCGCTTTTTCTTTGCAAAGACCACGCAGCTGGTCAATATCCATCGCCGCAAACTGATGGTGGGCAACGGCAACAATTATAGCGCTGTAGCTGTTTTCCTGTAGTTCCTCGACCAGTTTAATCGTATATTCTCGATAGGCTTCCTCAGCATTAACCCAGGGATCATATACATCGACACTGATCCCGTATTCGGCAAATTCAGAAATGATATCAATAACCTTGGTATTGCGCAGATCAGGGCAGTTTTCCTTGAAGGTAAGACCCATCACCAAAATCCGGCCGTTGGCTGTATCAATCCCTTTTTTGACCATCTTTTTAATAACTGTTGCCGCAATATGATGGCCCATATTGTCGTTTAACCGTCTGCCGGCCAGGATCATATTGGGGTGATAGCCGACTTCCTGGGCCTTGTGGGTGAGGTAGTAAGGATCGACACCAATACAGTGACCACCGACAAGCCCGGGGGTAAAAGGCAAAAAGTTCCATTTGGTGGCGGCGGCGGCCAGTACCTCACGGGTGCTGATATCCATTTTTTCAAAGATCAGGGCGAGTTCGTTGATAAGCGCAATATTAACGTCTCGCTGGGTGTTTTCGATGACCTTGGCGGCTTCCGCCACCTTGATGGAACTGGCCTTAAAGGTCCCGGCGGTAATGATTGAGCTATACAGCTGGTCAACGAAGTCGGCAACTTCTGGCGTTGAACCGGAGGTTATTTTGACGATTGACGGCAGGCGGTGTTCTTTATCGCCGGGGTTGATCCTCTCCGGACTATAACCGCAGAAAAAATCCTCATTGTATTTCAGGCCCGAACCCTGTTCGAGCAACGGTACGCAAACTTCTTCGGTGGCGCCCGGATAAACCGTTGACTCAAAGATAACCACATCGCCTGGTTTCAAGACCTGGGAAACTGTCCGCGAGGCTCCTTCAAGGGGTTTAAAATCCGGTCTTTTCGCTGCATCAATGGGAGTTGGAACGGCCACAATAAAAACATTGCAGTGTCTGATGGCAGGTACTTCGGTGGTAAAAGTCAAGTGTTGTACTGCACTCAGTTCATCGACTGAGACCTCAAGGGTTGAATCCGTGCCGCCGCGCAGTTCGTTGACCCGCCTGACATTGAGATCAAAACCAGTAGTCCGGTATTTTTTAGCGAATTCTACCGCCAGGGGCAGTCCGACATATCCCAGGCCGATAATAGCCAGTTTTACTTGCGCTAGTTGTTTCATTCTCGAGATGCACCTTTAGTATTCTGATTACCGTAATAAATCAGTCCCTGGGTGTCTGTTTCCAGAACGGTGACTGTCTGCAGGCAATGATTTTTATTGGTCAGCAGAGCGCTGACCTCGTCAAAGATAAATTTTGCAATATGCTCGGAAGAGGGGTTTTTATCCTGAAAATAGGGCAGGGTATTCAAATCGTTGTGATCAAGTTTATCGATTACTTCTTTGACAATTTTTTTCAATACCTTAAAGTCAATTGCCATCCCACACTGATCAAGCTCGGTGGCCCGGGCGGTCACTTTAACCTTCCAGTTATGCCCATGCGGCTTTTCACAATCTCCGGGATAATCCCGCAAGTGATGTGCTCCGGCAAAATGGGTATCGATGAATATATCAAACATACTTTTCTCCTTCTTTGGTAACCGTTCACCAGCACCCCATTTTCGTCCGATCAGGCCACCTCACATAGCTAACTATAGCTCGGCAGCCTGCTTGAACGAAACTGGAGCCCTGGTTGAACGGTTACTGATCCCGGTTATGCGTTTTCCCGCTGCTGCTTTCCGGTGAACTCTTACCTTCTTTGGTAACCGTTCACCGGCACCCCAGTTTTTGTCCGATCAGGCCACCTCACATAGCTAACTATAGCTCGGCGGCCTGCTTGAACGAAACTGGAGCCCTGGTTGAACGGTTACTGATCCCGGTTATGCGTTTTCCCGCTGCTGCTTTCCGGTGAACTATTACCCTCTTTGTATGGGGCAAACATGAATAAAAACTGGCTGAAGATGCAGAGCCAGTCGGCAAACTTAATACTATTCAGCTATTTTATCACCTACTATTTACAGCAGGTAAACCAACACTGTCGCTGTTAAAAACAGGACAATTTATCGGCCATAGAGACCAACCATTTCGCCTCTTTCAACGAATGTTCGAGGCTATTTGATTTGCTATATCCGCCCGTCGTCGGTAAACTAACTTGTTAAACGGTTAACCTCAAACCGGCTACACTTTTTTAGCCGCTCCTAGAAACTGGATGAACTGTTGATTAAACAGCCGGGGATCACCCCATCTGACATAAGTCGAGATAGCCTTTTTGGTGGAGAATTAATCTGTTATCAATATCAAAAAGGCTATCGATTTTCCATTGATGCAGTTCTGCTTGCTCATTTTGTCACCGTCAAAAAAGGTAATTCTCTTCTTGATCTGGGCAGTGGATCGGGCATTATCCCGATGATCCTGTTGTATCGCTGGAAAAACCTTATTCGACACATTGTGGGAATCGAAGTGCAGCAGGAACTAGCTGATCTTGCTGCGACCAATTTGACTGCCAACAGCTTTGACAGCCTGGGCAGGATCATCCACGGCGATATAAAAAAAATTGATACGTTGATAACGGCCGAGTCGTACGATATTATTGTCTGTAACCCACCATTTTATGCCCCGGCTTCCGGGCGGTTATCGCAAAATCAGCAGAGTCTGCTTGCCCGACATCAGATATCAGGGGCATTAGAGGACTTTCTGCGCGCTGCTGCCTTTGCCGTCAAAAACGGGGGAGAAGTATATTTTATTTATCCGGCTGAGGGAATCGGTGCTTGTATTTCGCAGGCGGCAAAATATCGACTCGAGATCAAAACCCTGCAGTTTGTCTATAGTTATCCGCATGCAACCGATCCGGCCCGCCTGGTGCTCATCCGGTGGTGTAAAAACGGCGGTCCGGGAACCGAAGTG
This sequence comes from uncultured delta proteobacterium, assembly GCA_963796255.1. Taxonomy (GTDB): domain Bacteria; phylum Desulfobacterota; class Desulfobulbia; order Desulfobulbales; family Desulfocapsaceae; genus Desulforhopalus_A. The sequence continues at coordinate 172,929 of CAWCLE010000015.1, read as the reverse complement.
CTGCCGCCTCTTTATGTCTATGGTCAAAAAAATGGTGATTATTCTCCGGAAATCCAGAAATATTATCAGCAAAACAGCGGAGAAGTCTAATCATGCCGTCGAATAATTCCAGAAACACGCACGTTTATCCATGCTTGCTAAAATAATAAGTTGTTCGGTCCTGGGTATTGAAGGCTGGTTGATCCAGGTGGAAGTCGATGTCGCAGCCGGTCTACCGATGTTTTCCACCGTCGGCCTGCCTGACAGCACGGTCCGGGAAAGCAAAGATCGGGTGAAAGCAGCCATCAAAAACTGCGGCTATCAGTTTCCCGCCAGAAAAATAACCGTCAACCTTGCTCCGGCTGATATCCGTAAAGAGGGAGCCGGTTTTGATCTGCCTATCGCCATTGGTATCCTTGAAGCAACAGAAATATTTACGCCGAAAAGGACTGGCCGCTACTGTGTTATCGGCGAACTCTCTTTAGATGGCGGCGTGCATCGGGTGAACGGGCTGCTGCCGATGATTTTGGCAGCCAGAGCAGAAGGACTGCGCGGCATCATCATTCCCCGAGAAAACAGTGAAGAGGCGCAGATTGTTCCTGAAGGAATTGATATAATCCCGGTTTCCTCCCTGCAGCAGGCGGTGGAGTTTCTCGCCGGTATGGAGGTGGCGACACCAATGGCCGCAACCGCCTTGCCGCCAAGCAGCTGTTTCGCACCGGGCGGGATCGATTTCTCGGATATCAAAGGGCAGCAGCATGTCAAAAGAGCGCTTGAGATCGCCGCCTCTGGCGGCCATAACATTCTGTTGACCGGTCCGCCGGGCTCGGGAAAAACAATGCTTGCCCGCCGTTTCCCAACTATTCTGCCGGAAATGACCCTTGATGAGGTGTTGGAGACGACAAAAATATACAGTGTCGCGGGTAAGGTTTCTGAGAAAAATCTCCTGTCAACGACGCGTCCTTTTCGCGCCCCGCATCATACCATCTCCGATGCCGGACTGATCGGTGGCGGCAGCGTTCCCCAGCCGGGGGAGGTTTCTCTTGCCCATAACGGGGTGCTCTTTTTAGACGAGTTGCCGGAATTTAAAAAACATGTGCTTGAAGTCCTGCGCCAGCCGATCGAAGATGGCGAGGTGACTATCGCCAGAGCTCATATGACCCTGACGTTTCCTGCCCGGTTTATGTTGATTACGGCGATGAACCCCTGTCCTTGCGGTTTTCTTGGCGACAGCCGTAATCGATGCCTCTGCACCGAAAGGGATATTCGCCGCTATACCGGTAAGATCTCCGGTCCTCTGCTGGACAGAATAGATCTGCATCTGGAAGTAGCCGCACTTAATTTTAAGGAAATGAGCGATACCAGCCGTGGTGAAAGTTCGCAAGATATCAAGAAGCGGGTGGATCGGGCCCGCGCAGTCCAGGGGATACGGTTTGCAGAAACGCCAGGGGTCTATTGCAACAGTCAGATGAACAGTAGGGCCATTACTCAATATTGTCGGCTGGACAGCAAATCATCTCATCTGCTGGAAAAAAGTGTTGCCAGGCTGGGGCTTTCCGCACGAGCATACCACCGCATCCTCAAGATGGCGCGGACCATAGCCGATATGGCTGACTCAAAGGCAGTACTGCAGGCGCATGTGGCCGAAGCCGTACAGTTCTGCAGGACCACCAGCTTATGAAAAGTAATGCGGTTGCCGGGTTTTTGCTCATGGTCCTGGTGGTGGTGTACCCTTTAGTCAATGGCATCCAAACCGATAGTTATAAGGATATGGCCCGCTTTATCCCCGATAGTGCGCTGCTCTACTTTGAGCAGCGTGATGGGGCAAAAGTAGTCAAAGAATTCATCAGATCGCCACTGGGTAAAAAAATTGCGTCTATTAACTTTATGCAAACCGGTATAAAAATCGGTCTGCCCGAGCCGGTTCTCAGCGCCATAACCGCACTCCAGTCGTTTTCTGAAAAGACTCGGAACAACAGATTACTCCATGAGGTTCTGGGCAAAAAATTCGCCTTTGCTTTGCTGCCTGCTGTCGAACAGCAGCAACCGGATGATTTCTCCGATTTCATAAAAAACAACGTTATTCTGGTGGCCAAGCCAAGTCATAGCGCGGAAGCACTCCAGTTTTTTACCGAAAGCTACGTCCGCTATGTGCAGACATACTCCGTATCTACTGCCCAATATGGCAAACACCACATTAGTAGATTGCAGCTTGGTGCGGATATTCTGTCAATCGTCATTATCGATGGCATGTTTGTCATGAGCCCGAATGAAAAACAACTGCGGCGATGTATCGATACCTATGACGGGGAATTGCCGGCCTTAGGTAAAAAACCTGATTTCATAAAGATAAGACAAAAAATTACTCGGCCCGATCGGTTCTTTTATCTACCCGTTGACGAGATGCGCCGGTATGTGCTCAGCCAGACCGTGGATCTCAATTTTATCGGTAAGGAGCTGCTGCAGAAAGAAATGACAACCACTGTAGGCTTCGCCAATTTTGGCTATGGCAGCTGGAACAAAAAAAAGAAAACTATTGATAAAGTGCTGGTGCAATACCAGAAAGAAGAAGTAAACAGCGTCGTGAAAAATTATATTGATGCAATTCCCATCCATAGTTCCATGCTCTCGTTTGCTACAGAGAATCCGATGGCCTTCTACTGGTCAAACACCATTGAGTTTAAATATTTATTTAAGTATGTGGAGCAGAGCCGCAAAGAAGATTCGCAGCTCGATAAATTCTGGTCTACCGTGCAGGATATTACCGGCAAAAGCACCAGTGAAATTGCGGCACTGCTGGGAGACGAGGCGAGCCTGATCTTGGAGCCGGGGCCCAAAGATACTTTTTTTTCCTTTCCCCTGGGGATGTTTTTCGTAGAGGTAAATAATGTCCCCGAACTGCAAAGTGTCCTGCGAAAAATTATCGATGCCCTGCGTATCCAGGTAACAGAGGCGAGCTACGGTCCTGTTCGATATGTCTACTGGACAGGCTCTCCCCAGGATGGCATGCAGCCGCTCTATGGCTTTTGGCACGACCTGCTGTTTTTCGGCAACAGTTCCAGTTTATTACAGATGGTCGTGCAACGAAAAATTGATAAAATGTCGCTCCTGAATAATGCGGCAGTCAAGGCAATTGATCCTGGTCTGTCGCAGAGAAATAACTCCATAACCTATATGAATAACGTGGAAATCATCAATGTTGTTCAGAAAGGATTGAATCTTGTGGCAATGACTCTGGCAATCGAAGATCGGGAAACCGCCTTTAAAGTTCGGACCGTGATCGACGAGATCATCAACCCATTACTGGACGGGCTGAGAATGTATGGCAAAAGCTGTACGCGGAGTTACTTTACCCCGGAAATGGTTATCATTGACTCCATAACGACTAAAATTTCCGGACCTGGGAGGGCAAAGACGAACTGATGCAAAAATTTGTCGAGGAACTTAAACAGTTGATTCCCTTTAAGGACACTACCGATATCGGGGATATCATTCTTATCGCCGCCAAGCAGCCGCAATTTCTTGCCTATGCGCATGTCGACAAAATAGAAAGAGACAGCAGCCGCAGAGATGAATGGTGGCATGTACATATGACCATGCTCTCGGTACCTTTGCAAAAAATGACCTGGACCCTGCGAACGGAACAGCTGAGCGGCAAAGAAACTTTTACCATGGGCGGGGAAGAACGCTTTGTGAAGGCGGTAGCATTTGATCGGCCCGCAACTGCCGATCAGCCGCCGGCTGGGAAAATAAAGAACAAGGTCACTTCGCTTAAAAGAGTAAAATAAATATCTACAAATCGAAATGGTTCACCGGAACGCAGTAGGTGACCGCATTACCCGAATCAGCAACTGTTCTCCAGTGCTCCAGTTTCGTTCAAGCAGGCTTCCGAGCTATAGTTGGCTATGTGAGGGGGGCCTGATCGGACGAAAATGGGGTGCTGGTGAATAGTTGCTATAATTCCGGGGCTATAAAACTGATAGCAAGACTGGTGATTTTTGGAATCAGTTGCCGGTAGCTGATATGTTTTGAGAGATCGAGCATTCGTTTGGACGCTTTTACCTGGTCGGAATCTTTATATTTATCCGACAGATAGATTATTTCGCCAATACCCGCCTGGATAATCACTTTCGTGCATTCGTTGCAGGGAAAAAGCCCGACATAGATCCGGCAGTCTCTTAAGTCGGTGGAAAGAGAATTGAGAACTGCATTGAGTTCAGCGTGGCACACATAGGGATATTTGGTGTCCAGGAATTGCCCCTGACGATCCCATGGCAGTACGTCATCTGAGCAGCCGAGGGGAAAACCGTTATAGCCGACGCCGACTATTTTATTTTGGGCATTGGCAACGCAGGCTCCCACCTGGGTGTTCGGGTCTTTGCTGCGCTGGGCGGAAAGAAGGGCCACCGCCATAAAATATTCATCCCAGGAAAGATAGTTGAGTCGTTTCATGCAAGGTTGCCTTGTAATACGTCAATGTACTTAAGTCGCTTAAGCCCGCTTAGAGGATTTTCTTCTCTTCTCCCGCCAGGTGTTGACTCCGCATACCGTATCGGTGAACTGCTTGATGGCGCGAATAAACAGCACACCTCCGGTTATGCCCACTCTGTGATGTTCTGCACCGGGGATAACAAAAAACTGTTTATTTCGTGCCCCGCTTGCCGCCTGCAGTTCTTCCGCTTCGGCGATCGGTACCAGCTTGTCCTGCGCGCCATGAAAAATCAGGGTGGGAAGCTTAATCCGGCCCATTTTCTCGGCATTATTAAAGCCCTCGGCTTCGGCAATATCGGCCTGTTTTTCACTCACGCCAAGGGCCTGTAAAAAGGGTGTTGTGCCACCTATACCGCTCTCGATAATCATCCCTTTGACCACGTCAGCATTCTCGACGACCGTATCAATGGCACAGAGGCTCCCTAGGGATTGCCCCATGATAAATAGAGCTCCGGTGTAGCCTTTGTCTTGCAACCAGTCGATTGCCAACGGGAATATTTTCCGGCTGTCTTCATAAAGCGAGGCAAGAGAAGGGGATCCGCTGTTTATGCCGCAGCCACGGTATGAGGCCAGAAAAACATTCATTCCTTCCTGGTTATACTGTTTCGCAACTGCATCAAACTCGGCAACGGAAACAGTTGTCGCCGGATAATAAAAGAGGATAGGCGCCAGCCGGTCAATCCCATAAAATCGGCAGGTTACGTCACCTTCTGCACCAGCAGAAAAAGGAGTATCTACTGCGCCGTCCGGGCAGAGAGAAGGGACATTTTCGGCGGGTGGAAAGAGCAGGGCGAGGATTTCCGGTTGATCGATTTTACTGTAAGCAGCCATGAGCATGGAAATGGGATGAAAGAAAAAAACGGGTGTCAGAATAAGCCTGATACCCGTTTTATTATCTGTGGGGTGAGCGAGGGGACTTGAACCCCCAGCCTCCTGGGTCACAACCAGGTGCTCTAACCTATTGAGCTACGCCCACCACGTAAACGTTCACCAGCAACGAACCTGTATGGTCTTCGGCCTGTAAATGTTTTTCCAGTGAAAGGATATCCCAACACAAAGTGCGCTGTGCTGAAAAACCTGTGTTTTATACTCATTCAACTGAAGATTTGCAAGCCTAAAATCATTTAGAGATCTTCTTTACAATGCATACATTTTTTGGCCTGTGCCTTGATTATTTCCAGGCAATGTGGGCATTCTTTCTTAAAGTTTACTTTTAACAGCTCGCTTATTGCCATGTTCACTTTTTGCTCAAGAGCCGTATCTTTAAAGGTATGGTTTCGCAAGGGGTCAATACAGGCCAGATCGTTGAGCTCGAAGAGATATTCCGCCGCCGTGTTCCGGCTACTTCTGGTCGCCCCTTCGTCAAGCAGCAGGGTCATGACCGGTGCAAGGTTTTTATCGGCAACGCAGGTCTTGAGTTGTTCCGTCGCCTCTTTTTCAGCTCGAAATCGCGCATTCTGGTTTCTAAGCTCTTCTTTATTGACGACACAGCCCTTGAAAGCATCGGCATTACCGACCATCATGCAATTTCCTTCGGGGCTGCCAGGGACTTCCATATATCTATACGATGCATGATGGCCGTACTGATGTTCAATCTGATCCCAGCCTTTAAGGAACAGGGGGCAGCTATCATTTAAGCAGATAAACAGGACATCCGAGCCCCAGCCGAGTCCATCGCCGACATGGATGGGCGGTGACTCGCATAAGGACATGTCTTGCTTGCAGTGCGGACAGGTTTTTACCTCATCCAGAAAACTCAAATCTCGAAACATGGGGCGACTCCTTTAAAATTGAAACCGCCGGGCCACAGATCTCATTGATCAGCAAACCGACCGTTTATATTTATAAACTTTGTAAAAACCTAATGCGGCAGAGCCGCATTCATTAATGATACCCTTCGGGTATAAGTACCTTGGAGGATCATTTACGTTTTTAATTTCAATTACATCTTCAGGTTTCTTTTTTTTCTTACTGGCTTTCTAAAGTAAGGTACTAATATTTCATACTCGGTTGACTCATCACCTGATCGACTGCTTTTGCCTGTTTCATGCGCGACTGGAGGAAAGCCCGGGGCATGATCTTTTTATTGGCCTCCATTATTGCCGAAAGCTCGGTAATATTACCCTCATCCGCCAGATCGATCAGGCGAATGATATTGTCGGCAAAGCTGCGAACAATTTTTCGGCCATCGCCGGTGGTGGCCATGATCTCTGCATAAGTGCGCGAATTTTGATTGTGAATGCGGGCCATCGCCAGAATACCATACAGAGAGGTTAAAGTGGAATGGCTGTTGATGTCGTTGCAATCAATGGCGTGGTCGCGCAAGGTCATTGCCAGGGCCACCGATACCGTTGTCGGCAGTTTCTGACTGACACCCATAAGCAGATCGTGCTTGGTGGCGCTGTCGTGGTTGATATCGGCGCCGTGTTTATATAAAAAGGCCTCGAATTCGCTGCAGAAACTGCCGCTCCGGTGGGTGCGGACCACAGTGGCGTTCTTGTCTTTCATGGTCAAGGCCTGTGGTCCCCAGAGATTGTGGACAAACATCACTTCAACCCCCGGTGTCGTCCCTTCCAGGGCAGCGGCGAGGGTATTTTCCGATTCCCCGGCAAGAATAATCAGGGCCTGACCGTCGCGCAAAAGTGAACCATATTTTTTGATCACCGAAACAGTCACCGAGATAGGCACACAAACCAGCACGACATCGACCTCTCTGATCATCGTCTCCGGGCTAAGCTCGGTCGTTCGTCCGGAAATAAGGGCTTTATACCCTTCGTTTTCTAAGCGGCCGGCAAACCATTTGCTCATATCCCCGCTACCGATAAAGCCAAAGGTCTTGATTTTTTTCACCCGCATATCGACCCGAGGAAAAGAACCGAGCACTTTAAGAGCGTCTTCTTCCTGGATAACCGTCGATTCAATGGTGGTCAGGGCCTGTTGCAGAAGAGGAGTGTCTATATGGCCCTCAACCTCGACATAGATGCGCAATCTTTGGGTCTGGATATCGTTTTCCGACTGCAAATCAAGAATATTGATGCCTCGTCGAGTAAATTCCCCAAGGATATCAGCGAGCATGCCGACCCGGTCACGCAGCGGGCGGGTGATAATGGCGGTGGCATCGTAACCGGATACCGGGGCCGGCTTGGAGCTGATAACCGAAAATCTGGTGCGATTATGCGAGACAACTTCCCGGGCGACAAGCTGCAGGCCATGTTTTTTTACCAGTTCTTCCGATTCAATGACGGCATATCCCTGTTTTTGCTCATGACCGATAGCCGCCATGGCCGCCTCAATATCAGGCACTGCCGTTAGAGTCGCTTCCGGATAATTTTCTTCAATAAATTCATCACACTGCCTGAATACGGAACTTCTGCCGATAATGTTCGTGATTTTCTGCGCAACTCTTTTCGGACCGGGGAGAACTGCCAGCGAGAGATGAATAGGCAGCACCACGTTATCCACCCAGTACCCGTGCTCCATCTTGGCCATCAGTCGGAAATATTCTTTAACTTCGCCTTCTCGAGTGTTGTAAACCGGCACCAGAGCGTATTGCACCTTGCCGGCGCGAAATGCGTTAAAAATATCGGCAATCCGGTTAAACAGAACACACTCGGCATTGGGGGCATATTGCCGGGCAGCACGGTAACTGTCCGAGCCAACAGGCCCCAGGGTGGCAATTGAAGGCATGGCGTTGAAAAGGGTATTAATTATTGGTATTAATTGACGGTTGTTCGGGGGGAAATATGGTATCTTGTTACCAGAAACCCACCAGCTACAGCAAAAGATGATGCGCTGTGCAAATTATACACTCTCGGCTGTTTACGCAACCTATAACCTCACCATTTTCGGCATACCCGCTGCGCGTTATTTATGATTCCCGACCTTACCGAATATTTATCTTCTCTAAAGAGTTCCCCTAAGTTTGGTCCACAGGTCGTCTGTCATCGAAGCTTTGCGGCAGTACCGCCGACATACGCCGCTGCCTTTCCACCTCTCTCGCCAGTGCTCAAGACCAGCCTGGCGCAGACCGGCATCACCAGACTCTACAGCCATCAACACCAGGCCATCTGCTCGGTGCTCGAGGGCCGTGATGTCATCGTTGCAACCCCCACGGCATCCGGGAAAAGCATGATCTATAATCTGCCGGTGCTGAACGATTTGCTGGCAGATGATCCCGGTTACTCTGTATATATTTTTCCACTGAAAGCCCTGGCCCGCGATCAGCAAAATGTGCTGGAGTCCTTATTTCGCCAACTGCCGGCGACGACCCAGGCGAAACACCCCTTTGTTTCTGCTCTTTTTGACGGAGACACCAGCAGCTACTCGCGACGAAAAATACGCGATAAACCGCCGCGGGTGCTGCTGACGAACCCGGAAATGATCCACCTGTCAATGTTGCCCTATCACCGGAACTGGACCGAATTTTTCAGCAGACTGCGCTATATCGTCATCGACGAGGTGCACAGTTATCGCGGCGTACTCGGCAGCCATATGGCCTGGGTACTGCGTCGTCTGCAGCGGATTGCTTCTCTTTACGGCGCGAGTCCCACCTTTATTCTTTTGTCGGCGACCATCGGCAATCCCCAACAACTGGGGGAATTGCTGCTGCATAAACCGGTGGAGCTTATCAGCGAGTCTGGGGCACCGCAGGCCGAAAAGAATATGCTGTTTATCAACCCCTGGGACAGCGCCGCCTATACCGCCAGCCAGTTGCTGGAAGCTGCGGTAAAGCGCGGCCTGCGCACCATCGTTTATACCCAGTCAAGGAAGATGACCGAGCTGATTAACCTGTGGACCGCTCCCCGGCTTGGTGCTCTTTCAGTTAAGCTCAGCGCCTATCGGGCCGGTTTTTTGCCGGAAGAACGCCGGGAAATCGAACAGCAGCTTTTTTCCGGCGAACTGCTTGGGGTGATTACCACCTCCGCCCTGGAGCTGGGGATTGATATCGGCGATCTGGATCTGTGCATACTTGTCGGCTATCCCGGTTCGATTATGGCAACCTGGCAGCGGGGAGGCCGGGTGGGCAGAAGTTCACGCAAGTCGGCGATCATCCTAATTGGCCAGGAAGACGCCCTGGATCAATATTTTATGCGTCAGCCGGAAGATTTTTTTGCCAGGTCGGCGGAATCGGCGGTGCTGAATCCGAAAAACCCCAGCATCATGGACCAGCATCTTCTCTGTTGTGCGGCAGAAGAACCATTATCGAGTGACGAATTATTACTTAAAAATAAATTGATACAGTCAAGAGTTCATGTCCTGTCGAGCAATGGCGCCTTACTGGAGACGGCCACCGGCGGGCGGTGGATTGCCGCTAGAAAATACCCCCAACGACATATCAGCCTGCGCGGTGGCGGCAAACAAATGTCGATAATCGACGGGGAAAATGGCGAGATAGTAGGGGAGATCGATACCGCGCGGGGAATGAAGGAGTGTCATCCAGGCGCGGTGTATCTCCATCGAGCCACGAGCTGGCTGGTCGACTCCTTTGATCTTCTCGCCAATGAGGTTATCGTCCACCAGGAGAGCCCAAAATTTTTCACCCGGCCGACGACTGAGAAACGTACCGAAATCCTTGAGATTCTCGAACAAAAAAGCAGCTTTGGCGTTCAGGTTTCTTTTGGCCGGCTCCGGGTAACGGAAAAAGTAACCGGTTACCAGAAGCGGCACAGCGTCACTCAGAAACTTATCTCGACCATGCCCCTCGACTTACCGGAACAAATCATCGAAACTGAAGGCCTGTGGGTCGACATCGACCAGGCCACGGTCAGTGTCCTGGAACAGGAAAAATATCATTTCATGGGCGCAATTCATGCTCTGGAGCATGCCATGATTGCTCTCTTTCCTCTATTGGTTCTCTGCGACCGAAATGATATCGGCGGGATTTCCTGTCCCTTGCACGACCAGACGGAAATGGCTTCCGTCTTCGTCTATGACGGGTATCCCGGTGGGGTGGGATTGGCCAGGGAGGCCTTTGACAAAATTGATAGCCTGTTGACGCAGACCGAGCAGACAATTGGTTCCTGCGCCTGTACTACCGGCTGTCCTTCCTGTGTGCACTCACCCAAATGCGGCTCAGGTAATCGACCGATCGACAAAAAGGCCTGCCTGTTCTTGCTGGCTGAGATCCTCAGGGGAAAGGCGCCGGAAAAGCTTGGACCAAAAGTGGGTGCCGCCGGCGGCCATAAGCCGCTGCCGTTAAATCTTGCGCAACTGCCGCAAAAAACTGCACCGCTGCGCAAGGGACTGGACGCCCTGCCGCTAAAATTCGGCGTGTTTGATCTGGAGACTATCCGCTCCGCGGATGAAGTCGGGGGCTGGGGCAATACCCACAAGATGGGAGTTTCGGTGGCGGTGGTGTACGATTCGACAATAAACGATTGTGTCAGCTACCTCGAGCCCGAGATGGATAAACTGATTGCCCATCTGCAGAGCCTTGAGCTGATTATCGGTTTTAACAACAAGCGTTTTGACAACCGGGTGCTGTCTGCCTACACCACTGCCAATCTTGCTTGCCTGCCGACACTTGATCTTCTTGAAGAAATCCACAATTATCTGGGCTACAGACTGAGCCTCAACCGTCTGGCCGAACAGACGCTCGGGTCACAAAAAACGGCGGACGGTCTCCAGGCTCTTGCCTGGTACAAAGAAGGAAGGATAGACCTGATTCAGCAGTATTGCAAAAAGGATGTGGAGATAACCAGGGATATTCTTTATTACGCATTAGAGCAAGGGTTTCTGCTCTTTGCCAACAAGGCAAAGCAGGTGGTGCGGCTCCCCCTTGCTCTCGATACGGTAATAGAAAAAATATTGCAGCTCAGCGATCAAAAAAGCCCTGCAGGATTCCTTTTATAACTCGCGTATGAACCCTTATGGCCACAGCAAAGGAGCATAGACATAGCCGACGGTCCCACCGCTATGGCGTACTTTGGTCCACTTTCCATCTTCAGACAGCTTGGTCAGCACGACACCTCGTTCAACATCAGCGATCACTGCATCAGTGGTCGATGGACCCGAGCGCATATTGATGCTTTCTTTGGCGTTGACTATGGCCGTGTCGCCTTTTTTGACAATACTATCATGGACCCAGCCGGAATCGTTCTCATAATCGGTAACTCTATACCAGTCACCTTTTTTTTCTTCCACCTTCAGAGGATATCCCTGAAAAAGTTCCATCGAGGCAGGATAATTGGTACCTGGGCCGGTCCTGACATTAGCATTGTCGGTGGTGATTGACAGATACTCCGCAGCAAACACCGTAGTAGTAGTCAGCAGACAGGTGCAACCGAGAGCAAAAAACATCTTCAACAGTTTTTTCTTTTGGAGAAACATATTATTATTTTCTTCTTTATATCTAAATGAATAAGCATATTACCAACATGATTGAATGACGAACCCCTTTTTTATAGCATTATTAGATGCTCAAGTCAAACAACATATCCGGTCAGCTTCAATAGACAGGCTTTGTGGTTAGGTAAAGATCAGGGTGGTAGCTGCACTATCCATCACGACTGTTGCGCCAAGAGGAAAGCTGAGATTGGCGGGGCAATGACCTGATGGGAAGTTGCCCCAGATCGGGACGGATGAACCGACACACAACTCGAAAACCCGGTTCCATATCGAATCGTGATAGCGAGATATTTCCGTCGCCTTGGTATACGCCGACATCGAAAAGTCACCCAGAATCAAACCGGCAATTTTGTCCAGCTTACCGGCCAGCTGCAGCTGGGTGAGCATGCGATCTATCTTGTAAAGCGGTTCGTTGATATCTTCTAAAAAGACAATTTTATCATCCCAGGAAAAATCATACGGGGTACCAAGAAAGCTCACCAGGCTTGCCAGGTTGCCGCCAATCAACGGTGCGGCAACGGAGCGTCCAAAGCGGAGTACTTCAACCTGCTTGCTGAAAATACTGGGCGGCGCGATATTGAGTAAAAGCTCATAAAAATGGGCCAGGCATTCTTTAGTTGCCCCGCCAAGGGCGGTGACAACGGGGCCGTGCAGGGAGACAAGACCGGTTCGGGCGTATAAAAAATTTTGCAGAATGGTGATATCGGAAAAACCGGCGATGATTTTCGGTCGCCTGGCAACGGCCGCCAGATCAATTTTACCCAGCATCCGCAGACAACCATAGCCACCGCGCAGACAGATAAGCCCCTTGATGTCATCGTCTTTTATCAAACGATTAAACTCTTCGGCGCGATTAGAGTCGTTATCAGCAAGATAGTGCGGACCAGGCCATAGATTTGGCGGGAATTTTACCTGAAAACCCATCTTTTCAAGAATAGCGACCCCTTTGGTAAAGCGTGCTGGGTCCTGCAATTGCCCGGCAGGGGCAATGATGCCGATCCTGTCCCCTTTTTGCAACGGCGGGGGATAGAGCGGAGCTTTCATCGCAGGACAATCCGCTGGTAGATGATCTGCAAACCCTGCAGGGTCAGCATCGGTTCGATGAGATCGATTGAGGTGGTATACGGGGCAACCAACTGCGCCATGCCGCCGGTGGCGACGACCCGGAAATCTTCCTGTGGGGCTAACGACATCTCCTTTTTAATCCCCTTGACCAGCCCGTCAATCATCGCGCCATAGCCATAGAGAATACCGCTTTTCATGGCATGGACGGTCGATTTGCCGATGATGGACGGTGGCGGCTCCGAGATATCAATATGTGGTAAGTTGGCAGTTTTATTCGCCAGAGCCTCGAGTGAAATGGCGATACCGGGCAGGATTGCACCGCCCAGATATTCACATTTGTCGGTTACGCAGTCAAAGGTAATCGCTGTGCCGAAATCTATCACCACCTGTTTGCATTTATTGAGATTCCAGGCGGCAATCGCATTAACCAGCCGATCCGCGCCGACTTCCGCAGGATTATTGAGCAGAACCGTGATAAGATCTTTAATTTCATCAACCTTGACGACAAAAAGATCGTGTTCCAGGTGATTGGAAAAATGCTTTTTGCAACACGTTATCCAGGCGAATTGTAAAATAGGCACGACACTGGCGATAATTATTCCTTTGATTCGTTCTTTTTTTATGCCGGCCATGGCAAACAAAGTCTGGTAGCGGATTGCCAGTTCATCCGCGGTGCTCTTGGCGTTGGAGTTTAATCGCCACTGGCCGATAAGTTTATTATCTTCGTACATACCGGTCACGGTATGCGAGTTGCCAATATCAACCACCAGATACATAGTTCACCTATTAAGAGAAGAATTTGCAGCGAATGATTTTCTTTGCCGGATACGATATTATAATAGGTAACAAAAGAAAAGAGTTCTCCTATGATACGCCGCAATAATAGTAAAATTCACACGCCTCGAATATGAAGCTTTTTACGTAACCATCGTAAATCTTAGGTTTTTGAGATGCCTCAACAAACTAATAAAAAAAATATTATCAATGGATTAGCTACCTACAAGCCGCCATGAAAAAAATCATAATCATTACCACTACCCTTGAAAACAAAGCCGATGCTGAGCGGATTGCCGAGTTGCTCCTGGAGCGAAAGCTGATTGCCTGCGCCCAGATATCAGGGCCGATCACCAGTCTCTACCGGTGGAAAGAGGTGACAACCTCGGCAACGGAATTTTGCTTGAGCCTGAAAACAACTCCAGCGTGCACCGAAAAGGTGAAAGCGCTGGTGCATCAGGAACATCCCTATGAGCTGCCGGAAATAATTGTCCAGGAGATCGACCATTCCAGTCCGGAGTATGCTGGGTGGGTCCATGGGGAGGTGCAGCAATGAGCGGGCCGGAAAGAAAAGGGGGATACCGCAAGAAGAAAGTGGGCGAATATATCTGTCACTGCTGTAAACAAAAACAGGAGTTCTGCTGGAGTTGTCCGTGTGGTTTTATGATCTGTAAAGACTGTTTTGAAGAGAATAAATGGGGCATCAGCAATGGCCCAACCTGGATATGTCCAGACTGTGAACGTATCCGCATGATGTAGCCACCGCCAGGCGATTCTCGTCTGGCGCACCTGTTTATCCCTGTTGCGCATTCCCCTCAAATACAATAATATACGTCGTTATCATTAATCTTTTAGAAGGTCATGGGTTGCCCGAGAATGAACGTATCTACGCATACTTACGATGAAAGCAAAATAAAAACACTCAGTTCTCTGGAGCATATCAGAAAGCGCCCTGGTATGTATATCGGGCGGCTGGGGGATGGCTCAAATCCCAACGATGGCATCTATATCCTGCTCAAGGAAGTGGTCGATAATGCCGTCGACGAATTCATCATGGGGGCCGGCAAGAGAATCAATATTTTCATCCATGAAGACGGTTCGGTGCAGGTGCGTGATTTTGGCCGGGGCATTCCCTTAGGCAAAATAGTGGATTGCGTCTCGACCATCAATACCGGGGCCAAATACAATACCGACGTCTTTCAGTTCTCGGTAGGGCTGAACGGCGTGGGCACAAAAGCTGTTAATGCACTTTCTGATGTTTTTGCTGTAACTTCCTATCGTGACGGAAAATTTGCCTCCGCTTTGTTTCATAATGGCAAGCTTATGCAACAGGACGAGGGCGATACTCAAGAGAAAAACGGCACCCAGATAGATTTCTCGCCGTCCAAGGAAATGTTTCCGGATTTTACTTTTGACCTCTCTTTTGTCGACAATCGGTTATGGCGATATGCCTACCTCAATGCGGGCCTGAAAATATATCTCGATAAAAAAATCTTTTTCTCATCCAGGGGACTGCTCGACCTGCTTGACAAGGAACTTGACGGCTCTGCCCTCTATCCACCAATTTACCATCGGGATGCCACGCTTGAATTCGCCTTTTCCCATACCGACTCCTTCAGCGACTGTTATTATACCTTTGTCAACGGCACCTATACCAACGAGGGTGGTACGCATCTGTCCGCTTTTCGAGAGGGGATACTGAAAGGGGTCAATGAATTTTCCGGCAAAAAATTCGTCAATACCGATGTTCGGGATGGTATCGTCGGCACCCTGGCCGTCAAGATAAAGGATCCTGTTTTCGAATCCCAGACTAAAAACAAACTGGGCAACACCGAAGTGCGGTCGTGGATTGTCAATCGAGTCAAAGATGCCGTTTCCAGTGCTCTTTATAAAGACACCGAATCGGCCCAGATGTTGATCGACAAAATACTCCGCAATGAAAAGGTACGAAAAGAGCTACAAAGCGTCCGCTCCGAAGCCCGCGCCAATGCCAAAAAAATAACCTTTAAAATTGACCAGTTAAAAGACTGTAAACACCATCCATCAAGAACCAGACCTTCTCCGGAAGGCCAGGAAAACATGGTGTTTATTACCGAAGGACAATCGGCGGCCGGTTCTATTATTTCCTCCCGGGATCCATTTACCCAGGCGGTTTTTTCATTAAAGGGAAAACCCCTGAACGTCTTTGGTCAGAAGATGACCACGCTCTATAAAAACGAAGAGATGTATGCCCTTATGCGCGCCCTCAACATCGAGGAATCGATTTCCGATGTCCGTTTCGATAAGGTTATCCTGGCAACAGATGCCGATGTCGATGGCCTGCATATCAGAAACCTGCTGCTCACTTTTTTTCTGCACTACTTTGAGCCCCTCGTTAAGCTCGGCCATATTTTTATTCTGGAAACGCCGATATTCAGGGTCAGAAACAAAAAGGAAACAATCTACTGTTATTCCGAAAAGGAAAAAATAGTCGCCACTAAAAAGCTCAGTGGGCCAGGTAATAAAGGCTCGGTCGTGGAAACCACCCGCTTTAAAGGCCTGGGAGAGATTTCACCCAAGGAATTCAAGCAGTTTATTGGCGAAGATATTCGCTTGAAGAGCGTCACCTTAGACTCTGTCAGTGAAGTGGCCAAAGTCCTTTCTTTCTATATGGGCAAAAATACGCCGATGCGTCGTCAGTATATTATGGAAAACCTGGTCGTCATTGAAAACTGATGGACTCGTAGAACTCAATTTTTTTCGTAAGGCCCATGGATACAAATCTCGGTAAACTCCACCAGTTGTTCGATAAGAATTTTCTTGAATATACCTCATATGTTATTCGTGAAAGAGCCATTCCTTCGGTTGAAGATGGGTTAAAGCCGGTACAACGGCGTATCCTGCAGACGCTTTTCAATATGGAGGATGGCCGTTTTCATAAAGTGGCCAACCTGGTTGGCGAAACGATGAAGCTGCATCCCCATGGGGATCAGTCGATATTTGCCGCTCTCGTCAATCTCGCCAACAAAAGTTATCTGATAGAACGGCAGGGAAATTTTGGCAATATTTATACCGGCGATAGAGCCTCGGCGGCGCGATATATCGAATGCCGGTTGTCACCGCTGGCTAAAGAAATCCTGTTTAATAAAGATCTTACCGAATTTGTTGAATCCTACGACGGCAGGATGCTCGAACCAGTCACCTTGCCGGCAAAAATCCCCCTGTTGCTGCTTATGGGTGCAGAGGGCATCGCGGTCGGCATGGCGACCAAGATTTTGCCGCATAACTTCTGTGAACTCCTGGAAGCCCAGAAAAAAATCCTGCGCGGGGAAGAATTTGTTCTCTATCCCGATTTTCAGCAAAAGGGTCTGGTTGATGTCACCAATTATGACGACGGCAATGGAAAAATTCGCTGTCGCGCGCGCATTGAAGAGCTCAACGAGAAAACTATTGTCATCAAGGAAATCCCCTATACCACCACCACCCAGTCCCTGACCGACTCGATCGAGAAAGCCGCCAAAGCCAATAAGATAAAAATCATCTCCATTAACGATTACACCGCAGAAAATGTTGAAATAGAAATTAAGCTGGCCAGGGGAGTGTATGCCAAGGAAACGATTAAGGCCCTTTTTGCCTTTACCGACTGCGAAGTCCCGATTACCCCGAACCTGACGCTAATCAGGGGGACGACTCCAGAGACAACCACGGTAAGCGAGGTCCTCAGGTCGAATACCACAAAATTACAGGCTGATCTGCAGCGGGAATTGGAGATTGATCTGGCGAGAAATGAAGATAAGCTCCATGCCAAGCTGCTCGAGCAAATTTTTATTGAACAAAGGCTGTATAAAAATATTGAAGAAGAGACCAGCTATAAGGCGGTCCTGGTCAGCGTCGAGACGTCCCTGGTTGCTTATAAAGATCAGCTTATTCGGCCGGTGACTAAAGAGGATATTGAACGGCTGCTGGAGATACGGATAAAGCGGATCTCCCGCTTTGATATCAATAAGCAGCAGAAGGAAATCAACGAGATTCGTAAGAATATGAAGGATATTCGTCACTCGTTGCAAGATATGGTCGGTTTTACCCTCACTTTTCTCGATAAGCTGCTTGAAAAATACGGCCACCAGTACCCACGACTGACCGAAATTACCAGCTTCTCAGAGGTAAGTTTTCGCAAAGTTGCTCTTTCCAATCTCACCGTTTTGTATCACCGTCAATCCGGTTTTATGGGCACCCAGATTAAAGAAGAGGAAGATCCCAAGGAAGATCTGAGCGTGACCTGCTCCGAATATGATCGGCTGCTGCTTATTTTCAGCAATGGGCTCTATAAAGTTATTCCGGTTGCCGAAAAACTGTATGTCGGGCCGGAGTTGGAGTGGTTCGGCATCGTAGAAAAAAACACGGTTTTCAATATCATCTATCGGGATGGGGCGGAAAATTTTGCCTATGTCAAACGCTTTGAGACGCCGAGCTTTATCTTAGACAAAGAGTACCGCCTTTTTCCTGAACATAAAAGATCGAGGATCCTGCTCCTCAGCTTCGGGGAGAATAAATTTGCCAAAATTAACCTGATGCCTTCATCAAGGGCAAGGATCAACAATCTGGAAATAGCCCTTGACGAGTATCTTATTAAAAATCCATCCGCCAAAGGCAAACGAATCTCAACTCGGGTGGTCCGAAGGGTATCTCACTCCACCGGTGAGAGTATCGAGCCGATTAAACAGAATCTCCCTTTACCTGGCTTTGATCTCTCTGGTTCCCATGCGGTGCATGGGAACCAAGGAAGTGCGCCGGACGAAAGTGGTGAGGGGGAAGAGGGGAGTGATGAGTAAAATATCAGCTTTCCACTTTGCCCTGAAGTGAATGCTGCCCGGCAAAAAATATTCTAGCCTCAATTATATCACCTGGCGCAAAGGGGAGGGCTTCGGTGAAATGGACTATATGGTTGGTTTCTGTTCGCCCTTTAGAGGCATCCGTGCTGACCTCCTCGATCATTACCTTGCGTACTGTGCCGACATATTCTCTGTTTCGCTCAAGACTTATCTCATCCTGTCTTTTCTGAAAACGGGCTAATCGTTCGGATTTAACCAGCTCGTCAACTTTCTCCTCAAATTGGCTGGCCCTGGTGCCGGGCCTGTCGGAATATTTAAAGGAAAACGAGCCATGGAAACGGACCGTTTCCAACAGCTCCATTGTTCCGGCAAAATCGGCATCAGTCTCTCCAGGGAACCCAACAATAACGTCGGTAGTAAGCGCAATTTCTGGACAGTATTCATGTAGTTTATCAACTTTATCCAGATATTGGGCGACGGTATATTTACGGTTCATCCTTTGCAGGGTACTATCCGATCCGGCCTGCACCGGCAGGTGAAACTGAGCACAAAGGTTTTTGATATCCCGAAAACAGCGCATAAGCTGATCAGTAAGATCTTTAGGATTCGAGGTGGTAAACCGTAATCGAACCAGGCCGTCAATCTCGGAAACTTCTTGAAGCAAGTCGGCAAAATTGTACGTTTCATTGGCAGGATCAACCTGATTGGTTTTGCCATAGGAATTAACATTTTGACCCAGCAGGGTGATTTCCTTTACTCCAGAGTCAACCAATACTTTAACTTCATCGATTATGTCCTTGACTTTACGCGATACCTCTCGACCTCTCGTGTAGGGAACCACACAGTAGGTGCAGTAATTATTGCATCCCTGCATGATCGTGACAAATTTTCTAAATGGCCGGGAAGGAGCAGAGGAAACAACTGCAGTTGCAGGTTTTGGCCGCGAAATTTCAGGGAGAAAGCGGGGGATATCGTAGTCATTTTTCAGCTCGGTGACCACCTGACTGCCTGCCGATGCACTTTTTTCCAACAGCGAACCCACCGCATAGATATTCTGGGTGCCGATAACCAGGTTAACATGCGGCATTCTCTCGATAATCCGAACGCCTTCCTGCTGTGCGACACAACCGGCGACGCATATTTTCATCTCCGGTCGCTTTTCCTTTGTTTTTCGTAAATACCCCAGCAGGGACATGACTTTTTGCTCGGCCTTGGCTCGAATAGAACAGGTATTGAGGATCACCAGGTCGGCGGTCAACATGTCCATCCCCGCAATATAGCCAAAATCAGCCAGAGACTGGGCCATAATTTCCGAATCCCTCTCGTTCATCTGGCAGCCGAACGTCTTTATAAAAAATGTTTTTTGTTCCATTACTCGTTACTTTTGATCCTCAAGCAGAATTCTATTGTGATTTACCAGATGACCGGCAATACTTGCCAGAAGATCAAACACATCCTGAGTCATCTCCTGCGAATATCTAAGGACAACGATGCCATTGGTCTTGTCAAAACTTGACAGTATCGCCAGGTTATCATAGCCCTCAAGAATAAATTTCAGATAGTGAAATCTGCTCGGAGATATCCGTAGGTAAATTTTACTGAGTGTTTTTTGCATATTGTTTATTTTTTCAAACAGCCAGCGAAGCGTCGATCTGGCGCATCTGGTCACTGTTTTTTGCGAGCAATGGCTCGACAACTTCCGCCAGGTATTCTTCTGTTTGCTCTTTGGCCCGCCCGATAAATTGAGAATAATCACTGACCATGGTTTCAAGTTCCGGTAAGGAGAAGGGGATTCGATCATCAGCTGCCAGGCGTATCAAAAGATCGTTTTCTTTGCCAAGTTCCTTAACCACTTTGCCGGCGGCCAGAGAGTGTTCTTTGACTACTTCATGCATTTCCTGACGACTTTGTCCTTTTTTTACCGCCTCCATCAGAATTTTTTCCGTCGCCATAAAAGGCAGCTCTGCCATAAGATGTCTTTTAATTTGTTCCGGAAAAACAACCATATCAGAAGAAATATTAATAAAAAGCTTCAATATTGCATCGGCAAGCAAAAAACATTGCGGAATATCCATTCTTCTGATGGCAGAATCATCAAGGGTCCGCTCAAACCACTGATTACTGTAGGTCGCTGAAAAATCCAGGGGCAAAGTCATCAACTTGCGGGCTAGCCCGGTAAGTCGTTCAGACCGCATAGGATTTCTTTTATAGGCCATGGCGGAAGAGCCGGTCTGGTTCTTCTCAAAAGGTTCTTCCTGCATCTTCAGATTGGACAATAAGCGCAGATCTACCGCGAATTTATGCGCTGTAGCTCCGATCCCAGCCAGTGTTTCCGCCAGTTTCATATCGAGTTTTCGCGTATAGGTTTGCCCGGTAACCGCAAAAACCTCATTAAAGCCAAGTTTTTCGGCAACCAGCTTGTCGAGCTGGCGGACTTTTTGGTGATCACCTTTAAATAACTCGAGAAAAGTGGCCTGCGTTCCCACGGTACCCTTGGCGCCACGCGCTTTTATTTGCCCAAGATAAATATCAATATATTCCAGATCCATAATAAGATCCTGGAGATATAAGGTATTGCGTTTACCAACAGTTGTTGGCTGAGCAGGCTGGTAATGGGTAAAACCAAGGGTCGGCAGGGCTTTGTAGCGGCTGCAAAATTGGGTCAGATTGTGAATGACCTGCAGGAGCGAAGAGCGGATAAGCTGCATGGCGTTCCGCTGGAGAATCAGATCGGTATTGCAGACCACGAACTGCGATGTCGCGCCCAGATGGATGATTCCGGCTGCTTTTGGACATTTGCAGCCGAATTCGTACACATGAGCCATGACATCGTGGCGTATTTCCTTTTCTTTCTGGGCGGCCAGCGCAAAATCAATATTGCTGATATTTGCCCGCATCTCATGCAACATTTCTTCGCTGATGATATCAGTCAAGCCCAGTTCAAATTCAGCCTCAGCAAGGGCGAGCCAGCATTTACGCCAGGTGGTGAATTTGGTTTTCTCCGAAAAAAGCTGCTGGATTTCCAGACTGGTGTAACGGCTGACCAGGGGCTCCTGATATATTTCACGGGACATAGAACTCTCCGAAGGACGTTGGAAATAACGTAATGAAAAATAATTGTTTTAAAACGTGTAGTTAGAGATATCGTGCGGCAGACTTCAAAAATGGACGCGAAGCAAGCATATCTATAGCATTTTTGCCTTAATAAACAAACCAAAGATGGTTTGATTATTGATCATAATGCCGATCCAAATCGATAAATATTGAATGTCGCATAATATATATTATGTTTACTTAATATTTAAAACAATGATTACAGTACAGTGTGCAATTTCTTAGGTGGAATACGCCGACGATGCCTCCTCTTCGACCGGATGTTAGTTTTTGGATTTTATCTCTGGAGCAAAACTTACGAAACTACTTTAAGAATAAATGGAACAATGGAATTCCGTTTGTTGATTCTTTATTAATGACAAAATTCATTACAAAATCGATTCAGACATCTATTTCTCAATTCTCAGCAAACAAGTCCATCAAATATCAATAACTCGTACTTGCCAGCTGATATTGCCCCGATATCTGTTCATGGTCGGTGTGTAAAGCATTGTTCTTTTTGGCTGCCTCTGGATATCGTCGAGGAGATTGCCGATACGAAAACCAATGCCTTTCAGGTTCGTGTACCTGCCTCTAATGGTCACCTGGAGATGCTCAGAATCTCTGCCAACGGCCCGGGAATCAAGTATCATCGCTTCGGTGTCCTGGAAAACCGGCTGAGGGTTACCAGGACCAAAGGGTTCGAGGAGTTGCAGGCAATGCAGGTGGGCCTTATCCATAATCACTTCCGTTGAACAACAGATATCAAATCGTTTTTTAGGTATAAGCTGTCTTTCGCCCATTGCCTTTGCCGTAATGGCCGTAAAGTGTGCGGTAAACTGATCAATCTTGTCTGCACCAACGCTGAGCCCCGCCGCCATTTCATGACCACCAAACCTTTCAATCCATGGTGAACAGGCGTATAATAACGCAACAATATTGATTCCGGCCACGGATCGGGCCGAACCGACGAAAACTATATCCCCGTCTTCCTGGCTCTTTTGGGCAAAGACAATAGACGGTACGCCAAACATGTCAACCAGCCTGGATGCGACTATACCGGCAACTCCCTGATGCAAATCCCCTTTTACAACAACACATTTATCTTGCTCAATCAATGAAATACTAATCAAAGATAAGGCCATTTCTAGGTTTTCGGTGCTTATTCTTTTCCTTCTCTCATTGAGTTCCGTCAACATTTGCGCCAAGTGGCTGGCCTTTTTACGATCGGATGCAGTGAGAAGTTCAACCACGGTTTTACTTTTCCCCAGCCTTCCGGCGGCATTTATCTTCGGACCGATAAGATAGCCTATATCTTCAGAGGTTATTTTCCCCCCGATAATTTCACAGGACAGCAGCAGTTCCTCCAGACCTATAAAAGGTGCCTCAACAAAAGCTTCAATACCTGCCCTGACCAGAATTCTATTGGTCGGGGTGAGATGAACCACATCGGCAATAGTGCCAAGAGCGACAAAGGCAAGATATTTTTTCAAGTTCAATCGGCTGATGTCAACGACCGAAGCGTTGGTGGCGGCCAGCCTCGCGAGCTCGGCGCGAATACCCGCCGCCAGGTAAAAAGCCACGCCGACGCCGGCGAGGTGTTCCTGGTGAAAGCCGCATAAAGGTTGCGATGGGTTGAGTACCAGACAGTCAGGATGCTGTTCAACTATACTGTGATGATCGGTAACAATAACCGTGCCGCCGATTTTTTTTATGATCTCGATCTGTTGCGCGTTCGAAATGCCGCAATCGACAGTGATCAGTAAAAAGTCTTCAGCCAGAGAAATATTTTTCTTGTCGGTAAACCACAGGCTATTCAGACCGTATCCTTCGTGCATTCGATCCGGGATATGCCAGCGAACCCCCGTGCCAATTTCCTTGAAAAAATTGACCAGCAGCGCTGTTCCCGTGGTTCCATCCACATCGTAGTCACCCCAGATTATAATCTGTTTTC
The DNA here is from genome assembly GCA_963796255.1 of uncultured delta proteobacterium. Taxonomy (GTDB): domain Bacteria; phylum Desulfobacterota; class Desulfobulbia; order Desulfobulbales; family Desulfocapsaceae; genus Desulforhopalus_A. The sequence continues at coordinate 149,415 of CAWCLE010000015.1, read as the reverse complement.
CGGCAATGATATATTCAACAGCCAGTCGCGCCGCCGCCGGAAGATTGAGCATATCTTCCGGTTGAGGGAGATCGGCAAGGCTTGGGTAGAGAAATCGGTATGCCGCATCGTCCCCTGCTATACCCCTTGATTGTAGATATTCGACAAAAATTGGTGGAATTGAGGCTCTTTTATTATTAGCAGGACTCTGGTTTTTACTGTTCATTATTTATTGTGAGAAAATGTATCAAACCAGACATCGGCAGTAGAGATAATTTTTTGCTGGTCATTAACATCAAACCACTGCAAATTCGGTAGATTAGAAAACCAGGTGTATTGCCTTTTGGCGTACCTCCTGGTGTCTCTTGCAAGAAGACGCCTTGTTTCATCCCAGCTCCAGACTCCATCTATATAGTTAATCATATGGCGATAACCAATCGAGCCAAGGGATTTTAAGCTTTTATCGTATCCTATAGCCAGCAGGTGGCGGACCTCTTTTTCCAATCCTGCGTCAAGCATGATGTTGCATCGCCTGTTTATCCGCTGGTAAAGAATTTCCCGTTTAGTGGTTAATCCTACTTGGAGGACATTGGTAAATAGGATTCCGGCCTGATTTTTATGACGTCTGATATGCTCCGACCAGGGGGTTCCGGAAACATAAAAAATTTCCAAAGCCCGAAGCAAACGTTGAGTGTCGTTTGGATGAATTTTTATTGCCGAAAAACGATCACATAACTTTAATTCTTCATGTAATTTAGATGACCCTTCGACGAGCAATCTCTGTTTGAGTTTCTGCCTGATATCGTCATCTACAGGAACGCCGGGGAAAATCCCCTCGAACAAGGCGCGCAGATACAGTCCGGTTCCTCCGGTGAGCAGGGGTATTTTGCCTCTGGCGTGAATCTTTCGAACTGCCTGCAATCCATCTCTGGCAAAACAGGCAGCATCATAGGGATGATCGGGGTCGACAATATCGATCAGGTGATGGGGGATTTCCGCTCGTTCAACAAGAGAAGCCTTGGCCGTACCGATGTCCATATGGCGGTAGACCTGCATGGAGTCGACGCTGACAATTTCGCAATCGAAACGACGGGCCAGAGTCAGCGATAGTTCGGTTTTACCGATGGCCGTAGGCCCAACCAGCACCAGGCACGGTTGTTCAATTCGTTCGAACGTCACTGGGCCTCGGCAAATGTAAATGCTGCGCTAAATTTTTTCTCCCGCTTGGGACCTATTCCCGGCAGATCAAGCAAATCTCTGCTGCTGGTAAAAGGTCCACGTCGGTGGCGATAAGCAAGTATATCATCCGCCAGAACAGGACCGATGCCGTCAACGGTCATCAGCATATCCTTGTCTGCCTCGTTAATCGGCATTGCCGTAAATAAAAATGGACTGCAGCGGGCGGATACCGTCTCACTCCCCTGTCCTGCCGGTGAACAGCCGTCGAGAGCAAGACTATCCGGCGGGAGATAATGGAGTTGTCGACACTTACCATCGTCTTGTTGCGGCGCAGAAAAAGACCCATTGTAGCCCTTCGCAAGATCAAATAGCAGCAAGCCAAACAGCAGGCACAAGACGACTGTTAAGCGCCCATCCTTTGCTGCCCCATCATCAACATCATTCACTATCTATCCCCTGCTACAGTGTAATCGAGATTTTCGGGCTAAAGTGGACCCCTGAGTCAAGATAAAAAATATCCTGCAGTACTAAAAATGCAACTTTTTATGGCTGCGCCGCCGTTGGCCTGCTTGTTTTTCGTTGTTTTCAACCAGCACAATGAGTATAAACCGTATTCCTTAATTCTTTCAGTTTTTCTTTTTGATATGTCTCTATCCCGTCCTTTTAATATAGTACTGGTTGAACCCGAAATTCCTCCGAATACCGGTTCCATTGCCAGGCTGTGCGGCGCAACCAATTCCGTGCTGCACCTGGTGCATCCCCTTGGGTTTTCGACCGATGATAAACATCTTAAACGGGCTGGACTCGATTATTGGCAACATGTCGAGATAGAGCACTGGCAGAATTTCGACACGTTTCTTGCAGCCCAGAGTGAACTCGATCTCTTTTTTTTTACCACCAAAGTTCGATCGGTATACAGTTCCGCCCAGTTTACCCCGGGCTGTTTTATGATTTTCGGTAAGGAGACAAAAGGTCTACCCGAAGATATCCTGCGCTTGTATCAGGATAGATGCTATACCCTGCCGATGCAAAACCCCAATATCCGCAGCTTGAACCTTGCCATGACTGCCGGGATCGTCTTATATGAAGCAATCCGGCAATGTTCAACTCAATAATATATAAGTGCTGCCTGCAAGGCATTATAATCGATTTTTTTTTACAATTAACCAGAGGAGACATGCGCAATGGCTGATCGTGTATTTAATTTTAGTCCCGGACCGGCAACCCTTCCCTATGAAGTGCTCGAAAAAGCAGGTCGGGATGTCGTCAATTTTCAACAAACCGGTATTGGTCTTATTGAAATCAGTCATCGTTCCAAAGAATTTATGGCTGTTGCCGAGGAAGCTGAGAAAAATTTGCGCGAATTGATGCACATTCCCGACAACTACAAGGTATTATTTCTTCAGGGTGGTGCTTCCAGCCAATTTTTCATGGTGCCGATGAATTTATTGGGTACGGGCAAAAAAGCGACCTATCTCAATACCGGCACCTGGTCAAAAAAAGCCATTAAAGAAGCGCAGCTTTTCGGTGAGGTCGATGTCGCCTTCTCCAGTGAAGAAAACAACTTTAACCGGGTGCCAAAGCAAGGCGAATACACGGTCGTGGACGACTCCGAGTATCTTTACTACGTTTCCAATAATACCATTTACGGAACCGAGTTTGCCGAACTCCCGCAAACAGACAAAATGCTTATCAGCGATATGAGTTCGGACATCCTGTCAAAACCGATCGATGTATCCAAGTTTGGGCTTATTTTTGCTGGTGCCCAGAAAAATCTCGGGCCTGCCGGGGTGACTATCGTCATTATTCGCGACGATCTTCTTAATAGAACACCGGCCAATACCCCGACCATGCTCTGTTATAAAACGCACGCTGATAAAGGATCGATGTTTAATACCCCACCCTGCTTTGCCGTGTACGTTGTTGGTGAAGTATTGAAATGGCTAAAAAAAATGGGTGGCCTTGCGGCAATGGAAAAAATCAACAAAGAGAAAGCGGTGCTTCTTTATGGGGCAATAGACAGCGGCAATTATTACCGCGGCCATGCAGAAAAAGATTCTCGCTCCTTGATGAATGTTACCTTTAATCTTGCGACCCCGGAGCTTGAGGCAAAATTTATTACCGAGGCCGCAGCGATCGGTCTGAGTGGTCTCAAAGGCCACCGGTCAATCGGTGGCTGTCGCGCTTCCATCTACAATGCTTTTCCTCTTGAGGGAGTTGTCAAGCTGGTTCAATTTATGAAGGATTTTGCAGCAAAAAATCCCATAGCTTAATTGCTGTTGCCAAAAAAATTTTCATGAACTATGCAGGAACTATCATCCGACCGCCCAGCGAGGCAAATTCGATCATCCTTCAGGTGACGGTCGGATGTTCTTATAATAAATGCACTTTCTGTGGCGTTTATAAAGATACGCCCTTTCAACTCAAGCCCCCCGAGACGATAGACTCCGACTTGCAGTTCGCGCAAAAATATTGTCGGAGGCAAAACCGTGTTTTCCTGGCCGACGGTGACGTGCTCATCTTGTCCCAGAACAGGCTGGTCGAGCTGTTGGCCAAAATTCGCCGGCAGCTCCCGTGGGTTCGAAAGGTTTCCCTCTATGGCAATGCCCGTGCTATACGCAGTAAGAGTGCCGAACAGCTGGCAATCTTGAAATCACTGGGCCTTGACCGGGTGTATATGGGCCTCGAGAGCGGCTGCGATAGGGTTTTACACGCGGTTGAGAAAGGAGAAACCGCGACATCGATGCTGGCCGCCGGGAAAAAAATAACCGCTGCCGGCCTTTTCCTTTCAGTCACTGTTCTTCTGGGTCTTGGCGGTACCGCCTTATCAGCACAGCACGCCATTGATACCGCAGGAGTATTAAATAAAATGGCGCCACATCAGATTGCCGCTTTAACCCTGATGCCACTTGAAAACACCAGACTTGGGCGAGAAGTGGCCGCAGGTACCTTTGCCCTCCCTTCTCCTTCAGAAATTTTACAGGAACTCCATTTGCTTATTTCTCACCTACAGAACGTCAAATGTCAATTTCATGCCAACCATGCCTCGAGCTATCTGCCGCTCGCCGGACGTTTGCCGCGAGATAAAGATACTTTTCTTGCCTCCATAGCCATGGCTTTAAACGGTACGACCACTCTTGTCCCGGATTATCGGAGGGCGCTATGAGTAAAAGCCTTTCCACCAAAATAGACCTCAAGAACCTGACTCAGGAAGATCTTATTCGCTTTGCCGAAAGCCTTGGTCAATCGACTTTTCGCGGCAAGCAGATCATGGGATGGCTGTATCGCCCAGGCATTACCGAATTTTCGCAGATGACCGATCTGGCAAAGGTGTTTCGGCAGTTGCTGGAGGAAAACGCCGGTATTTCAAGATTTACCGATCCGATTATCGAAAAGGCGCAAGATGGTTGTGTTAAATTTGGCTTTCGACTCGACGATGGCCATATAATCGAATCGGTTCTTATCCCTGAGCCGGATAGAAATACCTTGTGTATTTCCTCTCAGGTGGGCTGCGCCATGGGCTGCACCTTTTGCCTCACCGGAACCATGGGTTTTACCAGAAACCTCAGCCCCGCAGAAATAGTCAACCAGGTCTGCAGCGTCCGCGATTACCTGCTTGCCCAGCCCAAAGAGAGCCTGATAGGCCCGGATCGGGTAACCAACGTGGTCTATATGGGCATGGGTGAACCCCTTAATAACATGGACAATGTGTTGGCCTCTCTGTCAATTATCATGGAACAAAAAGGTCTCGATATCTCGGCGAGAAAAATCACCGTCTCTACCTGCGGAATAGTACCAAAAATCAGGGAATTCGGCGAAAAGTCTCCAGTAAATCTAGCTATTTCGCTGCACGCCGTCAATGATGCGGTGCGCAGTCAACTTATGCCGGTCAATAATCGTTATTCTGTCGATGCCTTGCTCGATGCCTGTCGTGATTTTCCTATGCCGAAGAGAAAAAGAATAATGTTTGAATATATTATTCTTCAAGGCATCAATGATGCGGATAAAGACGCCTACGAATTAGCCCGTAAATTAAGAGGGATCCCCTGCAAAATAAACTTAATACCCTATAATGAATCAGCGGCACTCCCCTTCCGGAGCCCAACCAGGGAGCGGTTGATCAGATTCCAAAATATTCTTATCAATGCCCACTACACCGTCTTTATCAGAAACAGTCGCGGCACAGATATTTCCGCTGCCTGCGGTCAGCTCGCCACCGGTGAAAGCTGACACCGCGATGATCAGGATATTCTCAAAAAAGAGCATATCCTGCGGGTACTCGAACAGACCAGGTGGTACATAAACCCTTCTCCCTTACTTCACCTCAGCACGGCCCTTCCCAAAACATCTGCCCAACATCATACCCCTATCGACTAATAGGCCACATATGACCAATTGGTCATATGTGGCCTATTAGTCGATGACGCGGCCTCGCAACCAGGATCATTTTTGTCGGATAATGTTGTTTAATTTAGATGAGTTAAGATGTATTTGTAGTGCAATTGTCTATCCTGGCACAAGGATTGCTCTAAAAAGAACAACCCTAGAAAAGGAAAAAGCGGTAATCGGTCAACACCCCAGGGTAAGAATCCTCGGTGACAATAGTGGTCACAAAATAATCAAATCCACAAGGAGTATGATCATGGGAGATAAGGGCGGCAAAAAAGACAAAAGAAAAAGCGAACAACAGAGTAGCGATAAAAACAACCAAAAAGAAAAGGCTAAATCTGCCAAGCAGCAAAAACAGAGCTCAATTCAAATTTTGCCTAAGAAATAATTGAGCCGCATTGGCGATGTGCAATCAATCCGTCATTAAAACAAGCGACGTCTTGAATTCCGGGACGGGTAAAAAAAAGAAGGAACCCTTCTTTAAAGATTTTGCCAATATTCTCGATTCAATTCGTGAACCGATACTGGTGCTTGACGCTGAGTTCCGCGTGGTAAAGGCCAATGGTGCTTTTTACCGAACCTTCAAGGTTAAAGCGAACGAGACCGAGGGAACCATAATCTACCAGCTTGGCAACCATCAATGGAACATCCCCAGGCTGAAAGAATTGCTGGAACACATCCTTCCTAATAATTTAAGTTTCGATGACTTCGAAGTTGAGCATACCTTCATCAGCATCGGCCGAAAAATAATGCGCTTAAACGCCCGACAGATCGAAGGAGCTGGAATCGAAACTCAATTAATCTTTTTGGCCATAGAGGACGTAACTGATCGGGAAAATCACCAGAAAGACCTTGAAGAGCTGGTCAAACAACGAACTGCTGAGTTGATTATGGCCGGAGAGGCCGCAAAAAAAGGCAAAGAGCAGGCCGAAAAATCACTTTTCGAAATACAGAAATTAAAAACTCTGCTTGAAGCAGAAAGGGCCTATCTGCAGGAAGAAATAAAACTGAAATACAACCATGAGACCATTATCGGCCAGAGTAATGGACTGAAATACGTGCTTTACAAAATCGAGCAAATTGCCGGCAGCAATACCACCGTCCTGATCCTAGGTGAGACCGGCACCGGCAAAGAGCTGGCTGCCCGGGCAATTCATGGCCTCAGTCCGCGCAATAAACGGGCCTTGATAAAAATCAACTGTGCCACACTGCCTGCCAGCCTTATTGAAAACGAGCTGTTCGGTCATGAAAAGGGAGCTTTTACAGATTCACCGGCCAGACATCTCGGGCGGTTCGAGGTGGCTGATGGGGCAACCATTTTTCTTGATGAAATCGGCGAATTACCGCTTGGGCTACAGGCCAAGCTGCTGAGAGTCCTCCAGGAGGGCGAGTTCGAACGGTTGGGCGGATCCCAGACAATCAAGGTTGATGCCCGAATCATTGCCGCCACAAATCGCAACCTGGAGGAAGAAGTCCGCAGAGGCAATTTCAGGGAGGATCTCTGGTATCGCCTCAATGTTTTTCCGATAACCCTGCCGCCGCTTCGGGATCGCCGCGAGGACATCCCCCTGCTTGTCTCTTTTTATCTGAAAAAGATCGCAAAAAGATTAGGCAAATCGATTGAAATTATCCCCGAAAACGTTATGCAGGGCCTGACAAACTATAACTGGCCGGGAAATATCCGGGAACTGGAAAACGTTCTCGAACGGGCCGCGATAAACTCATCCGACAACAAGTTACGTCTGGTCGATGAACTGAAAAAGCCGCTTAAGGAGATGGGGAACAACCCGAGAACCCTGGAATCGGTGGAGCGGGAATATATCATCAGGGTGCTGGAGCAGACCAACTGGAAAATAAGCGGTAAAGACAGTGCCGCTCAAATCCTCGACCTCGATCGCAGTACCTTGCGAGCCCGAATGCGTAAGTTGAGTATCGAGAAGCTGTAAGGTTTCGCTATAAAGTCCGCAGATGTGGTTACAAAGAATGGTCATATTTGACCATAGGTTAAATGTAACCGTTTTGGCAGGTTTCTAGATGGTGCAGCCAGCTCCACATTTCACTGTTTAAATCATGAAATATCAAAAAGATAAGGTCGATTTGGCAAACAACATCCACCTGGCATAAAGGTTGCTATAAAATAATAAAGAACTCACTTAACACAAAAGAAGAAAGGCCTGATCAGGGCTGGCGATGAAATGTATTGTTTTTGAATACAAAATGTTATTCACGTTTGGGCAGGTTGACTGCCGATTTAATATCCTAAAAGAGGTCCTGTAATGAAAATGACGATGGAAGCACTCAAAACCGCAATTCTCGAAAAAGCCGAAACATCACCGAAACCCCAGCTGTATATTAAAGATTTCTACGCCTGTGATCCGGAGACAAAGCCACGTGATCTGAAAAATGTGGCCAACGGTCTGGTTAAAGAAGGGAAACTGATGTTTTGGTCTTCCGGCTCGACAACTATGTATGCGCTGAAACACCGCATCAAAAACGAAGAGGGTGTCGAAGGTATTTGATAAATTAGGGGGTATGGAAAATGTCAATCGGAACAATCCTCATTATTATTCTGATCCTTGTGCTGCTGGGCATCATTCCGGTCTGGCCGCATAGTCGTTCTTGGGGCTATGCCCCCAGCGGCGGAGTCGGGTTGATAGTCCTTATCGTTTTGATTTTGCTCCTCATGGGCAGACTTTGATAACAGTTTTCGAGTGATCGGTATGTGCCCGGAACAAGACATTTCTTAAAATTGACTTAATATCAATTAGTTAATGAGATAAGACTTGCCGGACTTATGAAAATAAAATTTTCAAGGAAAAACTCCAGGGGGAAGTGAGCACCGAAATCGCCGAAGACAATTCCATCACGGGAAAGCCAGCAATTGCGCCGCCAGGCAATAAACAGTTTTCCCCAACACCGTCGTCTTCCCCCAAAGAAGCCGGGACGCTTCGTGCCAGTTTGAGCAAGATGATTAAAGGAGTGCTCGGCAGCTTCAGCGCAGTTGCCTTCAACGGGGCGCAGATACTGGTCGTGCTTATCACCGTTTTTTTTGGAGTGATATTCATGCTCATGAATCCCCGGCCGATCTTTGGTGCCATACTCTCACTTTTTCCTCAGCGAAACCACAATCAGGCAGTGATCATCCTGCAGCGTATCGGAAAATTTGTCCCCATCTGGGCCGGGGCGACCCTGCTCGGCATGCTATCGATAGGTTTGCTAGTTTTCCATGCTCATCTGCATAGCGGCCTTCGGCGTGCTGGGTGTTCTTGTGGCGGCGCCTCTGGTTGCCGTTGTGACCATCTTGCATGACGAGTTGTATCGAAGGCGCTTTCTGCCGACGGTAACGGATGCCGAGCTGGATAACCTGGCGGGAATCGCCTTGCATGAGAAACAAGACAAGTCTCCATTTCACTAAACGAGTTGGCGGAAAAATTAATGCGCAGGAAAAAACCATACAGAGAAATAATCGATAACTAACCGGATGGGGTCTATTGAGACATCTGGATAGAACTTATCGATGATTTATAAAAAATCCGGAAGGGGTATTGCAGCTTGCAAATGAAGATACAGTCACCAGGATTGAACCGTGAATGTATTGTAAATGAACATCAAACCATGGAGAAAAAATTATGCTGATAAAATTATCAACCAACAAAACGATGAAGGAAGTGGCAGCTGCGCTACAGGTGGCTGTTCCGTCCAATCACTTTGGCATCATGCAGGTCCACAATCTCCAGGAAACCATGAAGAAAAAGGGAGTGGAGTTCACGCGGGAATGTCAGATTTTCGAAGTCTGCCAGCCGCAACAGGCGAAAAAGGTCCTCGAACAGAACATGAGCATCTCCACCGCTCTGCCTTGCAGGATCTCCATCTACCATGAGGATGGCAAGACCATTCTCGCGACCCTGAAGCCAACTACGCTCCTGGCAATGTTCAATAGTCCGCAGCTGGCAGGGGCGGCACAGGAAGTCGAGGACACCATTGTCAAGATTATGCAGGAAGCAATATCGGCTTGAACGGTGTTGGGCCCCGATAAAATCATTTGATCGGCAACTACAGCCTTTCATTTTCGGTGGGAAAGACCGACAGCAAACAACTTCTTCTCGGGTTTTAAAATGGCCACAAGAAAAAAAAATCAGCGCAAAGAGAAAGCAGCGGTGCCTTCAACCGGCACAGTGGGTCTGGTACCGTCCACCCAAAAGAAACGGTCGTTGCAGTCGGCAGGCAGAAAAGCGCCACATCCAACAGAAACGGGAAAGTGTTTTCCCATCGTCGGCATCGGCGCATCGGCGGGTGGACTGGCGGCCTTCGAGGCCTTCTTCTCGGCCATGCCCACCTTTACCGATCCCGGCATGGCCTTCGTATTGGTGCAGCACCTCGCTCCGGACCACAAGAGCATCCTCTCCGGCCTGATCCAGCGCTACACCCGGATGAAGGTCTTCGAGGTCGAGAACGGCATGGAGGTGCAGCCGAACTGCGCCTATATCATTCCACCGGGACGGGACATGGCCTTCGCCAGCGGCGTCCTGCAGTTACTGGAGCCGCTCGCCCCCCGCGGGCAGCGGCTGCCGATCGATTTCTTTTTCAAGTCGCTGGCCAAAGATCAGGAGGAGCGAGCCATCTGCATTGTCCTTTCCGGTAACGGCAGCGACGGCACCCTCGGCGTCCAGGCCGTAAAGAACGGGGGTGGCATGGCCATGGCGCAAACTCCTGGTTCCGCCGAATATGACAGCATGCCAAAGACCGCCATAGCTACCGGTCTGATCGACTATGAGCTGACACCGGCTGAGATGCCAGCCCAGCTGATGGCCTATGCGGCCCACGCCTTCGGCGGCGGCACCCTCTCCCCGGTTAAGACATCCGGCACAGAGGAGAACCCCCGGAAAAAGATCTTTTATCTGCTGCAGACACAGATGGGCCATGATTTTTCCAAGTACAAGCCGAGTACTGTCAATCGGCGCATTCAACGGCGCATGGTGGTCCACCAGATGAAAACGCTCGAAGCCTATGTCGAGTTTTTAGGACAGACTCCCGGCGAGGTTGAAGCGCTTTTTCGCGACCTGTTAATCGGCGTCACTAGTTTCTTCCGCGACCCTGAGACCTTTAAGGCAGTTGAGGAACAAATCATCCCCAAGCTCATTGCCGGCAAAGCACCCGGTGCCTTGATCCGAATTTGGACGCCGGGTTGCTCCACCGGGGAAGAGGTCTATTCTCTGGCCATCCTCCTGCAGGAATACCTGAACACTCTGCAACAAAATTACACGGTACAGATTTTCGCCACCGACATTGACCCCCAGGCCATTGTCACAGCCCGGGCCGGCCTCTATCCTGCGACCATCGCCGCCGACATCTCCCCGGAGCGCCTGGCTCGCTACTTTAAAGCCGATTCAGCTAACAGTTTGTATCGCATCGACAAAACCATTCGCGACCTGGTGATATTTTCCGAACATAATATAATCAAGGATCCGCCTTTTTCAAAACTCGATCTGATCAGTTGCCGCAATCTCATGATTTATATGAGCGCCGAACTGCAGAAAAAAATCATTCCTCTGTTCCACTACGCCCTCAACCCTGGAGGATTTCTCTTTTTAGGCACCTCTGAAACGGTGGGTGAATTCGTCGAAATGTTTACCATAATCGACAGAAAAGCGAAATTGTACCAACACAAAGTCAATGCACACCGCGCTCCTCAAATGGTCATGAGCCGGTTTTTTCCACCAATTATGGCGTCGAACAGGCCGCTTTCGCCTTCTGTAAGCAAGAACAAAGGACAGGGCCCACTCTCGCTACGCGAACTGACTGAGCGGGCACTGCTGCAGCAGGTTGCCCCCACCGGCGCGCTGGTGAATGGTCATGGCGATATTCTCTATCTCCATGGCCGGACCGGGATGTATCTCGAATCGCCGCCAGGGGAAACCGTCGCCAACAACATCCTGAAGATGGCCCGCGAGGGGCTGCGCCACCAGTTGGCTACCACCTTGCGTAAAGCCTCTACCTCACAGCAGCTTGCACGCCGCACCGGCCTGCAAATTGAGACCAATGGTGGCCGGAAAACGATCAACCTGACCGTTCGTCCGTTGGTCACAGGCCCTTTGACATCACCTGAAGAACCTCTCTATCTGGTCATCCTTGAGGAAGTGGAACCGTTAAGTACCGAGCAGTCAACCGATGAAGGAACCAACCTCACTTCGCCGGAAGAAGAGGCAAGTGTCTATATTTCTTCTCTCAGGAAGGATCTGCGAGCCAAGGAAGAGTATCTCCAGGCCTCCAATGAAGAGCTGGAGACTACCAATGAAGAGCTCAAATCTTCCAACGAGGAGATGCAGTCGATAAACGAGGAACTGCAGTCCACCAACGAGGAACTCGAGACCACCAAGGAGGAGGTGCAGTCAATCAATGAGGAACTGGCCACAGTCAATGCCGAACTGCAGATTAAAGTCGCCGATCTGACCCAGGCCAGCAACGACATGGACAACCTGCTGGCCGGTACCGGCATCGCCACCGTCTTTGTCGATCATCAACTACGCATCCTGCGTTTTACCCCCACCGCCACCCGGATAATCAATCTGATCCAGGGCGACATAGGCAGACCGGTCGGGCATATTGTCTCAAATCTGGTCGGCTACGATCGCCTGCTCGCCGATATGCAGACCGTCCTCGACACGCTGGTCGCCAAAGAGGTGGATGTAGAGACGGCGGACGGTAAATGGTACACAATGCGCATCCTGCCCTATCGCACGCTGAGTAATGTCATCGAAGGAGCAGTGATCAATTTCGTCGACATCACAGACAAACAGATAGTCCAGCAGACGCTTGCGGAAACAAAGGCCATTCTCAACGTCGCAATGGACACCAGCCAGGTGGGAATCGCCATTGTCGACGCCCCGAGCGGCCACCTTCGTTATGTCAACAATGCGGGACTGTCAATCCACGGAGGGGGCCGCAGAAAAGTCTATTATGGCTTTGGCATCGATCGGTATTTTGCCGATTGGCAACTCTTAGATACCTATGGAAAGCCCCTCAAATCTGAGGAGAATCCCCTGACCAAGGCGATACTGGTGGGCGAAACCTGCAGTTGTGAACTGATCGTCCGAAGAGGTGCCGATGATGATCGCAATGTTCTGGCCAAGGCGGCACCGATTAAGGACGGGTCAGGCAAGGTGACCGCGGGCGTTATGGTTTTTATGGATATTACCGAAGAAAAACATACTCAGGCGGCGCTCCAACAGGCCTTAAACGATGTCCAAACCCTCAGCGGTATTATTCCCATCTGCGCCAGCTGCAAGGATATCCGCGACGAGGAAGGAGGCTGGAGCCAATTGGAAAAATATATCCAGGATCGATCCTTGGCCCAATTCAGCCATGGCATGTGCCCAATATGCATGAAAAAACTGTATCCCGAGTTATGCAATGACAATGATGAAGACAAAGGCGCCGGCGCAACGATTAATAAAGATGGCTGTTGATGGCAGCGATAGAACCGTATCCAAAAGCATACACTACCGCCGGCTCGTACCAGGCTGACTGGACGGGTACCAAAACAAGCTGCAGATGGATCCCGGCAAGTGCACTGCAAAATAAAAACAGATTGGAGAAAAATTATGAAATCAAGCACAAAGAACAACACCGAGGGGGTTGGGTGGGTGTCTTTTCTGCTCCGGATCGGGTTCTTGCTTATGTATCCCCTGATTCCAGTGCTTTGTCTGATCTCGACACCAGTCAGATAGCAGAGACATTTCTGATCGGTAAGGACCGGCAATTTGATGAAGACCCACGGTTTGGTCTTATCGTTCTCCAATCAAGCAATGCCACTTCAAAACTGTCCGGAGCACTGCCGGGAACAGCCAGGATATTGCCGGCATGGGGATCGCCATGAAATAACGCCAAGTTTTTGTAAGGTATTAAAAATAGGAGCGATAACTCCAGATATCTTCTTCCAGTGATTTCTTGTCCTTTTCAAGCTGCAGGAACATGGAGGCGTTCTGAATGGCTAACCCGCCCTGATGGGCCAGCGCTTTCACCATATGTATAACATCGTCGGGGAATTGACGCTCGACGTCACTGTAGAGGCGCATTACGCCAATAACCTTGTCACGCACCAATATAGGTGTGACGATCATCGAAACGATCCCCTCCGCCTTCATGGCTGCCTTAAAGGTTATGCTCTTATCGGTGGTGGAATCGCTAATAATAATGGTTTCACCTTTCAAGGCACGTTGAGCCGTCTGCGATTTGGTGGTGCGGATCCTTTCGAGAAATTCATCGCTGAGGCCGTGACTGGCCACGAGTTTTAAGCCATGGCCGTCATCGTCGACAAGCCGTATGACGGCCCCTTTCATACCCAATTTAGCGCAAATATTGACGGTCAGGTTATGGAGGACCTGACGAATGTCCAGGGATGAATTAATGTTTGCGGCCATCTCCAGAAACAGCATGGCGTTTTTATGCATACGCCGGTGCAGGCGGTTGTTTTCGATGGCAATACCGGCCTGATCAGCAAGAGCACATAAAAAATCGATTTCTTTCGGTTGAAACTCGCGCCGTTCAGCAGTATACAGCGACAGTATGCCAATATTCCGGTTTTTAATTTGCACCGGCACGGTGAGCAATGACGCGATCCCCTCTGCTTTTTTTGCTTCGTGGTTTTCCAGGCGCGGATCACTGGTTGCGTCAGGAAAAGCCATATAGCCCTCCTTGTCAAGGGCGGCTACTATCTTATGTGCGTGCATGGGGTTGGCGTGGAGATACTTGTCCGACAGACCGGCTTGCGCCATAGCCACAAAGATGTCCTCCCGATCATCCGCCAAGAACAGGCATGCCGCCTTGCCTTCCATTGAAGCAATGGCATTGTCGACAATCAGGCTCAGCAATTCCTCTCTGGTAGCAGCCGTACCGAAGGCTTTACTGATCTTACAAAACGTTTCAAAATAGTCCGTCTCCCTTGTCATCGGGTACCTCCTCGTGGTGTGGATCTGTATGCATTACCTGTTAGGAATGTCAGGCAGCATCGTCTGCTCCGGTAACCTTCCGCCCACCCTGTTTCTTGGCGTTCCTGGCTATGGTCTTTTGGCTCTTTGAAGCTCCAAGTACTGCCGTAGTCGTTTTGCCGGCCGTGGTTTTCTGACGCGGCATCCTTTTTGGGGGTATATGATCTCGGTCTTTTAACCAGCCGGCGATCTTGGGGGCAAACTCTCCCTGAAATTTAGAGCTGACATATATGCCGATGTGTCCGGTGTCCAGGCAGATGTCCTCGGTGTCCTTGCTGCCCACTTTTTTGACTAACTGATCGCAGGCTTCCGGGGGCACCAAGTGATCGTATTTGCCGTAGATATTGAGCAGCGGCATGGATAGTTTCTTAAGGTCAACTCGTTGACCTCCAACCTCTAGCTTATTCTGTATAAGTTTATTGCCTTGATAGCAGTCTTTGATAAATTGCCGAAAGACTTCACCCGGCAGGTCGGGGCTGTCAAAAATCCAT
Source organism: uncultured delta proteobacterium (assembly GCA_963796255.1). Lineage (GTDB taxonomy): Bacteria > Desulfobacterota > Desulfobulbia > Desulfobulbales > Desulfocapsaceae > Desulforhopalus_A. The sequence goes on along the minus strand of CAWCLE010000015.1, from coordinate 134,390 downwards.
TTCTCCATGCGCACGAAATTCTCTACGAACGTCTTGTTGTCCATGTGCTCCATGAAACCGACATATTTATCAATCATCAAACGGGCAGGATTGAGTAGCAGAAAACCAAGATTCATCATGTCGGCCGGCAAATTGCCGAAGGTATCCACCACGCGGTCTACATCGATATTCTCCATCCACACGTGCAGTAACCCCTTTTTCGTATCAAAGTTGGTAGGTGTGACCGTGGTGACCAGGTTTTTGATTTTTTCCGGGTGTAAAGCAGAGTAGATAACGCTGAAGGTTCCCCCCATGCAGATGCCCATGAGATTGATTTTTTCGAGCTTGTGCTGCTCGCGAATAAAATCAACGATATTATCCATGTACCCGTTGATATGATCATCAAAGCCAAGGAATCGGTCTTTTCGAGTGGGGTAGCCCCAGTCGATCATGTACAGATCGATACCGCTGTCTAAAAAACGCTCGACCACGCTGCGGCCGGGCTGCAGGTCCAGCATGGTCTCGCGGTTGATCAGGGCGTAGGTCACCAGTAAGGGCGTTTTATACCGTATTGTGGTGCGGGGCAGGTAATGTTTCAGTTTGACCCGGTCTTCCTGGTACACTACCTCATACGGGGTCTTCGCTATGGCGGTATCCAGATCGTCCAGCAGTACTTCCGATGCTTTGCTGGCGCGGGATTGTACCTTATCCGCCTCTTCTGCCAGTTTTGACAGAATCAAATCGACAGGAATTTTGGCTTGCGTCATAAGCTTCCCCTTTTATGAATGGATGTTGGCACGTTACAGGTGTCGTTTCCGATCAGGTCATTCTCCACAGCCGAATCTGGTTCATGCCAAGAGTGCCAAAAGATAGCGGCAAGTCAAATCAGCCAATTAATCGGCAGCGGGTTATTTTTTTTGTTCCTTCTCAAGCTTTCGAAGCCGTTTTTTTAATTCATACAGCTCCCGGGCCATGTCATCCATATCTGATTTTCTGGCCACCGGAAGCAGGCTCAGCATGTCCTCGAGAACAGCGTTTTTGGCTGCGGAAAAATCAGCCAGCGCATTGATCGTTCTGGCCATCGTTTCAACATATTCCGGTGTCTGATAAAGGGTCATGTAATGACCTTCAAGCACCCTAACCCACATGTTGTAATAGACCTTGCTGTCCTCGGGCAGAGTGCCGTTTTCAGCCATTTCGCCGATTTTATCCTGCATCACCTGCATTGCCCGGTTGAAAGGGAGGCCCAAAAGATTTAAAAATTCAGCAAGGGTGGACTGAAAAAAGTTGTATTTATCGACCACCTGATTGGCTTTTTCCTGATATGTCCGCATCAAGCCCAGTTGCGGGATCTGCAAAAATTGTTTGAATTCTTTATCGTAGATATCAGTCCATATATGGAAAATATTTTCATCGATATCCTGGAACTCATAGGCCTTAGCAGAGGCGCCTACCCGGTCGAGGCGTTCCATCATCTTCTTTTGCATTTCCGCAAAACCAACCAAAGAGGTCTGAGCCAGGTTAAGTAATATCTCCGGCATGGCACCGCTGCCTTTAAGAAGCGAGGAGATCGACTCCGGCCTCGACATGGCACCGGCTATGGCCTGCCAGTTTTTCAAGGTCGTTTCCATGGTTGCCTGGGTTTTAGGGTTGGTGCTTTTGCCAACCATGTTGCCATAGACATCGCCCATGGATTTTATCCAGGTGTCAACCAACGACGTCATACCAAATGGATCTTCTTTTTTCTCATTCATGAAAGGCCTTTTTCTCTTTGAGCAGAAAATATTTTGCTGAGCTTATCTCCGGCTTTTTGCAGCCCTTTAGCGCGATCTAAATATTTTTTCATCAGGTTCAACCTTATCTTTACCAATCGTATTGATACTCCCCATCAGCGCATTAAACTGGTTGCATTGCTCTTTGAAGGTACTTGTAAAGAGTTCAAAGAGTTCGGCATGCCCTTTTCCCTCCTGATTCAGCAGATTACGCAGCTGAGTGATGGTGACTTGCTGCTGCTCTACTTTTTTTTCGAGTGCTGCGCATTTATCAACTATTTTCTGGTGTTCGATTTGGGTGACCCAGCCCCATTGCTCGGCTAATTTGGTAAAAGCCTGCTGAAAGTCGGCGATGGCTTTCTGCCAGGTTTGTATATCCAGAGCGCCACCTGGTTCGGGCGCGTTCAAGCCATAACAGCGCCGGAACAGCGCTGTTATGTCATTCGTGCCGGTGAAACCATGTTTCATCCAGCCGGACATATCTTCAAGCTGCTTTTGACCATGGGCAACATTGGTGAAGTAGTTGCCCCAGAATTCATAAAATTGTCTATTCATCGGTTCACATCACCTTCATGTCCATTCTGACCATGGAGTAGAGGTGGAAGCCGAACGAAATTACGGCTTATTTTCACGGTTGTTCCGGTCCAGCTTGTTCGTGACTGTATTGGCCTTGTCTGCCTTCTCCGCAACGGTCTTGGTCGTGGCTGCGTTGGGATTGTCTACCTTCTCCGGAGCTGCTTTGGTGAGGGCGGCATCAAGGTCCATATGGAAAAGAACCGGTCCGCGAAAGTTGCCTTTACCAAAGCGGGTATGCAGGGCACAGGCAGATTCAGGAAAGGACCAGGAGGTGGCAATAGCCACGTGCCCCTTGGGAAAGGGTGTTACCTCGGCGTCAATAAAGTCAAGGGGTGCCAGAGCTGTTTCCTTTTCCACCAGATCATCCTCAGTGCCATAACAAATCAGCCATGGAATCTTTTTCTCTTTTAATCGTTTTAAGTTCAGTGTATTGCCGAACAACTTTACCGGTAAAGTGCCGTCCGTGGTGATCGGCACATTGTAGGAGGCAAAGCTCATCCGGGTGATCTCCAAAGGCAGGTCGTAGCGCTCGTTCTGGAGCCAATAATTCAAGGCAGCAGCTGTTTTACTGACCTTGTACTCACCGTTTTTTTGGCGGGCAAACATCGATAAATCGCGGGAAAATGCGGCTGCGGGAATCTCCTGTTCAATACTTTTAAGCTTATAGACCCATCCCATCAGCTTGCCGTCGGCAACATGGTTTCCGTTTGGCAGTATTTTAGTGCCATAAGACAGATCGTTGAATTGTTGGGGTAATTGTGACAGAAAACGGGCCAGACCTTTGCTGCGAGTTCCATCCATGGGAGATACGCAGGTGATGAAAGCGTCCACCAGGCCATCAAGTTGACCGCTGAGCAGATTGCATAGGGCTGTGTATCCGCCCTGACAGTAGCCGTTCAGAGTGACAGGTTTACCGTGCACTTTCAAGATAGCCTCACAAAAGCGGCGGTTATCCTTGGTATCATCCTCTGCGGTCATAACCTGCAATGCTGGGGAAGAATCGATATCTTTTAGAACGCGAATATAGGTGGGAAATCCCTGGTTGGCATAACAGTGCGCATAGCTGCGCTGTTCACCCGGTAAGAAGCCGAGAATATTGGCACCTAACACGAAGGGCGGAATAATCAAGACAGGTTTTGCGTCAGCCCGCGTTTTGACTTGTTTGATGATGGGGCCACGCGGTAGAGTAAAAAGCGATCGGTTTCATCAAGGAGCTCATGCTCACCACGCTCGAAATGAAAACCATATTCAGACTCGATGGCATCTATGATTCTGGGATAGACATTGGCCACCATATCCAGCAGTTCTGCCTGACGTCTGGTATACCTGGCCAGCTTTTCGTATTTTAGTTCAAAGCAACTCTGCTGCAATGCATCGGTTAAGCCACCCATCTCCTGCTCTGCATAGGCCGACATCATGTGCGCAGTACCTTTAATGCTGCGATCCATCAGTTCAATATTGTTTTGCAACAGCTTAAGATAGGCCCAATACTATCCACTGGCGGTTCCTCAAGTAAACGCTCACCTTCGACCCTGTTAAATATCTGGCTGGCCAGCAGGTAAGGAATGAAAAAATCGGTGGTATATCCTGACATACCGGCCCAGTAGGCCTGGGTAGCGGAAAACAGATTTTCAAAAACTGAAAATCCGTCACTGAATGCATCCGTCAGCTGATTGGATTCACTGTGTGTTGTTTTTGTGGCCGACATTCCCTTTACTCTCCTTTGCGCACCCTTTGTGGGACCATTTTGGTCCCACAAATGGGTCTTCTCATATTATGTTGTTGGTCTACTCTTTATTAAAATACTCTTCGACTTTTGCATAATTGTCATCAACCAACTTTTTAAAATCGTTGCACCCGGTACGATAAGCCGACATCCATTCTTTAACAGCCTTCTTACCTTCTTCCGGCAGTCCTGGGGATTGGCTGAGAAATGTCTCGAACATCTTCTCATTCTGCTCGTAAACCATGGTCATGGCACTGAAGCTGCTGTCGAAAGCGGTTTTGTTGAACTGAATCATTTGTCTGGCAATCTGTTTTTGGTCCATTTGTTATCCTCCGTCTTTATTTATCGGGCTGTTCACCTGCTTCCAGGTATTTTGGGTACGCATGATCGTCAGTTGGTAAAAATTAGTGGCAGGCAAAGGCTTGTCAACTAAATATGTTGCGGTGCACAATAAAAAACAGCAAAGATAGGTTTACACAGCGCTGATAATTTTTTATATCTTGTACTTACATGTACTGTACTTTCAAGTGATGGATATGGATGACGTACCATGCGGTATGTTTTTGCATTGCAAGGTTACTTTTACAGACAAACATGGAGCAAGCAGATTTAGGGAGCAAGCGGATTTTGACAGACAGTTTGATTTTCAAGAAATATGCAAACAGGCGCCTCTACAGCATGTCGGACAGTAAATATGTGACCCTTAGCGACATCTCGGAGCTCATCAGCAAGGGCCACGAGGTAAAGGTCATCGATGCCAAGACCAAGGAGGACGTCACCGCCTTTATTCTCACCCAGATAATCCTTGAGCAAACAAAAAACAAGAACACCTTACTGCCGGTACCGCTTCTGCACTTTATGATTCGATATAGGATGATATATTGATCGGGTCTTTGTACGACCAATGCCCAACAAATTAATCAGCGATCCGGCGGCCCGTTGGGTCCGCAGAATTTACAGGTTGGCCCAAATATTCAGTGTGGAGACCGGCATTTTGAGCCGCAATTAATTGCCTTCTATCTAAGGTAAAAACCTCCTGAAAAATTGTTCCTTTTCACGTTAGCCGCCCGTAAGGGCGATACTATTTTCTTGTCATGTATTATGGACAGCCAGGTGTCATCCTGATTGTCTGATTTGGTCGAATCTGAGCCTGAAGGAGTGTCTAAAAGACCACAAACTCTTGTCGGTAGTTCCTAAAACAGGTAGGATAAGATGAATTATCTTCTCTAGCTTGTAACCAGGAGACACATTGATGCGCAAGCGAATCATCACCCCAGTTCAGCAAGAAACAGCATCTCTTGACCAGGACTGGTTGAATATAGAGGGGCTCGCGGAGGTGGAAATCACCTCGGAGGATGCTGCTCATCCTATTGAGTCCGCGTTGTTGCCCGGTCGGGCCTCAGGGTGGCGTGCCACAGTTCCCGGAAAGCAGACGATCCGGCTTCTCTTCGCCAATCCGCAACGGCTTAAGCGGATCAGGCTGAAATTCGTGGAGTCCCGCACTGAGCGCACGCAAGAGTACGTCCTGCGTTGGTCGCCGGATGGCGGGCAGTCGTACCGAGAAATCGTTCGGCAGCAGTGGAACTTCAGTCCCCAAGGCGCAACCAGCGAAACGGAAGACCTTCACGTCGAGCTCCCGGCGGTCACTGTGCTCGAGTTGAGTATCATTCCGGACATAAGTGGGGGAAATACTTTCGCTTCTTTGGCGCAGTTATGGCTTGCTTAAGCGGGTCGACTCCAAGGAGATAGGCAATGAATCCCGATGATTTCAGGGTGAACAGGCTTGGCGAGTGCCTCCACGACAACCCCATGCAGGGCATCAGTTTCACCACCGACAGGGACGCGGTCCTCTACCATGGTATGCTTGAGGAGGTCAAACTGCTGCTTGACGCCGGGCAGATGCCGCCGGCCTTTGACATGGCCGGACCCAAGGAAAAGATATTTTTTGATCCCAGCACCCTCTCCTGCGGCATTGTCACCTGCGGCGGCATATGTCCGGGCCTCAATGACGTAATCCGATCCCTGGTGTTAAGCCTGCACTATCATTACGGTGTCAAGAGAGTGCACGGGTTCCGGTACGGATTTGAAGGTTTGAATCCCGCCTATTACCATGCCCCCATCGAACTGAGCCCGGAACTGGTCAAATCTATCCATCAACAGGGGGGCAGTTTGCTGGGTTCTTCCCGGGGACCACAGGATATTTCCACCATGGTCGATACTCTGGTGCACCTGGACATCGGTATCTTCTTTACCATTGGCGGAGACGGTACTCTGCGAGGCGCTGCCGCCATTGCCGATGAAATTAAGCGGCGCGGGCTCAATATTGCCATCATAGCCATCCCCAAGACCATAGACAACGACATCAGCTATGTGGACCTCTCCTTTGGCTACGAAACCGCGGTTTCTGAATCCCGTCACTCCACGTATACCGCCCATGTCGAGGCGGTGGGTGCTCGCAACGGGGTGGGTCTGGTCAAGCTGATGGGCAGGGAATCCGGCTTTATCGCGGCCTCGGCGGCCCTTGCCAACTCCGAGGTTAATTTCTGCTTGATCCCGGAGGTGGAGTTTACCCTGGAGGGCCTGCTCAGAGCCTTGGAGAAACGGTTGCGCCAGCGCGGTCACGCCGTGATTGTGGTGGGCGAGGGTGCTGGCCAGAATTTGTTAAGCGATGACCTGGGGGAGGATGCCTCCGGGAATCGTAAACTGGGTGATATCGGTCTGGTGCTGCGCGATGAAATCAAGGCGCATTTCAAGGCAATCAACATGGACTTGACCCTTAAATACATCGACCCAAGCTACATGATCCGCTCCACACCAGCCTCAGCCTATGATTCCGCTTTCTGCCTGCAACTTGGTCATTATGCGGTGCATGCCGGCATGGCCGGCTTTACCAATATGCTGGTCGGTCACTGGAATAACCGTTTTACCCATGTGCCCATCCCCATGGCGGTACTGCGTCGGAAAAAAGTGGATCCCGCCGGACGGCTCTGGTCAAGCGTGTTGATGGCTACAGGGCAACCCTTTGACCTGACATAAAACCGTTGACAGGCGGGGCTTTTCCGGTTCATGCCATTTTGGGGCAGCAGATGTGGACCCCAAATCGGTTCAGCGTGTTATGCCTAGAGGTTTGTCATTCTATTATGAAGCAATCATCGTGCCTGGATTCCTATTCTCAATACATTCCACGCGTCACCCAGCAATTTTGAGTAGTTTAGACGAAAAAGCAAAAGACTGGCGGCTTAACAGAGTGAAACCAAAAGGTCATATATGAGCCTTTGGTTATATATGACCTTTTACAAGGGGGGATGTTTTCGGAGCTGATGAAAGGTGAGGGCCGTTTCTGCCTCTTTTTGTGCCTCGATAAGATCGACCAACCGCTTTTCGACCAGCTGCTCAAGACCTCTTCGGTTAAATTCAAGGTTTGTTACATCGGCAATCGCCAAAAAGATAAGCTGAATCTGATCGTCATCACTACAGATCAATCTGGCATTAAAATGGAGTATCTTATAACCCAGAGTTCCAAAGTCATGCTCTACCTCAAAATCATCATATTTCGAAGTTTCAGGAAGGATGTTTTCCAGTAACTCTCTCAGTCCGGGAATGTCCCATTGCCCGTTATCGAGATCGTATATTATTACCCCTTCAACCTCACCGGCATTGACCTGAAAGGTTCGGTAGAAAGGATGATTGGCCCGCACCACCTTCAAGTCCGCATCAAGCACTATGACCGGTTCGTGGAAGGAGGTGAGAATTACGTCGAAAAGTGAGAAAAAAGACTGCGTAATCAGTTGGTTCTTTAGAGACTCTAATTCTCTTGTGCCATAGAGCGCAGGGGATGGATCATTCTTCATTTGAAGCTCTCCATCTTCATTTTTCGGATCGATTTTATCGTTTGGATAAAGCTCAGGAGGCTTATGGACTATAAAGAATCCTGGTTCAATACCCATGAAGCAATAAAAAAAAGCGGGCGAAAAATGCCACGCAACACAAAGTCCCTAATGATCTTGGTGTGGTACATTCTTTTCACCTAACGTCTACTATAATCCACCAGGCGAAATTATACTATACCGGTTTGTACTAAGGCGGTGGTATGGGGTTCGGAGGCGGAAGAAGTCAATGATCGAGGCAGCAATTTTTCTACTCATTTTAGAAGTGCGTCTATGGTTCATCAGCCAGTTCGGCCAAATTGACGATGAACGGTCATATATGGCCATTGGTTATATATGACCGTTACACAATGGGCAACTCCGACAACAGTATTCATTATTTTGTATTTTTTATCGTACAATATCAAAAGTATAGACATATAACATGAGGTAAAGAGAACCTGGCACAGGGCTTGCTTTGGTATGATTATTCATATTGTCCAGCCATCTGGGAAACACAAAGAAAGAAGGGACAGAATTTGAGCCGCACTATCATTACCGGTTATTATGCACAACAGGATGGAGCCCGAAAAGCCCTTCTGGCACTGGCACGCAAAGGATTTAAGGCCGCCGCCCTGATACATAAAGATGCCGACGGAGTCACTCAAACAGTAGATCCGTTTTTACGGCGTCTGATCCTAAGAGTAGGTTTTGCGGCCATATTTTTCGGGGCATTCGGCACCGGTATCGGACTTTTTCTGCAATGGCTGCAATTGCTTCCAACTTGGGATATCGCTCTTTTTGCGGGAGTTGTCCTGATATGTGCCGTTGGCGGCGGACTGGCGGTTCTCGCCCTGTTCCGACGTGAAAGATTTGGCGTTGCACGCACCATTGTGAACAATCAGCTCCGCTGGCTCGTAGCCGGAGAAGCCGTCCTTATTGTCAATGTGTCGGCTGATCTGCTACCGGTGCCGATGGCGATATTGCGTGAAAGCGGTGATACCTCTCCTGCGCTTTTTGTCCTGCATACCAAACGTGAGCGTCGTCTGGAGGCCCGGACGCAGAATCAAAAACTGTCCCATTCCCAGATCCAGGAACACGCCAGGCGGCATGCCGCTGAGCAACAGGTCGAGCAGCATCCTTCACCTAATACCGGATTGCTCAAACGTATCAAGCAAACACGGAAATGGCTTCGTCAGGTATGCATCGATCTCAGTGCAGCGAGTCGTCTTGAACAAAAAGCCACCCCCGCAGCCGATTGGATCCTTGATAACGAATACATTCTTGAGGAAAATGTCCGCGATGTGCTGCTCAACCTTCCTCGGAAATTTTTCCAACAACTGCCGAGCCTGGCCTCCGATCCCTATCGGGGGTTACCGTGCATCTACGGTCTGGCCAAAAACCTTGTCAGCCATGTGGATTTGTATCTGGATCGGGACAATATTCTTGCCTTTCTCAATAGCCATCAAGCAGTGCGCACCCTGACCATTGGAGAGCTCTGGGCGATTCCCCAGATGCTGCGTATCGCCCTTATTGAAAGCATCCAGAGTCTGGCCGTCACTGCCCTGGCCGATCTTCGTGATCGGCAGTTGGCCGACTTCTGGGCGAACCGGCTGATCACCGCCAATCGTCGTGATTCCAACCAACTCTTTGCATTTCTCTCCGAGCTTACCCTGGCAGAGACCAAGCCCAGCCCCTATTTCGGCGTACAATTGATCGGCCTGCTCTATAATGTGGCGGCCGCATTGTCCCCGGTCCAGAACTGGCTCGAGCGAACGCTGAAAACCCCCTTTAATGATCTTAGCCAGCGTGAATTAAACCGCCAGACCAGGGATCAGTTAACCTGCGGCAATGCCTTTACCAGTCTGCGTCAGCTGGCTCTTTTGGACTGGCGGGAGATCTTCGAAAAACTCAGCCAGGTTGAACAGATATTACGAACGGACCCATCCGGTGTCTATCCCAATATGGATTTCGCCACCCGAGATCGTTGTCGGGGGGCGGTTGAAGCAATCGCCCTTGGTGCCGGTCAACCCGAGGAAGAGATAGCCGGTCAGGTCATCAAGCTGGCCAAACAGGCCGGGGAAGCAAAAACCGGTGCTGAACGTAACAGTCACGTCGGTACCTGGTTGATCGGTGAAGGACGTGCTGAGCTGGCCCAACTTCTCTCCTTTAAAGAAACATACCGCTACCGTTTTTCGGCATGGATCTTTGCCCATCACACCGCGGTCTATTTTCTCGCCATTGGTTTTTTCTTTACCTTGTTCCTCTTTTTGGTCATCGTCTTCGCCCTGCATCCGGGCGTAGGCCCGGCCGGACGGTCCCCCACCATCTTTTTCGGATTGATAGTGCTGCTGCTGATTCCAGTCAGCCAGCTGGCAATCGAGGTGGTACATTACCTGATCACTCGCATTCTGCCGCCCCGGCCATTAGCCAAAATGGATTTCGCCGATTCTGGGATTCCCGATAGTTTTCGCACCCTGGTGGTCATACCGATGATGCTGATCGATAGCAAGACGGTTCAATCCGAGGTTGAGAAGCTGGAGATTCGCTATCTGGCCAATAAAGAAACGAATCTTTTGTTCAGCCTGTTTTCTGATTATATTGATGCCGCCTCGCTTTCCCTCGACGACGACAGCCTCCTGCTCAGAGAAGTAAGAGAAAGTATTGAAGCCCTCAACCGCCGTCACGGCGGCGAACGTTTCTTCCTCTTCCATCGCGATCGTACCTGGAGCGAATCCGAACAAAAATTCATCGGCTGGGAACGTAAACGCGGTAAACTGGAGGAACTGAACTGTCTTATCGAAGGCACACGCCCCGAGAACGCGCCGCATCTCGTCTATGTTGGGAATCCGGACTACCTGATGAACATCCGTTTCATCATCACCTTAGACAGTGACACGCAGTTGCCCCACGCCACCGCCCGCAGGATGGTCGAAACCCTGGCCCACCCCCTTAATCAACCGCGCTTCGACGAGACAGGACACATCGTCTCTGGTTCCTACACCATCATCCAGCCGCGGGTGAGTCCGACCCTGACGAGCACGAGTAGTTCGACCTTCAGCCGTCTCTTCGCCGACGCCGTGGGCATCGACCCTTATACCGAAGCTGTCTCCGATGTCTATCAAGATCTCAGCGGCGAGGGCTCGTACCAGGGCAAAGGCATCTACGATGTACGCGCTTTCAGCCGGATTCTGTCGGGACGATTCCCGGAAAACTGGATATTGAGCCATGACCTGATCGAAGGTGCTCATGTTCGAGTGGGTCTGGCCAGCGATATCGAGCTTTTTGATGACTTTCCCCAGGGGTATCAGAGCTATGCCAAACGGGCCCATCGCTGGATTCGGGGGGACTGGCAGATCGCCGGATGGATTTTCCCCCGTGTGCCTCTGGCGCCCGCCGGTCGGGGTCCAAATCCACTCTCGCTTCTGAACCGCTGGAAGATTATCGACAATCTGCGCCGCAGCCTGCTGCCGGCCACCGGCATGGCGTTGCTCCTGGCATCCTGGCTCATTTCCCCACGGATGGGAGCGTGTGCCACCCTGCTGATCGGCCTGCAACTTATCTTTCATCCTCTGGCCCAGCCCTTCACCATGGCCACCACCATAAAAGGATTGAAATATTTTGACCTCGGCAAGTTGAGTCACGACATTTTGCGGGCAATGACCGATGCGGCTCTGATGCCCCACCAGGCAGTGGTGACCCTCGATGCCATTGCCCGGGTCGGCTACCGGCGGTTGATTTCACGGCGCCGGTTGCTGCAATGGACCGCCCAGGCGACCAGTTTAAGAGGGGATGGACAAAGAAATGGCGCAGGGCGGCAGTCTCTCTTTGTTGCCCGCCTGGCTTTGACAAGTCTTTTTAGTATCATCGCGGCCTGGACTCTCTTTTTGCTTACGCCGAAGAGCCTGCCGCTTGCCACCCCCTGGCTCGCCCTCTGGTTTTTCTCTCCCCTGATCGGTTGGCTTCTCAACCGGCGGCCGGTCGAACAGAAAAGCGGCAGCCCTCTTTCGGAAGCGGACCGCCGCCTGCTCAGGCAGGTTGCCCGGCGGACCTGGCACTTTTTTTCGGCATTTGTCAGCGACAATACCTCGTGGCTACCGCCGGACAATTACCAGGTAGCCCATCAGGATCGCCTGGCCATGCGAACCAGTCCGACCAATATCGGCCTCTATATGGCCAGTACCATGGGAGCCTATGATTGCGGTTACCTGACACTTGACCAGGTCTTGAGACGATTGGCCGGAACCATGACAACAATCGGCCGCCTCGAAAGATATCAGGGACATCTTCTCAATTGGTACGATATCCAGACCCTGACTCCCTTAGAACCCCGTTATGTCTCCACGGTCGACAGCGGCAACCTCTTGGGCGCCCTGTGGGCCTTGCGTCAGGGTCTCGACGAGCTGGTACACGATCCGCTTATTGACGGCAAGGCCTTTGCCGGCATGGTCGACACCGGCGAGATATTGAAGCAGCTTGTCACCCGGGAAGGGATGAGCGATTTTAGTCACCAGACCCTTGACACACTGCTCGCCGAATGGCATGCACCTCCCTCCTCCCTGGTCGAGCTGCTGCACCGCGTCGACCGGATGACACTCGACGTCGAGCCTCTTGTGACTTCGGCGACGACCACCCCCTGGGCGAAAGAACTGGCAGACCAGGCAACCGCCTGGAAAACGACTGCGGAGCGTTATCTTGCCTGGACCCTCATCCTTGCCGAAAAAACAGTGGCAGAACTCGCCCCGCTGGGTGAATTTGCCATATCAGCCATCAACCACGACCTGTCCCGAGCGCCATCGCTCACCCGGCTGGCGCAGGGTAAAATCGACTCCATCCTCCTTCTGCAGAACATTCGGCAAAACTCCCCGGAGACCTGCCCGACACTTACGTTCTGGCTCGATCGCCTGATAGAAGCCTTCGCCACCGCGCAATGGCTGGCAGGCGAAACCCTGGCGAGTGCCGAGCAATTGATGACGAATATCTCCGCCCTGACATCCGGGACAAACATGCGTTTTCTTTACGACGCCAAACGCAAACTGTTTGCTATCGGTTATAATGTTTCCACCAGCCGCCTTGACGGCTCCAGCTACGATCTCTTGGCGAGCGAATCGCGACTTGGCAGTTTCGTAGCCATAGCTCGGGGTGATGTCCCTCTGGAACACTGGTTTACCCTCAGCCGACCCTATGGTGCAGCCGGTGTAGCCGGCCGAAAGCGAGTGTTGCTCAGTTGGACCGGCACCATGTTCGAATATCTGATGCCGCTTCTCTTTCAGCACTCCTACCCCAACTCACTCCTCGACAAGGCGGCAGCAAATGCCGTGGCGATCCAGATCGCCTACGGGCGCACGCATGGGGTACCGTGGGGTATTTCCGAGTCCGCCTTTGCCGATCTGGACCTGGACAAAACGTATCAATACAAGGCATTCGGCGTGCCGGCCCTCGCCCTGAAACGCGGCATGGAGGAACACCCGGTCGTCGCTCCTTATGCCTCTCTGCTGGCTTTGGGCCTTGCACCCGATGCGGTCGTACGGAATCTGAAACGACTGAACAACCTCAATTTACTTGGCGATTACGGCTATTTCGAAGCAATGGATTTCAGCCGACAGCCACAGCGCGATTTTTCGAGCAAGACCTTCAAACAAGGGATAATTATCGAGGCCTATATGGCCCATCACCAGGGCATGGCCTTTTTGGCTCTGACCAACCTTCTCCATAATAACCCGTTCCCGCGTCGTTTCCATAGCGATCCAAGGGTTCGTGCCTTTGCGGCGCTGCTCCAGGAACGCATCCCCACCCTGCCGCCGATTCATCTCATCTCGATTAGGCAGAGTGAACCGCAACTTCTGGCTGTCGACCTGGTGGCCCCGTCAGGGACTGCCATTACCACCCCCCACACCATTTTGCCCAGGACGCTTCTGCTCAGCAACGGCCGTTATGGGGTGATGATCACCAACAGCGGCGGCGGCTATAGTCAGTGGGGCAGCCGCCAACTTACCCGTTGGCGATCCGATCCGACCTGCGATACCCAGGGAATTTTCTGCTATATCCATGAGGTCGATGCCGATCGTCTCTGGTCGACTACCTATCATCCAGTCGGCGGTAAGGTAGATGGCTATCTGGTGGATTTTGCCCTTGATCGGGCGGTATTTAAACGTACTGTTAATGGTATCTCCAGTGAAACCGCGATCATTGTCTCGCCGGAGGATGATGTGGAGATACGGCGGATCACCCTGGTCAACCACTCCGGTCACGCCCGCCGGCTCAACCTTACCAGCTATGTCGAACTGGCCATGGCGCCACATAATGCGGACCTTCAGCACCCGGCCTTCAATAAACTCTTTATCCAGACCGAGGCCCTGCCAAAGCAAAAAGCACTGCTTGCCTGGCGGCGATCAAGGAGCGAAAACGACCCACCCCTCTACATCGCCCACAGGCTGAACTTGCAGGAAAATACCAACGCAACTCTGGAAGGAAAGGGATGGCAGTTTGAAACCGACCGGGTTCGTTTCATCGGCCGCGGTCTGACGGCGGCAAACCCTATGGGAGCAAGGCAGGAGCTTGGCGGCAGCCAGGGCTTTGTTCTCGATCCGATTCTGAGCCTGCGACAAAGTATCAGCCTCGCGCCGGGCGGGCGAGTGCAGATCTGTCTCATACTCGCTGCCGGGTCAAGCCGGGAACAAGTGTTATTGCTGCTTGATAAATACAACGATCCCCATGACACCGAGCGGGCCATGGAATTCGCCTGGCATTCGGCCCAGCAACAGCAGCAAATGCTGCGTATCCAACCGGAAGACGCCCGCCGTTTCCAGCAACTGGCAAGTCATCTGCTGTTTCCCAATGCACTGATGCGGGCTTCTGCCAGACGACTTGCTGAAAATAACAAAGGTCAGGCCGGCTTGTGGCCCTACGGCATCTCGGGAGATTGGCCGATGATCCTCATCACCATCGGCGAAACCCGGGAAATCAGCCTGGTTCGGCAGATGCTTCAGGCCCATACCTATCTCCGGATGCATGGTTTATCATTTGATCTGATAATCCTTAACGAGGAGGCGGGGAGTTATCAGCGACCACTCCAGGAGAGGCTCGAACAGCTGGTGCAGAGCCATACTCTCTTGAATCAACCCGGGGCGATCTTTTTGAGGAGCCTGCCGCAAATCCCGGAAGAAGACCAGAAACTCCTGAAAGCAGTATCTGCTGTTGTGCTGGTGGCAGCACGCGGCCCTCTTTCCCAGCAATTAGGCGTGCCGGTGGAAATTCCGCAACTTCTGGAAAAACTCCCAACAAAACGTGGCCGCCCGGAAGCATCAGCCCCGCTCCCCTTTATGGAGCTGAACTATTTCAACAGCCTCGGCGGCTTTACCCCGGACGGTCGGGAATACGCGGTCTATCTCGGCCCTGACACCAATACCCCGGCGCCCTGGGTCAACGTTATCGCCAACCCGACCTTTGGCACCATGGTCAGTGAAACCGGCTCCGGCTTCACCTGGTACGGCAACAGCCAGCGCAATCGCTTGACCGGCTGGTCGAATGATCCGGTGCTCGATCCTGCCACTGAAGCCCTCTATATCCGTGACGAGGAGAGCGGCGTCTACTGGTCGCCGACCGCAGCGCCGATCCGGGAAAAGACCGCCTACAGGGCCCGGCATGGAGCCGGCTATACGGTCTTTGAGCATAACAGCCACGGTATCGAACAGGAACTTACCGTCTTTGTTCCGGTGGACGAGACAGGCGGTACTCCCATCAAACTCCAGCGTCTGCGGCTGATCAACGCCTCTTCCTCCAAGCGGAGGCTGTCAATTACCTATTATGTCGAGTTGACCCTGGGCGAGAACCGCGAGACCTCCCAGATGCATATTGCAACCCACTGGGATAACGAGAACCAGGCTATGCTGGTCACAAACCGCTACCACCCCGAATACGGCGACAGAGTAGCCTTTGTCGCCATCACTCCCGAGGCCGATTCATACAGCGGTGACCGCACCGCCTTTATCGGCCGCAATAGTTCGTTGACACAACCCGCGGCTATGGAGCTGACCAAGCTTTCTGGGCGGGTCGGAGCCGGGCTGGATCCCTGCGCGGCACTCCGGGTTTCCCTGACCATACCCCCAGGCGAGCAAAAGTATATCACCTGCATGCTGGGACAGGCGGAATCGAGCGCAGAGGCCGGGAAACTGGTGCTCCGCTTTAGTGAAAATCATGCGGTGGAAGACGCCCTGCAAGAGACCAAATCCTGGTGGGATGCGCTGCTCGGCACCATTGAAGTACACACCCCGGAACTGGCTGCAGACCTATTGATCAACCGCTGGCTGCAATACCAGTCGCTCAGCTGCCGCCTCTGGGGACGCTCCGCCTTTTACCAGTCCGGCGGCGCCTTCGGCTTTCGCGATCAGTTGCAGGATGTCATGGCCTTTCTCTATAGCAGGCCCGAGATCGCCCGTGACCAGATCCTGCGGGCGGCAAGCCGACAGTTCGTTGAGGGGGATGTCCAGCATTGGTGGCATGAACCGGCCGGAGCCGGAATACGCTCACGAATATCCGACGATCTGCTCTGGCTGCCCTATGTGGTCGCACAATATGTCCGCACCACCGGTGACGGCGATATTTTGCAGCAGGAGATCGCCTTTTTAAAAGGTGACTTACTGACGAATGACCAGGACGAGCAATTCTCCACCCCTGAAACCAGCCTGGAACGGGCCACCCTTTTTGAGCACTGCCGGCGAGCCGTCGACCACGGCTTGACAATCGGTCCCCATGGCCTTCCTCTGATTGGAACCGGTGACTGGAATGACGGCCTCAACCTGGTCGGCGTAGGAGGAAAAGGAGAGAGTGTCTGGCTGGCCTGGTTCCTCTGCGATTGTCTACTGGGAATGGCTGAGCTGGCAAAGCTTATACACCAACCGGAACTCAGCCGGGATTATCTTGTGAAAAGAGACAGCCTGATCGAACGAATCGAACGGGTCGGCTGGGATGGTGAGTGGTATTTGCGGGGCACCTTCGATGACGGCACTCCGCTCGGATCGAGCGCGGGCACCGAGGCGATAATCGATTCCCTGCCCCAGTCCTGGGCATGGCTGTCAGGTGTCGCCGATCCCGACCGCGCAGAACTGGCGCTGGAATCGGCCTGGCACTATCTTGTCCATGAGGATGAAAGATTGGTACTGCTTTTTACCCCTCCCTTCGATCACTCGAAACCTTCACCCGGCTATATCAAGGGATATCCCCCGGGGGTGCGCGAGAACGGTGGCCAGTACACCCACGCCGCCCTGTGGATGGCTATGGCCATGGCCCGTAAAGGCGATGGAGAACGGGCGGTGAAACTGCTGCGACTGCTCAATCCGATCGAACACGCCCGCGACGCAAAGGCGGTCTGGGATTACGGGGTTGAACCCTATGTGGTCGCCGCCGACGTTTACCGGTTGCCGGGACGGATCGGTCAGGGCGGCTGGTCGTGGTATACCGGGGCAGCGGCATGGATGTACCGGACCTGGATCGAAGAGGTCCTTGGGCTTAAGGTGCGCGGTAATTTGATGGAAATTGATCCGGTCATCCCGTCAAGCTGGCCGCGCTTTAGCCTCAACTATCGGCATGGGGAGACAATTTATGCGATCGAGGTGGAAAATCCTTCCGGCTGTGAGCACGGCGTCATTTGGCTGGAGATGGACGGCAGGCGCATAACCGACAAAGTAATCGTGCTGGAGCGAGAATTGGTGAAACACCGGGTCATAGTCATGATGGGCAAATCGTCAGTTACACCGGCTGACAAAAATATCATATGAGGAAGACAATGGTCATAATCAGAACAGTCATGAATGTTCTTCCGGAAAAGCAAAAAGAGGTTCTACTCACACTCCTTGGATTGCTGCAGCAGCCAAAAAAGGAAAAGGGATGTATGAGTTATGAAATCTTTTCTGATATCGAAGACAAGAATATTTTTAACTTGATTTCAGCATGGGAAACATGCCAACATCTCATCAGCATATCCGATCTGACCGATTCAGCATTTTGCTCGGCACAAAAAGTCTTTTATCCGAGCCATTGAAGATTGAAATCTTGACTGGCTTGAATTCACAAGGAATGGAGACGGTTCATGCCGTAAGAAAACAATTTGGGCTGGTTGATACTGCTGAGATAACAACGTTCACAGCTCAGTAAATGAGAGAGAAACCAACCATGGCCTCTTTGGATTTCGAACAGGAAAAACACGCCTTCAGAAACTATTACGATAGCAACCGAAAGCATTTTTTTGCTGCCAAGAACATTTATATCCGCCTTATCAACGCATTAATCAACAAATCAGGCATAGATGAGGTGACGAAAATAGAAGGTCGGGTCAAGGATAAAGATGAGTGCATCAAAAAATTTCATCGCAAATACCGGAACAGACTAGAAGCCGAGGAAGTGCCGTACGAGATCAAGTCTTTTATCACTGATTTGATTGGCATCCGCATCGTTTGTCTCTATGAAGACCAAATTACCTGGCTGTCGGAGATGCTTCAGCAGCACTTCAACATTCTCAACATTACCAATAAAATTTCCACAATGGAAAATACCGAAGAAGTTTTCGGTTACAAAGGTCTGCATATGGACCTGGCCCTGAATGATGCGATGACGTCCTTGCCGAAGTACTTGCCGTATGCGGACAATTCCTTCGAAGTGCAGATCAGATCCCTTGTTCAGGACGCATGGAGTGTGCTGGATCACAAGATTAAATACAAGAAATCAATTCCTGTTGACCTGAAGCGCCGGATCAACATCCTTTCTGCGCTTTTTGAGCTTGCTGACCGGGAATTCAAGGAAATCCGCAACGCCACGATAGAACTGATGCATCAAGAAATTGTGGCGCCGATAATCGAGCAGCCCGAAGATGCGCCACCGACCACCACAAAAACCTTGAATGCTTTTAATTTCTTACGGATCGCCGGCCACTTTTTCAGAGATTTTGAGTTCGACAGCTTCAAGGTCGATAACTTTGTCAATGATATCCTAAAACTGCACAGCGGTTTTCAAAAGTCGGATTTCCATCAATGCTTGAACGAAAATCTCAACATCGTCAAAGAGTTTCACGAACATTTCAGCAAAGAAAATCCCGATAAAATATTCAGTCCTTTCACTTCAATCAGGTATTGTCTCTACCTCTACGACCGAGAAATTTTCGAGCGGATTTTATTTAAGAAAACAAGAGGAAGATTTATCGACTGGCTGAATGAATCGCAGAAGGATTCCCTTTGACGCACCCGGCTTGCTACCCGGTTAGTCTTTTATGTCAAAATCATTTGAACGAATTGTCAATTTTTGGATGTTGTCTTACTCGTCAAAGCGTCACAATGGCAGCATTTTGCCGAGAATTTCTTTGAGTAACTTGGCGGCGACCATACCGGTTATCCCCTGCAGATCAGTTTCAGGATTATATTCGACGATATCAGCTCCTACCAGATTCCCGGTGAGTTTCTGGATACTATGGATAACTTCACGGGTAGTCATCCCACCCGGTTCATAATGGGAAACTCCCGGGGCAAAAGCAGGATCGAGGCAATCCATATCAAGCGAAAGATAGACCGGGCCGTCGAAAAAAACCTGCTGTAATTGCTCTATGTTGCGCATTTCAATCATCTCGACGTTAAAACGAGCAGCCTGTTCCCGTTGGTGACCGGTTGCAGTACGAATGCCTGCCTGAACCAGCCTGATCTCTGGAAAATCTTCCATAATCCGGGCAAAAGGACAAGCATGCGAATAACGATTGCCATCCAGTTCATCGTAGATATCCGGATGAGCGTCCAGATGCAAGACATTAAGATTCTTATATTTCTCGGCATAGGCCTGAATCAGGGGGTAGGTTATTGAATGATCCCCGCCCAGAGAGATTACCCGCAGGCCATTATGAAGATGGCGACTGGTTTGTTGCTGTATATAAGTAAACTCTTCGCCTGCTTTTGATAGAGCAAGATCAGATTGCATATGCCAGCGATTGTTTTCTTCTAAATCAAGACCATATTCCGTCCACATGTTCGCCGAGTTGCTAAAAAGTGCCTCGCGAATACAGGCTGGTGCCGACGCGGGTCCACGCTTGAAGGAAGAGTTGCGATCAAACGGAATCCCCTGGACAATTATGTCGTTTTGCACCATGTATTTAGCCTAAAAAGTCGATATAGGGGCACACTTGTGTGTGCCCCTACGGCGATTTACATTATATTGCCATAATCATGGCGCATCTGTTTCTTGTTGAGTTTTCCGACACTCGTTTTGGCAATCTGCTCTACCAGGGTGATAGTTTCCGGCATACCATACTTGGGCAGGATACCTTTATCAATGGCGAGTTGGACGGTGGCCCTGATATCATCTTCGGTCAGAGATTTTTCCGTCACCTGTTTGGGGACCACCAGGGCCATTGGCCGTTCGCCCCACTTGCGATCTTTTATGCCGATTACCGCCACTTCGCTTACTCCCGGATGCTGACTGATTATATCTTCGAGTTCAAGCGATGAAATCCATTCCCCACCGGTCTTGATCACGTCCTTTAACCGGTCGGTAATCTGCAGATATCCATCTTTATCAATATACCCTATATCGCCGGTGTGCAGCCACCCTCCCTCCCAGAGTTCCCTGCTTTTTTCATCATCTTTTAAATAGCCCTGTGTCAGCCATGGCGAGCGAACCACTACCTCCCCTGTCGATCTGCCGTCATGGGCAACCGCTTGTCCATCCGGATCAATCAGTTTGAGCTCAACGTTACTGATCGGCAGTCCTGTTCGACATCGGATGGTTATCTGTTCATCCTCCGGCCATTGCAGCATATGCGGTTTGAAGTTCGCCAGGGTAAGAATCGGACAGGTTTCCGACATGCCGTAGCCGGTAAAAACATTGATACCGTGGCCCAGGGCCTGCTTGCACAAGCCTCGTGACAGGGCGGAGCCGCCGATAATCACCTTCCAGTCGGTCAGATCACTGCCTGCCGCAGCCGGATGGGAGAGCAGCATATGGAGGATTGTCGGCACACAATGGGAAAAGCTCACCTTATACTCGGTAACAAACTTTAACAGAGAAGCGGGATCGTATTTTCCCGGATAGATTTGTTTAGCCCCAAGCAATGTCATGAGATACGGCATTCCCCATGCGTGGACATGAAACATCGGCGTAATCGGCATATAGACATCATCAGAGCTGACTCGACATCTGGGCTCAAAACCGGCGACGGCGGAAAGTACCCCATAGGTGTGGAGCACCAGCTGCCGATGGCTAAAGAACACGCCTTTAGGCAGGCCGGTGGTGCCGGTGGTGTAAAAAGTTGTCGCAATGCTGTTTTCATCAAAATTGGGGAAATCGTAGGATTCCGGTTGCTGCTGCAACAGAGCCTCATATTCCCCGTCGAGAACCAGGCTGGTTGCCGGCTTTTCTCCTGAATCCGACAGGAGAACAATCTTCCGCACGCTCAACAGTTTATCTTTGATGGCTTCGAGCATCGGCACGAATTCAGTGTTGACGAGCAGGACATCGTCTTCGGCATGGTTGATGGTGTAGAGCAGTTGTTCGCTTGACAGTCGGACATTGACGGTGTGCAGAATCGCCCCGATCATTGGCACGGCAAAATAGCATTCGAGGTAGCGGTGTGAATCCCAGTCCATCACTGCCACCGTATCGCCGGGTTTGACGCCGAGGGCAACCAGGGCGTGGGCGAGTTGCGCCACCCTCTTGCCGAACTGGCTGTAGGTGAATTCCTGCTGATCTCGGTAGATAATTTTCTGGTCTGGATAATAACTTAACGGGGTAAGCAATAAATTCTTGATAAGCAGTGGATAAGAATAGGCCTCAGGGGTCGGATCAATCTGTTTCGTCTGCATGGTTACTCCTTTATGGTGAAGATATAGATGAACTCAACATAGACCATAGAATGTAAAGCAAACCTTACACCATATTTCCACTTTCTTACACACAATTGACTTCTCATTCAAACGGCACCACATCCCACCGCCTGGAACGGCATGATGATCGGGGCTCTGGCCAGAGGAAGCAGGATCTTGCAAGAACCGCAGCTCGAGGTAGCAGCAGAGCATGCGGCAAATTTTCTCAAGAACAATCTTTACAACAGTACAACCAACACCTTACAGCGCCGCTACCGAAATAAGAAAGCAGGTGCAGCAGGGCAACTTACTGACTACGCATACCTTGTAGATGGACTGCTTGAAATGTACCAGACAAGTCACAACCCCCAATGGCTCAAATGGTCTACGGAGCTGACAGCGCGGCAAATTGAATTATTCTGGAATGAAAATGAAAACTCTTTTTTCGACAGTGTGACCGACCCCAGTATCAAGGTAAGGATGAAAAGCGATTACGACGGTGCCGAGCCCACCGGAAACTCTGTGGCCGTTCACAATCTCTTACGCCTTGGAATGCTGCACAATAATACTCAATGGCTGCAGATGGCCGAAAAACTCGTGGAATCTTTTAGCGGATCAATCAATCGTTACCCCCCTGCCCTGCCGCTTATGCTTAACGCCTGGCGAAATATCCACACCAAACCAACTCAGGTCGTGATTGCAGGCAGCAGGGGAAAAGATGATACCGAAACACTTTTGCGAGTTGTTGATAATATTTTTGACAGAGCCCGCTTCGTCCTGCTGGCTGATGGGGCCGATAACCAGGCCTACCTTGCTAAAAACCTCCCATTTATGGAAACAGTTACACCTCTTGATGGTAAAGCAACGGCTTATGTCTGTTGCGACTTTACCTGTAAGATGCCGATAACAGATCCAGAGGCCCTGCAACTTCAGCTTGAGAAAAAAAGTGATTTCAAATAAACAGCCACTTTTGGCAGGCAAAAAAAAATTTATCCAGCCTTCCTTCCATCTTGTATCTAGCCCAATCTGAGATCACAGACACTTTGAGTTTATCAATTGATGAAAAATTCAGATCTTCATCATGACAATCTTAACGGGGTAGGTCTGTCTTATTTGGTTGATGCTGATTTTGCTGTGCCGACCAACGTCGTATAATAGATGGCCAGAAGAATAAACAGGGGAATGGCAAGTTCCAGCACCTCTTCGGAGACCCAGGCAACGGTTGCCGAGTTGAGATGCAGGAAGGACAGGCAACATTCGTTGATTCCGCCGGAAGAGCCGTCCAGCGTTTTGGTTATGCCCGCTAAGGCTATGGCGATGGTTATACAAATCGCCCAGTTTTCTCTCCGGCGAAGGGCTTGAATAAGACCGGAGCCATATTTTTTCACGTACCAGAAGAGAGCAGCGAATATGGTGAGCACGATGGTCGAAACGATTATTTTTTCTGTAATTGGCACTTTCGGACTGACGTAAAAGAGGGTCTTGAAGATACCCATTGTCGTAAACCGTTCGTGGAAATCAAGCTCTCGCAGGGCCAGGCTGAACACCAGTAAGGCAGACAGGAAATACCCCTGAACGCTGCGTCTGCGAAAACCCGTGATACACAGCCAGCAGACAGCAAGCAGATAGCCGACGACCGAGGCGTTTTCGATCGGCCCGTTTTCTTTGATTACCCACTCGCGGAGATCCGGCGGCAGAATCAGTACCACCAATTCAATCGCCATAACACAAACAAGGCATGCTATAATACCTCGTGTTTCGTACACTGTTTTCATACGTATTGCTTTTTAACTCTATAGAAGGTGATCTTGGCAGAATGCCCTATGGATGTTGTGTCGATAAACACAAAAGCGCAGGAATAGCTCATACAACTAAATATATGCACTAAGGGCAATCTCCAACGTCGAGCTTCGAATCCCCCGTGGTGAAGATTACAAATCAGAAGGTTCTCCAAAGCAAAAGATCGTCAGGCAAGTTCACATTACTCCTAAACACCGAATCCCCGTCTTTTACCCCTTATGTTCCTTTCAGTTGATAGTTAAACATAAAACTAGTTTGGTTTAATAACCCCATGCTAACATCCTGTTAAAAACGTGTACTAAAAGTTAAGCCGAGGAAGATCCCGGTATCATATGATTCCTCTTTAATTGTTCTCCCCTCTTTATCTTCCAGTGTCAGCTCACCGCCTAGTTCAAGACCAGTAACAAGACTGATATTTGACTTTGGATTGACATTGTAGGTAGCGCTTACAAAGAGAGGAAACGAAGAATCTTCACCAATTCCATCGCTAGTCGCACCGTTTTTGTCGAGACGAAAGCGTAGCTTTTCATACCGTCCACCAATTCCAAACAGCCACATTCTGTTGGGCTGGTAATTGAGTGTCAAACCCGGCCCCAGTGTTGCGCCAAGCCCACGACCAGTATCCAGGCTCCATTTATCGGTAATTTTCCAGTTGATGATCAAAATCGGGATAACAGTTGTCGATTCTTCCAACTGTGAAAACACCCCTATTCCTGGTCCTATAGTCAAACGGTCGTTGAAACGATAGGAAAATCCACCCAGCACTCCACCGGTCACTGTTTGGTCAAAGTTTGCTCCACTTTCACCAGTGGAACGTATTGAGGGAATAACAAAGGTAGTCCAATGATCGTCTAATTCTAAACGCATAGGTACGCCAAATGATATCGTATGGATATCCTCCCATGGGTTCAATGAGCCAATGCCGGTATTACCTGAAAAGTCATAACCGTCATAGCTATAGCCAAGAGAGAAGGACACATTTGTCTGTGGATCCCAGCTATATCCTGATCCGACCTGAATGGTAAATCGAGTGGCATTATAGCTGCCACCTTCATCGAGATCGCTATCGAACTGATAGACGGCACCACCGCGTGCATAAGATTCCCAGCCGCCTGGAGCGAGAAGCAAATGGAGGCTTTACGTCTCTATCCTGACCTAAAAGCATTGATGGAACACTAATGGAGATGAAGATAATAAGACTCGTTAGGAACACTGCACGACTCATTGTTGCCTCACTTTTTCTGATATTTATAAAAAAGGACCATCCTTAGTTGTAATTTATGTCGAGAAAAAACTGTCTCGATAATGGATTAACTTGTTATTTCGGTCAAAAAGCACGCGATTTTCATAGAAGCTACACTCCCATACTGATAGTAAAAATTATTTTTTTAACATGGTTGGAATGCAACCTCAAGAATAATTACCAATGTTCAATATTCGTCAAGTAGTCTCAAAATCGCATATGTAATAGGCATATTTGGAGAAATCGTTTGTAAGGGTCGAGTTTGAAATGGGTTCAGGCGGGTGGTTAATAAAACGGTTCCTTACATTGCAATTTTTTCTTCCGGAAGAACGGGATTTCCGAGGATGTGGATTTATCTCAATACTATTGAAAAAATCTCTAATGGGCAGCTCTCGCTAACAGTGACCAGTTATTTGCTCTCGTCATTGACATAGAGATGCTGTACAGCCGCTATAACGATTGCGGTCGTCCAGCCAAACATAATGATGCCGTTTACTGATTCGAAAGACGAGAGCAACCGCCATTGAACATCGAGAAAGATATCGCACCCTAATGTGGTGTATGTAGCCATCGAGAAGTAAAGAGCCTTCTCGAAGCCATCGATGGCGTTTAATGCCAGGTAAGTCAGTGCCCAGACCAGCGCTTCAAGAAATGACGACAAGAACATCAGGACGATGACACCGCTGATCTGGAGAGTGCGGAACGTATGCTTTCTCTTCGCTCGCAGCTTGGAATCCATGCGGTTGAAAGCGAATGACAGCATCATACAGCCGGCGTGAATTCCAGTTGTCACAGTCAGCATAAAAGCGGCTAGGATAATGTTCAAATACATACTTTCATCCTATTTAAAAAAGGTTTCTAACATGCCACGAAGAAGATTTATGGATTCTTTTCTCATTTCATCTGTCATGAATTTTATTCAATAAAGCATATATATCCAATTACAACATTGAGTTATAGCACTTTTCAACTGACAGGATGTAAAGTATCGTCACTGTCGAGCGATTCCATCACAGGAGCGGGCCCAGCATCGCGAGGGTGTTGTTCCAGAGCCGGGTGGTTAAAGACCACGACTCTACCATCTCCAGAGTCACCGGGATCGATTTGGCAATGTACTCCTGTTGCCGAGCTCGAACATCGGCAGTCAGGTCTGGATCGTAAAACAGAATATTGTTTTCGTAATTCAAGTCAAAACTGCGTCGGTCCATATTCGCGGACCCAATCAACGTAATCTCGTTGTCCATCGTAAGTGACTTGGTATGCAACAATCCACCGACGTATTCGAAGATTTCAACACCAGCCTCCAGCAGGTCGCTGTAGTAACTGCGGCTGGCCCCGCCGACAATCCACGAATCATTAACTGCCGGAAAGATGATGGTCGTTTTGATACCGCGCCAAGCAGCTGCACAAAGCGCATTTTGCATGGACTCATCCGGCACATAGTACGGTGTGGATATCACAAGTTCATGGCGGGCAGCATGAAACAGCGACTCAAATATCTCCGGCATGGCCGAGAAACGCACTGTGGGCCCGGTGCCGATGACTTGGGCTGGAAACCCGGTCTGAGACGCGCTGATCGGCAAGTGCAGTAGTGGATTGATATTCTCGTCGGTGTAACTCATCCAGTCGCCGGCAAATAAATACTGATTCTGTCGGACGATAGGTCCTTCAAAGCGAATCACGGCGTCCACCCACGGCGCGAATTTTGCCTTGACCAGGAATTCCGGGTCAGCGCAGTTCTGGCTGCCGCAATAAGTGATCTGCCCATCGATCACTAAAATTTTACGATGATTACGCAAATCAATTCGCCCGAACAGAGCCTGCAGCAGCGGATTTTTGATGGCTAATGCTCGGGCGACGTGAACGCCGGCCTCCCGCATTTCCTTCCATTGCTGCGAGTGGATCATCGTTCGTGAACCGAGATCGTCGGCCATGGCACGGCATTTAACGCCTCGGGAAGCAGCGCGCTTAAGGGCTTCTACCATCTTCGTGCCGTTATTGTCGGGAAGCCAGATATAAAACAGCAGATGCACATGGTCCAAAGCTGCATCTATGTCTGCCACCATCGAGTCAATGGTAGCGTTTGAGTCGGCCATCAAACGTGCCGAATTCCCACCGATCGCTGCAAACCCATTAATCGATTTGCCGCTGTGAAATAAATGCTGATAGCGTTCGGGCACGTGGGTCTGGACGTTCTCCTCGTCACCCGAGCTGACTACCGTCGCGGAGGGCATTCCCCGGATAACTTCCTTCATGCGTGCAATGCGGCGGTGGCCAATGTTGGTCTCACCCAGCAGGAGATAAAGCAGCATCCCAATGATTGGCAAGGCAATGATCACCACCACCCACGCAATGCGCGACGCCGGGTCGCGATGAAGACGCGTCAGTATGCGAACGATCAGTGCTAGCTGGAGCGCCACATGAACCAGTACGCCAATTAATGCTGTGTTCATAGATTTACCTATAATTTTGGGTTATGACCAGGACTCGAAAAGGTTTTGTCTTTGGGCTCTTTTTGATTTATTTGTCCATCTAACAAGTGATATACGAAAAGCTGTTTGAGGGCCCCCCATCCTCAACTCCCATAGAGTTCTCCAAGGAAATAGTTCATCTGCCTATACCACCAGGGCCAGTCATGGTTGACGTCCGTGCCCCAGAGATCGATCCAGGCACCTACGTCCTTGCTTCTCAGTAGGTCACCTACAGCCTTGGTGTCTGCAACTGCCTCATCCTCCCAGGCACCTTGTCCTGCACAGATGATCATGGTCTTGTGCCGGTATTGCTCTAACAAGTCTGGGTCGTTCAGATCCGGCAGATAGCTTATTGGCGAATTAAAATAGACACCCTCAACCTGGCCGGGTGCAAGACCGAACTCGGCGCGGTCCAACCGGTACAGGCCGCTTAAGGCCAGCACCCCCTGGCAAAGATCAGGATGTTTCAGGAAGAAATTCAGGCTGTGATAGGCACCCATGCTGCAACCGTGGACCATGACCTTCACATTTGTCCGACAATCCTTGCAAATAAAGGGGAGAACCTCTTTACAGATATACTGGTCATAGTCCTCGTGACGGCTGTTACGCATTGATGGGGAAACTGAAAAATTATACCACGACTCATCATCAATGCTGTCCACGGTGTAGAGTTTAATTTTTCCCGCCTCGATATACGACTCGATTGCATCGATCATTCCCATGGTCTCGTAATCGTAAAAGCGCCCCATGGAACTGGGAAAAACAAGAAAAGGCACACCCCAGTGACCATAGACCTTAAGTTCCATATCCTTCCCCAGATGGGGGCTGTGCCAACACTGATATTCTGTCTTCATGCAGATACTCCAATCTTTACTTGCATCTTATAACTCATGGATAAAGGAGGTTATTTCTACTAAATCCCGCTCATGTTCAACTCTGAAGATATAACCGATATCGCCCAGGGCTGTGCTGAAGACGCCCGGCACAGACTGAACTTCAAGGATACAAAAGCCATAGCGCTCCATGATTGCCTCGTGGCTGTGAACATAGTTAAAGCGGTTTTTGCGGCTGATGTAGCAGCAATGGTATTTCCTCTGGTATTCCAGAGGCGCAGTTCGGCCATTGACCACTTCGGCCCACAGAGCATAAATATCGATGTCATTGGCATAGTTAAACATATCGGTGGTGTATCCACCCGGCGGTCGCATATTGACCTCCAGCGCCACATAGTCGGTCGGGCCGGTTTTGAAGAACTCGATATGGAAGAATCTTTCCTGGACCTTAAAGGCAGAGACAGCCTTACGGCCGACTTCTTCAAGCTCTTTTGGAATACTTCTAAGAGAATAATAAAAGAGATGATCCGCATTGTTGACCACCTCCATGATCCCTTGGTTAAAGGTGTGGGCAGTACAGAAGATGATCTTACCATCTCGGTCCGTCAAGCCGTCAAAGGAGAAAATGGTACCTTTGACAAAACCTTCTATTATATAATCATGCTCCGATTTCTTCTCAATAAATGCGAGGAGCTCTTCCTTGTTGTGAATCTTAAAGGTATGGAGAGCACCAACCCCGTCGTCTGGTTTGGCAACAACCGGGTACCCTGCCTCCTTAATGACCTCTTCGGCATCGGCCTGGGTGTGAACTACCTTGCCAGGCGCAACCTTGATACCGGCCCTCCGAAAGACCTCCTTCATCCCTGATTTACGCCGAATAAACTGCATGTCATCTGGTTTCAAGCCCTTGATGTTGAAATCCTGGCGAAGCTTGGCATCGGTTGCCAGCCAATATTCGTTATGGGATTCAAGACGGTCAATTTTGCCGTACTGGTGGGTGAAATAGCCACATGCCTTCAAAAGAGATTCGTAATTATGAAGGTCATCGACCATATAGTAGGTGGCCAGGGCATCGCGTATTTCATGGGTAAGGGATTCTTCAGGTCCGTCGCCGATGCCAAGAACATTTACCCCCAACTTCTTAAGAGAGCTGCAAAAAGCAGAGTAATTGGCTGGGAACTGCGGGCAGAGGTAAACAAGGTTCATACATTAATCCCTTCGGTCAAATTATTACAAAATAGGTGGCCCTTACCCATTTCACCTTAAATGCCATATAAAAACACCAGATTCAGACAACCTATAAGAAAACCAAGCAATGCCCCAAACAGATTTATATATTTAAACTGCTCCTCCATGATCGACAGCAGCAATCGTTCCAGTTTTAAAATATCCAGAGAGTTAACCCTTTCCGTGACAATCTGGCGGATGTTCAGGGATTGCACCAGGCCCGGAACCTCGTTTGCCAACATCGTCGAAGCCATGCCCTGCAAGGTTCTGGACCAACTTTCCCGTACCCTGGCCGGAACCAGTCTGGCCAATTTGCCTATTTTTTTCTGCAGCAGCGATTCGATAAGAGAATCAACCAGGGAGTCAATGGTTTTCAGCGTCTTCTGGGCCTGAAGCAGTTCGCGAATTTCTTTTTTTACCCAGTTCTTGCCGGCACCCATGGATTGTTCACCCAACAGGTTAAGCAGTGCCTGACGGAGACTGAGCTCTCCGGAATTGAGATGATTCTCAAAATTAGTTTTCAGCATGGAGACCAGTGTTGAACTCACTTCTTCGCCGCGGATCAACAACAACAGCTGCCTGGTGCACTGGGCACAGAAATCTTCGATGACCTCCTCGTTTTCCGCTTTTACCAGGCTGACAATTGGTTTTTGCGAAAAGTGGCGGCTTTTTTCCCGGATAATAGTCACCACCCGCAATTGCACTTCTTCGGACTGGAGCCAGGTGACTATCGCATCATTTTTTTCAATAAGATATTCGCGTATTTTTTCTTCCACCGTCTCCATCGGCAGAAAACCCCGGACCATATCGGCCATCGAGCCAAGGGAATTGATAAAGGTATCCACCCCACCGCACGCACCGCCTATTATTTTTTCTCGAACGTCCGGTTCACTGACGATAAGGGCTGCCTTACTCAAAAATGATGGGACCTGTTTTTCCAGGGTGGTGATAAACAACTCCTGCAGAGAAGCCGGGACAATGTCGGCAAGTGCTTTTTCCTGGCGCAGCGCGCCGTAGACCTTTTGATGGACAAAGTCTTCCACCCAATGCTCCATCGCTTGACTGTCGAACATCCTGTCGATGCCCTCTTCAATGAACTGGTAGGCCTTTTCTCGATTGGCTCCACTCATAATTGCTCCGACCGGCTGCTCGAGAAAGAGATCCAGCCGATTGTCGATGGCCTTATCGACGGTGGTGGCAAATTCATCCGAGGCGACAACGGTGTGGATATGTTCTTTGAGCTGATAGCGGATTGTTTTTGTGCCTATATCAAAATAAATCTTAAATTTGCTCGGAATAGTTGATGCGAGGGTGCCCAGATCTTTCTGCAGGAGCCCTTCCACCCTTCCCTCTATAAGAGTATAGAGATGGTTCTGGAACACCTCCTGTTGCAGCCCTTTGCCGATTTCTTTGCTGGTGAGCAGGTGATCGCCGACCACCTCGCCCATGTTCACCGCCAGTTCTTCTCTTTTCGAGGGAATAACCCCAGGGGTCATCGGCAATCGCATTCCGCCAATTTTCCATGCCTTTAAAGGACGAAACAGCATCCTTATGGCGATTCGATTGGTGAGATAGCCGATAAAGGCGCCTACAAGAGGGGGGGCGGAGTACTTGATATAGGGTGCCAGTTCAGGTGGAAAATAAGACATATTGCTGTAACTCCGAAGGATTGTGGACTATTATATCTGCTTTGTTGTCGGTTAATTCCTCGATACTGCGAAAACCCCAGGATACCCCGGCAGCAGTCATCCCGGCTGCTTTTGCCGTCTTCATATCGACCCCTGAATCACCGACAAAAACAGTGTCTTGCGGCCGCGTGCCCAGACGCTCGGCAATCTCCAGGGCTACGGTTGGATCCGGCTTTTTAGGAAAACCGGTACGCTGGCCATAGACGATGGAAAACAGCCCATCGGAAAAAAAATCATCGACGCAAAGAGTAACGAATTCATGCGGTTTATTGGATAAAATCGCCAGCAACATACCATGTTCTTTGAGCGCCGATAACATAGCATTAATACCGTCGTAGAGGCAACTCTTTCTCTTCCAGTTTTGACTGTATATTTCAGTAAATAAAGTGGTGCATCGCTGGACAACGATATCGGCGGTACCAACGGGAGTCATTCTCTCTATAAGGGTGTTCAGGCCATTGCCGACGAAGTTTTTATACGCCGGCAACGGATGGGTGGGGAAATGGTGGTGAATGAGCACTTCGTTGCAGGTTTCGGCAAGGTCAGTGAGAGTATCAAGAAGAGTGCCGTCCAGGTCAAAAATTATTGATGAATATGGCATAAGTCAAAGTATTCTGGGAATTTTAATGGGTTAGTGGGGTGCTCCGGAGCAGCCGCAGATACCGATGCAAAAAACCGCGGGGAGGCACCCGGGAAATAAAATTTTTTCCTTTTCTTTTTCAATTTTTTCTATATTATCAGGGCTATCAAAAAATTACATCCACTCATAAATTTTCACCGAAGGTGTGCTTATGTGGTTTGTCAGGTTTCTCACTTCCTCAATCGGCAAGAAATTTTTAATGGCAACAACCGGCTTGCTGTTGTTTTTATTCCTCTGCACCCATGTGGCAGGCAACGCCACGATCTTTATGAGCAGCGAGGTATTTCAAGATTATGCCGATGAACTGCACAGTCACCCGCTTATTGTTCTGGTCTTCAGTTATTCACTCCTGTTGGTCTCTCTAGCTCATATTGTCGTCGGACTGTATCTCTTTTATGAGAATCGACAGGTAAGCAATTCTAGATATGCAGTGAAGACGCAAATCGTTAAGAACTCGTTTGCCTCGGAAACAATGCCCTACACCGGCTTATTCATCCTGGCATTTCTCGTGGTCCACATCTTCGGTTTCACCTTTGCGCCCCATGATTCACTTATCTCGGTTACCGTCAAGGATCTGTTAAGTAATTTCTTTTATGCACTTTTTTATATCCTGGCCTTTGTTGCCCTGACCATCCATCTCAGTCATGGCTTCTGGAGTATGCTGCAGACATTTGGCCTCAACCATCCTCGCTATAATATACTTATTGCTCGGCTTTCTCTTATTATTCCAGTATTTTTCCTGTTGATTTTCGGTGGCATCGCCTTCTACTTCATGTCTGGACTGGGGGCATCATTTTAACAGCTGGGCAAAGTCCTGCAACAGTCCTGCAACAGTCATTTTATGCGGAGTAATTGTCGCTTTACGATGTACAGGAAATGTATCCAAAGAAACTAGCCAAGGTTTTGAAAATATGGAACTTAATTCTCGCGTACCTGCCGGCCCTCTTGAAGAAAAATGGAATAATCACCGTTTTTCCAATAAGCTCGTCAATCCTGCCAACAGAAGAAAATACAGCGCGATAGTTGTCGGCACCGGACTTGCTGGTGCATCTGCTTCGGCAACCCTGGCCGAACAGGGCTACCAGGTAAAAACTTTCTGCATCCAGGACAGTCCCCGGCGGGCCCATTCGATTGCTGCCCAGGGCGGAATCAACGCCGCCAAGAATTACCAGAACGACGGCGACTCGGTACATCGTTTATTTTACGATACCATTAAAGGCGGCGACTTTCGGGCAAGAGAGGCCAATGTCCACCGGCTGGCTGAGGTCAGCACGGAGATTATCGACCAGTGCGTCGCCCAGGGCGTTCCTTTTGCCCGGGAATACGGCGGAACCCTGGCCAACAGGTCTTTTGGCGGTGCCCAGGTATCACGGACTTTTTATGCCCGTGGTCAGACTGGACAGCAGCTGCTCTTAGGTGCGTACGGCGCTTTATCACGGCAGATTCATACCGGAAGGGTACAGATGTTTACCCGGCGGGAAATGATGGATGTCGTCGTGGTTGATGGCCGGGCCAGAGGCATCACTACCCGCAACATCATGACCGGTGAAATCGAAAGTTATACAGCCGATGTGGTCATATTGGCTACCGGCGGCTATGGAAATGTGTATTTTTTGTCGACCAATGCCATGGCTTCCAATGTCACCGCGGCCTGGCGGGCATATAAACGAGGCGCCGGCTTTGCCAACCCATCTTTTGTACAGATTCACCCGACCTGTATTCCAGTACATGGCGACTACCAGTCAAAGCTCACTTTGATGAGTGAGAGCCTGCGCAATGACGGGCGGGTATGGGTACCGAAAAAGATTGGCGATACCCGTAAACCGGCTGAAATACCGGAAGAGGAACGGGATTATTACCTGGAAAATAAATACCCCAGTTTCGGCAACCTGGTCCCCCGCGACGTTGCCTCAAGGAACGCCAAAGAGCAGTGCGATCTTAGTAAAGGAGTCGGCAATACCGGACTTGCCGTCTATCTTGATTTTGCCGAGGCCATTAAACGCGACGGCAAAGAGACCATCTTTAAAAAATACGGCAACCTGTTCCAGATGTACGAAAAAATCACTGACAGCAACCCGATGGTTGAACCGATGATGATCTACCCCGCCGTACATTACACCATGGGTGGGCTGTGGGTGGATTACGATCTGATGACCACCATTCCCGGCCTGTTTGCCATTGGCGAATGCAATTTCTCTGACCACGGCGCTAACCGACTAGGTGCCAGCGCCTTGATGCAGGGACTGGCCGACGGCTATTTTGTCATTGCCACCTCGGTTGCCCACTATCTCGGCACCAACAAGCTGGAGAAAATCAGTGAACACGACACCTCCTTCCTTGAATCCAGGCGGGAGGTAGAGGATCGCCTGGCCAAGATCCTTAAAAACAGCAGCGGTGGTCCTGCCGGCAAGTATACCGTTGATGAAATTCATAAAGAATTAGGCAAGCTGATGTGGGACAATTGTGGGATGGCCAGGAATAAGCAAGATCTGGAAAAAGCCCTCGCAGAATTACCGGCTATCAAACAGAAATTCTGGGACTCTGTCTATATCCCCGGCACCACCAAAGAAATTAATCAGTCGCTGGAGCGGGCCGGCCGCGTCGCCGATTTTCTCGAATTTGCCGAAATTATGATCCGGGATGCGCTGTCCAGAGAAGAGTCCTGTGGCTGTCATCTCAGAGAAGAAAGCCAGACTGAAGAAAATGAAGCAAAACGGGATGATGCTAACTACTCGCACGTTTCCGTCTGGGAGCATCTCGGCGACGATTCGGCGCCGGCCATGCATAAAGAGCAACTTACATTTGAATATGTAACTCCCAGTCAGAGAAGTTATAAGTAAGGCTCCCGGCACAAGCGGAGACTTTAAACTGAACTCTTAAGGTATAGACATCATGAGCAGCATTAACCTGACGCTAAAAATCTGGCGACAACCCAATAGTGACGCATTGGGCAGTTTAGATACCTACACTCTCGATTCCATCAGTACCGATATGTCTTTTCTCGAGATGCTTGACGTCCTGAATGAAAAACTCACTAAGGAAGGTAAAGATCCTGTCGCCTTTGACCATGACTGCCGCGAAGGCATCTGCGGTCAGTGCGGGGCGATAGTCGATGGTGTCGCCCACGGACCTGAAAAGGAGGTCACTCTTTGCCAATTGCATATGCGACATTTTGCCAGCGGTGATACCATTGTTATCGAACCGTTTCGCTCCAGGGCCTTCCCCATTAAAAAAGATTTACTTATTGATCGCTCCGCCCTTGATCGTATCATTCAATCGGGAGGCTATGTGTCGGTAAATACTGGTGGAACTCCCGATGGCAACAGCATTCCCATACCGTCCCCCATGGCGGAACTGGCCATGGATGCGGCGGCTTGCATTGGTTGTGGCGCGTGTGTCGCCAGCTGCCCGAATGGAGCGGCGATGCTCTTTACCGGCGCGAAAATTTCCCAGCTCTGCCTGTTGCCGCAAGGACAGGTCGAACGAAAAGAACGCGCTCTGGCAATGATTGCCCAAATGGATAAAGAAGGATTTGGTAACTGTAGCAACTTCAAAATATGTGAAGCGGTCTGTCCTAAGGGCATCTCTATTCGGAATATTGCCAGATTAAATAAAGAATACTTTAAATCCATGTTCCTGGAAGGATAGTAAACTATCCGTTCCCTAGGTTTTATCTGCGACCTGCCGGTGCATGTATTTGCATCAGGCAGGTTTTTTTTATATTTCTTGTTTATGTCTTACGATGTCATTATTGTCGGGGCTGGTCCGGGAGGACTGGCGTGTGCCGCACTCACCGCCGAAAAAGGGTTGAAGACCCTGGTTTTGGAACGAAAAACGATCGTCGGCAAAAAGGTCTGTGCCGGCGGAGTGACGTGGAACGGCCTGGTGCAAAGAGTCCCGGTCGAGCTTATGGAACGGCAATGGGCGACGCAGCATGTTTTCACCAGACTGCAGAAGTTCAGCGTCTCTGCACCGAAGCCGATAATTGCCACCGTCAATCGGCAAAAGCTGGGTCGACAGATGGCCGACAAGGCGCGGCAGGTGGGAGCGGAAATTCGGCTTGGCTGCCAGGTCTTATCAATCACCAATCAGGTGCTCACCTTTATCGACAAAGTTACCGGAAAAACTGAGAAACAGGGATTTGCCTGCCTGGTCGGCGCCGACGGGTCAACTTCTTTGGTCAGAAGACATCTGGATATTCCGGTATGCGCCATGGGCATTGGCATTAACTATCAACTGCCCGGCTCGTATCCACGCATGGAGTGGCATCTCGACAGTACGTTCTTTGCCGGTGGCTATTCCTGGGTTTTCCCCCACCGACAAAAGGTTTCCATCGGTGCATATGTTGATGCCAGGGTGATGAAAGCCAAAGAATTGCAAAAAAACCTTCTTGCCTGGGGCATGAAGTTCGGTCATTCACTCTCGAGCCACAAAGCAGAGGCGGAATATATTAATTTTGACTATCGCGGTTATCGTTTTCAAAACATTTTCCTGGTTGGCGATGCCGCCGGCCTTGCCTCAGGCCTTACCGGCGAGGGAATATATCCGGCGATTGTCTCCGGGGAGGAAGTTGCTCGATGTATCGCCGCGGCTGATTATATTCCGCAAGACTTGCACCGGATGATTACCAATCATCGCCGACACCGACAAATGGTTACTCGTCTTGGTAAAAGTCCCTTTATCGCCACACTCCTGGCTGAAGGTATTGCTTTTGCTCTTCGCACCAGACTGCTCAATTTCAGTGCTGCTGAAATGGCCCGTTAATCCCTTTTTAAAAACCATTGTCAGAAGCCAATGAAACCAAGAAAAAAGAATCTTCGCCTTCTTGTCATCAACATAGTTTTCGTCGTTGTCTGCGCAGGTATCCTGGTCTTTCTCGTCAATGCCCCCAAGGAAACGACCACTCCCCTGCCTCATAACGATATCCATGAACGTTTACATGCTATCAAAAACAAAAAAGAGGCAGAAAAATTCTGCCTCGATTGTCATGATCAGGACAAGGATGCACCGCTGCCCGCGGATCACCCGCCCAAATTTCGCTGTTTATTCTGTCATAAGCGACTCTAAATCAATTCTCGGCAGCTATCTGCTTTTAGAGACTATTTCATAGACATCGCTCGATAAATTCTTTATTGATAAAATTTTATCGAGCTCCTGCTGCATCAATTGCTGTCGTCCGGTATCGTAGCGCCGCCAGTTGATTAACGGCGAGACCAGTCGCGCGGCAATCTGCGGATTGATGGTATTCAACTGGTCAATCTTGTCGGCAAGAAAGCGATACCCGGCCCCGCTACGATCATGAAACCGAGCATGATTGCCGGAACAAAACGCGCCAACAAGGGATCTGACTTTATTGGGGTTATTTATAGAAAACGATCTATTTGTAGTCAGTTGCTTCACATTATCTAAGGTATTTTCGAGTTTTGATACGGCTTGCAGGGTGAACCATTTATCGAGCACCAAAGGATCCTGGTGCCATTTATTATAAAAATCCTCAATGGCATCCTGGCGCATGGGGTTGTCCAGGTTCACCAGATTGGCCAGCGCAGCAATGGCATCAGTCATATTGCTTGCCTGCCGGTACTGTTCATAACAGAGATTCTGAATCTCTTCGGGCAGCGGATCAAGTGCCATGAGATAGCTGAGAGAAATATTCTTCAAGTTCCTCCTGCCCATAGCCGTAGGCGTTATGGAATAGCCACCGGCTTGTCGATGGTCATGAAAAAGATCGGTCAATTTCTGGCTATTTCTTTGGGCCAGTTCTCTTTTAACCAACTCTCTGGCCATAAACAGCGCGTCGGGATCGACGATGTCCATCTCCTGCGCCAGGGTTGCTTCCGACGGCAATTGCAGAGCTAAAGCAAGAAGTGCCGGATCGTCAATTGTGCCTGCAAGAGACCGTGAAACAGAATCAAGGAACAGCTCTTCAACTGCCGGTTGACGATTTTTCTGCAGTTGTGCGGTTACTTCAAGTATCACCTCGCTGGCCAGTCGAGTGGCAGCATCCCAGCGATTGTACAGGTTGGAGTCAGAGCGGATAATGAGTGAAAGTTCCTCGCGGGTTTGAAAACTTTCCACCCTGACCGGTGCGGAAAAATCCCTTAGAAAAGAAACAACAGGTTTTTCTTTTATATTTTGCAGCGTAAAGAGCTGCTCCTGCTCCTGCAGTTGCAGAACTATTGAGCCATCTGGAGAATTAAGCAGATCACCTCCACCCGCTCCAAGCAGACCAATCTTGATCGGCATATGGAAGGGTTTTTTGCTGGTTTGTCCGGGGGTATCGGGGCAACTCTGGCGGATGAGTAAGCGATATTCCTTCTCATCCTCGAGCCACTCCCCTTTCACTTTTAATACCGGAGTGCCGGCCTGGCTATACCAATTTTTAAACTGATCGAGGTCGATGCCGGAAGCATTGCTCATCGCTGCGGCAAAATCGTCGCAGGTTACTGCCTGCCCATCGTGCCTGGAAAAATAAAGATCCATGCCTTGACGAAAAAATTGTGGCCCGAGGAGCGTATGCATCATGCGAATAACTTCAGCCCCTTTATTGTAGACCGTTGCGGTGTAAAAATTGTTTATTTCCTGGTAAGAGTCGGGACGGACGGAATGAGCCATTGGTCCCCCATCCTCCTTGAATTGAAAATTTTTTAAAACGCGCACATCATCGATTCGCTGCACGGCGCGGGAATTCATATCAGCGGAAAATTCCTGATCCCGAAAAACGGTCAGGCCCTCTTTTAAGCTTAATTGAAACCAATCCCGGCAAGTGACCCGATTGCCGGTCCAGTTATGGAAATATTCATGACCAATCACCCCTTCTATCCCCAGGTAATCCTGGTCGGTGGCGGTTTCCGGAGTAGATAGCACGTATTTTGAATTGAAGATATTGAGGCCCTTGTTTTCCATGGCCCCCATATTAAAATCATCGACGGCGACAATCATAAAGGTATCGAGATCATATTCGAGGCCAAAAACGTCTTCGTCCCAGCGCATCGCTTTTATCAAGGAGCGCATAGCGTGTTCGCATTTGTCTTGGTTGCGTTCTTCGACAAAAATTTTCAGCGCCACGATTCGACCGCTTCGGGTGACGAATTCCTCTTCGATACCAACCAGTTGTCCGGCCACCAGGGCAAAAAGATAACTGGGCTTGGGAAAAGGATCTTGCCAGACGGCAAAGTGACGATTTCCGGCCAGTTCGCCCTGCGCGACCAGGTTACCGTTGGACAACATGACTGGACATGCCGTCTTGTCGGCTTCGATACGGGTGGTAAAACGGGTCAGGACGTCGGGTCGGTCGGGATAGTAGGTGATTTTCCTGAATCCTTCGGCCTCACATTGGGTGCAATAATTGCCACTTGATCGGTACAGCCCTTCCAGCGAAGTATTTGCCGCCGGATAGATAACCGTTATAATCTTAAGAGTGAAGGATTCCGGGAGCCTATCAATCTGCAGACATTTATCATCGAGTCGATATGCATCACCGCTCAGATCTTGGCCGTCAATTGTTACAGAACGCAGCTCCAGTTGCTCACCAAACAGCAGTAGCGGCGGATTTTCTTTGGTCGAATGCGGGTTGCGCCGGTATGTGCTTGTGGCCGTTACCACCGTTTGCTCATCGAACAGTTGAAAATGCAGGTCCAGTTTGTCGATAATATAGTCAAATATCGCGTAATCATTACGATAGACGGTAGTCGATGTTTCCATGTTCATATATGCATCCCTTATTAAATCATTCTTGTCGGTTGACAGCCCCAGCCATTCAATTATAGTTGATTTTGTTGTCGCTGAGTTGCATAACGTTAACGCCTTTTATTCATAAAACAACAGTAACCGTCCACCAGCACCCCATTTTCCTCCGATCAGGCCCCCTCACATAGCTAACTATAGCTCGGCGACCTGCTTGAACGAAACTGGAGCACTGGATTAACGGTTACAAACAGCTGAGAAACATATCAATGATTACAATCAACGAACATTACCTCAAACTCCAGGCCTCTTATCTTTTTTCCGACATCGCCAAGCGGGTGGCTGCTTTCCAAAAAGACCACCCTGAAACCGATGTAATCAAGCTGGGGATCGGCGACGTCACCAAGGGATTGCCGGATGCCTGTATTAAGGCCCTGCATAGTGCGGTTACAGAAATGGCCAGCGATGCCACGTTTAAAGGATATGGTCCGGAACAGGGCTACGATTTTCTGCGCCAGGCGATAGCCGAGAACGATTTCCAGAGTCGTGGTGCCGAAATCAGTGCTGATGAAATTTTCGTCAGCGACGGCGCCAAGTGCGATACCGGTAATATTCAGGAACTCTTCAGCCAGGATATTAAAATTGCCATCCCTGACCCGGTCTATCCGGTATATCTCGATACCAACGTAATGGCCGGCCGCACCGGCAATTTTGTCGATGGCCGTTATCAAGGTCTGGTCTATCTTGACAGCACCAAAGAAAACAATTTCGTGCCGACCCTGCCAGGCGAAGATGTCGATTTAATCTATCTCTGCTTTCCCAACAACCCCACCGGATCGACCATCACCAAAGCAGAGCTCAAGACCTGGGTTGATTACGCCAGGGAGCATAAAGCGCTTATCCTTTTTGATGCCGCCTACGAGGCGTTTATAAGCGATGCATCACTGCCTAAGTCGATTTATGAAATAGAAGGCGCCAAGGAAGTGGCCATCGAATTTCGCAGCTTTTCCAAGAGCGCCGGCTTTACCGGGACACGCTGTGCCTATACCGTCGTCCCCAAAGAATGTGCCGCCTATGACCAGGCTGGCAACAAACATTTTATTCATGGCCTGTGGAACAGGCGGCACTGCACCAAATTCAACGGCGTCTCGTATCCCATTCAAAGAGCGGCGGCGGCAGTATACAGCGAAGAAGGAAAGAGACAGGCCAAGGCCCTGATCGATTATTATATGCAAAACAGTGCGGCAGTCTGCGCCACCATGGATGCCCTCGGATATGATTACGTCGGCGGCAAAAACTCACCCTATATCTGGATAGAAGGCAGAATGGACTCCTGGCAGTTCTTTGACATGCTGCTGAATAAGACCGGCGTCGTCTGCACCCCCGGCGCCGGATTCGGCAAATGCGGCAACGGCTATATTCGTATCTCCGCCTTTAACAGCCATGAAAAAGTCCAGGAGGCGATGCAGCGGCTGACCAAGATGCTGCGCGCCTAAAATACTTAAGGGTTTAGTGGACCCCGGTAAATCAGGAATATCAGAAAAAGCCTTTAGCCGTGTCATCATCAGCGGAATCATTTGAGCGTAAACTTCCAAAAAAATCACCTGAAACGGTTGAGGAAGCCTGGAGTCTCATTAGATCTTGGCTCTCTGCGGCTTGATCGCTGTATCATTCCAGATCCCCAGGTCTTTGTTGGAAATTCGTCCTCGCGACTCAACCGCAGTAGCTTCAGTTATGATCATTCCGACCTGCCCCACCGCTCTGGTTACATAATGTACTCGATGCCAGTCCTGCAACAAACCATCATTGTTCGGTTGTCTTCAGAAAATCAGCAATCCCGGTGTTCGGTCGTTCGGAGTGGATGATCAATCATGGGATGGTCGGCGGGAAATGCGTGACGGGGTTTGCCCAGGGAGAGGCGGCAGCAAGGATTGCGCGGCAGATTCTTAGCGGTACAGCAGTTTCGGCTCTACCCGTTGACACCAACAGCCCGAATCAGTGCCTCTTCGATTATCAGATGATGCATCACTTTCTGATAGATGAGGGTATCTTTCCCGAGGGAAGCATCGCCTTCAATCTTCCTGAGCATTTCTACCGTAAATCCAAGCCTGTTGGCAAAACCATAGTCGTTTTTTCAGGTCTGCTCCTCATAACACTTGTTACTCTTGCGGTAAGCATTCACCAACGCAGACAAGCGCTCCTTGCCCTGCGCAAATCAACCCCTTCTCTGGAGCAAAGCGAGTCCCGCTATCGAGGTATGATCGAAAATATTTTCCCTAGAACAAAGGGTTACGGAACGTACAATTGAATTGAAGAAGTCACATCAATAGTTGCTCCATTCCGAAAAACCTGCCGCCGTGGGCAAGCTATCCGCCTCCATCGCCCATGAGTTCAACAATCCTCTTCAATGTGAAAAGTGAACCCGTTAAGGGATCAAAATTTTCAGTATTTCTGCCCGTTGACAGTTTATAAAAGGGGTTGGGGTGATAGTGGAACAGAAAATAGTGAACAGTTATAGCCCAAGGTGATTCATAAGTAACAATTCAAAAGAACTATGTGCGCTCGGATCGTTGTAAAGGTAGTCAGGACATAACTCTTACAGCTTTTCAATTGACACCACCATTCTCATTTGGCATTAATATTCATATAATTACCACAATTTCAGTACAAGAGCTTGAAGGTGAGCTTAGATGTTTACATTTTAATATCTGGCTTCAAGAGAATCAGAGAATACACGTTAAAGAAAATATCTTTAACAGGACAAAAAGGCGATGGCTAATCAATATCACGATGAGTTAAAGAAATTTCTCGATATTCTCGGTCTCATCGAAGAACCGGTTGGTATTTACTTCACCGACGATAAACCGGCAGAGGGATTTTCTCCTAAACCTATGGCCCTCCCTACCCGTGAAAAAGAAATAAAAAACGAAATCGACTGGCAATCGACCTTCGCTAATTTTTCATGCGTTATGGGTCACGTTTTGCGAGCCAGAAAAGTGAAAAAACCAGCTTACTTCAGTGCAGAGCAATTTGGTTGTCCGGGATGTGCTTTTTGGCTCGGATTTACGAAGCCCCAGACGGAAACCATCATCCATTATGTCTCCACTGGTGTACCCGGTCAGATGGAGGGTGAGCTCTACTGTGACTCACCAGATGAACTAAGACGTATCCAAAACGATATTAATCCTGAACCTGCATCTGGTAAATTTTGTGTAGTGA
This sequence comes from uncultured delta proteobacterium, assembly GCA_963796255.1. Classification (GTDB taxonomy): domain Bacteria; phylum Desulfobacterota; class Desulfobulbia; order Desulfobulbales; family Desulfocapsaceae; genus Desulforhopalus_A. Next base: position 91,829 of record CAWCLE010000015.1, on the reverse strand, counting down.
AATCGCTGAGCCTGTTTATTGATGACGAACAACCAGAGTTGGTTACATTTTTCGCCAGGCCCGAAACGCTGTGCGGCCTTCACCAGTTGGCAACATTTGTAACTAACGATCCCGAAGTAGTCGCTTCTCCATGGGGAGCTGCCTGCACAAACATGATTACCTGGCCCTATAAATATCTTGCCATGGGTAAAAATAGAGCTGTTTTGGGTGGCTGGGATCCTTCAGCACGCAAGTTTTTCAGTACTGATGAACTGACCTTTACCGTTCCTTACGATATGTTCCTGCAAATGCGTGAACGATTTTCTGAATCTTTTCTAACGACCTCAACGTGGACCACTGTCCAAAAAAAGATTAAACGAAGTAACAAAGCCTGGGCACCGAAAACAAATCGAGGTGCTTGAGAAAATGCGGGTCCTTCTAATCTCAGCAAACACAGAAACTATTACCATGCCGGTTTTACCCTTGGGACTTGCGTGCGTGGCCGAAGCCGTCAAGGATGCAGGTCACGAGATCAAACTGGTTGATTTGATGGATGAGTGCGATGGTAATCTGGTTCTACAAGGCGTCATCAATGAGTTCCAACCTGAAATTATTGGAATCTCAGTGAGAAACATCGACGACCAGTGTATGGAAGATACTAGATTCCTATTAGATTTGGTAAAAGAAGTAGTAAGCGAGTGCCGAAGATCCACGGATGCACCAGTCATTTTAGGAGGAGCTGGATACAGTATCTTTCCGAAAAGTGCCTTGGAGTATCTCGGAGCTGATATGGGTATTCAAGGGGAAGGTGAGGTTGCCTTTGTAACTCTCTTAGAAAAACTGAGACGCAAGGAAGATCATTCTGAAATTCCAGGGCTTTATTTATCCGGTCAGAATGTTCACAACAAAGTGAGATATGCGGATAATTTAGATGAGTATGTATTACCTCTTCTGAATTCTCATCGATTAACTCTAACCCCGAGCCAAAAGCAAACGTTATGGGTTCCCTTTCAGACCCGACGTGGATGTTCGCTGAATTGCAGTTATTGTTCAACGGCAACCATTGAAGGAAAGAACGTTAGAAAACACTCTCCGAGAGTGGCTGCTGAAGCGCTTTCCAAGCACGTAGAAGCTGGATTTAATCAATTTTTCTTTGTCGATAACATTTTCAACCTGCCCCTTTCCTATGCAAAAGAATTGTGCACACAAATAACCAAGGCGAAATTGAATATATCCTGGCGCTGTATCCTTTACCCTTGGCTAGTGGATGAAGAACTGGTCGAAAAGATGGCAGAAGCTGGTTGCAAAGAAGTTAGCATGGGATTTGATAGTGGTTCTGAAACAATCTTACGAGCAATGAACAAAAGATTTCTGCCTGACGACGTCCGCAGGATTTCGGATTTACTCAAACATTATAATATCCGGAGGATGGGTTTCTTGTTACTTGGCGGACCTGGTGAGAGCAAAAAGACTGTTGCAGAAAGCCTTAAGTTTGCGGACTCACTCGACCTCGAAGCCATGAAAGTCACCATGGGGATAAGAATCTATCCTTATACTGATCTTGCTCGAATAGCCGTTAATGAGGGAGTCATCAAGCAAGACGATGACCTCCTCTTCCCCAAATTCTATATAGCACCGGGTTTGGACGAGTGGTTGCGAAACACCGTGAAGATCTGGAAGGGTACACGGCCTAACTGGCTATAATTGCAAACCCACGAGCATACTTATGTAGCAATATTGAAAGTCAACCTACCTGGAGCGGAAAAATTCTTACTAACCAGAAAATTGTTCCAGAACATCTCAATGGTTAATCAGGAAACATTTCAAGATAATACCCAATTAAATACGTGTTCATTGGCTGGACAATCCTTGGCTATTGTGCGTGGAGCACATTTGGTTGGTATGTGTTACATTTAATTGTGTTCGAGAATACGTGCCTAATCTTCTCAAACCATAATTCAATTTTTCAATCGGTCCTGAATTGTAATGGGAGTGAGTTTAGAGGGTAATTTAAAAAAGTTCCTTAAGAGAGAGTCCTCTATGAAGCTCAATGACCCTTTTGGTCGTGTGGAGAAACGGCATCAACTCGGTTACGAGTCGATGCGTGACACAATGCGCAATAGCGGTATTGATACTCCTGATCGAGCGTGGGAAGCTATCAAGCAGTCGAAAAAATGCGCATTAAAATTTATAACCATCGGAGTGGCCGTTCTCCTGCTGGTAACTTTGGTACTGCCAAAAATGATGCCCGTGACCTTAAGTCTTGCGCTTTTTTTTGTAGTATGGGTTGCGACTTCTACTATCAACGGTCAACGCTATACCCAGCGCTATATTGATGATGAACTAGAGACAACGTGTGGAAAACAGGATGATAGTTAGTTGGATGAGAATCTGATAAGGTTTGGAATGCTTTCTCATTTTATGCAGCACGAAACGCACGCATCATCTCTCCAGGCCTTGGTCCAAAGTATCTCTTGAATTCACGATTGAACTGGGAAGATCTCTCATGACCCACCTGGTCTGCCGCGATGAAATGCGGATGAACTCATTCGGGCGGTGTTCCCGCAAATGCTGTCGTCGCACGAGTGCCCCAAAACTTATCAAGATGATTAAGTATTTGATATTGTGCATAATAACCAATCTATCATAAAGAGAGGACAGACGGCCGAAAGTGCACCCTTTCCTTAATGCCTTTTAGTTCGACGACCTTCGTCGCACCATGTTCTTTCATCCAGCCAACAACACCTTTTACCACCTGTTCAGGCGCGGAAGCTCCGGCGGTAATGCCGATCTTCTTTTTACCGATAAGCCAGGCGGGATCGAGATCTCGATAATCGTCAATAAGATGCGCCGTGACCCCACACTGCTGGGCTACTTCTTTTAATCTGTTGGAGTTGGAGCTATTTTTTGAACCTACCACAAAAAGCAGATCGACCTTGTCAGCCAGCTTCTGCACGGCATCCTGGCGATTCTGGGTGGCAAAACAGATATTCGATTTAGGACCTTTGATATTTGGGAATCGCCGGAACAAAATATCCAGAATGCCTGCGACATCGTTTTTACCTAGCGTCGTCTGGGTTACATAGGCAACTTTTTCACTATTACCGACACGAATATCTTTTACTTCCTGTTCATTGGCGACAATATGTACCCGACTGGTTACTCTGCCCGCGGTTCCCTCAACCTCGGGATGGCCATGGTGGCCGATAATGATGACATCATAGCCCAGGGAGTGATATTTCTCGACCATTCGGTGGACACTGCCGACCAGGGGGCAGGTTGCGTCTATAGTTCGAAGACCCAGCGCTCCCGCACGCTGTTCGACCTCCCGTGATACGCCGTGGGCGCTGAAGATACACACCTCTCCGGCAGGAATATCCTGCAGATTTTCGACAAACACCGCCCCGGCTTTTTCAAGTTGGACAATAACATGCTTGTTATGGACTATTTCATGCAGTACATAGACCGGTTTTCCGTAGCGGGCAAGACTGAGATTTACCGTCTCGATCGCCCGCTCCACACCGGCACAAAAGCCTCGCGGGGAAGCAAGATACACCTCAAAAAAGACCTCGAGCTGTTTATCGGTATGGTTTTCAGTCATTACTCTCTCCCTAAAAATTTGATCGTAAAACGCTTATAAAAGACCAAGAGTTAGATCCGAAATATAATCATCATCCCTGAAAGAGGAATAAAAAAGGCCGTTTGCCAATTCTTTGCGAACTGGAAAACGGCCCATTTATTAAAAATTAACGATACCTAATCAATATCCCTGCAATTTATCGATAAGCTCCGGCAGAAAGAGGGAGATTTGGGGAACATAGGTAATGACCACAAGAAAGAGGAGCAGAACCATCAGCCAGGGTACACAGGCTTTGATGGCCCATCCCATGCTTCGCCCGGTTACGCCGGAGATGACAAAGAGATTCAATCCAACCGGTGGCGTCAGCATGCCGATTTCCATATTTACGACCATAATAATGCCCAGATGGATTGGGTCTATACCCAGTTTCAAGGCAATGGGAAACAAAATCGGGGCCATAATAAGAATAATCGCCGTCGGTTCCATAAAGTTACCGGCGATAAGCAGGAGAATGTTGACCACGACAAGAAACATCCACGGTTCAAGACCCCACTGCACGATAGTCTCAGCGATATGATGGGGAATACGCTCCGTCGTCAACACATGGGCGAAAAGCATGGCGTTGGCAACGATAAAAAGCAGCATAATGCTCACCTTGGATGCATCGAGCACGACCTTATTAATTTCTTTGTCGATAATAATTCTGGGCAGGGTAAAAATAATTTGTTTGATGTTGCGCCCAACCATTACCCCAACATTTTCCCCTTCCTTCCGCCAGGGAACGTGTTTCAGCGGTCCCATATCTCGATAGCCCCAAACCGCCACGCCAAAGGCATACACTGCAGATACCGCGGCCGCTTCGGTAGGACTGGCTACACCACCATAAATAGCGCCCAAAACAATAATTATAAGCATGAGCCCACCGGTGGCACTAAAGCCGGAGGAAAAAATTTCCTTCATTCCGACCCAAGGTTGGCGAGGAATTTTTTTATAACGGGCAACAAAATAGATAACCACCATCAGCATCCCACCCATCAACAAACCTGGTAGAATTCCGGCCATAAACATCCGGGCAGCTGAAACCTCAGTGGCAGCAGCATAAACGAGCATAACGATGGAAGGTGGAATGAGGATACCCAGGGTGCCGGCGTTACCTATAACACCAGCGGCAAAGCTTTCGGGATATCCGGATTTGACCATGCCGACGATGACAATGGATCCGATAGCGGCTACAGTTGCCGGCGAGGAGCCGGACACGGCGGCAAAAATCATACAGGCAATAACCGATGCCATGGCCATACCACCGTGAATATGGCCGACCATACTGAGGGCAAATCTGATAATACGCTTAGCCACCCCTCCCGTCGACAAAAAGCTCGATGAGAGTATAAAAAACGGAATGGCAAGCAGGGTGTAATGTTGCGAGAGTGCCGAGAATAGTTTCAAGGAAATTGACGATAAAGAGTCACCTGAAAACATCAGGATGGTAGCGATACTTGAGAAGCCAAGAGCCAGAGCCACGGGCATCCCCAGCATCATACATCCAAAGAGCAGTACAAACAGAGCTGCAGTCGTCATTACCTTGCCTCCCCTTTCGTGATACCTTCGGCCAGTGCCATGCTCTCTTTTGCTTCATCGGCATGTTTAAAACCAGTAGCCTGTCCAGTAATCAACGACCAAAGGATAATGAGCAGACGAACAGTCAGGAACACATACCCGACCAACAACATTCCATGCGCCAGCCATGCAGGAATGGGAATGTCCATCAGGTTAATGCCGATCATTTTCATCTTGGCCAGATAGATATAGCTCCCATAGAGAATAAGTCCACAATAAACCAGAGCCAAGATGGCTGCAATACTGGAAAGTATTCTTTGACCTAGCGCAGGGAAGAGTTTGACAAAGGCATCCATACCAATGTGCGACCCAACTTTTAATCCGTAAGAAGCACCGAAGAGCACCATCCATGCCGACATATGCAGCGTAAGCTCCTGGGTCCACAAAAATCCAGCGTTAAAACCAAACCGCATGACAACGTCTAGAAATACCAGAAGGGTTGTCGTTATCAACAAAATGCAGATAACAGCCTCTTCGGCACGATTCATCAAGCGCATAAACATGTTTTTCTCCTTACAGACAAGAAGAGTACGGCGGTCGCGACAACAAGGCGACCGCCGGTCTATTTACATATTGGATTGATACGCTGCGTCAATCATATCTTTGCCGATTTCCTTCTCAAACTGTTGCCACACCGGCTTCATAGCTTCTACCCATTGGCTTCTCTGGGCATCGTTCAGCATGATTATTTCCGTGCGCTTGGAATCTATTATCAACTGACGATCTTCCAGGTCCTTGTCAGCGGAAACCTTATTGCCATAGGCAATCGCTTCGTCGATAATAGTTTTGAGTTGCGGACGAATATCGTCGGGAAGACCCATCCAGAATTCTTTGGAGGTTACCACCATGTAGTCGAGAAGTCCGTGGTTGGTCTCGGTGATATACGGCTGAATCTCATAGTACTTTTGTGAGTAAATATTGGAATAGGTGTTTTCCTGCCCATCAATTGCCTTGGTCTGGAGCAAGGTGAAAACCTCAGAAAACGGCTTTTTCAAAGGAACAGCGTTCAACGCCTGGAATTGAGCGGCAAGAACATCTGAGCTCATAATACGGAACTTGAGACCTGCTGCATCGGCAGGAACTACCATCTTGGTGCTGCTGGAAAGCTGCTTCAAGCCGTTGTGAAGGTATCCCAGTCCGATCAAGCCTTTTTTATTGATAGTCTCGAGCAGGGCTTGTCCCTTTTCGCTTTTCTGAAATTTTTCTACCGCAGCCATGTCTTTGAAAAGAAAGGGTAGATCGAAGATCTGCAACTGTGGAGTGTATCGATCGAACTTAGAGAGAGCGGGGGCAGCCAGCTGTACATCGCCAAGAAGCATTGCCTCAAGGACGTTTTCATCGCCAAACAGCTGTGAATTAGGGAAAACTTCAACAACCACTTTCCCACCAAGACGCTCTGCCACCATGTCTTTTAATTTGATTGCCATCTTCCCTTTGGGAGTGTTTTCGGCAACAACATGGGCAAACTTAATAACAATCGGGTCACTTGCCAACGCAGAACCGCTGATGAGCGTTGCCGATAGAGCCGCTGTTGCAACAAGGGTGGTGATCTTTCTAAACATAATTTTTCCCTCCAAATTGAATGTTTATATACCGGTAATACCGGCAACAATGACTGACAGTTTGAAAAACTGTCCATATCTACAAAACTGAGATTTCCGCAGATACATCTTATTAACTAGCAAAAATTATACCAGAAAAATATATGTGGTTATCTAACTGAATATTCATTTTTTTTTAATTTCAAGCTAATAATATAGAAAAAATATAGAAAAAAACCGGCGGATATCCACCCATTTTCATCATGCCGGTAATAAATTTCAATTTACCATAACATTTCGATGTGATACGAAGAAAAATCAGAATAATAACGGTCAAGAATAGGCGGGAATCCACCCATTTTACTTTTTACTGCTGAACCATATAAAGGTCTAAGCAGGAGACCTTTTCCGAGAAGTATTTAGAACCAACAGGTACCGTAAAAAAGCAGAGTCAGTGTGAAGCTATTTCTTATGAAGGATAGGAATTATTTATAATCACTTTTTTTCAAACTGTATTTCTGCATCTTATCGTATAATGTTTTCCTGGGCATCGCCAGGTTGGCCATTACGTCCTTAATGCTGCCGTTTGATGAAACCAGAGCATGCTCGAGAAGTTCTCTCTCAAAACATTCCACCTGCTTGGTAAAAGACTGGCTCTGGATTTTCTCCTCACCAGAGAGCATCTTCTCCAGTGACCAGTCAAATTGTCGACCAAGCAGCACATAACGTTCGGCAAAATTTCTCAGTTCCCGGACATTACCGGGCCAAGAATAAGACAATAAAGCATTCATTTGGGTATTGCCGGGAGTTGGAACTTCCTGCTGGTATCTATGGCCGGCAACTAACAGGAAATGATGGAATAACAACGGAATATCTTCACGTCTTTCCCTGAGAGGCGGAACTTCAAGGCAAACCACATTGAGCCGGTAATAGAGATCTTCGCGAAACGAGCCCCTTTCCGAGGCTTCCCGGAGATCAACTTTGGAGGCGGCCACCACCCTGAGATCGACCGGCAAGAGACGGTTGGAGCCAAGTCTTTCGATACACCGCTCCTGCAACACCCGAAGAAGATTTATCTGTAACCGAAGCGGCATCGATTCAATCTCGTCAAGGAGCAGCGTGCCGCCGTTGGCATGTTCAAATTTACCTATCCGGGTCGATTTAGCGTCGGTGAAGGCTCCAGCCTCATGGCCAAAAAGCTCACTCTCCATGATCGATTCCGAGACAGCCCCGCAGTTTATAGCGACAAAATTTTTGACTCTTCTGCTGCTGTTTTCATGCAGTGCTCTGGCCACCAATTCTTTGCCGGTGCCGGTCTCACCAAGCACCAGCACATCGGCCCCGGTGTCGGCAACCTGGGCAATGGTGCTGCGCAGCTGCTCCATCGCCGGGGTACGACCGATGATTCTTGGGCCGGGCGCGCTATGCAGTTCCAACTCGCGCCGCAGATTTCTGTTTTCCAGGGTTAAAGTCCGCTTTTCCAGGCCGCGTAAAACGGTTTTCACCAGTCTTTCTGCGGAATAGGGTTTTTCAATAAAATCGTAGGCACCGTCACGCATGGCGTTGACCGCGGTTGAAACATCACCATGGCCGGTAATAAGGATGACCGGCAGATCAGAGTCGATTTTCTGCACTTCAATCAGAAACTGCAAACCATCCATCTGCGGCAGACGGATATCGCAGACGACTATACCGGGCCAGTCCCGAGAGAGTATTGCCAGACCGTTTTCCGCACAATCTTCAATAATTACATAAAGATCAGCCAGTTCAAGGGTTTGCTTATTGGCTTGTCGAATGTGCTTTTCATCGTCAATGAAAAGCACTTTTGCCTGTTTCGTCATGTCTCTTCTATTATTCTGTCGAGGGTAAATTCAAAGCGAGCTCCTACTGCCGATGGAACCAGAGTGATTTGACCACCAAAATCTCTTATGATCCTATCGCTTATGGTCAAGCCCAGGCCCAGGCCCTGCCCTGATTTTTTGGTGGTGAAAAAAGGTTCAAAAATTTCATGGAGCAACTCTGCCGCGATTCCAGGGCCGGTATCTTGAACGGCGATGACTACTTTCGCGCCGACTGCGTGGGCTTCGAGCAGGATTTTTTTAACCGTCTGTCCTTCCATAGACTGCATCGCATTGGAGATAAGATTAACCAGGACCTGCTGCAGGAGCACATTGTTGGCTCGTACCTCCAGGTTATCCGGCCGGATATCAATGGTCAGCGTAATAAACTCTTTTTTTAAGCTCGGATTAAGAATCTCAAGAGCACCATCAACAACTCCGTGGACGGGAACAATCGCAATCATGCCACTGGATTTTCTCGAAAACAATTTAAGCTGGTTGCCGATTTGCGCCATCCGCTCGGTTAATTCGCCGATTTGCTCCATGTTCCACATTGCATTGTCCAGCTGCCCTTTCTCAAGAAAGAGCTTGCCATTATCGGTATAGCTTCTGATCGCGGCCAGCGGCTGATTAAGCTCGTGATTTATACCGGCGGACATTTGCCCAAGGACCGCCAGTTTAGCTGCATGGATCAATTCTTTGCGGGTGCGTTTTAATTTATTCTCGGTTTCTTTCCGATCAATAATTTCTTTTCGCAACAGCTCATTTGCCTCGGTAAGTTTTTGGGTTCGATCCGACACTCGGGTCTCCAGTTGTTCATTGGCTTCCTGCAGAGCTCTCTTTGATTCTTCTTCAATCCGGTGCAGCTGGGCTAGACGAGATTTGCGCTGGAGCAGCAAAAGGGTCAGCATATACGCCAGGCTGAGCCCGGTTGCGACAATGATATTTACCAGCAGGACTTTCTTACGCAAAACCCGGGTGTCGGTGAGGATATGCACGTTCCAACCCGCCTGGGGCATAAACTGAGATTGCTTCAAGACCTTCCTTTTATCGCTTTTCGGTCCGTCGTCGATGGTAAAGATCTCTACCTTCTCCCAAAGCTTGGTGACATTGTCGCTGAGAGGAGCAATGACCGCATCCTGGTAGCGCCTGCTCAGCATAATACGCTCAAGAACTTCCTGATCCAGAGGTTTGATGCTTTTATATCGCCATTCTGGTTTGGTGGTAATAAAAATAATTCCATCGGGATCGGAAACCAGAAAATTTTCATCGTGATCCGCCCAGCTCTGCTCAATCAAATCAATATTAATTTTGACGGCAACCGCACCGAGTATCACATCATCTTTACGCACCGGAAAAGCGAAATAGTAGCCCCGTTTGGAGGAGGCGGATCCAAGAGCAAAATACCGTCCGAGTTTGCCGCTCATTGCCTGCTTGAAATAAGGCCGGTAATTGAAGTTTCTACCGATAAAAGGCCGTGCTTCGTTCCAGTTGGAGGCGGCGATGGTCAAGCCATCCCTGTTCATCAGGTAGGTGTCCAGGGAATCGCTGACCTTATTGATCGTTTCAAGGTATCGGTTGAGGATTTCAATGCGCTTTTTTTCATGCGGATTTAACAGGGCTCGAACAAGACTGTTGTCTACGGCCAGCATCTCAGGGAGACTTTCGTATTTACCCAGGATACCCTGCAGGTAATTAATATACAGTTCCAGACGCACATTACCTTGCTTAGTCAGTTCAACCAGTCCCCGTCGATAGGTCAAGACCGAAACGACATTAAGTATCTGAATCAGAACAATAATGAACAGCAGAGCACTGATGAGCCCTTTTTTCTTCCACGATAATCTGCGCGTCATTCTCTGATTTCAATCCCAGCTTCCTGCACCGCCTCTTTCACTTGGGCAATCGACACCTCTTCCCGATGAAAAATTCCGGCAGCAAGAGCTGCATCGGTTGCCGTCTTCTGAAACACATCGACGAAATGCGCGGTCTTTCCCGCACCGCTGGAAGCAATGACCGGAATGGTAACATTCTTTTTTACCATGGCAATCAGTTCCAGATCAAAGCCGCTGTTCGTTCCATCTTTATCGATACAATTGAGCAAAACTTCGCCGGCACCAAGTTCCTGACAAAAACGCACCAACTGTACAACATCTAGATCGCAGCCTTCCCGGCCCCCTTTTACCGTGCATTGGTACCAGCAAAATTGTTCGCCGTTGGGACCGGGGCGTACGGTTTTTAAGGTGGCATGATCGGTATCTTGCGGTTTATGCACATAGACTCGCCTGGGATCGACCGAGATAACAACTGCCTGAGCACCATAGACCTGAGAGATTTGCTCAATGGAACTTTTACCAGTTTTTTTACCGGTTTTTATATAGTCAAGGACAGCGTACACTGCATCACTGCCAATCGATACCTTGTCCGCCCCGGAGCGAAAATAGGCCGAGGCCACATCTAAAGAGGTATAGGAGGTGCCGTCGGATGCGATAAATTCCCGGATGCCGCCGCCTATAGTCAAGGGCACAAAGACATTTTCCGATGTTTTTTCGAGGACTTCGATCATTGGCTGGTCGTGCATGGGAAAGTCGCGAAACCCAGTGATATTGAGAAAAGTGATCTCGTCGGCGCCCTCTTCATAATATCGTTTGGCCAATTCAACCGGTTTACCAAGATTGCGGACCAGTCCGTTGCTTCGCACATCATACTGATCACCTTTGGTGACCACCAGGTCTCCAGCATCGTTGCTGCGTACGTCAAGGCAGGCGATGATTCTCTTGGCGATCCGGGTCTTTTCGCCCTCCTTCCAATCGCTGATGGGGGCAGCAACAGGCTTATCGTTTTCATTGGCAGTCAGAAAATTCTGTAAAATTCGCAGACCGGCTTTACCGCTTTTTTCGGGGTGAAATTGAAAGGCGTAGACATTGCCTTGAGCAACCGCCGAGACAAAGGCACAGCCGTAATCGGTAAGGGCAAGTGCCCAGTCTTTAGTCGCCTGGCTTACCGGAGCATGGTAGGAATGGACAAAATACAATTTTTCATTGGCATATCCAGCAAACAAGGGGGAGCCTTTCTGTAATCTGATACCATTCCAGCCTATCTGCGGCACGGACAGTCCATTATCCGCAAAACGCCGCACCTGACCGGCAATGATACCAAGGCCGGGAACGCCAGGGGACTCCTCGCTGCCCTCAAACAGGGCCTGCAAAGCCACACATATGCCGAGAAACGGTTTATTCGTCAGGATTCTTTGGCGCAGGGGCTCAATATAGCCACTTTGCCGCAGACGGTCCATGACTAGACCGAAGCTGCCGACTCCGGGGAAAATCAATTTCTCGGCGGTCAGTATATCGCCTGCGGTTTTGACATTTTCTACCGTATGACCAAGTTTGGACAACGCATTTCTGACACTGCGAACATTGCCGGCACCATAATCCAAAAGGGTTACAACCATTACTTTTCACCTCATCCGCTCAGAACAGTCTATTATTTAGATAATGTGTAGTAGCGCCCATGGGCACAACTGCGGCACAGAATCTTTCCCTCAACCTGGACATCTCTATTATCCTGCACCCAGTCGAGACACTTTTCGCAGCGGACTCTTTTAAGAGGTCTACCCGGCAGGTTTTCCTTCGGAATATCAACCGTCACAGCTTCTACACGGAAAAGCTCTTCCTCCGGCATAACCTTATAGGCTTGCAACTGGCGGGCATATTTATCGAAAACGTCACTGCAGTATTTTTTCGACATCTCCCGCGACTCCTCAAGTGCAGTCACCCGGATGGCCTCTTTTGAATCAAGATTAACGAAGGTTGCGGCCATAACGCCATGATCCACCCAGCGCATCGATCGTTTACCTAGACTGCAGCCGGTAACGGTCTGAATGGCATCCGTTGCACATCGGTCGATTTCAACAAAGACATACAGTTTTTTTCGGTCGGCTCCCCTGGGATCGTATATCTTCAAGTAGGCAAGTGCCAACATGCTCATGCGCACGCCGATTACCTGACCGGCGCAGACATGACCATGAATGCGGGTTGCTTCCTCTAACAGCTCGTCAAAAGATTTCATTAGGTTCTCTTGTTTCGTAAATTCAGCAAATTGTAACCATTGTTCAACTCTCGCTTAATCCAGCAGTGACCAGAACTCAAACTTTCAAGATACCTACCGGTAAACTTCACTGTCAACCGTTATCAACTTTTAAAACAAAAAAGGCCGTTCCTAAGAAGGAACGGCCTTTTTGCAGGACACTTACTATCAATATGCTTAACAAACAGTGTCACTTCATCTGAAAGTGCAGTACATAATTATGCTATGCTTCCTTGCAATGGACTCGTTCAGGAACTGCAACCTGGTGGTATTATCCTGGTGTTACTCTCCAACAACCGGAGAAGCACCTTGATAAAAAAATTTTCTTATTTTTTTTAACGCCTGACTGGAGTTTGTCGCTCAATTGAGGGGTTAAAAGCAACAGAAAAGAATTTTTTAGGCGCTGAGCGCATATTAACAGTTACCGTATCAATGATTCATGAATAATCAGGATTAATTGACAGTTTCAGACAATTTGCTGCCGGCTTTGAACTTCACAACTTTCTTTTCTGGAATCTCGATAGTTTTCCCGGTCTGTGGATTTCTGCCTTGACGGGCATCACGCTTGGAGACAGAGAATGTCCCAAAGCCGACGAGAGTCACTTTGTCGCCTTTCTTCAAGCTCTCAGCAACTGCCGCGAGGGTACCGTTCAATGCTTTTTCTGCAGCAGCTTTACTGATATCGGCTGCACCGGCGATGCTCTCAATCAATTCCTTCTTGTTCATGAATTCCTCCCTGCTTTATCTTTTTTACAAACCTAACGAAGACAACGACAGCCGTCTTCCTTCCCTAAAAATGACGATTTACCTGAACTTTTCTGTATTGTCAAAAAAAAATCTCGTTAAACTTATCTTGGGTTAAAAAAACATACATTGGCGCAAACCTTTGTATTCAGGGTGATACGCTCATTACAAGGCACCATAATTGAATCGGAAATCAGAATCAAGCACTAAATCACCCATTAACGAATAAGTTTTATGAATAAGTTTTAATGAATACGCTTTCTCTGCCCGCCTCTCCGGCGATTGTACCGTCTATGTAATTATTAACCGGAATGGAGTAGATGAACGTATAGCCTGGAAAAGTAACCGTTTAGCGATCAATCTGCCCATCGGGCAGAAGCTCCGCCGGTTTATTGAGGTAAATTCTTCCTTCGACTATATCTTTTTTAACAATTTCGGCAATTGCCCGAGCCTTTACCATACTCGATAAAGGCGCAGTTTTTACTTTTTTACCGTTTACTTCAATCTCGCCGGATTTCAGCTGGGCATAGCTGACCTGGCCATAGCTTCTGCCGATCCCGTTGGTATAGTCATGCCCATAGTCGACCACCTGGGTAAAAAGCTCACTATCCGAGACTCCGGTGTGGGCGGCCATTTCACTATTTAATATCGGAATGGGAATGCCGAGTCCGACGGCCAGCGAATTGCCGTAACCGAGGATGGAGACACCGCGCAGCCATTCCGCGCTCATTTGTTTCAAATCGCCCTGCACCATAATTGTCCCGGCGGGCTTGACGGGGACGCCATTGGTATGTCGGGGGGCATGCGGGTTATGCTGGGTACCCTGCCAGGTAACATAACCATAGCCGCCGCCTAGAAAAATTCGGGTGCCGACGCCAATGGTTTTATAATACGGATCGTTGAGCAGAGGGCTCAATTCTCCGGCGCTGCAGAAATTGGCATTGCCGCAATTGGGTTTAAGCATGCCCATATAGGTATATACCGCCTTATTAGACAGGTTGACGGCACAGTTATAATTCTGATAGCCATTGCGAGGATTACACAGCAGGGCGTAAGGAAGATCATCCAGAGCTACTTCTTTTTTCATTTTTTTGGCTGCATAACAATCGGTGCCATAGGCTTTGGCCTCAAGCAGCAGTCTTTTGCCGCGCAGCAAGTCCTCGATGACATGCCCGCCACCATATCTGAATTCACCCGGATAGATTTTATTTAAAGGATCGTCTTCAGCCGGCTCCGTCGCGCCGAGATACGCATCGACCGCGGCCAGGCCGGCATAGGCAGGAACCTTGCTTATCCAGACCCGGGAAGCCTTTATGGTTGGTGTCATCTGGCCAAAATTAAAAAATAAGCCGGAAGAACACATAGGGGCAAATGTTCCGGTGGTAACTATGTCCACCTTTCGCGCCGCCCCTTCCGGACCATTTTTTTTGACAATGCCGACCATTTCCTCGGCCGTGACGACAACCGCTTCCCCCGCTTTTATGCGGGCATTAATTTCCTCATAGGTTTTCTGGATTTTCTTTTCGCTCATCTGAATCCTGCACTATCTAATGGAGATACGAATATGATCTCAGGCAATGAAGCATTTCATCTGCCTGACTACTCTTCAATGAAAGGAACAACGAAAGGGACTACTATAGCTCTCTTTTGCGCCTTGACATAGCAATTTCTTTGCCCTAGTTTAATTGCGCTGCGTCAAGCATGGCAATACCCAATTTTTCCCGTTATCAAAGCAAGGAGCAGTATGGAAATCGAGCAACAAAAAATGATCGTTTCGGTTCGTGACACGATCGACGCAATAGACAATAAAATCCTTTCTCTGCTCAAGGAGCGCCTGGCCTGTGCCAAAGAAATCGGTCGCCTTAAAGATGGTGAAAAAAGAGCCAAGTGGGACCCACTTCGGGAGCGTCAGATTTACGATAGACTCTTAAAAGACAATGCCGGCATCTTTCCGCCGGATGCCCTCAAATCAATATTTCATGAAGTAATTACCACCTGCAGATTGTCCCAGAAAAAAGCTGAAGTAGCTTTTCTGGGTCCGGAGGCAACTTTCAGCCACCTTGCCGGGGTGAAATATTTTGGTCATTCAGCCGATTACAAGGCAATGGAAACTATTGAGGATGTTTTTGCCGAAGTGGAAAAAGGCCGAACCAGATATGGCATTGTTCCGGTCGAGAACTCAATTGAAGGGGCGGTTTTTTCCACTCTCGACTGTTTCATGAAATACAAGGTGCATATATGCGGGGAATTACAGCTGGAGATAAGCCATAACCTGGTCTGCCGGTCAGGTAATATGGAGGATATTCAAACCGTCGCCTCTCATGCCCAGCCGCTGGCCCAGTGTCGTAACTGGCTGCGCAAACATCTGCCGACGACCCCTACCCTGCCGGTTTTTTCTACCGGCGCTGCGGCGCAGATGGCCGCCAACAATCCCAACATCGGGGCTATTGCCTCTTCTCTAGCCATTAAAACCTACGAACTCCAGGTCGTGGTCCAGGGTATTGAGGATTATCGCGGCAATACCACCAGGTTTCTGGTAATTGGCAGTACCTCGCCATCGCGCAGCGGCCAGGACCGGACCTCTCTTTTAATAGGACTGCTGGATCGACCGGGAGCCTTGAATGACGTGCTCTCCGCGCTGTCTGAAGAAGATATCAATCTGGCCAAGATCGAATCCCGGCCGATCAAAGGCAAGCACTGGAAATATCTCTTTTTTCTGGATATGCTTGGTCACATTGAAGATGATAAAATCCGCCGTGGCTGCGAGATTCTTAAATCGATGTGTTCCTATTTTGAGTGGCTGGGCTCTTATCCGCAGGGGGGGTCGTCAACCACCGATTCGTGACATCCGGCCGCAGCAGGATTGACGGTCGGTGCTGATGCTGTTGTCCTGCAAGGTATGTCCTTGCGGCTTGGCCAGGATGGTCGCACGAATACTGGCAATAATATCCGCATCGGAGGCTTTGCCCCGCAGCAATGACTTGAGATCGGTCTCATTATCATTGAGCAGGCAGGCGCGAAGCTTGCCTTCCGAGGTTAATCTGAGCCGGTTGCACTGATCGCAGAAGTGGTGGCTGATAGGACTGATGAATCCGACCGCGCCTGTTCTGTTATCTTCTGATTGCAGATGAAACATTCGCGCCGGCCCTTCGCCATACTCTTTTTTAAAAGGTGTCAGCACTCCCAGTTCAGCGATACATGATTTAATCTCTTCGGCCCGGACAAACCGTTCTTTCTGTCCACTGTTTTGGGCGCCAACCGGCATAAACTCGATAAAGCGTACTTGAAACGGCTGTGCCAGCGCCAATCTGCCGAAATCCTGAAATTCATCGTCATTGACCCCTTTCATCGCCACAATATTCAGTTTTATCTGAAAGCCGATCTCCTTCGCCACCTGCAGGCCCTGCCAAACCTTGGCAAAATAATCACCGCCGGTTATTTTTTTAAATTTTTCCGGCTGCAGGGTATCCAAAGAGACATTTATATGACGAATCCCGCCTTCATAAAGGCGTTCGGCGAACTCCGCCAGCAGGACCCCGTTGGTGGTTAGACGAACCTGCTCCAGGCCATTAAGCAGTGAAAGTTGCTTAATAAATCCGAGGATTCCCTTTCTGACCAGGGGTTCTCCGCCGGTCAGGCGAATTTTGTTCATCCCCATCGATACGGCAAGACGCACCACCCGCAGTAATTCTTCGTAGCTGAGCAAATCGCTCTGGTTAAGAAATCTGTCCGTCTTGACGTTCCCAGAAAGAGTGTCGGTTTCCCCTGGAATATATGGCATGCAGTAGGAGCAACGGAGGTTGCAGCGATCAGTCAGCGATAGTCTCAGGTAAGAGATGGTTCGGGAAAACTGGTCGACAAGAGGAGAATTTACTGGTATTTTTTTGTTCACGATTTAAGTATCTATTGCTATTTTTTCAACTTACAAAAAGCTCTTGGCTATATATCACTTCAGCTTACTTACTCTGATTAATATTAGTAACACAATCAAAATTAACGCGTAACCACAAAAGCTCCCGCATGTTGATTTTAGGTATAGAAAGTTCCTGCGATGACACTGCCGCCGCGGTTCTTGAAGATAATGTCATTCTCGCTAATGTACTCACGAGCCAGGACCTGATCCATACCAAATTTGGCGGGGTCGTTCCCGAACTGGCATCGAGAAAACACCTGCAGGCGATCCATCCCATGGTTGAGCTGGCCCTGGCAAGAGCCGGCAAACAGCTGGCCGACATAGAACTCATCGCCGCAACCCGTGGTCCGGGGCTGATCGGTTCACTCTTGGTCGGATATTCATACTCTAAAGCACTTTCCTCCGTTAGCAATATTCCGCTGGTCGGTGTCGATCATATGGCCGGTCATATTTTATCCATCTTTCTTGGCCGGCATCCCCCGTCCTTTCCGTATATTGCGCTGATTGTTTCCGGTGGAACCTCAGCTATTTACCTTGCCGCAAGCTTCACTGAATTTCAGCTCTTAGGAAGAACCCGCGACGATGCGGCCGGAGAGGCTTTTGATAAGGTTGCCAAACTCCTGGGACTGGCCTATCCGGGAGGGCCTCAGGTCGCTCTTCGAGCCGGCCTAGGGAATGCACAGGCGATTCAATTCCCTCGCGCATGGCTTGATGAAAACTCCCTTGATTTTAGTTTCAGTGGAGTGAAAACAGCAGTTCTCAATCACGTTAATCACTGCCGGCAGCAGGCGGCGCCACTGAACATCGAGGATATCTGCGCCTCCTTTCAGGAGGCCGTTGCCGAGGTTCTGGTACAGAAAACCATTTCTGCCGCGCAGCAAAATAATATCACCACCATCGTGGTCGGTGGCGGGGTTTCGGCAAACAGCAGACTACGCGAACTCTTTGCCATGCGATGCGCCGAAAAAGAGTTGTCTTTTTTTGCGCCGGAACCAATCTACTGTACGGATAATGCAGCGATGATCGCGTTTGCCGGGTATCATGCCTTTAACCATTCGGGTCCAACCTCGCTTGAAGAAGATGTCTATTCTCGTTCTCCTCTCGGATGACAGATCATTTACATGAACGTTCTCCGGTATTTAAAGTATTATTTCATCAAGTTTAAACGACTCCAGGGGAGCCCGCAGGCGCTGGCCGGAGGCACTGCATTCGGGGTGTTTGTCGGTTTGACGCCGACAATTCCTTTTCATACCATCTTGATTGTCTTTTTTACCCTCCTTACCAGGACTTCGACGCTCGCCGGCATCATCTTCAGTTGGGTCGTCTGCAACCCATTGACGTATCTTCCTATTTATTACTTGTCGGCAGTGGTGGGCAACTATCTTACGCCGTATGAACTGAATCTAAAAAATGTCCGCAATGCCATTGATCTGGCAATGGCCGGAAACGGTATCCATGAGGCGGCAAGCACCCTGCTACGCTCAGGCTATGAAGCTTTGGTCGTCATGGGAGTTGGTGGATTATGTCTCGCTTTGCCCATCGCTGTTGTCAGTTATTATCTGGCCCTGCTGTTTTTCATCCAGCTTAAGAAAAGGAAAACGAAAAGGCATGTACTCAACTAATCCCCAATATTATGACTAAATACGGACAACTGACCCGCGAAACCCTGCACAGCAACAAACTGGCTCCCAAGAAACGGTTTGGGCAGAATTTTCTCGTCCATAAAGGTACTGCCGAAGCTATCGTTCGAGCCGGCAAAGTCAGTAGTACCGATACCGTCGTCGAAGTCGGCGTGGGACTTGGCGCTTTGACTCTACCCCTCGCGGCAACGGCAAAATATGTTTTCGGCTATGAGATTGACAGCGGCATTATCCGCTATCATCAGGAGCAAGGTGATTTACCAGCCAACGTTACTCTGGTGCACCAGGATATCCTCAAGGCTGATTTTCCAGAGCTTGCGCAGCAATGTGGCGGCAGTTTGAAGATACTGGCGAATCTCCCCTATTCGATTTCCAACCCGTTTATATTTAAACTCATCGACAATGCTCCCCTGATCAGCACCGCGACAATCATGTTGCAAAAAGAGGTTGCCGATCGCCTCATGGCAGCACCGAACACCAAGGATTACGGGGTGCCAACGGTACTGCTTGCCAGTTGCGCCTCGGTGCATAAGTTGATGACCCTTAAACCCGGCGAATTTCACCCGCGGCCGAAAATTGATTCGGTGGTGGTCACTCTCGATTTCAGCCATGGCGCAAAGCGGCCATTAGCGGAGCAAGATTATGATTTTGTCCTCTTTCGCCGACTGGTCAGGACCACCTTTAATCAACGCCGAAAAACCATCCTCAACACCTTAACCGGAGCAAACCTATGGGAGGATTTGGCCAGAGCTGATAAAACCACTCATAAAGAGCGCATCCGCCTGGCGATTGAACAGGCACAGCTGCAACCGAGTGCCCGACCTGAGACGCTCAGCTGTATTGATTTTATTAATCTGGCTAAAGAGATTGCCCGCGCAGCAGGTTCTCTTTGAGTTTTTCGGACATCGTCTTATACTTTAAATGTTGCAGTGACAAACGTATTTTTCCCCGTTTACGATGCACTAGTGCTGACAGAGAGCGGATTTTATAATTAGATACTATTACCCAAATTCCAAAATCATGGCGACTGAATCAAAACATATCGTTGAAGCCCCAAATATCCCCGGCGTAATCGTTCCGCCACATCCCCAATGGCCGAGCTTAAGTGATGCGGAGACGGCAGCTCTCAAAGAACGGATAAGGAAACTGCTGAAGCGGGAGAACGCCGTTCTGGTCGCTCACTATTATACCAGCGGAGCCTTGCAGGATCTGGCGGAGGAAACCGGTGGCTGTGTCGCCGACTCTCTGGAAATGGCTCGTTTTGGTACCGAACATCCCGCGGGGACCCTGGTGGTTGCCGGAGTTCGATTTATGGGTGAGACATCAAAGATCCTCAATACCGAAAAAAGAGTGCTCATGCCGGATCTCTGCGCCACCTGTTCGCTTGACGAAGGTTGCCCGTATGAGATGTTTGCCGCATTCTGCGACCGGCATCCTAAACACACCGTCGTGGTCTATGCCAATACCAGCGCCCGGGTAAAGGCGAGGTCCGACTGGGTAGTCACTTCCGGCATCGCGCTGCCTATTATCAAACACCTTGCCGAAAAGGGCGAAAAAATCCTCTGGGCGCCGGACAAGCACCTGGGTGCCTATGTGCAGAAACTTACCGGGGCCGAGATGATTTTCTGGCCGGGTTCCTGTGTCGTCCACGAAGAGTTTCGCTCCGTGGCTCTGGCAAGACTGCGTAAAGTCCATCCGGAGGCAGCGATCCTGGTCCATCCCGAATCTCCGGAAGCCGTTATTCAGCAGGCCGATGTAGTTGGTTCGACCACCGCCCTTATCAATGCGGTGAAAAAAATGCCCAATAAGGAATTTATTGTGGCAACCGATGCCGGTATTTTTAATAAAATGCGCCAGGTGGCACCGGATAAAATCTTTCTCGAAGCACCAACCGTCGGCGAGGGTGCAACCTGTCAGAGCTGCGCCAACTGCCCCTGGATGGGCATGAACTCCCTGCACAACCTGGAAGAACTTCTTCTAACGGGTAAAAACGAGATCCTTGTTGCCCCAGACATCGCCGCCAAGGCTCGGCTACCTATCCAGAGAATGCTTGACTTTGCCAAGACCATGCCCAAATAATACCTTCGCTACAACTTCCGTAGGGGCTCACCTGTGTGCGTGTCCTTCTAGAATTGACTAAAAAATGGGCACACACAAGTGAGCCCCTACGGAGCAATTCTGAAAATCACGTTTTTACGAACCCATCAGCCATTGACTATACTGTTGTTTAACAGACTGCCAGCTGAAATTTTCGGTCATTGATGTTGCCGCCTCTCGAGTCAGCCGGTAAGGGTCGGTAAGGACCTTTTCCAGCCTATGCACCAGGAAATTTTCCCGATAGAGGAATTGGTCATCAAAGAGTTCCGGATATGCCAGTCGATCCGGCAACACCGGCACACATCCGGCTCGCACGGCTTCAATGATCGCGATACCGTAAAATTCATGGCATGCCGTTGAAACAACCATATCGCCTTGACTGAGCACTTCGAGATACCGTTGCCGGGAAGGGATAAAGCCAAAGTGGATAATTTTATCAGCTAATTTTTCTTTGGCATGCGCAAAACACGCTGGGCTGGCGGCAAACGACTGGCCTAGAATGAGCAAACGGAAATCAAACCCACGTCGGATAAGCTGATCCAAGGCTGCAAAAAAATCCTGCGGGTTTTTATCATGTTCCCAGCGGTGGTTCCAGACAATAACCGGAATATCTACGGCTTTCTTCCATTGACCGGCATCGATTGCCGAAAAATCAATCCCGGGAAAAAGTACCACGCTCTTATCAACCAACTCCTCAAGAAGCCCCGGCAACTTTATCCCCGAAGCGGCCTGAAGCCCTGCCCGCACTCCGGCTAAAAAAGTCTGTCGGTTATACTCGGAATTAAAAGCAATAGCATCGGCGGCAAGGGCCGAATGGAAATTAATGCCGGCAAACAGATGCTGGGCCGCCTGGCTATCGCGAAATGGATAGACAAACTGGTTTTCATGGAAATAGATGAGAATCCGCGCTTGATGATTCCATCCCTTAATTCGTGGCAACAGACCACGCAATACGCCGACATCAACAAACGAGGAACAGAGAACCGTATCGAATGAGCGCTGCGCAACCGGTAGTTCGGCTATTTTTTGGATAAACCAGGCCGCGGAGAGCTGCATGCGCATCTGCCAGTTTCTCGCCGGCAGGGTGAACAGCCGGTACTCCGCCGGAACATATTGCTGCAGGCCTTCGATGAACTGTTGATGTGAGCCGCCGCAATACGGTTCCAGAATCAGTACACGCCGCATTTAATTATTCAGCTCTGTTCCAGTAACGAGACAATCCTCTCCAGGATAAGATCGGCCGTATGCATTTTACTGGTATACGGCAGCAGCTCTGAACCGGATTTGTCGATCAGCAACACTTGATTGCCCTCGCTCTCAAAGCCGGTACTGTCGCCGCTGATATCATTGACGGCAATCAGATCGAGATTTTTGTTCGCCAGTTTTTTGCAGCCCTGCTGCTGCAGATTCTGACTCTCCGCGGCAAAACCTACCAGTATCTGTCCGGTAGTTTTCTTTTTTCCCAGCTCAAGAAGAATGTCCGGGTTCCGCGTGAGAAGTAGCTGGGCGTCGATCTGTTCTTTTTTGACTTTATGGAGAAAGACCTTTTCCGGTCGGTAATCGGCAACGGCGGCTGCCTTGATTATGACCGAACAATTGCCGGCATGGGCAAGCACCGCTTCATACATTTCCATTGCCGTCTGCACTTTTTGCAAAATGACGCCGGCAGGACAGGATAAGGTGCTGGGGCCGCTGATCAATGTAACCTCGGCCCCCCGCCGAAAAGCACATCTAGCCAGGGCGTAGCCCATCTTGCCGGAAGATCGATTGCTTAAGAAACGGGCCGGGTCAAGTGGTTCCCGCGTCGGTCCGGCAGTTACCAGAATTCTTTGCCCCTGCAGATCCTGGGGCGTCAGGGCTCGGGCAAGATACTCTTTTACTGCATCCCATTCCGGCAGACGGCCGTCTCCCTCCTCCTTGCAGGCCATTTTACCGCAATCAGGATCGATAATGGCATACCCAAGCTCTATTCAGCCTGGCAAGATTTTGTCTGGTTGCCGGGTGGGAATACATCCGGCTATTCATGGCCGGACAGATCAACACCGGTGCCCTGGTCGCGAGCACCGTAGTGGCGAGGAGGTCGTCGGCCAGTCCGGCGGCAAGTTTAGCGATAGTATGGGCGGTTGCCGGAGCAATCAATAGCGCATCGGCATCTCGGCCGAGGGTGATATGGGCCATTGTCTGTTCCTTTGCCGCGGAAAACATCTCGGTATGGACATCGTTGCCGGAGAGGGCGGCAAATGTCAGGGGGCCAACGAATCTGGTCGCGGAATCGGTCATTACTACCGATACCAAAGCCTCTTCTTTAGCCAGATCACTGACCCATCCGGCAACTTTAAAGGCGGCAATCGAACCGGTTACGCCAACGATTATCTTTTTGCCGGCAAAAATATTTTGCATGGTATTTTTTCCTCTTACCAGTATGCTTTTATTACCTACACAGAAGAGTAAGCTTATTATAACTTTTGTAGAAATAACATTTTTGCTGCTTTTATGTCATGTGAGATTTTTAGTAAGATCACCAGACATTTCGTAACAAACCGAAATATTAATAGTTTTTATTGCTAAGAGGAGGCTTTGAAAAGTATGTTTGCTGAAAATTGCCCGGCTCTTCTCCTGTGGTCTTTTCTGTTTGTCGCTCTGGTAAACAGCCTGCTTGCCAGTTGCACGGCAATATATTACCAAAACACCTCTACCGGCCGCCTATCCCATAGCCAGCTCCGCATAAAACAGGGAACCGCCACCTTTGAGCACCGACTCAACGTCTTTTCTCAATCCTTTATCTTTTCTTTTATTACTCTTCGTGTCTATCTCTTCACCGTTCCTCTATGGCTGGTCATCTGTAGTGCACATTATTTTTGGTGAAATTCAAACTGCAGAGGCAGTAAAGTCAGCAGTCTTATGATATATATCAATATTTTTGAGACTCTCCGAAGATGACAGTCACCGGATCTGGTGTATAATTTTAAGTGAGAAAGACACGCCGGGCAAGATACTCCGGATTATTTCCGGCTCTTATTTTTGTCAGTAGATCCGAACAACAGGAGAAAAGATATGATGTTTCAACCTCTCAATGACTTTCACCCTCTGACCTATCCTGGTACGGTAGAGGAAGTGGTAAAGCTTCTCTACCATGATTTATCGTTGCGCGATAAGGTAATTATGGCTCATCTCACCGAGTTTGAAATGGATTCAGAAGTTTATCTGGCTCTAGCGAAAACGATAAGAAAAGAATTTGGTCTCTATACCGGCAACAGCGATCTACTGCGATCCTGCGCTGACTATCAGGGAAGAGAATATGATGCGTATGAAGATCCGGCAATGGTGATAGTCAAGGAGCTCTGGAAAAAAGTGAAGAAAACCCACAATCTCCATCTTGTTAAAAAAACCCGTTCGATGGCCCCATAGTGTTCTCTGCGACGTTTTTTTGCCGCCGTAAAATCCCATCCCTCATCGCTTGCCGCAATGGCGGTTCAGTCGCGAGGAAGATTCGGTTTCCAGGATTGGCTTTTATAACAGATTCACCGTCTTCACCCCGCATGGATATAATTTTTGCCGGAAGCACCCCGATACCCTGCTGCATATATTCAACATATTCGCCAGGCACCAGCTGGTTGCGCACCTCCACCAGCGGGGTTTCGCCCTCCCCACGAATGACCGCCACCGGCTCATAGTTTTGCTCGGCCCGTGAGGAGGTATAAATCATTTCACTGCTCCCGGGGCGCTTGCTGATAAAATTGTCCGTTGTTCCCCTGGTGCCGGTCTTCAAAATTTCTGCTATAAGCTGCTCCGGCATTTGAATTGCTGCCGGATCATCCCAGGCATCGTGCGGCAGTTTGGCCAGATAATCAAGAGCGGCGCGATAGATACGAACAACCCCGCCAACATAAAAAATTGATTTCATCCGCCCTTCAATTTTCAAAGAATTAACCCCCGCAGCTAACAGTTGCGGCAAAATTTCCAACAGGCAAAGATCTTTGGAGTTGAATATATAGGTCCCCCGCTCATCCTCTTCGATCGGAAAATACTCCCCGGGACGTTTTTCTTCCATCAAGCTATAGCTGAAGCGGCAAGGATGCGAACAACTACCCTGGTTGGCATCTCTATCAGTCATATAATTAGAGAGCATGCAACGGCCGGAATATGAGATGCAGAGTGCCCCATGGACAAAAACTTCCAGTTCTCCGATCACTTCTTGGCGAATCCGGTGGATTTCGGCAAGGGACAGCTCTCGGGCCAGATTCAGCCGGGAGGCTCCCTGGGCCAGCCAAAAGGTGGCGGCGGCATGATTGGTGACGTTGGCCTGGGTTGATAGATGAATGGGCAAAGCAGGTACATATTTACGGGCATAGCTGAAAACACCGGGATCGGAGACGATAATGCCATCTACCTGCATATCCTGCAGCGTGCCAAGATACCCATCGAGTCCGATAAGATCTGCATTATGGGCGATAATATTTACCGTGACATACACTTTCACCCCATGTTCATGGGCAAAGTGCACTCCCTGGCGCATGGTGGGCTCGTCAAAATTTCCGGCTTTTGCCCGAAGACTGAACTTTTTGCCGCCGCAATAGACAGCATCTGCGCCATAATGCACTGCTGTTACCAGTTTTTCATAATTTCCGGCCGGGGCGAGCAGTTCCGGGATTACTGGGGCACCCCCTTTGCAACTTTTATTTTTGATCATGGTGGAGTATGATACCTGTTTGCTTTTGAATGGACTCGTAAAAACAATTTACCCACTATTTCGTGATAAAAAAACCCATCGGCATAGCTTTGAGCGGCGGCGTTGATTCGACGGCATGTGCTCTTTTACTGCGCGAGCACTATGAGGTAAAGGGCTTTTTTATGCAGCTGGCGCAGCCGGACTTTGCTGCCCAGAAAACTCGGGTGCAGGCAGTGGCCGATAAACTCGGCATCTCTTTAGAGATTGTCGACCTGGAGCAGCAGTTTAAACAAAGAGTGCTGGACTATTTTTCCAGCAGCTACGCCCAGGGGCTTACGCCAAATCCTTGCGTCATATGCAATAAAGAAATAAAATTCGGCCTGTTTCTAGAGGCTATTCTGAAGGTCGGAATGAACAAGATGGCAACCGGTCATTACGCCCGAATTGAAGAAAAAGATGGTTGCTTTCATCTGCACTGCGGTTGCGATCCGCAAAAAGATCAATCCTATTTTCTTTCACGCCTCACCCAGCAACAACTGGCTAAGGTACTTTTTCCCCTTGGTGCAACACACAAGAAAGACACCTACCGTTTCGTTGAACAATACGGCTTTGTCAATTTTCAAGGCAAAGAAAGCCAGGATGTCTGTTTCCTGGAAAACAAGCAGATTGCATCTTTCTTGAAAGATTGCGCCGGGGGTAAGAATGATGCAGGCTCCATCGTCTCTTTGTCGGGCAAAATACTCGGTCGCCATGAGGGCCTGTTCAACTATACTATTGGCCAGCGCAAAGGTTTGGGCATATCCAGTGCCGCCCCCCTTTATGTGGTTGGCCTGGACAATGCGGCTAACCAGGTAATAGTCGGCGGCAACGAGAATTTATTTAAAAATCTTATCCGGGTAGAAAATCTCCATTGGCTTGCTGACAAGGCACCCGATCTCACCCGCAAATATCAGGTTCGTATCCGTTACAGTCACAAGGGTTCAACCGCCATGCTGGTTGTCGATAATAACAACGGTGCCGATATTATCTTTGATGCACCGCAACGGGCGGTAACGCCGGGGCAATTTGCCGTTGTCTATCAAGGTTCTGAGTTGCTCGGCTCGGGCATTATTAGTCAGTAATAGATCATAGAAATGAAAAAAGTATTTATCGCCACTCTTGGCTGTAAGGTCAACCAGTTTGAATCCGCATCCTTTAAAACCGGCTTTGAGCAAAGTGGCATGTCCATTGTTACCGCAAGCAAAGACGCGGATGTGATCGTTGTCAATACCTGTGCGGTGACAGCCGGCGCCGGTGCGCAATCACGCCAGACTATTCGCCAGGCCCTGCGCCATAATCCGACGGCAAAAATTATTATCACCGGCTGTTATGCCGAAGTCGCCACCAGGGAATTGGCCGCTGCAAAAGAACTCCAGGGCCGGGCATACTCGCTTATCGGCAACAGCAAAAAGGATGAGCTGGTTGCCGGGGTAATGCATGGAGGATCCGCTGCCGGGGAAATTAGCATGGGAGCCATCGATGCGGCGACAGAGATATGCCGCCTGCCGGTGCGCCGTTTTGGGGATAGGGCCAGGGCGTACTTACGTATCCAGGATGGTTGTGAAAGTTTTTGCACCTACTGCATTGTCCCTTATACCAGGGGCCCCAATCGGAGCCTGCCAGTTGCGGAAGTGATCGAACAGGCCAGGATTTTTGTTGCTGAAGGCCATAAAGAGATCGTTCTGACCGGGATTCATCTCGGGTATTACGGCAAGGATCTGCCCGGCAAAAATGATCTGATTTCACTTCTCGACCAATTGAGTCTTGCCGTCCCGGAAGTTGCCTACCGCATCAGCTCTCTGGAACCTCTGGAGATCAGCGAATCGCTCCTATCACTGATGCGTGAACGTAAAAACATCCAGCCCCATCTGCATATCCCTCTGCAGAGCGGCAGCGACGAGATCCTGAGAAAAATGAACCGTCGCTATACTATCGATCAATTTCAACAAGTTATTGATCTTTGTCGAAAATATCTACCGGACGCCGCTTTAGGTATTGATATTCTCGCCGGCTTTCCTGGCGAAACCGAGACACAGTTTCGCTCTGCGGAAAATTTTTTATCCTCTCTTTCTTTTAGCTACCTGCATGTCTTCCCATATTCTATTCGACCCGGAACCGTGGCGGCAGGCTTTAAAGGACAGGTGCCGAAAAAGATCAAAGATGTCAGGGTAGCCAGATTACGACTGCTCAGCGATGAAAAAAAACGGGCCTTTTACCAGAGTCAACTTGGCCGAATCCGGCCGGTTCTGGTCGAAGGCAACCGTGATAACATCGGGATGCTCAAAGGCTTTACCGACAATTATATCGCCGTTCGTTTTGCCGGGCCAGACCACCTGCTCAACAGCATTTGTTCCGTCAGGCTAGTGATGCAAAAAGACGACTGGGTTATTGGAGAAAGGATAGAACGCTATGAAAATTGAAATAATAGCCATAGGCGACGAACTCACATCCGGACGAATCCTCAACACGACCAGCAGTTTTGCCGCCAGAAAGCTCTATGAAGCCGGCTTTGATATCTATGCCATGAACACCATCGGCGATGCGCCCAGTCTTATCGGCGAGGCACTGAAACAGGCCCTTTGCCGCGTCGATGCCGTTCTCGTCACCGGTGGGCTCGGCACCACCGATGATGATCTGACCAATGAGGCGGTGTCCAAAGCGCTCAACCGACCGACTATGCCCAACTTAGAAATACTGGCCAATATTCGCTCGCACCTGGATGAAATTACCGCCTCACCGGTCGGGCGACTAGAAAAACTGGCCTGGCTTCCCTCGGGCGCCGAAGCCTTGAACCCACGCTCCAGGATGGCGGGATATCTGCTCATTCACGAAGACAAACCAATCTTTTTTCTCCCCGGCATCCCCAGCCAGATGCAACAGCTGCTTACTGAAGAGGTATTGCCCAAACTCTCCACCTGGCATGAAAACCATCGATTGGCAACCTATCAGCGGATTTTTCGGATTTTCAATCTGCCGGAAACAGAGGTCAATCGGCGTATCGAGACGCTTGATCTCAGTTCAGATGTGCATATCGGCTACTACCCGGTTTTTCCCGAAGTCCATTTGAGTCTTATTGTTCGCGATAAAAAGAACAATAATGCCCAACGCCTCTTTCAATCTTCCTGCAAAGCGGTCAATACCGTCCTGGGGGATTCCATTTATGGCTGTGACCGGGAAAGCATGGAAAAAGTGGTCGGCAAACTGCTGCTCGACAATAAGTTCAAACTGGCCGTGGCTGAATCCTGTACCGGGGGAATGATCTGCCAAAAGCTCACCAATTCGCCCGGCAGTTCGGCATATCTTTTAGGCGGGGTTGTTTCCTATTCCAATTCTCTGAAAACCATTTATCTTGATGTGTCATTAGAGCTGCTGGAAAAACATGGCGCAGTCAGTCGAGAAGTCGCTGAACAGATGGCGGTTGGTGTGCGCGCCAAAAGTGACGCAGATATCGGCCTGGCAGTAACCGGCATCGCCGGACCGGATGGCGGCAGTATCGAAAAACCGGTTGGCACGATATATATCGCGATCGCCACCCCGGAGGAAAACTGGGTGACAAAATTTCATTTCCAAGGCGATCGAAATCAGATCAGGGAAATTACCGCGCAAAGCGGACTCGATCTTATCAGAAAGTATCTGTTGCAAAAACTACAGCATTGATGCAGGTGGTAGGATTTTTATTTATTTTTCGTAGTATAATAGGGGTAAACCTTCCTTTTTTCAAATTCCAATATTGTGGAGAACCATATGGCAGTAAGCAGCAACAAAGATAAAACCAGCAGTGTCGATAATGCAATCAGCCAAATCCAGCGACAATTCGGCAAAGGTTCGATCATGCGCCTTGGCTCCCGGGAAACCGAAAACATTCCGGTTGTCCCGACCGGAGCACTGAGCCTTGATATTGCTCTCGGTGTAGGCGGCATCCCCAAAGGACGGGTTACCGAGATATACGGCCCGGAATCTTCGGGTAAGACGACACTTGCCCTGCACGTTGTGGCGGAAGCCCAAAAGGCCGGAGGATCGGCCGCGTTTATTGACGCGGAGCACGCTCTTGATACCAAATACGCTCAGCGTTTGGGGGTTGACATCGACAACCTGCTAGTCTCGCAACCAGATTTCGGCGAACAGGCCCTGGAGATCGCCGAGATTCTTATCCGCTCAGGCGGCATCGATGTCATCGTCATCGACTCTGTCGCGGCCTTAACCCCCAAGGCGGAAATAGACGGCAATGTCGGCGACCACCATGTGGGTCTGCAGGCGCGACTCATGTCCCAGGCCATGCGTAAATTTACCGGAGTGCTCAGCCGCAGCAACACTATCCTGATTTTTATCAACCAGATCAGGATGAAAATAGGGGTGATGTTCGGTAATCCCGAGACTACAACCGGCGGTAATGCGCTGAAGTTTTATTCTTCTCTGCGTCTGGATATTCGCCGAATTGGCCAGCTGAAAGACGGCCAGGATCTGGTCGGCAACCGTACCAGGGTGAAAGTCGTGAAGAATAAATGTGCGCCTCCGTTTAAGGAAGCTGAATTTGACATCGTGTACGGTGAAGGTATCTCCAAGGTCGGTGATATGCTCGATCTGGCAGTGAACCTGGAAATCATCGAAAAAAGCGGTTCCTGGTATTCCTACAATGAGGAGAGAATCGGCCAGGGTCGGGAGAATGCCAAGCGTTTTCTCCTCGATCAGCCGGAAATGTGTCTGGATATCGAAAATAAAGTCCGGATGGCCTACGGCATGGCGCCTGCAGTTCTCTCTGTCGCCGCGCAGACAGTTCAAGCCGAGCAGGCAGTAGTACCGCCGGTTGAACAATAATTAGTTTCTTATGCCCCACTTTTGAGGATTTACCTTTGTCAGCAAAAAAATCGAGCGAATTTGACGAAACATACGATGTCATCATTGTCGGCGGTGGCCCTGCCGGCCTTTTTGCCAGTTATTACCTGGCGGAACATTCCAATCTTAAGGTATTGGTCATTGAAAAAGGCAAGGCCTCTTTAAAACGCAAATGCCCGATAAAAGACGGCGGCTGTATTAAATGCCGACCGTGCAACATCCTCTGCGGTATTGGTGGGGCGGGGCTTTTTTCCGATGGCAAGCTCAACTTTATCCATAAACTGGGCAAGACGGATCTCACCCAGTTTATGGAGGTCTCTGCCGCCACCGCCTTAATCGATGAGACAGAAGCTATTTTCAATCGGTTCAATATGGATGGGAAAGTTTTTCCAACCGATATGGCAAAAGCGCTCAACATCAGAAAAGATGCCAGGAAACAGGGTATCGATCTGTTAATAATTAAACAAAAACATCTGGGCAGTGACAATCTGCCCACGCACATTTCAAAAATGGCCGACTATGTCGCGGCAAAAGGGGTAACTTTTCACCACTCCGAAGAGGCCAAAGATGTCCTGGTGAAAAATGGCGTAGCGCAAGGAGTCAAAACTAACCGAGGGGTCTACAGGGCAAAAAATATCATTCTGGCTCCCGGCCGGGTCGGGGCTGAATGGGTTGCCAGCGTTGCGAAAGCCCACGATATTGAAGTCTCGCAACGCGGCATTGAGGTAGGCGTTCGGGTGGAGGTGCATAATGAAATTATGCAGGATCTGTGCGAGATTATTTACGATCCGACATTTTTTATACGCACTTCAAAATATGACGATCAGACCAGGACCTTCTGCACCAATTTAGGCGGTTATGTCGCCTTGGAGAACTATCAGAACTTTGTCTGTGTCAATGGCCATGCTTTCATGGATAAAAAATCCAACAACACCAATTTTGCTTTTTTATCCAAGGTCGTTCTCACGGATCCAGTGGAAGACAATCAGGCCTATGGGGAATCAATCGGCAAGCTGGCGACGCTCATTGGCGGCGGCAAGCCGATTTTACAGCGCTACGGCGATCTCAAACGGGGCCGGAGATCGACCTGGAACCGGGTTAAAAACAGCTATATTGAACCGACCCTGAAAAGCGTGACCTGCGGCGATATCGCCATGGCTCTGCCGGAGAGAATCCTGACCAATCTAATAGACGGATTGGAACAACTGAATCAGATAATCCCGGGTGTAGCCAATGATGAAACCTTGTTATATGCCCCGGAAATCAAATTTTTTGCCACCCAGGTAGCAACCGACAATAACCTTGAAACCGCGGTTTCCGGACTCTTCATGGCGGGCGACGGACCTGGTGTCGCCGGCAATATAGTCTCCGCGACAGCGACGGCGTTGATACCCTGTAAACAAATCATTGCCCGGAATGGTTAAAAATTCTGTTGATTCATGCGCTGGTATGTTTATTGTTGACTCTCTGACAGCATTTGCTACAGTACAACTCAAGTAGTAATGAATATCATTATTTTAAAATTATAGGAGGAACAACACATGCAGAAAATGGAATGTCCTTGTGGTTACATTTACGATCCGGCTACTGGAGATGAGGATAATGGTGTAGCTCCAGGGACAGCCTGGACCGATGTTCCGGACGACTGGGTCTGTCCGCTGTGCGGCGCAGAGAAGGAATCTTTCTGGAAAGCCGACTAGGAAACCTTTAAAGCTGTAGTGTCTTAATCGCATCATTGAAGCATTACAGCTTATTTTTTGCTATTACAGTTAGTCATTCCTAATTTTTTTAAGATTTCTGAACAATAGTATAAAAGATGGAGAACTATCATGAGCCTGCTAGTTACCAAACCAGCACCTGCATTTACTGCCACTGCTGTTTTACCGGATAATACTTTCAAGGATGATTTCAGCCTTGCCGATTTCAGAGGAAAATATGTCTTGCTGTTTTTTTATCCTCTCAATTTTACCTTTGTCTGCCCGTCTGAGATCCTCGCCTTTAATAAAGCCGTCGATGAGTTTACTGCCCACAACTGCCAATTGATTGGAATTTCTATTGATTCGGCTTTTTCCCATCTCGCATGGAAAAATACCAAGGTGAACGATGGTGGCATTGGCAATATTCAATACCCCCTTGTTGCCGATCTGGATAAGTCCATATCGAAATCCTATGAAGTCCTGCTTGACCAGGGCATTGCCCTGCGCGGACTCTTTCTGATCGATAAAGAGGGTATCATTCGCCACCAGGTAGTCAACGATTTGCCGTTAGGCCGAAATGTCAACGAAGCACTGCGCATTCTCCACGCCCTCCAGTTTACCGAGAAACATGGCGAGGTCTGCCCAGCCAACTGGAATAAAGGGGAAGAGGCAATGAAGCCAACCGCCGAAGGGGTAGCCGCATATCTGTCCAATCATCACTGATGGGTTGCTAAAAACTCTTATTTGGCAGCACCGTAGGGGTACAACGTTGTCTGCCCTTCTAACCGATCAGGTTGACGATCCTCCAGAATTTCGCGAGTTAATCATCCCATTCGGAGACTCTGGTTATGTGGCGCTCTATCACCACGAAGTAAATGCCGGTTAGGTTTACGTGCTGGCCTTCCGGCATCAAAAAGAAGCGGGCTATTGATAATTAATTACTAACGCTAATCCGCGAAAGCGAACCAAAACCGCCTCTCCATGCTCTCCCCCAATCTGAAATACAAAATTATTTTAGCATTCCACGATAGTTCCAGGAAAACAGGGAATATTACGACGCAAAGCAGGCTAATTTTTATGCGCAAGAATCAATATGAAGTTTGACTACAGTGCTTCTCAATTCACAATTTCTCCATTCATTTCCAAGCGATCAACGATTTCCATAGTAAGGTGACCCCTAAATTGATTTGCGTTATTCGCTCTTTTTCATATCTGAAAAAAGATGGGAAAAATCAATAGGCTCTTCAACATCTTCGTTGTCCGGAATATACACCTCTCTCTTTTTCCGCTCAATTTCCTCGAGCGCCACCTTAAAACAGCGTTTAAAATACCGTTCGGGAAATCCAGGATCAGCGAGATAGCCGAAGATATTTTTCCGAGCCCGGTTGACTATATCTGCAACCAACGCATCCTTTTCTTCCGCTGAAATAAAATTTCGCTCATTCACATTTGTAAGGACAATCTTCGCTCCTAAGGCGGCACGAATCTCCTCAATCAATTTCGGGTCTCCACTCACCAGGCTCCAAAAGGTTTCAGAGACCAAGACCACGGCATCGTAGCGCACTGTAACCTGCCAACGATCACCGGCCACCCTGCAGGATTCATCATAAAACCGTACCACTACACCATTTGCCAGTTGCACATCTTCCAGGTGTTTTGCTTCAGCGTCCATTTCTTATGACTACCTCATTACTCCGCGCGATTCCGGTATATTGCAGAACCTTATTTCATACTCGTTATCGGGCTGCCAGACAAAAAACGAACCAGTAAACTGTGAATAACAGGAGACTACTCCGAGTTCACAGTCCCCTTAATCCCTTTTATAGCGTCCCACCAGACGGTTCATGCCGATAAGGTGTGGCTCTGTCTTTTCCAGAAGCTGCCACAGGTTCAGTCCCGGTGCCAGTGCCATTGCCTTATCCAGTGCCAGTACCCAAAAATAATAATTGTGCAGGCCGTGCCCATTGGGCGGCATGGGGCCGTTGTAGCCGGTTTTTCCGAAATCAGTAATACCGTTGGTATACAAATGGGTGCCTTCATCCAGATGTGTCACATCTCCGGGAATATTATACAGCACCCAGTGAACAAAACCATAAGTACCTCCGCTGCTTACCAGCGGGGCATCCGGGTCGTGACAGATAACGGCAAAGGCCTTTGTCCCATCAGGCGGGTTTTCCCATACCAACGCCGGTGAAACATCTTCTCCTTCTCCGGTAAACCTGGATGGTATTAGAGTATCCTGTTTAAATGCATCACTTTTCAACTGCATTTTTGTCGGTACAAAAGCCATGATGCCTCTCCTTTTTTGTCTTTGGTTTCTTCATTACGCAGCATTGAATCAGGGTACCGTTGGTTGCTTTTCCTGTCAACGGCCTTGCCAGTAGATTTCAAGCCGCATAGGCCACGTATACTGTTTTGTTGAATGACCCGTAGTAGCGGGGTTGAAAATTCGTCTTTCTGATACTTAAGCTTTGATTCGATTTGCGCTCATAACATGAGAAATCACCGGTCCATCCGGAGCATTTTTTTTAATGAATTATCAGGTCTCCAGTTTTCCACCACATTAAAACAATTCAATAGTTAGTGAATAAATAGATTTGTCACTTTTTCTTCTGGAAAAACTACTTCGAAATTACCTCAGAAGTTGGCGCTCTACTTAGTGTCACAATCTATAGAGATAGTTTAACTCCCGCCGATGCAAAGAGACCGCCGTAACCGGCAATTTCATACTGACCGGCTATGTGCAGAAAATCGACCGTCGCCTACGAGCGAGATGCGTAGTAGGCTCTCACCCGTGGATCGGCTTCGATACGCTCCTTATGCTCAATAAGGCTGGGCACCACTCGTTGAACAATATCCTTCGGCACGTAATCGAGGATGCCGGTACCCAGTGAGCGAGTTTGCACAAAGGCTCTGAGGTCGGCTACCGTCATCTTGTTGTCAGCAAAATACTTTCCACCACCACGCACGAGGAGCTGGTCAAGACCCCGTAAAAAGATGCTCAACCAGCCATCTACCAGCTTTTCGCGGGCCAGCCGGAGCTCATCTCCTTCGAGGCCATACGTTCGCCCGACCTGATTGGAAAGATCCTCGAGGGCGCCCAATACCTCATCACAGTATAAGGCCTGCAGATCGTCGGCTGGGTAAAGGCCGGCGATTTTTCCGACATAGCGGCTGATGGCATTGGATTGAGTTATCTGGGCACCATCGATTTCCAGTACCGGCACGCAAGTAAAGCGCGCGCCCGAGCGCATCTCGCTAAATTCGTCAAACGATATGCGGTGGTCCTCGAAGTCGATTCCTGCCGTGTGAAAAGCAATTCGAATCGGTTCGGCACGGCCGCCGTCGATATCGAAATAGGTAAGTTTGTATTTAGCCATTATGTAATCCCCCTTTGAGCATCTAATAGGTACTGCAGCCTCTCTCCAGGGTATTCCATTCACTACCTGGTAGAAATCACCTGATGCATGGTGATGGCTACTGCATATACTAAGCATATTCATGGGCGAAGGCCATACGATTTGACCTGATTAGATAGGGCAAAGGCAAAAGCTTATGGAGCTGCAGTATTGAGAAAAATTGAAATAACGGATTGCTGAACCTGAATAGCATAGAAATTGATCCGAGATTTCTGGCG
Organism: uncultured delta proteobacterium; assembly: GCA_963796255.1. Lineage (GTDB taxonomy): Bacteria > Desulfobacterota > Desulfobulbia > Desulfobulbales > Desulfocapsaceae > Desulforhopalus_A. The sequence goes on along the minus strand of CAWCLE010000015.1, from coordinate 55,916 downwards.
GTGGTTTGGGATAACCAGAGGTGCGTTCTCCGGCTTTGCCGATACATTTTTACCATGTAGAAGGAGGTATAATGGGTCAGATCATAAGAAAGGAGGTTAAGTCGGCTTTTGACTTGCCTCTTTCGATCTAAGTTTAAGGCTTACCCCTGTTACTTCTAAAGATAAATAGATATTGACTTTGTGAAAAGCGAACATCAGGCAGATTTCAACCAGCAGTTATCGATTTTCTTCATCACATTTTCAGTCAAAATGCGAATCCTTTTCAGGATAATAATCAACCTGATAGGAGGCAGCATGAAAGTAGCCGATGCCATCAAATATTGTATTCATTACCATAAAATCAATTCCCGGCCAAATACTCTGGCAAACTATGAGTTTCTTCTCGGGAAATTTGGTTGTAAATAACAAGATAGCCAATAGACTCCATCGCAACAGAGGTTTGAACAACCATAAGCTGTCGATCAAAATATTCGTCCTGCCAATTTCAACGTTTGATGTGAGAGGATGTATCTGTCAATCAAACATTTTTTGCGCTTTCTTTGAAATACTCGGTAATTCCTCAATCTAGCAAAAAGGACGGCACAATTTTCAGCCGCCCTGTGGCTCGAATAAGATTTATTGGGTTTCAATGTGGGTTACCGGTTTTTCCAATCTGTAGATGACTTATTAAGAAACGCTTTTATGCCGTTTTGGGAATCCTCTGATGTGTTGTTCATAACGATAGTATGCTTGGCATAGTGCAATGCCTGAATATCGGTCATATCAGCCTGAGCATAAAGCCCCTGTTTACCAATAGCCAAGGCAAAACTACTGGCCTGAGATATTTCTTCTGCCAATCTCATAGCTTCAACATCTAATTCTTCCAAGGATACCACCCGGTTGATTAAACCTAGTTCCTTTGCTTCTGTTGCAGGAAAAACACGACCTGTCAACAGCATTTCCATGGATGCCTTTCTGCCAATGGCTCGCGTAATCGCTACCATAGGAGTTGTACAAAACAACCCTATCTTCACTCCTGGAGTTGAAAACCTGGCATTATCCGCAGCTACGACCAGGTCACACCAGGCAGCCAATTGGCAGCCTGCGGCAGTTGCAATTCCCTGTACCGCACAGATGACCGGCTGGGGAATTTCATGGAGCATCATCATCATCCGAGTGCACTGATCAAAGATAAGTTTATATTCTTTGGTTCCCTGATCAACCAACTCAGATAGATCATGACCAGCACAGAAATGGTTCCCGCTGGCTTTCAAAACCAAAACCTTAACAGAATCGTCAATGGCAATTTGTTCCAGAACGTGGATCATTTCCTGAATTTTATGGAGAGAAAGGGCATTAATTTTATCAGGGGTGTTCAACGTCAAAATGCCAATAGAATTTGTCTGAGAGAAGTTAATTTCTTTGTAATCCATTTTGCATACTCCTATCTTGAATTATGGGTGAGAACAGACCAAAGGATCCTTGATTGCTCAACTGAATAAAAAATCATAAGAAATCATACCCTTGGGTCACTTCATATTGTCGAATTTGTCTTCTTGATTTAACTGTTTTCTGATTGGGCTCTTTTATCAAAATTCCGATTAAGGTGGTTGAAAGGAGGATGACAAGTGCCAACAAAAAAGCAAACCGCCATGCCTCCAAAGGATAAATTCGAACTCCTTCTTCAACATGCCCAACATGCCCCAGCCACCTACTATCCAGAGCCCATCCAAACAGTGGTTGAACTATTGCAGCGCCTAAGAATCCCCCCATATTGGCAAGCCCGATAGAACAACCTGACAACTCAATTGGAATAACCTCCTTTGCGCAGGCCCAAAGAAGAATGAATCCTGGTAAACGTTCACCAGCACCCCATTTCCGTCCGATCAGGCCGCCTCACATAGCAAACTATAGTTCAGAGGCCTGCTTGAACGAACCTGGAGCACTGGTTGAACGTTTACAAATCCATGTTTTACGGTCACCTATTGTGTCCCGGTGAACTATTACGAATCCTGAGGCAAAAAAACCCATGGCAAACAGAAGAAAAGGGACAACGGAAGGGGCCGGTTTCCCCCCTGGCCATATCAACATGGCGACCCAGCTTAAGACATACATCAATGAGGATATCAATAAAGGTAATTTGCGTTTCCCGATCCGGTCGGAAATATAGCCGACTGTTGGGCACCTGATCAGCAACCCCACAGCTATTATCAACAGATTTGAAGAGGCCTCAATCCGCCCAAAGCAGGCAAAGACCAGAATAGATGAAGCTGCAAAAATGAGTGATTCGATACCTGAAATAATCATACCCCAGAAAATGGTTTTTTTAGCCCCCACACCGTCTGCCAAAACTCCGACCGGTAATTGCATCACTGTGTATATGTAAAAATAGATTGCTGCCAGGTTACCCAGAACGGCACCGCTAAAGCTCAATTCTGCCATGAGCAGATCTGAAACGACGGCAGGAGCTACCCTATTAAAATAGACCATAAGGTAGGACAGAGATACGATACCAAAGAAGTACCAGGCAAATTTTCGTGTTCCTTTTTGTAAGGCATCAGGTGCCATTTGTTTATCCATAAAATCTAAATGATTATAATTACCACACATCCTATCGCGACATTCAGAAGCAAAAACAATGCCATGTATTCATTTTTATTGCTGATATTTTTGATTTGAGACAATATTACATTGACAAAACTTGAATCTTGGTGAGAAATGAGAAGTGAGCAGTATGCTGGTCATGTAGTAGGTCAAAAATGCTACTTTTGCTATATTTCAACATGCTATATCTGAAAAATGATAGGATGAAGATTTGCTACGAAACCATCAAGTATGGAACCAGAAATTTCTACGTAGAGGCGTTACCATGGTGCAAAAAAGCATGAAATTTTATAGTTCGATATCGGTATTGCCTAATCATTCTATTCAGGAGGCAACGTCAATACTTAAAGATGCAAATATAGATGCAATACCTGTCATTGACGATGAAAATTGCATGGTTGGCATCTTGACTGTTCAGCACATAATTGCCGCTATTTCAAATGGGGGCAGCCCATCAGATCCAGTTGTAAATATAATGAAAGCCGTAATTAACGGAGATGATGTGGAAGCTGATGAGATTCTGAAAAAATATGGAATGTTTCATGGTTCTAACGGCATAGTAAACCAAAAAATAACAAAAAAGAAACGTGTTGAAAATATTGCTGAGCTATACAGGAACTTTTTATCAGAGACAGAAGCGATATTTAATTCAACTCATAATCTCATAATTTCTATTGATTTATCTGGGAAGGTAAAGATTTTTAATAAATCTGCAGAAAAATTTTTTGGTAAGAAATTTGAGGAAGTCTATAATAGAGAAATCGAAGATTTTTATCCTGAAAGCCGTCTTAGAAAAGTGGCCCTTTCTGGTACTTCAGAAATTCTGCAAAAAATCAGAATCAAAGACAACTATTTTTTATCCAACAGAAGTCCGATTGTTGACAAAAACAATCGTGTTATCGGAGCGGTAGCCATTCTGCAGGATATTTCTGAACTGGAATTAATATCTGATGAACTCAACCGGGTAAAAGAGCTAAATAGAGAATTTGACGCTCTATTTGAATCATCTTTTGACGGTATATGGCTGTCTGATGGTGAAGGGAAAGTACTCAATATGAACAGGGCCAGTGAAAAAATATTTGGATTCTCGAGAGACCAACTGATTGGGAAATACCCCACGGACATGTTGGAGAAAGGCGTATATTCCAGATCTTCAGCTGTGAGGGCTATTGAAAAGAAAGAGACCGTAACAACAACCTTGACGACAAAGGATGGAAAAACGATTATTGCAACAAGCACCCCTGTTTTTGATGAAAAAAATAACATTTCACTTGTGGTGAACAATATAAGAGATGCAACACATCTCTTTGAATTACAATCTGAATTGGATCAACTGAAAGGGCTCACCGAATTATACAAAAACAAATTAAAACAGGTGGAAGTTGAAAAAGGATTTGTCCACCAATCAACTCAGATGAAAGAAATAATTTCCTTGGCACTTCGGCTGGCAAAAGTTGATTGCCCTGTTTTGATTACGGGGCCATCAGGCGTCGGTAAGGAGCTCATCGCCGATATGGTCCACACTAATAGTGAGCGTAAAGGTGGACCGTTTATTAAGGTAAATTGCGGCGCAATTCCCGAAAACCTCATGGAATCTGAATTGTTTGGCTATGAATCTGGAGCTTTCTCCGGTGCAAACCGTGCAGGAAAACTCGGCTATTTTGCTCTAGCCCATAAGGGCACCTTGTTATTGGATGAAATTGGTGAATTACCTCTGCAGATGCAGGTAAAGCTGTTACGGGCAGTGCAGGATAAATCCATTATACCGGTGGGTGGAACGAAACCTGTTAAGCTGGACATCAGGCTACTTGCGGCCACTAATCGAAATCTGAAAGATATGATAGCAAACAATGAATTCAGAGAAGATCTCTATTACAGACTTAATGTTGCATCTATTTCTATACCTGCGCTCAATGAACGAAGAGATGACATTTTGCCGCTTGTGGAACATTTTTTGTCTCAATTCAACAAGAAATATAAAAAAAATATCCAGATAACAAAGGACGTAATTGATTATTGGTGTAATACTGATTGGCAGGGCAATGTCAGGCAATTAGAAAATACTGTGGAAAGAGTAGTTGTGAGTGCCCAAGATCAAGTAGTTACCACTCATGATTTGAAATATGGATCAACAAAAACACCCAAAAAAGACCGAGAGCAAGAAATAATCTCACTCCCTGAAGCTGTTGCACTAACAGAACAAAAACTCATAAGGCGTGTATTCCAACAGTGTAAAACAACACGTGAAATGGCCAAAAAGCTCAACATTCACCAGTCTACATTCATCCGGAAGGCTGCCAAATATGGAATAGAGAAATAAAAGCCCCTTTTTGTGTTTTGCAAAACTGCAGCAAATTAGAAAACTTCCACCGATACAATATTAAATAATATCAGTTAGGTAGATTTTTTCAGCATATTTGCTGCTAAAACGCAGCAAGAAATTATGGTTTGCTGCGCATTTGCAGCAGACTGTACAAAACTGAAATGTTTTCGTTCAATAAAGCCATGCTGATTGAGCAGTGACTCTTATTCAGCACCCCTATGGCTGTTTCACCTCTGACCTATCCCATCTATCCATTTTAACAACAGATTTTTCTGGTATTCACTGTTTTTGCAGGCCACTTCCGGCATCCTTGATGTTTCAACACATGAATCATTTTCTTCTTTCCTTTGCGAATTACTTATCAGACTCCCTGGTACACTTATTGCTCTTTAATGAAATAGTTGATGCGCATGAATGAAACAAGATCTTTTGAATTACCAAGAGTTGTAACACGAAACTCTGGCTGTGAATGCAATCGGCTCATTGCATAAATTCATTAACCCACAGCCGCTAAACGCTTTTCCAAGAACAGCAATGTTTAAGGGAAGAATAGTGAGGAATGCAATGAGTAAACAGGTAGAAGAGAACTTTGCCCAGGGACTACTCCTGGAAAATGAGGCTCAATTCGAAAAGGCACAATCCATTTACGATGATATCTTACATCATGCCTCCGACGAAACGATTCTGGAAAAGGTTCGATGTCGGATGGAAGATATGGACGACCTGATCGCAGAGAAGGCTATTTACCAAAGCATTGACGAAAACGCAAAACTAGTACTTACGGAAATAGGCATAAATATCGTCGAAAACCAAACCCTTATGGATTTACTTATGGAAGCCGATGCCATAGATTTCGACAACGACACGGCTCTGTTTATTCCTTTGAAACGAGATTATATCGATTATTGCCTTGAACATGTGCCCCGCGAAATGGCTATGGACCCGGGGATGAATACTTTTGGCACCGGTGCAACACCACCATTTCTAAAACGGACCGGCGGCGATGAACTGCATCCGGCCAACCGTGAAGAGTACGAAAAAATTGTTTCCACGGTAGGCGAATATCAAGATGTTATGGGGATTTTTAGTCTGCCGGTGGCCTGCGACAAGTCCCTTTCTCTCTTCGAGGTTGCCCATCTGATGGAGAAAAATTATCAGGGCCTCAAGATGATCACCACGCATACGATGAGCGATGACGAGGTGACATATTTTAAAGGCAAAGAAGACTGGATCGACGGCACTAGCTTGATTACTTCTTTAGGAACTATGAATAACATGATTGATCCTTTTTTGCGTAGTGCTCGCACAGGGAACAACCTACTACTGATCGACCAGACCATCGTTGGCCTCTCTGGCCCTGCTAGCCCAGAGGCTTTGCTGACGCAGAATCATGCTCAAGTTATTTTCATGATGGTTATGGCTCAAACCGTAAATCCGGGAATATCTTGTATGCACTGCGGCATACCAAGTGTTACTGATGCAAGCGCTAATCTTTCTTACAGTTCCCCCCATCAAACCTTCATTAATGCAGCTATGGCTCGGCTCAACACCTGGATTACAAAATTCCCTTCCGCCCAGACCGGAGGCAGTACCAGTATATCCGAGGTGACTTCCCAGGCGCTGATCGATTCAGAATTGAGCCGCAACAGTTTGCGAAAATATGGGGTGCATATTGTACGACACGCCATGGGTGCTTTAGGCAACCTCAATTTTTTCAGCTTAGAAAAATTCTTAGAAGACTGCGAGAGTGAAAGGCGTTCCAGGAAAATATTCGATTCAATTCCAAAGGATGAGGGAATGATACCATTGTATTTTCCTAGCGACGATCAGGCTCTTGCAGGAATCCGTGAAATTGCCGAAAAGGGTAGTAACCCAAGGTCGGCTGACCACACATTGAAAAATGTGGATTCGTTTCGCAATTGGGGGGAGATCATCACCCAGGCTGCTAAAAAGAAACTCTATTACCCGCAGTTAAACGATATTGTAATAGATTCCTTGGGAGCAACCCCTGCAGGATGAGGCACCTGCGCAATCGGTGGCGTCTTAATCGGGATTGAAATACTGTCACCGAAAGCGACAGTTATCCCAGTTAAGGCAGTTCCTCTTTCCTCTACGGTTCAACCACTTGAATTTGATCGATTAAATAAATCTCTTTCTTTCCTTGTCTAATCGTTAGCAATGTGGTCGAGCCACTGGCCCAGTTTGCTAAGTAATTTTCAATTATAATATAAGTGCTATTTGGGTCCAAAGAGAACAGAACGCATCCCGCAGCGCAATATATTGTGCATGTTTCTCCCAAAACCTATCAGCGTTGTGGCGCTGCAGTTATTCCTGGTTGTTTTTATAAAAGTACGGTTGGGTACAGCAGTCTTACTTCCTGACTGAGGATTGTCGACAGTAAACTCATTTAAAATATAAATGGCCTCGGCGTTTGTGTTCCACACAACATCACCAGGTTGGAGTAAAACTGGAGCAGGCTGAGACCAACGATTCCCATCAAAATATGGCATGGTCAGAACAACTGGTCGATAATTTTCATGAAACACCGAAGCTACGCTCGCCTCTGCTTCAATAGTCCGTCGTGCTTGCGACAATTCACCGACAAAATCCAGATGAAAATCGGTTTTTGTGCCAAATTGATTAAAGGCTTTTGCCATCTCAATAAATGTTCCAAGAAGCATTACATCGCCGACAAAATGCGTGCGCTCATTGGAAACAATAACGTCATCACCGTAACGCTGCAGCACACGGAAAGCTGCGGGCGATTGACTGCCATTTTGATAAAACTGTTTAGAATGTTTACTGGATCTGGGCTCGTGTCCTGCAAGCAGTTCTTTCGTAACGGCTTCAAACTCAAGTAAAGAAGGAGCAGGAAAAGGTCGTGTTGAAAAACGCGTTAGGCGCTCGCCTAACGAATGCATATTCATTTCATGCGGCGTCAATGTCTGAAACAACAACTCGTCACCAAAGAGAATGTTGCTGACGTCAGTGGAAGAAACCACCTTTTCTTTTGACTTTTTGGTGGTTGTATTGCTGATTTCAAGATCCTCCTCACTTGCCACAAGCACTGTGAGCTGATCATTCTCACGCGGTATAAATGCTTGAAGATAATGTGCCATAACTTCTCCTTGGTTTTATAAAAAAATGGCGACGCAAAGCCTGTTCCTTGTGCAGTGGTCAGAAAATTTCAAATGAGTGAACATCTTTCCAGTAGATCTGAACCATCTAGATCAAAATCAATTACAAAATATACATCACATGATAGATGACGTGATTGTGACAACCTTGCAAGACCACTACGGCGTGGTAGCAATTCCTGCTGTGATTACAAGATATTATACAGTTACTACCTATTATTTTATATTACAATTGGTAATTCAACCAAATTACAGTGCGTTGCCTGGCATGGGGAATGTTCAATCAAGATCACGAATGGTAACATACTACTGAAGAAGTTGAGTGATACGGGGATGGATATTGACCGTTCAGGGGAATATCTATGATTATAGATCACCTTTTTGTGTGCAGATTTGATATGTTGCGAAAATAATATGCATATGTTCATATGGGCCTGAAACGATGGTGTTCATTCATTTGATTTAGTATTTTCAGCAATTCCTTGTTGCGGAGAAGAATAATGACAACGAGACTGACTATTCTTTGTGAGAATTCGGCTGGTATTCCTTTTGGAGTTATCGGTGAGCACGGTTTTTCCTGTTTTGTTGAGACTTCCGAGGGTAACTATCTTTTCGATACCGGTCAGGGTTTCGGCATTGTTCAGAACTCCCTGGCGCTCGACAAGGATCTGCGCAGCATTAATGCCATTATGATTAGTCACGGGCATTACGATCATACTGGTGGATTACCCGCAGTTCTGCAGTTAAGAGGTGAGGTCGATGTCTACGGTCACCCAGATATCTTTTCAGAGCGAGTCTGGTCATCAGGGGATCAAAGCAGGTTTGTTGGTATTCCTTACCGTCGCGTATATCTGGAATCTCTAGGGGCGAAATTCCGTCTAGGAAATGAGTTGGTTGAGGTTGGTCCTGGCGTCTTGTTGACTGGAGAAATTCCGCGGTATAGCACCTTCGAGAAAGGCGATTCCAAAATGACGGCAATTCTCCCCGACGGCAACACTATCCACCCCGATCCTTTGAAGGACGATCTGTCACTCATTGTTGATTCATCTAAAGGGTTGATCCTCGTTCTCGGTTGTGCACATGCCGGAATGATTAACATTATCGAGTATACTCTAGCACAGACTGGACGAGACCGTATTTATGCAATAATTGGTGGAACCCACCTTGGTTTTTCCAGTGACGAACAATTCGAAGAAACCCTGAAAGTTATCGAACGTTATCAAATCGAGCGTATCGGCGTTTCTCATTGTACTGGGCTACCAAAGGCTGCAATGCTGCATGCTCAATTAGGAGACCGATTCTTTTTTGGTAATGTAGGCGTCACTCTGGAGGTTTAAATCGGGGCTGAACTATTAAGATTAATAATTTTGAAAAGTTAGAAGAATTCCCCAAAGAACGCATCAAATACTGGATCCCTCTGTGTCATGCCGGAATACTGAACCCATTTCCTAATGGGTCTTCTCTGTCAATTACAAATTGGTGGATTCCGGTTATAAATGCTCTGCCTTCAATCTCGGGAACAACTGCTCGCAATCCGCCGACAGTTGTTTCTTGAATCAACTTTCCCGTAAAAGTGGTACCGAAGATACTATTGTGCACATAGGGTTGATTCAAAGACAAAAGACCCTTTTCGTGGAGCAGTGCCATTTTGGCACATGTTCCTGTGCCGCAAGGTGATCTATCGATTTGGCCGGCTCCGAATATAACCACGTTTTTAGGCTGTAGACTGTCTTCATAGATTTGAACCAAATCGACCTGTGCTTTTTTGCCTGTTCCAGGATGAGTAATGGTATGTTCCCTATTGATTCTATCCCGGATTTCCATTCCTCTGTTTTGGAGCTGTTTAATGTTCCCCGGCAAAAGAGCAATATCAAGATCGCATGCCTTAACCTGTGCAAAAAAGTTTCCTCCGTAGGAAATATGAACGTTTATTTTGCCAATACCAGATATCTCGAGAAAAACCTTTTTATAAACAAAAGCAGGAACATTTCGAATAGTAACAGCCTTAACCTTCGAGTTTTCTATCTGTATCCTTGCCCTGACCTGTCCGGCCGGGGTATCCAGTGTCAGATTTAAAATCTCATTATTTTCTTGCCGTGGGAGGGGGATCATACCTGTATCTACCAGGACTGTAACGGCACCGATTGAACCATGCCCGCACATATCCAGATATCCGCCATTATCCATAAAAATTACCCCAATATCCGCATCAACTGAGGTTGGCGATGTGATAACGGCCCCAAACATATCGCGATGTCCACGTGGTTCCCACATGAGCGTTTTTCTTAAGTGATCAAGGTTTTCCTGCAGCCAAATTTTTTTGGCTATCATTGTCTCACCGGGTATATGTGGGACCCCGCCTGTAACTATCCGTGTTGGTTCACCTGCAGTATGGGAATCTACTGTGGTTATCATGCGTGAAATTTCCATTAGCTACCCCTTTGGGCTCCATATGGCGTTAATTCTTCGCCAGCCATTATTTAGAGACCAGGAAATTGTTTCTTGCTGCAGAGAGTGATTGATAAAACTCCGAATGAGTCATGCAACCCTAACAACTGGTAAAATTTGCGCTGGTAACGAATATTAAGTGTATCTGCTTGCTCCGCCGACATGTCCTTAACTTATCCTCCACAAACAGGTGTAAAAAGCACCACTGTACAACCTTCTGTCAGTGGCGATTCTTCATCGCTCAGCATACCATCGATCAATATAAACCGAGGAACCTCTTCAGTTATTTCTAAGGTGTCCAGTAGATCTCTGACAGTGGACTCCGGAGGATATTCCAGCATAAAAACATTATTCTCCCCCGGAGCATACCTCTTCAATTCACTGTAGAGTTTTACATGGACCAGCATCTTCTGACCATTAACCTGATATCCCGAGCTTTGCCAACTTTTCCGGCGTAGGAACGCCATCCGCGGTCCAATCCCGTTCTTCATAATACTCGTCGAGCATTTCATCCAAATGGCACACATAGCCTTTAGATGGGCCTTCAGGCATGGGCTCCTCAGTCATCCGTTTGGGCAAAGAATCGTCCTTGCGTCGGAAACCGGCCTTTACCAAGAATAGCCGTTCAATATTGATGATCCGCTCCCCGGCTTCGGATAGCTCCTCCAGAGTATAATTCGCCCCTGTGGCTGCATTCATATATTCAAGGATACCCGTGGGGGCAATTTCCAAATCCTTTTCCACCAGATTACGAACGGTGAAGAAGATGCACAATCCAGCCGAGTCGATGATGGCGGAATGGTCCTGGAACGCTTGAGTAGGTTTAGCCTTGCCCTTCCATGCTAAACGGTCCATTGGTTTTGGAATTCCGAAGAGCTCGAAATAGGCTGGGTCACCGCGCATATGTGAGCCACCAATGGGACTTGTAGCGTAGGCCAAGCCCATCGCCTGTGCACCTCGAGGATCGTATCCAGGAAATTCTTGTTTTTTCGATACCATTGCAAGTTCTGGATGACCACAGCTCTCGGCAAGGCGATAGCTGCCTTCTGCCAGTTTGTCGCCAAATCCTTCACGGTAGCCAGTCATACGAGTCAATTCAACCAACGCCTCAGCGTCACCCCATTTAAGCGAGCGACCAACTTCCTCCTCAGAGATATAGCCACGATCAACCAACTCCATAGCGCAGCCAACTGTGGCCCCCATAGTAATGGTATCCATCCCCAACTCATTACAGATGTAGTTCGCCTTCAACACCGCAGCAAGATTATCCACCATGCAGTTAGACCCCATGGCATAAACAGTCTCATATTCTGGTCCTTCCCCTTCCCCGGCGAATTGCGGATCGTCCACCTTGGTCTTTCTGCCACAGCCGATAGGACAGGCAAAACAGGCTGAGTTAGTCACCAGATATTTTTTTGTCAATTCACGACCATCAATCTTTTCCCAGCCGTCAAAAGTACCTTGCTGCCAGTTCTTTGTGGGCAACACCCCATAATTTTGAGTTGCCGTCACTACGCCGGCAGTGCCATTAATCCTGAGACCAATTGGCGTTACCTTGGCCTCTTCTTTAAATCGGCCCAGTACCTGACGATTAAACTCCATGAAACGGTCCGGATCAGCCAGCTGAATCTTCTGGGTGCCACGAACAACCACAGCTTTGAGATTCTTAGATCCCATGACAGCACCGACACCAGACCGGCCGGCCGCACGATCCTTATCATTCATAATAGCTGCGAACAGGACCTTCTTTTCACCAGCAGGCCCAATACATGCTACCTTAGCTTTTGCATCGGTTTCGGTAACAAGTTGGCTGGTAGTCTCATGAGTAGTCATACCCCAGAGATGCTCAGCATTACGCAGCTCAAACGTACCGTCATTTACCCACAGGTAAACTGGTTTTTCTGAACGACCTTCGACAACTATAGCGTCAAATCCGGTGCGTTTCAGCTCACTGGGGAACTTACCGCCTGAGTTTGAACAGGTGATCCCTCCAGAAAGAGGTGATTTGGTCATCACTGAGTAGCGTGCTCCGGTTGGAGCCCCCGTTCCAGTCAGGGGCCCTGTGGCCATAACCATGATGTTTGCTGGAGAAAGAGGATCACACTGGGGATCTAACTCCTTATTTAAAAGCCAAATACCCAGACCCCGGCCGCCAATATAATCCTTTGCGACTTGAGGATCGAGTTCCTCTTCATGCACCATCCCCTCTGTGAGGTTGACTCTGAGAATTTTTCCTCTCCATCCAAACATATTGTCTCCTTGTCGAAAAAAACGATCGATAATTAAGCGTATTTGCAGGTAACACTTTAGCTGTTAAAGATCAACTGATGGCAGTCAGCCCACTATCTATAATTTCCATCCCTCGCTCCATTTGTTCCTCGGTAATAACCAACGGCATTAATAAGCGGATAACATTTTTGTAGGTGCCGCAGGCTAAAATAATGAGATTTTTCTCCAAACAGAATTCTACGAGTTGTTTTACCTTGTCAGGTGCAGGTGTCTTCGCATCTCTATCGTAAACGAGTTCAAAGGCAATCATGGGACCAATCCCTCGTATATCGCCGATAAGTGCATGTTTCTCTTGAAGTGCCTTCAAAATGAGTTTAAGTTTTTCGCCAAGAACTTTCGCTTTGGCGAGAAGATTTTCTGATTCAAATATATCAAAAACCGCAAGGGCTGCTGCACAGGCTATGGGGTTAGCGGCATAGGTTGCACCAATTCCGCCGAGATGTACGGAATCCATAATGTCTTTTTTACCCACTACGGCACTGATAGGCATTCCAGCTCCGAGGCTTTTTGCAACAGTTGTGATATCGACTTCAACACCGTAATAGTCCATGGCAAACATATATCCGGTTCTCCCCATTCCGGTCTGAATTTCGTCAGCGATCATAAGAATGGAATTTTTGTCACAGATCTTTCTCAACTTCTGAAAATACTCTTTGGGAGGTGCAATAAAACCACCTTCGCCTTGAATAGGTTCAAAGATGATTGCCGCTGTATTCTCAGCACTAACATGGGAAATAAGGATTTCCTCCAGGTGATCGGCACAGGCAACGTCACAAGCTGGATACTCTTTGCCAAATGGGCAGCGGTAACAATTGGCGTAGGGCATGCGATACACTTCAGGGGCAAAAGGTCCGAGGCCATATTTGTAAGGCTTGACTTTTGAGGTGAGTGACATGCCCAATAAGGTACGGCCATGAAAAGCACCTTCAAAAGCAATTATACCTGTTTTCTTGGTGTAATATCTGGCAATTTTCACTGCATTCTCGACAGCTTCGACGCCACTATTGACAAACATGACGGCCTTTTTTGAACCCCCGGGGACTGCGTCACACAACTTTTCGGCAAGTGCAATCGGCGATTCATAGGGAGCAACCATAAAACAGGTGTGGGTAAATTTTTCAGCCTGGTCTTTTATGGCCTGAACCACTTTTGGGTGGGAGTGACCAACATTCATCACGGCAATGCCACCGGCAAAATCGATATATTCGTTGCCCTCTACATCGGTAATAACAGCGCCTTTAGCATGGGCGACGTACTTACTTGTGGCACTGCCGAAACCTTTGGCGAGAACCTTGTTCCGACGCTCTTGAAGAGCTGCATTTGTCTGTATATTTGTCATTTGCTAACCTTTTATTTTTGACCGACTCCATCATCCCTTAATAATCCGCGGCAGCAGCATCTGGTGCACGGGGGTGATTGATCTCGGATTTTGATAGTTGGCGCCGACAAACGCCTGGATATATTTACGCAGTTCCGGCAATTCGACTATTTCATCGACCAGCCCATGCATTGCACAATACGCCGGACGCGATTTATCCTGGTAATCCTTAATCATCTGGTTCATCTTATCCAAAACCGGGTTTAAATCATTACCGGCAGCATCTTCTTTCACCAGTCGCCGGGCATAGGAAGCAGCGGCGGCGGTCTCCCCGTGCATAACATAGATCTCGGTCATCGGCGTCCCAAGGGTAAAGGCATTGTTGTTGTTGGCCTGCGGACCACACATAATATAGTGGGCGGCGGCAGAACCTTTACGCAAAACAACGCACATCATCGAAAGTTCGGTCTGTTCGATCGAATAGACCAGAGACTGGCCAAGGGAAAGCAATTCCGCCTCTTCAGCCAGATCGCCAACATCGATACCGGTGGTATCCTGCAGCCAGATAATAGGCAGGTTGTCCCGTCCGCAGAGGGTGACGAATTCGCCCTGCTTGATCAGACCCTCGCGGTAATGCTTGCCGCCAACGGCGAAATAGCTGTCACCGGCGTATTGAGGATAATCAGGCCAAAAACCCTGGTTGTTACCGATAAAAGCAACTGGAAAACCGTCAACCTTGGCAAGGCCGGTAAAGACCTCAGGACCATAACCGGGGCGATATTCCATAAACTCACTATTGTCGGTGAGACGTGCCAGAATTTGTTTCGCATCATATTGCCGCTTCTGATTGATCGGCAGGATCCTGTTTAAATCCTCGGCGGGAAACTTCGGAGTAGCCGGGGTAGCGACCTGAAACATAGCGGGGTCATAGGCGGGCATCATCCGCATATAGTCCTTGATGCCGTCCAAAACCCCCTGCTCGGTTTCATGCACCTCGCGAAAATAGGCGGTCTTGTCAAAATGGGTCTCAACCCGGCCAGGACTCTTGGATTTGAAATTTTTCGTGGCTTCAATCAGTGAATGTGCTGATCCAATGTCAAAATGTCCCTTCGGGTTCATGCCACCGACGATTCCGGCCCCGCCAACTGCAATATTGGCATCTTTGTGGGCGAGCAGGATAGTTGGGCTGATTCCCTGGTAGCCGCCGCCGGCTGGATTCGTGCCATAGATGGCATTTAAAATCGGTACCCCCAGATGATTGAGATCGGCATGCCGAAAGAACGGCGTGCCGCTGGAACGACGACCGGCATAGACGGTCTCCTGTTCCATCAGCTTCACCCCACTGCAGTTGGTCAACCAGACCAGGGGGACGTTCAATCTTTTGGCCATATCGGTGACCATAAGGATATTCTCGGCCTGACCGGCTATCCAGGCACCGGCCATGACCTTGTTGTCAAAGCCGATGATCACCGCCCATTTACCGGATATTTTACCGATTCCGTTAACCACCCCGGTACAGCCTTCCTCGTTGTCCTGAGGGTTATAAAGGGTATGGAGAGGAGACCAGGTGCCTGCGTCCACCAGATAGTCCAGACGGTCATAGACAGTCATTCCCCCACGGTCATGGATTTTTTGTGCAGGGATGCCGGCCTTTTCAACTCGTTCCACTTCTTGAGCAATAATATTTTCCTGCTCCCTGACCAACTCAATATTCTCTTGTGAGCGTTGGATATCAGCATCACTCAGAGCAGCACCAATATCAGACATTTTTGCAAAATATGGCCGGAGCGGTGTTTGTTTGCGTGCCATTAGGGTCTCCTTCAGCCTGATTAACGGTTTTGCACATCGCCTAAAGCAATGCCGGCGATAATAGTTTTCTGAATATTGCTGGTTCCCTCGACAACCCGCAAAGATTGCGCGTCACGCAGAAAACGTTCGGCCGGAAACTCGGTTGAGAAACCATAGCTGCCGAAAATCTTCATCGTATCGGAAGCGGCGTGAACGGCGGCCTCAGAGGCAAACAACTTGGCAATAGAGGTCTGCAACTGATTGGGCATTCCCTGATCCTTCAACCAGGCCGCCTGATAGACGAGCAGCCTGGCTGCCTCATGCTCGGCAACCATATCGGCGATCTGCGCCTGGATCATTTGGTAAGAACCGATTTTTTTACCGAACTGGGTTCGGTCGTTGGCATAATTGATTGCTGCCTCGATGGCCCCGCCGCCGATACCAAGTGCGCCGGCGGCGCAACTGATTCTGGTATTATTAAGCTGCCACATACAGACCTGGAACCCCTGCCCGACCTCACCCAGCACCGAATCCTTGGGAATTCTCGCCTGGGTAAAAGCAATCTCTCCGGTTGGCGAGCAGTGCAGTCCGAGTTTGGTCTCAATGGGAGCCGTGACAATGCCTTCGTTGCCCTTCAGATTGACGATAAAGCAGGTCATGCCCTTATATTTCTTGCTCCTGTCGGTAAAGGCGTACACCAAACCCCAATCCCCGACATGGGCGTTACTGATCCACATCTTTTGCCCGTTTAATTGCCAATGATCGCCGCAATCGGTGGCCGTCGTGCCCATGCCGGCCACATCGGATCCGGAATTGGGCTCGGTAATGGCAAAAAAACCAAAAGATTCACCTTTGACCCAGGCGGGGATAAAACGCTCTTTCTGTTCCCTGGTGCCAAACTTATTGACCGTCACCGAGGGGCCGAGGTTCTGCATATTAAGCGGCACCCGCCAGGAGCCGCTGACTATGGCCAACTGCTCGGCGAGAAGAACCGACTCAAAAAACCCGCAGCCGTTGCCGCCATATTCCTCGGGAAGGGCACAGCCGAAGAATCCGAGATCGCCCATCTTTTTGACTAATTCGGGCCGGAAGCGATGTTCTCTCTCATCTTCTTTAAGGGTGGGCAGGATTTCCTTCTGGGCAAAATCCCTGGCCATATCCTGCATCATCTTCTGCTCGTCGGTTAACTTGAAATACATTTATATTCTCCTTGAGATATTCATTTTTTTCACAAAACGACTTCCGCACAGAGCGCTCAAGCGTTACAGCGTTTTAAGCTTTTCTGTCAGCATGGGGACAAACACCTTGAGGTCGGCAACAACCAAGACGTCAGCGACCTCGCCGATGGGAGCGTCTTTGTCGGTGTTGATGGCGACTACGAAATCGGAATTCTTCATCCCAGCCAGATGTTGGATGGCGCCTGAGATGCCACAGGCCAGATAGAGCTTAGGAGATACCATCTGGCCAGTGGTTCCGACCTGCCGATTGTGCTCGGCCCATTGCGCATCGACAACAGGGCGGCTGGCCCCATATTCACCCTTGAGCGCTTGAGCTAAATTTTTAACGATCGCCATGTTTTCAGACTTACCGATACCTCGGCCAGCACTTACTATCACCTGGGCCTTGGTAAGATCGACCCCTCCCTTTTCGACCGGTTCATAACCCTCGAAGACAAATTTACCGGTGGTGGCAACATCTATTTTCTCAATCAACGGGCTGCCGGTTGGCTCATCTGGCAAAGTGAAGGCTCCTGCCTGCAAGGTCAAAACCGTTACTGCCGTCTTCGAGGCGACCTTGCGGCACAGTTTCGAGTTGCAGACCGGCAAGACAGGCACGCCATCAACCACATCCATCACTTCTGAAAACTGCGCCGCCTTCAACGAAAAGGCAATTCGAGGAGCAAGGTCCCAACCGTATGATGAGTGGCTAAAAACCACCATATCCGGTTTCTCCTTGGCAATCACCCCGAGCAGCAATTGTTTATGACCGTCCGGATTGAATTCGCCGCTGGTTAAGGCATCCGCCAGATACAATTTGCCAGCAAATTTGGGCAGATCATTCTCAGCGCCGACCAAAAACATTGTGCACTCGGCACCGAGTTTTTGGGCAAAGGCGATTAATTCGCTGGTACAGTTAAGCAATTTTCCTTCTCTATATTCCGCAACAAGGAGTGTTTTCATTGGATCCTTTTTAGGTCAGAACAGTGGTTTTCTCTTTGAGGATTTTGATCAATTGGTCGACTAGAGCGGAGGCATCTCCTTCCAGAATCAGCCCGCTTCCTTTCTTCTCCGGGAAACCCAGGGTGGTGGTCTCGCCGAGATTCTCGGCCTGCAGCAGGTCGGCGACCGGAATGGAGAGTAACTCCTTTTTTTTGGCCTTTAAAATATTAGGCAGCGTCAGATAACGCGGGCTGTTCAGGCCTAGTTGACAGGTAACAAGTGCAGGAACCGGCGCGGTGATCTTAGCCTTTACTCCACCCTCTAGTTCCCGTTTCACCGAGATTTTATTGTCCGAAAAACTGAAGTCTACGATAGTTGTGACACAGGGCAACCCGAGCATCTCAGCGATAAATACACCTACCTGGGCGCTACCCCGATCCTGAGACTGCATCCCGGTAAAGATCAGATCAAAGTTCTTGGGTCCTGCAAATTCAGCGATTACAGAGGCGATTGAATAAGGATCTTTTTTAAAGGAGATATCATCAACAACATGGACGCCGCGGTCGCAACCCATGGCAAGAGCCTTCTTCATCGTCTCCTTCACCTGCTCCGGACCAACGCAAAGCACTGTCAGCTCAGCACCGGTCTTTTCTTTCAACTGCACAGCCTCCTCGACCGCGTATTCGTCATACTCGTTCATGCGCCAGGCAAGATCGGCGCGGTCATACCACGTGCCATCACCGTCCACCAAGAATTTTGATTCCATATCAGGAACCTGTTTAATACAGACCAATATATTCATTAAATTCTCCTGATTAGTAAGGTACCGATCAGCGCCCCGTCACGGAAGACAACATCATTTACAACAAAGAGAAGCAACAGCCTTTTCGATAAGGGCAATAGCCGCCTCATATTGCTCGGTCTTGAAACGTAATTTCAAAGCAGCCTTGAGCATATCCATGGTCAACACTTTATTCTGCTGGGCCAGAACCGCCAATGCAATCAGGGCCCAATCCTGCGACTTTATTTTTTCGGCTTTAAAATCAACTTCTATGATGGATGCCTGGCACGAAGGCAATTCAATTCCAGACGCTTTAATGACCAGTGCCTCCGGTGTAAGAGTAGTCAACATTTTTTTTCGGCGATTGACGCCTTCCGGAGCAAGGGCAATGACAACCGAAGGATCTTCAATCCCGGTATATTCGATTTCGCTGTCCGAAAGTATTATATCGGTAACCGAGTGGCCCCGCATGACGGTAATCGGATAATCACTCTTCTGTGCCGCATGACATCCTGCTGCAGCTCCTGCCAGACACAGCAGTTCTCCGGCGGTAATAATGCGCTGGCCGGCACTGCCGAGGACAACAACTTCCCGACGCCCTGACTGTGGAGAAATGCAGGAGTTTTCGATACGAACCGGCACACTTGCAGGTGAAAGTTTTGCAGCCTCTTGCCGGTAAGCCCTGCCATATTCCTCTCTGCCATTGCGCATCTGGTAATCATCCAAATCCAGGAGTTTGGCCAGATCCGTTTCGATACTTTTGGGAGTAATCTTATTGCCGCGGGTGTAACGGCCGGGACAAATCCCCCAGATGTCGACCAGCGAAAAACCGTCAAATGCCATGGCCGCTTCAAGGCCTTTCACCAGCCCCTTATCGTATGTGGATTTCCTATCTACATACGCTGCCCC
Source organism: uncultured delta proteobacterium (assembly GCA_963796255.1). GTDB lineage: Bacteria > Desulfobacterota > Desulfobulbia > Desulfobulbales > Desulfocapsaceae > Desulforhopalus_A. Next base: position 36,181 of record CAWCLE010000015.1, on the reverse strand, counting down.
TGCTGCCCCCGCAATTTGACAGATATCAATGGGCTTTTCCAGTTTGTTTAAAAAACCCGAGCCCACCTGAGCATCCTGGGGAGTCGTCGAGGAGCACTGGCCGCCCGTCATGCCGTAATTAAAGTTATTGAGGACTAAAAGCGTCAGGTCAATATTTCGCCGACAGGAGCTCAATACATGGGCACCGCCGATTCCAAGGCCTCCGTCGCCCATGGTCACGACCACTTTTAAATCCGGCCGGGCCATTTTGATCCCGGTCGCATACGTCAGGGCCCGGCCATGCAGGCCATGAAAAGCGTGGGTGTTAAAAAAAGTGTCGAACAGGCCGGAACAGCCGATATCAGAAACGATAACGACATCTTTTGCCGAAAGTCCCATACCCATCAATGCCTTATCCAGGGCGTGCAGAACCTGCTCGTGGGAACACCCGGGGCAGAAAACGGGTGGACGGTTGCTGTTTAATAGACTATCCATTTTGAATCACCTCTTGAATCTGTACTGGCTTGATCAGCTCTCCATCCATCTGCCCCAAAAAGTCGATTTTTTTATCAGTCAACAGCCGCTGCAGCTCCCGGACATACTGTCCCAGATTCATCTCAGCCATGACCACCCGCTTATACGATGCGGCCTTTGCCAAAATCAGCTGTTCAGGAATGGGCCACAGGGTTTTCAGGATCAACAGAGACGCCTTAGTGTTGCTTTGCTGGAGTTTTTTCACCGCCGTCATGGCCGCACGGGCGGTTACTCCGTAGGCAATCACCAAGGTATCGGCACCCGGGACCAGGTATTCATCGTAGTAGGTAAAAGCAGAGATGTTTTTTTGGAGCTTATCATCCAATCGCTGCTGCATTTGGGCTATCTGATCCGGAGCGGTCGTAATGTAGCCGTCTGTTCCGTGGGTTGAGGAGGTCTGCCTGACGAGACGCTCACCGCCAATAGCCAGAAAATCCGGCACCAGTTGGTCATCCTGCACGCCAAACGGCATATAGGGCCGATCCACATCAGCTGTTCTGCGATCGATAATCTGGGGCAGCTCCAGTTGATCCAGATCAATCGTTTCACGGGTCATGGAGACTTCCTTGTTGGCAGCCACAAAAACCGGACAACGGTATTGCTCCGCCAGGTTAAAGGCCTGCATGGTAAGCACATAACAGTCTTTCACATCCACCGGCGCAAGCACGATCACGGGCAGCCCCCCACTGTTGCCCCATTGCAGAAATTGAATATCCCCGTCGGCACCTTTGGTGGCGGATCCGGTGGAGGGTCCCAAGCGCTGAACATCCACGATGACTATGGGGATTTCGCTGCCGATGGCAAAGGAAATATGCTCGCTGTAAAGACTGATCCCCGGACCTGAAGTAGCTGTCATGGTCTTCATGCCTGACATCGAAGCACCCAGGCAAAATCCTATGGATGCGATTTCATCCTCACCCTGGAGGCAAACACCACCCTTAGGAGGGAGGAGCTTGAGCATGGTATTGTAAATTGTGGTGGCCGGGGTAATCGGATAGCCGGCAAAAAAATTACAGCCCGCTGCCATCGCTCCCCAGCTGATGGCCTCGTTTCCTTCCATTAAAGTCAGTCCCATGATATTCCATGCATTATTTTTTTATCTGAATCAGTCACGTGTCGGACTAATCGAAAAATCGGAACTACCCGCAAAGCTAAAAATGACATCAACAATCGATCAGGAAGCACATCCGATCAATAAATCCCAGTCTCTGTCAAAGGTTGGTTCTTCAGTATCCGTTCCGGGCTAAATATTGATAAATCCAGAGCGTGGGTCTGCCGGGTAATCAATTCGGCGATATACCGCCCCACGGCCGGAGCCTGTTGCAGTCCATGTCCGGAAAAGCCATTGGCCAGAAACAGCCCTTCAAGTTCCGGCCATTCCCCAAGAATGGCATTTCCATCCAGGGTGTTCATAGCGTAAAGGCCAGCCCACCCGCGAACCAATTTCAATTCTGCAAATTCGGGAACAAACTCGGCAAGCTCTTCCCATAACAGATCGTAAAACCGATTTTCATCCCATGAAAAGGAAATACCCACCGGATCTTCCGCCAATGATTTTCCCAAAAGAATCAACCCGCCGGTTTCCGTTCGGAAATACATACCGGAAGGTAAATATGTCAACGGTAAGGGCCCATCCGGCTTGACCTTGGTGTCCAGCGCAAATATCTGGCGCTTGACAGGTTGAACCGGCAGATGCACGCCGGCGGTCTGGGCAATCGCTGAACACCAGGCACCTGCGCAATTTACCACGGCACCCGCACTGATATCTTCTCCTGTTTTCAGGCGAACGCCCACAACCTGATTTCCGGTTTTCGTGATTTCAGACACCTCGGCATGGATAAATTCCGCCCCCATGGAAATGGCTTTGGCTCGATACCCCATCAGCACGCCATAGGCATCAAGATGGCCGTCTTTGGGACCGAATGAGGCACCGACATATCCATCAGGATTGTAGAGAGGAAACTGATCACGAACCTTTTCCGGCGTCCACCATTCAATGTCACAGCCGAGATCCTGTTGCATTTTCAATGCGTTGTCCGCTGGAATCCGGTTTTCTTCATTCACCATAAAGAGGTTGCCCTCCCGGCGATATCTAATGTCAGGCCCATGGCCGTCAATTGCCATATCCTGCTCAAAATTTTCCAAGATCTCAAAAGCATATTGAGATATCTGTACATTGGGCTGGAAGCTGAACTGGATTCGGGCGTTAGCCATGGACAGAGTCGTCGATGCACGACTGTAAGTCCGATCCATTTCAATCACGGACACTTTAAGGCCCGGCGCGGTTTTCATCAGGTAGTAAGCGGTGGAGCTGCCCATTATACCTCCGCCGACAATGACAATATCATAAGTTTTACAATTCATTCTATCTCCATTTGAGCATTTGACGGCAACGGATGCATTGGTCTAATTAAGGTATTAAATCTGTACAGGATTGCATCGTATCTGTGTTACCTAACAAAACATGGGCCAAATACACGCCGTTATTGTCGAATTAGGCTTATGATATCAATTATTAACAGAATGCGGCTATACATCCAGTACAGGATGTGCGGGCGCAATCTTTACCCACAAACCATCTATAGTAGTTGAACGGTTCATACAGCATCTCATCTTAATTGATGGTTTCTTGCAGTATCCAAGGTGTTCGCTTTCAGTTAAACCTACATCAACACGCCCTGCCCCAACAGCAAAGTTAATCAATGCAAGCGCACTGAATATCCTACTGGTATACCAGTAGGATATTAAATGTACACCTTGGGTGTTTTGTTTGTCAAGTTTTTTTAAAAGGAGGCGTAAACCGGTCACCAGTGCAACAAACCCACCGACTTTTGATCGATAGGTTTGTTCGATATCAAAGCTATTTTCAGTTTCTCTGCTCCAGTGCTAATTAAAGAGCAGATTGGGGAGCCACATGACGACATCAGGGAAAACGAGAATAAAAATGACCACAGCCAGCTGGATCAGGACAAAGGGTACAATGGAGCGGTAAATATCCACCATACTCACCTCGGGAGGGGCCACGCCCTTCATATAAAAAAGGCAGAAGCCGAAAGGCGGGGTCAGATAATCCATCTGGACCTGAGTCATGAAAAGGACTCCGAACCAGACCGGATCATAGCCCAGGTGAACAATGATGGGCAAAAATACCGGAACCGTGATCATCACCTGGGTGATTTCATCCAGGAAAAAACCCAGAACGATCATGACGGTCAGGATGACACCGAAGATCAAGACCGGGCTTTCTAAACCGATCAGGAAATCGGAGATAAAGGCTTGGCCGCCGGTCCGAAAAAAAATACTGGTGAAACAGGCGGCGCCAAAGAGGATCCACATGATCATTCCACTGACGCTCATGGTCCGCATGGCAGCATCGGTGAGCATGGCCCAGTTGAGCCTGCGGTTAACCAATGCGCTGACCAAAGCCCCGGCAACCCCGACGGCAGCGGCTTCGGTGGGGGAAGCGACCCCTGAAAAAATGGTTCCCAATACCATAGTTACCACCCCGATGGGCAGGATTAAACCCTTGGAGAGAATGAGCAGTTCCTTTAACGGGACTTTTTCTTCCTTGGGTAGGGCAGGGCCATAGCTGGGTTGAAAATAACATCGAACGGCTATGTAAACTAAAAACGAAAAGACAAGGATCAAACCGGGGGCGATCCCTCCGGCAAACAGTTTACCGATGGATACCCGGGCCACCATCCCGTAGACGACCAGGGAAATACTCGGCGGGATAAGAAGCCCCAGAGCCCCTCCTGCGAGAATGGGCCCGATAGCGAGACTCTTATGGTAGCCTTGTTTAAGCATAATGGGCAGGGCGACAATGCCCATGGTGACCACCGCGGTGGTGCTGACCCCGGACATGGCAGCAATAATGGCGCAAATCAGCACCGTACCCATGGCTAATCCGCCACGGACCGGCCCCAGGGCCTGGTACATAAACGCATAAAGGTCTTCAGCAACACCGGATTTTTCCAGTATGCAGGCCATTAAAATAAAAAGGGGCATGGCAATCAAAACCATGCTGGACATCATGCCGAAAATGTTGGTGGCAACAAACGGCAGCGTCTGGGCTCCGAAGAAGAAAAAGGCAGTGACGATGGCACTACAGGACAGGGTAAAGGCCATTGGAAAGCCGGTGATCAGACCTAAAAACAAGCCGCCAATAAGCGTCAGTACAGGCAGTAATTCTGTCATGCTAACTCCTTCCCTGTAAAAGCAAGAGTAAGGGTTCGGATATATTGGGCCAGGCCCTGTAAAAGCATCAGAAAAGCAGCCAATGGAACAGTCAGCTTGACCGGCCACAAGGGAGAGGCAAAGGGGGAAGGAGATACTGTCTGATTTAACTCAAAGGAACGTATACCCACTTGAAGCCCATACCAAAAGAGCAGACCAATGAACATAAAAAAAAATGGATAGGTAAAGCAGTCAATAATAGCCCGGCCCCTTTTGGAGAAGAGGTTGTAAATAATATCTATTTTGACATGCCCATCGTGCCGCATTACATAAGCACCGGCGAGCACGGAATAAGCACCGAAAAAATGGAGTGCCAGCTCATGGCACCAGATTGTCGGCGCGTTGAAGGCAAACCTGGCAATGACATCGTACAGCAGAAAAAAGGTAAGAAAGAAGGCAAAAACACTAATCAGTCTTCCGCTCCACTCGCTAATAGAATCTATTATGGTTAAAATACGTTTCATTGAATTCCTCTTTTAACTAGGCAATCATAATTAAACCTCGGCAAATAAACTGACCGAATCGAGTCGGCTGGAATTTCACCCAAACCGCAATGAATATTAGTAAACGTCGATGGAATTAAAACTCAAGATAAAAACCATTAGCAAAGAATCATGGCTTATAGAGACGCCGACGCACCGCCAATGGATGCAGACCGACATCTCTATAAAGGACGAAAACTACTTCTTGTCCCAATACCCTTTTTCGGTGGCCCACTTTTCAGTAATGGCAAAAATTTCTTTAAAGGCTTTGTCATCAAAATAGTTTTTCGGTACAACGTCACGGGCAGTCCCTGCCAATATACGAGCGTCTTCCTCTGACCACTCAATGACTTCAACCTTTTTTGCCGCGACCTTCCAAGCTTCGGCGATAGCTAATTCAGCTTCGAACTTATTTCTGGCAGACCCGACTTCACAGGCTGCCTCTAAGATAGCTTTGAGGTCATCGGGAAGGGATTTCCAGGTTTTAAGATTGACGATCAAAGCATCGGCAGCTGGGCCAACCGCTGTGGGGTATTTAACCCAGTATTGAGTAACTTCATGAAACCCCATGGCCACATCGTCGGCTGCATTGGAAAAAGTGATGGCATCCACTCCGCCGGTGGAAAGCATGGTATAAATTTCGGTGGACGGAGTCCAGATGGTTCCTGCACCCAGTGAAGCCAGCTGTAGAGCGATCAACTCAGAAGACCTGAACTTCAAACCTTTGATATCCTTGACGCCCCTAAGAGGCTTCTTTGAAATCATCAAATTGTCCAGCGTCCAATAGACATTACCCACGAGATACACGCCATGTTTGGCATATTCCTCCCGCAAAATTTTCATAATGCGTCCATCTTCATACTGCTCATAGAGGTAGCGCATTTCAGCGATGGTCTTAGGAGCGGCAAAAGAGTCCCCATGACCGAAGGCTACCGGGAGTTCTCCTGGAAAATATCCCGGCCAGATAAAGGTTGCCTGCATAACACCCATACTCACGGCCTGCAACTGTTCTGCCACGGGAACAATCGCCCCGGGGGCGCTTGGTTTCAGATTCATGCGTCCGCCGGACATCCGGTTAACGTAGTCGGACATATAGGCGATGGTATCCCAGCTGATTCCAGACGGCAGCCAAGATGAGGGTTGCCAATTATACGTTTTTGTGTCCGCTGCCAGGGAAGAACCTCCTGCCAAAAAAGCGCTCATTAGCGCGATCACTAGACCCCGAGTGAACATACGTTGAATTTTCATTTTTTCTCCTTAAAAAAGGTTTTTCTGTGTAAATTCATATTATCGACAATGAACCTTTGGCGTAATCTCCCTCCTTTTTTGGTTATCTTCTTCGTTTAGACGGTCTCGTTTAATTGCCTTCACCTTCCCGTCCCAAAATAGATAAAAGGCATCAGCTGTTTACATTTCTGAATTTGACCGAAAAATATCCCCTCAGTGGAGTCAATTTTGAAGCCTGCGATACCCGCATTCGTCCACATTCTATTGCCTAATGATCGTGCATCAATTTGATTTTATGGATTTTCAGTTAAGTAAATTTTCATTTTTTGTTTATCTTTTTTTTCCTATACATCAAAATATTTACATGAATCCCTGAAACTGCCTTCGTACCAGAGTTGAGTGAACGTACTGAATCATGGTAATAAAATCGAATACTGGCCTATTCACCGCAGCCTGAACTGCAGCAGCATAGGGAGGCAGGTCGCTGCATTCGAGCACTATCACGGCAATATCGGGATCCTTGTAGACCATTTGTTTAGCAACTTCAACAACTTCACTTTGAATTTTATCCGAATCCAGTGTCCCTTTTTCCAAAAGAACGGCCTCACGGAACTCCTTCTGACTCTCCATCCCCCCAAGGATCAGCGGAATGTCAGGGGTTATGCCCACGCTGGAAAAATGTTCCCGTGTGAGAGCGCTTGAATCGGCGGAAATAATACCAATTTTCCGACCTCTGGGGAGCATCTGATAAATAAACGGAATTTGGAGAAGACTGGAAAGAAAAGCTGGAACATCCAGGGCATCGGCAACCTGTCTTTGAAACAATGCCATAAATCCGCATGCCCCTGTAACGGCCTTTACTCCCTCGTCTTGGAGTTCGCGAGCTGCTTCGATAAAAGGGTCAAGCAAGGACGGGTCGCGTTGATTGAGTAAACGGTCGATTGAGGCATTTCTGACGACTTTATAGCGCACCGGAAAATCAAATGTGCTGGCATTGCCCACGTTTCCCGGAACGCAGGGATATGCCGCATCCAGAATGAGAATGCCAATCGATTCTCCATACCATGATTGTAATTTGTTTTGGACATGAAAAACTGTCATTGAGGATGTTTCCCACTTTTTTGTAAGAAACTTCAGAACATGCTTTCCGAAGCGGAGTTGATACTATCAATACGATTTCATTCCAATTACCCACTGTAATTATCAGTGATATTTTTATTTGTCAACATAAAACATACCATCTGGATATCTTTAGTATACCACAGAGGCATTCCACAAAGTAATAATCCGGACAGCTACATATACCCACCTATCCCAGCACGACCCTAACAATATAATTCACCCATGATCAATACTAAGCAAAAACTACTATTTACTTCACCATTTGATAAAAACAGCATAGATATGATGGCTGACACGTCGTAATAGTTCACCGGACCGCAGTAAGTGACCAAAGAACCCGGATCTGTAAACGTTCAACCAGTGCTTCAGTTTCGTTCAAGCAGGCCTGCGAGCTATAGTTGGCTATGTGAAGGGGCCTGATCGGACGAAAATGAAGTGCTGGTGAACGGTTACGACACGTCGGCGAAATAGACCTGCCTTCCAGGCCAAGCGTGGGTTGAGTTGAAAAATGTACAACTCAACAATGGTGGACTAGTAAAAGTCTTCTGCTTCGTCATTCTTCCGCAGGCTGGAATCCATAACGTATTGAAATAACTAGGTTCCCTTCTGTGCGGGAATGAAGGCAAATGAGAAAAATATAGTTTTTACGACACCATCAACAATCAATCCAGACAAAATCATAGAGCAGGCCATGGGGAAAACAATAAAGAATATTGATGTGGATGTCCACAAAAACTAAATTTCGATTGAAATAGTGATCAGGGATGTAATGGTAAAGTCAGATATTATGGAAAAATTGATATCGACATGAATCAACTAAACAACGTTCTCAAACTCATATTGAAGGGAGAAGTTCTTCGTTTCGTCTACGAAACTGAACCTTGTTGATTACTATCTATATCTAACCAAGAATGCAATTGAATGCGTTGTTATTGCTCCGTCTAAAATTCCTCAATAATGGGCAATAGTATTAAAAATGATCAGCGGAACTGTCCTTTTTTAGCCAGACTGCATCGGACGGGCGAGTTTACGCCTTTGCACGTTCCAACCGAGGAAGATGAGACCTTATGATGACAAACCATGTTCCAAAGCTGAGAGTGTATAGTTCCTATAAAGTTTACAAAAAATCTTGAGCATCGTCGGCATCATAGCTAAACTGAGAAAAAGGGAAGTTCGACAATAAAAAAGTCGCCGCAAAACCGTCCAGAGTGTTGAGTTTACACTTGGGGATCTTCTTCAACTATTACTTGAAGGGACAACTAGAACCGGGATTTTCGATTTTTTTAGAATTGATTTTATATTTCTGCCGACTGAAATACCGGACAACAATCCCTCACTGGCGCCCAAAACAATAAGGTCGCATTTGTATTCAACTGCTTGCTCAAGAATTACCTCGATCACATTGCCGTTTTTGATCACAATTTCATAGTCGGGGATTACGTAATCTTCATCCTGTTCTTGGTTTTCCTTGCAAAATTGCTTGAGAGCAGTTCGTGCCATCTGTTTGGGAGTCACTTTACCCACAAGAGCGTGCTTGGCTTCTTCCTTATTTCTTTTTAAAATTTTCAGCCAGGTATCATGACCAAAGAGGTTAGCGACAAGGCCTTCATAGCTTTCGGAAGGTTCTCCTTCCATAACATGAAGCAGAATGAGCTTTGCACCCGACTGTTCTGCCAACATAGCTGCTTGTTTGAAAGCAATGCGACTGGCGTTGCTTAGATTTGATGTAAACAGGATGGTTTGGTATTTATTCGTCATAATGTATGCATCCCATATTAAGAAGGAAAATAAAAGATATAGCTCTGGCGCTTGATCTATATCTTGTGAATAAAGAATATGTTTGTCTTAAAAAAATGGCTATCCGAAAAAACATTCTCGAATTTTGAGTCAAAATATGCATATTTTTATATAATGCCAATGGCATTTTTTGTCAGTGTTATTTCAGTATCTTTTCCGTCCCAGATTATATAAGATCGCCGATTAATAATTGCCCACCCACCATCGATTTACTGATCAATCTTCGAATTACATCCACAAATTTTTGTGTGGCGGAAGCTATTGCTTATTTAAGTATCGCACCCAAATATTTCGTCCTTATCCTTTCAATATGCTGAATAAGCAATTCGCGCCTGAGTTCTCCAAGCTTACCTTTTTCACTATTTAAAACCTCAAAAGTCTGGTCGATATCATTCATAAGCGACTGGACTTCTTCTTCCCAGCCCCCTTTTTCCAATACAACGCACCACAATCTGACAGTATGATCGTATAAAGATTCAGATATATCTCTCAAGACCGGATTGTTAGTACAGTCGTTCAGGATTGCTCTCATTTCCCTATCAATTGACATCAGGAGAAACTTATCCTTGACCAGGAATAATTTTTCACATTCAGTGTGCAATTTATTAAGTAATTGACAGTGTTCGTCAGTGATATTTTCTCCAGCCAGGGTACCTATCATTTCTTCAATTCCCAGCCGAACCTGGAATGTATTCATAATTTGCTCGAATTGAATCTCGGCAACGAGAATCCCAGTACGAGGTATGACACGGATCAACTTGTCTGACTCCAGTTGATTGAGCACATTACGCAGGGGCGTACGACTCACACCAAACTCTTTGGCCAGGATTTTTTCATTCAAAATACTACCTGGGCTATATTCCAAAGTTAGAATTCTATTTTTTATTATCTTATAAATATTTATGTTCATGTCTGGGCTAGCCTTCTTTGATTTATAAAAACTCTTCAATTGCTCTACGTTTAACCGTAAGTTTACTGGCGTTTTCACATGTAATCAAAGACATACCAGCAAGCATCATAGATAAGAGAACAAACCCTGATACAAGCAAACTTGAAATGGTGCACTGGAGAGTCAAACAAAAATCAACTGTAAAAGATCTGCCCCAGACGGTGGCAGGCATCAGGAGGAGATTGCGAGAAATTTACGCTTGATACGCTCTACGTGATGTAACAATACAGATTTTCGGGCACCTCCGACTTCGATTGGATTTCGGCGCGACAAAATCTCATGAATGCCCCTAATTTCATCGGTCATGGCCAGAACCTCCTCGGCCCACTCACCGTGCCCCATGATGACAAACCATATACGAAAGGTGAGATTGTAAAGTTGATTGGAAATATCTCTGAGTACTGGGTTGTTACCGGCATCGTAAATAATTTCTCGAAGCGAAAAATCGATCTTGGCCAGACCTTTCTGGTTGCGCTGACCCATCAACGCCCCACAATCCCTTTCTAGCTGCTCCAGTCTTTCCAGATGAAACGGTGCTGCCATTTCTGCAGCAAGCCTACCGGCCAGGGCCTCTATCTCTAAACGCACCTGGAATACATTCATCATTTTATGAAACTCAATTTCAGTTACCATGGTCCCGGAACGCGGCAGAATCCGAACCAACTGCTCCCATTCCAGGCGACAAAGCACTTCACGCAATGGGGTACGACTGACTCCGAACTCATCGGCCAGAACCTTTTCGTTCAGAATCTGACCAGATTGGTATTCCAAGAAGAGTATCCTATCTCGGATTTTACTATAAATTTCTACATTCATTGTTTGCTAATAATTGTCGAATTATAGAATAGAAGAATGTTGCTATGCATATCATTAGTATTTCACTAATATCTCACATATATCAATCAGCCACCCTTTAATCAAGAGTAAAATGTCTTTTTCCTACAAACACAAAAGCGAAAAATTGACAAAAATCTATATTTTCCTCATGAATGATTTTTGGTGTCTAAGCTAACGAATTAATTACTATCTCAATAGATTGTTAGTTATGCGGCATTCCCGTTGTTCCGAAGAGTCAGATGTTCAGATGGCAGTTCTAACTGGTTGTTAATGGAAGATTCCTTTTGAAGTTCCTGGAAAATAGCAAGAACAGATTGCAAAGCTTATTAGTAAAATTTTTTATTCACCTTTTCAACAGCGGTAAGTAGCTGAGATGGCAGGGGATGATCTTTTTGATATGCAAGACCAATGACGCGTTCAAGTTTCACATTTCCAATGGCACGAGTAACAATATCTGTTCTCTGGCTTGTAGAATGACGAGGAACAAAGGAGACTCCCAGTCCAGCGGCAACCAGGTCAAGAGCATATTCTTGGGTATTTACTGTCGCTTTGGAAACAAAAGTAACTCCATATTTTTGCAGGGCATAGTTCCAGCTATCTCGCGCATCACAAAATTTACTGCTAATAAAAGACAGTCCATTCAGATCTTGCAGAATAATCTCCTGTTGGCTAGCAAGTGGATGTTTAATCGACATAGCAAGCACGTAATCATCTATCCAAAGATTGTGAAAAGCTTCGTTTTGCAAAACCATAGTCCTTGAAATAATACGGGCATCCGATTCCTCGTTCCAGTCAACAACAGTTAAATCCAACTCCGGCAGAGAGATTATCAGTTCATTTATTATCAGGCCAACACGCACTCCGGACAAAAATGGCATCAAAGCAATTCGCAACGGAATCAATGGAGGGCAATCGTAAAACAATTGATGCATGCTATTAATTTCATTAAGTACTTTCACCGCAGCCGGATAGAAAATTTTTCCTGCATGAGTTGGGCTAGCCCGTTGCAGGAAGGCAAGGGTGAAGTACAGGAAATGATCGACATCTGTGATTTTGCAGTAGGGCAATCTCGACAGCTTTATGGCAGCACAATGGTCTCCGAGCGGGAGCAGCATCGCATGTACGACCAATACCACCCTTTAGGCATTGTTGGCACCATATCCGCTTTGTGCTATTGCAGTTCAGAACATACTCTCAGAGGTTATCGACAACAACGACTTGCCCGAAGGATTGTTCAGTTTGATATTCGGTCATGGCTCCTCCGTTGGTGAAAAAATGCTCAACGATAAACGGGTGCCATTAATCTCAATCACCGGTTCCACCAAGGTGGGTCGGCACGGTGCTGAGGTAATCGCCAGAAGATTTGGCAAATCAATTCTTGAACTGGGTGGCAACAATGCCATCATCCTCACCCCTAATGCCAACTTGTCAATGGTCCTGCCTGCTATCGTCTTTGGGGCAGTTGGCACTGCCGGACAACGCTGCACCTCTACCCGTCGATTAATTATCCACGAATCCATTTATGACAATGTCAAAGAAGTTATCGTCAATGCCTATGCTGGCCTGAAGATCGGTAACCCGCTTGATGAAAACAACCACGTCGGCCCTCTCATCGACAGCGCTGCGGTGAAAGACTTTCTCAATGCACTCAAAAAAGTTCAAGAAGAGACATTTGCCCCGATTCTTTACCTGATTAAATACAGTGGCGAGGTCCAAGATGCCCTGCAGCTGCAAACGATGTGGTCCAGGGCCTCTCCTCGGCCATCTTCACAGAAAACCTATGTAAAGCTGAACTATTCTTTTCGGCAGCCGGCTCTGACTGCGGCCTTGCCAACGTCAATATCGGCACCTCAGGCGCTGAGATCGGCGGTGCTTTTGGCGGTGAAAAAGAAACCGGCGGTGATCGAGAATCCGGTTCCGACGCCTGGAAAGCACATATGCGCCGGCAGACCAACACCATCAACTACGGCAAGACCCTCCCATTAGCCCAAGGAATAAAGTTCGATATTTAACTCGGACGAAAGATAAATAGGTCGGACTAAGGGACATAGAAAATACTAATCTATTGATTAGCTTGGCCGAAAGGCCGTCGAGTCATTGGATCATTTATTACCCCGCCCTATCACAGTAATTATAATAGCGTCGAGCTTTATTGGGCTGGGCTAGAGAAGTCACGGTACGGACATTTGTCGGATACTGTGGAGACTGTATTAATGAGAGCTGGAATTTTCTTCTGGAAGAGGTTGCGCACGGTGACATGGTTATTGGATGTGCCTTATGGAAAAGGTATCAAAGTTTGTGGTGACAAAAAAGAAGGTCATATAACGCGGCATTATAACCGATATAAAAAACGTTACCTACTTTCAGTGCAGGTGCACGAAGGTTGCCGGTTCGTCCGGTTATTTTTGCCAAAAGCTCTTTCTTGTCGGCGGTGGCAGGAGCAAATTCAACAATATTCTTGCCGCCGGCGACATATATTTTGTCAACATCGGCAACCAGTCGCCAGGCCTCTTCGCCGGTAAAGCTTTGACTTTTGGCATTCACCTCTGTTTTGATGGCGATGTTTTTCTCGGCAAAAGCCGTCCAGGCTTTTGAACAGGACGTTCATCCTTTGCGCATATACGCCCAATCTATATCCATAGTTTTCTCCATGTTGTAAGGTTTTTAGAAGTTGTCATCATTGCCCGCCCTCTATTCCCGCGGTGATACGGCCGGAAGTAAGAACCAACATATGCACGAAAAGAGCTGCATTCAAAATAATAAAAAGAGTTCGGTAATTTATGCTCTTGCCAAAAGCAAGACCACATATAAAGGCGCCAAGCAACAGACAGCCATTGACCACAATCAGAGCACGCCATAAAAAACCAAGGGGAAAAGGCAGGCCAAGAAACAGCATCATGATAAGCACCAGGGCGCCGAGCCAGGTAATAAATAGGCGCTTGAGGGTGTCTTCGCCAAAAAGCTGCAGAAAATGCGGCAGGCTGCTGCCGACGTATTCAGCCTTAAAGTTTAACAATACCAGCCAAAAATGCGGTATCTGCCATAAAACGAAAAGAGCAAAAAGCAGAAGAGCAGGATAACTGAAAGCCTCCCCACCTCCGCTTAACCAGCCGATATAGGGTGGCAGCGCACCGCACACCGCCCCGGGAATAATCGCCAGCACCGTTTTCTGCTTGAGCGGGGTATAGAGCCCATTATATAAAAAAACAGCGAAGACGGCGGTGATTAGCGGCCATATCGTTCTGGTTGCCCAAAAGAGCAGCAGTAAACCAGCCAGACACAGGATGAGAGCCTGCCACCAAGCCTGGCGAGGGGTCAGAACGCCTCTCGGCAAGGGTCTATTGCTGGTTCTTAACAACTCGCGGTCAAGGCGACATTCCTGCAGGCTATTTAAGGAAGCCGCTCCCATGGCCAGGACAAAAACTGCGCAACCACACAGCAAGGTGGCGGTTTTGATAATCGGGTCGGCCAGAATAAAACCAAACAAAGTAGAGCAGCCAATCAACAGGCAGAGTTGTATCTTGGCCAGCTGCAATCGGCAACGTAAGGCACAAAGCAGAGTTTTTAAGAAACCAGCTGAATTGAGCATACAAAACAATCAATCACTCTTTAAGCCAGCTTTCAAACTCTTTTTCGGGGACAATTCTCAATTTGGCGACCATGGCCGAATGATCGACACCACAGTATTCCGTGCACTGGATATCATACTCCCCTACCTCATCAGCCAGGAACCAGGCATAAGTCGGCATGCCTTTCACCGCGTCAACTTTGATCCGAAAGGCCGGGATGAAAAAACTATGCAAAACATCCAGTGAGGATATATTGAGTTTTACCGCTTTACCCAGCGGCACCACCAGCTCATTTTCTATTTCCTTATCGTTGTCATAGATAAAAATCCATGAATACTGCTGGCCAAGCACCTCTACTTCCATAGCGTCTTTCGGAACGTTGCGCAGGCCTAAGTAGGAAGACCAGCCGATGGCAAACATCGAAAGAGCGATCAGGGTGGGGATAATTGTCCAGATGATTTCCAGTTTATAGTTATCACGAATATCCGAAGCCACCGGGTTTCTGCTGCGTCGGTAGCGAATAACAAAATAGATCATCACCGCTGTAATGCCAAACAGCAGTACAACGGATACACCAAGAATATACCAAAATGCCTGATCTACGCCTTGTACCGGGGTCATAAAAATTCTCCAACTGTTAGCGGTATGCTACATCCCAGAAGGTAAAGCCGATCAAGATAACCAGCACGCCCACGGTGCTGAGAAACGATATGTTGATGACCCGCCCTTCATATTTCAAATGCATAAAAAAGAGCAGGACAAAAGTCACCTTGGTGGAGGCAATGGCCAGGGCTATGGGAATATTTAAAAATCCTAAGTGAACATAGGATACCCCGACAGTGACTGCGGTCAACACCAGCAGGATGGCCAGGACAATGCCCAGTTGGGTAAAGCTGAGGACATGCGGTTTTTCTTGATTATCCACCTTATTCTCCAAAACAATATAATCTTTCTTACAATACCAGATAAAAAAGCGGAAAAACGAAAATCCAAATGAGATCAACCAGATGCCAATACAACCCGGAATTATCGAGCATGGAAAAACGCTCGGCGTTTATCTTATTGCGCATCACCAGAACCAGGCTGATTAAAAGCAGGATCATGCCGATTATGACATGCAGGCCATGCAGGCCGGTGATGACATAATAGAGACCAAAGAAAATACTCAGCCCAGGTTCTCCTGACACCAAGGTCTCGGAGTTAGGATAAATATCATGATGGATTTTGGCCCCCCACTCAAAGTATTTATTGACCAGAAAGATACAACCGCAAAAAATAGAAAAGCTGAGCAAATAAATGGTCTGTTTCTTAGCCTTTCTCTGGATAGCGGTTATCGAAGCAGCCACGGTGAAACTCGAGAGCAGCAATACCACGGTATTGATGGTGCCGATCACCCGGTTAAGCTCCTTGCCGCCCTCGGCAAAAAATTCCGGATAGCGGTGCAGGTACGCAGCGTACAGAACAAATAAACCGCCAAAAAGAATAATCTCCGAATAGAGAAACAGCCACATGCCGATTTTAATCCCAGTCCTGTCAATCTGTGCACTCATGATAGTTGTTCTTCCTCCACTCGTTGCCGGGATTGATCGGTTACCTTGGTAAAATCATACGGGAAGTCTGCTATATGCGGTTGTTTTATAAAATTATGCACCGGTGGGGGTGACGGAACAGTCCATTCCAGGGTCGTTCCTCCCCATGGATCAACTGGGGCCGGGACGCGCTGTTTAAAGCTCAACAGCAAATTGGCAAACATAATCACTAAGCCGACCACCATTAAATAACCACCGATTCCAGCCAGAAAATTGCCGGTTTCATATTGCGGCAGATAATCGTAGTAGCGCCGCGGCATACCCTGCATGCCAAGGATAAGCATCGGCACATAGTGAAACATAAAACCCACCGCAGTCAGACAGGAACCGATATAGGCAGCTTTAAACCGGTACATAATACCGAACATCTTCGGCCACCAGAAATGCAGGGCGGCAAAAAAAGCAAATCCAGTACCGCCAAACATAACAAAATGAAAATGGGACACAACAAACTGGGTATCATGAACATGGATATTGGTGCCGGCCGCGCCGAGCACCAATCCAGTCAAACCGCCGATACTGAAAAGATAGATAAAAATAAGAGCCAGCAACAGCGGCGGGGACATCTCAATCGAGCCCTTATACATGGTGGAGACCCAGGAAAAGACCTTGACCGCCGAGGGGATAGCGACGAGATAAGTCAAAAGCGAGAAAACAAAAACCGAGACATCGCTCATGCCGCTGGTGAACATATGATGGGCCCATACCAGCGAGCCGGCGATGGCAATGGCCATGGATGACCAGACAATGGCCTTATAGCCAAAAATAGACTTGCGGGAAAACACCGGAATAATCTCGGAGATCACTCCCATTCCCGGAATAATCATTACATAGACCGCGGGGTGCGAATACATCCAGAACAGATGCTGATATAACAGAGGATCACCGCCCTTATCCGGATCGAAAAGCCCGATACTGAAAAACCGCTCCAGCACAATTAAGACAAAGGTAATTGAAATTACCGGCGTGGCCAGAATCTGCACCCAGGCTGTGGCGTAAAGCGACCAGGCAAAGAGCGGTATCTGCATCAGGCCCATGCTTTTGTCCCGCATCCGATGAAATGTGGTGACAAAGTTCAAGCCGGTCAGCATCGACGACATCCCGAGAATAAAAGCCGCCGTTACCGTCAAGCCCACATTACCGCTGCTCTGGACGCTGAATGGAACATAAAAGGTCCAGCCGGTATCAGGAAAGCCATCGCCGACAAAAAGAGAAACAATGGCGAACAAACCGCCGAACATAAACAGATACCAACTGAACAGATTAAGCCGGGGGAAAAAAACGTCATCAGTGCCAAGCTGGATGGGCAGGAAAAAATTACCGAAAATGGCTGGAATACCGGGGATAACGAACAAAAAAATCATTATGACCCCGTGCAGGGTAAACGTGGCATTGTACATCTCGGCACTCATAATGGTCCGCCCCTGGCTCATTAACTCGGTTCTGAGCAGCAAACCTAAAAACATCGCCAGGACAAACCAAAAGAAAATAGCGCCCAGGTACATTAGGCCCAGCCGCTTATGATCATGGGTTAACAGCCAGGCCTTGATACCCGTGAGACCCGGCGGGGCCGAGGTATTATAAAACGATAGTGGTGCATTCATAATAATATCCTGTCTGTGGATGCCGTCATCGGTGCAGATCGCTGTTCATCTTCGGTCGTTTTCGTTTGTAGTAGATGAAAACAATCGCCAGGAATATGCCAAAAAAAAGCATGACGCCAATTTTCACCAATTGAAAAACCGATTTGTTCTTATCCGGATCGTAATTAAAGCAGAAGGCCAGAAGCCTTTTTACCGATAGCGACGGACGACCACTTGCTGCATCGGCCAAACCCATATCAATATCCCCGGCCAGAAAAGAGCCATAGACATAGCGGATGATTTTACCGTCTTCGGCGATGGTCATTAACGCCGCGGCGTGAATAAATGTTTCGTCGTCAATCTTCTTGAACCGAAAACCGACCGCATCGGTTGCGGCCTTAATGGCTTCCTTGTTGCCGGTAAGAAACCGCCAGCCTTCGGGTGGAAAATCCGCACCGACAATTTTCAGGTAATTTTTTTTTGCCCTTGCTGCGTCTTCAAAACTCTCTGCTTCATTGAAACTAAGCGCAATAACGCGGAAATCACGCTCAGGTACCATGCTGAGACTATTCAGGGCAATAGCCAGATTGGCCAGGTTCTTGCTGCAGATATTTGGGCAATAAAAATAGATCGGCAGTAAAATTGTCGGGCGATCTATTATTTCTTTAAGCTGGATTGGTTTACCGTTTTCGTCGATAAACTCAAGATCAAGAGGTAAATATTGACCGGTTTTTTCCACCAGCCACTCGGTATCGGCAGGGGTATTGTTCGTAACCACCTGTTTGCTTTGTTCAAGCAGCGTCGATGAACCTTCAGGAGTGCTTTTCGCCCCGGCCATGCTACTTACAAAGAATATCATAAGCAACAGCAGTCCCAGGGCGATTGCGTTACGCCAATTGCTGGTCCATGCCACCCTGTTACTCCATATTCTGCGAAGCACCGGTGCTCAGGTTAACCTTCAGGGCATTGCGATATTTATGCTTGGACAAGAAACTATCCCGACCTGCACCGTAGGCGAGCAGCACGATGGTGTCAGCCTGGACGTCAATCTTGGTATCGTTCTTATCCTCTGATGCAAGGGGGATAACAAACTCAATCGTGGTTACCCCGCGCTCTTCGGATCCCCCGACCAACGTTACATCACTGGTACCATCAAGCTTGGTATCCGACCTGTGTGCGTTTTCGTCTATGCCGTAATCATCATCTAATTTCACCTCGCCATTTTTGACATACCCGAGGATAAAATTGGCCCCTTTCATTCCTGATGTCGGGTTGAAGCCGATCCCAACCCAACCTTCCGTCTTGGCGGTGAGTTTGACGGCAAGACTGTCCCCGGCAATATTCCAGGCAAAAACGATATCTTTATCTTTCACCTCATGCACATATTCGCCGGCTTGGATATTTGTTACCGTTGCCAACAGGGTGATGCCAATGCCGATAAGTAGTCTTTGAATATTTCCTGCTTGCATAATTTCTCCTTGTTGTTTGCTTATTTTGCCGTGCAAAAGTTTTTTATCTTTCTTTGCCTGATCAACGGACAGCCGTTAAAGTAGCATACTCTTGTCATTTAGAAAACATTCTTCGATGTATTGTGATGGATTTGCAATTGAAAATGATTCTTTTTAGCATTGAGTTATTTAAATATTTGCAGACAAGGCAATCTGTGATTACCCTTGGACACTGAAGTTTTATCGCAACCAGTCATTATCAATGATCCTGTTGAAATTATACCAACTATCGTCTCATAAGGTACTTTTCATACAAGAGTCGGGATACGACTGGAATTAATGTATTTAACATGGAGGAAAACGAATGTCCAAAAAGCTGGGAGTGTATAAGTGCGAAATTTGTGGCAACATCGCCGAGATTCTCACCGCTGGTGGTGCAGAGTTGATGTGCTGTGGTCAGCAGATGACCATGATGAAAGAGAACACCACTGACGCAGCAGTCGAAAAACATGTGCCCACCCTCACCAAAAGTAATGGCGGCTGGCAGGTCAATGTCGGCTCGGTCGATCATCCAATGACTGATGCCCATTTCATCGAATGGATTGAACTCTCGGTGGGTGATGCTGTATACCGTCAATTCCTCAGCCCATCCGACAAACCAGCTGCTTTTTTTCCGGTAGCCGCTGATGGCGCTACCGCCCGCGCATACTGCAATCTGCACGGACTTTGGAAAAAGTAATCTTCCGCTTTCTGTTGACCGGAGCATACTCCGGTCAACCGCCTGTTTTAAACCTGTCCCTCTCTCCCCTGTTTATCCCCGTCTTCCTATTCCATAAGGGATTCCACCAGCTTGACAATCGCCCTGTTCACGTCTAGTTTTCAGATTGATTCTAAACTTCTTCAGCAAGACGAAAAGAGCAACCCAAATGAGGAACCCATATGGATAAAAGAGCTAAAAATGCATTTCGAATGGAAATAGACAGTATGGGAGAAGTCCGAGTGCCGGCAACCGCACTCTTTGGCGCTCAGACCCAAAGGGCATTGGAAAATTTTACTATCTCGCCGCAGCCATTGCCCTGGAGCTTTATTGAAGCGCTTCTCATCATAAAATCGGCAGCAGCTAAGGCGAATTACGAACTGGAACAGCTGACAGGCAAAGAGGCACACCTGATTGATGAGGCGGTAGAGCTGCTGCTGCGAGAAAAAATGATCGAGCAGTTTCCGGTGTCGATTTTCCAGACCGGATCGGGTACCAGCACCAATATGAACGTCAACGAGGTCATAGTTGGCCTGGCCCGCGAAAAAGGTGTCGAACTTTCGGCCAACGATCAGGTAAATCTCAGTCAAAGTAGCAACGATGTGATTCCCTCGGCGATTCAAGTGGCGACAGTCTGCGTCGCGACCGGTTCGCTTCAGCCGGCGCTGAAAGATCTCGCAGCCATAATCCGCCGCTTCGGTGCCCAAAACAGCGATGTCATCAAGACCGCACGCACCCATCTGATGGACGCGCTGCCCATTCGACTGCAGGCGGAACTGGAAGGTTGGGCGACGCAAATCGACGAGTGTTACGAGCGCATAGAATCGGCGCTGCCAAGAATGAGCCGATTACCGCTGGGCGGTACCGCAGTCGGCAGCGGGGTCAATTGCCATCCGGCATTTGCTGCCAGGGCAATTGATCATATAAACAAGATGACCGGCCAGGTTTTTACCGAGGCCCTGTCCCGCTATAAGGGGATAAGCAGTCTAGATACCGTGGTCGAATTTTCCGGCCATCTGAAGACCTGTGCCATTGCCTTAAATAAGATCGCCAACGATCTCAGATGGATGAACTCCGGCCCGCTGACCGGGCTCGGGGAAATAAAACTACCGGCCCTGCAACCGGGCTCGAGCATTATGCCGGCCAAGGTCAATCCGGTAATCCCGGAAGCGGTCTGTATGGCGACGGCGCAGGTACTAGGCAATGACACCACCATTAATCTGGCGGCAATGGGCGGCAGTTTCCAATTAAATACTATGTTGCCGCTCGCTGCCCACAGCATTCTGCATTCACTTCAGTTATTAGCCGGAAGTGCCCGTTCGCTGGGAGAAAAAGCCATAATGAACATGACGGTGAATCGCCAGGTCTATGCCGAAGCGCTGTCCCTTAACCCGATCCTGGTGACCTCGCTCAACCCGGTTATCGGCTACTTGAAGGCTGCGGAAATCGCCAAGATTGCCCAAAAAGAAGGGCGATCCGTTTTTGATGTCGCTCTCGAGCACACAGATATTCCTCGGCAAAAATTACAGCAACTCCTGGATCCCAAAAATCTTGCCGGTGGCGGCAGCAAAATGTAAGCATCAGGACGGCCTACTCAGTTTTACTTTATAGCAGAGCGCCATGATCTGCTTGAGATAGGCCAAGCCTATCCGGTAATTCATCTTTGACTGGCCGTAGTCACGATCTCTGAACTCGATGGGAACTTCTGTTACCCTCAGCTCATGGCGGTATTGGGCCAAAATTGCCAAACCAATCTTAAAACCGGGGACAGAATCGGACAAGTCACTGAGCAGCCTGCGCTCGACGGCGAAGAATCCTGCCAGGGGATCTTTCACGGTGCAGAAAAAAAGTGCCGGCAGCGTGGCAATCCTTGATGCCAGTCGACGCAAAAATGGCCAGTCGGGTAAAGATCCCCCCTCTATATACCTGCTACCGATCACCATATCATGGGTGCCGTCAAGAAGCGGTTGCAAGAGTTGTGGAATAACCTCCGGTGGGTGACTGAGATCGGCGTCCATCACTAAAATATATTTTGCATCGGTATATCGGGCACCAGCCATGACAGCGCCGGCGAGACCCATGTTAAAATCCAGCGACAGTAGGCGGACCGGAGCTTTTCCCTGCCAGGCAAGCACCTGGTCGCAGGTGCCATCGGTGGATGCTGAATCAACAAATAGAATATCAAAATCGAGATGAGACGATTGCCTGATACGCAGGATTCTCGCCAACAGCAAATCGATATTCTCCGCTTCGTTGAGAGTTGGTATGATAATTGTTATCGCTGACAATAGAATTCTCTCATCTTATTTGACGTACTATCCTGTCTCTCCTCGGCAGTTACAATATACTCCATCCATAGCTTTTTCCCACTCCAATGACAAAATAATAGGGCCACCCGGTATTCTCCTTCTAGGTGACTCAATTCGAATTATTATCACTAAAAGCTATCAAAACAGAATATATTCACGTAATATTAAATACAGCAGAATATTATTCTTGACTTACCCCGTTTAGAGGATATATTTGTCCTTACAGAGGGAGGAAATATGTTGGACTCGATCAGTCTTGAAATTTTGAATATTCTGCAGGAAAAGGCGCGTATTCCCAATATTGAAGTATCCCGGCAAGTTGGCCTGGCGCCTTCGGCTGTTTTGGAACGGATTCGCAAAATGGAAAAGCAGGGAATTATCGACGGCTATGAGGTTCGGCTGAACCCTGATCGTTTTCAGAGCGCCCAGATAGCCTTTGTCCATGTACGAACCAGCGCTGCTTTATCAGATAAAGTAGGGGCCGAACTGGCCTTGATTCCAGAAATTCAGGAAGTGCACTTTGTCTCCGGCAGCGACTGCTATCTTATAAAAATACGCAGTGCCGACACCATAACCCTGGGTCAGCTGCTGCAGGAAAAAATTATCCCCATTGTCGGGGTCCTTTCAACCAGTACCGAAACGGTATTATCGACCATTAAGGAAACCAGTCGAATACTCATCCCCAAAGCCCTTTAAAATTCATCGAAGGAAACAGTCTCATGCCCATGTCACAAGCCTATAAAGATCGTCTTTTTCCAGTATTAGAACAGATTGTCAGTCATTATGGGACGCCCTTTCATATTTATGACCAAGCTGGAATCAGAAAGACGGGGACGCACCTGAAACAAGTCTTCGCCGGGCTTGGCTGTTTTCGTGAATACTATGCGGTAAAAGCCCTGCCTAACCCAAAAATCCTCTCTCTTATCAAGGAGATCGGGTTCGGCTTTGACTGCAGCTCTATCGCCGAACTCCGCCTCAGCCGTCAGGCCGGGGGGCGTGGCGAGGAGATCATGTTCACCTCCAATAATACCAGCGAGGCTGATTTCCTCGAGGCGGCAGCGGACGGCGGCTCCATTCTCAACCTCGACGATCTCAACCTGTTGAAAAAGCTGCCCCAGCTTCCTGAATTGATCAGTTTTCGATACAATCCCGGTGCCAAAAGAACCGGCAACGATATTATTGGCAAACCTGTCGAAGCCAAATACGGGGTAAGCGACGAGCAGATTGTCGAGGCTTATCGCCAGGCTCAGGCCCGTGGCGTCAAACGATTCGGCATCCATACCATGCTCGCTTCCAATGAACTGAACTACGAGTATATGGTTCAGACCAGTGCCATGCTTTTAGAACTTGCCGCCGAGATATCGAGCCAACTGGACATCACCTTTGAATTTATCAATATCGGCGGCGGACTGGGGATCCCCTATCAACCTGGAGTGGCCGGCCTGGACCTTGACGCCATGGGCAAGGAAATCACCGAACAGTTTATGGAGTTTAACCGTCTGCATGGCTATGAACCGGCTTTATATATGGAGAGCGGCCGTTTCATTACCGGCCCTCATGGGGTTCTGGTGACCAAAGCCATTAACCGCAAAGATATCTACCGGACCTATATCGGCGTTGACGCGTCGATGAGCTGCCTGATGCGGCCGGGCATGTATGGTGCGTACCACCATATCGATGTGCTCGGCAAAGATGAGAAAATCCCCAGAGAAATCGTCGATGTGGTCGGCTCCTTATGCGAAAACAATGATAAATTTGCCATTCAGCGCGACCTGCCGAAAATAGACGACGGTGATATCCTTATAATTCATGATACCGGCGCGCATGGCATTGCCATGGGTTTTAACTATAACGGCAACCTTCGTCCCAAAGAACTGTTGCTTGCCGCGGACGGAAAAGTCGAGCTGATTCGCCGCGCCGAAGAGGTGGAAGACTATTTTGCCACCCTTGATTTTACGGCGGATCTGCTGGAGCCCGCAGCATGACCATCGATATCGATTATTTTCTCAAGACTGTTGCCGCGGCGGTAATCGACAAGGACGTGCCGGTGGTCGATCTTATTGCGGTGCAGACCAGAGATCCTTTTAAGGTTCTGGTAGCGACGATCCTCTCGGCCAGGACAAAAGATGAGGTTACCGCTGCTTCTTCGGCACGACTTTTCCAACATGCCCCGGATGCGGCCTCACTTGCTGAACTGGCGGAGGAAAAAATCGCCCAACTTATCTATCCGGTCGGCTTTTATAAGACCAAGGCAAAACATCTGACCAGATTGCCGGAAGCCTTGAAAAGATTCGGCGATAAAGTGCCGCAGACCATCGAAGAACTTATCACCCTGCCTGGCGTCGGTCGAAAAACCGCCAATCTGGTCGTCAGTGTCGCCTTCTTAAAACCGGCGATCTGTGTTGACACCCATGTTCACCGCATTTTGAATATATGGCAGTATGTCGATACCAACACTCCGCTGAAGACGGAAATGACGCTGCGGGCCAAACTTCCGGCCAGGCATTGGATAGGCATAAATACTATCCTGGTGGCTTTCGGTCAGTCAATCTGCCGACCGATCGGTCCGCACTGCGATATCTGTCCCTTAGAAAAAAAATGTCCCCAGCAGGGAGTTCGTCCCCGCAAACGATCCGGAGCCAAGATGAATAATCTGAACACACTGAAATTTGTTTCCTGGAATGTTAACGGTATCCGTGCCGTTGAGAAAAAAGGGTTCATCGACATGCTGCCGACATTTGATGCCGATGTTGTCTGCCTGCAGGAAACCAAGGCACAACCGGACCAGCTCTCCGACCCCTTAAAAAATATCCCCGGCTATACCTCCTATTGGCATAGTGCTGAGCGAAAAGGCTATTCCAGCGTCGCCTGTTACAGTCGAATAGAACCGGTGGCGGTCCATTATGGCATTGGTGAGCTCGAGTTTGACTGCGAAGGGCGCGTCCTCACCTTGGAATTTGACACCTACTACCTGATAAATATCTATTTTCCTAATAGCGGCGAAAAACTCATTAGACTTGGCTACAAGCTGCGTTTTAATGCAAAGCTGGTCGCTTTTGCCAAGGAACTGGAAAAGAAAAAGCCGGTAATATTGTGCGGCGACTTCAATGTCGCGCATAAAGAAATTGATCTGAAAAATCCCAAAAATAATGTCAAGAATGCCGGTTTCACCCCGGAAGAAAGGGCCTGGATGGACAGCTTTGTCGCGGCAGGATATGTCGACACCTTTCGAATCTTCAACCAGGAGCCGGAGCAGTATACCTGGTGGAGCTACCGTTTCAGTGCCCGCGCCAAGAATATCGGCTGGCGTATTGATTATTTTTGTGTCAGTGAAATAGCCAAAGCTCGGGTTAAAAGCGCGGCCATTCTCCATGAAATACTTGGCTCGGACCACTGCCCGGTTGAGCTGGTCTATCTGCCGGATTAGATATCAGGGACTGGGTGAAAAATTCAGCAGCTCGGCTTTCTCTGCACGCAGATACTCGAGCAGTTTTCTCGGGCCGGCGGGAAAAGCAAACTGGTCAATCTCACCCGGATCAATCCACCGGTAGGCAGCGGCGGTCTGAAGAACAGGCTGGGGATTTTCCCCTTGCAACCGGCATGAAAAACAATCGAGCACAATTTTATGGTGGGTGTACTGATGCGTTACCCTGGTAATATACTGCGCCTCTTCTACCCTAAGACCGGTATCTTGTGAAATAGCGCTGACAATTTCTCTTTTCGCCGCACCCTTTGCCACCTGTCCGCCGGGAAATTCCCAGAGTCCGCCCCAGACATCTGCCGCCTGGCGCTGTTGGATATAGATTTTTTCGTTGTAGGCAATTATCCCGGCCACCTTGTGGAGAGTAATGATGGTTTTACCAGCTCCAAGCACTGGACGCTCGGTAACTGTTCCCGCGCTAAAAGCCGCACACGCGGCAGCGACTGGACATGTATCGCAGCGTGGGTTTTTCGGTGTGCAGACCAGGCCGCCAAAATCCATCAAGGCCTGGTTATAGGCCCTTGCCTGTCCATGGGGTAAAAGCTCTTCGGCAATCTCGGCCAGACGATTTTTTGCCAATCGATCTTTGATTGGCGCATCAATATTAAACAGTCGGGCATATACCCGGGCGACGTTGGCGTCAATCACCGGCACATCATAATTACCCGCCACGCTGGCAATAGCCGCGGCAGTATAGGGCCCGATACCCGGCAAAAGCAGCAGCTGGCTGTATTTGCAGGGGACCTCCCCGTTAAACTCAGTGACAATCATTTTAGCCGCCTTATGCAGGTTTCTTGCCCGGGCATAATACCCAAGCCCTTCCCAGTATTTAAGGATCTCCTGTTCGTTTGCGGCGGCTACGGCAGAAACATCTCTGAACCGCTCGATCCAGCGTAAAAAATAGGCGACCCCGCGATCCATCTGGGTCTGCTGGAGCATGATCTCGGAGATCCACACATGATACGGATTGTAGCTGCGTCGCCAGGGCAGATCCCGCTTTGTCAAGCGAAACCAGTCCAGTAGTGGCTGGACAATCTCCTGCCTTTTCGGCTGGTAATAAATCGTATCCATTAATATATCGTTGCGCAATTACACGCCCAGACCAAGGTAGCGACCCAAAGCGACCAAGCCCATACCGATAACGACAGTGGCAAAAAGACTGTTCCATTTCCATGCCACAAAAAAAGCTATCAGAGCGGCCCAGAAAAACAGGTTGTCAAATCCCAGCTCAACCGTATCCTCGCGAACCAGAAGCGAAGGGACGAGCATCGCCGCCAGAACCGCGGGAGGCACCAGCCGCAGCCAGGAGGCGATAAACGGTTGCAAATTCCTGCCGCTTAAAAATAACGTCGGCAACAGCCGTGGCAGATAGGTGACCACCGCCATGCCAACGATCGTCCAGAAGATCAGCGTTTGATCCATATTTCCACCCCAAGCCCTAAGGTAGCCCCAGCCACAGTTGCGACGATGATATAAAACTGATGCCAGCCGGCAAGATACAAGAGTGTGGCTATAGTGCCGGATAAAATGGCGGTGATGACCCGCACCGGCGATTGACACTGGCCGACGAGAAGCCCAATAAACATCGCCGCCAGCGCATAATCAAGACCAAGCGGCTTGATGTCACCAATCAATTCGGAAGCGACGAGGCCGAGCCCGGTGCCGATCACCCAGGAGAACTGGGCCGTGGCATTAAGCGACAGGGCTTCTAATCGACACTCGTTTAATCTGCCTGCGGTCGAGGAATGCAGCGCAAAGGTTTCATCGGTCAGCTCAAAAGAAAAAAAGGCCAGGTAGCGCTTTTTCCAGCCGGAGAGATAGGGAGCGAGTGAGGCCGCCATCAGCATATGGCGCAGGTTGACCACAAAGGTGGTAAGGATTATCGCCGCCGGCCCGGTGCCTGCGGCAAACAAGCCCACGGCGATAAATTGGGCGGAACCGGCAAAGACAATAATCGACATCAGCAGGGTATTTGCCCCCGACAGACCGCTTTTTCCGGCCAGGACCCCATAGGCAAAACCTATGGGGACATACCCGAGAACAACAGGCAGGGCCCGCTTGGCTCCCTGCCAAAAAGAAGTTTTTAAATCGACTGACATTACATCTGTTTATAGAGGGCAAGGCACCTCTCACGGGTCATCTTCTTCTGCCAGTCCGGCCCCAGACAGTTTTCCCACAGCGGCACCAGATTCAGGGCAGTGGTCACCATCAGCTCAAGAGCCTTCTGATCCATCTTGGCAGTGAGGTTTCTCGGCAGTTTTATCTGATGCTTTTCCATCATCTTCCTGAATTCCTGCACCCCTTCAGGATAGATCTCGTCAAGGTAATCAAAGGCGATACAACAGCCAATGCCATGATGGATGCCAAGAACATAGGAAAGACCATAAGAAAGGGCATGACAGGCACCGACCTGGGAATAGGCGATGCTCATGCCGCCAAAATAGGAAGCCATCATCAGCTTATCGTCTTTATCGGCATGATCGTGAAGAAAGACTTCACGGCACAATTCGATCGATTTCTCTCCATAGGCCCGGCTGAACTCATTGATAAAGGTGCCGTGCAGAGATTCCACATCGTGGATATAGCAGTCCATGCCGGTATAGAACCATTGGTCTTTTGGCACCCCGGCCAGTAGTTCGGGATCGAGAACAATCTGGTTATACACCGTATAATCTGAATTAATGCCCAGCTTTTTCACCGGCCCGGTCAGGATGGTGGTCCGGGAAATCTCCGCTCCGGTTCCGGCAAGCGTGGGCACTGCGACATGGTAAACGGATGGGTTCTTGATCAGGTCCCAGCCCTGATAGTCAGCAGACGATCCTGGATTGTTGAGCATCAGTGACAGCGCCTTGGCAATATCCATGGTCGCCCCGCCGCCGATGCCGACAATGCCGTCCGGCTTGATTGCCTTATATTCTTGGATCTGCCGCACCAGCGCGTCGATATAGCTGGTTTTGGGTTCATCGTCGACATTTACCAACAATTTCAAGTCGTCACCCTGTAAGGGCAGCCTGCCGTCCAGAGCTTTGTCCGTGAAGACATCATCTAGAACAAACACAAAATATGCATCCGGGTGTACTCGATGCGCCGCGATAATATCACCCAGCTGATTAAATGATCCTCTGCCAAACATTATATTTGGTACAATACTAAAATTTCTATACATGCTTATGTCCAATTAAGATTTGAAAATATCAAAAACCCGGAACGCAGATAAATGTCTTGCCTTCGAGTAACAAAGTTTCGATTATAACTCAAGTACGATTTCTCTGCATCTCTTTGCCTGGCTAATTTTCACCTGCTAATAATATCAATAGCCGGTAGAATACACGCCAGATTGAAATTATTTCCCATGGGGCCCATGGGAACCAGATTATACCTCCATCAACTTTGGAATAGGAAATAAATGTCCGTTATTAGTGAAGACAGCGTCTTTACCTCACTGCAGCAGCATGGACCGCTGGCAGTTGAGGACAGCGTCTATGTGACCAAACCTTTTTGTCCACACACCAGGAAGTGGGTCAAAAATCTCTGCCTAAAACGGATCAATACGACTAAGTATCGAGCCTTGCGCAGCCAGATCTTCGAATTTTTAGAAATCACCAGTTTTTCCCAGCTGGGTGAACTTCTAAAGCAACCGGACAAACAGACGCATCGCTGTCAACGTGCCTGCCTGCTGCTCGGCAATATGTTTGGCCTTAACGGCTCCCCGAGAGAAGTCGAAGCAAGGGTAAGTGAATATGCCCGCACCGCCGATGCGGTGGTCAATTCGCTCAGGTCGAAGATCCTCAAACCCTATGCCTCATTTGTCGACACCACCAACGAAATTGAG
Source organism: uncultured delta proteobacterium (assembly GCA_963796255.1). Taxonomy (GTDB): domain Bacteria; phylum Desulfobacterota; class Desulfobulbia; order Desulfobulbales; family Desulfocapsaceae; genus Desulforhopalus_A. Next base: position 6,450 of record CAWCLE010000015.1, on the reverse strand, counting down.
GTGGCCAACGACCCGGTTACCCTTCTGCTGATCATGTTCAATGACCGGTACCATAAAAAGGCTCGTTTTGAGGCGCGACGTAAACTGGTCCTGATGAACCTGGCCGGCAGTATCGATCAGCGGGAAAGAGAAACGGGTATCGAAGAAAAGTTTTCAACTTTTCTGCATTTTTTGAACGATTTTGTCTGGAGTAAAAATCTGAAGATTGGGGAGCATGATATCGTCTACCTCTCTTCGCTCCACTCCGAGGATAGCTTCTGCTGTACCAGCGTTAAAGTGTTGACAGCTGCGCAAGGTCAGCTGGTTCAGCCGAGTAAAGGCACCAAGCTCACCCTTTTAAAACGCCGTCGATTCACCGCCGGAACCCGCGACATCCCCATTTATGTGTCGATCCGTAAAAAACCACCGGAGGCCAAAGTCCTGAAGTTACTGCGTAAGAATGAAAAAAATCCGGCAGTGGCAGTTGATGATGAACTTGGCTTGATGGCGGTTCTCGATTCGGTAGCCGATATCAAAACCTTTCAAAACCACCTGACCCGTTCGGCATCAAAAGCTGATAGCTTTATGGTGTTGGAAGATATCTCCGATACCCTGACCGGTTCGACGGCCTATCGCGTCACCGCAACCGGTTCCAGCCCCCAGACCGAAATGCTGAAATTTTTCGCTCGCCTGGGTGGGATGCGGGTGGAATTTATCATCCACACTAACCGTTCGTGGCTCAACTATATGTATAAAAGAGATGTCGCTCACGATGAATACGAAGTCAAACGGATCTTTGATTCGGGCGTCATGGAGCTGCTGTTTCCCAAGGATATTTTCCAACTGGACCACCAGATAATCCGCAACGATATGATCCGCAGGTTCCGCAGAAGCATTGAGGAATAGGCCGGACGATATCCTCTTGCTGGGCCTAGAGTCTGTCGGATTAGCTGTAAGATAGGGCTTGTTGGTAGGAGGAATAAGCATCTTCCAGTCCCTCACGCAAACTGAGATGGGGCTGCCAGCCAAGCTGGTTGATCCTTGTGGTATCGAGTAATTTGCGCGGCGTTCCATCCGGCTGCGCAGCATCATAGATGGTCTCTCCGGTAAAACCGACTATTTCGGCAATAAGCTCTGCTATCCGGCGGATAGTGATATCTCTGCCGGTACCAATATTCAGAAAAGACGGATTCTCGCCGATGAAGTGGGCTTGATCCAGTTGCATCACATGGACGCAGGCGGTCGCCATATCATCGACATGGAGAAATTCCCGAAACGCGGAACCGGTACCCCACAGCGCGACTTTGGGCGGATGATCTTTATTGAGACTTTTTGTTTGGGTGCTATAACCAAGAGCTGCACTGATATCCGGAGGAATCGGTCCATAACATCTCTCATCGGCTATAATAGCTGCGATATTGCCTTCCATGGCCAATTTAGCCAGGTGATACTTGCGCAGCATGGCGGGAATGACATGGCTGTTTTCCAGATGGTAATTATCCCCCGGACCATAAAGATTGGTCGGCATAACTGAGCGATAGCAAGTGTTGTATTGCCGGTTGTAGGATTCGCACATTTTAATGCCGGCAATCTTGGCAATAGCATAGGGTTCATTGGTCGGCTCAAGAGGCCCGGTCAAGAGAAAACTCTCCTGCATCGGCTGCGGCGCCAGTTTCGGATAAATGCAGGAACTGCCTAAGAAAAGCAGATTTTGCACCCCGGCCAGAAATGCCTGATGGATCACATTGACCTGAATCATCAAATTAATAGAGATAAAATCAGCTCGATAAACGTTATTTGCATGGATGCCGCCTACCTTGGCTGCAGCCAGGACCACCCTGTCTACCTTCTCGTTTTGAAAAAATGCCCGCACCGCAGCTTGATCGGTCAGATCCAATTCTGCATGCGACCTGTTAACGATATTTAGACAGCCGAGTCTGCGCAATTGCCGGACAATAGCCGAGCCAACCATGCCACGATGCCCGGCGACAAAGATTTTTTCTTCTGGAATCATGAGCGTTTCACTCTATTCATGATGGTTAAGAACGGTAAAGCCTTCACTCTTGCACAGTTCATCTCTTCTGGCTTCCACCAGATCAGAACGCATCATTTCGGTGACCAGCGCCGAAAAGGTTGTCTTCGGGACCCAGCCAAGTTTCTCCCTGGCCTTGGTGGGATCACCAAGCAAGGTTTCAACCTCAGTTGGCCGAAAATATCTCGGGTCAACCCGGACGATGGTATCGCCAACTCGCATTGCCGGCATATCGTTATCGGCAAAAATCGTATCTATTATGCCGACCTCTTTAACACCGCTTCCCTCCCAGCGCAATTGTATGCCGATTTCTTTGGCGGCAGCGTCGACAAAATCTCGCACAGAATGCTGTTCCCCGGTGGCGATAACATAATCTTCCGGACTATCCTGCTGCAGCATCAGCCACTGCATTTGCACATAATCACGGGCGTGTCCCCAGTCGCGTTTGGCATCAAGATTGCCGAGATGCAGACACTCCTGCAAACCTAAATAAATCCTGGCCAGAGCCCGGGTAATCTTGCGGGTGACAAAAGTCTCCCCGCGGAGCGGCGATTCATGATTGAAAAGGATGCCGTTGCAGGCGTACATATTATAGGCTTCCCGATAATTGACCACAATCCAGTAGGCATACATTTTTGCCACCGCATAGGGCGAGCGCGGATAAAAGGGCGTTTTCTCAGTCTGGGGGGTTTCCTGCACTTTGCCGAACAGTTCGGAGGTCGACGCCTGGTAAAATCGTGTTTTATTGGTCAAGCCGAGGATACGGATCGCTTCGAGAACCCTGAGGGTCCCTAAGGCGTCCGAGTTGGCAGTGTATTCCGGTTCTTCAAATGAAACAGCAACATGGGACTGGGCGGCTAAATTATAAATCTCGTCCGGCATCACCTTGCCGATAATATGGATGAGACTGGACGAATCGGTGAGATCCCCATGATGGAGAATAAATTTTCGATCCCCGACGTGCGGATCTTGATAAAGGTGATCGATTCGATCGGTGTTAAAAAGTGAGGCACGCCTTTTTATACCATGCACTTCATATCCTTTATGAAGAAGAAATTCGGCAAGATATGCGCCATCCTGTCCGGTTACCCCGGTAATCAATGCTTTCTTGGTCATTTTCTAGTATGCTTCCTTTTGGTATGTATAATTTCAAACAAACTTTTTAACTGAACGACCTCGCCCTATTCCATAATAGGCAAGACCCATGGCTTCTATCCGGTTGGGGTCATATAGATTCCGGCCATCGAAAACGACTTTGTCATGAAGCTCTTCAAGCATTTTTTTAAAATCGGGCACCCGAAAACTCTTCCATTCGGTAACAATAACCAGGGCGTCGGCGCCATGCAGGGCCGCCTCTTTGGTTCCCATCAAGGTAAAATCGTCTCTGGTGCCATAGATGCGCTGGGCTTCCTCCATCGCCTCCGGGTCATAGGCTTGTATCTTCGCCCCCGCCTGCCATAAGGCCTCGATCAGGACCCGACTGGAGGCTTCGCGCATATCGTCGGTGTTCGGCTTAAAGGACAAACCCCAGATGGCGAACGTTTTTCCGCTCACAGCATTAGCGTAAAAAGAGCAAATATGCTCAAATAGTTTTTCTTTCTGTCGGTAGTTGACACTTTCAACAGCTTTAAGGATATGCGCGTCGTAGCCGATTTCTCTGGCAGAACGCTCCAGTGCCTGTACATCCTTGGGAAAGCATGAACCGCCGTACCCGCACCCCGGATAAATAAATTGATAACCTATCCGGGAGTCTGAACCGATCCCCCGCCTCACCTGCTCGATATCCACGCCCAGCCTTTCCGCCAAATTGGACATCTCGTTCATAAAAGAAATTTTCGTTGCCAGCATGCAGTTGGCGGCATATTTGGTGAATTCGGCACTGCGCACATCCATAACCATAATTTTATCGCGATTACGGCTAAATGGCTCGTATAGTTCACGCATTTTCTCTTCTACTGGGTCGCTGTCGGTGCCGATAATAATCCGCTCTGGGCGCATGCAATCCTCGAGCGCCGATCCTTCTTTTAAAAATTCGGGATTGGAGGCGACATAAACGGGCAGATCGAGGTTTCTTTTTTTAAGAATAGCCGATATATGCGCCTTCACCTTATCCGCAGTGCCAACTGGGACAGTCGATTTGTCAATGATAATTTTTGTCTCTGACATATGGCCGGCAATCGTTCCAGCCACCGCCAGCACATACTGCAGGTCGGCACTACCGTCATCATCGGGCGGCGTGCCAACGGCGATAAAGATGAGCTCCGCATGATCGACGCCCCTGGCCGCGTCGGTCGTAAATTCAATTCTTTTTTTATCGAAATTGTTGGCGACAAGTTCAGAGAGACCAGGCTCAAAAATCGGCAGTTCGCCACGCTTCAGCGCGTCGATTTTTTTCTCATCCACATCCACACAACAAACATTATGCCCAACATCGGCCAGCACTACCGCCTGCACCAAGCCGACATAGCCGACTCCAAAAACCGTTACATTCATATCTTCCTCAGTAGAAAAAAATTGATGGTATCGTAAAAATCCGATACAAATCAAACAATATAGCCCTGCTCTTCTAAATACAGCAAAATTTCCTGCGCGGCCTCCATAGGCGTAATATTGGTGGTGTCGATAGTCAGCTCAGGATTCGACGGCTCAATATACGGGTCGGTCACCCCGGTTACGCCTTTGACTTTACCGGCTCTTGCCTTAGCGTAGAGTCCTTTTCGATCCCGCTGTTCACAGACCTCAAGAGGGGTTGCGACATGGACTTCAATATACCCGCCATAACGAGAAATCAGTTCACGGTTTGCCTGACGGGATTCTTCATACGGTGCAATCGGTGCACACAGCGCAATTCCACCGTTTTTGGTTATTTCGCTGGCGACAAAACCGATACGGGTGATATTGAGATTGCGATGCTGGCGTGAGTAGTTAAGCTCGGAAGAAAGATTTTTCCGGACAATATCGCCATCAAGAAGGGTCACCGGCCGATCGCACATCTCCATAAATCTGACCAGCAAGACCTTGGCAATCGTCGATTTCCCGGAACCGGAAAAACCGGTCATGAAAATTGTCAATCCTTGTTTTGATCGAGGTGGAAAAGAGGTTAGCAGATGCGCAACCACTTCAGGATACGAAAACCAGCTTGGGATAGCCTCCCCGCATACCATCCTGCGACGGAATTCCTGGGAAGAGATCGTCGCAACTTCATCGTTTGAAACCTGATCGAGCAGGACATATTTTTTCAAGCCCTCGTGGTAGCCCATGTCCCGCTGCGGGACCATGGCGATATCTGTTTCCGCCGCATACTCATCAACCAGTTGCTGGGCCGCACCCAGGGGGTAGAATCTTTCCGGTAAAGCACTACCTGCCAGTGGATCTGCGTGATCTGCCGCGACCATAAAGTGACTGCAGCCAAAATTTTTGCGGATGATCGCCTGCCATAAAGCCTCCTTGGGTCCGGCTTTACGACTGGCAAAAGGCGTCAGGCCAAGCTTTATCATGTTGGGTGGGAATTTCTCAGTGAAAGCCTGATAACAGCGAATCTGCGTATAATAATCAAGATTGCCCGGATGGGTGAGATCGGCGACCGGGTGCAAAAAAATTGCGGCACCTGCTTCCCGTGCCGCAGTAATAACCATTTCCCGGTGGGCACAGTGCAGGTATTCATCAGTATGAAAGCCAAGGACCCGCCGCCAACCATTCATGGTGAATGCCCGGACAGTTTCTGAAGGACTAAGGCGCAAATGATTGAAATCGTAATGGATCGGAAGGGTTATCCCCTCCAGTTTACCACCGACATACCAGTCGTGAACTCGATCGCAAAGCTGCATAACTCCCGGATGCAGTGCCGGGTCATCGGTGCCGTAAAGAGCTAAGGCCTCTTTTTTCTTGTCAGGTTGCCATATATCCTGCACCGTCAAAATTGCTAATAAAAAGCCTTCTCCATCATTGAGCGCTACTCTCGTCCCAACCCTCAGTTTATCAGCAGTTTGTGCATCGACATCAAGACATATGGGCATCGGCCAGACCGTGTTATCAGCCAGACGCATGGTCTCAATGACGGCATTATAATCTTTGCTGTCCAGGTATCCCCCTAAGGGGAAAAACCCTCGATTGAGCAACAATTCCAAATCACATAACTGCCGCGAAGAGAGATCTATGGAATGATAATCCAAAGCCTCTTCTCGCAGTTTTTCAACTCGTCTGAAATGAACTAATAAACTTTCAGAATAATCCATAAATCTCCTTCATACCTACTTTACACGGCAATCAATCTGCAAAACTATTGCTCATCAAAGTTATGTAACAATCAAGTAATGCTATAATTTATCCATCGTTACTATACAATACATTGCGATGCAGACCAAAAAACATAATTAATTTTCAAGATGTCTGCATAAAATAAATGCATCGATCATTTTTCCCCTTGACGGGTCCCGGCC
>CAWCLE010000014.1:0-191002 GCA_963796255.1 uncultured delta proteobacterium | reverse complement strand
TTAGGATATAACTCCCTTGATAAGGGCCATAGTCTCGATCCCGTCCCGCCTGCCAAAATAACTGGTTGAATTTTTGCCATGTGGTTCCTTCTTTATTATAATGATTGCAGTATTCATTTAATGAAACTGAGCAGTTCCGCGGTCTTTTCCTGCAAAAGCAAAATATCGCCTCGACTCTCGACATTTAAGCGAAGCAAGGGCTCGGTATTTGATTTACGAATATTAAAACGAAACTCAGGATAGTCAATCGACAGACCATCGGTGTAGTCCTTTTGTCCATCACTGTATTTCTTTTCAATCAGGGCAATCACCGCATCCGGGTCAGCAACACGGTTGTTGATTTCTCCCGACACCGGAAAGGCGGCAATCCGGTCGGCAACCAGTTCGGACAGTTTTCGCCCTTGCCGGCAAAGCATGGCACTGACCAGCAGCCACGGGATCATTCCCGAATCGCAATAACCAAAATCCCTGAAATAATGATGCGCCGACATTTCGCCGCCATAGACAGCATTTTCCTGTCGCATCCGCTCTTTAATAAAGGCGTGGCCGGTCCTGGTCATTATCGGCAAACCACTCAGCCGCCGTACCTGTTCTTCGGTATTCCAAGTCAAGCGAGGATCGTAAAGAATGTTGCCGCCGGGTTCTTTTTTAAGCATCTCCCCAGCCAAAAGACCAACAAGATAGTAGCCTTCGATAAAATTGCCCTGTTCATCCCAGAAGAAGCAGCGGTCAAAATCGCCGTCCCAGGCAATTCCCAGATCAGCTCCGTGGTCTTGCACCATCCTCGCCGTCTCTGCCCTTTTTTCCGGCAACAGAGGATTGGGCACGCCATGAGGAAAGGTTCCGTCCGGTTCATGATAGACCCGGATAAACTGAAACGGCAGATGCGCTGCCAGCAGATCGACAATTGCGCCGGCACAGCCGTTGCCGCTGTTGACCACAACTTTCAATGGCTTGAGTTTCTTGGTGTCGATATAACTCAATAAGTGCTGCACATACTGCTTTTTGTTGTTGATGCACTCGAGTTGTCCTGGTGCTGCGTCGGGCTCCGGCACCGTACCTGATGCAATCAGCTGCGCCATCTCTTTGAGCCCCGACTCGCCGGTGACCGGACGGGCTCCCCGGACAACAAACTTCATACCGTTATAATCAGCGGGGTTATGGCTGGCGGTGACGATAACGCCTCCATCGATCCCATCCGGCTCCATGCTGAAAGCGGCGTGATATATCTCCTCGGTCCCGCACAGTCCCAGATCCAGGACATATGCCCCCATATCCCGGAGTCCGGAAATAAGCGCCTGGACCAGTTCTTCACTGGACAGCCGTATATCGCGGCCGACCACCACTTTTTTCAAGTTGTAGACTGTCGCAAAACTCCGGCCGATCTTCCTCGCCAGCCCGGCATTTAATTCCTCCGGCACTTTTCCCCGGATATCGTACGCCTTAAAACAGGTGAGAGAAGTTGTATTCAAGGTTATTTTCCCATTATTTTTTAAGTTTTAATAAATTTTTCTATATCGATGGTCAAATAAAAACGTGGTTTTCAGAATTTTTCCGTAGGGGCTTATTGATTCTGGCTGAAATCCCTTAGCAAGATGGTAATCAAGCGCATAAAAGGTGGTTCAAGCGCTTCAAATTGGAACCCCGCTAGATACAAGTGGGGATCAGTATCGTTTTTACACCATTTGCTGATGGCGGAAAAATTAATTTCCTCATGACCTTTCATCCGATTGGGAAGACTCATCCGGAGGTTAAAAGTTTTATTCACTTCAACCGGATTATCACCGATCAACATAATTCCTCGTTCAGAGATATCGACGAGATGGCCGAAAATCGTGCGGCTTCCACTTTCAAAAACGCGCAGGTAATAAACGATATGCTTGCGGTCAACCTGTCGTTTGCCTTTTTTACCAATCTGCTGTTCGGCGTTGTCCATCTCTCACCCACTATTTTTTCAGGCTGATGAGTTCAACATCCCCCACGGCACCAATTTTTTCCCCACAGATGACAACTACACCTAATACACCGGCGATGTCCCGACTTTTTGTCAAAGCCTTTTTAATGCCGGTCTCGCCGCCGGATGCCCGGCCAACTTCATTACCCAGACGTGTCGCCGCAGCATCGGCAAGTGCGGTTGATTTGGCAATTACCGTAACCGAATCGGCCACCCCAAAGCTTAATGAATGACCAATTGTCCCGGACGAGGTGCAGACGCCAATCGGCATAACACTTGCCGCCAGCCGTACCCCGATCTGCAGGCTTAAAGGGGATGCACCGGCAAAAATAGCCACGGTACAGTCCTCATTTCTGCTCAGATAAATATCGCCGCCGTTTTCCACCATTACTTCCCGGCATCCATTGTGCAGTAAGCCCCGACCGACATATTCAGCGATCACGCCGGCCACTGCGGCCATAGGACCAACCCCGGCGCTTCTGCCGGCAGCCAGCATCTCCCTCACAATCGGCACTGCCAGAGAATCGGCGGGAAGAGGTATCAACGCGGAGGCAAACTCAGGGTGCTGCCGAATATATTTCTCGATCTGCAGCCGATACTGTAGAACCAGCTTTTGGGCCAGGTCGGTAACATCACGATCCGCCAGAATATGCAGATCGGTTTCTTTTATACCGGCAAAGGAAGCAACAAGATTACCGGGATCAGGAAGCGCTCGATAAGCACGCTGAATATACGACTCAGGTTTTTTTACTTTCCCGCACTTCACAGAAGCGCTATTGTTTTTTTGCTGGCGGTGCAATTGTGGCCTCTTTTACCGGCTCTGGTTCTTTTGCAGGCGGGTTAAGAAGCCCTTTAACCGCATCAACAGCGATCGCCGGCTTTTGTTGCAGCAAAGATTTGCGTACATTTTCATCCTTAATGAAGGTACGGGTGAAACCAGCCGCTTGATTGAGGGCGTCGCATGTCACACAGGTTCTGAGCATCTGGTTTTCCGGAGCGAGAACAGTACCGAGAATCATATGCAACAGAACCGCCAGAATGACCGCCTTGGCAAAGCCAATCACTGCGCCCAGAAGACGATCGAACCAGCCGGTAATTGTCATTTGAATAACATATCCCATCGCCTTGCCGAGAAGCATTACCACCACATAGGTGATGACAAACAGCAGAAAATAGCTGGTCAGAAAGACCACTTTAGGGTTTTCCGATATGTCTCGCAAAACAGGAAAGATTTTGTCATGATACCTGCTGGCAGCAAAATAACCAAGGTAGAGCGCAATAAAACCGGTCACCTGTTTCAAAAGCCCCAGCCACAAGCCTCGACCGATCAAAATGGCGAACAAGCCGAGGATGACCAGGTCATAGGCCGTCATGCCGGTTAATGCATTCATAGAAAACCTTTCGTGAAAATATGATGGACTGGTAAAAACCTGATTTACAGAATTGCTCCGTAGGGGCACACACATAGGTGTGCCCCTACGGCGATTGTAATGAAGAGTTTTTACGACACCCGCAAAAATTAGCAAAAACTGTTGAAACTGCAAGCTATTTCTCATGAACAGCCAAATTCCACCAATGGATGCCAAGGTTAAAAACCTTTTCCCGACAGCAGTTAAAATGGGAATGATCGAAATCTTCGACGAGCAGTCGGTGCAGCCGTTTATGCTGCGGCTCCTTGACGCCGAGACGGATGCCGGACTGCTCAATCCAAAGGAAAAAACCGTTCTCAGCGGTTACCGATTGGCCAAAAGAAGAACCGAGTATCTGACCGGGAGAATCTGCGCGAAAAAAGCGGTACAGGCTTTTTGGCTCGAAACCGGGACCTTTACGGAATCTCCAGCCCTGTCAGAGATTGAAATCGCGCATACCACCAATGGCCGGCCAACAGTTTATCTACCTGGTGCAAAAGCCAATCAACTTAAAGTCGATCTTTCTATTTCGCACAGCGGGGAATATGCTGCCGCTTTAACGGCACAATCGCCATGCGGCATTGATGTACAAATGCAAAAAAGCGCCTTGCTTACAGTTCGGGAAAAATATTGTACCGAGACGGAGAACAGCTTGCTGGCTAATCGTTTAGTAAACTGCGAACATCTCACCAGGCTGACACTTCTTTGGGCCGCCAAGGAGGCCGGTAAAAAAGCGTTAAGCTATTGGCAGATGCCCGGTTTTTTGGATTTAGAGCTGAGTGGACTGACCAGTTATCCAAGCTATTGTGCGCTCTCGTTGAAAATAATAACCAACAAAAACAGCCACTTTCCCGATCACATAACGGTCGTGGCTGCCACATTCGGTGATTATGCTCTGGCCCTTTGCCTGGTGCCTGTGGAGGGCGACAATGCCGGAGCTGCCTGAGGTTGAAGTTGTCTGTCGAGGACTGCGATCTTTTCTCATTGGCCGCACTGTCACCGCCGTACGCTGGAGCGGCAAAAAGTTGCGTCACCCTGTTCAGTTGGAGGCCTTGCAGCAGGCGATGATCAACCAGACAATCACCGCAATCGAGCGTCGGGCAAAATTTCTGCAAATAAGTCTTTCTTCGGGCGCGATGCTTATCATCCATCTGGGGATGACCGGCAAGCTGGGAATATTTCCGCCGTCAACTGCACACGCCAAACATGATCATATGCTATGGTCGCTGGATAACGGCACGGAACTGCGCTTCAACGACAGCCGCCGGTTCGGTTCCATTCGGTTTCTCAACCCCGAGGAAGTTCAAGGGAGAGAGCAAACTATATTTAAAACAACCGGTCCGGAACCGTTCAGCGATCAATTTTCCGGCAAAGACCTGCATACCCTTGCCAAAGGCAAGAGTCTGGCCGTCAAACTGCTGATCATGACCAATCAGAACGTGGCCGGCATTGGCAACATCTACGCCAACGAAAGCCTTTTCGCCGCCGGCATACGGCCGACCAGAAAGGCCCATACCCTCAGCCTGAAAGAATGGAACCGCCTGGTGGTCGAAATCCGCAGAGTGCTCCAATATGCCATCGAATGCGGCGGCTCGACCATCAGCGACTTCCTCAATGCCAGCCAGCAGCGAGGATATTTTCAGATTAATTTTAAAGTCTATGGTCGGGAAGGACAGGTATGCACCGTTTGTTCAGCCACGATTAAAAAACAAAAACTCGGTGGTCGGGCCAGTTATTTCTGTCCCCATTGCCAGAAGTGATGGTGTCGTAAATCGAAGGTTTTTTACGAAGTTGTCAAAAGATCACCCAGCTGATCCTGGGCCAAATGCACGTCAACAAGGTCACCTTCACCATAATGCGCTTTTCCTGAAGGCAATACGATAAAGCAATTACCCATCTCGAGGCGCTCGGGGAAACGTACCGAACATCTGCCCTTATCCACTACCAGCACGCCATCTTTAAGTTGCAAAATATCATTTCGCTTCATATGGATCTGATGGTGCAAATATGCCTGGATATTTTTCGGCCACTGGCCTTTTATCCCCTGCAGGGCATACAGAGCCGGTCCGACCAGTTCATGCAACAGGGTACGCACGGCGTGAGGTGGACCGGGCAAGCCGAAAAAAAGGGTATGGCCCAAGGTGCCAAAGAGAAAGGATTTTCCCGGCCGCATCGCAATAGCATTAAAAATCATCTTGCCACCGGCCTCACGAAAGGTTTTTTCGACCAGATCGTATTTCCCCGGTCCCATGCCACCCGTTGTAATCAAGGCATCAAGATGGATATCCGCCGTCGCGTTGGCAAAAAGATCAAGAAGATCAGCAGCATCATCTGGTATTATGCCCATATTTTTCGGACAGCCACCTGTCGATGCAATCATCCCTCGCAAGAGAAATGAATTGGAAGAAACCTTCTGACCATCAGCCAGGATCTCATCCCCTGAGATAAGTTCACTGCCGGTGCAGACATAACCGACCACAGGACTTTTGCGCACCGAAACCGCCTGTATCCCACATGAAGCCAGCAAAGCCAAATGGTCTGCCAGGAGAATTGTGCCACTGGCGACCAGTCTTTCACCCTGGCTTATTTCACTGCCGGTTTTACGGATAAATGTTGCTTTTGCCGCCAATGAGCGTGCAGCAACGCTGACTGCGCCGTCTTGTTCGACACAATCTTCAAAGGGGACAACGCGCGTGCTCCCTTCCGGTACCACCCCTCCGGTCATAATTCTGCAGGCAGTACCAGGGTGCAACACTTGCCCGGATGGCTTGCCGGCGCGAATTTCATGGACAATCCGACACCGCTCTCCCGTTTGTCCGGAACTTTCAATTACACTGATTACAAACCCGTCACGAGTCGATTCATCAAACGACGGAAGAGATATAACGGCGGCAACATCCGAAGATGTGATCCTTTGCTGAGCCTCGATCAGAGGGGCGATTTCACCGGGCAAAGGATAAACGGCTGCTAGAATTATCTCTCTTGCCTGTTGCAGGCTTAAGATTTCGTTATCGTTTTTAATCATGATACCTGGCAGGTGAAAACTGCTTTATAAAAGGCGCACATTATCTAAAAAAAGAATACGTCGGTCGGGTTGATCCATAACAAAAAGGACAAGGCCGCTGATTTTGGTGATATCCATTTTACGTTCCGTCGGCCCATTGATAATATCCGCCATAGGGATGACAATTTCATTCCAGCCATTTTCCAGAACAGTCCGCCCGTTATAACGATCGGTATAGCGTTGTTCAGAAACAGTATGCAGTACGTCATGAACCCGATAATGCAGGGTAAGTTGTTCCCCAGGATTAAAAACGTTAAAGGCCAGACCACTTCTACCGCCCCAGTCCCCCGGAAAATGATTAAGGGAGACCCCTGAATACTTATCGGTCGTCAGGGAAATTTTAGCGGAAGAGTTCCCCTGTACTCGTGGCCCAGAAATCCGCTGAAAATCGACCTGCCGATCACTTGTCCACCGACCAAACTCGGCATCGTTTTCAAATCCGGCAAGCAAAGGGAAATCCTGGTAGCTTCGATACTCATCAGCGAGAGCAGCTCCCAGCGGGACGAAATTGATGAATGTGACAAGAATCAGCAAAGTTCCGCTCAAGAACGCCCTAAAGGACAGCGGACGATAATTCGCTCGCCAAAAAAGCACAATCGCTCCGCCGGACAGATCTCTGAAAACGTCACTCAATGAGCAAGAACGGCCGACAATGTTAAGTTGAATCAATTCGATACCAACACCAACACCCAGAACTATGCAAAACGTGCCAAACACTCTGAATAGAATCGATCGGCCCATCGTGCGCCAACAGTCATCGAGCACCAGGGTGAATAAAGCAAAAAAGAGTAAATGGCCAAGATTCCATATCTCTTTGACTGAACGTGGATCGTAATAACCAGCCCCGCCAATAAAGAAAAAAGGGAAACAGAGCACCAATAAACCGCCCCGCCATCTCCGTCTCGTTGCAATATTCATACTTCATCCCCACATCAAGTGCAGCTCTCTTCCGCTAGTTACTTTTTCGTACCCGACCTCTGCAGAGACACTCAAGAAGCTTAACTATATACAGCATTATGTGAGCACATTACGTCCTGAAAGCGCATAATTTGCACGGCCAAAGCAGTTTTCCGTTTTTCTTTATTTTCTTAAGATATTGAATTTCCGTCATATTTCCCCTCAGATTATTTTGGCACGCCCCTTGCTACAGCTCGAACGACTCAATAACCTGAGCAATACTTTACTTGAAAGAAACACTAAACAGCGAACATTAAATGATTTATCCGCCTGGGGGGGAGGAAAAGTTATTTTCACACCGCGTAATTTTTAATCCAGCTGAGAGAAAATGAAGAATACACTCCTGTGCCTTCTCCTTGTGCTTTGCCTCTTTCCCATTATTACTCAAGCCGCTGTGACAAAAACGCTGGAAGTAGAGTTTGCCTTTAATGATCCAGGAACTCAACAGCTTCTCGGCTATCGGCTTTATAAAGATGGCACAAAAGTCTGCCAAATTGCCAACCCGAATCCATCAAAGATAACGTGTGATATTTCCACCAATACCGGCACCTTCAACTTTGCGCTCACAGCATATTATGCCAACGGAAGTGAAAGCCCTCCGTCCGCCTCTTTCCCATATACCATCAGCTCGACAACATCTCCTGCTCCGACCGCGGTGCTTTCCTCCTCGACATCCGCAGGTAAGGTGCCACTGGCGGTAAGCTTCGATGCCAGTTCCTCGACTACATCGAACCCACCAATAGTCAGCTATGCCTGGGCGTTTGGAGATGGTTCGCAAGCCACAGGAAAAACGACATCACATTCCTTCACAACCGCTGGAACTTATTATACCAAGCTCACTGTTAAAGACAGCAAGGGGATGACCAACAGCGTAACAACACCCATTATCGTCACCAGCACCAGTCAGACAAACCAAAAACCAAAGGCGGTCATAACGACCAATACCACCGGAGGGAACGCCCCGTTAGCTATATCTTTTGACGGTTCTAAATCAACCGACGCCGATGGCTCCTTGATCCAATATAGCTGGGACTTCGGCGATGGCTCAACAGGCTCGGGCAAGTCAGCGCAACACACCTATACGAATAAGGGCATCTACACTGCATCACTCCAGGTTACCGACAACAAAGGTGACATAGCCACTGCCACGACCAGGATTTCCTGCAATACGACTCTTCCCGCATCTGCTTTCAATATGGAGGTAGGAGAGGTGAGCATCGATCAGAGCTGGGTCAAGGTTCTTTTTGACAACAAATTTAACCAGCCGATCGTCGTTGCCGGTCCACCAACTTTTAACGGGAGTCAGCCGGTACTGGTGCGTATCCGTAATATCGATCAGAAGGGTTTTGAAATCCGTCTGCAGGAGTGGGATTACCAGGACAGAAATCATGTCGTAGAAACCTTCAGTTACATTGTGATGGAAAAAGGCACTTTTGTCCTGAACAACGGAGCAAAAGTGGAAGCCGGCAGCCTCAGTGGTACCAATAGTTTTGAGAAAGTCAATCTCCAGCAACCTTATAATTCCACCCCAGTTATTCTTTCCCAGGTCATAACCGAAAATGACACATCGGCAGTTACAGGCAGAATCGTTAATGTCAACCAGACATCATTTGAATATATGCTACAAGAACAGGAAAAAAACAGTACTTCACATTCTAATGAAACAATTGGTTACATTGCCTGGGAACCAGGTAACGGTGAAATAGACAATATGGTCTTCGAGGCCGGAACCACATCGAACAGCATTGGTGACGCCTGGAAAGAAATCACTTTTAACGCCCAGTTCCCGGATCTGCCATTTTTTATCGCCGGCATGCAGACCACTGATGGCAGTGACCCCGCTGCGGTTCGGATGCAAAATATGTCACGGACCAAAAGCCAGATTAAAATTGAAGAAGAAAAATCAAAAGACTCAGAAATTGTTCATACAAGCGAAGTCGTTGGCTATCTGGCAATCGGCAACAAAACCGGTGGCAGATAATGGCTCCTCTATCCTACCTTGCACTACGTGAACAGTGAAGCGACAGCAGGCGAAGATGGCACCATTAAATTTGCCCTTGGCGGTGCCCCCAATACCATTGGCACACCGCCTGAGTTACTCTACGCCATCCTGTCCTCATGAGATTCAGATCAATATGGGGGTAATTATTAAATTACGCCTTTAGTAGGGGCACACCTATGTGTGTGCCCTTGTTCCTATGCATTTCAAAAGTCCACACCCAGCTGTCCCCACATCTACTTTTTATCTCCGAGATTTTCCTTTCGGCTTCTTCCATCATGTATCTGAAATATTCGCCATAAAGTGTGACGGGTATGGAATGCTCTATTGTCTATCTTCCACCTCGTGCGCACGCCGCGCATGAGCCCGTTTAGTACGTAACTCACCTCCGATATCGCATCCCAACAGTTACTTTTTCGTAATCGAATTTCTCATTCAGTGGACTGATGCAGATCTCTGCCGAGGGGCTCATGAAGCTCAACAATGCTCGGTATTATATTGGTATTACATATAATATGTTGCCACATCACGTTAAATGTATGTCTGGCATAGTTCGTGCTGATTGGTAGTTCAATGGTTCTGACACCAACTGCTATTAGTTTTTCCATGCTGTCAAAGATGGCTGATTGAGGCGGGTTTGGTGCGGGTGAACGGAGTGAGAACATATTGCATTATGGAAGTGCATAATCTGCACCTCTTACGCAGTATATATAATGAGATAAAAAAATTTAATATCCCCTAAGATATATAAATTATATGATATTTTCTCTTATTTTGTTCTGGCACGCTCCTTGCTATAGCTCAGACCATTGCAAAACCCGAACAGTACTTTAATCGAAAGCAGCATTTAACCAGCGAACATTAAATGATTTATCCGCCGGGGGGAGGAAAATTATTTTCACACCGCGTAACTTTTAATCTAACTGAGAAAAAATGAAGAATAAACTGCTGTTGTTCTTATTTGTAATAAGCCTTGCCCCCATTTTTGCAAATGCCGATGTGACAAAAACTCTGGAAATAGACTTTGCCTTTAACAGACCGGCTTATGAAGAACAGCAACTTCTCGGTTATAGACTCTACAAAGAAGGTACAAAAGTTTGTGAAACCAATGATCCAGCCGCATCAAAAATAACCTGCGACATTCTCACCGGAACGGGCACCTTCAATTTTACACTGACGGCGTATTATGCCAACGGCGTTACAAGTCCACATTCTCCCTCTTTCCCTTTTACGATCAGCACAACACCGACCACGCCGCCGGATGCTACAGGAACAAAAAAGATCAGCTATTCCATCGATAGCAATACCCCGACCGGCGATCGTGCAGGGTATAGAATGTATATGAACGATACGCTTCTTTGCGTAACTGCCAATGTCTATGCCACCTCTCTAGATTGTACCGCCGACCTTATTAATGCTCCCATGGCATTTTCCGTTACAACTATAGACAGCAAAGGAATTGAAAGCCAAAAATCTAACATTTTGCTTCTTGATCCTTCGACTGTGCCGGTTGATATATCCCCCACCCCAGATGCACTTATGGCAGTTATCAAACCAACACCGGCAAGTGGTCAAGTTCCCCTTCAAGTCTCTTTTGCAGGAACCGACTCAACCGGCGATATCAGCAGTTATTCGTGGGAATTCGGTGATGGCAGCAAGGCTACCGGTTCTCTTGTCAGCCATAATTATTCTGTCGCCGGCACTTATACAGCAACGCTCCTTGTTGCCAATAAAAATGGAGATACACGTAAGATAAGCACGACCATCACCGCTTTGCCGAGCAACACATATCCGCAACCACCAAAAGCGATAATTTCTTCCTCAACAGCTGCCGGCAATGCTCCACTTTTGGTGAGCTTCGATGGGAGTGCATCAACAACGGTGAACCTACCGATAGCGAAATACAGCTGGACTTTTGGAGATGGTTCATCAGCCACAGGTAAAACAGTATCTCATTCCTTTACAACGGCAGGAACATATTATACTGAACTTACTATTGTAGACAGCAAAGGCTTAACCAATAAAGTTTCAACCCCCATTATTATTGTTGGATCCGTCTCAACGAATAAAAAACCAAATGCGGTCATATCAGCAAGTCCACTCCAGGGAACAGCTCCGTTAACTGTCTCCTTTGACGGATCAAAATCCTCAGACCCGGATGGCACTATCGTTCAATACAATTGGAACTTTGGCGATGGAGCAACAGCGACTGGGCCGACAAATCAACACACATACAAGAATCCAGGTACGTATACTGCGTCTCTGCAAGTTACCGACAATCAAGGAGAGACAGCTAGTGCGACTAAAGTAATCGTCTCCAGCACAACTCAAGCTGAAAACAATTTACATATCGAGGTCGGCGAAGTTAGCATTGATCACGAATGGGTCAAAGTTTTCTTTAAAAACACTTATAGCCAACCAATTGTCATTGCAGGTCCGCCCACACGCAACGGTGGCGACCCCGTTCTGGTGCGCATCCGGAATATAGACCAAAAGGGTTTCGAAATCCATTTGCAGGAATGGGATTATCTGGACGGCTCCCATACCCGGGAGTATTTCAATTATATCGTAATCGAAAAAGGCATATATACATTGAGCAATGGAGTTAAAATCGAAGCAGGCAGTTTCACCGGTTCTAATGCATTCCAGAAGATTTCCCTGCAACAAAAATATAATTTTGCACCCATTATCCTGACCCAGGTTATAACCGAAAATGAAACTGATGCAGTCACTGGCCGAGTTCAGGAGAGCAGCCAAAGCTCATTCGATTACAAACTGCAAGAACAGGAAACAACTAAAGAGGGACACATACCGGAAACAGTTGGTTATATCGCTTGGGAACCCGGTACAGGGGAAATCTCCGGATTATCTTATGAAAGTGGCACCACCGGCAACAGCGTTGATAATAACTGGTTTACCCTTACTTTCCAGACCGAATTTCCTGATCTGCCGTTCTTTATCGCCGGAATCCAGACCTACCAAGGCAGTGACACGGTAGCTGTTAGAATGCAAAACATATCTCCTTCAAGCACCCAAGTCACAATCGAGGAAGAGCAATCAGTGGATACTGAAGTCAACCACGTATCTGAAGTTGTCGGGTACCTTGCCATAAGCACAACAAATGCTGCAGAGAAACTCTCTCGTCTTACCACTTTCAATTGGGAGTTTAACAGCAGTCAAGAAAACAGTATCATTGGGTTTAACATTTACAATAATAACAAACAGATATGCGTAACATCAAACCCTAGCGACCGGACAATCACTTGCGAAACTGAAATCAGCCAGCTCGGTAACAGTTTTAGCATAAAAGCAATAAATATTTCAGGATCAGAAACAGATGTATCAAACATCCTTGAATATAAACCATAAACCAAAATCCTGACGTTATGCATACCCGGCATAACGTCAATATGGACAGAACAGCAAGCTTTCTAACCAATAAAATTTTTCTTGGAAAAATTTATTTCAGAAAAGGATGCACCATGCAAAGAAAAAGACAAAAGAGCACGATATTAAGCCATCAGACACAAATCGTTCACGCTCACAAAATTTTCGGTGTGCTATTCGCCATAGTAGTCACTTTTTCCCTCTACCAGGCATCCTCAGGCATGGCTGCAAATTTTGACGGTAACCTGAAAAGTGTCACCATCACCAACTCTCTCGGAACAAATTCTCCACCGATTGCGATCATCAACTACAACAAAGATGGCAACACCGTCAACTTTGATGCCACCGGCTCTTCAGATCCTGACGGAAAATTGGTTTCGTATGTCTGGGACTTTGGGGACGGGACAACAGGAAACGGCGTAAAAATCAGCCAGCAGATTACCAGTCAAAATGCCGATATAACCTTAACCGTACTAGATGACAAAGGTGGGGTTGCAATCTCTCATGAAGTGATAGAAACCCAAGAAGTGCCGGGATCATATGCCTTCTCTGATGACTATAGCACAAATACTGTGAAAGACTATACAGTTACGCACCCCTGGACCGAGGGGGGTACAGGGAAGATTTTATATGATGCTCAGGGACAAAAATTGCAGATACTCACTGGTAATAACATCAGTCTTAAGTTAGCTCAAACCCTTCCTTCACTTGAAACCGGCAAATTCAGTGTGGACTTTCGTCCAACCGCAAAGTATCCTAGCGGAGGGACAATCCACCTTATCCTCAGACAAGATGAAAGTAATTTTTATAAGATTTCTAATACTGATGGCTACGGTACCTTGGGTCTGTTTAAAATCATTGGCGGCCAAATAATTGATCAGGTTGCTTTTGGGAAAGAATATAGCCAGAACAATAATTATCATATAAATATAACCTTTAGCGCTACTAAAACAGTCGTCGAAGCTTTTGGCGAAGTTATTGTTATCAATACAAATAAAAGTCCAATATCAGTAAATAGCTTTGAGGTAATCCTTCAGCAGCAAGATGCCTATATCGACAATGTTACATACACGAAATAGCTTCGTTCATCCGGTGGCTTTTGCAGATTGTTATATTGTAAAATAATGTTATAATAATCTGCGTCAGTCCTTCTTGGATCCTGAAAAAAGCCGGGGGGTTGTTTCATCCATCATCGAAGTTAGAATCTAACATTTTGACTTCATAACCACAACACACTCACAAATTATGAAACCTCTTTCTTCCCAAAGACTCATTCTTGTAAAATTAACCATAATATTCTTTGTTGCTTTTCTCTTCGCAATCAATTCATATGCGATGGACGTTTCTTTTCAATGGAAAGCAAATCCAGACGTAATCACTGGGTATAAGCTTTATTATAAGCAAGGAGCAAGTAGCACACCACCATATACAGGAACAAGTATTAACCAAGGCGATGCACCGATTTTGCTTGGTCCAGAAATAACCTCATACACAGTTACCGGCTTGGATCCAAACAAATCGTATCATTTTGTCCTCTCGGCTTATAACAAAGATGGTGAAAGTGGATTTTCAAAAATTGTTACCGTTAATCCAACACCAACGATATACAGTATTTCTATCAACTAGCCTTACATAGAACATATTTAATGATTCCAAATTTTTTTTTTGCCTGAATTACAAAACCTTTTATTGCTATTGATTTTAGGTAAAATTTATATATGTATAATTCTAATAGTGATGAGTTAGGCAATAACATTTTCCTCTTTGATATTTTTTTCACAGTCATCACTTTCCTGGGCTCTTTTTTAGTATGGTGTTTGCTGCATGTTGATGAAAATCTGAGTCTCTATTCTCATATCTTCTTATTGCCACTTCTGCTGCTCTTTATCATCAGCTTTTTGTCCTACTTTGGAGCCTACAAAGGACCTCACCAAGCAACACTTCCCGGATATGCCTGGGCAATAACTCAAGCTGTTCTTTGCTCCGTTGGTATCCTGCTGACACTGTTATTTTTCTTAGATATTGAATATATCAACCGATTTGTAATCCTGTTTTTTGCTCTGGCAGAGCCATTGGTTTTGTTAATCATTCGCGTTTTTTCTATCAGATATTTTCACAACCAGATCAAAAGCGGAGAAAAAAAACTTCGAGTTATCATTGTCGGAACACAGGTTCGAGCCAAGGAACTTCTCTTAACATTGCAGCAACAGATGGTTTGGGGAGTTGAAGTTGTTGGTTTCATTGATCCTGATCCTTCCCGTATAGGTTCAAAGATTGAAGGCATTTCGGTAATCGGTACAGTTGCAAACACAGAGGAGTGTTTAAAAAACAATGTTATTGATGAGGTGATCATTGCAATATCCCGATCCATGCTGCAAGATGCTGAACCCATCGTTAAGGCTTGTGAAGAAGAAGGCATTAAGGTCCGTTTTATGGCTGATGTGTTTAACGTCCAAGTTGCGCACATAAGCCTATCGTTAATAGGTGGAATTCCACTGCTTAACATGGAACCAGTGTCCCAGAACCAGCAGCAGTTGTTTGCTAAACGCCTATTTGATCTTACCTTAACTATCCTATCCATACCTTTTCTCATACCTCTCTTTCTCATAATTGCCACCGCAATTAAACTTGACTCACCCGGCCCGGTCTTCTTTATTCAACAAAGGGTAGGACTAAGAAAACATGTTTTCCCAATGATTAAATTCCGTTCAATGTATCTTGATGCTGAACAAAAACTCAAAGAAATTGAACACATGAATGAAGCTGATGGGCCGATTTTCAAAATGACTAATGACCCTCGAGTCACTCGAGTAGGAAAAATACTTAGAAAAACAAGCCTGGACGAACTTCCCCAGCTAATAAACGTTCTAAATGGAGATATGAGCCTCGTGGGTCCACGGCCGATGTCACTTCGTGATGTGGATCTATTTGATAGAGGGGTTCAACGTAAACGCTTCAGCGTTCAACCCGGACTGACCTGTCTATGGCAAATATCAGGAAGAAGCAACCTGCCTTTCCATAAATGGCTGGAGTTAGACCTTGAATATATAGAAAACTGGTCATTCTGGTTTGATATCAAAATTTTGTTCAAGACAATCCCTGCTGTGTTATCCAGCAAAGGTGCTAAATGATCCCCCGGAATAGTGTGATTATTGAATCCAATATGGCATTCCTCAAATGTTCAATAGAGGTGATGTGTTGGTGGTGGAGTCAGTGAACGATGATGCTCGGTATATTATCATTACACCAGCTTTCAATGAGAGCAAATATATTGAACAGACAATTCATAGTGTTTTAGGCCAAAATGTTTTACCGGAGAAGTGGATCATCGTAGATGATGATTCCAACGATGATAGCGCTCAAATAATCAAAGATTATGCTGAAAAACACGATTTCATTCAATACCACTACCGAAAGAAACCGCGAAGACAGGAATATTTTGCCAGTAATGTTTACGCCATAATGGCAGGTTATGAAAAAATCACCTCCTCTTCTTATAAGTTTCTAGCAATACTGGATGCCGATATCATTCTGCCAACAGATTATTACCAAAGAATATTAGAAAAATTTGTTACAGACAGTCACCTCGGTATTGCATCAGGAATTTATGAGAATTTAATCGAAGGAAAATTGTGCAAAGTGCTGAATGATCGTCGCTCAACTCCTAAGGCGATTCAGGTCTTTCGCAAGGAAGTTTTTGAACAGATCGGTGGTTATATACCACTGAAATTTGGAGGTGAAGATACTATTAGCTGCGTAATGGCAAGGATGAACGGATGGAAAGCTTGGTCGTTTCCCGATATTAAAACAGTTCATCTCCGGCCTACAGGAACAGGGGCGGCACACAACATCCTTTATGTTCGTTTTAGACAAGGGATTTGTGAATATAATCTGGCTAGCCATCCTGTTTTTTTCTTACTCAAAGCTTTACGCAGGTCAGTACTGGAAAAACCTTATATTGCCGGCGGACTAGCTAGAGCGGCTGGATACTTATGGGCAGCGATAAGGCGGGATGAAATCGTTCTTCCTGCAGAGGTCGTGAAATTTGTGAAGCAAGAGCAATGGGCACGTGTTCTAAATAGAAATAAAATAGAGCAATCCTTCAATTAAGCAGACAAGGCATCACTGACGGTTTTGTTCAATAATTGAACTGCTAGGACTAATACCTTGCATCCAACCTGTCCCTCCTTATCAACCAAGATGTCAATCTGAATCAACTAAAAATTAGATAGCCATATTTGCAACAGCTTCAAAGACCTCTATAAATGGAATGAGAGTGATAAATTTACCTCCCCATTCTCTTATACCTGACATGTCACTCATGATTTCCAGCTTAAGATTCCAGGGGAGTATAATCACATAGTCCGGTTTTGTTTTGAATATTTCTTCAGGTGCATAAATAGGGAGATGAGTCCCTGGCAAAAATTTCCCTTGTTTATGGGAACTTAGATCAACAGAATAGTCAATAAAGTCATTCCCTATTCCACAATAATTCAGAAGCGTATTGCCTTTTGCAGGGGCACCATAAGCAACGAATTTTTTTCCTTTCTTTTTCTCCTTTATGAGAAATTCTAAAATTGTTTTTTTGGAATTTTCTACTTTTTCGGCAAAGGCCGAATAAAAATCAGGAGCCGTAATCCCCATTGTTTCTTCCAAATCGAGCAATGCGGGAACATTTTCAGATATTTGCTTTGAAGTATCCTCAACATGGTGCCCGTATATTCTCAAAGATCCGCCATGAGTAGAGAGCTCATCTACATCAAACAATTCTAAACCATGTGCCTTGAAAATCTTTTGCGCTGCCGTGAAGGAAAAGTAGGAAAAATGTTCATGGTAAATGGTATCGAATTGGTTTTTCTCTATCAGTTGTACAAGATGGGGGAATTCCATTGTTATGACCCCATCTTCCTTCAACAGAATTTTAAGACCTCTCACGAAATCATTCAGATCAGGTACATGCGCAAGAACGTTGTTGCCCACCAATAAATCGGCCTTTTTCCCAGCGTTTGCCAAATTGGTTGCCACCTGGGCACCGAAAAATTCTGTGATTGAGGGAATACCAGCTTCGACAGCTACTTTGGCCACGTTTGCAGCCGGTTCAATTCCGAGAATGGGAATCCCTCTTTTTTTAAAATATTGAAGGAGATAACCGTCATTGCTCGCAATTTCAACTACGAAATTAGCCTTAGTTAAACCGAAACGATCTATCATCAATTGCGTATATTTTTCTGCATGTTTCAGCCAACTCTTTGACACGGAAGAAAAATAGGCATAGTCACTAAAAATTGCTTGAGAAGACGCGAACTCAGATAATTGCACGAGAAAGCACTCCTCACAAAAAAACACATGCAAAGGATAGTACGACTCCATCTTATATAAATTATCCATTTTTAGATAAGAGTTCGCCAATGGGGACATGCCAAGATTCACGAATGTATGATTTAATACTGACCCGCAAAAACGACAATTTAATTCCATAATTATTGAACTCCCTCACACTTGGACACATGTGTTAAAAAACAATAAGCGCCCAATAAAAAATCGATACTTATATGAAAAATTACATAATATAACAAAAAATTTCCACCAAAAAAAGGTCAGGAAGAGCATTACTTATATCATATCTATCAACTGTTATTGTCACAAGTTTTATTTTATGTCATAAATCATTTTGTCGATCACTAAAAAAGTAAAAAGCATATTTACACTTTTTAAAAAATACCTTTAGCCGGAAAAACAGAGAAAGAGAGGTTATTCTATGCTAAAATATGTTTTCCCTATTCCATCGTTGTCTATAGTAATTTATAAGGACAAATAAGAAAAAACCAATTGATAAAATGAATTCAGCAGGTTCTTGATCTTTTCCGTGCATAAAATGTCCATTATTCCAACCAAACTGATCTCCTAACATTAATACTAATATTGAACTAAAATATTCATAATAAAGATAAAGAGTCGCCACAATTAGAAAATATAGGGACAAATAATAATTCGGAGTAAAATAATTGACGATAGATTTATAATTTCTCTTTATAGAGCTTGGAACAAAAAATCTAGCTAAACCTCCATACAGGCCAACAATTATATATAATGCATGAATTGGAAATGATTCCAAGTTATGGATGGTCAATTCATCTTGTTTGTTGAACTTTGCAAAATACTCAGGAGTTGGTAAATCCAGAATTCGTTGCCCCCAGCTAATCTCTTCCATTCCGATGAAAAAGAAGACAATTGCCAATGCGAGATATGGTAAAGATGATAATTTAAATTTTTCTTTGTAAAAAGAAACTGATATTTTAAGAGAAATAAAACAAGAAAAGATATAAAAAAGTGCAGTAAGATTTTCTGTGATACCATCTTCTTGCCAAAGGAGCCTCTTATACCAATACGAATATTTCCATTTTAATAAAATTGACAGAAGAACAAATATCAGCGGAAAAAGAAATATCCCCACCTTGATAATGCGGCTATTTTTATTAAAAAAAATATTGATACGTTTACTCAATCCTATACTTGGATTATATAATGATTTTTCAGCATTATCAACAAATGCAGGTTTTTTATTTTTGTTCAACGTATATGCCCCCCAGGATGAATTCACCCCAAGCTTTTTCCTAATACGAACTCAGTCAGTTACGCCACCAAGACTCTTCCCTTGTGCCGCCGTAGAATTCAACCAGACTGGCAAAATCGTTTCCGATCCCCTTATCTCCAATCGGATCCAAAATTCGTCACTGGCCATAGCCATAGGAGCTTTCTGGTGGACCTAGATTAGTTGGCACATAATTGGGATCCGTAGTGAGGACAATTTTATCAATAATAAAACCATCTTCCCGCATCCAGGCATTAACAGTGTGTAAACCGGTAGATGGAATGTTGATTGTTGCCGGAGCCAATATCCCCGTGCCTTCGGCATCGCCGCACCAAACCCAGGATTTATTTGGGCTGAATGACTTCATGGTACCTGCTGATGGTACAGCTGTATAATCCAAACCAATATGGATGCTGTCACCACCTAAATTCGGACCGTAACCACGTACCCAGACGTAATGCGTCCCGGTTCTAACAAAATTAACATCAAAATCCAGCCGCGAACTATTTTGCGGAGCATAGTTCTCTGTTATGCTGACACTAATATCGGGTGCTGCTTTCATCGCTTCATTGCCGGAAGATCCACCGAGTGCGCTTGGTATCCAGTTATGACTGCCATACGGAATTTTCGCCTGAAAATGTTCTGCTTCTATGGATACAATGCCCTGATTGCTCAAGTCTTGCCGAAAGGCTTGGGGAAGAAATTCAATTGGCAATACATTGATTAAAAGGGTCTCTGCGGACGTTAACCCAAGCCCGTCTGTTGCTGTGAAAGTGAGGTTTAATGGGTTGACAGTGGCATCTCCAATTACCGATAACCATGTAAATTTACCTGTCCCATTACCATTATCTTGAAATGCTGCACCGTTAGGGAAGCCCCAGCCCTCCAGCACCATGGGTGCAGGACCATCAGTATCGCTAGCCGTAACGTTGAACTCCAGCAGCTGCGTCTCATAAATGGTCTTATCCCCGATTGGATCGAATACCGGTGGCTGATTAGTTCCCTCCGGGTGAACGGTAATCGAGATAACTTCCAAGGTTTCCAGGCCGTTTCCGTTATCTTCTGTTGCGGTAAAGGTGACCAGATAGGAGTTTGCGCTTGCATCGCCAACAGCCGGAGTCCAGTAAAATGTTCCATTACCGCCACCATTGTCAGTAAATGTTGCTGTTCCCGGGAAGATTGGTGGCGCTTAAAACCAGCGGCACAGGTCCATCGAGATCGGATGCACTGACATTAAAAGTCAGAACCTGGTTTTCGGCAACAACCTTGCCTCCGATCGGATTCAAAACTGGTGCCTGGTTATAACCATATAAGCTCTCTGGTGGACCTAGATTGGTTGGTACATAATTGGGATCTGTGGTGAGGACAATCTTATCAATAATGAAGCCATCTTCCCGCATCCAGGCATTAATAGTGTGTAAACCGGTAGATGGAATGTTGATTGTTGCCGGAGCCAATATCCCCGTGCCTTCGGCATCGCCGCACCAAACCCAGGATTTATTTGGGCTGAATGACTTCATGGTACCTGCTGATGGTACAGCTGTATAATCCAAACCAATATGGATGCTGTCACCACCTAAATTCGGACCGTAACCACGTACCCAGACGTAATGCGTCCCGGTTCTAACAAAATTAACATCAAAATCCAGCCGCGAACTATTTTGCGGAGCATAGTTTTCTGTTATGCTGACACTAATATCGGGTGCTGCTTTCATCGCTTCATTGCCGGAAGATCCACCGAGTGCGCTTGATATCCAGTTATGACTGCCATACGGAATTCTCGCCTGAAAATGTTCTGCTTCTATGGATACAATGCCCTGATTGCTCAACTCTTGCCGAAAGGCTTGGGGAAGAAATTCAATTGGCAATACATTGATTAAAAGGGTCTCTGCGGACGTTAACCCAAGCCCGTCTGTTGCTGTGAAAGTGAGGTTTAATGGGTTGACAGTGGCATCTCCAATTACCGATAACCATGTAAATTTACCTGTCCCATTACCATTATCTTGAAATGCTGCACCGTTAGGGAAGCCCCAGCCCTCCAGCACCATGGGTGCAGGACCATCAGTATCGCTAGCCGTAACGTTGAACTCCAGCAGCTGCGTCTCATAAATGGTCTTATCCCCGATTGGATCGAATACCGGTGGCTGATTAATTCCCTCCGGGTGAACGGTAATCGAGATAACTTCCAAGGTTTCCATGCCGTTTCCGTTATCTTCTGTTGCGGTAAAGGTGACCAGATAGGAGTTTGCGCTTGCATCGCCAACAGCCGGAGTCCAGGAAAATGTTCCATTACCGCCACCATTGTCAGTAAATGTTGCTGTTCCGGGAAGATTACTGGCGCCTAAAATCAGCGGCGAGGGTCCGTCTAGATCGGATGCGGTTACGTTAAAGGTCAGGACCTGGCTTTCAGTTACGATCTTATCGCCAATCGGATTCAAAACCGGTGCCTGATTTACTGGCATAGGATTAACGGCAATAGCGATGACTTCACTGGCTGACAAGCCGGTTCCATTATCTTCAGTTGCGGTAAAGGTGACCAGATAGGAGTTTACGTTTGCATCGCCAACAACCGGAGTCCAGGAAAATGTTCCATCTCCGCCACCATTGTCTGTGAATGTTGCATTCCCGGGAAGATTGGTGGCGCTTAAAACCAGCGGCGCAGGTCCATCGAGATCAGATGCACTGACGCTAAAGGTCAGAACCTGGTTTTCGGCAACAACCTTATCTCCGATCGGATTCAAAACTGGTGCCTGGTTATCACCATATAAGCTCTCTGGTGGACCTAGATTGGTTGGTACATAATTGGGATCTGTGGTGAGGACAATCTTATCAATAATGAAGCCATCTTCCCGCATCCAGGCATTAACAGTGTGTAAACCGGTAGATGGAATGTTGATGGTCGCCGGAGCCAATACCCCCGTGCCTTCGGCATCGCCGCACCAGACCCAGGATTTATTTGGGCTGAATGACTTCATGGTACCTGCTGATGGTACAGCTGTATAATCCAAACCAATATGGATGCTGTCACCACCTAAATCCGGACCGTAACCACGTACCCAGACGTAATGCGTTCCGGTTCTAACAAAATTAACCTCATAATTCAGCCTTGAACTATTTTGCGGAGCATAGTTTTCTGTTATGCTGACACTGATATTGGGTGCTGCTTCCATCGCTTCGTTGCCGGAAGATCCACCGAGTGCGCTTGGTATCCAGTTATGACTGCCATACGGAATTCTCGTCTGAAAATGCTCTGCTTCTATAGATACGATGCCTTGATTGCTCAAGTCTTGCTGGAAGGGAAGAAAATCTTGTGCGGCTTCGAGGAAAAATATATACCCACCCCCGCGGTTGTTGCCGCCGTCGTCATCCCCATCGGCGGTAACAGCTATTTCGATCGCACCGTCCCCGTCCAGGTCGCCGATGACCGAGATGTCCTGGCCAAACTCGTCAAATGGGTCCAGTTGCCCGCTAAAGTCCGGGAATAGGTCATTAATTTTGAAGTAGCTTTTAACCGTCCCATTATTGTTCAGGTATAAAATCCAGAATGCGCCGCGCCGCTCGCCACTGTCGCTGTCGTACTCGGCACCTACGCCTATATCGACAACTCCATCACCGTCAAGATCGCCCAGCCCCCTCACGGATTGGCCAAAATCATCGCCTGCATCTAAGCCTCCGCTAAACCCGCCTGCAGTTTCGCTTATCTTGTAATCCTTTTTGACAGTGCCGTCGGCGTTCAGCATCAGCAACCATACCGCACCGCTGTTAATGCCCCCGTCGTCGTCCAGTTGTGCACCTACGGCGATGTCCGTAACGCCATTGCCGTCAAAGTCGCCGATGGTCGACACGGCGTGCCCGAACTGATCGCCGAGGTCGAGCCAGCCGTTGAAGCGGCCGGCCGTATTGCTGATCTTGTAATGACGCTTGACCGACCCGTTGGCGTTGAGCATCAACAGCCAGACGGCCCCCTTGTTGCTGCCGCCATCATCATCACTTTCGGCGCCTGCCACGAGATCCGGGATGCCGTCGTTATCGAAATCGCCGAGCCCCGCCAAGGTACAACCAAAGCCGTCTTGATCGTTGAGCACGCCAGTGAAGCCTCCCTGGGTGTCGCTGATCTTCTGGTACCCCTTGACCGTGCCGTTTCGGTTCAGGAACATGATCCAGATGGCGCCGCGATCGGTGCCGCCATCGTCGTCGCCTTTGGCGCAGACGGCGATGTCGGTGATCCCGTCACCATTAACGTCGCCCAACGCCGTAATCCAGTTGCCCAGTTCGTCGCCATTATCCAGGGCGCCGGTGAACCCGCCCTCCGTTTGACTGATTTTTTGAAAGGTGCGGACTGTGCCGTTCGGCTTCATAAACAGGATATATACCGCCCCCCGGTTAAGCCCGCCGTCATCGTCATCCTCCGCCGAGATGGCGATATCGGGTGTCCCGTCCAGGTCGAGGTCGCCGAGACCAGTGACCGATTCGCCCAAATCGTCACCGTCTTCTAAAACTGCTTGAAAATTACCCTGGGTGTCACTGATCTTCTGGAAGTGTTTGAACTGCGCATGGGACTCCGGCGCGTAGCCCCCCAATAAGAATATTACCAGCAGGAAAATCCATCCTCGATTACGTAGTTTATTTTTTAGCATAAGCTTCATATTTGTGACCCGGATAAAATATCCTCATGCAAAATGATGTTCTTGAACAGAAAGGCAGTTACAATTAGGGGCCTAAATCGTGCTTTTGAGTTTTCTCGGCTAGCTTTTCATAAGGAGTGTCGGCGATTTCAGACCATTTGTTTGAAGTTGAGTTTATTGGATCAACATCACCTCAATAATAGATCATGTTTTGTTATATTATATAATAAATTGCTGAAGTTTGGTATTTTATTAAAAAATCCAGCCGAGATTCAGCGTAGGGCAACCTGGGGAAAATTAAGGTATAGTTAGTATTTAAAGATTGACTGATGCCAAAAACTCAGTGCGTGCATCAGGATCAAAAATCACCGAGGTCATTTAACCATCCGATCTGCTTCTGCAAAAACATCTTCTGCAAGAATTCCTGGGCGTTTACCTTCCTTGTATTCTTGATATCGACGTTCAACCTCAACCACCCAAGCCTCATCCATTTCAGTGAGTGCATCGCCGTCAAGCGAACTCAGCAAACGATCGGCTAAGAAAGCACGTTCTTGGCGAGAGAGGCAGAGAGCATCATGCTCAATTTTTTCCAATATGTCAGACATACAAACCTCCAGTAATCATACATTTATTTTTAGGCGGGAAAATCTATAATTACACTAATACTATAACCAAATCTGTTTAAGTTGTCATTCAATTCAGAGGTTGTGGAGAGTGAAAAGATAGCCGCCATGATACCTAAGAATGTAAGCATAAGTCCCAATTCTATAAAAGTTATAAGTTACCTCCAAAAAAGACTATCACACACACAAAAATTTAATGTGAAACTAAAATATAGGTAAGAGATCAGTGGCGAGAGGCCAGTTTCAGTTATAGATTTCCCCTGGCACCCCTTAGTCTTGGTTAGTGTAAGAAAACTTGAGGTTCCTGATCATTTTGACCTTGATCAAGGCCAAATATCCCGATCGAAATGGAGCATTCTGGTACTTCCAAAGATTCAAGAATATTTCGGAAAAAATGGGGCCAAAAGGAGTGGTTTGAATTATTGATTATTCCAGACCATCAATAATTTTAATTGCTCCATTTCTGACCATTTTCGGCGTTGATAGTACTTTCAAGTCTGCCTTCCGGCTAAAGTAGCAGACAACCCTTTTTCGTGGTAGAGAATTTTTAGATTATGTCTGCAGGTCACTTCAAGGAAAGTGTTAGGTTCATCGTAATAGGTTGGCGAGAGTTGCATCTCGGCGAAAATCGTCCTGGACAACACCCCGCTCGTTTTGATTAGGAGATCCACCTTGCTCGCAACCTGGTTATCCTTATTGTCTTCCAGATGTATAACCATGCGTACCGAATAGGCACCTGCAGTTGGAAATACGATTCTTGGCAGGGTCTCATCAACCCGTCGGTTAAACCATTCAACTATCTGCAGGAATATAGCCGACACTATGATACCGTCGAGGTCGATCAATGGTTCTGGTCGCTTTTTGCCGGCGACAGAGCAGTGCTACCAAAACCATCTGTTGTCCGGGAATACGCAGATTCTGTTTCAGACGGTTTCATGTTCTGCATCAAAGTTCCCAACAGTCTTACGCTCACCCATCATTATCAGAAAAACAAAAAGGACCCTTTGGCGCCCAATCCGCACTTCCTGTCAGTCAACCTGCTGGATGAGTTTCTCAATCGGCTGGAACCCATATCAAAATACCTCGGCCCATTCATTTTTCAATTTGAATACCTGAACAAGAAAAAAATGCCGGGAGGATTGCAGCAGTTCATCGATCAATTCGGCGAATTCTCCAGGCATATCCCCCACGGCTATCATTATGGCGTGGAAACACGGAACCCGAATTTTCTAAGCGAAGACTATTTTGCCTTTCTCAAAGATCATGGCCTTCATCATGTGTTTTTGCAGGGCTACTATATGCCGCCAATATTTGAGCTTTATGAAAACCATCGGGAGTACCTGCACGGCTGTCTGTAATCAGATTGCATGGGCCGGACCGGAAAGGTACTGAAAAGCAAACCGGCAAGGATTGGAGCCGGATTGTCGCACCCAGGGATAGCGATATTGCCTCTGTAGCAGAGATGATAACCGATCTGCAGACACTAAAGGTTCGGCCTTTTGTTTTTGTGAATAATCATTTCGAAGGTTCCGCCCCCCGAACTATCGACCGGATCAAAAATAGTCTTCAGCAGAAAACACCTTCCTGAGAGCCCTGCGCAAAGTGGGATAAATGCAAATAAATTATATGGTTTCCGGAAACGGAATTATCACAGAACCCCAAAAAACCCGGTCAAGAATGATCCTAGCCGGGGTTTCCTGAGATGGCTTGTGACAACGATAAAAAATGCAACCAACGCCACTGGTTTTGATGCTGTTGAGATTCCCAACCATGGGGGACAGATTCATTGCTACATTGTAGTATATGTGGTTTGACTTCAAGCATATAATACACATTTCCGGAATATTAATTCAGTTACTCGGAAAATATTCCTAACTTTTCGTGAATTTGATACTGCCCCAAACTTCAACGAATCCTGCCAGCAACAATATTGCTCTTTGGCGCTGGTTTAGTTGGGCTCGCTGGATCACACCTCAGAAGAAAAAAGAAGTAAGATTCCGCTTTTTGGTAATACCAGGCACGGTCAGAAATGGCTCTGCCTATTTTGATCCTTTCCATGCGAGATAAATCCAGTTACCTATGTAAAGCTACTGGGATATCTAAGCATTTGAAATCTTATGGTAATATTTCGGATTATGATAGAACCAACCTTTGTGTTATTTAAGGTATAGTAATTGCAATAAATAACCAGAGCCAGCAACAGTATTGTTCTTTGGCACTGGTGTAATAGGTATTTCCGGTGGAAGATTCCGTAAGAAGAAGGCTTAAGGACTTAACGGAACAAAACAATTACAAGAGGGAGGCAAAATGAGATTTTACATCGTTGTATTATCGTCACTTATTTTTGCAACAACCGCAAACGCCTTAATGATCACAGCAATATGGGAAGCTTACATAGACAGGGATGCACCCCACACAACCTCCACACTTGCCACAATTCCAAGCGGGGACAAGTTAATGTGGTCAATGTACTTTGATGATGAGGGGATCGGTATAAGAAATCTTGTGTCAACAAAAAGCGGTGACTCGATTCTGGACCCAAGTGCATGGGTAAATACAGACCGTTATTATGTAAATCATTATAATGAGAGTGATATTAAATGGGAGCTTAATGAGTCAGCCCAGTATTTTTTGATCAGGCCACAGTATTGGTCGGAGACGAGCAGTACAATCGTAATCGGAAACGATGGAGAAAAGGACTTTGCTGGATATGGTTTGGACACTGGTGGGGCGAGTACACTTGGCTGGGGAACAACACCCTCTTATGATGATTCATCCGGCAGTGGTTATTTTTGGAATGGTGAGGGTTTTTTCTGTATGTATATTGGGGGCAAACCGGTGTGTAGCAGG
Organism: uncultured delta proteobacterium; assembly: GCA_963796255.1. Classification (GTDB taxonomy): domain Bacteria; phylum Desulfobacterota; class Desulfobulbia; order Desulfobulbales; family Desulfocapsaceae; genus Desulforhopalus_A. Next base: position 163,542 of record CAWCLE010000014.1, on the reverse strand, counting down.
GATGAGGTTATAATTCTTAAAGAGGTTTCAGCGACATTTTATGAAGGTCATAGAAATTTACCTACTCCTGTTCCGGAACCCAGTACAATAATTCTGTTTGGAGCTAGTCTGGTAGGTCTAGTCGGAGTAAGAATTAGAAATAAAATACAGGCGTGCTCTGTCTTGAGGGGAAATTGTTGGTTTCAGCATAAAAATGAAATATCGAAACGAATGCTTATGAAACATAATCGATGATCCTTACTTGGATAGGTCCATTTTTCTTCGGCACTAGCTAAAATATAGGAGGACATATGAGATTTCATCTGCGATTTTGTTCTATGTTGCTTATGGGCCCGTTAGTTTTTTTCCTATGCCTGGCAAGCAGATCAGCAATGGCCACTCCGGTCGACTATGTTATTTTTGACAACGACGCCCTTCTCGATATCGGCACGTTCACGGTCGACTCGATGCTCGCAAACCCAATCGGTCAAAGTAACGTCAACATGTCCGCGTTCTCGATTAGCGAGTCCTTTCTAACCTTCGGCACCCAGACAGTGACGCTTGCGGATCAGGTAGGCGGCACGACACCGCATGTGCAGTATTTCAACGGCGTAATCGACGCATTATCGGCGAACTCGCAGTTCATGATCCCAGGAATTTTTCTCAGCGTCGATATCACGCCACCCATGCCGTCAATGCCGCTTGACTTCGTTGGCATCCTGCAGCTCGTCGCACTGACGCCGGATCTCAGTAGTTTTGAGAATGGGCCCGTGCGCGGTATCGGCATCCGCGAAACTACTACGACCGTCGTGCCGGAACCGACAACAATGTTTCTTTTTGGAACTGGCCTCTTGTGTTTTTTGGGAGCAAGAATCAGGCGAAAGATTTTTAATGGATAAACTCAGTGGATTGAAGCCCGTTGGTGGTATGAGAAGCTTCAAGGGGGGAAATTATTGGGTCTCGACTTTTGAACCGGAACACTGCGACCAATGAAGAAAGAAAACGAGTGACGCCAAAACCAAGAGATCATTGACAGTGCAACAGCAATTCATCGAAACCAATTTAAAACGTAATCCTCCCCGCTGTCGCAGTCTAACACGAAAATCTATAGAATCTAACCGGTAATTTCCTGCGAAGATTCTGTCAATGCCAATTGCACCTTGGATTGAAAATAATTCCGATATATTTCCAACCCAAGGCATGACAAAATGATTTGTCAAATTCTAATCAAGCTTTTTTTTTGCGATCTGCCAGAGATCAGTGTTATGTGTAGAACACTATTTACTGCCATAATCATTATTCAATGGGACTCTTGTGGAAAATTGAGTCACCTGTAATATCCACTTCCAGTAACGAATAAGCGCCAGGATTATCGCCACAATGAACAACGGCAGTCAAGGTGAGTCTATATTTCATTTTGGGCTTGACAACATACGTGAAGATTTGTCTTTGAGTGAATGGGCTAATATCGTCTGGAGTGGTGGTCCATGTTTTTCTACCAAGAACATTCCTCCGATAAACTTCCTCCAACTTGAACTGTACCTTGTTTTCAAATTCATGCGGATCTACAGAACCATTAAACGTAAGCTTAATATTATTGACCAAAGGGTGAAACACATACTGCGTTTCCGCCATTGCCGTAGCCATGGTAAAGATATCGCAACTGTTATCTTTCGCCTCAACTTTAAATGATTGTGCATTGCTTGAAATGGTGTACTCTTTGCTAGGCGAAGACTCGTCCTCATCGTAAGGCGACTTCCAGCTAGCCGTTACCTCACACGAAACAGGGCGCAAGCTATTTATTGAATATGAAGAACTATTTTGGACTTGGTCAGACCCATCACACCATGGTGCGTTACCGGTAATTTTGAAGAATTCACTCACTCTTTTTGTAGAAGCTGTCATAACATCCTCCTCCTGTTTGAATTTATATTATGCCTGCTACGCAAAATATATATCTTCCGATATTTTTAACATTCGGAAATAGGGATTTCAAACTCTTTTTTATCACCAATGAAGATCAACACAGACGGGGCGATAATGTGCTGGTTTCGATCTACGAAGCTTAGACCTGATGATGCCAGAATAGCTGAATGTTGCAAACGTCTAGTTCTCCACCGATCTGACGCTCTCAGTTCCACGCAAATCGGTAGTTAATACCTTTGTGACCGCGCTGATGAAGATTGCGGCTTAAGGGTTTTATAAGAAACTTCAGCTCTCTATTTATTGCACAATAAAAGTCTCTCCAGTAAACTTTAACCATGAATATTGTCTTTCAACTTGGAAGAAATTAAGTGAAATATACTAATTTCTTAACTATACTCGATGCCGATATCCATTGCCGGCGGATTATTACCAAAGAATACCCGCTCAATTCGCTGAAGACAGTCAACATGTTGTTGCATCAGGTATTTATGAAAATTTAGTAAATGGAAAATTGTGCTCAGTGTTACATGAACGTTATTCGACTCTTAAATCCATCCAGGTCTTTAGAAAGGAAGTTTTTGAACAGAGAGGAGGGTACTTGCCATTGAAGTTTTGGGGAGGGAGATACAATGAGCTGCGTAATAACCGGAATGGCTGAAATGAAGGCATGGTCTTTGGGTATTAAAATGGTGCATCTCCGGCCTACCGACACAGGAACCTCAAAAAATATCCTTTATGTTCGATTCAGGCAGGTTATTTGTGAATATAATCTGGCCACCCATCTTGTATTTTTCCTTCTTAAGGTGTTGCGCAGAACTGTTTGAGAGAAGCCTTATTTTTTTGGAGGTATTGCAAGACCTGTTGGCCACATCTGGGCAGCGACAAAGCGAGATGAAATCAATTTGCCAAAAGAGGTTGTCAAGTAAATAAGACAGGAGCATTTGGCGCGAGTTCTCAATGCAAACAGAATAAAAAGCCACAGATCGGGAAATGTCCATGATTGATGTCAGTATCATTATAATAAGTTATAATACAAGGGAGATGACTCTAGCGTGCTTGGAGTCGGTCTTAGCGCAAACTAAGAATATTAATTATGAAATAATTGTCGTTGACAATGACTCTCACGATAATTCAGCTCAGGCCATTGAAGACAAATTTGTTACTGTTCATTTAATAAAATCAACTGAAAACCTTGGGTTTGCTCGTGCAAACAACCTTGCGGCCCAAAAGGCTACAGGAAACTATATTCTCCTGCTCAATCCTGACACAATTGTTTTGGATGGGGCTATACAAAAACTGCATGCTTTCGCCATAGCCAATCCTTTCAATTTAATATACGGAGGCAGAACGCTCTATGGAGATCTTTCATTAAATCCCTCGTCATGCTGGAAAAGACCAACTTTGTGGAGTTTATTTTGCTATTCAACCGGATTGACTTCTGTATTTAGAAAAAATAGGCTTTTTGATCCAGAAGCTTATGGCTCTTGGAAAAGAAACACGGTGAGATCCGTTGATATTGTCACTGGCTGTTTTTTAATGATCAATAAGATATTTTGGAATCAGTTGAGTGGGTTCAAGCAAGACTTTTTCATGTACGGTGAAGATGCCGACCTGTGCTTGAGAGCAAAGAAAGAAGGAGCAATTCCAATCATCACACCATCAGCAACAATAATACATTACTGCGGTGCATCTGAAAAAATACGAGCCGACAAGATGCTTCGCCTATTGCGAGCGAAAGAACAATTATTTCAAAAACATTGGGATCCTTTTTCTTACCTGATAGGAACGTACATGCTCCGTTTTGCCGTATTTTCCAGACTCTGTGCCTGCTATGTACTCAGCTTAACAGGATCCAAAAGAATCAGCAATAATTTCGAAACTTGGAAAGAAATATGGCGAAGACGTGGAGAATGGTACACCTCTATATGATGTTTTGGGCGAATCAAATCAAGATTTTTGAGACAAAATATATTTGAAAAATCGTTGATTTTTTGTAGGTTTATTAATTTCATTCGATTCAAATTTTGTTATGGTTTTTAAAATATAAAAGGACAGAGATAATGATTAAAGTTGGTATTATCGGGCTTGGCAGGATGGGTGTTTCGCATTGTGCTATAGCAAATGCACATCCTGACGCTGAAATTGTTGCGATATGTGAACCTTCAAGCTTTGTTACCAAAGCATTTGAGAAATATGCTGGTTTGCAATGCTTCAAAGACTACAAAAAAGTAATTTCCTCTATCGATTTAGATTGTGTGTTTATTACTACTCCAACCAGATTTCATTTTGAAATGGTTCAGGATGCTTTGAAAGCTGGTCTACATGTATTTGTTGAAAAACCCTTCTGTCTCAATCCAATGGATAGCGCTCAACTCGTCCAACTTGCTCAAGCAAAGAAGTTAGTGAATCAGGTTGGATATCACAATCGTTTTATAGGGACTTTCCGTGAGGCAAAAAGACTTCTAGACTTAGGAGCAATCGGTGATTTCTATCATGTATTGGGTGAAGCATACGGTCCTGTTGTTTTAAAAACAAAAGGTAAGACATGGCGCTCAAATACTTCAGAAGGGGGCGGCTGTCTCTACGATTATGCAGCACATGTTATAAATTTAATAGAATTTATCGTCGGGTCACCTGATTCTGTTTCAGGTGCAATTTTAAAAAAAATCTATTCAAAAGATGTAGATGATGCCGTTTATAGCACGCTGCATTATAAAAATGGCGCTTCGGGACAACTCTCAGTGAATTGGAGTGATGAAACCTATCGAAAGATGTCTACCCAGATTACAGTGCTTGGGAAAAAAGGAAAAATTGTAGTTGATGCACAGGAGCTTAAAATATATTTCAAAGAAGAACCACCCAATGATTCTTTTGATAAAGGGTGGAATACTCGTTGGGTGACAGATTTGTTCCCTAATGTCAATTTTTATTTACGAGGCGAAGAATACTCTGCCCAGATCGACCATTTCTTCAAGTGCATTAAAGATAAAAAAACAGACAATACCAATTCCTTTATATCAGCTCATACTACTGATAAAGTGGTAGCCTTAATTCAAAAAAATGTTCTGACAAGGGAGGTGGATTGATGGACAGGATACTCTTTGGTGATAATCAGTTTTTTGCGGTTAACCATATGTCGGATGAAAAATCAAGAGCACAGGCAATACGTTTTAAGGACATAAATTCAATTATGAATGTACTCGATTGTGTTTATGATTCTGGTATCCGAACCTTTATGTGTACCACACATGAGCGAATCGCTGAAGTTTGTGATTGCATCCGAGAAAATCCTGATAGATACAAAGACTTCAAAGTTTATCCTTGTATGCCGTATGCACATAAATATAACAATGCGGTTGCCGAACTTGGTGTGCTTGGGGCTTTAAAAAAAATGCTCCCAGGTAATGTTTTAGGCTCTATGGCGCGAGGTGGAGTCGCCCTTGCCCGTCAAGATTATGTTGGGATAATGAAACTTCTCGTGGATGCAGAGATGAAGATGTTCCATGGGATAGATACTGGTGTAATTTTTTTACAAAATATTGTTACTGATCTCATTTTGGGTTTGGGAATGCATGACTTCTTTGTAGCTTTTGCTAATTATGTGCAAGAGAATTTTAATGCTGAACCGGGTTTTATTACAATGAATCTACCCGCACTTTTGGACGTATTAGAGGATCGTGGTATTGATAATCCAATAATATGCAGCTCAATAAATAAAATAGGATTTCGTATGCCTGGTGGTCGGAAACTTTATGAAAAAACTATCGCCAGTGGCAGGTGCAGGGTAATTGCCATGCAAGCTCTCGCTGCCGGTGCCATCCCTCCAGAAGAAGCTATGGAATATGTATGCCGACAGGAAGGGATTTGCTCGATTCTTTTTGGAGCGTCTACCAAAGCACATATTTCACAGACAAAGTTTTTTATAGAGAATACGAATAAATAAAAAAGCTTAACATCCGGCCCCCTTCTGGAATGCTGGAACAGGATCATCGATACCCCAAAGTGTTTAATTTTCTAACACGGATATTAAAGAGGAAATTTATGCCATACAACCGATTAATTGCGTATGTAATTTTACTGTCATCTATGATCTTAACAAGAAAGTAGCTACGCAACCTCCATTACTTCCATCTGGGAGGGTTACATCTCACGAGGCAAAGGCCAGACTAGCTACAGTGTTTTACCGGGAATTGAAAAGTTAAGTGGTCAATACAGTTTGATGATGGAGGGATAGGCATTATAAACAGATCATCTACGGCATCAGGTAACCCTATACTTGTAGAAGATTCCTGGTCAGACCATGCTTACTATTTCGGTGATATATTTTTGTTGTGGGGTTTTGACAAAAACCTGCAGCACTTTTTTGATTGGCCGGCTTCAATCGAAGTATTTCTAAATATCTTAAGCATATATGACGACGGCACTCGGCGGGCAGCAAGTGGTGGTTTCGACACGGGGGGCATAACAAACATGGGTGATGCTTATACGAATGACTATTATGATCACTTGTCACTGAGTACCGGTTGGTTTAGCAATGGGGAGCAAGCCTATTACGGCGGCGAGGGACGGAGCGAGACGCTTTATGTTTACAAAGTTTCCGCCTCATTTTATCATGGAGTCGATCACTTGCCCAAACCCATACCCGAACCTTCGACTCTGCTCTGCTTCGGAATAGGATTGTTAGGTATTATTTTTATCAAGGCGAAAAGGAAAAAAATGTTTCTTATAGAGAAATTTATAATAAATAAATCTCTTCGCCCTTTCTCTACATACTCTGGAGGAAGAGATTGATACGTGCAGCAACCTGATCAGCATGGCTTATTCTTGGTTTGGGAACAAAGGATTGCAGTTGCTGAATTTTTGATGGCAATTCTTGTATATCATAAGCCGACAGAACATGTCCCAACTCCTCGAATTTACGCGACGTTCCCAATTGATGATCATTAACATGTTCACCATATTTTTTTAGTCTTGGTATGACTAATAAAGGTTTCATATGTTCCAAAGCTAAAGTAATAGTACCCATCCCCGCGTGGCCAATCAATACAGACGAGGAAGCTAATATTTCATCAAAGACTTCCTTGTCCAGCAATCTTTCATATCTGAAATGTTTTGGTATATAATTGCTATACCCAATCTGTGCAAAAATATCTTCTGTAATTATACCCTTCTGGCACATCCCATCAACAGCTTCTAAGAGGCGATCAAAAGGTAATGGATATGTCCCCAGAGTCAAGAATATCACAATATGGCACCTGCATACTCAGCTTTTTCATGAGTATTGGCTAACTCTGGCCATTGCGTCAAAAATAAATCAGCAAAATGATACATAAGTCTACCACTTAATGAGAATCGTTCAGTATTTGCAATGCTATCGACCCAAATAACTTTTTTCCGGAATAATTTCGCAACCAAACAAATCATGGCGATAGGCATAGAACCAGTCGTCAATATTACATCCGGTCTATCTTTAACCATTATCTTAACCCCTATGAAGATGATTTTAATTGCAGCTAGAGGATGATACCTATTACATTCTCCTATAATATAAGTTTTACCTCTTTTTTCTAACTTTCCGGCCAATTCTGACTGGGTGGTAAGAAAAATCGAAGGTTGCGTTGTCCATTCCTGAGAATAATCCAACAATCTTAACAATTGATTCATATGACCACCTGCAGACGCTCCTGCGCATAATATGATTGATTCCATAATTATCCTATTGACAACCTTGTTGTTTAGTAAACTGACAGCTTAAAAAGGAGAATTCTATTTCCTTCAATATCGATTTCTTCAAGATACAATAAGGATTTTTGTCCTCAATTTGATTCAGTTTTTTCGCATCTCTGTTATTATTAGAAAAAAGTCGACGGTTTAGGTCGACTTTTTCTAATAATTTTTGAATCTTATCCTTCAAAGAGGAGAATAGTGGTTCAGTAATCACCTCTATATTTATCCCACATTGTGTCATTCCAGCCAGATCCGCCCCATCCTCGATTTCCAGAAACCTCCCCAGGCACAGTATAGCCAAACGGATCAGGGCGCCCTTGAGCTATCGCAGCGTATCTATCCAAATAATCAAAAATAGCTTGATTGTTCCATTGGTCGCTCCACCCCATGATGTGTGTTGCCAATACCTCTCCTGCTATAGTTTGATAGATGATTCTGTATGAATCAACACCCCACGTCGGGTTCCCCTTCCACCTAAACGCATAGTCGTGATGGAACCACTCAGGCATCCCAATCATTGCTACGGTATAGTTATTGTCAGGTCCCTGATATTGCGCGACACCCCCGACAGTGGCCTTCACATCCTCTTGCCGCACATATTCAATAAGGACGTCTTCAGAAAACTTCTTAGCATTTCCAGGGTAAACACCCCATTTTTCATGGAGATAAGATCCGGTCTTAGGCCATATAGCCTTTATTTCTGCTATATTTAGCATATTACCTGCAAACATAATCGGGAATTTCCGCCCAAGCATATGTACAGGTGTCGGCTGGTAGAAATATTGAACTCTTTTAACATTTGAGTAAAAATCCAGTCCCATCTGTATAAGTCCGATTATGAGAGGACGCTTTTCTGCGTTGGTGAAGTTACAGTTCGCCATAAGAGCAATTGTGCCTATGTCTCCTGCAAGCTCTCCACCATAGTCTCGCATATTATGGTTTGGGTGAATAGCCCTACCGGACCAGCCTCTATAGTGGTCTAACCATGGTCTGGCAACCATATCAGTAATTTTAGCCAAAGAAGGTCCACCTGGCGCAGGAGATAACTTCGACAAAAGGGAGTAGTCTATAATCGACTCGTTGTATATGACATTATCCGGATCACATAATCCCGGACGAAAAGATCCGGAAGGTGGCACACTCGACAAGATCGTTAAGATTGCGGCTTGCTCTACACCTGTGTAGTTTTTTTCTTTGCTTGGACTGGTCACTCCATAATATTGATACTTTGTAACTGTGACAAGTTTGTCTCCAGCAGCAAGGGAAATTGGTAAATTTTTACCGACATTTAAACTGGCATCATAAACCATCCCGTATGTTGTTGGGGTTACGTACCCTTGCACTTTATCAGGGGCTGGATTTCTCATTGACCCACCGAGAGGTTCAGAACCACTCGTTGAGATTCCGGTAACTTGCAAGCCAGACGGAGCAACGACATACCAATCTCCTGATATAAATTGGCCTACAGTGTAATTTTTGTTGAATGTCCAAGTTATATCATCTTTGGTTACTTTATTCGATGGCCATGAATCACCTGGAGGCAGCTGGGTCGGAGGAGTTTGGATTGTCATTCTTTCAAAGAGAGCTGGAACACTAGGTACTTGTGTCAAAGCTGTCATGGTTCCAAAAGTTATCATGTGGCAAAAAAGCAAGGTTGTTAATAAAATATTTAACCTTATTTTACGACTCATCAAAAATCCTCCATCCTTATTGGTTGAAAATTGGAAAGAATGCTCACGCACATTTTTCATCAACGTGTTTTTATGATCAGTTGTTCGATTTTCTTGTCTTAATTTCATATCAACAGGCAATCATCTATAGTGTTGAGCAAATTAAAATAATAAAATTGTTCATGCACTCTCGATGCAATTTGAAATTCACAATTGAGGTGCTCCGTCAAAATATGCAAATGATGTGCCATTGCCTTTTTTCGGTAAAACCACAGTAGGTATTATGTTTCAGAAGACCTGGAAATTAATTCGTGTGACAACAAATGCGCAGAACACTCAAAAATGCACTAAAAATTCAAACGGATTATTATAAATTGTGCTTCTTTTTAAAATTGAGCTATGCGTTTTCAGTGAGTTCAGCTAAAAAGGCGACCATGGCTAGTTGTATATTGAAAAGCATCACAATTTGACCACCGAAGTAAGAAACACCCCAAAAAGCCACGGTGTGGCCTAGAAGTGCAACACATAAACCCCAGGCAACCCAATGTTGTTTTTTCTCAGCTATAATTAGACTATATTTCCCACTGATCTTAACGGAACGGTATAGCATACAAAGAAAAATCACTAGTGTGATGCTTCCGCCTCGTACCGCTTCCAGTACATACTGGTTGGTTACGTCACGCAGCCCACGCCCCCAATGGGCCGTCGATTCGGTACCGATGAGGAACCACTCAGAAGTGTGTTTGATGAATTGATCAAAAAGATAGAACCTATGCCATCCTGTAGAGCCGCCAAAAACGTCAACACGCGCTATCAAGTGCCAGACAGGATTATTCATAATTAAGTGCAGTAAGACTAATATCCCACAGACAAAGAGAAAAATAGATTTTCCAGCTTCCCGATAATTATAGCACATCCAAAAGAGAATCATTGCACCAACTGTCAATACAGGGGTACTAGATGCACTGAAATATACTGCGCATAACGCAGCCCCCACTCCAACGATGCTTAATGTAGAATTTATTTCAGCTTTCCATGAAGAGTAAAAAAGCGGAAGCATACTGGCCCAAAAAGATCCCAAAATAATATAATGCGGAAAGGAACCCGCACATCGAAAACGACCATGATGAAATGCTCCCCATGTGGGGCCGAAAATAGAGAACGGACTCGAGTGAGTTATTCTTTCAACTGCCAGCAATGGAGTCGATATAATGGCACAGATGGCAAATATTTTAATCGCTTGGGTAATATCCTCAAATGTACGGAAAAAATGACGAAAAAGCCAATAGATGCCGAGGCTGTCGTACATAACACCGCAACGATTGACAAATGCTGCAATGGTCCCAAACTGAATAGTGTAGATGAGAGTACTTGAAAGGCTCCAGGCGAGTACCAGTTTGTCAAAACTGTGCCATTTTATTGGTTCTTCTTCTTCTTCTCCACTAATGAGCATTCGCAGCATGCCGGCAAGGACTAGAATACGCAAGACGGTAAAATCTAAACCACCAAGAAATACGCGTTGATTCATTGGTACTAAGCATGCAGCGACAATGAATGGCAGGGAAACACTACGCTTCGGCACAACAAGGCAGGTGACAAAGAGCAGAACAGCTAGAATGATGGAAGAAGATGTCATAGTTGTCACTTTTACGCAAGCCAAATTACCATTAGGTAATCATTCATTTACGCTCGCGATATTTTAAATAAACGAGAACGTGATTAGAGATTATATCAATGAGTTATAGATGGTGGGATCACCCGGAATCATCTGGGTACATGTAAGCTCTGATTCACTTCTCTACCTCTTTAGATGACATTTATATCCATCAGTTATTCTTCAAGACTCGATAGTATTCAAGGAGATTATTGGGAATAAAAAAGAATACTAAAGGTTTATAAAACATGTAATCAAAGGGATGAAACGCAACGCATAAGAGAGCTGTTTTTAGAGAATCAGAGTAAGCTTTTTTCCTTTTAAGAGTAATGACACTGTTAATTGCATACGGCAACACTGAATCCATCCCTCTTTTCTTTTTTAACGTCAAAGGTGTACAATTAATTTTTTTATCTTGAAAATTGCAACCTCTTCGTTCACAAGCTTTCTTTATAACTATGTTAATTTTTTCAAAATTATCAAATGGACGTTTGTGTGTAACAGACTGGTGATTCACCCTATGACTGTAGAGGCATGCCTCGAGAACAGCGATAGGAAACAATTCTCCCACTCGCCAAACATAATCCACCCCCTGTCCTATCTTCAAATCGTTGTCGAAAAAAAGTCTTTTGGTCATAGTTAACCGGTACATTCCAGTAGCATCATGTGCTGGAAGTCTGAAGTCTGCAATTTCATTTCTACAATCTTCTGCCGTCTTTTGGGGGTAAATTGGCGCGAATCTCTTTCCTCTGAAAATCAAATCATTTCCAACATAAATTGCAGCTAAATTTACATTTTTTTGTAATTCACATAGTTGTTCCTCCACCCTTTTTGGATAACTTAGATCATCAGCATCTTGAATCATCCAAAATTCCCCTGTTATTTTTCCTAATGCAAGGTTTAAGGCAGACGATTTGCCACCGTTTTCTTTAACAAATATTTGCACTCTGTTGTCTTCAATGTCTTTGATGGTATTAACACAGTTATCTGTGCTCCCATCATCGACAACAATAATTTCAAGATTCTCATATGATTGGTTAGTGATACTTAAAACTGCTGGCCTCAGATATTCACCGGCATTGTAAACTGGTATTAATACTGAAACTAATGGAGTGGATCGTTCAGAGCTCATAATTTACCTTTAAATGTCGTTTCTGAATTCTTTTCACCACCTTTCTTCTGACTAATTTATATTTGTACTCTACAATTGAAAATACACTATCGCTCAATCTAAATACCCCACAGGTCGTCTCAACCGTAATCGGACTATGATTTTTTGACCATTTTTCTTTTAATTTATCGGCCATTTCCCAAAAAGATTTATCCAAAAGCCCACCAGACAAGTGTCGTATTGGAGCATCAATAGCGTAACATTTCATGTTTTTTCTGTTTGCCTGTAGACAAATATCCGCACCGTATAAATGGTACCCGCCTAAATTCTCATCAAAGGCTAAGCTTGATTTTTTTCTAACTATAAGACATACTTCATCTAAAGTTTGAACTTCACTTGGCAGAGTACCATAACGACCATGCGTATGTGGATCAATAATATTGCCTGCGAAAAAGCCGTTACTTTTTACTCCCATAATTCCGAGAACCCCCCAATTCAAATCTCTTTTTTCAATGATACTAATATTTCTATTTAATTCTTCAACCCAATCAGGCGGCACCACAACATCTTGATGAAGATAAACCAGATATTTCGCTGTTGATCCTCTGGTCATAAAATTATATGCTTCGGGTATAGAGTGTTCATTTTTTTCGTTATTTATTGTACATATTTTTTGAGAGTCACCCAAACTATGCTGCAGATTTTCGCATAATTCGACATTATTGTAACAAACAAAAAACTCAAATAAACCATTTAAATCTATCATTTAGTTCATTGACCGCATACACTCAAAACGAGGTGTTCTAATTTTTGTATTTGCATATCTGAATCAAATTTTGATGCAAAATCTCTCGCTGTTGCACCCATAGTATATCGGTAATTTTCGTTATGAGCCAGATCAATTATGGCTCGCGCTTGGGCTTTTATATCTCCAGGCCGAAACAAAATTCCATTCTCCCCATCGATAACCTGATCAATTATTCCCCCAAAACAACTGGCAACTAAAGGCAAACCAGCAGCGCCTGCTTCTGTCAATGTCACACCAAATCCTTCTATCGAGCCTTTGTGTGTTTGAGAATGTTGCGTAAATATATGTGCCTTTGATAGCTCGTTGGCGATACTTTCGGAAGATAGCGTTCCCATAAAAGTGACCTTATCCTGGAGAGAGAGCGATGCCACAAATTGTTCTGCGCAATTCCTCAATTCACCATCTCCAATTAAAACGAGTTCGGCCTCGGGAGCTATCTGCGAGACTAACGCAAAAGCTTCAATAGTCTCCAAGATGCCCTTCTCCGGAGAAAGCCGCCCTACGGCAATAATACGCAATTTACTATTTTCATGTCGGATTGGTACCGAATTCCTGGAAAATTGATTTAATGGTGCCCCACAGGGTATCAGCAGACCTTGATCTGACCGTAAACCAAGTTTCTTCATTGTATCAAGTTGGAATGAGCCAACTGCAACCACTTTATTAGCAGTAGGGAGCAATTGACTAAATGCTGATCGGTATGCCTTACTTTTGAGGCTTGCAGAAACGTCTCTTCCATGCACGTGCCAAATTATCGGCAGGTCGCTGCCAACAGCAGCGCCGACACGAATCCCGGTCCAGGAAAAATGGCAGAGTACAGCTTTGACTTTGAGATCACAAAGCAAGTTTTTTATTCCAAGCTTTTCATCGAAATTAGGCAACACTCCCCTTGGCAGGCCAAATTTCGCGGCAATTCGTTGTAGTATAGTACGGCGCTGCTTCCAGGGTACAGCTAATTCGTGACATTCCAGACCATAAGTATCTGACGGTGTTCCAGGGTTTACCTGCCAACAGATCACTACTGGATCGATGTTTCTAAAGCCTAGACATTGCCGAACAGACCAAACCTCTGATGGAAGACCAAAGACAGGAATAAAGATGGCAACCCGTATTTTTTGTTTTGTTACGGCATCCATTTAGAAAAGATCCAATTTGTTGAGGTAAGCAATACTGAACACAAGAAAGTTCTCGGATAAAACATTCCACTTTGAACTATCGGTTACCCCCTTTATTAATAATGTTCTTGTTCAGGCTTTGGCCATAATTTGCTGCAGCCATTGATATGATTTTGGGAAAAACAGTTTTAAGCGCAAAAAAATATATTGCACCAAATTCATCCTTTTCATCTGAGGAAAATGTTTAACCAAATATTCTGCTGCTGTAAAATTGCCAACTCCTGCTCTGACGTGGGCGTGTCTCAAGGCGTGAATCGACATAAAACGTTCTAGAAGGTTTTTGTGAGTCGAGCATTTTTCCTTTATATTATCAGCATCTATGAAATATGCTTGAATAGGGTTTATTTTCAATCCTTGAGAGCATATTCCCGAAGATTCAGCATGCATTATCGCTAAATGAGCTTTATTGAAAAAAATCCGATGATTGATAAACGATTGTATCCAGAGGTGCCAGTCTTCACCAAAATGATTTATTTCAGAGAAACCACCAAGGCTGAGACATAGTTTTCGGGTAATAAAAAAGGTGTCAGCATGAAAAGCACGAACAATGTGTTCCAGCTCCCTATCTGAGATAGATTCATCGATTTGCCATAGTCCCGAATAGACCCGTCCACTCATTTGATAAAGCAGATTGTTACTCTCCACAACTTTGTTGCCAACGTCAATAAACCTTGATGTAACACAAATTTCACACTCTGGCTCCTGCTGAAGGATCTCATAAGAGGTTTGCAAATACTCCGGCAACCATTCATCATCGGCATCTAGAAATGCTAAATACTTTGCCTTTGCTTCGCCTATGCCCTTGTTCCGGGCAGCCCCAGGCCCAGCATTTTCCTGGTGGATGATTTTGAGTCGTGGGTCATTGTAGCCCCCCACAATATTCATTCCGTCATCAGTCGAACCATCATCGACAACAATAACTTCATAATCCACTAAAGTCTGCGCGAAAACCGATTGCAAAGCTCTGCCAATATATCGAGATTTATTATAGAGCGGAATAATTACTGATACGATTGGCATGTTGGTATATTTCTTGATGGTTATCTAGGTAATACGATGAATACGCTATCCATATATGCAAAAGAATCTTTTTTTTAATACGAACAGACTTGTCAGGTATGAAAATGGACATAAAAAGCATGGCATACATCCGTCCTAATCCGAATTGGATAGTGGCTTTCCAAAGGAACGGATAATCTTCATAAAGCCGTTTCCTTTTGAATTTCTTAGCACTTAGAGCTTTCCACCTGCCAAGGCTTGCAGCTCTTTCACGGGTGTATTTGAAATGTATCTGCTCTGGAGTCACATAGTGCCCGACGATAACTTCCGGGCTGTAGACTATCTGGTATCCTTTGTCAATTAATCCCAATAAAAAAGAAGTCTCACTGCCCATAATTCTTTTTTGACGGTCAGGAGTCGGACCCAACGACTCGTTGTACCTTATCCCTTCTTTAAACAGAGAAGATCGAACCCAGAAATTAGGGCCAATAGGAGTAACCCGATCCTCATAAAGCGTCTCTTTCTCTCCGTAGTCGTGTTGCGCATATAATATTTTTTCCAGTTCTTTGGCCCACTCAGGAGAACCAGGTGGCCATTCCATATACACTTTGCCGCCGAATATCTGGATTTGTGGCCACCTATTCGAGACCTCGTTGATTTTCCGAAACCAGTTTTTATGTGGCTTAACGTCATCATCAGTGAAAATAACCACATCACCAAGATCAATTTCATTAAGAGCTTTATTGAGGGCACAGTTTTTACCGGGACGCGGCTCAAAGAGATAAACAAGAGGCAGTCTGTCCTGGAAGAGTTCAACAATCTCGCGGGTATTGTCCTCACTGTTATTATCTATAATAACAATTTCTACTGCGGAATGTGTAAGTTCAAGTTGAGTAAAATTGGTTAACGTTTGACGAAGAATTTCTGCTCTGTTGAATGTCGCTAATAAGACAGATATATTTTTCATTAGTATCAAAAAAAATTTTTGATCTCGATTTCAATTTCCAGGAGTTTCGTTGTCTACACTCAGAAGGCTTATTAATTTTTTGGCAACGTGCCCGGGTCATTTATATAAGATAGAAATTTGGGATAGAATGCGTTGATGAATTTAATTGCTGATTTTTTGGCATTCTCTTCATTCTGTTGAATTAAACCAGGAATATGGGATAGAATGCCTGAATAAATTTAATTGCCGCTTTTCTGGCATTCTCCTCATTCGTTTGAGTAAAGGGCACGGTCACACGGACAAAAGCATGCTCCTGCTTCTTCCCGAACATCATATTAATCATCGCATTAATTTTGTTTCTAAAGACCTCAGGAGATGTGGTTACATCGGCTTGGTACCAATATAAAACGAGTTCTTGTCTGCCTTCAAGAGTAGCCACCATTTCTGCATAGTGGATAGTGTGGCCACTTATTTCAAGACGATGGATCGAGGGTTGATCAATTGTCCACCCCTGACCAGGAAAACAGACTAATGGTGAGTGTGCGGCGGAAACTTTTTCGAGACTATTATAATAACCAATATACAAGTTGATACTTGTCCCATCTTTTGCATAATTGATTGAGGTGTAATCATCCAACTCAAGAAACGTGAATATATCTTCATCCAAAGGGCTTCTATAGGTGATATCATATCCCTCAATTGGCCCAAAGACAGTCTTCAGGTCAATATTTTTTTTCACTTCGACAGATTCGGGTGTATTGTATACAAAAAAACTGGCGATCAGTAATATGGCAATAAGTATAAACGATTGTGTTACTTTTTTGTTTCCCAAAATTCCAATATCCTCTGAAATAAATACAACAGGGCAAGTCCGGTAAGGAATAGAACTAAACCGAATATTGTATGTGTCAGACCTGAAGTAAGGTCGACCTGAAAATAGTAATAAGCCAGCACAAGAAAAACAACCCTGACAATGTTAAGAAGAATTGCTACGGGGATACTAAAGATAAACAAGAGCAAAGTAGACCTCGATTTTTTCAGGGTGAAATACCCTAAAATGAGGCTCAGGGTCATTATAGTAATCAGTGAACGAATCCCGCTGCAGGCTTCAACAACCTGAAAGGTCCTGTCTGGAATATGCAATACATTCCCCTCCCTGAAAACGGGGACAGAGAAGAATTGCATAACCATTTCGCTTGCATAAGATATCTTGAGTTGAAGAGAGGCAGTCACCATTGACAACAATTGGTTTGGAATCGGGATTAATAAAAAAATCAGAACTATTGGGATGGCCATCTCTTTTAACACCCGAAAACCAGCAAAATAAATCAATCCGCTGATTATAGTAAAAGCAGTGACTATGTACATTATTGTTGGGATTTGTAACTGTACAGAAACCAGATATAAAAAGACCGAAATAACAATAAACAACAAACCGAGAAAAGGTTGACCTTTTCCTTCCGTCAACAGGTTCCGCCTCAGCCAGAGCATGTATATAACGATCGGAACGGTAAAGAAAGCATGAGTATAATCATCAGACTGATACCATTTCCTGCTTATACTGCTTAGCGCCGGGCTATATGCGACAACAAACAATGTCAGAGTAATTATAGGTATTATGTATGGTTTTATTCTTTGCATCACTGCTGCCCCAAAAATTTACAAATGATCACGAAAATTAAAACCTTCCAGTTGCAACTGCCGGTTACTTTTGTATCTAGTCATGTGTATGCCTTTTCAGTGCTTTTTTACTAGACTCTCTCGATACCTTATCATTTTTTTCTTTTCTTACACAAATAATTTCAAAATATTATCTCTTTTTATAGTGAAACTAGGCAAATACGGTAACAAAGGACAGTAAGGGTCAAATCAGAGCAACCGATAAAAAAATCGAAGAGTTACCCGGTGACCTTCGAAAAATCAATTGTTGTGCTTGGGTGACACATACGCGCTCATTCAGCCCGCCGAGAGCATCCGGCCGCTTAAAGCCTCTCGGTAAACCGCGGCAGTCGCTGCGGCAACCCGATCCCAACCCCATTCTCTCGCCCGTGAGAGGTTATGACACCCCATCCCCTCTAATTCTTCATGCCTAACGAAAGCTTGACAAAGAGAATTTCTCAACCCGCCATCCCTGTCTGGATGGTAGAGAATAGCTCCTTGATCATCCAGAACATCTGGAATGGCGCCAATAAGGGGCGCGATGCATGCCTTTCCGAATGACATTGCGAGAATCACAGCTCCCGAGGTCAAGATTTCTTGATATGGGAACACAACCACATCCGCTGCATTCATATAGTACTGAATCTCCTCATCCGGAACATACCCTGGCTTCAGGAGGATTCGTTTATCACCCCGAATTGTGCGCTCCAGTTCTGTGAAACCTGCGTCGTTAAAAATTCGTCCGGCGATCAAAAGAGTGCACTCTCCGCCTATCTCCTCAAAGGCATCTACTAGCTCTCTCACACCTTTGTATGCGCGAACGTTTCCCAGAAACAAAATTACCAGTCCCTTGCTCTCCAGACCAAGTTTTGTCCGGGCGTCGGCTTTACTCACTCCATTTTCATAGACTCCAATATAATTTCCATGTCGAACAACCACTACTTTGTCAAGATTCTTTCCGCCAAATTCGCTTTCAATAAACTCAAGAGCTTTTGAGGAATGAACGATTATTTTAGAAACAATATCCATTACCCGTTTCGTCATCAGCTTCTCGATTGACCTGGACCTGCCATTGTGGCTGTACAGATTGTGCACCGTCCAAACAAAGCGCACCCCCATAAGGCTTAAGAACGCCAGCCGAACAAGAAAAACCATTGAGCAACGCCACCCTTTTAAGCCAGGAAAAAGCTCTGGAAGCCAGTGGAGATGAACAAGATCAGGCCGGTATTGTCCTTTTATCCAATCCCAGCACATCCCCTTCAGAGCGGGACGTGACGACACATCGAATCCCAGCAGACGGAGATTTCCCTTCAACTGGGACTGATAGGGATTCTGATTGTAATAAGGAACAAAGCAAACGCTCTTCCTGCTCCCTTCACTTTCTGTGATCACTGCGGCCATTGGTATTTTTTGCATTTGGAGAACGTGGCACTTATCTCATCAGGCCGGAGAAGTCTCCTGCCTAACATTCCTTCAAGTGCAGACTGTTTTTAATTTTTTCTGCAGCAGAATTCCATGAGTACTTTCTGGAGACAAGCTCAAGTGCATTCTTTTGAATGGATCTCATTTTTCCCGTATTCTTCCAGAGTTCAATTGCCGCCTTCGCCATCGATTCAGGTGACTCTCTAATCAAGAGGTGCCTCTCATCAATACACTCTATTCCCTCGGCTCCCTTGCTACTGCTAATGACAGGGCAACCAGCGGCAAATGCCTCAAGAATTTTCAATCGAGTACCGCTACCGAGAGTCAAAGGAACCACCATAAGACTGGATTGCTGCAAATAGGGCAACACGCTTTCGACTGATCCGGTGATCGTCACATCCCCTGTTCCACCCGCTGCCTGCAGCATCGCTGAACTCGGATCCCGCCCCACTAGAGTCAAGCGAACCTCTTCGCCCTTGGCTCTGACTAAAGGCATTACCTCCCTGATAAGGCACAAAGCCGCCTCTTCATTTGGATAATAGGAATAAGATCCCATGTACAGCAGTTGGATCGGCCCTCGCGACTCGGCCTCCTGTGCTACATCCTCATTGTGACGATACGCCCTGACATCGACTCCATTGGGAATCACGAATACACTCCTGGACCTGCCATAGAAGCTGGCAATTTGATCAGCGTCTACCTTGCTGCATACCCATACAGCATCTGATCGCCTGATAATTTTTCTTTCCAGACCAAGCATTCGCCGGTCAATAAGATAGCGGTCAAGAGGATGGAGTTTTGATCCTTGACGCCCCACCTTTGCAAGTTTCGTCCGAAGCACACTTTCAATGTTGTGGGCATCGAAGATCGTCCGGCAGCCGGCGCTCTGGAGAACGGGAAGATAGCGAGCGAGGGACAGCTCTTCAATCACCGCAAAATCATAACGCTCACGTTGAACTCTATCTACAAGGTATTCGACGACTTCTGGCTGAAAATACTTGTCTATAATCGGTATCGCACCGGGAATCGCACGCCACACCTTTTTTCTTCCACGATAGATTAACCCTTTGTTGCGCAATAGTCGTGATAGCGAGAATCCCTTCCATTGACGGACGTCCCCAACTGGTTCACCGGCACTGACTTCATCACCCACCGTCACTACATCGACATCACCCAAATTGGCAAGAGCTCGTATCGTCTGGCAATTTCTCAGTGCGGCACCTCCCTTCGGGATCACAGGGCTAAAGCGCGCCAGAACGAGGAACTTGAACTCTCGCCCATTCCGCACTGCAATCTCTTTCGCGCCAACGCTTGTATTGATATGCTTTCCGTTTATGACCACTCTAGGGCAACACCTTTAAACAGGACAAACCAACGAGGTAGATTCTATAAACAGCTTATATTCGAAAAAACTCAACAAACTATCACGGTGATTCACTTCAAACTAACTGCCGGTCATCCAAGAATAAGGTGTTTCACGAAATACGGCGACTACCTCTCCCCAGTTCTCGACAAGATCTCCCGCTGGCCTATCATTAGTCTTTTTCAACCGGACAGTCAAATCCCGCGGTTGAAGATCGAAGTGATTAACGAACATTCCGTAAGCAATCCGAGGATCCTCAAAAATATGATCTTCATAACTTAAATATAGACTATCTGTTGGAAGTGTTGCCTTCAAGTTTCTATAAAACTCGTCACACAGAACCACTTCCTTCAACGCATTTTCCACGTCTACAATTATCTGTTTATTATATATATTCTTCTCACTATTAGTGTGCGAAACTCCACTAGCAACAAGAACTCTTCCAGATAAATACACGCGGAGGTAATTCCGTCTTTCCAGAATCACGTGTCGATTAAAACCGAGCCCCATCAACGAGTTAAAAATATACTTTGCATCTTTACCAAACCTAACGGCGTGCCAAAGCTTCATTTCTATCCCTAAATATTTAACATTGCTTGTGAAAATATCATTCTTAAGGGATCTAAGACCTTGTCTCCATATTTGTTCAACGTCACCTTTTCCACTCTCCACTATCTTAGATCGTTTTTCTAGATACTCTCCCTTCCAATCAAACCTCCCATCGCTCTCCAGGAGAGAGGAGAGCACGGTAGAACCACAACGTCCTGCATGCCATAAACAAATATTAGCTTCACGTGGAAATAAAAATGCCCCTTTCACGACACGCGACAATAATAGCGCTTTACTCTTTATACTCATAACAAAATGCACCTTATATAATTTTCGCTATTCTTGGTTGTTAAAACTACATTGTTGCACTAATTATGGAAGTGCTTTGGCTCCGAGTATTTTCATGCCTAAAACACAGAATAAATAAACCTAAATTGCCACTGAACGAATAATTTACACTACCGAGACAAGATCAATCCTTATAATATTCATTTGTCCAATCAAAAACAGGGCGAACGACTCCCGGCATGTTACCTGCGTAATCCCCTCGTGCAGAATCACCATCTAACGAATCAACGACTTGAAACGCAACCGCATCCTTTTCAACAAACTGGACCGTGTCTGGTTCAAGTGTCATCATATTTGCACTAACAAAAATAGTACCTTCAGCAAAAAAATTTCCGGGAATTTTCACCTTACTTTTATATCTTCCTTTTAGTCTTTTTCTCTTCCGCCATGTTTCATCTCGATCAACGGTAACAAAAAGGCGCACCCCTGATTCATTAAAACAGCTAAAATGAGGTAATAAGATGTGTTCAGAAGTTATCACTTCAAATTCCATTTCCAGAAAGACTGAATTTCTTATATCAACTACCTCCGATACTTCATCGTTATCATCGCAAACCCTGACGCTTAAAAGCCTGGCCACATCACCGCCTGGTTGCTTTACACTATCGTTATACTCACGATACCCAAGGGCGCTTTCACCAACCGTCATATACTTTCCTACTATCTCCTGAGCAGGTCCGTCCTCAATCATCTGCCCGTCTTGAAGCAGAATTGCTCTGCTGCAGAGTCTTGTTATTGCCGACATTTGGTGGGAAACGAAAAGTATTGTTCGACCTTGCTTACCCACATCATCCATCTTATCCAAGCACTTTTTCTGGAAACGAGAGTCTCCTACAGCCAACACCTCGTCAATAAATAAAATTTCCGGCTCCAAATGGGCTGCCACTGCAAAAGCCAAACGCACATACATGCCACTGGAATAATGTTTCACTGGAGTATCAATGAATTTTTCGACACCTGAAAAATCAATGATTTCATCAAACTTGGCCTTGATTTCAAATCTAGACATCCCAAGAATTGCCCCACTGAGAAACACGTTGTCGCGGCCCGTAAGTTCCGGATGGAATCCCGTGCCTACTTCCAACAATGATCCTACTCGTCCATATAAGTCAGCAAACCCATCCGTCGGTTCAGTAATACCGGTTAATATCTTGAGTAGAGTACTCTTCCCCGACCCATTGCGGCCAATGAGCCCAACGACTTCTCCTGGTTTCACATCAAAAGAAACATTACGCAACGCCCAGAAATCTTGATCAAGTTCAGCAGCAGCGGAGGTTTTTCCCCTTAAAAGTCCAGCAGCTTTCACAAAAGGCGACTTCATGGTTCTCATAAGATACTCGCCGAGATTCTCGTTTTTTTTGGCGACGGAACCGATAAGAAATTTTTTTGACACATCATTGACACTGATTGATACGTTCATAATAGGCTCACACTACATCCGCAAAAGTTTTTTCCATCCTGCAAAAATAAGAAACACCGCCTACCAGCAACACAACGACTACTAGTAAAGAGGTTATAATACCAATTCCGGGTTTTGAACCAACTCCCAGCAGTGCCCAACGGAATCCATCAACAACACCAACCATTGGATTCAATGAATATAAGAGATGCCAACGTTCCGCCAAAAGACTAGTCGGATAAACGACAGGTGTCAAAAACATCCAGAGCTGTACCAAAAAAGGCACCAACAAGCGAACATCACGAAATTGGACGTTCAGGGCAGAGAGTATGAGCCCTACACCGAGTGAAGCACCAACAGCGGCAATCATAAAAAAAGGTAGCCAGATAATATTTAGAGTAAGAGAGATTCCGTAATAATACATCATGCCTATCAGGACGATAAAGGCCAGAAAGAAATCAATAATTCCAGACATAATTGTCGAGACAGGGAGAAAAATTCTTGGCAGGTATACCTTTTTCAGTAATGGCGCATTACCGACAAGACTATTGGCGGATTTTGTGACGCCATTAGCAAACAAAAGCCATGGTAGCATCGCGCTATAGCAGAACAAAGGATAGGGAATCCCATCCGAAGGAATTTTGGCTAGCCTGCCAAAAAAGATTGAAAAAACAACCATAGTAAAAAAAGGTTGCATGATTGCCCAGGACATACCCATAACGGTCTGCCTATAACGAACTTTGATTTCTTTCCACGTCAGAAAATACAGCAAATCTTTAAAAAAGATAATTTCTTTGACATTTAAGGGCACCCAGCCTTTTGTTGCTTGGAGCCGGCGCTTACCCTTATTATCTCTATTTTGAGAGGCACTGTTTTCAATATTATTTTTGCCTGTTTTATTCATTTCATTTGTTTCATCCACGTGTTCTAATTTCATTTCTCCCAGAGAAATGTGAAGCACAGCATCTACTTGGCTTCAGAGCAGAGATCCCCAATGACTTCAAAAAATTATTTTAATACCTTATCCATCTTCCAATCGCTTTCAGAGTAGTAGTGTCTTGAGACATCATCGACTCTCTCTTTAATTCTTTTTATTTCCTCACCAGACAAGACATTCTTCCAGTTAGAAATAACCTTTTTACTGTTAAGTTTCAACAACTTGTCGATGCCACTTGAATGTGTTGGATTTGACACATTTGAATGAATAAGAATTTGTTCTTGCGCGTCATCCGTAAAATCCAAGTTAAACCTCTTATAGAGTTTCTCAAAATGCGGCAAAGGATCAAGAGATATATCCTCATGCCGTAAGTACATCCAATCCCTATATGCTTCCTGGTATTTTAGCACAACAAAATAAATAATTTTCCACATTAAAGCGGTTCTATCGATTATATCGTGCTTTGAGTCGGTAAGGTGTTTAATTTCTTCTTCAAAAGGGGACAGATAATCTCTAATTAGTAGCGGTTGGGATAATACCCACTTTGATGGACGAAATGTCCAGTTTAGCCTTTTCATGCTGGCCACAAATGCTGCAGGATGTCTTATCATAACAATGACATTAATATCGAATTTTTTCCCTAACCATCCTGCAGACATTGCTGCTATTGGATCTTTTATCAATGGTACCTTGAACTGTTTACGTTGCTCTACAAATTCTTTTTTCTTACGCCAGACATCAATCAGATCTTTTTTTCCTAATTTGGAATCACAGATTGCAGCTAATACATTATACTTACCTTCAATCATTTTTTTAATAGGCTTATAATATTTCTTCTGATTTTCTTCTGAAATGTACGTTTGATGATGGGTAAAATTTATATTACATACGCCACGTCCAGGTCCGTAATTTGGGTTAAAAGGTTCACTGACGTAATAGAGTTGTGGTGAAACTGCCAGCATTCTTCCAACCCAAGTTGTTCCCGAGCGCGGAGATCCAGTGACTAGTATAGGTTTTACCGTCATAAAAACCCCTCTTATCATTAATTGTCTATTTCGTTTGAACTCAATATAATTCCATCAATTCCTTTTCATTGTTGTTCGACAACGATACCTATATATTGCACATCTGCTCCAAAAGCACCTTGTGCAAAATTGCCGCCTAAAACAATATCACCAGCATGAAACTGCTGGTAGAAGATTTAAAATTGAGCTGATGGGTCAGAAACCTATTGTAGATCGCCAATTTCGAGTAAGTTTTGCTTTAGGAATGGTACTATTGCTGACGGTTCTAAATCAAGCAATATTAATCGTGGCGGATTGCAAGAATCAGCGTAAATCATATTCTCTGCAGCAAAATCCCGAGGCAATGGAAGTGCTTTTTACGCTGATTGCCAAATTCTGTCAGCGGTGATCATCCTGATGCTGTTGGGGTTCCTGGTGCTATTAAACCATGTCGTGGTATCTAAACAACATGAAAGGAAATGTCATTACATACAACAGTAGAGCAAGATGAAGAATCATAACAGACTCCAGGAGAAAGATATGGATTTACCTCATCAGTTTTTACTCGCAGAAAATATTTGTAACGTACCAACTAACTGGATATCAGACTCGCTTGGATCTTGGACGTTATACTCCCATCCTGATATTCAAATTGTCAAAGTGCTTAACGAACGGGCAAAACAAAAAGGTTGGATGCTTGGTTGGCCGATTGACTGTGAGAGGCAAATTATTGTGTCGGGAGAGCTGTCTATTAACTTTCAAGAGTTGGAGGATGACTTGTATAAATTTGGTGGACGGTGGATAGTGATTCTTGTCGATCCAGGAAGGGTCTACGTAAACGCAGCGGGGGAACATAGTTGCGTTTACTGTGCTCGAGAACGACTTGTAGCGTCAACCACAAGTATGCTTCCTCCAACTGAAGACAGCGATATACATTACAACCTCAGGCGCACAATTAATATTCCGAATACAAAGTACTGGTATCCCTTTGGCTTGACAGCGAAACAAAGCGTTTATCGCTTGTTACCAAATCACTACTTGGATCTTAATACATTTAACGCAAAACGTTTCTGGCCAAAATCAAAAATTCAAATTCAAGAAAATATAATAAATTCGGTAGAAGAAATTACATCTATCGTAAAAGCCCAAATCGAAGCTATCGCCAAAATTTATCCACTAAAAGCGAACCTGACAGCTGGCCGCGATACTCGAATGATACTTGCGTGTGCTCGAAACCATGTTGGTAAAATTGAATTTTTGACACGTGCCAGCCAAAGATACGGCGATAAATTGGATGCATATGTTGCGAAGATGCTATCGAAGAAATTTAATCTAAACGCGAAAATCATAAAGGATTTGAATGCTTCCGACAGAGAACTTGCGCATTGGCAGGAACGCGTAGGGCACTGTGTCGCAGGTTCTGTATGGAAAAGTACAGCAACGTGGGCGCAATCAGATCCAATGCGGGCAAATTTACCGGGTATGGTAGCTGAAGTTTCGCGAGCATATTATCGAAATATCCCATCAGATAATATATACGACGCATCCCGGTTACATTCGATTCTTGGAGTACCTCCGCATCCGTTAATAACGCAAGCAGGAAAATGCTGGTTAGATGGGCTTCCTTCGTTATCGGAGAGACATGTATTGGATTTACTTTACCTAGAGCAACGGTTAGGCTGTTGGGCTGCTCCAATACTTTACGGTAGTCAACAGAGTATTCCGCAATTTTGGCTTCTTTCACACCGAAGAATAATTTCCAACATGCTCTCGTTCCCTGAACACTACAAGGAATCTGAGAGGTTGGCGGAAGATGTAATTTCCATCACCTGGCCAGAATTGCTGCAGTTCCCCTTCAATGAACCATTTGGGATCGGGAGTACTGGCTTTGTAATTCGTGATCGAATTGGAAAAATCACTAGGTCTGTGAAGAAACGTTTCCGCCTATTAAACCCCAGTAAACCTGTCGGATAGAACCAACCAACATTATTGATTGGCAGTTCATTACGTCCGATGCAAGGACTTAGCTAATTAAACTTTATCAGAATTTATAAATGTTACGTGGTACTAGGGTGTTTCGAAATAACCTAGTCCCAAATATCCATTATTAAAATGGGCCAATATTTCGTTCAGACTCATAGTACGATTGTAAACAGCAACTTCGTCAAGTCTTCCAATGAACTCAACGGTAACTGAATCTGTAAGCGCAACCTGACCTATTGTAACAGGGGTAGACGGCATGACAAAATCTGAACTAAACAATGTCGAGGTTGTCCCTTCCAATACGCCGTCTACATATATCCGCAACTGAGACATGACAGCATCCTGCACAGCAACAACGTGATGCCAATTCCCATCGGTCAAAATCGTGCTACCAGACACGCTAAAAGCCATGCCGGCACGGTCACGGACATAAAACCTCGCTTTATCAGGCCCTACTGCATGTCCAATTCCAGCCCACCAATGAGCGTTAGTCGACTTGTCGTAACGATCAATCACCGGTTCGTTCTCAAATGTTACGGTGCTTTTATGCATCCAGAATTCAAGAGAAAAACTTTCTCCAAGTTGCCAGTCCAGTGAACTTTCAGAGGCCACATTAATACTGCGAGTTCCATTGAAATATTGCCCACCATCAACCAGACCTGCTGTCGGATCAGGACAGTTAGATGTACATGTTCCGTCGTTTAGCCCTGTCTCGTCCCGAAATACTGACCCTCCGGTTTCGTCCAAGGTCCAGTATGACACCAGTCCCGAAGGCAAGGGGGGTTGACCAAGAACTGTTATTACAAAACTCTGGGAATCAGAACCAATACTATTCTGGGCGATTACCGTGACAGAATAGGTTCCAACTAAGTAGGGTGTCCATGACAATTCGCCTGTAGCTGGGTTTATAACCATGCCGGCAGGTCCATTAGCCAAAACAAAACTCGGCTCCGGTGAACCTGATGCATCTACATCGTATTGATATACACTGTTGACTATAACACTGTTAGGTGCAATCGAGATGATCTGCGGGCCATACAATCCCAAATACCCACTATCAAAATATGGGCTTTCTCCTGGGCCTATATTTGTTGGTACATAATCCGGATCTGTTGTGATTACAATCTTATCAAAAATGAACCCATCTTCCCGCATCCAGGCATTGATGGTGTGTATACCAGTCGATACAATATTGATTGTCGCAGGAGCCAATACTCCTGTACCTTCGGCATCACCACACCATATCCAGGATTTATTTGGGCTGAATGACTTCATGGAACCTGCTGAAGGTACTGCTCTATCATCCAATCCAATATGGATGCTGTCACTCCCCAAATCCGGCCCGTAGCCTCGTACCCAGACGTAATGTGTCCCGGTTTTGACAAAATTAACATCAAAATCCAAACGAGGGCTATTGTTGGGGGCATAATTCGCGGTTACGCTGACCTTACTGTTTGGCGTAGCTTTCATTGCTCCATTGCCCGATGATCCGGCCGTTACGTTTGATATCCAGCTATGGGTTGAATAGGGCGTTTTTGCATTAAAATGCTCTGCTTCTATGGATACGATGCCTCGGTTGCCTAAATCTTGTTGAAATTGCGCATCTGTTGGTAAGGAGGACTGATCAAGAACTGTTATTGTAAAACTCTGGGAATCAGAGCCAATGGTATTCTGGGCGATCACCGTGACAAAATAGGTTCCAACTGAATCGGGTGTCCATGACAATACGCCTGTAGCTGTGTTTATAACCATGCCGGCAGGCCCATTAGCCAAAACAAAACTCGGCTCCGGTGAACCTGATGCATTCACATCGTACTGGAATAAACTGTTGACTGCGACACTGTCAGGCGCAATCGAAAGGACCCGCGGCGCATACAACCCCGAAGACCCACTATCAAAATATGGGCTTTCTCCTGGGCCTATATTTGTTGGTACGTAATTCGGATCTGTTGTGATTACAATCTTGTCAAAAATGAAACCATCTTCCCGCATCCAGGCATTGATGGTGTGTATACCAGTCGATGCAATATTGATTGTCGCAGGGGCCAACACCCCTGTACCTTCGGCATCGCCACACCATATCCAGGATTTATTTGGGCTGAATGACTTCATGGAACCTGCTGAAGGTACTGCTCTATCATCCAATCCAATATGGATACTGTCACTCCCTAAATCCGGCCCGTAACCTCGTACCCAGACGTAATGTGTCCCGGTTTTGACAAAATTAACATCAAAATCCAATCGAGGGCTATTGTTGGGGGCATAATTCGCCGTCACGCTGACCTTACTGTTTGGCGCAGCTTTCATTGCTCCATTGCCCGATGATCCGGCCGTTACATTTGATATCCAGTTATGGCCTGAATATGGCGTGTTTGCATTAAAATGCTCTGCTTCTATGGATACGATACCCCAGTTGCCTAAATCCTGTTGGAATTGCGCATCTGTTGGTAAAGTGGACTGATCAGGCACCGTTATTATAAAACTCTGAGAATCAGAGCCAATGGTATTCTGAGCGACCACCGTGACAAAATAGGTTCCAGCCGCATTTGGTGTCCATGACAATACGCCTGTAACTGGGTTTATAACCATGCCGGCAGGTCCATTAGTCAAAACAAAACTCGGCTCCGGTGAACCTGATGCATTCACATCGTAAAGATATACACTGTTGACAGCGGCACTGTCAGGTGCAATCGAAAGGACCCGCGGCGCATACAACCCCGAAGACCCACTATCAAAATATGGGCTTTCTCCTGGGCCTATATTTGTTGGTACGTAATTCGGATCTGTTGTGATTACAATCTTGTCAAAAATGAAACCATCTTCCCGCATCCAGGCATTGATGGTGTGTATACCAGTCGATACAATATTGATTGTCGCAGGAGCCAATACTCCTGTACCTTCGGCATCACCACACCATATCCAGGATTTATTTGGGCTGAATGACTTCATGGAACCTGCTGAAGGTACTGCTCTATCATCCAATCCAATATGGATGCTGTCACTCCCTAAATCCGGCCCGTAACCTCGTACCCAGACGTAATGTGTCCCGGTTTTGACAAAATTAACATCAAAATCCAAACGAGGGCTATTGTTGGGGGCATAATTCGCGGTTACGCTGACCTTACTGTTTGGCGCAGCTTCCATTGCTTCATTGCCCGATGATCCAGCCGTTACGTTTGATATCCAATTTTGATTTGAATAGGGAGTGTTTGCATTAAAATGTTCTGCTTCTATGGATACGATGCCCTGGTTGCCTAAATCCTGTTGGAATTGAGCATAAGTTGATACCAAGAGTGAATCAAACCACGTTTTTGCAACTCTTCTCTCGCCTTCATCACTTAGATGAAGCCCATCTCCTGAGTTATAAATAGTCTCCCAGCCTGTCCCATTAGGCGGAGGAGATAAATTATTATACTGATCTGCCAGAACTACATTTTTATTGATCGCAAGTTGCCTGATCTTCACGTTCAGGTCATTTGCTATTATGTTATTCCTATCGGCGGCCCACGCTTCTGATATGGTACATGGCGTAACAGTTGCAAGAATTGGCTCTACAAAAGCCTTACGACTCTTAACGATCATTTGCGATAGGTTAAAAACCGTTGTCGCTGTTGATATACCAGCTAATATATCGTTGGTTCCTTCCATAATTAAGATGTATTGTGCACGCCTTGACGCGAGAGTCGAGTCAATGCGGTCTAATCCGACATTGGTTCGTTCTCCGCCGTATCCCCAGTTGTAAACATAAACGGTGTCCGGAATGTCTGCAGCCAGCAATTCCAGTTCTGGTTCATAACCATCACTCGTCCTGGCTCCAGCAGGGGGAGAGAGTATACCGGTCTTATTACCGTCACTATCAATCTTGACGCCTTGAGTTATACTATCCCCAAATGCCAGAATATCATAGTGGGCTGCTTTCGCCTGAACACCAAGCAAAAGAAGGACTAAAACAGTAAAGAGACAAGTACTGTTTTTGAATCGATATGATTTTCTTAACATATTAATTTGATAATTTATGGCCATGATCACCACCAATAGGAATAGAAGTATTATGGTTACATTTAGAGATGCATCTTATTTCAATTGATCACGGTAGTAAACATCCCCTTGTCCGCCACCAGGCTTTTCTATATATAGAGCAGCCTGACTTATATCATCAACAAATTGAGGTAAAATATCTGATACTTTTGAAGATGTGTTGTTTTCATCGGGCAATGTTTCGATCTCCTCTTCCGGAGTCCATCGCTTCCCATCCCAAATACTAATATAATCTGTATAACGCTTTCCATTAAATCCCGACCATTTAACTTGTAATTGTTCGTACTCATTAATGGCCAGTCGAGGAAGGATATCCGGCCAAGCATCATCGCTATTTAACAGTTGCGGATCTGTCCAGCCAACCTCAGTCCAGTTTGAGAAATATATATCATCGTCACCGTTTAGACCGGCCCATACAAGCCATGCAACTCCCTGATCATCTACTTGGAGAGATGGGGCCATATCAGTTTCTGTGGATGTCAAGATTTCCACTACTCCCCCCCACTCTCCATTGCGGAAATGACGATATCGCAACGTACCCTTACCGTTGTCGAGGCTAGTCCAAACGACCCAAACCTCATTCCTAGAGTTTTTGATCAAAGTCGGCAAAACATTAGGATGATCATCAGAAGCGAGAACAATTGGAGTTGACCACTTTCCGTCTACCTGTTCACTCAAGTAGAGATTATTCTTTAGATTGTCTACTTCCCCCCAAACTAGCAGAACCTGGGGTGACAACGCAAAACTATATTCGGCCAGGAATAATACAAACAGCACGCACTGTACAATTAAACACTTTTTTGAAATTTTCATAATCACACCCTCAAGAAAAACTCCTACTATTTACGTCCCTCTCTCTTCTGGATTAATATATACAAGTAATTTTTCTAGCAAATTTCAATCCATCTGACCACAGATAAAACAGGAATAAAGAACTTTGTCATATATCAATAGCACAAATGCGTGCATTCGTGTGCCAAAATCTAACATCTCAAACTAAAAAATTAAATCGAAAAACACCTCCGCCAGAAACTATACACTTTGCGTACTAGTTGTTATCCGTATAACAATCAACATGTTGCAAAGTATGTCTGTTGTCGTCTGTATTTCACACAAGATAAAAAAATTTAACAAAACAACTCCATCTTTTTTGGGCAAAAAGAACGTGTATGCAATTTTTCACAACCTTAGGTTTATATAAAAAAGTGATGCTCGCGATCTCTACATGAAGAAGATATTGAAATTGTGGGGGGAGATCATCTGAAAAAAATCGGAATGTCGCTAGAGATGCGTTCGGAAAACTGGAAAACGTGCCCGGAAAACTGGATTTTCTTGGATGTGAAATAATTACTGAAGAACTTGCTCGTTGTGGTCTAAATTCTAGATAATACTCGTCTTGCGTATTTTTTCGTTCAGTCTTTCGAACTTAAAAGACGCATTTCGCATTTTGAATGCTAACCAATAACATAGAAGCTCTATATAGCTAAATGAGATACCGATTTTCTTTAGCCCTGACTTGTGATATTCCCAAAAATCTATATTTCTACGGGTAAAGAGACTCGTCCCAAGGAATTGAAAATAGTGTCTTTTACGTTTCAAAAATTCTCTATTATATTCTTCTTCAGATAAAAACGTTCTGCCATGCCTGATAAACAAATCGAAGTTTTGCCAGATCATTGTTTTGAGAGGTTTACACTCTTTGGAGGTGATTGAATCCTCATGTTTACCAATATACGTCAAGACCTGATTGACAAAGCCAAAATCATACTTTTCTAAGATCTTGTAACAGCTATCAACATCCGCATAAAGTACCGATTCATCATAGAAAATATCATTTTCTCTTAATAAATTCGACCGAATTAACAATACACTGGGGGAAAGAAAAGGATAGATGAGTTGCTGTAATGCTAATCTGGCAATTTCTTTACCAGAAAAAAACGGTTTTCCGACCTTAAGTCGGTCCCCTTTAACTCTATTGCCCCACAGAGCATATGAACCAACTAATCCAACCGATGGATATTTTTCTGCAACCCGTACCATTTCTTCGATGCAGTTTGGGTATAATCGATCGTCCGCATGAAGAATCTTGCAATATTCACTCTGACTGGAGATATTGCTGAGAGCATAGTTCCAGTTTTTCATCACCGGCAATAGTTCAGCTGTTACAATCACTCTAATTCGAGGTTCACCAATAGCATACTGTCTAATTATATTTAACGTTTCGTCTTCACTTCCATTTTCAACAATTATATATTCCCAGTTGTCATAACTCTGGACTAACACACTCTCAATGCACTGAGCGATAAACTCAGCTCCATTATGCACGGGGGTGACCACGCTCACCAAAGCCTGACTCGACATATCAAGCACCCTCAATTTTTCTATAAGTCATCACCTTGGCGGGAACTCCTGCTGCAATGGCGTCGGCAGGAATATCCTGGGTGACAACAGACCCAGCACCTACCACAGCGCCACTTCCGATATGTACACCATCTAAAACGATAACTCCATAGCCTAGCCATACGTCATCCTGTATCACAATTCCACCCTTTGATTCTAAAGGTAAACGACGAATCTTTTTCCCTAAAGCCATGCCATGGTTGTATGAGTAAAATGCACAGTTGGCAGCAATTTCTGTTCCAGCGCCAATGCGAATTTCACCACAATAAGCCGAGAGTAGGCAGCGAGGCTGAATATGTACATCAGCACCAATAATTATACCTCCACCTTGTCCAGTCTGAAGAATACTATCCCGATGTAGGTGCACCCCATCTTCCAACACGATCTTCTCTCCATCTTTATCCTCAAAAAACATCACTCTGTGATCAATAAAACAATGTTTTCCAAATATCGTTTTGGAGTGAGCCAATGTGGCCTGGGTTGAGATATAGCCTTTGGCATATAATTGAGCTATCTTAAACCGTTGAGGGCTGGGAAGAGTAAATATTGCTGCAAAACCATAAGCAATTCGTCCAAAACGCGAGTGTCCAGCAAAGAGCATCCAAAAGCGCTGCCATAGGTAGCTGGGCTCTATTTTCTTCTTAAAAGACTTAATTGATCTCCCCATAATTTCTTATTTATCGGCTTCAAAAGTTGTTGTTTTAAATGCTTTTCCAGCAGCACTTTGTTGTTTCTTTCTCGTTACATCTTTGTAAGCACTTTCATATCAAAAAAATTACGGACTTTTCGCCGGAATAACCACCATAAAAAATCGACCTTAGCTATTGCCTGCGCAAAAATCGATATACCCTCAAACGAAAATACATATCCATACTGCTGAAGCTCTTTGTTATTTTTAAACCTCTGAATAATATTAGCCTGTACATTTATTGAAAGTTTTTTTTTCCACTTTCCTATGTTATTACGATCCGGATTTTTATTATACTCTAGACTGTTATACCAAAGCTCTTTTGATTTTGTTGTTATCGCCAGCTCGCCTAAGTGTTTTTTATCTTTTGGAGTCAACATATCTTGGCTCCATTCCAACCCTAAAAAATCACAAATTTTCTTTGTTTCCTGCTCCGGATTTAAAAGTAACTGTTCGTAAACAACTGTAAAAACTTTATCAGGATATTTTTTTGCTGCAGTAAACCCCACAGCATAGCATTTTTCCACATAGTCAATGCTTGTGTGATGATTTACCGTAAAAAAAGGAACAGTAATACCCTTCTTAATAGCTCGCTTCTTTACTTGTTGCATTGACGAGACAATTGCTCTCGGATCTCTTATCACCTGTATGAAATGTGATTTTGTAAAAAGCTCCATCATTTCAGGAAAATATACAATATTCTCTGGCGTCTTTTCACTATAGAAATCACAATTTTCTTTGTCGGCCAAAGGTAAAAATAAACTTTCCACCCAAGACACTAAAAACTTATCGATTTCATTTTTGGAGCAAAAAAGAGATATGTAGTCAACTGAAATCGAATAATGAAACTTTTTCCGTAATTGCATGAGATCAGGGATATGAAGAAACTCAGGTCCCCCTATTATCAGGGGATGAGAGTCGAGCATATTTTGCACCAAGGTCGTCCCGGACCGGGGTGCCCCACCGACAAAAATCAACCGCTTTCCATTAGCACTGTTATCTACCATGTCTAGATTTCAAAGGTCTAAGCTATAATTCCATTCTGCTTAACTGTTTCACTATATAATCCGAAGTACGAACTGCTACTGCATGTATCGTCAATGATGGGTTAGCTGTTCCCCCCGTTACGAAAAAGCTTCCATCGACGACAAATAAATTGGAAACATCGTGCGACTGACAAAAACTATTTAATACCGAGGCTTTTGGATCATTGCCCATCCGACATGTCCCTAAATTGTGGACACTACTTCCTGGCCACGTTTTAATGCTGTCAATTTTTAATGCATCTGCTGCAGCCATGATATCTTTCAGATTTTTTTCCATCGCGACGTGCATTAGTTTGTCGTTTTCACGCCATTCAAAAGTTATTTTCGGTACGGGCATCCCGTATTCATCTTTGACTTCCGAATCCAACAACACACTGTTTCTTTCATCGGGAAGCTGCTCTCCAGACACAAGAACACCAGCTACATGTCCGAAATTGCGTCGCATATAATCCTTGAGCTGTTTTCCCCAAAGGCGTTTACCGTTTAGCATGTCCAGCGGGCCCGAAATACCGCTATGTAAATCATGCCGCCAGCCACGCGCGAACGAATTTTTAACATTCGTCTGAGAATAATCTTGAGAAGTTGCCCCACCAAAGAACCCTCTGAACGAATCTATACGTTCTGAGAAGATTGCTGTCGCGTTAACACCTAAATGCTGCATGAAATACTTGCCAATCAATCCACTGCTATTGCCTAAACCATCAGGGAATGCTTTAGATTTTGAATTTAACAGCAGTCTGGGTGACTGGATACTGCCAGCTGAAACAACAATAATTCTAGCTTCCAGCTCATGCTCAATACCATCTTTGTCAAAATAGACTACACTTTTAGCTTTCCCACTACTGCTATCAGTCCTGATTTCAGTAGCGATGCACTGCGCTCGAACCTCTGCATTATCAGTTAATTCGGCTTTTCTGATATACGTTACATCCATACTCGATTTTGCACCGGACATGCACCCTGAGACACATTGGCCACATTGAATACAATGCGGTCTTCCATCAAAGTAGCGCGAAAGCCTTGCCATTGGTGCAGGCCAAAGCTTAAGTCCCAATTTATCACATCCTCGTTTAATTATTTTATTAGCATAGGAGTATGGAAAAGGAGGATTTGGATAGTCTTCAACATTCGGAGTCCACGGGTCCCCGGCTAATCCTGAAACGCCAAGCTCGACTTCAACCCTTCTATAATAGGGAACTAAATCTTCATAAGTTATTGGCCAGTCAGCCCCAACTCCATCAAGTGTATACACCATAAAATCATCAGGCCGAAATCGAGGTACGTACGCCAGGTAACGAAGTGATCCGCCGCCAACACCATGAACTTCAAAGGGTTTAGGAGGGCGACCAGTCTGATTTCCAGAAGTACGCTGCAACAGCGCAGGAACAGTAAACAACCTCCTGTTAACATCACGCATTAGTTCCCAATCGGGTCTAGCCGAAGTATAATCTTTAAGAGGATTCAGCCGCCGTCCAGCTTCCAAAACAACAACGCTCAAACCCTTTTCAGCTAACTCTTTTGCTACAACTGATCCGCCGCAACCTGAACCAATAATACAGACATCAGCCTTATTACTATATTTATTCAATTATAAATCTCCACTTTTTCGATCTGGACTAGAAAAAATTACACCAACATGATCCTCGAGATAAAAGGACGATTCATCGTATGGCCAAGGATGGTGTGGTCGGTGACAAACAGTACACGAATGATCAATTAGGCCACCTCTTGGATGTTCACCTCTTTCATGACAAGTAATACAACTGGCATCATCAACCAGACGAATGCTATCCTGATATTGTGCGGCTGACGGTTTTTCGGTAAAATCAGGATATCCAACCGGATTTGGGGGACCGAAATACCCTATAGCTTGCCATGAAATTGGATTAGAATAGAACCCATCGATTACATCCTCGTGTATTTCCTGAAAGAAACGCCTATTGAAACCAATACTGTTAATCCCATCGTAAATTTTGTGTATTTTTCTCTGGACACGTTGCAAAAAGCTCTTACTTGGCCGGTCACCTAAAGCGTAATTAACAATTTCAATCTGTTCTATCTGATTTAAATCCAGAAACCCTATGCCGTACTTAGCTTGACAGTATTTGTCTAGCCAATCTAATCCTTTTGTATATAGCTGCTCTTTTTTCTCGTGCCTATAAGTTATGTTGTCAATATAATCGACAACATGCGCCTCATTAGCTCCAGGCTCATCATCGCTAGGTATTATAAGCCCGGCTATCGTTGCGACGACTGCGTATTGATGTTGGTTAA
The DNA here is from genome assembly GCA_963796255.1 of uncultured delta proteobacterium. GTDB lineage: Bacteria > Desulfobacterota > Desulfobulbia > Desulfobulbales > Desulfocapsaceae > Desulforhopalus_A. The sequence goes on along the minus strand of CAWCLE010000014.1, from coordinate 126,437 downwards.
AAAAGAGCGCATTGTTATTATTAAGGGGATTTTCAACTTTGCCGTAATTAGCATTCTGAAGTGATTCAGCATAACTATCCTGCGACGATAAGCCAAACTTAAACGTTCCGTACACGGCACCTAAGCCACATGCGCCAACAATTGATTTTACAATGAATTGACGCCGGTTAATAATAGTATTTTTTTTTACCATGAGACTACTCATTAAGGTCGTTTAAAATAAAATGTTATAATTTTAATGATTTGACTTTTTATTCCAGCCAAGATGATCTTTATTAAGAAATTCCTTCAGAATATCCAGCATAGAAACCAAAACTGGAGCGTCAACATCTCCCACCGATTTCCAGCCATTCAAGGCACTCCACGAACTTCTTAAACACTTTTTAAAATCGTCCTGAACCCAGCAAGAATCAAAGGGTTTGATCGAGCCTGGTTTGATTAATAATTGGACGGGATTAAACAATTGCCAGTTCCCGTATGGCTGCAAATCAAATGAAGCATTATCAACCACAAATTCACAATTATCTTTGCGACAACTCCCATCAAACCCAAGGGTCAAATTCGTGGAAGGTGATATGATATTTAGATTGATCTGATGATCTTGGAAATCACCCTCAAAATCTAGCGTTGATTCAGAAAAATATATATCAGCGACCTGCACATTCTGAACTTGAAAATGGGCTTTAGATTGTGCCATGTCATTCAAATCAATTCCGATTAAACCATCTACTTTTTGGAATGTATAGTCCCCATATCTCAAATCGGTACCATCAAAGGCTATCGTCCCAGTAGGTTTTTGAATGTCACCCGTAACTTTTCCATCTCCTCGAAAATGACCATTGATTCCTGTCCATAGTTTTTCCGGTTCTGGAAAATCAAATTCAACCTGCAGATTTGAATGTAAAGAAGCTGTGCCATTCAACAGCAGATGATTTTTCCCAGAAACCATGGTGATTTCCTCGGTTTTTATCTCTTTGCTGTCTATCTTCACCCCTCCAGACATCCGAAAGGGTTGATTCAGAAGATCGCCGACCACAGATATTTCATCTAATTCTACAACTGGTCCTTCAGAATCAATCTCACCTCTTGCTTTAGCTGTAAAATCAATTTTACCCGGCCATAAAGCCCAATGATTACCTGGGTTAATATCCATTCCTTTGATGGTGAAATACCATTGGTGTGGTGATTTCCAGTTAATATAGCCGTTACCATTTACTACACCCCCTAAACTTTTTGTGGTAAAAGTATCTAATTCAAAGTCCTGCAAGGTCCCCTTACCCGAGGCTTGAATGGACATCGATGGTAAATCCTGCCCATTCAAATCACCCGCAAATGCAAGCTGCATTCGATTAGCACCCAAAGGATTCAGTTCTATCTCTCCAATCAGCTGTGAATAAAGGGGTGCATAGAGCTGATGTTTAATTTCCATTGAATGGACATCACCTTTAACATCAAGTTTCCCTTTAAAGTTTTCATTCTCTGATTTTAATAAATGATACCTGGCTTCAACTTGGAAAGGATATGGCAAGTCCAGTACAACATCACTTGTCAAATTGGCATATACATTTTTTTCTTCAAGTATAAATTGAGTAATATGAAGTACATCCTCATCGACAAAGAGTTTTAAAAAAATTTTATCTACATGATACTGCTGATCATCATCTGAATGAACAACTAGGTCTTCTAATCCAAGATTTTCTAGTATAACTTTAAAATGATATTTACGGTTTTTTAATAAAAAGATAGCATCTTGAGTGATCGTGGCGGCACTCACTTTCGATCTCAATTCTACCCCCTGCATGGTCAGACTTCTAATATGAAGCCTCCCTGCTATAAAGGCCAAGACGTCCAAATCTAACTTCACTTTTCCAATGGATATCTGACTATGATGATTTTTGTAATTTAATGAGGTGATCTCCAGACCATTTAAAATATTCCCCTTAAACCCATCAAAGAGCAATTCACCATCAGATAACTTGGCAACTTTGGTAACAATGAATTTATTAAACGACTGACTCTTTAGCAAAAAAATGCTCGAGATGGCTATGGTAGACAAGACAACAAAAAAACATATTACTAAGATTATCAATTTGCGTTTTATAAAAATCATCAGGTATTTCTAGTGTCCTTATGTTTACGGCAAAACCATGTATTGTAAATTTACACAGATCAATAGTTGACTATTCAGAAGCACCACTTTTTATTAAATAGTCAACAATCGCTTTATGTCCATTTTTTTTTGCAACAACTAGTGCAGTATCGCCATCTCTTCCAACAACATTAATATCTGCACCATTAGCTCTCAGAATTTTCATGGTCTCGATTTGGCCTTTTTGTGCGGTAAACCACAGTGCAGTTTCACCTTTCTTTCCCCTTTCATCAATAGTTGCCCCATTACGAATGAGTATCTTTAAAGTTTCTGCATGACCATTATGGGCGGCCCACATAAGCGCAGTAGAACCATGTTCAGACTCTGTTGCATTAACATTGGCACCTTTTGCCAACAGAAGTTCAATTACCTGTGATTTTCCCTCCTTGGCCGCTTTTACTAATTCATTATCCAGGTTTGTGCCACAAGCGATAAGCAGAAATGGAGCAATGATTAAAAAGAAGGTGGTTATTATTTTTTTATTAAGATCATGCCTATCCGACATTAAAATTCCCCTTACTCTTTAATTAACAAATTGGCCTCTTCTCGGTGACTCATTTAAAAAACAGCGTATTCTGTTCTTGCCTGAGTCGGTCGCTCAATCTTCCTGCCGGCAACATCACATCGTTATATGTCAGTACTCTGTCTTTTGCGACGTCCCTGGTCAACACGCAACCCTCGGCTAAGCCCATTGGCAAGAGGTTTTCACGAAAGGTCACATCCGAATTTTCCGCCTGGCCGTAGGTCATGTACCAACCCATCCCATCGATAGTCTGGCCTTCCTGTAAATTAATTTTTGCAGTGGCGACCACGTCCACGCAGGGCGCGCCTAGTGGAGTCAAAACGGCATCATGGAATATCAATGCACGGGCAAAAGAGTTGGGCACTTCAAAATGACACAGATGATAGGGGGTGTAAAAAAGATAAAAAGGCCCCTCGCCTAATTTGTACAAATTTAAATAGTGCTGCTGTCGGGGATTGTCGTGCGTACCGATGACATAGACACCAGGACCAGGCTCGGCACCAACGATATAATCGACAATTCCAGGAGCTTTCAATAATTCCGGTGGATAAAGTTTGATCCCTTCTTGTAAAGACATGCCGGGAGTTGGTACTGTCGGCCCAAGCATCCCCCTTTTAGCAACTTTCATGCCAGTAGCGTTGGCGACGATGGCTTGCTCAAAAGAAATTTTTGTCCCATCGGCGAAGGATGCCACCATATGTGGTTTCTGCCCCCATTTTTTGGCAAAACCTTCTTGTGTCGTAGGGTTACGATATGGATCATGCAAGCCTTTGATGTTACCACACAACACAGGCTTCACACCGATACCCTTTACAAAACGGTACAAGTTCATCTGGACGCCGGGCTGATCACCATCGCTAAAAGAATAGACGACTCCAGCCTTATCGGCATAAGTCTTCAGGATCGGACCCAAGGTGCCATCCAGTTCAGCATTCATTTGCACCGCGTGCTTTTTATTCTGTATTGCCTCGAAAATTACTTGTGCTCCAAATTCTACAGAACCGGTGACTTCGAACACAACGTCCACACCTTTGGCACGACATAAAAGCTGAGCGTCTTCAGTAATACTGCAGAGTCCTTTCTCGATATTGTCGGACAGTTCACTAGTTGTTTTGACTTCGTGTAATTCATTTACGCCGGCTTCATTGTAGGCGAGCTTAGCACCTTCCAAATTCCGATTCGCGATCGCGACCAGCCGCATGCCGTTCTTGAAAGATTGGGTTATTTGTAAGGCTACACCACGGCCCATAAAGCCCGCACCAACCATAGCGACGCGAATTGGTTTCCCTTCGCGTTCCAGTTTTTCAAGAGCAGAATCTATTAAAATCATGTTTATACCTCTCCCCACTAGCCCAGATTTACAGTAGAGGCCAGTTCTTGTCCTTCTCAGTCATTAATTCAAGGTCTATTTCTTGCGGCCATTGAATATCAAAAGCCTTGTCGTCCCAGCGCACACCAGACTCAGCACCCGGCTGATAGCTCTCGGTCACAAGATAGGTAACTTCCGCATGGTCAGTCAGCGTCAAATAGCCATGACCAAAATCTTTCGGTACATAAAGCGTGCGATGATTGTCCTGAGTTAGTTCGGCGCCTATCCACTGTTTGTATGTTGGGGAATCCTTACGAAGGTCGATGATACAGTCCCAGATGGCGCCACGTGTGCAACGGATGATCTTCACTTCTTGATAAGGATCTATCTGCCGATGCATGCCACGCAAGGTGCCCTTTTTGAAATTGTAAGAACAATTTGCCTGCACAAGGTTTGTTTCTAAACCCTGAGCAGCGAATTCCTTCTCGCAGAAAGCCCGCGCAAAAAATCCACGATTATCTTGGTGTTTCTCAAAATCAATGAGAAAAGCACCCTTAAGTCTAGTTTCTGTAAATTTCATACTGCTCCATGGATTAAAAATATATCCAACGCAGATCTTGCGTTAAACGCCCCGCATCGCGGTGCCCCATAAGAACTTTGATCCGCATAAAATCCGAATCACGAAAATTGTCATTCGAAAAACACATGGTTTCAAGACCCTCCTTGAGTTCAGCAATTGCTGCCGTAAGACCCACTTGAGGCTGATGCTGTGGGGCGAGTTCTTTAAAGTAGGCAAAATCAACCTGGTAAGAGCGTTTGTCAGGAGGTGCATTTAGATTGATATCTATGTCCGTGCCGGAAATTTCTTTGGCCACAGCTTGAGCCAACTCCTTCACCTGATAATTCCAGATGTCGCTACCCGTATTCACGATCACAAACGGCCCACCATTAGAAACTTCTCGACCAACAGCCCAATCAATAGCAAGCGCCATGTCTTTCACATGAATCAGCGGCCGCCAAGGCGAACCATCGGAGAGCACCGTGATTTTTTTCGAAACCAAAGCGCAAGCAACAAAATCATTTATGACTAAATCCAGGCGCAGTCGATCACTCATGCCACATGCTGTTGCAAAACGCAGGCAGGTGACTTTAAATTTCTCGTCTGCAAGGGGTGCTAGTCCAGTCTCAGTTTGTATTTTCGATTTGGCATAAGCGGTGAGCGGATTGATTTCCGCCTGTTCGCTTTTTGCACCTTCTCCACCTGCGCCATAAACGCTACAACTGGATGCAAAGACAAAAGACCTCACACCAGCTTTTTTTGCCATCTGGGCTAATCTAAGTCCGGCTGAGCAATTGACATCCAGAGTCAGGCTTTCATCAATTTTGCCCATAATGTCGTTCGAAATGCCCGCCAAATTAACTACAACATCAAACCCCTCCAACGCGCTCTGAGGAATATCACGAATGTCCATGAATATCTGTTTATCCAAACAGAACTCCGGCAAAACCACAGCATTTGTGAGACAATGCGCGAAATACGCGAGGTCCAAACCGACGATTTGTGCATCAGGATACGTTTCCCTGAGCCGGCGCATAACGCTAGGCCCGACATAGCCCATATTGCCAGTAATCAAAATCTTCATCAAAAGCTCCTTTAAATAGCAACCCTGTTAAACGATATAAGTACCTTCACGAAATTTTTTCTCCAAAAAACAATAAAAAGAATTTTCAAGGACACAATAGAAAACTAGATTTGTATTTCTTCGTACTTCAACGCCTAAATTCATCGATGCGTTCTACCACATATTCCGAAAACGGTATCGAACAGGTAAATCCAGGTGACACGGCGTTCAAAACATGCAAAGATTTCTTATCGCCCTGTATTACAAAGTCCATTTCCAGTTTTTTCTTTTTCACATGTAAAAGCTGTGCACGTATGCCGGGACGCCCCCACCTGATGAAGTCATTGACCCGTACGCCTTCCGCAAGTTCTTGCGATAATTGGACCATACGTTTACGGGAATATTTTTGTATCTCTTCTATAGCTAATCTTCTAAAATCAAAGCCCGCCGTCAGCAATAAACCGACCTCCCTGAAAACTATGTCGACAAGTTCTAATATATTAAAACGTTCAAATCCTTTATATTGTTCGCGCCAGAAAGCCGGAATCGCCGTAGGCCCAATTTTTACATGGCCGTCCACCGTAATTGTAAAATGCACCCCCAGGAAAGGGTTCCTGAGATCAGGTACGGGATAGATATTGGTCCGAAAATTATTCTCATGATCATCTGAATAGAGGTAAAGACCTTTGAATGGTAATATTCTGTATTCTTTCGAAAAACCGAAGTCCAAGGCTATTTTATCCGCATAGTGTCCGGCGCAATTTACAAAATAATCTACCTTGTATATTCCGACGTTAGTGCGAATTGTCTGTCCTTCGCGGCCGAGATATGCCTCACCGTTTCGGAACTCAACGCCGTCAGCTTCAGCGTCTTTCTTGATAGCCAAAGTCACTTGTAAGGGATCTACAGAAGATGTAGTGGGTGAGAACAATGCCTTTTGGTACGTTTTAACGCGAGGTTCCAGCTTTTTGGCCTCATCGGCTGTAAGGACTTCTAATTGAACTTTGTTGACCTGGGCACGGCGAATCAATTCGTCTAGCTGCGACAAATCTGCAGCAGACCTCGCGACAACCAGTTTACCACACTTAAGAATTGGTAATTTTTTTCTCTCACAGTATTCGGTTAACGCCTTGTTGCCTATACGCGTAAAGCGAGCTTTCAAACTATCCGCCGTATAATAGAACCCTGCGTGTAGAACCCCGCTATTACGGCCACTAGCGTGAGCAGCATACATCTGTTCTTTTTCTATTAGAATTACACTTGCAGTTGGATGCTTTTTTTTTAACTGCCACGCAACATTGATTCCAACAATCCCGCCACCAACAACAAGAAAATCACAGAATTTCATCGACATTTTCCTAATGTACCGCCCTAATTGCCTTGAAATTGGCGTAAATTGATTCCCCTGCTTTACCTATTTTCCTCTTTTCACCAAACTTTCCATGGAGCTTGGTTGGACGACCAAAGCTTCTCCAAATATATTTTATCTCTTAAGGTATCCATAGGTTGCCAAAAGCCGGTATGCCGATATGCGGCAAGTTTCTTTTCGGCAGCAAGTCTCGTTAAAGGCTCTTTTTCCCAACTTATCGCATCGCCCTCAATATAATTGAGAACCTCTGGTTCCAGCACAAAAAAACCACCATTGATCCAGGCCCCATCTCCCTTAAGTTTCTCTTGGAAATGCATAATAATATCCTGCTCTTCATGTAAGACAAGTGCTCCAAATCGACCAGGTGGCTGCACAGCCGTCAAGGTCGAGATTACATTTTTTTGTTTCCTGTGAAACGCAATCAATTCAGAAATATTGATATTACTGACGCCATCACCGTATGTTAAACAAAACGTCTCATCGTCTAGATATTTTTTTATACGTTTCAATCGCCCCCCTGTCATTACATCTTGCCCCGTGTCAACCAAAGTAACCTTCCAGGGCTCGGCATCACAGGTATGTATTTTCATTTTATTGTTCTGCAGATCGAAAGTAACATTTGACTTTCGCAGGTAATAATCCGAGAAATACTCCTTTATCATGTAACCTTTGTAGCCACAGCAGACAATAAAATCATTCAACCCATAGGAAGAGTATATTTTCATAATATGCCAAATAATCGGCATATCGCCTATCTCGACAAGGGGTTTTGGCCGTACTTGGCTCTCCTCGCTAATGCGTGTCCCATAACCACCTGCTAAAATAACAACCTTCACACCACACCTCCTGATATCACTGCAGAAAAATGCACCACGACCCAATCAAGCTTTTTTAGTGTACTTTTACCACCGATACAATTCTTTCTGCCAGGATAAAGTAAGCACGATACGATGGTCATCATAGGTGTCGCCAGGAATTTCAGAATCCTGGTTGATGTATGTATAGTCTATTCTTGCAGTGTAAAATTGCCAAAAATCATACGCCAAGCCAGCACCAGCTATATATTCATCTGTATGATACGAATCCGGAAGATTGACATTTTCATTGACAATTTCACTAAACTGGTTGCTGCGATCTTGATAAATATATGTAAGGCTTCCTGACGCTCTCAGATCCTGCTGCAATTGATACCCAAAAGAAAAACTGGAATCCCAGGTATCTACGGCCCCACGCTGAAAATCGCCGGTGAAATTTTCAACCCCGTAACGCTTGTCCAACGTGAAGTTTAAAAAACCATGTTCTATCAGGTAATTCAGCTCGGCAATACCATTGGCACCCCAGTTTGCGTCGCTCCCTTCTACTTTAGTATACGAAGGACCCCCACCAAGTCTCGTATACAAATGGGGAGAAAAATCCCTCCTCCAAGTAGCGCGCACCTGATTAATATATGCGTCATCTCTCAGAATTGAGTCATAGTCCGTATTAATAAAATAGTAAGTAAGCGACAGAGGATTGTGCGTTATGGAATCATTTTCAACGGAAAGAAGCAGGCGATATTCTTTAAGATCTCTTGACAATTCGTTATTTTGAAGGATGACATCCGGTACTTCATCATAATCACCGATGACATAGTTCAAATCGATCGTAGTCTTCCACCTAGGGTTAAAACGGTGTTCGTCTAAAAGATTAAAAGCATACCGATCATAATCATTATAACGGTCTATACCTGAATCATCATATATCAAGGTATTATAGTTAAAGCTCATGCGAAACGAGCTATCCTCGTGATAAAAATAATTAGACGCGACATATAATGTATTTCTCGAGTAGCGTCTTCTATTAAGATTAGTTGACAGTGTCGGGTCGTAGATTTCAGGGACTCCCGTCGACGGATCTACCGGCTGGCTGGCACTATTGGTATTCCCGTCATAATAGTCAGTTCGAATAAAGGTATCTGCAAATCTAAGCTGCCATCTCTCGGAAACAAAACGGTCCGCGGCAACCAAGACGTTGCTGTCCCAATCGGTTTCTTCGTTGTCCAGGTCGTACTTGATACTCGGGCTAGCCCTTAACTGATATCTATCCTTTTCGCTGGTACTCACAAAATTGATCATCGGCTCTAGCCCAATAGCCCGATAATCATTTGAATCTCTTCGTTCAGCATCATAGCTACGATCCGAGTAGTCAAAATATGTGCCTATTCCACCAGTTAAGCTGTTAACCCGGGAATAAGATGTTCCAGGGACCGTCAACAAGCCGAGGATCGCCGCTGCTAAAATAACTTTAGGGGTGAGATTTCCAGTCATAACTGAATATGCCTCCGGCTGCTTAATGGACGATGATTATATCATCGGCTTGTATTGAAATGTTTTTCTCGAGTTTTTTGCCTGCCAGAAAATCATCATAATCAAATTGCAAGGTATTCCCCTCAAATAGGTTACTTTGGGGGTTATTTCTAACGACCGTGATTTCCGAATTAGACCATTGCTCAAAACCTCCGCACCGAGCGACAACCTGGACAATATTGATGGGATAATCAAGATAATAAATTCCCGGCCTCAAGACTTTACCCATAACAGTGTACCGCTGACTGTTGCTCTGTCCAAGGACCACAGTGACCACTGGATCATCATAGACCGTGGCAAAGATTATCTTAAGATAATCGGCAAGCTGGACAAGAGTAAAACCGACGGCATCAACATCACCGACGTGTTTCAGAGAAATTTTTCCATCCATGCGTACGACGACGCCGCCAACCCCACGGCGAAGAGATTCTCCGGAGTCACTTCCTCTGGCCACTGCAGGGGCTTGCGTCGACATATCCCCTTCTCCATACACCTGGACACTGAGAACATCTCCAGGGCCAATGACATAAGCATCGGTACCTGTTGATTGTGTCTGCGCCAGAACTTTCTGACGAGCCTGATCCATCAATTCCTTGGTTACCGGAACATCCTTGGTTGACTGGGCAGCCATAACGCTGCTACTGCAGAGCATCAAGATTGCAGTATAGACTAAAAATGTGCAAAATCTGGACATGATTACTCCTAACTATGAAGAATTTATTATTATAAAAAGCCTGTCAGAAGAACATTTAAGCATATCTGCACTGGTTTGTCACTGAACAGTATACGCTCCAACTACTTTTTCCTCTGCAAAGAGAATTATAGCTGCCGATTCAATATTTACATAGGAAAAGTCATTTTTTTTATATAAAATATTAGCAACGGCAAATCACTTGGAATTGTTCGTCAATTTTTTCATATAAACTCTTGGTAGGATTTCTCATGATTAGTCACCGTGTCGTCATTTTGCTCTCCTGTATTTGTCTTTTATTCACGGCATCATCCTGTTCAACGCCCGAAGAAAAAATGCAAAAACATTATTCAAGGGCACTTGAATATATCAAAATCAACGATAATAAAGCAGCGATTCTGGAATTGAAGAATGCGATCAAGATGGACGCCAAGTTTGCCGACGCCCGATATCAACTGGGATTGTTGTATCTGAAAGCAGGCGACCCCAAAGCCGCCTTTGGCGAGTTACAAAGGACTGCTTCTCTAGATCCCGAAAATCTTGATGCGGGCGTCAAAGTCGCCGAGTTTTATCTGCTTTCCAACCAAAAAGAGGAAAGTCGCAAACTCATCAACCAGGTCCTGACAATCGATGAAAATTATCTGGATGGATTATCGCTTCTGGCCAATCTTGAGTTGGCCGAAGGCAATCCGGACAAGGCCGAGAATGCCATCGATAAAGCCCTGGTTCAGGCACCGACCAAAGCTCAATACTACAACCTCAAGGGACGTATTCTCGCCACTCAGAACAGATGGAACGAAGGTGAAAAGTTATTCCAGAAGGCCATTGATCTTGATCCGGAAAATTTTGCTTATTATCGCAGCTTGTTGATGTTCTATCAGCAGCGGAGTAACACCCAGGGGATGCAAAAGCTTCTCGATACGATGATGCCTAAATTCCCTGACAACCCACAGCTACATATTATGCTGGCGAGTTATTATGAACAGAAAGGAGAATTGGTTAAAGCGGAGAGCGAACTGCAGGCAATTATCAAACTTGATCCCAAATCAGTCAATTCCCGACTCGCACTGGTGGATTTTTATATAAAACATCAACAGGTAGAAAAAGCGGAAGAATCACTCAAATCCTCGCTTGCTGATTTGCCAACGGATAATAAACTCCAGGTGGCTCTGGCCGATTTAAGCTTTGACTTACAAAAGTTCGACCAGGCTCAGTCGATCATTGACAAAGTTTTTGCAGACTAATCCGAACAACGGCGGCGCAAATCTCATCAAAGCTCGCTTTCTCATCAAAGACGGTAAGAACACTGAGGCGCTACAAATCATCTCTCCGCTGATGAACGATTACCCCAAATGGGCCGAACCATTTTATTATGCCGCATTGACCCAACTGCAACTCGGCCAGACGGAACTGGCCCAGCAGTCGATTGAGCAGGCAGTGCAAAATGACGATTCAAACTATCTCTCCCATACCCTTGCTGCACAAATATACCTCATTCGGAAAAACAGCATCAGGGCGCAGGAAGAAGCAATGTTTGCTCTGCGCATAAACAATCGGAATTCCAGTGCATTAAAGCTTTACGCCAAAGCTCTTGTGCAGGACAAAGAATACGATAAGACCATCGAATTTATTGAGAAGTTAAACCAGGACGCTGTGGCAGGCGACGTTGAAATGCTGGAGACTCTGGGTCTTGCTTACCTTGGCCAAAAAAACAAGGAAAAAGCTATAGCAACATTTGCTGAATTACTGCTGCTGGCGCCCGATAACTCTGAAGCCCTCAAGTATCTCACCGCCCTCACGGTCAATAACGATATTCCCGCCGCGATCAGTGCTGTTAAAGCCCAGATCGTCAAGAGTGAGACAGCAGGACACTATCTTTTACTTGCCGAGCTCTATACGCGTAACAAACAGTACGAGGAGGCCTTGCAGGCCTATAAAAAAGTTGAAGAACTCGCTCCTGATAACCCCAGGGGCTATGTGTTCAGCGCTCGCCTTTTAGGCCACCAGGGAAGAATTGATGAAACAATAGAACAATATGAAGATTTATTGAAGAACAATCCTGACTCCATTGCCGGCATCATGGGCTTGGCAACCGCCTACGAGGTGCAAGGAAAAATGACCGAGGCGAAAGAGCAGTACACCAGAGCTCTCACACTTGAACCAAACCTCGCCGCGGCTGCCAATAACCTCGCATGGATCCTTGCTTCACAGGAAGGATCGGACCTGGGCGAGGCGCTTCGGCTGGCAATGCAGGCAAAACAGGCGTACCCTGACCAACCGCATATTGCCGACACCCTCGGCTGGGTGCATTACCAGCGAAAATCGTATCCCCTGGCAATTACGCAGTTCAGATTGGCCTTAGATAAAAAACCGGATGATCCGGTCATTCAGTACCATCTCGCCCTGGCACTGTATGGTAATGGTGAGAAGGAAGAGGCGATTGCCCTGCTCAAGAAAACTCTGGCTGACACCAGTGAATTCAGCAATCGTGCCGATGCGAAGATATTGTTGCGGCAGTGGGACAAAGGCTGAGGGGGGGCAACTAAGGAGGGAGTTGTCGCTATTTCCCTAGACAAAACTGGGCGAAAATGACATCGAGTATCTCTTCGGTTGTCGTTTCACCAACAATCTCCGTCAGACAGGACAGACAATCCTGCAAATCGACAGCAATGAGATCATTGGTCAAACCGGCCTGAAGAGATACTTTGAGCAGATCTGCAGCCTTTACAGCAGCTATGAGAGCGTGTTTATGTCGGACATTGGGTGCGCACCCACCCTCTTCCCACTGGTCATTGGCCGATGTGACCATAGCAAAAATCGCTTGTTTCAATTGTTCTATGCCGGTCTGTTCCCTAGCGGAAATTTTCAGGTAATGACCGATACCCTCAAGAGACGTAAGACTGGGGGCGTGCTCACTGCATAAATCGATTTTGTTGACAACGGGTAAGACCGGTTTATGTCGCACCTGGGCGTAGAGTTTCAGGTCCCCGTCAGTCACTTCACGGGAACCATCGATCATGAAAAGGATTATATCGGCTTTATTGATCAGCTCTCTGGCCCTCTGAATACCAAGTTCTTCCACTTCCCCGGCATCATCGCGAATACCTGCCGTATCGATTAACCGCACCGGCATGCCATAAATATCGACGAATTCTTCTATAGAATCCCGGGTTGTTCCAGGAACAGCGGTAACCAGGGCCCTTTCTTCCTGCAAAATGGTATTGAGCAGGCTGGATTTGCCGACATTGGGCAAACCGGCAATGACCAAAGAAATTCCCTCACGGTATAATCTGCCCCGGTCGACACTGCCAAGAAGAGTATTGAGGGGTTGTAGCACCTCTTCGGCAAGTTGTGCATGCAAACCGCTGTGGTCGATTATTTCCACATCTTCGTCCGGAAAATCGATGGCAACTTCGATGACCGCGCGCATCCGGACAAGACTCTGCCGAATCGGATCGATTTTTTTAAATAAAGCGCCGGAGAGCTGTTCCTGAGCCAGATCAACCCCTTTTCTGGTTTTCGCCGACAGTACATCGATTACCGCTTCAGCCTGGGTTAGATCAATTCGGCCATTGAGAAAAGCCCTTTTGGTGAATTCGCCCGGTGCCGCAAGCACCGCCCCCTTAGCCAGGAGCAGCTCAAGGACATTCTGCAGAACAAGAAAACTACCGTGACAATGGATCTCGACGACATCCTCGCGAGTATAGGTATGCGGCGCGGCCATATAGACGGCGAGGACTTCATCGACAATTTTTCCGTCATCGGGCTGTCGTATATGGCCATAATAGAGCTGATGGCTGCGAAAACTGCAGGAGGTGTTGCAAGAGGTCTTTTTAGGCGTAAAAACGGCCTGGAGAAGGGGCAGGGCCTGATCACCGCTGATACGGATGATACCTATGCCACCCGCTCCAGGCGGGGTGGAGATGGCGGTAATTGTCTCCGGCCGGGAGAGGGTGCTCATAAAAGATTACCTGCAACAGCGATCAAGAATCGCTGCTTTTTTTGGATCCGGATTTGTTTTGTCGCCCTTTTGCCTGGGAACGTTTTCGGCCGGTGGGTCGGTTGCCTTTTCCGGGTTTATAGATAAGAATTTTCTTGAACAGGCCGTCACCCACTGAGCGGCTGCGGATATCATTGTCTTCTTGAAGAATCATATGAATCACCCGACGCTCGGAAGGATTGAGAGCCGGAAGCACCTGCGTCTTACCATCTTCTTTTACCTGCGCTGCCAGTTCCACGGCTCGGGCTTTTAATTCATCGAGCCTCTTTTCGCGAAACTCGCCGACATTTATAGAAATCCTCAATCGCTCAGGAACTTTTCGACTAATAATTTTACGGAGGATATATTGCAAACTGTCCAGCACCTTGCCGTCAACTCCGGTCAGATTTTCTTCAAATTCGCCGCGCAGGGTGCATGCCACCGAATGACCGACAGTTTCTATGGTAACAGTCGACGGAAAACCCATCAACTCGACGAGTTGCAGTAATTCGCGGGTAACAATTTCCAGACTCTCGGGACTGACCTCGGTGTCGGTATCTTTTTCTACTCCCAGATCCTCCTCGTCATCATCCATGCTCTCCTGTTCCGAGTCGGAATCGATTGCATCATCATCTTCATCGTCGACTACGGGTGGCGGCTGAACTTGCGCAGGCCTGGCTGGCTCCGGTTTCTTTTTTTCAGGCTTTGCCGGCACTGCTTGCCTGGGTTCAGGAGTATTTTCTGTTGTCGTTTCTAAAGAACGAAAATTCTCAACGGCAAAAACATCAGCATTATGATCCTCGGTGTCGGGTTTTACCAGCACACGGATGTGTGCTTTTTTGCGGATCAAACCAAATATGCCGGTCGTTCCAGCCTCGATAACCTCAATCTCGAGTTTTTCCTGGGTCACTCCAAGCGTATCACAAGCACTTTTGATTGCCAGTGCAACTTCTTTTCCGTAAAAATCTTTTTTTTCTAACGCCATTTATTTACCTTCTTCAAATATATCTCAATAACCATATTCGGTGAATCACGCTGCTTTATGAATGGCCATGCCACCTTTCCGGCCAACTATATCAGGGAGCAGTCGATGACGCGACGGGTTTATTGCTGTCTCGATTAATCAGCACCTGTTGCAGGATGGAAAGTAAGTTATTGATAAACCAGTACAAGACCAGACCGGATGCAAAATTCAGAAACATAAAGGTGAAGACCACCGGCAAAAACATCATGATTTTAGCCTGCGTCGGATCTGCGGTACTGGGAGAAAGCTTCTGCTGCAAAAACATCGACGCGCCCATAAGCAGGGTCAATACCGGCAAGCCTCCAAGATAGGGCAGATCAAAGCCGAGATATAAACGATCAGGGGCGGACAGATCAGTGATCCACAACATAAACGGCGCATGGCGTAATTCAATGCTCTGTAAGAGCACTTTATACAGTGCGAAAAACACGGGGATCTGCAGCACCATCGGCAGGCAACCGCCAAGTGGGTTGACCTTGTAGGTCTTGTAGAGGCTCATGACCTCCTGGTTCATCTTGGTCGGATCGCTTTTATATTTTTCCTTAATTTTGACCATTTTCGGCTGCAATTTCTGCATGTTTTTCATCGATTTCATACCTTTTTGCGAAATCGGCCAAAAAACTGCCTTGAAAAGCACGGTGACCAGAATAATGGCAACCCCATAGTTATGCACCACGGAGTAGAACATGTTCAGCAGCCAGAGAGTCGGTTTGGCGATAACATCAAACCAGCCGAAGTTGACGGAACGGTCCAGATTATAGCCAATGCTTTTCAACATCGTTAATTTTTTGGGACCATAATAAACGTGATAGTTGTAGCTCTTTTCCGTTCCCGGCTGCAGCGTCTCAAGGGCTCCTGAGAGTTGCGTGGTTGCCAGCATCTCGTTGCCCTGCATGGTAAAGGAATTTCCCGCCCCATCCTTGGGAATGATGGCACAGAGAAAATAATTTCCTTCATAGCCGGCCCACTCTATCGCCCCCTGCAATGTTTTCGGCCCATCGGCAAAATCTTTGGCCTTTACCTCCTGCAAGCCACCATTGATAAAAGCCGCCGGTCCACCAAAAAGAAACCGGTCAGCAGGACTGGCAACACCTTCAAAATGGGTGTTGACCAGACCGAGTTGCGGAACTCCCTGGAGGATAGTGTCCGAGCTGTTTTTGACGGTGACGGAGAGATCAATCAGATAGTTACTGTTATCAAAGGTGTAGAGACGTTCAACCGTGAGGCCATTGCCGGCATCTGCAGTCATCCGCAACTCAGCCTTGCTTTTATCTTTGGATAATTTCAGCCCTTGCACTGAACTGGCATAGAGAACTCTCGCCCCAACCGCACTGCCCCAGGCGAACTGCAAAGGGAAACCCTCGGCTGCGGTGGTCCTGACTAGTTGCATTCCGGGTGAGTCTTTGGCACTGGTTTCCCGTTGTTTTTTCAAGATAAAGCTGGTAATGGTGCCGCCGTCTTCCGATATAGTCGCCGTATAGAGCTCGGTATCAATGGTTATATCTTTCGGTTTCCGGTCATAAGTCACCGCCGGAAGCGGAACAACGGCGGGGGCCTGGACGGCAGGAACGGCAGCAGGTTGCTGCGGTGGTTCAACTGATCCGGGCTGAGCCGTCGGCTGCTCCGTTGTTTCACTGATGGGAGCGGGCTTATCGAAACCGACAAAAAAATACTGATACCCTAAAAGTATAACAAAGGAGATGACGATTGCTAAAAAAGCTCTATATGTGTCCATGGATTGTCCGTAATTTTTTTGTGAGACCGGAGGAAGCTCTGTTTACCGTACCGGATCATATCCGCCTCGGGAGAATGGGTGACACCGGAGAATCCGGCGGATCCCCAACAGGGCACCCCGAACGACTCCATATTTTTCGATTGCCTGGATGGTATAAGTTGAACAGGTGGGAATAAAGCGGCAAGAAGGTGGCAATAGCGGTGAGATAAGATATTTATACCCTCTCACCAATCCAATAGAAACCGCCTTGGCAATGTTACTTAATTTCATCTTTACCCCGCCGTTTAATTACTACTACCGGCAGCAGTTGCTGTCAGGGGTGCCAGGGTGGCCCAGATATCGCTTGGGTGGACACAGGAGAAATCAGGACGGACCGCGAAAACGATATCGGCCCCTGCAGGATAATGGTTTCGTCCCAGCCGAAAAGATTCCCGGATAATTCGTTTGAGACGGTTTCTATGAACCGCCCCGTGAATCTTCCGATGCACACTGATCCCCAACCTGCTGACACCTGTCAAATTCGAGTGACAGACCAGGGTGAAACCTTTCCCGTGCAAACGCTTACCCTTGCTGTAAACTTCGTCAAACTCCCAGGTTTTGCGGATCAGGGAGTTTTTCAAAAGTCGCTGCCCGGCCAAAGCTATGCCGACAGCCTTTTGCGGCCCTTGGCTCGACGAGATCGGATAACCGCCCGACCGGCCCGGGTACTCATTCTTTCACGAAATCCATGGGTCCGCTTACGTTTTAAGATGCTTGGCTGAAAAGTACGCTTGCTCATTCTTTACTTCCTCATTGGTAAATTCTATGGTCAAACCATGGAATAATTTCAGTTTCAGGGACAAATTGCAAAACCAAAACATTAACCACATTTAGCTACCTGTGTCAATTATTTTGTTCCCAAGCACCAGCCCATATTGCTAAAGCCCATCAGCTGTGCTATTCTCGCTCATTCAAACCTTTCCCAAGTTGACCCTGGTGATATTGCCGGCGGCGCGTCCCATTAATCGGAAAAATCTATGACGATTGAACAATACGATGTAGCAGTCATCGGGGCCGGTCATGCCGGGTGCGAGGCTGCGCTTGCTGCGGCCAGGATGGGCTGCAAAACCCTGCTCACGGTCATTAATGCTGATACCATCGGAGCTATGTCCTGCAACCCGGCAATTGGTGGACTGGCTAAGGGACATCTGGTTCGCGAGATCGATGCCCTGGGCGGCGAAATGGCCAGAAATATCGATGCCACCTCCATCCAGTTCCGCCGTCTCAATACCAGCAAGGGCCCTGCCGTCCGGTCTTCCAGGGCGCAGGCCGACCGACTGCTCTATCGGCTGCGGATGAAATCGATTGTCGAAAACCAACCGAATCTGAGTGTCAAACAGACGGTAGTGTCCGGGCTTCTTGTGGAAAATGATCGGATCACGGGAATATGTACATCTCTTGATGAACATATTCCCGCCAAAGCAGTGGTCGTCGCCACCGGAACCTTTCTCAACGGCCTCGTCCATATCGGCATGAAAAATTTCCCGGCGGGCAGACTCGGTGACGCCCCATCAAAAAGCCTCGCCGCCTGGTTTAAAGAACATGGCTTTGCGGTTGGCCGAATGAAAACCGGGACCGTGCCGCGGCTCGCCTCGCACACCATCAACTATGCCGAGCTGGAAATACAACACAGCGATTATCCTGCCGCCCATTTTTCCTACTCAGCCCAGACGGATCGCGGTTATACCCTGCCGCAACTGCCCTGTTATATTACGTATACCAACGAAAAGACGCATGAGATTATTCGTGGCTCCATTGGCCAGTCACCGATGTATGCCGGGGTCATCAAAGGGGTTGGAGCCCGCTACTGTCCGTCCATTGAAGACAAGGTCATGCGCTTTCCCGAAAAAGAGCGGCATCAGATCTTTCTCGAACCGGAAGGACTTGATACGGTGGAGGTATACCCAAACGGGGTGCCGACCAGTTTGCCTCTTGCTACCCAGAAGGCCATGATCAATTCTATTAAGGGGCTGGAAAAAGCGGAGATCATCCGGCCCGGATATGCTATTGAATATGATTATATCGACCCTCTCGGGCTGCATCCCTCTCTTGAAACCATGCAGATAGGCGGTCTTTTCTTTGCCGGACAGATAAATGGCACCTCCGGCTACGAAGAAGCTGCGGCCCAGGGGCTCATTGCCGGGATCAACGCGGTTCACTCTGTTCGGGGTAAGAAACCGTTGATCCTCGATCGCTCCCAGGCATATATAGGGGTGCTCATCGATGATTTAGTCACCTGCGGCACCAAAGAACCCTACCGGCTGTTCACCTCGAGAGCAGAATACCGGCTGCTGCTGCGTGAAGACAACGCGGATACCCGCCTGGCGGCAATCGGCCATCAACTGGGCCTGGTATCTGAAGAGGCCCATAACCAGTTCCTGCGTAAAGAGCAAATGATTGCTGATGGAATCGACGCCCTGGAAAGGGTGTCCATCAAGCCAGGCCCGGCAATCAACGCGGCACTGGCGCAATTAAACAGCAGTGAGCTGAAACAAAAATCTACCCTCGCCGACCTGTTACGTCGTCCTGAGCTCTCCATTAGCTCTTTTGCCACACTGCCGGGGGCAAGTGAGGAACAAGAGCAGGTCAAAAAGCTTATCGCCAGTCCGGTAAAAGATGAAATAGAGCTGCAGGTGAAATTTAAAGGATATATCGATAGGCAGAACGAACAGGTGGCCCGCTTTAAAAAAATGGAATCGGTTCTGCTGCCAAAAGATGTTGATTACCGATCACTTTCCGGTCTCTCCAACGAAGTAGTGGAGAAACTGACCAGGATTCAGCCTCTTTCTCTCGGCCAGGCGTCGAGAATTTCAGGGATCACCCCGGCGGCCATCTCGGTGCTGCAGGTGCACTTAAAAAAAATGCCTAGATAAGACCACCCTTTTAATTTACCTCTATGAGCCCTGTGCATTTTCCAAATATTGATCCCATAATCTTTAGCCTTGGGCCGCTGCATGTGCGTTGGTACGGACTCATGTACGTCCTTGGTTTTCTGGCAAGTTACCTCCTGGTGCGCAAACAGATCGGTGAATTCAAATACGACCGACTTGCCGTCCATTTCGAAAACCTCAACCTGGTGCTTATCCTCGGAGTGGTCATAGGCGGCAGGCTGGGCTACGTCCTTTTCTACAATTTCTCCTACTATCTGGCTCATCCCTTAGAAATCCCCGCTACCTGGAGTGGCGGTATGTCTTTTCACGGGGCTTGCCTTACTTTGTTGATCGCCGGTTGGGTTTTCTGCCGAAAATATCAGCTCAATTTCTGGAAAAGTGCCGATATCTATATAGCTACCCTCCCCGTTGGCCTTGGTCTTGGCCGGATCGGCAATTTTATCAATGGCGAGTTATACGGACGGGTGAGCGATCTTCCCTGGGCCATGGTCTTCCCCGGTGGCGGGCCTTTGCCCCGGCATCCCTCACAACTCTATGAGGCGGTTCTTGAAGGGCTCGTCCTTTTCACCCTTCTCTGGTCGGTACATAAGAAGCCGTGGCAACATCGGCGCTTCTGGCCGCACGGCAGTATCACCGCCCTCTTTCTTATCGGCTATGGTATCTTCAGGATTGTGGTCGAAAATTTCCGTGAACCGGATCAGCAGGTGGGATATATATTCGGCCTTCTAACCATGGGCCAGCTGCTCAGCGGGCTGATGGTCGGAGCTGGGTTGCTTATATGGCTGCTCCGGTTCAAAAGCACAGAGAAATAACCATTTTTTAGCTAAACTTATTTGTTAACCATTTTTTAAGCAAAAGTGCAATTTCCTGTCAGTTTCGTGCATATCCTCCCTTTACTCCTCCCAATTTCTCTTGACTTTCTCTGCAAGAGCGCTTTGATTAGCTGTTCTAAAAAGACAGGCAATATAGTTCCGGACTGTCCCCTGGTTATTGTAAGCTGAAGGGCTTTGTCCCTTTTCGAATATGGTATTTTCCTTAAGGAGCTAACACAATGATTGAGAAGATTTTCCCCTTTCTTGCCTGGTTTAAAGATTATGACCTCGGCAAGTTCAAGATTGACTTTCTTGCCGGCCTGACGGTGGCCCTAGTCCTCATCCCGCAATCGATGGCCTATGCTCAGCTCGCCGGATTGCCTGCATATTACGGACTATATGCCGCTTTTCTGCCGCCGATGGTGGCGGCGCTTTTTGGTTCGAGCCGGCAGCTGGCTACCGGTCCTGTTGCGGTGGTCTCGCTTATGTCTGCGGCATCACTTGAACCCCTTGCCACCGCCGGCTCCACTCAATTCATTGCGTACTCGATCGTCCTTGCGCTGACAGTCGGCATCTTCCAGTTTTCCCTTGGGGTCCTGCGATTGGGACTTGTCGTCAACTTTCTTTCCCATCCCGTGGTTAACGGATTTACCAACGCCGCCGCCATTATTATCGCTTCGTCCCAGTTCTCCAAATTTTTTGGCGTATCGGTCGATTCGGCGGGGCATCACTACGAGACGATGGTGCGGGTTGCTCAGGCTGCAATGGACTATACGCACGTGCCCACCCTGCTTTACGGGGTCTGTGCGGTAATAATTATGGTAGTCCTGAAAAAAATCAATCCACGGATCCCTAACGTGCTCGTTGCGGTTACCATCACTACCCTTATTTCGTATTTCTCCGGCTATAATAAGGATGTCAAGGTTGCTGTCTCGGCGATCCAATCTCCGGTCATAGCTGAAAAAATAACCGTCTTTAACCAGTCGACCAAACAACTCGAAACCCTGGGGAAAGATCGGGCGGCCCTGGGTAATCAAATTGACGAAGAGCTCAAAAAACTGCCCAAAGGACATGGCAAGAGTGCGCAGTTGATTCAGCTGCACGGCCAGGCCGAGTTACTCTCTCTTGAAATAGGTGATATAAAAGAGCATATCCAGGAATCTCGGGCAGAGCTGCGGACCATGAAGTTTGCAGGGGTTAAGAACAATGGATCTTTTTCCTTCTACCCAAAAGACGCAGTTCCAGAGGGGATGACGACGGATGGCAATACCTGGCGCTTAAAAGTGGGCAATTCTCCCCTTAAATCGGCCGAGCTCCTGATGATGGGTGGAGGGGCGGTGGTCGGCAAAATTCCCGAGGGCTTACCCCAATTTACTATCCCGGAGCTGAATACCAAATCTTTTTTAAAGCTTCTTCCTACGGCGATTATTATTTCTCTGCTTGGTTTTATGGAGGCCATTGCCATTGCCAAAGCGATGGCTGCAAAGACCGGTCAAAAGCTTGATCCCAACCAAGAACTTATCGGCCAGGGACTGGCGAATATTCTCGGATCAATTGGTTCCAGTTACTCAGTTTCCGGTTCATTTTCCCGTTCTGCCGTTAACCTGCAAGCAGGTGCCGTATCCGGTATCTCATCGGTGGTGACATCCATCATGGTCGTTATCACCCTGCTTTTTTTTACGCCCTTGCTGTACCATCTCCCCCAGGCCGTATTGGCTGCGGTCATCATGATGGCGGTTATCGGCCTGGTCAACATTAGAGGGTTTATCCATTCCTGGAAAGCACAATGGTACGATGGAGCAATTTCCATTTTTTGTTTTATGGTAACCCTCTATTTTGCCCCGCATCTTGACAAAGGCATTATGGTCGGAGTAGCACTTTCCATGGTTGTTTTTCTGTATAAGTCGATGCGACCCGTCGTCGCCCAGTTGTCAATGAACGAAGAAAACGTCTTGACGAGCGCTGAACATTACCGCCTGAAAGGTTGTCGGCATATCTCCGTGGTTCGGTTTGACGGCGCACTGTTCTTTGCTAACGCCAGTTATCTCGATGAACAGGTCGCCAAGTTCAGAACCGAGCAGCCTGATCTGCGGTATATCCTGCTCGATGCCCGGGGCATAAACGACATGGATGCATCCGGGGAAGAAGCTCTTGATATGCTTTGCAAACGAGTTCGCAGTGCCAAACTGGGTTTTGCCATGTGCGGCGTTAAGGGACAGGTGCTCAAAGTTATGGAACGAACCGGTTTGATGGAAGAGATCGGCAGGGAACATATGTATGCCGACAGTAAGGCCGCGGTCGCTGCTCTTATCAAGCAGATCCATACTGGAACAGATCTTCCGGCAGCCGGATGTAACGATTGCCCTCTCACCCAATATATTCCAGCTAATAGTTAATGTAACTTTATCAATATCAATCAGGGAATCACCAATGAAGAAACTGCTCTTGTTGTGTTGTGTTACCCTTATCTCCGGCACACTTGCCTTGGCCAGTAGCAGTGCAGGTACGGCGATAGATACCACTCGGTTGACCGGCTCGGTTTTCGGCATCCTCTCGGTTATGCTTTTCGTGGGTGCGTATTCCCTGGTGATTCTTGAGGAACAGCTCCACCTGCGCAAATCAAAACCGGTGCTTCTCGCTGCCGGGATTATCTGGGTGCTGGTTGCCGTCACCTTCAGCCGGATGGGGGACAATCATGCCGCGGAGATTGCGCTTCGTCATAACCTTCTCGAATACGCTGAACTGTTCCTTTTCCTGCTGGTTGCCATGACCTATATAAATGCCATGGATGAACGTAATGTATTCCAGGCCCTCCGGTCCTGGCTGGTTACCCGAGGCTTCTCTCTTCGGACAGTTTTCTGGGTTACCGGTTTTCTGGCTTTTATTATTTCACCTGTGGCTGATAACCTGACCACTGCCTTACTTATGGGCGCTGTCGCCATGGCCGTCGGCGGCAGTGATAAAAAATTTGTGGCGATCGCCTGTATCAATATTGTCATTGCCGCCAATGCCGGAGGAGCATTTTCGCCGTTTGGCGACATCACCACCCTTATGGTGTGGCAAAAAGGGGTGGTTCAGTTCAGTGAATTTTTCCATATCTTTATACCTTCGCTGGTCAACTGGCTTACTCCGGCAATTTTCATGAATTTTGCCATCAGCCGGAAAACGCCGGCGCCGAGCAAAGATCATTATGTCATGAAAATCGGCGCCAGAAGGATTATGCTGCTCTTTTTAACCACCATCATTACTGCGGTTTCATTTCATAATTTTCTCCATCTTCCGCCGGCCGCCGGAATGATGCTTGGCCTGGGATACCTCGGCTTTTTCTCCTATTACTTAAAGAAAAAAGAACATCGAAATTATGACATCGACGACAACCCGCTGGCTCATCAAACATATCGCTCCAGGCCCGATCCCTTCGACCTTTTCCGCAAAGTCGCGAGAGCTGAATGGGACACCTTGCTGTTCTTTTACGGGGTCATCCTGTGCGTTGGCGGTCTTTCCCAGTTTGGCTATCTGGCAGGTATTTCCAAGTTTCTCTATCTCGGCCTGGGAGCGACTTCAGCCAATGTTATTATCGGCGTTCTCTCGGCCATAGTCGATAATATCCCGGTAATGTATGCCGTACTGACCATGCAGCCGGATATGTCCCATGGCCAGTGGCTGCTGGTTACCCTGACCGCCGGGGTCGGTGGCAGCCTGCTGTCGATCGGCTCGGCTGCCGGAGTGGCGCTTATGGGAGCTGCCAGAAATGTCTACACCTTCAACGCCCATCTGAAGTGGACACCGATCATTGCTCTTGGCTATGCAGCATCTATTTTCGCGCATCTTATTATCAATGCCAGATTTATGTAAAAGGTATTCGCAAAATTCTCATGGATAAACCTGTCAGCAGCGCTCTTGCCTTACCGATCTCCTGGGAAGAGTGCAAGCTCAGGGGATGGTCCGGAATCGACATTCTGCTGGTGTCTGGCGATGCCTACATTGACCACCCATCCTTTGGCGTCGCCCTTATCGGCAAACTATTAGAAAGCCATGGTTTTCAGGTAGCTATCCTGGCCCAACCTCGATACGACTCAGCAGACGACTTCAACAGCTTTCCCACGCCGAGGCTTTTTTGCGGTATCACTGCCGGAAACCTTGACTCCATCGTCGCCAATTACACCGGCAACGGCAAGGTACGCGATACCGACGCCTACTCTCCCGACGGCAATCCCTGGCGGGGGAAGGAGCGGATAAAAACGCAGCGGCGACGACCGGATCGAGCCAGCCTGATCTATACCAGCCTGGCCCGGTCGGCCTTTCGGGATATTCCGATCGTCCTCGGCGGTATTGAGGCGTCACTGCGGCGTTTTGTGCACTATGACTTTAAACAGGATAAACTCCGCTCATCTCTGCTCACGGACGCCAAGGCTGACCTGCTCGTTTATGGAATGGCCGAAAAAGCCATAGTTGAGGTTGCCACCCGATGCGCAGCAAAGCGTCCTCTCAATGACATCCCCGGAACCTGCCAGAGGCTATCCGATAGGGAACTGCAGGAGTATTTTGCCGATTATAGTCTCGGGCTTAAAGAGTCCCAGGAAATAAAAAGCTCGCAAAAAGTACTTGTCCTTCCGGCATGGGAGGAAATCCAGCAAAAAGCCGCACTTTTTCTTGACACCGAGATCGAAATAGATAAACACAGCCGTGCCGCATCGGCCCGTGTCATCGTCCAGCGCCAGCAAACCCACTGGGTCGTGCAACACCCCGCTGCCAAACCTCTGTCACCCGCTGAACTTGATGCATTATACGCCCTGCCCTACACCAGACGTCCGCACCCGGACACGCAACAGATTCCGGCGTATCGAATGATCAAAGATTCAGTGACCATCGTTCGCGGCTGTTCTGGAAATTGCTCCTTTTGTGCGATAACCCGGCATCAGGGCCCCGCCGTCATCTCCCGCAGCAGAGCCTCAATCAGTAAGGAATGCCGGCGCCTTGCCCAGATGGACGATTTTACCGGCACCATCAGTGATCTCGGAGGGCCGACGGCGAATCTCTACGGCACCCACTGTGCCATAGGAACGTGTAAAAAACGAGATTGCCTCTATCCACAACCTTGCCATAACCTGAAAATAGATGAAGATCTTTTTCTCGATCTGCTCGATGAAATTGCCGCCATAGACGGAGTCAAGAAGCTGTTCATCTCTTCCGGATTGAGGATGGAACTGCTCCTTCGCACCCCTAGACTGCTCAAAAAAATACTTCAAGAACATACCCCGGGATCATTGAAAATCGCGCCGGAACACACTGATGATGCATTGCTCTGTCTCATGCATAAAGAGCCGCACGCACTGTTGCAGAAGTTTATTGCCGCATGCCGAAAGATAGGAAGGGATATTGGCAAAGAAACGGAATTTATGCCGTATATCATCACCGCTCATCCTGGATCGACTGTGCGGCAGGCAGAAAAACTGGCTAAAGATATACAGAAGCTGGGACTGCAGATAAGAAAATTTCAGGATTTTACGCCGACTCCCGGCACCCTGTCGACGGCTATGTACGTGACCGGATTGCACCCCGAATCGAAGGTACCGCTCAGCGTGCCACGTAAGCAATCAGAAAGGCAAGAGCAGCGGAAAATACTAGAAAAAACTATGCGCCACAAAACCACCCCGCATCACAAGCCAGGTCGACGCAAAAAAAAATAACTCCCTTGAGGCTTAGGAACCTGCATTGGTAAGAGAAGCACCAGCCGAATCCTTATAATAATTACCATAGTAATAATGACTTTTATCAACCAGTCTGGTGGAAATAAAATTACTTTTATGGCCATTAAAGATCACTCCGATAATCTTATCTTTACCAATTTCAGAGATGAATTTTTCAATCAATGGTCGACTGGATATGCCCTGACGGACTACCAGCACCACCCCGTCAACCAACCGAGAGAGCACTTTCGATTCAGAGGCAACTTCCAGCGGTGGGGTGTCAAAAATCACATATCTGTCTGGATAGCGGGAAGCCAGTTCTGAGACGAGTTTAGACATCCGTTCCGATCCAAGTAGATCGGCAGGATTCGCGGGAGGCAAACCACTGGCGAGAAGCATCAGTTTTTCCATGCCAGTTCTCTGAAGGAGGGAGGATATTTCGCAGTTATCCTGCAGGTAGTCGGCAAGTCCCCGTTTAGTCATAATCCCAAAGAGTTTTGCGAGAGAGGGAGCGCGAAGATCAAAGTCAACCAGCAACGCATGCTGATCCACTCCCTTAGCAAGAGCAATACCTAGATTTGCCGAAACAAAACTCTTGCCCTCACGGGGAAGAGCAGACGTTACCATGATGGTTTTCGGGGCTGGTCGGCCATTTTGCGGGAGTAATATTTTTGACCGCAAAACACGAAAGGACTCGGCAACTTGATTTGAAAAACTGGTGGCGGTGGTCAGCCGCTCATCCCATTGGGCAGAAGTTGGTGGAGATTGTTGAAAGTCTTCAACCAACGCAGATTGATCTAAAACACCATCTGTTATAATTTGTGAATCTTGGGCGTTATTTGATGTCAAAATTGACCAATCTATCATCTATTGTAGTATTATCAGATTGAGTCCGAATATCCAGACTGTAACCTGATTTATTTAGCACTTTTGAAGTCTTTCCCATATTCTCTTGTTATCCCAAATTAAAAAATCGCATACCCTATTAGTGTTTCAGCCCATTGTCTTGGATGGTCATTTATCTAAAGACACAGTTGAGTAACTTACCAAAAGAACGCAATTAACTGTAACCTATAGATTTTTGCATTCCCAATTTTTCAATTCCAATTCTTTTATCTTAAAGGTACATCCCACCATTCTGAATTAACACGCTAATCAATCACTAAAGGTAAAACCTATAGAACGATAAGTCCTCTCGTCCAAGTCAAAGCAAATAAAGTCACAACAAGTCCACTGGCTAATAGAAAAAGGGTGCCAACAACAATTCGATGCATAGTGATTTTCTTTTCCTCAATCTTTGTTTCAATATATGGAATAGTAACAAGTAATGATATTCCGAGATGAGACTCGACAGTCTCAGGATCGCGGAAGGAAGCATCAAAGAAATCAAAGAAAAGAGTAAGAACTAATCCAAGCCCGAGTCCGCTCAAGGCACTTATTCCCATAATCTTTAGAAAATTCGGCGTAACAGGTGTTCCAGAATTGATCGCAGGATCTAAAATTTTAAACTGACTACCCTTCTGGCGCTCCTCAATATTGAGCATTGAATCTGCTTGAAGATTTTGACCTACAAGAGAATCGTAATGTTTTTTTAGCTGACCATATTCTCGAGTCAGGGATGACCACTCTGCTTCTCTAATTGGTGCGCCTGCTACCCACTTTTCGACCTCCTCAATTCTTTTTTGCAGCTCATCTTTTTCATTTTCAATTTTGGCAATTTTCAATCGAACGCCCCTTTGCTGGACTTCAAGCTGCATAAGAGCGTAATCGTAACCTACATCCAGCGCATCAGCCCGCACCCCTCTCTCAAGATCATTTTGGCCAGTACCTCCAAGCAGATTCTCTTTTTCCAATTTTTCGATAAGCTTTCTAATTCTAATAACTTCCGGATGTTTATCTGTGTATTTTAACAACAATCTATCCAAGGTAGAACGTAAATTTGCCAGGCTCTGCTCGGTACCATCTACCACAGGTCCAATAGATTGCTTTATCAACATTCTCCTATTATTCATTTGATCTTGAATAAGTACCAGCGTTCTTTCCAGATCCTGAATACTCTCCTGCTTCCTCTGGTATTGGCCCTGAAGAGCAGTCAACCTGGATATATTAGCCTCCCGATGTTCAGGCATTTCGTTATAATTTTTCAGTTTATAATCTTTCATGGACTCATCTTGGGCATCCATGACTTTTTTAGCCATTTGCAATTCCTGACTGGTATAGGACGAAGTATCCGTCGCTCTTTCCTGACGATACTTCAGATTTTCCTCAATAAATTGTGCTGCAAGAGCATTAGTCACATTGACAACTTTTTCTGGCTGACTACCAGAATATGACACAGTAAAGACCTCCCCCTGCTTGGAGGGGTTTATTTCAATTTTTTTCCTAAATATCTCAATGACATCCTCTATCGGTAGTAGCTTGCGTTGTTCAGGATAGAGATCCAGATCATTGATGATCTTTTCCAGATTGGTCCTGCTGGTAACAATCTGGGAAAGAGTGTTGACAATATCACGAATATTTGTCTCTAGATCGGGCGACAACTTGTTGGGACTTATTCCCTGTCGCTGATAACTGAGAAGACTGGTTGATTGGTATTCTTTCGGGGTGGTCAAATAGACCCCAAGGCCGATGGGCAAACTGAGAAGCAATACCGCGAAGATGAATGATTTTCGTCGAAAAAACAGATCGAGATATTTATTTACCAGTTGACGTTGTTTTATATTCATGGGGAATTGTTCTCTGAATAAGGCTAAATTTATTGTAAACGTTCACCAGTACCGAACCTGTTTTGTCTTCGGTCTTCAGACTAACTGGTACCATTTACCGTGTTATTCCGCGCATTCCCGGAACTGGTAAATGCTTTCAATACTGAAATTTGACAGCTTGAGTGTGTTTTCCGGTGAACGGATACAATGTATTAAATAAATCTGAATTAATGTATCATTATTAGGAACTAAACAGCAAATTTTTTTGAACAGCATAATCTTGCCACTGATCATTCTTAAAGCCCACCCTGCATCATCTGTTATAAAAAATCATCGGGTGAAAAGGTTACAGCTTCGGTAATTCTGGGATAATTCATAACCTGCATAAACAGTCGATCCAGCCCAAGCGCTATGCCGGCGGCAGTATCCAGCTGTTCAAGTTCCGCCAGAAACCGTTCCGGCAAGAGCACCTCTTTTCCCCGCACAGTTTTCAGCAAATCAATCTCTCCCTCAAATCGTGCCCGCTGCTCAGCTGCATCAGTGAGTTCAGAAAAGCCGTTGGCAATTTCCACCCCATTTATATATAACTCAAATCGTTCTACAACTGCAGGATTATCTGCCTTTTTTCTGGCCAGTGAACCAAGCTCGACTGGATAATCATACAGGAAAGTCGGTGAAACCGCACCCAGGCAGGGTTCAATATATGCAACCAGTAACTCGTCAAATTTTCCTTCCTGCAGCGCCTGGCCGAGATGCATCGGACTATATCCGGCAAATGCATCAGCCACCGTCAACTGTTG
This sequence comes from uncultured delta proteobacterium, assembly GCA_963796255.1. Lineage (GTDB taxonomy): Bacteria > Desulfobacterota > Desulfobulbia > Desulfobulbales > Desulfocapsaceae > Desulforhopalus_A. Next base: position 96,754 of record CAWCLE010000014.1, on the reverse strand, counting down.
CCATCCCTGATCAATATCGACACCGGCTAGAAATTTTTTTTCTGCCATACCTGCCGATACCCGAAATTCCTGAAGCTTTATTAGTATCCGTCGTAATAATGTTTCACAGTCCGCCATCAGCTGGTGATAATCCGCACCAAGTCTGTACCATTCCAGCATCTGGAATTCTTCCAGATGCAATCGGCCTTTCTCTTCTTTGCGAAAACACGGGCAGATCTGAAAAATCTTGTCATGCCCGGCAGCCAGCAATCTTTTCATGCAGAGTTCCGGCGAGCTCTGCAGATACTCTTGCTCAGATGCAACGGGAATTATATTACTTTCGGGAATATATACCGGTTGACGAAGGGGAGTGTCAACCTCAAGGAACTCATGGTGGTAAAAGAATGATCTGATGCAACGAAAAAAGGCTGCACGCATATGCAGCCCTTCTCTGTCAAGCACCAGAAATTACTCTTTTACCCGGGTAACATATCCCCCGGTTCGGGTATCGATCTGTATTTTATCTCCTTCTTCAACAAAAGGAGGCACCTGCAACTCATAACCGGTCTGCACGGTGACTGGTTTGGTGTCGTTGCCGGACGTATCACCTTTGGCCCATGGATCGGCCTTGGTTACCGCAAGATTGACGAAAATCGGCAGGGTGACATCAATAGGTTGATTATCAAAAAATACAACATCAAGCTCCATATTATCGATCAGAAAATGGATATTATCCCCAAGCTGTTCTCTGGTGAGCACAAGCTGCTCGAAATTTTCCGTGTCCATAAAATGGTAATCATCACCCTGGCTGTAGAGGAACTGCATTTTTCGCTCTTCCAGCTCGGCTTTCTCAAATTTATCATTAGAGCGATATGTTTTGACCAGCTGATTGCCAGAGATCATATTTCTCATCTTGGTTCGATACAGTGCCTGCCCCTTCCCTGGTTTAGAGAACTCAAAATCAGTCACTATGTAAGGATTACCATCTATTTGTACTTTTAAACCTTTTCTTAAATCAGAGGCCGTGAGCATCAAACTTCTCCATATCTACGTTTCTGTATGTGAATCCATATACTCTTTTTTCTTCAAAGACGCATTTCGGGCAATGTTTCTCCAATATCCCAAACCTTATATTATACCTGTCTATAGGTTTATTGCGCAACTGTTAAAAAAAGGTTTTTGCCATAGCAATACCCAATAAATTGAATTATTTTCATGTAACCGTTCAACAGCACCCCATTTTCTTCCGATCAAGCCCCCCTCGCATAGCCAACTATATCTTGAGGCCTGCTTGAACGATGGGAGCAATGGGTACACGGTTACAATATTTTCATCAATTTCATTTAAATCGACAAGCCGTACCTCAATTTCCTTACTCTTAAAAAAAACGAATGACCACAATAACCCAACCAACGCCAATGCTGCAACAGTACCTGGAGATCAAAGGGCAGCATCAGGACGCCATTCTTTTTTATCGGATGGGAGATTTTTACGAGATGTTTTTCGACGACGCCATCGTCGCGGCAAAAATACTCGGCATAACCCTTACCTCAAGAAACAAGAAAAGCGATGCGGTCCAGGTGCCCATGTGCGGCATCCCCTACCACGCGGCGCAGACTTATCTGGCCAAACTTATTAAGGCTGGCCGCCGGGTGGCTATCTGCGAGCAAACCGAAAATCCTGCTGAAGCCAAAGGCATCGTCAAAAGGGAGGTAGTCCGGATAATTTCTCCGGGGGTAATTACCGACGATTTGCTGCTCGATGATAAAAGCAATAATTACATCTGCTCTCTGGTAGTAAAAGAAATCAGCGGCCGCAGACTCTATGGAGCAAGCTTTCTTGATGTCAGCACCGGTGAGTTTCTGGTTGGGGAATACAGCGATAACAACGACAGCGGAGAGGTCATTCTCGATCAGCTGACCCGCCTTATGCCCTCTGAACTGCTCATTGCTGCAAAAGATCAGCCTTTACTCGCCTCCCTTTTAGAACAGATAAACGTCCTGATCCCCAGCATTTGTATCACTGACCGCGAAAGCAGCCGTTACCATATTATAAGCGCCGGCGAACTACTTCTCGACCATTTTGGGGTCGTCACCCTGGACGGCTTTGGCTGCGGCAATTTTACCGCCGGAATTATTGCCGCGGGGGTATTACTGGAATATATTCAGGAGACGCAGAAAACCGCGGTCGATCATATAGAAAAATTAACCCCCCTTGATACCGAAACAATCCTGCATATCGATGATTCCTCACGAAGAAATCTCGAATTGACCCAGACCATCGTCGGGGGACAGCGCCAGGGATCTCTACTGTCCGTACTCGATCACACTTGTACCCCGATGGGAGCTAGACTGCTGAAGCACAATTTGCTCTTTCCCTTGCAGGACAAGAATCGGATAGTCAATCGACTCGACGCCGTCACCTTCTTTTTCAAAAACAGCTTAATTCGCAAGGAATTGCGCGGCCTGCTCAGTCAGGTATATGACCTTGAACGGCTGAATGGACGGATGATCCTCGGTTCGGGAAACGGCAGAGACATGCTGGCTCTAAAAAATTCTTTCGCCTGCCTGCCGGCTATTGCCACTCTGCTTGAGCAGTGCAATACCCGAAAGCTCCTGGATATCCAGGGCGAGTTCGATGCACTTGTCGATCTCCATGCATTGCTCGACAAAGCAGTACATCCGGAGGTACCAATTACCCTGCGAGAAGGACATCTCATAAAAAGCGGTTACAATGAGGAACTGGATGAGCTGGTTCGTCTCCTGCGCGATGGCAAACAGATGATCCTTGAGCTTGAAGCCAGCGAGCGAGAGGCTACAGGAATCGCCAAACTGAAAATCGGTTACAATAAGGTCTTCGGTTATTTCATCGAGGTGAGTAAACTCCAGGCCGACAAGGTGCCCGAAACCTATATCAGAAAGCAGACCCTGGTCAACGCGGAACGATTCATCACCCCGGAACTGAAAGAGTTTGAGAATAAGGTTGTCGGCGCCCAGGACCGACGGGTCGAACTGGAATATCAACTTTTTCTGGCTCTGCGCGGGCAACTTGCGGAAAATAGCAGCCGTCTGTTAAAGACCGCTCAGCTGCTTGCCCAGATCGATTTTCTCTCGGCCAATAGCGAAATTGCGCATATGTACAATTATCGTCGGCCGGAGATGCATGACGGCGATGAGATCCGGATTGTTGAGGGAAGGCATCCGGTTATTGAAAGAACCCTGCCTTCGGGCAAGTTTGTCCCCAACGATGTACATCTCGATCAGACTGCCGATGAGGTCCTGATTATCACTGGACCGAACATGGCCGGCAAGTCGACCGTTCTGCGCCAGACGGCCCTCATTGTCCTTATGGCCCAGATGGGCTGCTATGTTCCGGCCCAGGAAGCCGCTATCGGCATTGTCGATCGCATTTTCACTAGGGTCGGGGCCATGGACGACTTACGTCGCGGCCAATCGACCTTTATGGTAGAAATGAGTGAAACCGCCAATATCCTCAACAACGCTACGCCGAAAAGTTTAGTAATTCTCGATGAAATCGGCCGGGGTACTTCGACCTATGATGGACTGTCCATAGCCTGGGCGGTGGCGGAAGATCTGGTCAATAAAGACAACAAGGGGGTAAAGACCCTTTTCGCCACACATTATCATGAGCTGACTGAGCTGGCCAAAACCAATAAACGGGTACAAAACTATTCCATTGCCGTACGGGAATGGCAGGGAAATATCATTTTTCTCCATAAATTAGTCAAAGGCGGAACGAGCAGGAGCTACGGCATCCAGGTCGCCGGCCTGGCCGGGGTTCCGGATAATGTCGTCCTTCGGGCTGGGGAGATTCTTCGTGAAATCGAGCATGGTAAATTCGGCCAGACCGTACATTCCTCAGCGATCCGCAAGAAAACCAGCAAGGTAAAAAAACATCCGGATCAGCTGACACTTTTTGCTCCTCCGGAAGATCCGATCAGAAACTATCTGCATAGCCTTAATCTTGATCAATGTGCTCCGCTTGATGCATTGCAGACCCTTTATGCATTGAAAGAGATGCTTAAGGACTAAGGTGCAGAAACAATAAAGGGCCTATCTCCTGTTAAAGAGAAGGCCCTTTAGGACGAACGCATATGCGTGCAATCGCTTAACGCTTTGCCACCTTCAAACGGGCAAGAGCCCGCTGTAGAGCAATTTCCGCTCTTCGACGATTAAAATTTTCTGTCTGTTGAGCAGCCTGCGCAAGGCGTTTTTCCGCCCTTTCTTTTGCTCGCATTGCCCTTTCAACATCTATTTCGCTGCCGACTTCGGCACTCTCAACGAGAAAGGTGATCTTATTATTGGAGACCTCGCAGAATCCTCCGCTGATCATAAGAGATTCTCTTTTTTTGCCGTTCTCATAGGTAAGAGTACCAACTTTGATTGTCGACAGAAAAGGCGCATGATTGGCAAGTACGCCGAAGTCCCCGCCATAGCCGGGAGCATTAACGATATCAACATCTTCGTTAATTTTCGCACCGGTCGGAGTAACGACTTCCAGTCTTATCTGTTGTCCCATCGGATAGTCCTCTTGAGCAAATTATTTGTACCCTGGAAATAAAGTCCCCACTGTTGTGAAAATTTCATTTGCCAAAAGTACCTGCACTTGTCAAGGACCATACACCAATGCGTATGGTCCTTGACAAGTAGTAGAATAAAGCGGCCAGTCCTGGTTTTATCCTTTGGATTTGGCGTCCTTAGCTATGGCTTCATCAATAGAGCCGACCATATAGAAGGAGTTCTCGTTGAGATCATCGTGCTTTCCTTCGAGAATCTCTTTGAATCCCTGTACGGTATCAGCAACCTTGACGAATTTTCCCGGCATACCGGTAAATACCTCTGCTACGGTAAACGGCTGGGAAAGGTATCGTTGGATTTTTCTGGCTCTGGAAACGAGCTGCTGATCTTCCTCTGAAAGCTCATCCATGCCGAGGATTGCGATAATATCCTGAAGGTCTTTGTATTTCTGCAGTGATACCTGAACACCACGAGCTACCTGATAATGTTCCTCGCCGATAACATTTGGATCAAGAATCCTTGAGGTCGAGTCAAGTGGATCCACGGCCGGATAGATACCGAGCTCGGAAATCTGCCGGGACAAAACAACCGTCCCGTCAAGGTGAGCAAAGGTGGTTGCCGGGGCAGGATCCGTCAAGTCATCAGCCGGTACGTAAACACACTGTACCGCAGTGATGGATCCTTTATTCGTCGAAGTAATACGTTCCTGCAAGGCGCCAAGATCTGTCGCCAGCGTCGGCTGATATCCAACCGCCGAAGGAATACGGCCAAGAAGCGCAGACACCTCAGAACCAGCCTGAGTAAAACGGAAGATGTTATCAACGAAGAGCAATACGTCCTGCCCCTCTTCATCACGGAAATACTCGGCTGCAGTCAAACCAGTCAGAGCAACACGGGCACGGGCGCCCGGAGGCTCAGTCATCTGACCGTAAACAAGAGCTGCTTTAGGCAGAACGCCGGAATCTTTCATCTCATGGTAGAGATCGTTGCCCTCACGAGTACGCTCGCCAACACCGCAGAATACCGAAATACCACCATGATGCTGGGCGATATTGTTGACCATCTCCATCATAATAACCGTCTTACCACAACCCGCACCACCAAACAGTCCCATCTTGCCACCAAGCGGGAAAGGTACGAGGAGATCAATCACCTTAATCCCGGTTGCAAGAACACGAACCTCGGTGTCCAGATCGGTAAAGGCCGGAGCATCACGATGAATCGGCAGCATTTTATCAGATGTGATCGGTCCCAAACCATCAACCGGTCGGCCGACAACATTCATGATACGGCCAAGAGAGGCAGGACCAACCGGAATTGTTATTGGTAAGCCACTATCTCTGACCTGCATGCCCCGCACCAGACCATCGGTCTGATCCATGGCAATACAGCGACACGCATTGTCACCAAGATGCTGCGCTACTTCGATGACCAGATTGTCCTCTACATCGTTTATGCCGGGATTGGTTACAAAACAGGCATTCATGATGGAAGGCAGTTTTCCAGGCTCAAATTCCACGTCGACTACAGGTCCGATGACCTGGGTAACTTTTCCTATTTTTTGCTCACTCATTGGGCTTTACCCCTCCTCTAAAGTCGTTGATTATCAATTTGATAAATTATTATTTCAGGGCTTCTGCGCCGCCAACGATGTCCATCAGCTCACTTGTTACCGCAGCCTGTCGGGCCTTGTTGTAAACAACGGTCAGGTTTTTGACAATATCCTTACATGCATTGGTAGCATTGTCCATTGCCGTCATGCGGGCAGCATGTTCGCCTGCACCCACCTCGAGCATGGCATGATAAATCTGCACATTGAGATAGAGCGGCTGGAGAACATCCATAATTTCTTCACTTGAGGGCTCGTAGATATAGTCCCCGGAAATTTTCTTTTCGGCCCCTTCTTCGGCTGCTACAGGCTGAACCGGCAGAAAGGGAGCGACGGCGGGAATCTGACGGGCAACCGATACAAATTCACCAAATAATATCTCGACTTTATCAGTCGCCCCACTGAGAAAATTATCGGCCAGATCAGTCGCAATTTCCCTGGCATGAAACATCTGGAAATTGCCCATTGTTTCATTATATCTTTTTCGTACCTTATCGGTTTTTCGTAAGAGCTGATAGCCTTTTTTACCGACGCAGACAAAACTCACCTTCTTGCCTTGGCCTTCATATTCTGCCATCTTCTGTAATGCAAGCTTGATGATGTTGGCATTAAAAGAGCCGCACAGCCCACGATCCGAGGTAACGACCACCAATTCCACGGCCTTGACCGTTCGATTTTCCATCAAAGGAAAGGCATTGGTATTGGCACCTCCGGAAAGATTGGACATCGCTTCGACAAATTTTGCGGTATATGGTCGGAAGTCCTCCATCTTTTCCTGGGCACCGCGCAGTTTTGCCGCGGCCACCATGTTCATGGCTTTGGTGATCTGGGCGGTTTTTTTGACACCCGAGATCTTGGTTTTTACTTCCTTGAGAGTCGCCATATTTTGACCTATATGAAATTAGTGACTTCTAAAATGTTCTTCTCACTCGTGCGGCAAGAAATCATTTCGTGAAGGAATGTAACCCTGCCCGCAGGTGAGGTACTACAAGAGTACCCCACCTTTTTCACAGGTTAGTTAAGTCCTTTTGTCGCTTTGAAAGTTTCACCAAAGCTGGTCAGAACCTTATTTAATTTCTCCTTGATTGCGTCAGTGAACTTTTCTTCGGCAACCAGGTCGGTGAATATGCTCGGCTCGTTGGATTCAATATAGTTATATAACTCTCTCTCATAGTCAGCCAGGGTATCAACAGGCAGTTTATCGAGATAACCGTTGGAACCGGAGTAGAGAATGGTCACCTGCTTTTCCATCGGCAGCGGCTGATATTGCGGTTGCTTGAGGATTTCAACCAACCTCTCGCCACGAGTCAATTTAGCCTGGGTACCGGCATCGAGATCGGAACCGAAAGCGGCAAAGGCTGCCAGCTCGCGATACTGGGCAAGATCAAGGCGGAGAGTACCTGCAACCTGCTTCATCGCTTTCACCTGGGCGGAACCACCAACACGGGAAACCGAAAGGCCGACGTTGATTGCCGGACGAACACCGGAGAAGAACAAGTTAGGCTCGAGATACACCTGACCATCGGTAATGGAGATAACGTTGGTTGGAATAAAAGCGGAAACGTCACCGGCCTGGGTCTCGATGATCGGCAGCGCGGTAAGAGATCCGGCACCAAGTTCATCATTTACCTTGGCCGAACGTTCAAGCAGACGCGAGTGGTTGAAGAAAATATCACCGGGATATGCCTCACGGCCTGGTGGACGGCGCAGCAGCAGTGAGAGTTCGCGGTAGGCAACCGCCTGCTTGGAGAGATCATCGTAGATAATCAGGGCATGCTGCCCGTTGTCGCGATAGTATTCACCCATCGAGCAACCGGCAAAAGGAGCGATGTACTGCATCGGTGCGGGATCGGAAGCACAGGCGGAAACAACCGTGGTGTACTCCATGGCGCCATGCTTTCTGAGGGCCTCAACAACCAGGGCGACTGTCGATTTTTTCTGACCGACAGCCACATATATACAATGCACATCGGTATTTTTCTGGGCGATGATGGCATCAACGCACAGGGAGGTCTTGCCAATCTGACGATCGCCGATGATCAGCTCACGCTGGCCTTTCCCAACCGGAGTCATAGCGTCTACCGCCTTGGAACCGGTATAGCAGGGTTGATGAACACCTTTTCTGGAAATAACACCGGGTGCCAAAACCTCAATTTTCGAGGTAAATTCGGAATTAATCGGTCCAAGTCCATCTATTGGAGCCCCGATACCGTCGACGACCCGGCCGGCCATGGCTGGTCCTACCGGAACCTCGGCAATTCTTCCGGTCCGTTTGACGATATCACCTTCTTTAATGTTGCTAACGTTACCAAGGACGGCACAACCAACGTTGTCAGCTTCGAGGTTCAGGGCAAGGCCCATGATTCCACCAGGAAATTCCAACAGCTCCATGGCCATACAATTCTGCACGCCATAAACGCGGGCAATACCGTCACCTACGGAGATAACGGTACCAGTCTCATTCAAATCGACGCTGGTCTCATAGGCCCCAATCTGATCTTTGATAATCTGACTAATTTCTGCGGCTTTAATCTGCATCTATTCTCTCCCCTTAATGGAATCTTTTAAACCTGCAAGCTGGGTTTTGATACTCCCGTCCAAGACCAGATCACCAACCTGGGCGATGATACCGCCAATGATGGATTTATCAACACTGGTTGTGAGTGTAACTTTCTTGCCTGTTAACTTTTCTAAAATTTTTTTCACTTTGTCTTTTAACTCACCGTTCAGCTCAATTGCTGAAATAACATTGCCATGACTGATGTTTTTGGCGTCATCAACCATGGTCTGATAAGCTACGGCTATTTCCGGCAATATTTCTGCTCGTTTTTTCTGAACTAAAAGATTGAGAAAGTTACCCATGATCTTATCAACCTTCATGGAACCAACAATCCCTTTCATGACATTTTCTTTGACATCCATCGGGTAGAGGGGATTGGTCAGAGCGTCGACGACATCCGGATGGCTTGCATACAAATCGGCCAGGCCTTTTAATACTTTGCCATATTCTTCGTATTTTTTCTGCTCCTGACCGACGGTGAATATTGCCTTGGCATATCGTTTTGCGAGGATAGTCTGTTTCACTGTACGGCCCCCACTTTATCTAAATAAGTTTCAATGATCTTCACCTGGTCATCTTGAGTGAGATTCTTCACGATGAGTTCTTCGGCTAAAATCGCTGCCTGGTCGGCAACTTCGTTTTTCAGGGTTCGACGTGCTTCAGTAACCTGATTTTGCACCGCCATCTCGGCTGAACGCATAAGATCAGCAGCTCCCTGCTCAGCTTTTTCAAGGATCTTGGCTTTTTCGATCTCCGCCTGAGCGAGAGCCCGTTCGACAACTTTATCTATTTCCGATTCAACCGTCGCCAGTTTCGCCTGGAACTCATTGTAGGAATTTTCTGCCGCAGCTCGATTCTGTTCAAGAGTCTCAATTTCATCTTTGATTTTTTTGCGACGGGCGGAAAGACCAGCACCAATCGGCTTGGCACCAAATTTCACCAAAATAATCATCAGGGCAATGAAGTTGACGACCCGCCAGCCGAGATCTTTAACCTTGGCAGCCGACAGACTATTTGGCGCGGCGTGACCTCCAGCTTCCCCATGTGCAGGAACGGCAGTATCAACACCGACCGTTTCGGCTGTCATCACCTGATCGGCAGCGGGTGCATGCCCGGCCTTCTCAGCTGCGAAAACCGTTCCGCAGCTCAGGGCGAACCAGAGAGTCAATGTCAGCAGACCAATCAGTCTTGCAATATTTTTCTCTTTTTTCATTTTTAGATACTCCTCCCCAGAAGTTTACCGGCCATTTCGGTTGCAAAGCCGCTTAAATCGGCTTGCAAACTGGTTCTGGCAGTACCAATCTCTGCTTTGAGTTCGTCCAATTTTGCATCCTTGACCGCCTCAGCCTCAGCCTTAATCGCTGCCAGCTTTTCATCACCGGCCAGTTGTGCTCCCGCCCGTGCGGAGTCAAGAGCGGCTTTGGCCTTGCCGGAAGCCTGAGCCATCTTCGCATCAACTTCTTCCTGCCGGAGTTTGGCGTTTTTCTCAAACTTCGAGATCTCTTCCTGCATGCCCTGCAGTTTTCCAGATCTCTCCCTAAGAATCCTTCGAATAGGCTTATAAAGGACTCCGTTGAGGAGAAACATGAGTACAATCATGTTAACAATCTGAATAAACAAAGTGATATCCGTCGTAATCATGTCAGTAGCTCCTGCTTAACTAGGATAACGAAAAAAATTAAACATTCATTGAGGCAATGAATGATGACCGCAATACGATTATTCGCGAAATTAAAGGTCTAAAATTACCATAAATAAAATGAACGACCATTCACTAACAGCAAAAAATTCTTACTGTAAATATGCTGCGCTGTCAACTCATTTATATATTTCTTCCTCCGCAAGGTTGAAAGGCAAGGTCCCACTAAAAAGTTGCCGATTACTTAGCGGAGCAAATTCTTTACCGCCTGGGGAACGAATTTTACCGCCTCCTTGAGCTTGTCGGCCATAGGTCCGCCGGCCTGGGCCATGTCGGCACGCCCGCCACCTTTGCCGCCAACAATTTTTGCTATAACATTGACCAGCTCACCGGCTTTTATCCGAGCAGTAAGATCACTGCTGACGATCGCCAGAAGTGCGGCTTTGCCATTTATGGCCCCGCCCAATACTGCAACCCCCGAGCCCAGGTTTTCACGCACTTTATCGCCCACATCGCGCAGTGTCTTCGGGCTGTCAAGCGAGATTTCAGCACCAACCACCTTGACGCCGTCGATTTCAATGGCATTGTCGAACAGGGCGTCCAGATCTGATCCGGCCAGTTGTCGGGATAAATCAGCCGCCTTTTTTTCCATGGATTTCAAGTTCTTGATCAGACTTTCAACTTTGCCGACAATTTCTTCAGCGCTGCCGGCATTGAGTAATGCCCCCAGCAAACGTTCTCTTCTAGCCAGTGCCTGCATCTCGGCAAAAGCCGCTGTTCCAGCCAGAGCCTCAATTCGCCGCACCCCGGAAGCGATTCCCCCTTCCGACTGAATTTTGAAAACACCTATTTCTCCGGTTGAACTGACATGGGTCCCGCCACATAATTCCTTACTGAAATCAGCCATTGATACGACCCGGACCTGATCCTCGTATTTTTCGCCGAAAAGAGCTGTGGCACCACCTTTTATAGCATCTTCTCTGGTTAAAACCTCGGTTGCCACCGGCGAGTTCCAGCGAATTTTCTGGTTGATCAGATATTCGATCGCCTCAATTTCCGTAACGGACAAGGGAGAAAAATGGGTGAAGTCAAACCGTAGCCTATCCGGCTCCACCAATGAACCAGCCTGTTTGACATGATCGCCAAGGACCTCTCGCAGAGCCGCCTGCAGAAGATGTGTTGCCGAATGATGGGCAGCTATCGCCTGCCTTCTATCCTCTGCAACCGACAGGGTCACCTCCGTCCCCACTACAAGATCTCCCTGTTCTATATTGATCTTATGCAGGATGATTTTATCGCCCTCAACCGATGTACCTGTCACTTTTGCTCTGCCTTCCGGCCAACTCAGCTCGCCATAATCCCCGATCTGTCCTCCGGCTTCCGCATAAAAAGGGGTTGTCGGGACAAACAACCGGCCACTCTCGCCTGCTTTCAGCAGTGCCACTCGCGCGCCGGTCATATCAAGCAGGGCATCGACCCCGGTACGTACTGATGATTCATGGTAGCCGACGAATTCAGTCTTCTTGCCTTCTGCGGCGAGACTTTTTATTCCTTCACCAAGAAGCCTGACCCCTTCATCTTTACGTGAATCCCTTGATTTACGCCGCTGCTTTTCCATTTCACCGACAAAGCCTGCCTCATCAAAGCCAAGTCCTCTCTCCAGCGCAATGTCTCTGACTATGTCAAACGGAAAACCAAACGTATCATATAATTTAAAGATAAAACTCCCCGGAATGACAGATGTTTCTTGTGTACTCTGGCGGGCGATCTGTTCGTCGAGCAGGGTGAGGCCATGCTCCAGGGTTTCCCTGAAGCGTTCTTCTTCATTATCGACAACCTTGGTCAACAGCGCGCCAGCCTCACCAAGATGCGGATAGGCATCAATCATTGCGGTTACCACCGCGCTGGTGATCTGGCCCATGAATGCTTTTTCCAGACCAAGATATTTGCCATAACGCACGGCCCGTCGCATAATCCGGCGCAGGACATAGCCACGGCCTTCATTACCGGGCAATACGCCGTCGGCGACCAGAAAGGTTGTCGCCCTGGCATGATCGGCGATGACCCGCATGGCGGTATCATCCTGGGAGTTATCATGGTAGGTTTTTCCGGAAAGCTGTTCCAGCCCGGCAATAATCGGGGTAAAAAGATCTGAGTCGTAATTATTGAATTTTCCCTGCAAAACGGCGGCCACTCGTTCGAGCCCCATGCCGGTATCGATACTCGGCTTGGGTAAAGGCGTAAGGGTGCCGTCCGCAGAACGATTGAACTGCATAAAGACCAGATTCCACAGTTCTAAAAACCGGTCGCAGTCGCAGCCCAGTGCACACTCCGGACGACCACAGCCGGCCGCAGCTCCTTGATCGATATGAATCTCGGAACATGGTCCGCAGGGGCCGGTGTCGCCCATTGCCCAAAAATTATCCTTTTCGCCCATTCTGAGGATTCTCCCCTTGGGCAGATCCTCGATTTTTTCCCAAAGCGCCTGCGCCTCGTCGTCATCCTCATAAATGGAAACCCAGAGATCTTCGGGGTTCAAGCCAAGTTCAACCGTTAGAAAGTCCCAGGCGAAGCGGATTGCATCTTCTTTGAAATAATCGCCGAAAGAAAAATTACCCAACATTTCAAAAAAGGTATGATGTCTGGCCGTATAGCCGACGTTTTCCAGATCATTGTGTTTGCCGCCCGCCCGCACGCAACGTTGACTGGTAACCGCCCGGATATAATCTCTTTTTTCTTCCCCCATAAAGACAGTTTTAAATTGAACCATGCCTGCATTGACAAAAAGAAGGGTCGGGTCATCTTTCGGTACCAGGGAAGAACTGTCGACAATGGTATGACCGTGATCTTTAAAGTAATTTAAAAACCTGCTTCGAATCTCATTTCCTTTCATAACTTTTACAGAACCTGTTAAATTTAGGATTTATTCCGGGCAATAATCAAAGGTAAAATCTCTTTAAATTGGGGACTACCTGCCTTGCCGAGCAGTTCATAAATCAACATTTCCGATGAGCCGATCGAGGCGCCCATAGCCTGCAGCCTGGCGAGCCCGGCCTGATGGTCATCGAGGTTTCTCGATGATACCGCATCAGAGACAACCCAGACATCCAGCCCCCTGGCCAGAATGCCCATGGCCGTCTGATAAACGCAGATGTGAGTTTCCACGCCGGTAAGAACTATGGTATCAACTTCCTGGGGGAGATTATCGATCCGCGATTTGGTTGCTGCATGGGCAAGGGCGTTAAACTCGGTCTTATCGAGCTGCTCAACTTCGTCAAGAAGAGAATCAACGCTGGATACATAGGGGCCCAATCCTTTCTTGTACTGCGTGTTGGCAAGAATCGGGATGTTGAGTATTTTGCTGCTGCGAATCATGAATTCTATCACGGCAACGACTTTGTCGGCATCAACAGTTTTAGCCATGAGGCTCTGCTGCACATCGATGATCTGGAGACATACGTTTTCCGGAGCCAGGAGCTTTTTCTTCATTGTTCCTCCTCTATGATGAAGCTATCCATGAAACATTTCCGCATAGTGACTTTGTCCAATAAACTCAATTCTCCTGTGAGATTCAAGTGTATCCTTTCATCATAGAGAAAAAACACCGGCGAAAGGAAAATATTGCGCGGCAACTGAGTCGAGCGGTATGGTGGCCAAAACCGAGAAGGTGAGAAGTGACTCCATAATCAAAAATAACGGGGTCATATGGAAAAATATCTTTACAAAGACAGCACAACTATTTAATTTAAAAATTAAATACTTCGCAACCACTCAGCAGCATCAAATCTATTTTTCTATGGACGTTAAAGGCCTCAATGCACGCATCTCCGGAACTGGTAAACGCTTACAGTCACGAGGCTCTGCAGGCTTTTTGCTGACGGTGAACGGTTGCACTACTATTAAAAGAGAAGAGATTCAAAAGAGAGATGCGATGCAAGACGAACAAATTGAAGCCATGTCCAAGTTGCTCAAATCGATGTCCCATCCTATACGCCTGAAAATTCTCTGCCTGCTCCAAGATAAGGAGCTATCAGTGGGCGAGATCAGGGACCAGGTGAAAACCACCAATGCCAATGTTTCGCAACACTTGAATATTCTACGCGGTCAGGGAATTATCGATTTCCGCAAGGACGCTAATTTTATATACAATAAAATTACTGATACACGTATCTTGGAGCTTATCCAGAAGATGCGCACCCTTTTCTGCCCAAATTTCTAGTACAGGACCCACGACGATGATCGTTACCGATTGGATACATTCGCTGGCCGGTTTATTTATCCTCATCAGCCTCTTGTTAGGTATTGAGGCGAGTCCGTTTTTTGTCAGTAAATACTGGCTTTTTTTTACCGGTTTTGTCGGACTCAATCTTTTTCAGTTCGGACTTTCCAAGTTCTGCCCCCTGGGGTTTATTTTAAAAAAATTCGGGGTACCCGAAAGCCGTCAGTAACCGGCGCCTCTCGTTTATTTTATATCCATCCGCGCGTCGCATGATCCCTGCCAGCAACATGCGATTTCCGAGCACCTCTCTCGTTCACGAAAGCAGGATGGATTACCTTCTTTTTGCTGTATCCTGGCGATAAGCTCGGCCAGCTTGATTCCTTTTTCCTGCGGAACACCAAGCATGAGCGCCCGTTTCCTGGCCAGAGAAAACAATTTTGGCCCTTTCTTGTATTTTTTTTCCACCATAACCTCCCTCGCTTAGTTGTATCATCTGTTCTTTTAATCGTTCCCGCGTATGCTTATGCAACAGGTGCTGGGTGCTGCGCAATATAATTCGCAATATAATCTAGATAGGCAAAATATGGTACTCTTCGACGATAGCATGCATGCCTTTGAGGACCTGACCATTTCTCCCATCAATTGACACCGGGTCGCCAAAGCCAATCCGCAACCCGGCTATTTCACAATACTGATCAGTTTCATATACTTTTAGACTGCTGCAACCAACGACACAAGTCTTCTCCAGCCGCACGGCAACGACCGAAGCATGCGAGGTCTGTCCGCCTCTCGAGGTTAACAGGCCATCAGACTGACTGACTACTTTTATATCTTCCGGAACGGTATCTTGCCGGATAAGGATGAGTGGGGTACCAGGATCAGTTTTTCGCAGCAGGCGAATATTTTCCTCGGTGAAGACTGCCCGACCGGAAAGCGCCGACCCGGAGACCCCTACGCCCTTGCCAAGATGGGCATTGGCCAGAGCCGGACTTTCGACAAAGACGTTAAGGTGCTCTTTTTTCTTGATGGTAATCATATCTCTCGTTTGCAGAATATAGAGCTCCTCCGGCTCCGGTCCTTCGAAGGTAAACTCAATTTCCTGCGGATTCCACCGTTTTTCATAAACCAGTTCCCGGGAGATATCCAGAAGTTTTTTATAGATTTTCGGAAAGCGCACTTCCATGGTTTCGTCCACCTTACGACCGTCGAGTTCGGCTTGTTCCACCGAAACAGCGCAGCTGGAGACCAGCCCGGAGACAATATCCTCGCCCTGATCGCCGTAGGCGTAATCGCCCCACAGGGCCACCCGCTGCACCTTGCGATAAGGATGCGCGGTAAAGACCACCCCAGCGCCTGAGTTGCCGCTCTTATTGCCAAATACCATGGCCTGAACGATCACCGCAGTGCCCCAGGAATCGGAGACATCCATGATTTTTCGATATTCGATGGCCTTGCGCGTTTCCCAGGAGTCGAGAACCAGTTGAATGGCGTTGACCAGCTGCAGCCATGGATCGTCAGGAATCCCGTGTCCCCGCTGTCTGATAAGGCGTTGATAGGAGAGGGCCAGCTCTTTCATCTGTTCCGGTGAAAAATGCCGTTTAAGGCTCACATTATACTTGGCCTTGGCATTGTTCATGAGAATTTGAAACTCCTCTCTGCCGATACCGGAAATCATCGCCCAGGATTGTAAAAACCGCCGATAATTATCCCAGGCAAGATAGGCGTTGCCATTATTGGCAATCAACTCGGCAATCAATTCTTCATTTAAGCCGACATTGCTGACCGTGGCCATCATCCCCGGCATGGAAATGGCCCCGCCGCTGCGCACCGACAGCAGCAGAGGCGATTCCGGGGAGCCAAAAGTCTTGCCGGTGAGCTGTTCGATTTCAGTCAGTGCCCGGCGTACCCCCTGCATAAAATCTTCCCGGGTCTTGGCATAATCAAAGACTATTTCCCGGCAGCGAAAAATCTCGGTAGTGATAACAAAGGCCGGCGGCACTCTCTTGCCGTCTTCAGTCAGTGTGGCCAGATTATAGCCTTTATTGCCGAGATGGATCAAATTATTGGTGAAAGGATTCGGTTTATGCAGCAATGACAGGGCTCGTTCCGGATTATAGGTCATCAACAGATCGAGTTTTTCCTGGTCAAGAAGATCCTTCTGGTTCTCGAGAGTCTGGAGAATGCGCAGAATAAAATTATCCAGATGCTGCAGGCCAAAGGTCGAAGAGATCAATTCCCGCAGGAACACCTCGGACAATCGCTGGACCGTTGTGCCGATCTCCGCCTCATCATACAGGCTGCCATACTTCTCAAGAATATTTTCCCGGCCGATCTGGGGAATGATGATCGACAGGTTATTCTGGTGGATATTGGTATAAAAGGCGTAAATGATATCCTTGACGCCCTCGGACATCCCCCGAAAAATATCCAGGTACTGGGTGTAGGAAAATCGCCGCACCTTGAGCGAATTCTCCAGCAGGGCAAGATAGGTGAAAAGTTTGCGGGAGGTAATTCCATCGACCACCAGGGCGCGCAGGAAGAGCTTGATACACCGGACGATATTATAAAAAGTGGCCTGGGTAATGATGGACAGATTAACCGTTTCCGGCAACTTCTCTAAGTAAAGACTGGCCAGATTCTCAAGGCGAAAGGTGAGACTAAGCGCATCGAATTTTCGCTCTTTATATCTGCCGTAAACCGACGGAATATCGACGGCGATATGCCGCTTATAATAGATATCCTCCTGTGCCTCAAAGGTCTTGTTCGACAGGATAATCTCCTGCAGACCCTCTAAAGCGGTAAGAAGCGCATCGAGACAGTGCTCCGTATCAGCATGATCAAGGCCCGCGAGCAGCCCGTCCATCTCGGGAAAGCCGTCATTGACCGCCCTGGTAATTTCCGAGTGGAGCTGGATAAAACCAAGATTGTATTTTTTATGGAGCAGATTATACATGCGCAGCAGCAGTTCAAAGCGGCGTACCTCATGGGGCTGGAGATCGTTCTGACGACCCAGAAAGGCACTTATCTGTTCGTCGTCCTGCAGGAGGATGTCTTCAACCCGGACGAGGCCCATCTCGGTCCAGAGTCTGTTGCTGAGGATAGCTTGATCATCGATATATTCCCCATTGGTCTTGACCTGGACATACACTTCCTCGGGGATATAGGGAAACAAAAGGGTTTTATCCCGAGATTTCCAGAAGAGGATGATGGCCTGGATAAAATCGACGATGAGATTGGAGCTTTCCACATGCCCCTGTTTGCGTAAGAAATGGATGAGAATGTCTTTTCGTTTATGGATTTCATCAAGTTCGGTCGAGACGTCGCGCAACTCACCTTCCGAACCAATTTCATTAAAGAAGACCGGCATCAGTTTGGCAAACTGCTTGCACAGATTATAAATCGGCTCAATGGGATGATTCAGCAGCTGAGTAATATCGCGCTGGAAAAGATCCGTGTCTTTTATGCAGGTTCCGGACAGTTTCAGATTAATGATAAGGGCGGAAAAGAGCGTCGAACACCACTTTGGTTCACGCATGATCAGATAGAGCCACACCCGGATATTAGCCAGATGGGCTGGATTGGTCATGGGCTGCCAGTTCTCATCGACACCGACCACGCTGGCATGCTGAAAACCAAACCGCACCACCCCCCATAAAAACGCCTCCACCATCCGGCTGTTGCCGCGATCAAATACCTCGGCCCCAAGGACCTGAATACATTGCAGAGAAGTATGCGGATATTTGCGGACATTGGCCTTTAAGAGTTTAAAGGTGGTCAGCAGAAATTCTTCTATCTCTTCAAAAGTCTGTTCCCGGATCAGCTGGACCAGACTGCGGTTAATTTCCCGCAGCGTTTCTTCGTGAATCAGATAAAGCCCCTTGGTATCCATAATCTTGAACAGAAACAGCAACTTTCGGTTCTCGTTGAAATAATGGATGAATGGTCTACCCTTCTGCTCAAGCTTCCTGAAGACTTCTTCCGCTTCCACCAGTTTATTGGGCATATCCCGGTAATACTTGACAATATCGACATGGTCGGGCAGCGCAAGCATCGACTGCAGGGCGGAGCGACCATTCTCTTGCAGATCAAGGGTCTGCAGCACTGCCAGATGTTCTCGCATCATCTCATGAGAGATGGCCTGAAAGAGCTGGGAAGAGTGAAAATCAGCGACCGGAATGGAGCAGCGATCGAGAAACCAGCTCAGGGGGTCGTCCTCCTGCAGCCAGTAATCGTAGCAGCGTTGCAAAACAGTCCGCAGCAGTTTGGTCAGCGGTAAAAAATCAAAATTACCTTGCCTGCCCCCAGTTAAAATCAACAACCTGTCGGCGATTTTATTGAGAGGATGCTGCCCATGAACGATATGCATCATGATCGCCCGATCGGTTTTATCAAGAGCGGCCAGGGCGTCAAAAACCACATTTAATTCCGGCTCGAAGCGATCCAGATCCTGGCTGGTAAAATTGCTGACCAGCTTATCAAGCCAGATCATCAAGGCCCCGACAACCTGAGACAGAAGTGCGGTATCCCGTTGCGTTTCCTGCAGGGCCTCAATAAAAAGAGCGGCAAAGAGGCGAAAAGCAGTCGGCCCCTGGTCATGAGTTCTATAGTGGTTGATGTTTTTTAAAACAAAGCTGCGCAGTTGCGGCAGGATGATCTGCCAATTACGAAAAGGATGACAAACTTCATACAGCAATTTTTCCAGGGTCGAATGCAAACCTTTATATTGTTCGACGACGTCGAGCAAAACCAGAAGTTCCGGATCAATCTCGACATCTCCTGCCGTCTCCAGGAGATTCGCTTTCAGGGCGTCGGATTCAATTGTTGCATCACTTTTTATGTTTGTCATATCTTGATCTTACTTAACCATCGCAAATTTGCAGTTTTTTTCGAGGTTGTCGATGATGAGGGTCACATCGATATTTGACTATAATGAATAGGATCAAGCATTGGCAAGCAATAAAAAAGCGCCATTGATGTGAGTCCCCAAGGCGCTTTATATACACAATTATTTATTCAGCACACTCAGATTGCCTTGTTGGCCTCCATATGAAGGATGAGATCAAGCATTCGATTGGAATACCCCCACTCGTTATCGTACCAACTCATCACTTTTACGGAAGAGCCGATGACCTTGGTGGACTGGCCATCAATTACTGAAGAACGGGGGTCTCCCTGAAAATCAATAGAAACCAGCGGCAGATCGGTATAACCAAGATATCTGTTCGTAGCCGCTTTTAAGGCCTGGTTCACTTCGTCAACGGTGGTTTCTCTTTCCACTTCCATTACTGCATCAACGAGGGAAACAGTAGGTGTCGGCACCCGAACAGCCAGTCCGTCGAATTTATTTTTTAATTCGGGAATGACAAGTGACACCGCCGCTGCGGCTCCGGTCTTGGTGGGAATCATTGACAGGGCGGCGGCCCTTGCCCGGCGTGGATCGGAATGGGGAAAATCAAGTAGGCGCTGGTCGCCGGTATAGGCATGAATGGTCGTCATCAACCCGCGTTTTATACCAAATTTATCGAGGATAACTTTGGCAAATGGGGCCAGACAGTTAGTAGTACACGATGCATTGGAGACCACGTGGTGGATGGTCGAATCATATTCATCCTCATTCACGCCCATGACAAAGGTTTTGACATTGCCCTTGGCAGGCGCAGAAATAACCACCTTGGCAGCACCGCCGTCCAGATGACCCTGGGCGGATTCAGCGTCGCGGAAAATTCCGGTACACTCGGCGACGTATTCGACACCCAGATCACCCCAGGGAATATCGGCTGGGTTCCGGTGGCTGGAGACCGCAATTTCCCGGCCATCGACGATAATACCATTGTCGTTGCCCGTGACCTCTCTCGGGTAGATCCCTATAATCGAATCGTATTTCAACAAATGCGCCAGGGTAGCGTTGTCGGTCAAATCGTTAATGGCCACAACCTCAATGTCCGAAAAAACCGGATCCTTATCGATTGCCCGAAACATATTTCTGCCAATCCGACCAAAACCGTTAATGCCTATTTTTATTGTCATATTTCTCTCCTCTTGATGGTGTCAAAAAAAAGTAAGTCGTCTCTTTACCGGCAGAGCTGGGTCTTTTTTGCCTCACGATACAGCTCCAGATATTTCTGCATAACTTTTGCCCAGGTATAGCTCTTTATGATTTCCTCTACTGCCTTTAGCTGCATGGCACGTTTGGTTGGCAAGTCAACAAACAAGGCCAGGGCTCTTTCCAGGCCATTAAGCAAATTTTCGGGTGCATCTCCAGAATAGGCGATACCGGTGATGCCATCCTGCACCTTCACCAGTCCGCCCACGTGATGAACAACCGGAATATTGCCGAAAAGCTGGGCAATAAAATCGGTCAGGCCGCAGGGCTCGTACCGCGAAGGGACAATAAAAAAATCGCCGGCAGCAAATATTTTATTGGCCAGATGCGGACTGAATCCCTGCAAAAAGCACATTCTACCGTGCATACTCACATTGTTCGTCAATGCGACCAGCTGCGATTCGAAGCCGCTGTTGCCGCTGCCGAGCACGAGCAGTTGGCAATGGTTATTTTTCTCCAGAAAAACCGTCATCACCTCCAGCAGGATATCAATGCCTTTTTGTTCACTGAGACGGCCGATAAAAGTAAAAAGAGGGTACTCTTTGGTGTTCTGCAAAGTCCCGAAGCGTTGTACTTCAGCTATTTCACCACCTTCAGCTATTTCCGCCAAAAGAGCAGCCTTACAGCGCAACTTACCCGAGAGGGTGTCTCGTACGTCGCCGGGATCAAAGAGCATCGCCGGCTCATCGCCGGCGATAAGCTCGGATGAAAAGGACGCCGGGTCAATGCCATTGGTCACCCCGCGCAGGGTGATATTGCGTCTCTTGAATTCATGTCCCAGCCATCCGGTCATTTCGTCATTAACCGTTTCCTGCAGCTCCCTGGCATAATTTTCACTCACGGTATTGACCACCGCATAGCCGCCGGCCACGAGAAAAGGATCGAAACTTTTATCCAGCAGGTTGGCATCAATGATCTGGTCCGGCAAATCGGTAATGGTGCGGGCATACGGGATATCCGCCACTTCCTGATGATAGCCATAACCCGCATTATGGATGGTCACCAGGCAGCCGGTCGCTCTGAAATAACTGCGATACCCGGGATTTTCTCGAATAAGTCCAGGAAGTACTGCGGTGTGTCCATCATGACAATGGATGATATCGGGTTTCGCATCGAGGCAGACCATCAGCGCAAGAGCCGCTTTCTGGTGCAATAGATTCATGGCAAAATAGTCATAATGTCCCATCGATTTTTTTTGCCAGGACACCATGATTTCGTCATCTTCGGTATATGTATAGACGGCTGATTTCTGACGAAACCTAGCCGCATCAACCAGATATATCCACACCCTGTTGATCTTCTGCACATAAAATCCAACTTCTTCCTGGACGTAGCTGTCAGGCTCGTGCATTGTAATCTGCAGACGAAGCGGACGACCCTCGCATAAAGGGTCGGGCAACACCTCAAATCCAAGAGCGGGAGCGTCCATGAAACCATAGCAGGGAACGACCACATGCAGAGATCGCCCCGACCAGCGAGCAAGACTTTCCGCCAGCTGACAGGCCACATCTTTTACTCCACCCGCGCCGGCCAGATTGCCATATTCCCTGCTGAGCATCCAAATGCTTTTTAACTGGTGTTCCCGCTGTGTCACTGTTGTTCCACGTTCTTTCTATGATTATATGTTACTCTTATGCTTTTCTTCAGCACTGTTCATTTACCAACATATAGATTAGTATAGTATTCGTAAAAAGACCGATGTCAAGTTCGCGACCAGAGCCTTTCTCCTATCGCTTACGGTTACACCCCCTCTATTGACCAACCAGGTTGTAGAGTCTATATTTTCAACCAACTGAATGAGACACAGAGTACATTCACGAGTCTCCTGGATTGAGCAACAATAAGGTCTGTTCTGCCGTAAACCGTGTAAAACGAGGTTAATATATGGCCAATGGCTCCCTATCAATCAGCACATCAGCGCAAATGGAGATGGTCGGTATCACCGGCGAGCTTGAAAAAATTATCCGCCGCCAGGCAATTGATGCCGGGATACTCTATCTTTTCAATCCGCATACTACCGCCGGTCTGACCATCAATGAAGGGGCGGATCCTGATGTCTGCCGCGATATTATTATGGCTCTCAGGCATATCGTGCCGGACAACCTGCACTATCGCCATGCCGAGGGCAATTCGCCGGCACATCTGATGACCCTGCTCACCGGCAGTTCCCTGACTCTGCATATTGCCGGCGGCCGGCTGCTGCTCGGCACCTGGCAGAAAATTTATTTTTGTGAATATGACGGGCCACGGACCCGTTCCCTGCACTGGAAAATCATCGCCGAATAACAACAATTTGTATGCTGCTCCTGTGCTCAACTGAAAAACATCTACGAGATAATTATATGCCTGATCCAGCAAAAATATGTTTTGGCCTGACGAAAGATCTCGATCGTGATTCACTTGCCGCCTTCCTCCAACTTGGCGGGCAGGAAGAGTTTTCCAAAATATTTGCTGCCAGACTATCCAGTGAAGAAATCATTGGCCTGGTTGATCATTTCATGGATCTGTTACGCAAACATCTCAGCGAGCAGGAATACCACCGCCTGTTTCTTGGTGATGCACACCAACACCATGGTTCGCAAAATAATTCCTGTTGAGGGCCGATGAGCACTGCAATACGGCTGCAAAAATATATCGCCCAATGCGGCATAGCTTCCAGACGCAAGGCCGAAGAGTATATCAATGGTGGTCGGATTGCCATTGATGGCCGGATCGTGAGAGAAATGGGCATCCGGATCGTTCCCGGCGAAAATCTGATCACCCTTGACGGCAAACCGATTGCGGTAAAAGAACAGCTGGTTTATTACCTGCTCAATAAACCAAAAGGATACATTACCACCCTGGCCGACCCGCAGGGAAGACCGACGGTTACTTCGTTGATCAAAACCAGCAAGGCTCGACTCTTTCCCGTCGGCAGATTGGACCTGGATACCGAAGGAGCCCTGATTCTCACCAATGATGGACAACTGGCGCAAAAGATTCAACATCCCAGCCATGAAACAAATAAAACATACGAGGCGCTGGTGCGAGGGTGCCCGAATAAGGAAAAAATCACCCTGCTTGAACGCGGCATCTTACTGGAAGGCAAGATGACTTCTCCGGCCACAGTCTTAATCAAAGCCAAAAGCGGCGCCCATTGCCTCATGCAGATTACCATTCATGAGGGACGAAAACGGCAGGTAAAAAAAATGTTTGCCTTCATTGGCCACCCTGTCCTGCAGCTTAAGCGAACCGCCTATGGCAAACTCATCCTGGGCCGGATCGCACCGGGTGACTACAGACAACTTAACTCTTCAGAATTAAATAAAATATTTTTATAGAATTTTCTTTACAAAACCCCAAATAGCTGATTAAATCTCAATAGTTAGCTGGTCGAGGCTGAACCAAAACATACTCTTTCAGATACAACATCTTGATTTAGTTGTTTATTTAGCTTTACAGCTCCCGGCAAAAGACAGTATCTTCACACTATTCATCAATATTATTATACAAATGCAGATCAACGAAGGGCCTTAATTTGATTTCCGGAAACAGGAGCAATGTATGAATAAATCAGAACTCATCGAAGCATTGGCACAGGACATTAATGTACCGCATCGTGAAGCCGCTGCAATTACCAACACCGTTATCGAAACGATGACTGAGGCGCTTACTCGAGGAGAAAGTATTGAAATTCGAGGCTTTGGCAGCTTTGTTATTAAAACATATGATTCATACGAAGGCAGGAATCCAAAAACCGGCAAGAAAATCCAGGTGAAACCGAAGAGGCTGCCCTTTTTCAAGGTAGGCAAGGAACTCCGCGAAAAAGTGAATAACGGCAAATAACCGGTAACCCTCCTGATCTGAATTGATCGTTTATTGAGTAGCTCGAGACTTCTTTCAGGACGAACCCATTAATGGTCAGGTCGCTGCCGAGAGCGCGCAGTGCCGGCCTTTCCATTTTCAGCATACCCGCTCTCGCACCACCCTGCTGTTACTTAGAGGGTGGAGATATAATTTCTCCCAGCAAGTCGTACACCTGCGATTCAGTAATACGTACTTGAACGATTTCCCCCGGTCGTGCGACTCCATCATTGATATAGACACATCCATCAACATCCGGTGCCTGGTATCTGGTGCGACCCTCAAGTAGAAGATCCGTTTCCCTGCTTAACCCTTCAATCAGTACCGGTTCGATGCGGCCAAGGTATTTTTTCTGAATATCCGCAGATAATTCCGCCTGGACCCCCAATAGATACTCTCGTCTCTCCTGTTTTACTTCTTCGGCAACCTGATTGGCAAAATTTTCCGAGGGACAACCCTCTTCATTGGCGTAGGCAAAGATACCGACATGATCTATGCGGGTATTTATTAAAAATTTCTCCAGCTCCAGAAAATCATCCTCAGTTTCCCCCGGAAAACCAACCAGGAAAGTGGTTCGAAGAGCAATATCCGGCAGCATGTTTCGTATTTTATTGACTGTGGCGTAGGCCTGCTCGGATCCATAGCGCCGGTTCATCGAGTAAAGGACAGAGTCACTGACATGCTGCAGTGGAATGTCCAGATACGGGACTATGCGGGTATTGTCCACCATCAGCTGCAAAAGTTCATCACCTATCCCTGCCGGATAAAGATACAGCAGACGCAGCCAGGGAATGGAGGTCTTCTGCAACAGTTGCTGCAGCAAAGAGACAATATTGTGATCTTTGCGAAGATCATTGCCGTAGGCCGTACTGTCCTGGGCAATGAGAGTCAGTTCCTGCACCCCAAGTTCTTGCAGCTTCTGCGCTTCAAGGGTAAGATCGTCAACTGTCCGGCTGCGCAGCGGACCGCGGATGGAAGGAATCATGCAGTAAGAACATCTATTGTTACAGCCTTCGGTTATCTTCAGCCAGGCGCGAAAAAAAGGGGTTGAGACAATGCGGGTCGTGCTGCTGGACATAAGTGTTCTCTGAGGCAGCACAACTTTCTTTGATACACTACCTTGTACCATCTGATCTATATACTCAGCTATATCGGCAGCGCCTTCAGTACCGACAAAAAGATCAACCTCAGGCAGATCCTCGACCAGCTGTTCCTGATAACGTTGAACAAGACAACCAACAACAACTATTTTTTTTTCAGGCGATTGTTCTTTCAATCTGATCAGCTCAAAGATTTCAGCGATAGCCTCCTCCACCGCGGGTTGAATAAAGCCACAGGTGTTCAGGATAAGGAACTCGGCGTGATCAGGATCATCAGTCAATTGCCAACCTCCGGCAGCCATGGAGCCAAGAATTACCTCGGAATCGACTAAATTTTTCGCGCAGCCAAGACTGATGAGATGGAAAAAAGCCATGAAAAACCCCTTATAGTGCTCCAAAATGTCCAAGGTGATCAAGCAACAGGACCAACGCAGCCTGCTTTTTCTCAAGAAACAGCTGTTTACCAAAACCAGGTCGCCAGGAGCTGCCCCACAATTCATCCGACACAGTGAGAACGGCGGCGAACTCAATTCCTCGGAATCCGGCAACGGCACAAAGCGCGGAAAATTCCATGTCCACCGCACCCACCTGTTGTTCTCGGTGCAGCTGCTGCAACACCCGCCTGTCTTCACGATAGACCGCATCCGTTGACCAGACACAGTGACGATGCACGGCCATATGGTTATCGGCAAATATTTGCACGATCTGCTTGCCAAGTTGCGGGTCAGGACCCACCACCGTATCAGTATCACTAGTATAGTAGGCGGATGTTCCTTCTCCAGAGGCAGCCCTACCGGGCACGACCACATCACCAACCTGCAACTCTTCTGAAATTGCCCCACACCAGCCGAAAAGGATAACTCTCTTTGCCCCAAGAGCAATCAATTTTTCCAGGGTAAGCACTGCCATTGGCGCCCCGATAGATGGTCCGGCAACAAAAAATGGTGGATCACCGGCAACGACCAGCCCAGAATTAAAAAGGAAACGGCTTTCCCCACCATTTTGTCTCAATTTCAGCATACATTCCGAGGCCTCTGAGGGATTTACCAGAAAGAGGCCATTTTCCGGAATGGACTGCTCGTTTTTATTTTTCCGGGGATGAATCACCATATACTGATTGGGGTTGGCGGTCACGGGAATGCTCCTGAAATCTTTTAGTATTGGATTACCCAAAATAGAAACGGGCCGCAGAATTTTCTGCAGCCCGTTACCACGATCAATCAGACGATCGTTATGTTCTTGAAGTATTCTTATCCCAGCAGCGGGTTAGCATACAGAAGAATCAGGGAAATAACCAGTCCATAAATAGCAACAGACTCAGCAAGTGCCATACCGAGAATCATGAAAACCATCAGTTTGGGCTGTACTTCAGGATTTCTGGCGAGACCCTGGCATGCGCCGTTACCAACAGAACCAATACCAATACCAGCTCCCAGTCCAGCAAGACCGATTGACAGTGCAGCACCTACGCAGATCAGAGCTAATTGAAGATTTCCTTCCATTGTGTTCTCCTTAAAAAGTTTAGTTGTTTGGCCTTCTTCTTTATTTTTTTACTGCTTGTAATTTGGTTGTTTGGGCTCTCCCTTGGAGTGTTTTCCCTTGCGTATCATTGTATGCCGCCAACCCCGCCCAAAAGATTTGCGGGGTAAGTTCCTTCACGAAATAATTTTCTTGTGAAAAACACAAGAAAATTATTTCTAAGTCTCTAATGAGCATGCTCCTGAGCCTGTGAAAAATAAACCACAGTAAGCAGGACAAAAACCATTGCCTGGACTACGGAAACCAGAACTCCCAGGATCATAATCGGCAGGGGTGCAAAAAAGCCACCGGCAAGCATAAACAAGATCGCCAGCAGAGTTTCCTTGGCCATGATATTGCCGAAAAGACGAATGGAGAGAGACAGCAGCCGTGCCAGGTTACTGATAATCTCGATCGGCAGCAACAGGGGTACCAGCCACCAGACCGGGCCCATGAAATGTTTGTAGTAGCTAAGGCCATGCTCACGAAAGCCGATCAGATGGTGACTGAACCAGACGATCAGGGTCAAAGCAAGAGTCGTGTTGAGGCTGGAGGTAGGCGACATAAACCCGGGGATAAGACCGATGAGGTTGGCTACCGCAATATACAGAGCAAAGGTGGCAATCATCGGAAAGAATTTGTCGGCCATATCCCGGCCCATATTATCAGTAAAGAAGTCATCCATCCCACCGATTACCAATTCCCAGAAGTTCTGTCCCTTGCCTGGAATCATTTCCAGATTACCGAGGGTCAGTCGTGAAATCAGAAAAAGAAATGCCATAACCAGCCAGGTATACGTCATATACGGTTCACACAGCTTCTCTAAGAACGTATGTCCTACCGGACCGTGCGGGACAGGCAGTCCCAGTTTTTCAAGGATAATTGAAATAAATAGTATCGGATGTTCCATAACTCCTTTTACCTCCTCCCTCTGAAGAAATAGTGCCTGGCCATATTCAATGAGATGAACGTGATCGCCACCACTACCGTTGACAACCCTAAAATCAAACCAAAGATATTGACCACTTTACTCTTAATCAGCAGAAGCAAGACAATACCTATGAGTACAATACGTAACCAAAACTTCAGCAGGTATCCTTTCTGACCCTGCTGCGCCTGAGCCTTTCGGTCTTCCAGGGATGAGTGCGCAACAATTGCGCCAATCATCCGCAGTACATCCTTACTCGATACCCAAAAGCTCACTATCGAGAGAACTCCCCCGGCCAAAACCGAGACGGCAAACGACCAAGAGACAAAGATCGCTGCAGCACCAACCATCACAGTCAGCACAATCCAGCTCGTTACCTGCATCTTCTGCAGGGCTGCCTCACTCTCGCTCACTACATCCTCTAGTCTTCGTGGTCTTTATCTGCGTCGGCCTTTTTTTGCTCGGCAGCTTTTTTGTCCCGCCACAGTACCTCGAACAAGGACTTATAACCGGCGGCAATCCCAAGAGCGAGCCCGATAAAAGTAAACCACGGAGTAGTGCGTCCGGCAAAAAATTTCTGATCAAGATAAATGCCGCCACCCATGCCGATGACAATGGCAGCAACAAAGGTAAATCCAATATGCCCGTAATTAGCCAGCAGCTGAACAAATTCTTTCTTAACATCACCCATTTTGTTCACCGACTTTTTCTGCGCTGGAACATACATTACAATATACAGGAGTTTGGTAGCATGACTCCTAGTCAAAGTCAATAAATTTTCACTTTTCGAGCAATTTTTTGAATGACCATTCAGTCATTTTCAAGGTTTTTTCAAGATCCTGTTTACTCTGGGCGGCGGAGATAAAGGCAACCTCAAACTGTGAGGGTGCCAGGTATATTCCCTGTGCCCGCATCTGGCGATAATGTTGGCCATATCTGGCGGCATCGGCCTGCATAGCCGTGGTAAAATCAGTCACTGGCCGAGAGGTAAAAAATCCGGTCATCATGCTGCCGACCCGATTGAGTTGTACATCAACTCCCAGCGCATGCGCAATACGGCCAAGTTCACCGGCATAGCCCGCTGCTTTTTCTTCGAGCTGCTCGTAAAACCCAGGTTGCTGCAATAGCTTCAGCGTGGCTATTCCGGCACTCATGGCCAGGGGGTTACCCGACAGCGTTCCTGCCTGGTATACCGGGCCATCCGGAGCGACACAGTTCATGATCTCAGCCTTGCCGCCATAGGCACCGACCGGCAAACCACCGCCGATTATCTTGCCGAGGCAGGTCAGATCCGGCATAATATTATAATACTGCTGCGCCCCGCCGTAACCAAGCCTGAAGCCGGTGATAACCTCATCAAAAATCAGCACAATGCCCAGTTCGCTGGTGAGTTCACGCAGCTTTGCCAGAAAACCGGGTTGTGGCGGCACGCAGCCCATGTTGCCGGCAACCGGCTCGACAATGACACAGGCGATCTGCAGCGATGCATCGCGCAGAGTCCGCTCGAGAATCTGGGTATCATTATAAGGGATAGAGAGGGTATTTTGGACAATTTCTTCAGGCACGCCGGGGCTTCCCGGAATGCCCAGGGTTATAAGGCCCGAGCCGGCCTTGACCAGAAAGGAATCGGCATGGCCATGATAGCAGCCATCGAATTTAACGACGATTTTTTTCCCGGTATATCCTCTCGCCAGCCGCACCGCACTCATAGTCGCCTCGGTGCCGGAATTGACGAAGCGCACTTTTTCAACCGAAGGCAGGGCCTCGACCACCATGCGGGCGAGATCGATCTCCGTCGGCGTCGGCGCACCAAAGCTGGTCCCGAGAGCAGCGGTTTTTTGTACGGCGGCAACGATATCCGGATGTGCGTGCCCGGCAATCATCGGCCCCCAGGAACAGACAAAATCTATATACTCATTGCCATCGGCATCGGTAAGCGTCGCGCCGGCCGCTTGCGTTATGAACACTGGATCGCAGCCCACCGAGCGACATGCCCTTACCGGACTGTTCACCCCACCGGGAATATATTTTTTTGCCTGTTCAAATAATTTTGCCGAAGCTGTAGAGATCATGAGTCATTCCTCTTTGATTAGTATGGTTCAAATTGTTCGTGGTGTTCCCGTTTGCCGGGGGCAGATATTACAATGGCCTGAACCGGAAATATCGTTCAGCCTTACCGTTTGATTTTTACGGGAGCTCACTATAGCATGGTGGATATATTTCTGCCAATTTTCCGCCCCTTGATTTTTTATTATTGATGAGCAATGTAAAAATTCTCATGTAATCCAACCTTCTTGCTCCAAAAGAAGCGCTCCGGCTGGAGCTTTTTCTGCTTGTCAGCCATTGAAGCAAAAGGTAAAGTAGGGACAGCTGTGACCCTTATTCAGGGATCCTTCTCATCTATGCACTCAGAGGAAAATCAATCTCTAAAGGAGAAAAATAATGGCAAGTGATAAAGTCCAGGAACTAACCGATGCGGGGTTTGATGCGGTAGTCAAATCAGAACAACCCACCCTGGTTGACTTCTGGGCCCCATGGTGCGGCCCTTGTAAAGCGATTGGGCCGGTCATTGAGGATCTCGCTGTTGAATATGAAGGAAAAGTGACCATCGCCAAGATGAACGTGGATGATAACCCTGCCACTCCAGGCAAGTTTGGTATTCGGGCTATCCCTACCCTGATCCTGTTCAAAGGCGGTCAGGTTGTTGACCAGATCACCGGATCAGTCGGCAAGACCCAGCTTATCGCCCTGATCGACAAAGCCAAGTAAGACCAGATTTTCCGGCTGTCTTTTTTGGTAAGAGGATCTGCAATCTGCCGGGAAAAACAGTCTTTTTATTCTCTTGGAAACGAAACGGATGACAATGAAAGATCATTACGAACTGGTCATATTAGGCGGCGGGCCGGCTGGCTTGTCCGCAGGGCTTTATGCGGCCCGGGCGCGACTCGACCATGTCCTCATCGAAAAAGGGGCACCCGGTGGACAGGTCCTGCTCACTGACTGGGTCGATAATTATCCTGGTTTTCCGGAAGGCCTCACCGGGTTTGATCTTGTTGAAAGAATGACCCAGCACGCCAAAAGATTCGACCTGAACATAGAATTGGGCAGCGTGACCAAAGTTGACCCGAACGATGGCAGAGAAAAGATTCTCCACCTTGAGGGCGGTGGTACAGTCACCTGCGACACCCTGATTCTTTGCAACGGCGCAAGTGCCAACACCCTCGGCATACCTGGCGAAATGGCGATGCGGGGTAAGGGCGTTTCCTATTGTGGCACCTGCGATGCACCTTTTTATCGAAACATGCATGTGGCAGTAATCGGCGGTGGCAACACGGCTATTCAGGAAGCTGAATACTTGACTAAATTTGCCAGTAAGGTATCGGTTATTCATCGTCGGGAAGAATTGCGAGCGACAAAGATCATTCAGGAAATTGCCTTTGCCAATGAAAAAATCGAGTTTATCTGGAACACCACGCCGGCCTCCATCGAGGGAGAAAAAGAGGTAGAATATCTCAATCTGGTAAACAATGACGGCACGACGTCCACTCTTGCCGTCCAGGGTGTTTTTATCCTCATAGGTGTCACCCCCAACAATGATGGATTGCCCTTGAAACAATTGAATGCGGACAAATGGGGTTTCATCCCCATCGACCGGGAATCGCAAACGGTCATACCCGGGGTAATGGCAGCCGGTGACATCTGCAGCAAGGATGTCCGGCAGATTGTCAACGCTGCCGGGGAAGGTGCCGTGGCGGTGCTTTCGGCCGAAAAATATTTACAAAACATGAAAAAATCTAAACAGTAACACCAATAATGATCCTATTCAAACGTCTTATCCCTACTACTTTCAGGTCACTACTGACGGCGCTGTTGCTGCTTTTTCTATTTAGCGGCTGTGCCGATTTAAAAAAGACTTTCAATTTTACATCGATAGATGAAGAAGGCAATGAAGTGGTCGAAGGTGACCTTAATTTGCCGGCCAAGGACCTACTGGTCCAAGGAATGGATGATTATAACGTTGGTAAATACTTCACTGCAGTCGAATTTTTCAACGATATTATCAACCGTTTTCCATTCAGCCCCGAAGCGACTCTTGCCGAACTTAAGGCTGCTGACTGCAGCTATTACCTGGAACATTACGTTGAGGCCCTGCTCCTCTACGAGGAATTTGAAAATCGCCACCCGACCAACGAGAGTATACCTTACGTGATGTACCAGAAGGCAATGTGCAACTATAAGCAGCTTGACCGGGTTGATCGGGATACTGCCGGAGCAATCAAATCGATTGAGTTGTTTAACCAGCTCCTCAAAGCCTATCCGGAGTCACCCTACACGAACGAAGCAAAAGCTCGGATCAGCACGGCCACCGAGTTCTTAGCTCAACACGAGTATTTTGTTGTCGAATATTATGTGCGAACGGAAAAATACGATCAGGCTATCGTGCGGTTGAAATACTTACTGGTCATGTATCCGGAGAGCGA
This sequence comes from uncultured delta proteobacterium, assembly GCA_963796255.1. Taxonomy (GTDB): domain Bacteria; phylum Desulfobacterota; class Desulfobulbia; order Desulfobulbales; family Desulfocapsaceae; genus Desulforhopalus_A. Next base: position 64,237 of record CAWCLE010000014.1, on the reverse strand, counting down.
TATTGCCGAGAAAGCAAAACCACTCCTGGCTCGCATTGAAGCAGGGGATCCTCCTCGATCGCGCCTGTTCTCGTGGTTTCCCAAACTCAGCCTACCTGGCTGGACCTTAATGGGTCGGGGTGATACGGAAGATAACACCATCAATCCCAGCCAATACTGATGGCGTCGTAAAAAGTCTTCATCTTCTTTGTTGTTGCGCCTTGTGCTATCATTACGACGTACTCTAGTACGCCGAAATAATAGCACAATTCACACGCCTCGAATATGAAGCTTTTTACTTAGCCATACTTTCATTAAAGTTTTTAAGACCCGATCAATCTTGGTGGAGTCTTGATGGCGTCGTAAAAAGTCTTCGCTACAACCTCCGTAGGGGCGCCCCCACGGGAGCGATTCTGAAAATATGTTTTGGGATCTGAACTAAACCATATACTTTTCTGATAAAATCCAGTCGTCGTCAAGAGACACTTCCATCGCCCGTACCGGACAAATTGGTACACACAAGCTGCATCCGGTACATTTCTCGGCATCAAAAATAATGGCCATTTGCGGCCGCTCTATAAAAAGGGCGCCAGGTGCACAGACACTGGTGCAGGCGCCGCACTGGAAACAATTTTCCTCATCCCGGCGAATCCTTGCCGCCATGCGCTCGACTTTCACACCCAGCTGGCGCAAATAATCGAGCCCCGCCTTGACGTTGGTTTTACTGCTGCCCTTTAATTCAATTATCATTACCCCTTCCCGCTGCAACAAAATGTCGGCTTTTAGGATATTGAATTCTATGTCATATTCTTTCACCAGGCGGTATATAAATGGTTGATCGCTGGTTTCCTTGGGAAATCGCAAAATATAAATCTGGGTATACACCGGTGTCCTCTTTTGTTAATGAATCTCTTATATGAATGTTTACAAAAAATGATCTTAACGCAGACGCAACCAAAAAACAATTGCTCATAAATAATGGACACAATGCGCCAGGTGGAGTTCTCTTTTAACTGGAAACAATGAAATTATTAGTTTCTTGTCTGAAAATTGCCCGTGAAACTTGCAAGATTGAAGCGTTGAGGTATAATCGACGAGTTTATGTCGGTAATTCACTCCAGCCATACATCAATAATGAACAAGCACTCATCTTCCATATACCTCAAGGATATTCATGAATACAGCACTTAAGTTAAAGCTTGCCTTTTTGATTTCGGTCGTCCTTTTGGCCGTCGTGACCGTGGTCCCATCTTTTTACAAGGATACCCCGAAATGGTGGAAAACTTACATGGCTCCGGAAGGCCTGCGGCTCGGCCTTGACCTGCAGGGCGGCATGCATCTCATTCTTAAGGTCAATCTGCCAAAAGCTGAAGAAAACTCCCTGGAACTTGCGGCCAATGACCTCAAAGACACCCTGACCGAGCAGTCGATCAGTGCGGTCAGAAGCCCTTCACCATCGACGAACCAGATTATCTTCGTTCTACCCAATACCGGTGCCGTCGACAAAGTAAAGACTCTGATCAGCGAGGATTTTCCCGATATTGACGCCGAGATTGAAAACAAAGAAGGGAGTTTCCCCCGGATTTTCCTGAGCTTAAATAAAGAAAAAATAGCCTATATCAAAACCCATGCGGTGGATCAATCGCTTGAGATACTGCGCAACCGAATCGATCAATTCGGCGTAGCCGAGCCGGTCATCATCAGGCAGGGCGAGGATGAAATCGTAATCCAGCTCCCTGGTATAAAAGATCCGAAACGGGCCCTGAAGCTTCTTGGTGATACCGCCCAGCTCGAGTTTAAAATTGTCGCCGATACGGCGGGAATCAATCTGGGCGAACTGATTACTCAGGCCAAGGCCACCAAAGAGTGGCAGGACGGCGAGAGCATGAGTAAACTGAATCGCGCCCTGCAAAGCAGGCTGCCGGACAATACCTCGATCTACTTCGAAAAAGAAGTCGATAAACAGACTAAGCAGGAAAGATTGATTCCCCTTTTGCTCGAAAACAAGATCCTCATGACCGGGGATATGATTAAAGACGCCCAGGTTAGAATCGGCGGCAACTTTAATGAACCGTACGTCAGCCTCGATTTGACCGGCCGGGGTGGCAAGGTTTTCGCGCATATTACCGAAAAAAATGTCGGCCGACGTATGGCTATAGTGCTCGACGGCGCGGTTCGATCTGCTCCGGTTATCCGGGAGCGGATACTTGGCGGCTCCGCCCAGATAAGCGGCAGCTTTACCCATGAGGAAGCGTCCGATCTGGCCATTGTCCTGCGGGTCGGCGCCCTGCCGGCCCCGGTGGATATAATCCAGAATATGACCGTCGGCTCTACCCTTGGCCAGGATTCTATCAACAAGGGTATTAATTCCGGCGCCTTCGGGGCCATTATGGTCGTTGCCTTTATGCTCATCTATTACCGACTGTCCGGGGTAATTGCCAACAGTGCCCTGATTCTCAATATTCTCTTACTTTTCGCTGGCTTGGCAGTTCTCAATGCCACCCTGACCCTGCCGGGTATTGCCGGTATTATTCTGTCTATCGGCATGGCGGTGGATGCCAATGTCCTGATCTTTGAGAGGATGCGGGAAGAATATGCCCTGGGAAAATCGGTCAGATCGAGCATCGATGGTGGGTACAGCAACGCCTTTTCCACCATCGTCGACTCCCAGGTAACTACGCTCATCACCGCCGTGGCCCTGTTCATGTTCGGAACCGGACCGATCAAAGGCTTTGCCGTTACTTTGTCCTTAGGAATTATTTTCAACCTCTTTGCCTCTTTATTCTATTCTCGGCTGATGTTCGACACAATCAATGCTATACGGCCTATGCAACGGCTGAATTTCATGCTTATCGCTAAGAAACCTAAACTTGATTATCTGAAAATTAAAAACTTCACGTATGCCCTTTCCGCGGTAATGGTAGTCATTGGTTTTATCGCCTTTATCCAGATCGCCCGTGGTCATGCTAATATGGGTGTCGATTTTTCCGGTGGTTCCCTGCTGCAATATAAGGCCACGGAAGATTTCACCATGGCGGAAGTGCGCTCTGCATTCAGCAGGAACGAGATGGAGGATATCAACCTGCAGGAAGTTGAAAATGAACATCGACTGATTATCAAGGTAAAAAAATCAGCAGCGGTGGTGGCCAATCTCGGTGATACGGTCGGCAGCATCCTTTCCAGCGAATTACCCGACAAACATTTCTATCTGGAAAGCCAGTCGGAGATCGGTTCGTCGGTCAGCTCAGTACTGCGCAACAAGGCCATCCAGGCCATCTTCATCTCGCTTGCCGGCGTAATTATTTACCTGGCCATCCGTTTCGACATTCGCTTTGGTCTGGCCGGCGCAGCAGCGACCTTTCACGATGTAATGGTCGTGCTGGGGATATGCTGGCTGATGGATATTGAAATCACCCTGCTGCTGGTAACAGCCTTGCTGACCCTGGCTGGTTATTCGCTCAATGACTCGGTTATTGTCTTTGACAGAATCAGGGAAAACATAAAGAAATCAACTGACCGATCCCTGGTTCGGGTTATTAACGACAGTATCAACCAGACCCTCAGCCGGACTATCGTCACCTCAGGAACAACCGTGATCGTATTGATAGCTCTCTTTTTTGGCGGCGGCGCGGTTATTCATGACTTTGCCTTTGCTCTTTTAATCGGCATAATAGTCGGTACCTATTCATCCATTTTCATTGCCAGCCCGCTCCTCACCTTATGGCCGAAAAAGACGGTTTAACCAGACTCCACGATGGAGAACGACAGATGATGCAATCCGCGATACTTCCACCAAATGTGGTCCGGATTGCTCCTTCGAAGTCCTTTACTTTTTCGTGCCACCCGGGCATCAAGTGCTTTACCGAGTGCTGCCGCATGCTCGAACTGGCTCTGACCCCCTATGATGTCCTGCGGCTGCGACGAGCCACCGGTCTCAGCTCAGGGCAGCTGCTCGAAAGCTATATTATTATCGAACAGGACGCGGGAGAACCTTTTCCCAGGTTATATCTGACGATGGTCGATGACGGCCGGGCCAGCTGCGTCTTCGTGGCCAAAGAGGGCTGCACCGTCTATGCCCACCGACCCTCTGCCTGTCGCGCCTATCCCCTCGGCCGAGCGGTGATGCGAGGTGACAATGGCACCATGCAAGAACATTTCATCCTTATGCAGGAAGCGCATTGTGCGGGCTTTAAGGAACCGGTGCCCCGCAATGCGCAAGACTACAGCATCGACCAGGAGCTTACCACCTACAATCGTTTCAACGACGCTGTAGCGATGATTCTCCAGCACGATGCAATCCGCCGGGGCTGTATCCCCTCGGCAAAACAAGTCGAGCTTTTTATTGTCGCCCTCTATAATCTCGATACGTATAGGGAGATGCTGGTCAACGGCCGCCTCGATCCGCTTCCCTGCAGCCCGTCGGAAAAAAATGTGCTGCAGCACGATGACGAGAAATTATTATTATTTGCTGTTGACTGGCTGCAGCAACAGCTCTTTGGCCTCCTTTGACCCTGCCGCCCTAAAAAGGCAATGCTATGCTGAAATTAATAGTCTTTGACTGTGACGGGGTGATGTTCAACTCCAAAAAAGCCAATTGCATGTATTACAATCACCTCCTCAGCCACTTTGGTCTCCCGCCGATGAGTGCCGGGGAAGAGGATTATGCCCATATGAGCAGTGTCGCCGACTCGGTGCAGCACATTTTTCGACACTATGCCCAGCCAACCCTTGACCAGGTGCATGCCTTCCGGCAGTCCTGTGCCTATGGTCCATTTCTGCGCTATATGGAGATTGAAATCGACCTGATTGATTTTCTGAAGATTACCAGCAAAGCATACCATCTGGCGATCTCAACCAATCGTACCGATACCATGCTGCCGCTGTTAAAGAGCTATAAACTCGATAACTATTTTGGCAAGGTGGTCACTGCAGCCACCGCAAAACGCCCCAAACCGGCACCGGACGGGCTTCTTGAAATCCTCGCCCACTACCAATGTGACCCAGCAGAGACTGTTTTTATCGGCGATTCGATCATTGACGAAGCCCATGCCGGGAGTTGCGATGTTCCGTTGATTGCCTTTAAAAACCCCCATCTTCAGGCATCGTACCATGTCGATAGTTTTATGGAGATACTTGATTTGCCGCCTTTTCAGCAAAAAATCACCTAACGTTCCTGTTCCTCGTCGACCCGCTTTACCCCCTCCATAAGCAGCATCATAAAGTCGCCAATCTCCGCGGCCTTCATTTCTTTAGCGCTCAAGCCGGTGGTAAAGCGGTAAAACCCTCTTTTTTCCGCAAGAATTTTAAAAATCGCTTCTTCATTGGCCTTATCACCATACCCGGCGTTGATAATGCACCCCTCACGGAAAGAAACTTTCGCCTGCCCATCAGGCAGATCAAGCGACAGAACCCCGGTTTTCTGGTGCATATGGAAAATTTGAAAGAGCTCGGCTGGAACGATTTCGGCAATCCTGCCGCTCATACACGAGGCAAAATCGCGGGCCCGGGCGGCATCGGACCGGCGCAGCCTGGCTGCCAGCAGTTGCGCCATATATGCTTGAACCTCGCCGTTATTGCCGAGCAGACCACCAAACAGATCTCCGGCGATAGCCAGTACTTTAGCATTGTTCCTGGCTTTTACCGTCGACACCGCAACATCCGCCCCGAGATAGCTCATTTCACCACAAATTTCTCCGGCTGCAAGGGTGGCTAAGTGCACCCCGCCGCTCTCGACAATAAGCTCACCCTCGCCTACTATATAAATATTGTAATTTTTTTCCCCTTTACGAATAAGGATGGCCCCGTCATTCAGCACTATCTCCTGAAAAAGACCCAGCATACTCTCCAGTTGGTCGGCCGGCAGAGCCTGCAGCAAAGGGCAATTGACAATATTGCCGTAGGCCTTCTGGAGTGATGCATCAATCCTGGGAACGGCTCGGGCCGCAGCTTCGCGGCGAGACAGCGGCTCAGCCGGATCATCGGCATGAACCAGCGAAAATTTGATCAAGCCGGTGCAGCCGCTGCAATTGTAGACTTTTCCCGCATAGCGGTCCAGGTCAAAGGGTTGCTCCTGCAAAAACGTAAAGAGCAGTTCCGTCAGATCACGGATCAGAATGAGGCACATCTCCTTGCCCTTTGGGCAGGAGAGCGTCTTCTCCGAAAGCTGCAAACGTTCGTCAACTTTGTATAAAGGACAATTTTTTTCTTTAACGATTGTGAAATTCGCGCTAATATTTTTCATTTATGCTTGCGTAGTAGACAACGCGTGCCAACGCCATGTCCTCATTAAAAAACACCCTCTTTCGAGTGCAAATCGCTACCCTGTCAAAGTTTCTTTTGGTATTGCGTAAATAAGCTGCTATACTCAGGAAAATGGTAATCAATTTAATAACTATTACAATAAATATTCATGTCTGCGTCCCCTAGCCAGTTAGATGAAATCCATAGGCAGTTAAGAGAACATTTCGCTTCTCATCCGGTGATTTCCCTCCGTCCAACCAAAGGACAGCCACCGGATCATTACGAAATTACCTACACCACCACCGGCATGTCAAAGGCGGATGGAGGAAAAATTGTCGAATCGATAGATCATGTGGTGGAACTGGCAATTCCCTTCGGTTTTCCACATTTTCCACCAAGTTGCAAGCCGAAAAGCGACATTTTCCATCCAGATTTTGATCCTGCAGCTATCTGTCTTGGCGATTTCTGGGAACAGGAACAATCCCTGCCGAATCTTATTACCCACATCGGGCAAATGATCAATGGTGAAATCTATTCGACGAGCAACGCCTTCAATGAAGAAGCAGCCGAGTGGTATCTCGATCATGCCGTAAAGTTTCCCCTGGCCCACATCAAATGGGGGAGCAGTGAGAATTCCACCCCTTCGGCACATAATCGTCGCCATGAAATCGACACGCTCGATGATTCTGATTTAGTCCCGGAGTTTAATTTTCTGGCTTTGGAAGAAGAAAAAGATGATGATATTACTCTCAATACATCTTTTCCGGAGGTTGATTTCTCACAGCAGATAGACCTGCAGCCTTTTTACCTGCTGGAGCGAGAAAAAAAATTCTATACGCTGTTGCAGACCGCCGAAACAATCACCAATCGATCTCCTCAGTTGATTGCCTTGTGCGACAAGGCCCGGGAAGAGATCAGCAAGGTGGAGAAACTACACCGTGATGGCAAAAAGTTTGAGAATAAGGGTGATGCTCAGATTGCCCTTGAGAAATACCAGCAGATCACCACCACTGTCGCCGATTTTCCAACTATCGATGCCGATATCCGCCGGATCAAACAGACGATTGATCTTCTCGCCGATATAAGCCCAGGCAAGAATTTCGATTCTGCCACACCCCAGTCTCCTGAGGAAGCCGAAGCCGTCGCCAAAATTAAACCCAACATAAAACCCCAGGGATCTACCAAAACTGCCAAGCCCGGCAAAAACGGCAACATCTCAACAGCGCAAGATCTTTTCCTGCCCAAAGACCATAAAAAAAACAATCTCCCTTTCTACCTGCTCCTTGGTTTGACGGTTATCGTCATAGGAGCCGGCGGGTATCTCTGGTATTCCTTTACCGACAGACTGAGCAGCGCCGAGACAGCGTATGCCGAATGTTCAACAGCCATTGCCAACAACCAGTTCAAGGAAGCCAAACGCAGCTGCGACCAGGCATTGCAATTAGTCGGCGCGGTAAAATTTATTCACCAGGACTTTGCCCGGCAACTGGAAAAATTCATTCTCGAAGTCCTTAACTCTGAGAAACTGACCAAGGGACTGGCCGGCTATATACTGCTCGATGGCAAATACGTCTCCATTGCCGAGACTAAAACGCTTCTGTCGGTCAAAAAGCAACTCAGTGAAGCCGATACCCTCTTCGCGACCGACCAATGGCAGCCCGCCATGGAGCAGTACGATGCGCTGCTTGCTCAAATTGAGGGAAAAGCGTATCTGGACCAGCCGGTTATTCATGACATGCGTCGTAAGCGTCAGATAGCTGAATTCAAGATGTTTTACGATCCAGCCCAGATTGCGATCGAGAAAAGACAGTGGGAAGACGCCATTGAAAAACTGCTGCAGGCCCAGAAAGTATTAGTTTCTCTTCCCGAATCGGAACGTGAACAATATTCTGCCAAACTCCAGATTGACTTGCAGAAAAGCCAATTTGCAAATCTCAAGGAACAGGGGGATCTGTCCTTCACCGGTACTGACTGGCTCAGCGCTATAGCAACGTATAATCTCGCCCTGGCCAGCGGCCGGAAGACGGCTTTACCGCCCGAATCAATCGATGCCATCAAAAACAACATAAAAAGGGCGGAACTTTACAACGCCATTAACAAGGGTAACAAATCTTTCGCGGTAGCCTCCTGGGATGAGGCTATCGATGCGTATGGCAGCGCGAGAAACTTATTGGTCGGTAATACAGGCATCCCCCAGGAGACCGACACCGACGCTAATATTGTCAAGCTTGATCGAATTATTCTGCAGGCAAAAATAATTCGTGACCGCCAACTCCTTCAGGTCCAGCTAAAAGAAAATGCTTTAACCAAAGCTCGAAATACCCAGCAGCAGATTCTTACTAATATAGCTCAAAGCTCTCTGAAGACGGAAGAAGAATTCAGCCGCACTTCGATGGAGACCAGCAAAGCGCTACAGACGCTCGATAGAAAAATATATTTGCAGAGCAAGCAGGCATATCTGCAAGAAAATTATCAGGTTCTCTTTGCCGCCAACTATCCAACCGCCACCGCTGAAAATCTGTCTAACCCGATAATCAACTTCACCAGGGAGACTCCAGGTAAACTCATTTTTAAGATGCAGTGCACCGAAAACGATGGGGGGCGTCCATTGAATATGGTGCTGTTTTACAGCTATGACAAAAAGACGGGCGAGTGGAGTTTTTATTCAGAAAAATGAGCCTCATCTCAGATCAGCTCTCCCACATGATCTCATACCAGAAAGCGGAACTCGCCCTTGCCCAAAAGATTGTGCAGATGCAGTAAGCCAATAAGTTTATTGTCGCGGTCAACAATCGGCAAAGCAGTAATCTCGTATTTTTGCATGATGCTCAGCGCATCTGCTGCAAGTTGATCGCCGTCGATGCAGATTGGCTTGTCAGTCATCAGTTGTGCTGCGGTCAACGTAGCAAACCCCTGCAGATTGACAACCGCCCGGCGAACATCACCATCGGTTATAATGCCGGCAACTTCGTTGTCCTGAGAAATCACCAGGACAGCTCCGTTATTTTTTTCATTGAGAACTCGAATTGCATCTGCGGCGGAATCAGCCGGCAACACTCTGGGGATATTCTCACCGGCCAGCATCACCTCGGTGACCTTAACCTTTAATCGCTGTCCGAGGCTGCCGCCGGGATGATTGAGCCGAAAATCGGCAACCTGAAATTTTTTCCGGTTCAGCAAAACAACCGATAGGGCGTCTCCCATAGCCAGGGTTGCCGTAGTGCTGGCGGTTGGTGCCAGGCCTAAGGGACAGGCTTCTTTGGGAACTCTTATATCCAGCACAATATCGGCAGCCGCTGCCAAGGACGAAGTTCTGCCCCCGGTCATCGCGATAATCTTGTTGCCTCTTTCTTTCAAACTGACCAGCAGGCTATTAAGCTCAGCAGTCTCTCCAGAATACGAAATAGCTAAGATGACATCGTTACGCGTAACCATACCGAGATCGCCATGCATTGCTTCAACCGGATGGAGAAAAAAAGACGGCGTACCGGTACTGTTCAGGGTGGCCGATATCTTCTGCCCGACAATGCCGGATTTGCCGATCCCGGTTATCACTAAACGGCCCGAAGACGACAAAACAGCTTCTACTGCCCGGACAAATTCTTCACCGATACGTTCCCGCACCGCCGCCAGTCCCTGTTCTTCAATTCGCAAAACTTCTTTTGCCGCTTCTATAGTCATCCGTTGCTATTCCCTTCTTAAATTCATTTTATCTGCTTATTTCAGCAACTCGACAACCAACCAGATTGCCCGAACGCCCCAAAGTAATCATTATTTACCGACCAGGCAAGCACCATCCTCCTCCGAGGCGATAGCATCGTATGCTAAAAACATCCTTTTAAAGCACCCTTTTATATGGTGGAAAAACAGTAACTTTTAAAATTCTTTTATGCATCGCCATGTTTTTACCGCAATTTATGCTAAAACGTTGTAAATTATCTCTTTTTCGTAATTAGTATATTAGCAATCGTTGTCATTATTACTGGAGTATCTTATGTCAGAATATCTTTTTACCTCTGAGTCAGTATCCGAAGGTCACCCGGATAAGGTGGCCGATCAAATCTCAGATGCCATTCTCGATTCCATTCTCGAGCAGGATCCTCATGCTCGAGTTGCCTGTGAAACCTTGGTCACTACCGGCATGGCCGTAATTGCCGGGGAAATAACCACCACAGCCTGGGTGGATATGCCGGAAGTCGTCCGTCAGACTATTAAGGATATAGGCTATAATTCTTCGGATATGGGTTTTGATTGGCAATCCTGTGCCGTTCTCACCTCAATAGACAAACAATCCCCGGATATTGCCCAGGGCGTCAACGAAGGGACCGGTCTTGACCTTGACCAGGGCGCGGGGGATCAGGGATTGATGTTTGGCTATGCCTGTGATCAGACCGATGTCCTGATGCCAATGCCGATTTATTACGCCCATCTGCTCACCAAGCAACAGGCACAAGTTCGCAAGTCCGGCATCCTGCCGTGGCTTAGACCCGACGCTAAAAGTCAGGTAACTATACAATATATCGACAACAAGCCAAGCAGAATTGAAGCAGTAGTTCTTTCCACCCAGCATGATACGACGATCAGCTACAACGATTTAAAAGAAGGCGTAATGGAAGAAATCATCAAGCCGGTTCTTCCCGCGCATATGATCGATACGGATACCAAGTTTTTTATCAACCCCACCGGTCGTTTTGTCATTGGCGGGCCTGTCGGTGACTGCGGGGTTACCGGTCGGAAGATTATTGTTGATACCTATGGCGGCAAGGGATCGCATGGCGGCGGTGCTTTTTCCGGCAAAGATCCTTCCAAGGTCGATAGATCCAGCTCCTATTATGGACGCTATGTTGCCAAGAACCTCGTTGCTGCCGGCATCGCCACGGAAATTGAGGTGCAGGTTGCCTATGCCATCGGCATCTCGCAACCGGTATCGATTAATGTGAACAGTTTTGGTACCGGAAAGTTCTCTGATGCCCGGATAAAAAAGCTTATTAGTGAACATTTTGATCTGAGGCCAAAGGCCATCGTCCAACAACTTGATTTGTTGCGGCCCATTTATTTGCAGACCGCTGCTTATGGTCATTTCGGTCGGGAACTGCCCAACTTTACCTGGGAAAAAACCGATAAGGCGGAAATCCTTCGCGATGCTGCTGGGCTGCGCTGATTTGTGGGCAGGGGGGCAGCGACCTCGGTATATAAACACTGAAATTCAATTAAAGATGGAATACAGATATGAGCGAACAATTTAACGATTACAAAGTAGCAGATATTAGTCTTGCCGAATGGGGAAGAAAAGAGATCGCCATTGCCGAAACCGAAATGCCTGGTCTTATGGCCTTGCGGGAAGAATACCGCGGTAAAGCGCCTTTAAAAGGTGCCCGGATCGGCGGTTGCCTGCATATGACCATCCAGACTGCCGTGCTGATGGAAACACTTGTTGCTCTGGGAGCAGAAGTACGCTGGTCCAGCTGCAATATTTTTTCCACCCAGGACCATGCGGCGGCAGCCATGGCTGCTGCCGGCATCCCGACATTTGCCTGGAAGGGCGAGTCGGAAAAAGATTTCTGGTGGTGCATCGATCAGACTATTTTCGGGCCGAATAACTGGCATCCGAATATGGTCCTTGACGACGGAGGAGATCTGACGCTGGTGCTCCATGAAAAATATCATGAGCAATTGGCAGGCATTCGGGGCATCAGCGAAGAGACGACCACCGGCGTCCATCGGCTGAGCGAGATGGCCAAAGCCGGCACCCTGGCCTGTCCGGCCTTCAACGTCAATGACTCGGTGACCAAATCAAAATTTGACAACCTGTATGGCTGCCGGGAATCCCTGATTGACGGCATCAAGCGGGCAACCGATGTGATGATTGCCGGTAAAAATGCCGTTGTCGTCGGATTTGGCGATGTCGGTAAAGGCTGCGCTCAGGCGCTCAAAGGCATGGGCGCTATTGTGCATGTTACCGAGATCGACCCGATCTGTGCTCTGCAGGCAGCTATGGAAGGTTATCGGGTGGTAACCATGGAAGACGTGGCTTCAATCGGCAATATTTTTGTAACCTGTACCGGTAACCTGAAAGTCATTACACGTGAGCATATGGAGCTCATGCCGGATGAAGCTATTGTCTGCAATATAGGTCATTTTGATTCAGAAATTGATATCGCCGGCATCAGAGATCTGCAATGGGATACGATTAAACCACAGGTCGATCATGTCATTTTTCCCGATGGCAAAAAAATAATCATCCTGGCCGAAGGTCGGTTGGTAAATCTTGGCTGCGCCACTGGCCATCCGAGCTTTGTCATGAGCAATTCCTTCACCAATCAGGTCCTGGCCCAGATTGAGCTGTGGCAGAATCCCGAAAAATATGACAAACAGGTATATTTCCTGCCAAAATCACTCGATGAAATGGTCGCGCGGCTGCATTTAAAGAAGATCGGTGTCCAGCTGACGGAGTTGACCAAGGAGCAGGCTGATTATATCGGAGTATCCGTCAACGGGCCCTATAAGCCGGAGTATTATCGCTACTAACCGCAACTGCAGTACTACTTGGCCGGTAGAGGCGAGATGCTCTACCGGCTTTTTTTTATCTCCGCCAGCCGTACATCTCCAGACAGAACCGAGTAAATCCTGCCATCCGGTGCCTTAACGTGCAATTGACCTGCAGCATCGGGGCCTAAAGAAACCCCGGTTATGAGCTTTTTCTCGGAAGAGACCCATTCCATCTCCTTACCCAACAGAAAATCTCGTTCTTTCCAGGATGTAAGAATGGGGGCGAATCCAGCAGTTACAAAAATATCAAGCTGACGCAGAACCGCATCGCGAATTACGGTAGAGACTTGCTCTGCCTGGTACTTTTTACCTGTCTCAATAAAAAGAGATGTTGTCTTGTCTCGTATATCCAGCGGAAAATCCGCAGCAACCAGATCGAGGTTCAAGCCGATGCCAATGATTGCATAGCACCCATCCGCCGGCTCGTTGAGAGACGAAGATTCGGTTAATATACCCCCGCATTTTTTGCCGTTGATAAAAATATCATTCGGCCATTTCAACTGGGAAAAGACACCGGTCAAGTGATCTATCGCTAAGGCCACGCCAAGCCCTGCCGCGAGGGTGATTTTTGGATAATCCTCAATGGTCAGTCTCGGCCTGACAATCAGCGAACAATAGAGGCCTTTTCCTGCGGCGGAATGCCAGTTCTTTCCGAGTCGGCCACGTCCTGCTGTCTGATCGGCGGCGATAACTGCTGTCCCATGAGGAGCGCCATCTTCGGCCAGCTTTTTGGCGAGGATATTAGTAGAGGGAGTAGACTCAAATAAATAGATAGGATACATAGCAAATAAAAAAGCATAAAGAATAAAATTCTCTATGCTTTTTTTAAATCAACTAACTTATTGTGCCTTAATTGATGCCTTCCGAACCTTCTTCGTTCTTGATACGGCCGGGAACGGCATACATCGTGGTAGATCCGGAAGACCAGAACATCAGTTTTCCTTCACGTACCATTTCGTTGGCCACATTCTTGATAACCCGCGGCTTGGAATCAGGATCACAGGCATAGAAATCCTTGATATACAGCTGGGGCTTAGGAGACTTAAGAGCCTTCTCTTCGATTGCTTTCTTAAGCTCTTCGGTACTGAGTGCCATAATTTTACTCCCGATATAGTTTTTTATGGAAGAAAGCATCTGATGACCAGGCGGCTCATTACCACCTGATCATCAAATACCACTCTTGCCTCACTATTTGATATGGCTGGTGTACTTGAACTGTGTGGTAGTGCGCCAGGTGTCATAAGCAAGACGATAGTCGTCGATGCTCTTCATAGTAAATGGAATATCACATTTCTCAAAGAATTTTTCCCAACCAATTCTTTCCGCCCACTCGCCAACACGCTCATATTTCTTCGCATCGGCAGCATACGCTTCAAGGATTTGCTTGACGGCCTGAACAGTTTCCGGCCAGCGAGGAGTGGTATTCGGCAGAAATGGAATAACCAGCTTGGAAAACTTCGGTGCGCTAATCCGATTGGAAACTTTTCCACCCACCAGAATAGCAATACCGTCGCCTTCCGGATCGGCCAGCGGCATCGCCGGACACATGGTGTAGCAGTTACCACAGAACATACAACGTTCGACGTTTACCTTGACCGTCTTGATCTCTTTGCCGTCAACCTCGGCTTTGGCAGGCTTGACCGCACCAAGAGGACAAGAAGCGATCGCCAGCGGCAACTCGCAGACCCCGGTGATACGACTATGATCGATCATCGGTGGTTTACGATGAATACCAAGAATAGCGATATCAGATGCATGCACCGCACCACACATGTTCAGACAGCATGCCAGGGCAATACGCACCTGGGCAGGCAGCTTCATGGAGGTAAAGTAGTCAAACAACTCATCCATTACCGCTTTAACAACACCTGATGCGTCAGTTGCCGGGGTATGGCAATGCACCCAGCCCTGAGTGTGAACGATATTGGTCAGACCGGCACCGGTACCGCCGACAGGGTATCTATTGCCCATACTGGCAAGGGTATCGAGCAGTGGCTGCACTTTGTCTTTGGAATCAACCATAAACTCAACGTTGTTCCGGGTAGTAAAACGCAGGAAACCGTCACAATGCTTATCGGCGATATCGCATACTTCGCGAATATACTCAACGGAGACGAGACGACAGGTACCGCAACGTACGGTATACACCTCATCACCAGTCTCAGATTTATGCATCAAAACGCCTGGTTGAATAATTTCATGCCACAGCCATTTCCCTTTGTTGGCCTTGATGACCGGCGGGAAAAACTGTTCGTAATTTGGTGGACCAAGATCTGAAATTCGGCCTTCCATTGGTTTTGTCGGATCATAACCCATGGTGTAAATCTCCTTATATTTAAAATGAATCGTTAGCTCAAATTAAAACAGCATTAATTAGGCAGCGTGCTTGGCGCGGAATTCCACGATATCACGCTCAAAACCGCCCTCGACCTCTTCTTCTTTCCAGAATATGTAGGGATTAGAACGAGGCTCTTTGACATGCTGTGGGATTGGGTCAACGCCCATAACCTGCAGGAAGGTAGGAAGACCTACACGCTGCATGGTTTCACCAACACGCTCACGGTTCTTGCCCACTTCCATCCACCAGTCCCAGATAGTCTCGATAAACTCAATAAGTTCCTCGAATTCATTATCTTTGGAAACTTTCATGAAGGGGACGATAAGAGTAGAGAATTGAGCGCCATCAAGGATCGGGGCTTTGGCACCAACGCAGATGGTGGCACCTTTGTCAACGCCAGGACGCAGCGCGCGAGGCATAACATTGATGCAATGCATGCAGCGGGTACATTCCTTATCGTCAATTTTAAGTTCCTCACCTTCCAGCCACATGCACTCGGTAGGACAGAGATTGATCACTTCTTTCTGAAGATCAAATTTACCCCAGTCGCGACCCGAATGCGCACCACCATTTGCTGGATAATTACCGGCAACATACTCTTTTACGGCAGCCTGATCGATGCGGATATCATCTCTCCAAGTGCCGATAACGCTGACATCGGAACGGGCAATAGCGGCAACACAGTCGTTGGGACAACCGGAAAACTTGAACTTGAATTTATACGGGAAGGCCGGGCGATGAATCTCGTCCTGATAATGCATGGTCAGGTGATAGCAGACTTCTTCCGTATCGTAACAGGACCATTCACAGCGTGATTCACCAACACAGTTGGCAGGAGTCCGCAGGTTGGAACCGGAACCACCTAGATCCTGACCCAAGTCGTGAGTCAGATCCCAGAAAAACGGCTCAAGATTTTCCGTGCGGGTACCAAGGAGAATAATATCACCCGTTGAACCATGGAAATTGGTCATACCGGAGCCGTGCTTCTCCCACAAATCCATCAATTGACGAAGATTTGCCGTAGAATAGTATTTGGATGACGGCTGAGCAACACGAATAGTATGAAAGTGTTCAACCCCGGGGAACTGCTTCGGCACATCTGCATACCGGCCAACGATACCACCACCATAACCAAAAACTCCGACGATGCCGCCGTGCTTCCAATGGGTGATCCTGTCTTTATAAGATAACTCCAGGATGCCAAGAATATCCCAACACTCAGGCTTTTTTTCGGCCTGGCGCTTAAGGTCGGACACGAAGCTTGGCCACGGGCCAGACTCCAATTGGTCCAACAAGGGCGTCTCATGCTTTGCCATGATTTCCTCCTTTGAATTACTGTTTATACTGCAACCTTAACCAAACTCTTTGCTTCAAACTCATACTCTAAACGGCAGAGCCGGAAAACTCTTCCGTTTATTATTTTCAACATATCGATCCTACGACTTCTCTTGCATATCAATACGCAGGACAGAACAAGGCATCACGATTCTGAATTTTCATTCAGCGTGTGAGAATATCTTTGCCGCGGCCTTTTGTCAACAAAAATCAAATAGAATTGAGCTATACACTGAATCACCATTCAGACACGTAATCTCGCCCTCTAAGCTTGCATGGTCGTTGACTCGGTACTCTTT
Source organism: uncultured delta proteobacterium (assembly GCA_963796255.1). Lineage (GTDB taxonomy): Bacteria > Desulfobacterota > Desulfobulbia > Desulfobulbales > Desulfocapsaceae > Desulforhopalus_A. The sequence goes on along the minus strand of CAWCLE010000014.1, from coordinate 47,497 downwards.
TGGCGGCGGTTTTACCGCCTCAATCGGTTCTGCCTGCTTTACGGCAACAGACGACATCCTGCCGAATCTCCGCGTTAACGATAACGACCTGCGCCGGCCTCGGCTTTTTGTCGCAGAGTCGCTATGGTCTGCTCATAATTATTGCTCTTATAGATAGCCGAACCGGCGACAAAGATATTGGCACCGGCCTCAGCAACAGCGGCGATAGTACTCTCACTTATCCCGCCATCCACCTCAATTGCAACCTTGATACCCATGGTGTCGATCCGCTGCCTGAGCTGTCGGATCTTACCCAGTGTCGAAGGGATAAAAGACTGGCCGCCAAAGCCGGGATTAACCGACATCAGCATTACCAGGTCGACCTCTTCCAGGATATAATCAAGAGTGGTAAGCGATGTCGCCGGGTTGACCACGACTCCGGCTTTTTTACCCAATTCCTTGATTGCCGACACCGTTCGATGCAGATGCGGGCAGGCTTCGACATGGACGGTTATCCAGTCGGCCCCTGCTGCCGCAAAGGCCTCGATATATTTGTCCGCATCGGTAATCATCAAATGGACATCGAGAGCTTTTTGGGTAACCGCCCTGGCGGCTTTGACCACCGGGGGGCCGATAGTAATATTGGGCACAAAATGGCCATCCATCACATCGACATGAATAATGTCGGCCCCGGCTGCATCGACAGCTCGAATCTCTTCACCTAAGCGACTAAAATCAGAGGATAGAATTGACGGCGCCAGGTATATTTTCTGGTTCATAATGCTCCTTTACCACCCACAGGGTATCGGGGTAACAGTTTTTAGACAGCAGCGGTCAGCTGGAAATTTTCCGCAGTTGATCGCCGGCAAGCATTTCAATCAGCCCGTCCAACTCGAGCAACAGCAAAAGCTCACTCAGCCGAGCCGGAGAAAAACCGGATTTTTCCAGCACGGCGTCACGGGTAAGCGGATACGGTTCGATATATTGCAGCAAGGCCAAAGCGTCAGGCTCCAGGCTTGTATTGTCCTGCTGCTCCGCAAGCTGCGCCGACATCTGGTTTTTGGGCGGTGATATATCCAATTCATCTACTATATCCTCAACGCTCTGGACCAGCTTTGCCCCTTGCTGCAACAGCCAGTGAGTGCCTTCGCTTTTACAGGAATCGACCTGGCCGGGAACAGCAAAAACCTCGCGATCGCAGTCGAGAGCCATCTGGGCGGTAATAAGCGAACCCGACTTCTTTGCCGCTTCAACCACTATGACCCCCTGGCTAAGCCCGGCGATAATTCGGTTTCTTGCCGGAAAGCGAAAGCCCTCCGGTCTCGTTCCCAGAGGATATTCGGTTATCAGGGCACCACGCGCGGCAATCTGGGCAAAAAGAGCTTTATTTTGTTGCGGATAGACTACATCCAGACCGCAACCCAGGACGGCAAGGGTGTTGCCTGGTGCAGCCAGGGCCCCGGCGTGAGATTGCGCATCGATCCCCAGTGCGAGGCCGGAAACGACCGTCACCGACAAAGCCGCCAAGCTGCGTCCCAAATTAAAGGCAGTCCTCCGCCCATAACTGGTGGCCGTGCGCGAACCAACAACCGCCACACAGGGAGTGCTTAACAGTTCACTCCGGCCGAGTATATAAAGAACCGGCGGTGGATCTACCAGCTGCTGCAGCAAGGGGGGATAGGCCTCATCGGCAAAACAAACCGCCATTCCACCAAGAGCTGAAAGGAGCACCATTTCCTGCTCCCCGCGATTACGGGAGTCTTCTCCCGAAAAAAGACCGGCTATCTGTCGCTCTTTGATTCCTTCAACCCGCAGCACATCTTGGTGCGTGGCCTGCAAGACTGCGGTCGGCGAACGAAAATATTCGATAAGACGCCAAAATCCGCCAAGGCCGAGGCCGGGGACAAGACTTAAGGCTATCCAGTCAAGGGTGATGGCGTCGTAAAAACTCTTCATCTGCTTCGCTGCCGCAAAATTTCTATCATTACGACGTACTTTAGTACGCCGAAATGATAGAAATTTTGCGCGCCTCGCAGATGAAGCTTTTTACTTAGCCATCGTGAAATTGAACTTTTTACGAGTTTATCAAGGGTGGAGGTCATCAACTCTTGCTCATTTTAGAGATGGGAAAATTTTTTCTGCAGGTCATCTGACGGCGGGCAAGCATCGGTTACACTATAGCGGAATCGGCAGGAGATCTTTCTCTTGCCGGACTGCTAGGCGACATCAGTCGGTCATAAATATTCGCAACTCTTCAATACGCGAAGGATGTTTCAGTTTCATGATGGCCTGGGCTTCAATCTGCCTGATCCGCTCACGAGTGACCGCAAAACACTGTCCCACTTCTTCCAGGGTATGATCGCAGTCCACATCGATACCATAGCGCATCTTCAAAACCTTGGCTTCACGTGGGGAAAGCGATGCCATAACCTGATTGAGGCAATCCCGCAGACTTGCCACCATGGAAATCTGATCCGGCCCAAGTTTATCCTGGTCCTCGATAAAATCCCCGAGAAACGTCTCGCCGTCATCGCCAACCGGGGTATCCAGCGAGATGGCATCCTTGGCAATTTTGAGTGCCGACTTGACCTTGCCGACATCGGTTCCCAACTGTTCGGCCATCTCTTCGGGAGTCGGCTCACGGTGTTCTTCCAGCATGAAATCTTTTGATACCCGAAGCAGACGATTAATCGTTTCAATCATATGCACCGGTAGACGGATAGTCCGTCCCTGGTCGGCAATGCCACGAGTGATCGCCTGCCTGATCCACCAGGTGGCATAGGTGCTGAACTTGTAGCCACGGTGATAGTCGAATTTCTCGACCGCCTTCATCAGGCCGATATTTCCTTCCTGAATGAGATCGGAAAACTGCAAGCCCCGATTGACGAATTTTTTTGATACCGAGATCACCAGGCGAAGATTCGCCCGCACCAGACCTTCTTTGCCCAGTTTATATTGCTCCCAGCCGGTGTCGATCTCCTGAAGAATATGCCGCAGCCGCCTCTCATCGATGCCGGATTCTTCGAGCATCTGTCGATTGACCTGCAGTTCAATCAGTTCCGGAACCACCTCAGTGGTAGAACCGGCTGCCTGCGCGACATGTTCCCCCATCACCTCGACAAAAACTTTGCGGAACCGCTTGGACAGTTCCTCAAGACCTGCAGCTATGGCCTTGATACATTCGGTGCATATATCCTTGTCATTGAAAAGCTGGGCGATATCCTGTCCTTTTTTTTCAAACTGCGCCAGTTGGTCGTCAGCTTCAGGGGTTTTGGCATTTAATTGTAGATAACCAGCCAAAAGCTCGTTGCGTGTTGTGTTTATTTCAATCGCTTTTTCAAGACGACGCAGAAAGTCCCGGCTTTCTTTTTTGGTATTCTCTTCCGCCACTCCACCGATAATCTGACAAATTTTATCGCTGTTGGTCTCCAGTCCTTTGACCAATTCGAGGAGTGCGGGAATTGCCAGGGGGGTTTGCAAAACGACATCCTGCACCCGACGCTTACCTTCCTCCATCATTTTCGCCAGCTTCAATTCTTCTTCATGACTGAGCAGAGTGAGCGTACCCATCTCACGGAGATAGATATTCATCGGATCGACGAACGCCTGCGATTTGGAAGATGTATCCGAGTCTACAGTATGCCTGGAAGCCCTGCGACGGTCTTCTTTTCGTCTGTCGCCAAAAGGACTGTTGCGCCGCTCCTGTCGTCCGGCCCGCCGGTTAAAATTTAAATCGGAAAAATCCACAGGTGCGGCAACGTCGTCGTCGGCATCCCCAGACAGGTCGTAAAACGATGTGTCTTTTTCATCATCATAGTCCATCATTATATCATCCCTATCCCTGCCCATTTATCGATCACTCCCTGTCGAAGTCAAGCCCACGCCATTTTGCCGAAAATAAAGGTGTCCACCTGTTTGTCGACAACCATAATAAGCTGATAACAACCTCAAATCCGCTTACATCTCACCCCTGCCGTCAGCCAATTACTCTTTTATTACAAACACTAACATTCCAAACTGCTTTCTCCAATCAAACGAAACTGGAGAAAATGTCAAGAAAATTCAGCCCACAACGGATAAAAACACGTTTTCTAAACAATACTCAAGCCTTACCAAAGATTGATTATTCGTGCAGCTTCCGGGTAATATCCATTTTCTGCACCATCAACTCCTGCAGCAAGCCGGCATTGCCATCCTGCTGCGCCTGTTGCATACGGGTCATCAATTCTTCGGAGCTTTTTCTCAGATGATATTTGCGAAGATACTCGAGCAGCTCAGCCAATTCCGCACGACAATCGTCTTCTGGATTCTCCACTACTCGAAGGGGTGCTCTCTTTAGCAACTCGGCGACCAGGCTGCGCTCAGCCCCCTCAGGCAAAAGGGTCAACAAATCCTCCGGCTCGGCATCGACTTTTTGACTCAGCAGGGTTTTCAGCTGCAAAAAAAGGATCTCCCCCACCCCTTCTGCCAGGCAATCGCGGATCCCTCCGCTTTCCAGCTGAGGAAAAAACCGGGTCTGCAGGATCATGAACTCAACCAACTGACGCTGCGGGATCGACAGGGGTACGATCCGTTCGTCGGAACGCTTTTTTCCTAAGGCAACAGGGGCAGGAGCTTGATTGACAGCAACCGATTCGAAGTGCCCGGCAAGCTGCTCGGCGGCAATGCCCAGTTTTTCGGCGAAATGGGCGACAAAGACCGAACGCTGCAATGGCGAAACCGCCGCTTTGATCAGTGGCTGCAGCTCTTCAACAATTTTTCGTTTGCCGTCAAGAGTCAGGCCATATGCGGCAATAAAATGGTTGAGGGCGAACTCCGGCAGGGTTTCCGCGGCCTCAAGCAGCTGCGTCAGTGCGGCCAATCCTTTTTCCCGGATAAAGGTATCCGGATCATGCCCTTTAGGCAGAAGTGCGACCCGACCGGCGATCTGCTCGGCAAGAAATAACGGCAACCCTCTGACCGCAGCTTGCGCTCCTGCCGTATCACCGTCAAAAAGCAAGGTAACCCGTTCGGCAAACCGTTTCACCAGACGCAGCTGCTCCCGGGTCAACGCGGTGCCCAGCGGGGCCACGACATTGGTGCAGCCGGCGGCAACCAGGGAAATAAGATCAAAATTGCCTTCGACGAGAACCGCCTCATTGCTGCGACGGATATATTCTTTTTGCTGAAACAGGCCAAGCAGGAGATTGCTCTTACTAAAGATTGGACTTTCCGGTGAATTGAGATATTTGGGCTGTCCTTCACCGACGATCCGGCCGCCAAAGCCGCAAATTCGTCCACTTATATCGGCAATGGGAAAGACAATGCGATCGCGAAACCGATCATATGTGCCACCATTTTCTTTCTCCACCAGCAACCCGGCTTCAACCGCCGCTTTTGCCGTGGCGCCGACGAACCGGCTGCCAAGAAAATTCCAGCCTTCGATCTCTACCGCCGGGGCATAGCCAAGACGAAACCTGGCCATGATGTCTTCGCTTACCCCCCGTTTATGCAAATACGCCCGAGCAGGAGCGGCTCCTTTTGCTTCTGCCAGATAGCGACTGTAGAGAAGCGCCGCCTGTTCACTAGCCGCAAAAAGATCAGCTTTCTTTTTGGCCCGCAACTGTTCTTCAGGCGAATGGCGACGCTCGGGTAATTCGATATGATATTTATTCGCCAGGGTCTTGATGGCATCCGGGAAATCCAGACCGTAATATTTCATGACAAAGGTAAAAACATCACCGGACTCCCCACAGCCAAAGCAATGAAAGAACTGCTGCCCGCTGTGGACGGAGAAAGATGGAGTTTTTTCGCCATGGAACGGACACAGCCCAAGAAAACGCGAGCCGCTCTTTTTCAAGTCGACACATTCACCGATGACCTGGACTATATCGGACTCTTCTTTAATGCGCGCGGTTATGTCGTCGCGAAACTCACCAGAAACCATCTGCCATCCTTGTCCCGCCTGCAGAGCTGTCGATTTTTTTGCTGATTCTTACCAATTTTGCTACTATACTCCCTTTATAACGAGAAGCCATCGGATTACTTTTTCATCCCTTGAGGTTGACCCCGCATGGAAGATATCAGCAAAGCACTGGTCTATGAGATAAAACGGGATATCGCCGAACGCTATTTTGGCTTTCGCAAACAGATTGAGACGGAGTCCCGCCAGTACCTTGATAAACTACACAATGTCGATGGGCAATATGCCGCCGACATTGCCCGCAACATGCAGCGGATGCATTGTCTCATCCAAAACGAGCAGCTCTTTCAATCTTTTGTGCAATTCACCGGAATACCTGAGTCGATGGGCAATCTTACTACCGATCGAAAGTCCCCGGCTGAGTGGCAGCGGCTGTTCACCGGGCTACGCGGTAAAGGATTCACCAGGCGGCGACGCTTCAGAAATCTATTGTACCAGGTCTTTCGTCTCCTCGCTGCCGATGTCGAGTCCTACCGGAAAATTTGTCTTGAGCTTGAAGAAGAACATGAGGAAATCTGCAAGGAAATAGAGCGATTTTATCGAATGAACGATCTCTCCGGTATTCTCAATTTTCTTCGCGAAATTGATAACCCGGATTCTATGAATGCCGGACTCCTGCACACCGACCGGCCGATCCTGGCCGGACAGGGTCTGGAGGAAGAACTGCGTATCCAGCCACCGCCCGCGATCAACACGCACTTGCCTGCTCTGCCGCAACTGCCGCGGCTGGAGACGGCAAGACCAACTCTTGAGGAACTGGCCACCCAGGCTTATGCTGCCTTTGATTTTGCCCGTATCGGAAAACTGCCCTTTTAGGGAGGCTTTTTTTACTCCTTATTATACCATCTCAAGTGATGAAAACCGCAACGGAACAGCTTTTTATTTTCCTGATCGCGATGATTATATTGTTATAAGCGTTGCAATTCAGTACCTTTCTCTTTTATACTCATGGTATATGTCCTTGTGGGCTGCATTAGTGCGCCAGGTCTGTCATGATCATGAGCTCTAACGGCTAGCCGGCACGACCTCCTTAACATCTTTTGCGAATTGAAATCATGACGCATCCCTATCTTGCTGCAATAGACAATCAGATAAATTCCTTACCGGCCCTGCCGGCAATTGTCTCTCAGGTTATTGCCGTCACTGCCGATCCAGAGTCCAGTGCAAAAGATTTGATGCAGGTTATCCTGCCCGATCAGACGATGTGCAGCACCATCCTCAAAGTTGCCAATTCCGCCTTCTTCGGTATTCCCCGGGGAGTAAGCACCATAGAACGGGCAGTGGTAGTGCTGGGGCACGAGGAAATCAAAAATATCGTCATCGGCAAAGCGATATTTTCTGCCTTTCCCAAGCTAAGCACCGAAAAACAAAACACCATCAGTCTTTTTTGGGAACATGCTTTTACCTGTGGCCTTACCGCCAAGATTATCGGTGATCAGCTTCATTTGCCGGCCAGTGAACTGTTTATCGCCGGACTGATTCACGATATCGGCAAGCTCGCCATGCTCATGGCCTTTCCTATCGAATACCCTATTCTGCGGGATATTTCCAACCCCTGCAATACCCACGACTCGTCGGAAGAACAGACCCAATTTGCCATCAGTCATGACAAAGTCGGTCTGCGGCTCGCCAGGAGATGGCTCCTCCCGGAGCAACTGGTCATGGCTATTGGCTATCACCATTGTCCACAGGATGCACCCAGTCATAAAAAGCATCCTCTTATCGTGCAGATGGCCGATATCCTCTCACTCATGTATTGTCAATCGGACAACATGGAACGAGACGATGTGGAGAAAATTTTTATCGATTTCCTGCCCGATACGTCCATGTTATGGATCGCGAATGCCCTTCCCTGGAAGACCGAAAACTTTGGGCTCTGGTATGAAATGCTCCAGCAGCAGCGCGAAAAGGACCAGGACATACTCGGTGCTTTTTCTGCCTGATGAAAATCACCTCGATTAAACAGACCATCAGAAATACCCGCAGATTTGCTGAGATTGTCAAGGTCCTGTCAGCATTCGGATTTCGTCAGCTGGTGCTTGACACCGGTCTGCACCGTCTTCTCGGCACCGCCAAAGAAGCAATCGACATCCCGGTGGGCGATCAGTCGAAGAATCTGCCGCGACCGGTACGGGTGCGCATGGTGCTTGAAGAATTGGGACCGACTTTTATAAAACTCGGCCAGATCCTCTCCACCCGTCCGGACCTGATCCCTGTTGAATGGGCCACTGAATTCAAGAAATTACAAGACAGCTGCCAGCACGTGCCGTTTGCCGATATTTACCGGGTACTTATCCTGGAGTTTCCGGGCAGGCTGGACCTGCTCTTTTCGGCAATCGAGGAGACTCCGCTTGCGGCAGCGTCTCTTGCCCAGGTCCATCGGGCAAACCTCAAAGACGGCACCCCCGTAGTCATCAAGGTGCTGCGTCCCGGCGCCAGGCAATTGATTGAAGAGGATATGGCTCTGGTGGAAAGTCTGGCGCAGCTGCTGGAACAATATTTCTCCGATCTTGGTTACAGTCCGACTGCGGTCGCCAAAGAATTCGCGAGAGAAATATTAAAAGAAATCAACCTGGTGATCGAAGGACAATCGACTGAGCGACTGCGCCGCTATTTTGAAGACGATGCCAATATCAGCTTTCCGAAAGTGTACTGGTCGGCAACCACTCGAAATGTCCTCACCATGCAGGAGATTAAAGGCAGACTGCTGGCAACTCTCAGCCCGGAAGATTTAAGCAAAAGCGAAAGGAGAACCATCGTCGCCAATGGCACCGATGCGGTATTCAAGCAATGTCTCCGCTTTGGTTTTTTCCACGCCGACCCGCATCCCGGGAATATCTTTATCCTGCCTGGCGGTAAAATCTGTTTTATCGATTGCGGCATGACCGGGCAATTAGATAGAAAAACCACCGATCAGCTCATTAATCTGGTCGCCGGGATAGTCAAAGGGGATATTGACCGCCTCTGCCGGGTGGTCATCGAACTGACCGACGTCAATCCGGCAGTCATCGAAAATCGCGATTTCCGCCTGGAACTGCAGCACCTCACCAGTCACTTCCAAAACAGCGATCTCCAGCACTTAAACATTACCAGCCTGCTCCGCGACTTCTTTAGCATGCTGCAGCGCTACCACATCCAGTGCCCGGAAGATCTGATGCTGCTGACCAAGGCACTAACGACGATTGAAGGCGTCGCCGAATATTTTGATCCGAGTTTTGACGTCCTCTCCCACGTCGAGCCACAGATCCAGGAAATCGTCCAGAACCGGCACAGCATGGGGGCTATAAAAGACCGTATCTATAAAACCATGATCAGCTCGCTTTCGCTGCTTGAGGACCTGCCGGGCGACTTTCAGCGTTTTCTTGATCATGCCAGACACAGCCGTTTCACCCTCAATCTTGAATTAAAGCGCATTGAGCATCTGTCGGAACGGATCGACACCTCAAGCCGAATCATGGGTATCGCCATGATCATCGCCGCCCTTATCGTCGGTTCATCCATTCTGATCCTGGCCGACCGTATGGGCCGAGAACCGGGCTATATCGGCACTCTGGGCATCATCGGTCTGATATTGGCCGGGATCAATACCACCGGCTTTATCATTTCGTATCTTTTGCCGAAAAAGCAGAGAAAATGACCGCATCAGGATTAAGGGATTCTCTCCTCAATTAACCGGCGAATGGCCGTCCCATCTTTCCCGTGTACCACCACCTGCTTTTTTCTCGACTGAATCCCGGAGGTCACGACCACATCGCGGGCAGCAAGGCCTAAAATATCGGCGAGAAATCCGACTACGGCTTTATTGGCTTTACCGTCAATTGGGGGAGCGGCTACGGCGATCTTCAAGCAACCGTCATGCAGTCCGACAATTCGAGTTTTTGACGCCTTCGGTTGCACATGCAGGCGCAGCAAAACTTTTTCACCCGGCAATATAGAGAGATAGGCCATCTTCGGCACAGCCTCACTGCACTTTTACAATTCCCCTTCGTTCGGATCGATTTGGCTATCGTCCGGCAGTTGAATACGCTGAAAAAGATCGGAGGAATCATCTGCTTTGGCGGCAGATTCCCTTGGCTTGTCTTCCAGAGCCTCGAGATACTCATACAGGGTTTTTTCCAGATCCTTGCGAACTTTGGTCTTTCTCTGCTGCAATTCTTCTATTTCTTTCGGCAGTCGTGCCATTTCGGCCTCTGCTTCCTTGCGAAATTTTTCAATTTCAGCACGGGCATCATCCATAATTTTCCTGGCTTCCTCCTGGCTGCTCTGGCGCAGGCTGTCGGCAAATTTTTGAGCGGCGAGGATGGTGGTCTTAAAATCGACTCCCTCCTGTTTCAACTCCATGTTTTTTTCTTCCAGCAGTTCGATCTTGCCGCGAAGTTTGGCAAGCTCTGCCTCACCCTGCTTACTCGATCCCTCGCCACTGGTCAGTGCCTCCTCAAGGGTGGCTACTTCTTCAAGGAACGCACCATTTTCTTCTTCCAGTGCCACAACCGATTTATTCATCCCCTCAAGCTGCGCCTTGAGATCAGCTATCTCCTGGTCTTTATGCTTGCAGCTCTCCTGGATCTCTGCCTGAACGCGTTCGGCATTCTCTTGAGCTATCCTGAGCTCGCCTGCCAGCGCCTCGCGTCCTGCCTCCAAGGCTTCTTTTTCCGCCTGAAGAGACTCAATTTCTTCCGCCTGGATACGGTTTTGTTCGGTCAACTCAAAAAAATCTTCGGCAAGCAATTCCAGATATGCTTTCACCTCGATCGGCTCATAGCCTCTGAACTTTGTCTGAAATTCCTGATCTTTAATTGACTGCGGTGTCAACATTTCCGGCTCCCTTCGAATAAATAAACAGCAATAACCGCAAGGTACTGTTGCGGAATTCTGATCATCCCATGCCCATGGCTATCTGCTTAAGCGTCTGCACCACAAAACTCTGCAGAAACATTATGGCAATGATGAGGATCATCGGCGAAAAATCTATCCCCCCGAAACTTATCGGGATCAGCCGGCGAATCCGGCTCAGTACCGGCTCTGTCGCCTCGTAAAGAAATTTTACGATCGGGTTGTAGGGATCGGCATTCACCCAGGAAATGACTGCTCTGCCGATGATGATCCACATGTACGCGGTCAGCACAAAATCAAGGAGCTGGGCGATGGCCATCATAAAATTATTTACCACAAACATAGGTTTCTCCTCTTATTTTTCGTTATCTCAGCTGCTCAATTAGTATCATGCTTAACATCAGGCAACTTTGCTGCCCGATTTAATCATATCACTCACGGTGGAAAGGACCAACCGCTCTTTTCCGTCCTGTTCGGTCCTTGCCGCCAGCACCATCCCCTGGGAAACCACGCCCATGATCTTTACCGGCTTGAGATTAGCGACGATAAGTACTTGTCGACCAATCAGTTCCTCAGCATTAAAATATTCGCCGATTCCGGCAACAATTGTCCTCTTGGCTGGTGCGGTAACGGTCAACTTCAATAACTTTTTGGATTTTTTAATCGGTTCGGCAGCGATAATTTCCGCAACCCGCAGATCAAGTTTTTGAAAATCCGCCAATTCGACTGGAATTTCCAGGGTCTCGGCGACAGGCTCATCATTTTCTCCAACCAATTTTTCCGCCGTTCCCCCCTGTTTCTCCTTCTGGTCTTCATCAAGGCGGGGAAACAGATTGTCGATAACCGGCAGCAGACTGTCCGGTGTGAGCAGCTGCCATTTTGCTCCCCCTGCAAGTGAGTAGACCCGTTTATCATCTGCGGCCAGCGCCAGGCCTGCGGCCATTTTCCGTGCCGCGCCGGGCATTACCGGCTGCAGCACCAAGGTCAGAAGACGCAGACACTCAAGACTGTTGTAGAGTACCGTATCAAGTCGTCCCGCTTGTGTCGGATCTTTGGCGAGATTCCACGGGGCGTTGGCAACGATATAACGATTGGCCACACCGACAAAATCCCAGACCGCCTGCAGAGCGCGGTGAAATAGAAAATCTGCCATTAACTTTTGGTATTCCTGCAGCATAGTCTGCGCCGCCGCCTCTAGCTGAAAGTCCGCATCATTGCCGGCGGTCGGTTCCGGCACCTTTCCCTGACGGTATTTATGCACCATCGCGGTTGCCCGACTGAACAGGTTGCCCAAATCATTGGCCAGGTCGGCATTGTGCCGGGCAACGATCGCCTCCGAGCTAAAAGAAGAATCGAGGCCAAAAGACATCTCGCGCAGGGTGAAATAGCGTATGCTGTCGACTCCGTAGGCATCGACCAGCTCCTTGGGTCGAACCACATTGCCGATACTCTTGGACATCTTGGCATCATCGATATTCCAGTAGCCGTGGACATGCAGCTTTTTATATAACGGCATTCCCATCGCCAGCAACATGGTCGGCCAGTAGATGGCATGGGGTTTCAAAATATCTTTAGCGATCAGGTGTTCGGCCACCGACCAGTACTTGTTAAACGTGTTGCCCGCCGGATAGCCTATGCCGGTCAGGTAATTGATTAAGGCGTCAAACCACACATAGGTGACGAAGGCATCGTCGAAGGGCAATTCGATGCCCCAGGTAAGCCGCGACTTAGGCCGAGAAATGCAGAGATCCTCCAGAGGCTCACTAAGAAACGACAGAACTTCATTACGATACCGTTCCGGGCTGATAAAATCGGGATTGTTGCGAATATGATCGATTAGCTGCTGCTGATAACGCGACATGCGAAAAAAATAGTTCTGTTCGGCGATTTGCTCGGGCGGCTTCTGATGGTCGGGACAGTTGCCGTCGAGCAGCTCTTTTTCGGTAAGGTATCGTTCGCAGCCCTGACAGTATAAACCAGTATACTCATCAAAATAGATATCGCCGGCATCATAAACCTTCTGCAGAATGTGCTGCACCACCGCCACATGCTCTCTATCCGTGGTGCGTATAAAGTGGTCGGGTTCGATCTGCAGCAAGGGCCAGGTGTCTTGAAACAAGGCACTTATTCTATCGACATACTCTTTGGGCGTGGTGTCCTGCTCCTGGGCAGCCTTGACGATTTTATCGCCATGCTCGTCGGTTCCGGTCTGGAACCGTACCTTTTCGCCGCACAGGCGTTTGAACCGGCTGTAGGTATCGGCAACTATTGTGGTATAGGCATGGCCGAGATGGGGCTGGGCATTCACATAGTATATCGGCGTAGTAATATAAGTAGGCATTAAATTATAGATCCCATATGCGGTAACCTGTAGTGGCTTACGGTGAATTATTGATTTTTATTCAACAGGTTATTTTTCTTCTCATTTCTCAAAATGGCGCGAGGCAGGATTACTTGCCGCGCTTTCTTCTTTTATCTTTTTCCTCAGAACTTTCTTTTTTCAGGGGCTGCGACAGTTGCCACTGTTCTTTGGTCAGGATGACATCCTCACCGTTCCTGTTCTCGGCAACAATTGCGTCCTGCAGCGGTATTTGACGCTTCACCAGGTACTGGTCGCCATTCACCTTGATTCGCTTACCCGCCTTGGGCATATTTTTGCGCTGTTTTCTATAGGTCTCGTATTCATACGTCAGACAGCACAGCAGACGATTACAGACGCCGGATATTTTGGTCGGATTGAGGGGTAGATCCTGCTCCTTGGCCATCTTGATCGAGACCGAATCAAAATTTTTAATAAACGAGGAGCAGCACAGTTCACGGCCGCAGGTACCGATACCGCCAAGCATCTTGGTTTCATGCCTGACACCTACCTGACGCATTTCAACCCTCGTTCGAAACTCCTGGACAAGGTCTTTGACGAGAGCTCGAAAATCAACCCGGCTGTCGGCGGTAAAATAAAAAATCATTTTACTGCCGTTGAAAAAACGTTCCACCCGCACCAGATGCATGTCCAGATTGTGCTTGGCAATCAAAACCGAACAGGAGCTAAATGCCAGCTGTTCATTTTCCGCCAGGTTGACGAATTTTTCAAGTTCAACCCCCTGGGCGAGCCTTTCAATGTGGCAGCTTACCTGGCTTTTGACTCCCGGACAGCCACACAGAGCTGAATAGCCGACGATACGCCCGGGTTCCAGGCCATGATCCGTCTGAACCATCGCCACGGTGCCGGGTATAAGCCCGGGAAATGGGCCGGCCCCGGTAAACTGCTGTCCCCCATCGCGAAACTGCAGGCGATAATAAACCAATTCGTCCTGCGGTGCCTGCAAGGCCGAATTTTTGTTGTCACTTTCTGTCATGATACCTTCTATCCCTTCCTCACTCTTGTGCCGCTGATCCTTAATTATGCCATGGAATCACTGCAATTTGAACAAAAGAACCTCGCAGATGAGATTTCGATTACAATTTCGGGCCAGTTCCCGCTCGGCCCGCTCGATAGCCCGCATCCTGGCCTGCAGTCCCGGTGCGGGCCACTGTGGCGAGAGGGGCATAGTAAAATTGTGCCGATCCTCTTGCATAAGCAGATCTCTCAACCAGATTTTCAAGAGACCAAGCAGTGCCGGCAGTTCTTCTTTTAACGTAGCCATTTCTTCGGCATAGCGCAGCAGCACGCCCACCTCGCCATCTGCATCCACCGCCGGATTGGATAAAAAGGCGACGATTTTACGCCATAAGTCAATCATGGCGGTCTTCTGATAGACAAGCGCCTTGCCAGGACTGCCCTCGGCAAGCCTGGCCAGAAGAACAGCATTATCCCGCTCGATACCATGCGAGGCGAGAATAGCTGCGGTATCTTCAATACTTAAGGGCCCAAAGGGTATGACCTGGCATCTTGAAATCAGGGTCGGCAGAATTTCCTGGGAAGCCTCGGCGGTCAGGATTAACAGATTATTCTCCGGCGGTTCTTCCAACGTTTTCAACAGACTGTTGGCGGCTTCCCGCCGCATGTTCTGCACGTCTTCTATGACAACGACCCGCATTGGTGACTCATAGGGGGGGTAACTCAGTTCTCGTGCCAGTCGCCGAATCTGATCAATTTTTATTCCCCCTTTATCGGGTTTAATCACCAGAAAATCCGGGTGACTCATCGAGCGGAATTTTTTACAGGAGGTGCATACACCACAGGCTCCAGACGATTTCGTATCGCGACAATTCACCGCCGCCGCCACCCCCCGGGCAAAGAGGTTTTTGCCCACCCCTTCGGGCCCTTTAAAAAGATAGGCATGCGGGATACGCTCAGCCGCCAGCGAACGGCGCAGCAATCGTTTGGCTTTTCCCTGACCCAAAAGCTGGGTAAAACAGAAAAAAGGCTTATCCGTCAGGCTCATCATTACAGAAACATCATCAGAAGAGAGACGGCTGGCGGCTGACGACCGGCGGTACACGCTCGCTTGACATCGCATTATTTTCGGTAAAACCGCCAAGATACAGATATCTCTCCAAGCTGCGTTGATAATCGGTCCAGCCCATTGCCGCCGTGTCTAGTTTTCGACGCAGCTGCTCGGTGATATTCATTTTGGCATCCAGGTCGTCGAGAAAACTGAGAATAAAGGCTTCCACCGTCATCGGTACGGCGGGCGAACCAAATTCTTGCCGGCCGTGATGGCTGAGAATCAGATGCTGCAGCTGCTCCAGCAGCTCTTCAGGAAAATCGCGGATTTTCCCGGCCGCCTGAGCAACTATTTCGCTGCCGATAACTAAGTGTCCTTTCAACCGACCGCGAACGGTATAATCAACCAGCCCGCCATCCATTTGCAACTCCTGCAGCTTGCCGATATCGTGCAGCAGGGCTCCGGCCAAAAGAAGGGATCGATCAACGCCGACATAGTGCTGCGCCAGAAAATCGGCCACCTTCGCCACCGACAGGGAATGCTCGAGGAGGCCGCCGATATAGGCGTGATGAATTCCTTTTGCCGCCGGAGCTTGTTGAAATTGCAGCCAGACTTCCCCCTTTTTGAAAAAATGCTTCAGCAGTTTTTTAAGGAAAGGATCGGCGATACTCTGCACCAGGCTCTGCAGTTCGCCGGCCATTTGTTCGATGTTTCTCGGGGAGACGGGGTAAAAATGAGCCAGCTCTATTTCCTGCTGCGGAACCTGATTGATCTCATCAATACGCAGCTGCAGGGTATCACGATACGACTGCACGGTACCGGTAAGTCGGACGACTTCTCCAGCCACGCAAATCTGTCGCAGGGCGGCGACATTGTCCCAGACCGGTCCGGACACTTCACCGCTTTTATCCATAACGGTCAATACCAGATAGGGCTTGCCCGCCCGGGTCTCCCCCTCTCTGACGTTTTTTATAAGAAAGAGATCGGCAAAGCGGTCACCCTCTTTCAGTTTATCGACAAATATATTTTTCTCCATAACCTCTTTCCAGATAGTATCTACAACTATGCATAAAGGGCTTCGGCAGGAATCCTCAAAGATCCATTGTTGCCCCGTCTAATCATAAAACGCGCTAAAGTATACAAGGAATAGCCCCAAAACACTCATAAATTCACTCGTAAAGTATCCGTAAAGCACCATGACACTACTCTTGAGTCGAAGGATCCCGCCATTTGCTACTTGCCGATTTTAGCAATCAATGCAATAATGGCAGATTTTCCTCAACCTAAACTACTTGTCCGCAGGAGTAAAGAGCATGACAAAAGAGATGATCATCTCGGTAATGTCCAAAGACCGCCCGGGAATAATCGCCGATATTACCGGGGCCATCTATCGTCTCGGCGGTGATGTCGCCGATTTGAACCAGACTGTCCTCTGCGGGTATCTGACCATGATTCTCAGCGCCTCCTTTGACCCGGACGTGACCAAGGAAGACCTCCTTGCCACTATCTCTCATATCAAAACCAGCTGCAAATTTGAGGTGTCGATCAAAGAGCTGAGCCCTGCGCAGCAAGAAGAGGAGACGGGACCACCGGAAGAGACGTATATCCTGACCGTTCAAGGACCCAATAAAAGCGGCATCGTCCACGGTATCAGCTCCTTTTGCTATGCCCATAATATCAACATCTTCGATTTGGCGACGACCCTGCGCGACAACCAGTACACCATGGCCCTGCAGTTGGACCTGAAACACTGCACCTGCTCACTTGCCGTTCTGCAGCAGGAGCTTGAAGAATATTCCCGGCAGAGCGGGCTGACCATTATGATGCAGCATAACGATATTTTTCAGGTAACCAACGAAATTACCCTGCACTGAAAACTTACTATTTTCGTTCCTACCTTTGCCCTGGCTGGGGACAGGAGATTTACAACCATGCTACGTTCCGATCAAATCTTAGCCACCGTCGAGATGATCCAAAAGGAAAATCTCGATGTCCGCACGGTGACAATGGGCATCAGCCTGCTCGATTGCCGCGGCGGCGATGTCGAGCAGACGTGCCGGAAAATACATAATAGAATACTCGACTACGCCGGCAACTTCGTCGCCACCTGCGATGCGGTAAGCAGAAAATACGGCATCCCGGTAGTCAATAAGCGCATCGCAGTAACCCCCATCGCCTTTGTCGGGGCCGGGTTTTTTCGCGAAGATTTTGTGCAGATCGCGAAAACCCTCGACCAGGCGGCAAAAGCAGTTGGGGTTGATATCCTCGGCGGCTTTTCCGCCCAGGTTGAAAAAGGGATGACCAATACCGACCTGGAGTTTATTGCTGCTATCCCGGAAGCCCTGGCCGTAACCGAAAGAGTCTGTTCTTCGATAAATATTGGCTCCACCCAGAAAGGCATCAATATGGACGCCCTGGCCATGATGGGCAGAACCATCAAGGATTTGGCCGAAAGAACCGCTGATCAGGGCGGATTCGCTGCGGCCAAGTTCGTTGTTTTCTGCAACCAGCCCGGCGACAACCCGTTTATGGCCGGGGCTATTCATGGTCTGGAAGAAGCTGACGCGGTCCTCAATGTCGGCGTCAGCGGGCCGGGCGTCATCGCCAGGGCTCTAGAACGGCTTATCGACAAACACCCCGAGCCTGGCAGCCTGCACTTTGATGAACTGGCGGAGGAGATTAAGCAGACCACCTTCCGGGTCACCCGCTGCGGTGAGCTCATCGGCCGCGCCGTCTCCAAATCCCTGGGGATTGAATTCGGCGTAGTCGATCTCTCCCTGGCCCCGACCCCGACGGTTGGCGACAGTGTCGGCGAAATTTTCAAGATTCTCGGCGTCGATGCCATCGGCGCCCCCGGTACCACCGCCATTTTAGCCATGTTAAACGACGCAGTAAAAAAAGGCGGCATCTTTGCCAGTAAAACCGTGGGTGGACTAAGCGGCGCCTTTATCCCGGTCATGGAGGATGCCCTCTTGGCTCAGGCAGTAGGAGAAGGGTCGCTCTGCCTCGAAAAGCTCGAGGCGATGACCTGTGTCTGCTCGGTGGGCCTCGATATGATCGCCATTCCGGGCTCAGTCGATGCCGATACCATTTCGGCAATCATCGCCGATGAAATGGCCCTTGGTTTAATCAACGCCAAAACCACCGCCGCCCGCCTCATCCCGGTACCGGGCAAAGAAGTGGGCGACTCAGTCAGCTTCGGTGGGCTTTTCGGCGCCAGCCCTATAATGCCGATCAGAAACGTCGGCCTATCGAGCAGGTTTATTGCCTGGGGCGGCAGGATGCCGGCACCGATTCACAGTTTCAAGAACTGATGGCGGCACAGTTTTTTATCTGTTCAGCATATCCAATCAGGTTGGCTTATATATCGACGAGTCGCATCCGAAAACTATTTCGGCCGTTCTTCTTGGCTTTACAGAGTGCTTTATCGGCATAGTCCAACAGCGAGGTCGGGGACAGTTTTTCACTTGGAAAACCAGATGATGCGCCGATGCTGACGGTGATCGTTTCCGCCACCGAGGAGCCCTCGTGCACTATAGACAGCTGCGCCACGTGCGCCATCATCCGCCGGGCTACCTTCCTTGCTCCCTCGCTGCCGGTATTGGGTAAAATCGCCGTAAACTCTTCTCCACCATACCGGGCGATGATGTCGGCTGGGCGCATGAGCGCCTCATACAGAGACAGGGCCACCTTGCGCAGACAGTCGTCTCCTTCAAGGTGGCCATAATAATCGTTGTAATTCTTGAAATAATCAATATCGACAATGAGCAGGGAAAGCGGACTGTTATTGCGCGTCGCCTGCTTCCACTCCTTGATGAGGTTGTCGTCAAAATAGCGGCGGTTAAACAGCCCGGTCAGACCATCAAGAGAACTGAGACGCTCGAGCTTGGCATTTCGTTCTTCGAGCTCTTTATACAATACCTCCAGCTCAAGAATTTTGGCATCGAGTTCCCGGGTCTTTTCGCCAAGCTGCTGTCGCAGCCGATGCAGTTCTCGGAGCATGGTCACTTCTCTCAATCAACCAGCCGCCGCGGACGCTTTAGCCTCCTGCAGGCGCATCAGCAGGTCACGACCGAGTTCTTCATCGTTGTCATACATATCAAAACAATAGCCATCACTGCCGGATAGACCACCCGGAATCAACTCTCCCCGGCCATTGGGATCCGTTATCATATCCTCGTAAAAGCACACCGACAGCCAACGTTCATCCGGATCATCATCTATGACATCGACTATGGCGAATGTATCTCTGTCGCTCTGGTTGACATGCACCGGTCGCATCGAATAACTGACCCCGGGTCTTGCAACAAAAGACAAGCTTACCCCTTCCATCGTCGATAACCGATGATAAAACTGCCGAAACCACTCGCGCATTGGCGCATTTTCGCCTGGCCAGTTGTTAAGAAAAGCTTCGATTTGCTGGGCAGCAGTCATCTCCTGGGTCATTATTTGCCTCCTTTTCTTTGATGGTAAACCATGCTTCCATTTGGTATCCAAATAATTTATTTTACAGCAACAGCAAACATTTTTCCCTAACTTTGACTCAGCTTGCCGAGGAAATATCATGCGGATTATCATCTCCCCCTCCAAGACCCAGAAATTCAATGGACGAGCATGCGATACCTATACTCTGCCTCTTTTAAACCAGAAGACCAAGACACTGATGGATCGGCTCAAGTTGCTAAACAGAATAGAGATCGCTGCTCTAATGAAGACCAGCGAGCAACTGACCGAATCCACAGCCAGGATGATTAAAGGATTTTCCCAGCCATTCTCGTTGCAAAATTCCGCCCAGACCATATTTACCATGCAGGGCGACGCCTACAAAATGCTCGATGCCGAAAAATATACCGAAGAGCAACTCCTGTATGCGCAAAACCATCTCTTTATCCTCTCCGGCCTCTACGGCATACTCCGGCCGCTGGATCTTATGCAGCCCTATCGTCTGGAAATGGGCTGTCCTTTTGCGGCAGGCAACACCACCAATCTGTATCTCTTCTGGCGTGAGACGGTGACCGATATCCTGAAGCGCAACCTTGCCGAACAGAGCGAAAGGGTGGTCGTCAATCTGGCCTCAAAAGAATATTCTGCGGTGGTAGACCCCAAAAAGCTGCAGGCCAAGATGGTGAACATCCATTTCCAGCAAATGCATAACGGCCAACGCAAAACCATCCCTATTTATGCCAAGAGGGCGCGGGGCTTGATGCTCCATTTCGCTATCAGCGAGCAGATAGAATCTGCTGAAACTCTCAAAGAGTTTACCGGCGACGGCTATCGTTACAACACTGATGGCTCGAGCGAAAAAGATTGGCTCTTTATCCAACAAAAGGCATCATAATAGAGGATGCCTTCTTTGATTATAGAAATAGTTTGATAAGTAAAAAACCGCCGACGAGGAGAACTACAAAGGCAATGGAGAGGATATTGAAATAGCGATTGATAAAATTTCTAATCTGCGGTCCAAATTTCCAGATAAGCCCGGCGACCAGAAAAAAGCGGGCCGAACGGGCCAGCAGCGACACCAGCATAAAGGTCAGAAAATTAGACTGCACAAAGCCGGCGGTGATGGTGAAAAGCTTATACGGAATAGGCGTAAAACCGGCCGTCCCAACAATCCACACATCATATTGCCGGAAATACTCCTGCACCTGGCCATACCTCTGGCTCAGGCCGTACCAGTCGATAATGGACATGCCGATGCCGTCCATAAACCAGTAGCCGAGACCATAGCCAAACGCACCACCGAGAACCGACCCTATGGAGCATATCGCCGCATATCGAAAACATTTGGCCGGCAGTGCCACACACATGGCGATGAGAAAGACGTCGGGGGGGATGGGAAAAAAAGACGACTCGACAAAGGCGATAAGAAATAATATCCACTCGCCGTGCCGCCCGCTTATCCACACCATGCAGCGATCGTAGAGTCGACGCAGGATGCCGGCAGAGTGCGTCACCTCACTTGCTCCAGCCATGCTCTCCCACTAAATCGACGAAACGGACGCTGGCAAGATTGGTCATCACTACCTGTCCCTGTTTTTTTTCGAGCAACTGCAAATCCTGGACGTGCTGATTACCGACCGGAATAATTAATCGACCAGGATCGGCCAGCTGTTCAATTAATGGCTCGGGGATACCAGGCCCGCCGGCGGTGACGATAATGGCATCGTAGGGACCATTTTCCGGCCAGCCGACGGTGCCGTCATCGAGTTTTGCCCGGATATTGTAGTAGCGCAGCAGATCAAAAGTCTTTCTCGCTCCAGCCAAGAGCGAATTGATCCGCTCCACGGTAAAGACCTGGGCACACAAGCGGGACAGGATTGCCGCCTGATAACCACTGCCGGTGCCTATTTCCAAAACCTTTTCCACCCCGGTCAACTGGAGGGCCTGGGTCATATAGGCGACGATATAGGGCTGCGATATGGTCTGCCCTGCACCAATCGGCAGAGGGTGGTCCCCATAGGCACGGCCGCGCAGAGCGTCATCAACGAAATAATGCCGGGGTACTTCAAGCATGACAGTCAGGAGCCGTTCATCGGTTATGTCGCGGTTTCTGAGCTGTTCCTGAATCATCCGCTCCCGCCCGGTGCCGTACTGGTCCATCATTTGTTTTTCTCTTGCCAGCCATAGTCATCGGCCCAGTTCAGATCATCGTCATCACTGGCCGAATAGACAACGTCGGAGACGAGGTTATTGGTAATCGTTACCACGACCTGCCGATATGTCGGCGAACCAAGGCGTTTGCCGATAATCGGGGTCTTTTCGATGAAGGATATTTCTTTGTCGTTATACGACCACTTTTCCACGCCATCACCCAAGTCCTGCTGTTCATCAGGTGGGCCGAGAAAGATAACAACATCTTCATCGGTGGACTCACCAATCTTCAGCAGCGACACATCCGCGGCGAGATGCCGAACCGGCGTGTTATAACAGCCGGAGATTGTGCCAAGCATGGGCACCAGAGTAAGAATGATCAGCAGGCGAACAATTATTCGCGGAACCATACAATTCTCCCAAAAACAAGTTGTTGTTGCATCATCCACAACTTTATAGCCTGTGAGACGCTCTTTTTCAACGATTATGTCGGCAGGGGGGTCTTGGCGCGCTGGTCGGCAGGCTCCATGTCGGAGGCAGACCGGCATGGAGCGTAGATAAGATACGGCGAGGTTAGTTCTGCACCACGCGGCCGAGGATCTTGTAATTTCTCTCCACCATTTCTAGGGGATCGACTAGCAGACCAGCCTGAATCATGGCGTTATCATGAATTTGTCTGGCCACCTCTGCCGCAAAATCGGCATCTTTGCCATGGAGGGCCGCCAGTTTCTGAATAAGCGGATTCTTGGCATTAATCTCCAGTTTCTTCTTGGCGCTATCCATGCCGGGGATACCATGTTCTTTTCGGCTCGCTGACAAAATACGCTCCATGGTTGCGCTCATATGGCCATCCGGATTGACAATCATCGCCGGGGCATCGACGAGGCGTTTAGAAACCACGACTTCCGATACCGTCTTCTCCAGCACCTGCTGCATCCATTTGGTCAATTCGGCCAGGGCGCCTTCATCCAGCTGCTCCCCTTCTTCCTTGTCATTCTCTTCTTTCGTCTCTTCTTCGTCTTTACTCAAGGAAAGATCGGCCCGATCGGCGGAAACCAGTTTTTTGCCGTCAAACTCACCGAGATGGCTGAGCACGAAATCATCGATCGGCTCCATGGTATACACGATTTCGATATCTTTTTTGGTGAACATCTCGACATACGGACCAGCTTCGATCGCCGCCCGGTTCGGACCATTGATATAGTAGATTTCCTCCTGGTCCGGGTGCATTCGCAACACATAGTCAGCCAGCGAAACGGGGGTACCGTCGGCGGATTTAGAGCTCTCGAAACGGAGCAGCTTGCCGATCTCTTTCTGATATTCATAATCGGAGGTGGCCCCTTCTTTGAGGTAGATGCCAAACGTCGACCAGAACTTCAGATACTTCTCGGGCTCTCGTGTTGCCTCCTCGTCCAGATGTTTCAGGAACCGTTTGGTAATAACCCGGCGTAACTTGGCCACTAGAGAATTGTCCTGCAGCGCCTGCCGGGAGATATTCAGCGGCAGATCTTCACTGTCGACCACTCCTTTGAGAAAGCGCAGCCACTCAGGCAGGATATTTTTCGAGTGTTGATCGATGAGAATACGCTGGCAATAAAGATTGACGCCCGGATCGACCTTGCCAAAACCAAAAACCTCAAAATTTTCGGCGGGGACGAAAAGCAGGGCATTAATGGCCAGGGGTGCATCGGCTGAAAAATGCAGGCGATACATCGGATCGGTAGCCGCATTGCCGATAAACTTATAAAATTCGTTATACTCTTCGTCTTTGACGTCGCTTTTATTTTTGGTCCACAGCGCCTGGACGGTATTGATGGTCTCTCCGTCGAGTTTTATCGGAAAAGAGACAAAGGCCGAATACTGTTTGATGATCGAATCGATTTTGTATTTCTGGGCATAGTCCTTGGCATCGTCTTTTAATTCGACGATTACCTTGGTTCCCCGGTGCAGTCCTTCCTTTTTGCTAATGGTGAAAGAACCGGCGCCGTCGGACGTCCATTCGTGCCCCTGACTCTTGTCCCAGGATCTGGTCTGTACACTGACCGTCTTGCCGGCCATAAAAGCCGAATAGAAGCCAACACCGAACTGGCCAATAAGACTGACATCTTTTTTAGCCGCTTCAACGAGCTCGGCGAGATAGGTGTTGGAGCCGGAATGGGCAATGGTACCCAGGTTATGTTCCAGTTCCTCCATGGTCATACCGATGCCGGTATCGGTAATGGTCAGGGTGTTCTTCTTGTCATCCAGATCAATGGTAATTTCCAGCGGCAGGTGACCGTCAAAAACCTCCGTTTCGGTGATGCTCGCATGGCGAAATTTTTCCAGGGCATCGGCCGCATTGGAGATCAGTTCCCGGACAAAGACGTCGCGTTCGGTATAGAGGGAGTTGATAACTATATCGAGAAGTTTCTTGGTTTCCGCTTTAAATTCATAGGTTGCTTTTTCAGCTGTCATGTTTTACCTCAATAATTATAGAACATTTGTATTATAAGAATAATTTACGATGCCATCATTCCTAAAAGTCGGCGGAAATGGTAAGCATCGATACCTCTCTGTCAAGAGAAAGGCAACAGCCGGGCGGCGACCGCAAACTCCATTGCCCGGAACAGACGACCATGCAGATTATAGCCTTTGGCGACATTCATATGGCCACCGCCACCGCAGCAGCGATTCCCGGCATCAAAGAGGCTGACCTGGTGCTGTTGAATGGGGATCTGACCAACTATGGCGGGGCTGCGGAGGCCAAAAAAGTTCTGGACGATATTATGCGGATCAACCCGAAGGTGCTCGCCCAGTACGGCAATCTCGATAAAGGCGAGGTCAATGAATATCTCGAGAAACTGGCGATCAACCTGCACGGCCAGGCTCGGCTGGTGCAGGGCAAGGTCTGTCTGATCGGCATTGGTGGTTCTAATTTTACGCCCTTTCACACCCCGTCGGAAATGCCGGAGAAAGAACTGCTCCATCTTGCCGAGAAGGCCTTTCGCCAGGGCCTGGAATTTATCGCTCTCGCGCAGCCCCTGCACAAAAGAAAAATCCCGGTCATTCTACTCTCCCATGTTCCCCCGGTACAGACGAAAGTGGATACCCTCCATAATGGCAGGCATGTAGGTTCAAAAGCCATCCGTACGATTATCGAACACTACCAGCCGGAGTTGTGCATCGTCGGCCATATCCACGAAGCAAAGGGCTGCGACATGATCGGCAAAACCCCGGTTTATAATCACGGCATGCTGCGCCAGGGTGGCTGGCTGCGCGTTGACCTCCAGCAATCGCAATTAAACGTTACTCTTTGCTCGTAAAACTATTCCCTGTAAGTGTCTCTTATGAATACTCACTATCAGACCTTGATTTTAGGCGGCGGTCTTTCCGGCCTGAGCGTTGCCCACACCCTCTCGCACCACGATCCCAACCACAGTTTTTGCATCCTCGAAAAGACCGAGCGCACCGGCGGCGTCATCCGCACCCATAGCGACCAGGGGTATATTAGCGAAATCGGCCCCCATGGTTTTTTAGACAATTGCCTGGAAAGTAAACAGATCCTGGCCCAAACCGGACTTGACCGGGAATGCGTGAAAGCACCGCTTATCGATTTTGTGAGGTATGTCTATCTGCACGGAAAACTGAATCTCATCCCCCAGACTCCCGGTAAGATTTTGCGGGCGCCGCTTATACCATGGCCGGCAAAACTGCGGGTACTGGCAGAATTGTGGCAACCGGCTCTGGCCGGAGAACCGACCGTTGCCAAATGGATCAACCACCGCTTCGGTCCGGCCCTGCTACCCTTTATCGACGCCGTCTATACCGGAACCTATGCCGGAGATTGCAACAAGCTGACCATTGACAGCGTGATGCCGGGGGTGCGGGCGCTGGAAAAAAAATATGGTTCGGTGCTCCGTGGACTGATAACCACGATGATTCATAAAAAACGCCAGGGAGCCGGAGATAAAAAGGCCCCCTTTACCATGCCGGCCATGACCAGTTTCCCAACGGGCATGCAGCGCTTGCCGGAAAAACTGGCAGAGCCGTTGCGCCTTAGCAAAGATCTCCGGCTCAATACGGAGATTGAGGCCATCGAGGCAAAAAGGACGCACTGGCAGGTCCATACCAGCCGCGGATTATTTCACGCCCAAAACGTCGTTTTAGCCCTGCCGATCAATGCGGCCCTCAAGCTGCTCAGCCCAATGGATAGGGATGTGCCGGAGAGGTCTGTCCCCGAGACCTGGATAGCGACGGTGGTCTTTGGTTTTGACGACAGCGTCACCCTCCCTCCCGGCTTTGGTTATCTGACCCCGGAACAGGAGCAGCGCTTTACCCTGGGTTCGCTCTTTTCCTCGAATATGTTTCCCGGCCGTGCCCCAAAGGGCCATATTGCCTTTGAGACTCTGGTCGGCGGCAGAAGGCACCCGGAAAGGCTGGCGCTGGGTGATGGAACCCTCACCAGGAAGTCGCTTAAGGATGTGCAACACATCCTGCATATTCACCAAGAACCAGTCTATACTAATGTTTTACGCTCCCACGGTGGCATCCCGCAACCGGAAAGAAACTATCCGCAACTGCTCGCCTGGCGCGAAAAATTTCTTGCCACCCATCCGGGGCTGCAGATCATCGGTTTTGGCTGGGAGGGAATAGGACTCAACGATATGATGAAACACGCCAGCCGCGCAGCCAAAGCAGTGCTTGCATCATCAAACACCAAACAAGCGGGCCCAGAGGTAAAAGGAGTGTACTTCTAAAAAAGACGCTTCCAGCTGAGGGCACCTTTCAAAGGTGCCCTTCTATCCACGACACCATCAGAGTTGTTTGACCTTATTGCTGAGAATTTCCAACTGGGCGTTAACCGAAGTATCCCGGACCAGCTTGGTCGAAACGACTTTTATTGCATGCAGCACCGTTGAATGGTCACGGTTGAAGATCTTGCCGATATCCACCAATGATTCTTCGGTATGTTTCCGGGCGAGGTACATGGCAATCTGCCGCGGCGTAGTGATAAGCTTCTTTCTCGATTTTGACTGCAGCTCTTTAACGGAAACATTAAACTGGCCGCTTACCAGATCACAGATCATCACGGCGGTCAGATTCTGAGTCACCCCGACAACCGAGGCGACCACCTCCCGAACCAGATCCATGTCAACATGCCCTCCGGCCAGGCTGGCCTTGGCTCGAACGGCGATAAGTGCCGATTCGATCTTGCGGACATCGCCACGGATATGACTGGCCAGATAGCCGACCAGTTCCTCATCAAGAAAAAGATTCTGCTGCAGGGCCTTTTTCTCGACTATTCTATACCGGGTCGTCACATCCGGCGCCTTCATGGTGGTGACTAGTCCGGAAGTCATTCTAGAGCGGAACTCGCTGTCGATCCCCACCAGATCGTCCGGGGTATTCTTGGAGGTGAGGATCACTCTCTTGCCTGATTTAATCAGGGTATCGAGGATGTCGTTCAACTCTTCCTGGGTTTTTTTCTTACCGGTCAGCGAATGGATATCCTCCACCAGCAGGATATCGCAATTTTCTTGATATTTTTGCTTAAATTCATCCATGGTCCTGGTCTGGATGCCTCGGACCATCTCGGCGGCAAACTGTCTGGCCGTCAGGTAATGCAGCCGAGTCATTGGGGATTCGGCAAAGATTTGATGGGCCACGGCATGGGTCAAATGACTCTTGCCAAGACCAGTGCCGCTATTGATATAGAGGCAGGGCCCAACCAGTCCATCTTTAGCAACCATCGATCGGCAGGCGGATTCAGCCAGGATATTACAGTCCCCAACCATAAACTCATCAAAGGTGTAGCGGGGATGCAATGCCCGAAATTTGGAATTGTTTGCGGGAAGATGCGGCAAGCGCATCTGGCTCGCCGGTACGGATTTGCCGGTGGCCGAGACAGCGAGAGTATCCCGACTCTTTTCACAAAAAACTATCTGGGTTGCATGCAGACCGTTTTCTTCTAATTTGTCGGCGATCACTGCCGAAAAATTCTGTTTGACATAAGCACTGAAATATCTATCCGGACCTGAAAGGTAGAGCCGATCTCCCTGTAATTGTTCAAACTGCAGTGGTTCTATCCAGAGTTGAAAAATATTATCGGCAAGACTCTCCTGCAAACTCTCTCTAATTTTTGCCCAGACCATATAAGAATCCTTCACCCTTATGTATTTAAATGCAAAATATGCAGCTTTGACAAGCAATAGAACAAAATCACCGGGTGTGAATAACCCGCCGTGGAAAGTATGTGAGGAAATAAACTCCAATTCGTTTTTTTGGTCAAAGACGATTTTCAGATATTTTCCGAGGACGGGTGTCACTTCTCAACACCGAAAATAACTAAATGATTTTATTGGAAGATACAAAAAAGAGGAGCTATGAAGCCTGGTTTTCCAGGCATTATATTTAATCGCATTTTTCCTGCGACATCTGGCACCCTTAGACCTTTATCAACAAAGTTATCAACAGTGCAGTAAAATTTTTCAACTCTATTTATCTTAAATTTTAAACATATTAATCGATATTGCTGAATATTACGTTTACTCCACTCTGCCAATCGAAGTATATCGGGGCTTTCCGCCGGGAATGTTTTTTTTAGCAGAAAATTAAAATATTTCATAACTCCCGCTAACGACGTTCTATGGCAACCCTGGCCAGAGTCAATACCGAGACAGTCGCAGCTCCGCCGGCCAGAATCTCCCTACAGCACTCCGTTACAGTCGTGCCAGTGGTAAAGACATCATCGACCAGACATACATGTCTGTCGATTACATCCGCGGTGGCAAGGAGTTGAAAAGCACCGTGTAGATTTGCCCGGCGCGCGGTGCCGTCAAGATCGGTCTGCGGAACGGTATTTCTGGTTCTTTGCAGCCAGTGCGGCCTGATAATTTCGAGGCGATCGGCAAAAAACAACCGGGCGAGAACGGCTGCCTGATTAAAGCCACGGTGACGCAGGCGCCGAATATGTAAAGGAACCACCATGACCCTCTCGATAGTGGCAAATTCAGTCATTGCATAATTGCCGATCAATTCACCAAGTCCGGGAATAATCGACAGCCTGCCACCATATTTCAGTTTATGCACCAGCTGCTTCACCTCCGCCTCGTAGAGTACTACCGATCTGGCGATAGCATACGGCGGTGTCTGGTGCAGACATTGCCCACAGAGTGGCTCATGGTCGATGCCGAAAGCACCGGTTGTTTCACTGCCGCAAAGTGGGCAAAAAGGTGGCCTCAAGTAGCGTATCGCGGCACGGCATCGGCGGCAGAAACAGCCATCTTCAATGACAGCTGTCCTCACCCCGCAAACCGGACAGCAGAGAGGCAGGATGATGTCCATACAACTCTTTGCTACCCCGCTTAGCCACATGGTGTTGTCCTTATGGCGTCGTAAAAAATCGTCATCTTCTTATTCTACCGCTTATATCTCATATTTTTCTGTCTTACTCGTTTGCGCCCTTTGCAATTCGGATGAAACATGGCATAATGTCTTCGCTTTTTGCGCTCTATTTTTTTATGAAATGGTAGGAACAAATTCTTGACTCACTCCTTCACTTTCCACAACAGACAATTTTGATAAAAGTACCTACACCACCATTATTATCGGGAAGGTTGTTATGATTTCATACAGGAAGATTTTCTTCCAGAATCCGGCAGGCAATGGGTTGATTTTTTGCCTCGCTTTATTAATTTTCCTTACTTTGACCACAGCTCCTGCTTTAGCCGGCGAGACCAGGACCAGTTTTTTACCACTGAAGATCAACAGCCCAGGTGATACGAGTGGTCTCTTAACCATGGCTGACAGCGAGCTTCAGGCAGCCCTCAGCCAATCCGGCATGGATTTTCTTGGCCGTAGCGAGGCGCAAAAACTCGCTGATTATCAGGGAAGCTGGCCACCGCCGGTAAAGGTCATGCAGGAAATTGCCGCCAAAACCGGCTCCGAGAACCTGGCCACCGGCAACTTGACCCAGATCGGCGATCAGATCAGCATTGATGTCAAGCTCTTCGATCTTCTCGCCCCGAACAGTCCAACCTATTTTTATCAGACGGCTGACTCCCCAGACGGGCTGAAAGAAGCTTTCCGAAAAATAGTCGACGAGATAAAGCGATATATCGATCGTGATTTCCGCATCGCCGCAATCGCCCCGGAAGGCAACAAAAATATCGACTCCGGGGCAATTCTCAGGAAGATCAAGAGTAAACCCGGGGACGCCTACGATCAAGCGGCGCTACGCAGGGATCTGAAAGAGATCTATGCCATGGGCTACTTCAACGATGTGCAGATCGACGTCAGCGACACCGAGAAAGGCAAAAACGTCGTCTTCCGCATTATCGAAAAACCGGTGATTAAGTCGGTGCTCTTTGAGGGAATAGATGAGCTGAAAGAAGATGATGTAAAAGCAGCCGCCAACATCAAGGAACATTTTATCCTAAACCCGGCCAAGATTACCGTTGCTGAAGAAGCTATCCGGCAACTGTACAAGACGAAAGGATTCTATAACAGCAAGGTAACCGCTAAAATAACCTACTCTGATGACCAAGGTGCCGTCGTGCAGTTCGTCATTGACGAAGGGGTAAAGATGTATATCAAGGAGATAACCATTGAGGGAAATAAAACCTTTGATGACGGTGAACTCCTTGATCAAATCGAAACCTCGAAAAAATGGTTTTTATCATGGCTGACGGAAGGCGGACTGCTGGACATGAACAAAGTGCAGCAAGATACTGGGCGGATCGTTGCCTTCTATAACGACCACGGATTTCTTGACGCAAAAATTGCCGAACCCGAGATCAGGCAGGACAAGGAATGGCTGTATATCAAATTCATTGTCGATGAAGGGCCGCGGTACAAAGTTGGCAAGGTCGATTTTACCGGCGACCTGCTCGAGGGAAAAGAGCCCTTGTTTGCCCTGCTCACGATCCAAGATCAGGAATATCTCAGCAGGCAGGCCATCCGCAACGATATCCTCAAAATAACCGACTACTATGCGGAAGCCGGTTTCGCGTTTGCCAACATCCGACCGATTGTCACCAAGGCAGCGAGCGGAGATCAAATGAATGTCACCTTCGATATCAGCAAGAATAATCTGGTATACATTGACCGGATAACTATCAGGGGCAATACCCGCACCAGAGATAACGTCATTCGCCGGGAGTTGCTTATTGCCGAGGGTGGCGTCTTTGACTCAAAAGCCATACGCGAGTCGACCCAGGCTCTGCAAAGGCTCTCCTACTTTGAAGAGGTAAATATCATCCCCGAACCGTCTCTTGATCCCGATCGCATGAAGGTTATCGTTGAGGTGAAGGAAAAAAGCACGGGCAACTTCAGTATCGGTGCGGGCTTTAGTTCGTCTGACGGTCTTATTCTTATGGGGCAGATCTCCGAGAACAACTTACTTGGCCGGGGTGATACCCTGTCATTTAGTGCTAATCTCGGTGGCATAAGCTCCAGATTTAACCTGGCATACACGAATCCCCATCTCAATGACTCTGCTCTTTCCTGGGGTCTAGATGCATTCAATACCTATCGTGAATATGACGACTATACCAAAGATTCAACGGGGGGTGGTCTTCGTATTGGTTATCCTGTCTTTGGTAAATGGAAAGCGTACGGAAATTACAGCTACACCGATACCAATCTTACCGACGTTTCGCCGAATGCCTCGTTTATCATTCAAGAATCAATTGATATCAACATAACCAGCGCTGTTAGATTGTCTCTTGTCCGGGACACCCGAAACAATCTCTACAGTGCATCCGAGGGTTCCAGGAATGTGATCAGTGTCAAATATGCTGGTGGACCACTGGGAGGAGATGCTCAGTTTACCAAAGTTGAAGGGTCCTCTGGATGGTATTTCCCCATACCCTTTAAGACCGTCTTTCATCAAGAATTTGCAGCCGGCCAGGTGTTTGAGAACGAGCCCGGCAAACTCCCGGTTTATGAACGATTTTATCTTGGAGGACTCAACTCGGTGCGTGGCTTCAAGTACGCCGACATTAGTCCGATTGATCCGGTCACGGGTGACAAAATTGGTGGTGACAAAATGTGGTACACAAACACCGAGTTGATCTTTCCACTTTTGGAAACCCAGGGGCTCCGAGGGGTAGTGTTCTTTGATGCCGGTCAGGTGCTCAACGATGACGATAATTGGGGCGATACGAATGAAAACATTAAAACATCCGTTGGCCTTGGCATACGATGGCTCTCACCGATGGGCCCACTCCAAGTTGTCTGGGGATACAACCTTGATCCCACTCCTGACGAAGATACATCAGTGTGGGATTTCAGCGTTGGCGGCACCTTCTGATCTACGCCTGCCAACCCCGGTAACTGACGTAATTTTTAATTATTATTTTAGCCGGTTATGCAGGCATATCCTGCATAACCGGCACTTTTGTTGATGATAGACAATACCCTAAAAGCCCTTGCAGGAGACACCGGCAGCGTTGTTGTGTCCGGACTGCGCGGGGCGAGCCCGGCATGGCTTGCCGCGGCCGTAGCCAGGCACCATACCTGTTGCTGCATAGTCCCGGATGAGCATTTGCTGTCGATTTTTGAACAGGACCTGAATCTTTTCACCGACAAACAGGTGCTCCTCTACCCCGGTCATGAGATACCACCCTACACCCCTCTATCCCCCGACCAGCTGACCACGGCAAGAAGACTCGCCACCCTCTATCGCCTCAAAGAAGGTGAAGGTGCGGTTATGGTCACTTCCATCGAGGCACTCCTGCGACGGATCATGCCGGAGCAGATGCTCACCAGTGTCGCCGAATACCTGATGGCCGGTGAGGATTGCGATCAAGACGACCTGCTGCAAAAACTCATCTACATGGGGTATGATAAAGTCGCCCTGGTCCAGTCGGTCGGTGATTTTTCGGTGCGGGGCGGCATTATCGATATCTATCCTCCGCCCTTCACCATCGACCGACAGTCCCTGCATGAAGGCC
The DNA here is from genome assembly GCA_963796255.1 of uncultured delta proteobacterium. Lineage (GTDB taxonomy): Bacteria > Desulfobacterota > Desulfobulbia > Desulfobulbales > Desulfocapsaceae > Desulforhopalus_A. Next base: position 14,807 of record CAWCLE010000014.1, on the reverse strand, counting down.
CCATCCGGCTGGATTTTTTCGGCGACACCATCGAATCCCTGCGTTCTTTTGATCCCTTCACCCAGCGCTCAACCGGCGACATCAGCGAGGCGACTCTACTGCCGGTAACCGATCTGCTCTTTGACCACGGCGCGCCCGAGATCCGAACAAAACTGGCTGGATTGTTTAACGAATATGGCGAAAAATTACAATGGAACAGCGAAGAAACGGCTAGCCTGATGGAGCAGGTGGGCAGCGGCCGACGCTTTGCCGGGATGGAATTTTTTCTGCCGCTTTTTTTTGCCGGCCACACCCCGCTCAGCTCGACGGTGCTGGATTTCTTGCCCAAAGACGCGGTGATACTGCTTATTGATCCGGAAAGCATCTGGCAAAGCATGGATCTCTCCCTTGAGCGGATCATGCAAAACTACCAGGCGGCTCTGGATCAGGCAACGCCTGCCCTGCCCCCGGAAATGCTGTTTCTTGGCAAAACAGACATCACTCGGCAGCTCGGTACTTTCCGCCAGTTGCGACTGACCGATTTCCCGGGCCCGGACGATAAAATCCAGACCGTTTCCTCGGGAAACCACCAGCTTCTGAAACAGGATATCTCGCTGAAGCGGGCCAAGACCGGGATTCTGGCCCCTTTGTCCGAGCAAATTTATCAGTGGCAGAAGACCGGAGGACAAGTCATCATCTGCTGCCGCTCTTCCCGGCATACCAAAAACCTGGCCGAGCTGCTCAGCAAGCATCACCACCAGATCGAAATACTGCCGTCTCCTCTTAATCTTGCTCAGTTTGCCGAAAAATCCGCCGACCAGGTGCTCTATCTCTGTGATCATTCCCTGTCGCAGGGCTTTTCACTGAGTGAATACAACCTGCATATTTTATCGGAGAGTGAGCTGTTCGGTGAGATGCGCCTCGGCGGAAAAAGCAAAAAGAAGGTGACCGGGGAGCCACTGCGTTTCACCGAACTGCACGATGGCGATATTATCGTCCATCGGGACCATGGGCTGGGCGTCTTTCGCGGTCTCTGCACCATCACCCTGCAGACGATCGTCAATGATTTCATGCTGATTGAGTATCGCGACGGCGACAAGCTCTATCTGCCGGTTGACCGACTGAACCTGATTTCCAGATACCAAGGCCTCTCCGATAAGACCCCAAAATTAGATAAACTCGGCACTCAGAACTGGAAGACCACCAAGGCCAAGGTTAAAGAAGAGGTGTGGAAAGTTGCCCAGGAGCTTCTTGATATCTATGCCACGCGAGAGATCCGCGAAGGACGGCAATTTTCTCCCCCCGGCGCGCTTTTCCACGATCTGGAAGAATCTTTTGACTTTGACGAGACACCGGGCCAGGCGAAATCGATCAACGACGTCATCGATGATCTGACCAGCGATCGCCCCATGGACCGGCTGGTCTGCGGTGATGTCGGCTACGGCAAAACCGAAGTCGCCATCCGGGCGGCCTTCAAGGTGGTCGAAGACGGCTACCAGGTGGCTATCCTGGTCCCGACCACCGTCCTCGCCGAACAACATGCCAAGACCTTTGCCGAGCGTCTACACGGTTTTCCGGTGCAGATCGCCTGCCTGAACCGTTTTCGCACCCCGGCGGAACAGCGGGGAATCGTCAAGGAGTTAAAAAACGGCGGGGTCGATATCATCATCGGCACCCACCGACTGCTCAGTAAAGATGTCGTCTTCAAGAATCTGGGCCTGCTGGTGATCGACGAGGAGCATCGTTTCGGGGTCGCCCATAAGGAAAAACTCAAAAAGATGCGCGCCGAGGTGGACATCCTGACCCTGACCGCCACGCCGATTCCGCGCACCCTGCAGATGTCGCTGTTGTCCATTCGCGATCTGTCGGTCATTTCCACCCCGCCGGAGCATCGGCAACCGGTCAAGACCTTTGTCGCCCGCTATGACGATCTGGTGATTAAAGAGGCAATCTCCAAAGAACTGCGGCGCGGCGGGCAGGTCTTTTTTGTCCATAACCGGGTGCAGTCCATTCATAAAATGGCCGCGCTTATCCAAAAACTGGTGCCCGAGGCGAAGATTGCCGTGGCGCACGGACAGATGGCCGGCAAAGAGCTGGAAGAGATCATGGTCTCTTTTGTCACCAAGAAAATCAATGTGCTGGTCAGCACCACGATCATTGAATCAGGTCTGGACATCCCGTCGGCCAACACCATTATCATCAACCGCGCCGATATGCTGGGCTTAGCCGAAATCTATCAATTGCGGGGCCGCGTCGGACGCTCCAGTACCCAGTCCTTTGCCTATCTGCTCGTCCCCTCGCTGGACAGCCTGAGCAAGGACTCCCGCGACCGGCTTCGGGCCCTGATGGACTGCAACGAACTGGGTGGCGGCTTTAAACTGGCGATGAGTGATCTGCAGATTCGCGGCGGCGGCAATATCCTCGGCGTCTCTCAGAGCGGCAATATCGCCGCCATCGGCTACGACCTGTATCTTGATCTGCTGCAAAAGACCGTGGCCGACCTGAAGGCCCAGGCGGCACATGGCGAACCGGGCGAAAGTAGTGATGATTTCGATCCGGAAATAAACCTGCAGCTTTCCGCCTATATCCCGGAAAGCTATATTCCCGATATCAGCCAGCGCTATATTACCTATCGTAGAATGGCGGCCCTGGCCAGCTCGCCGCCGGCAATGCAGCTTGACCTTGAAGATGAACTGGTCGATCGTTATGGTCCGCTGCCGGTTGAAACCAGCACCCTGCTGCGGATAATCAGCTTTAAAAAAGACCTCGCGGGCTTACGGATCACTAAACTGGAACAGGGTCGAGACAGCCTGGTCTTCACCTTTGCCGACGATACGCCCCTTACTGCCGAAATGCTGCTGCGTTTTCTGAGCCCGCAAAGAGCTAAGAAAATGGGGTTTGACGTAAAACTGACGCCGGACAGCCGGTTGATTCTCAGCGGTAGTCTGTCATCCATTGAGCATATCTTTGATACGCTCAACACAACCCTTACCGAGCTGAATGCCTTAGTCCATGCATCACGTTAAAATTACACCGCAGATTGTCCCTGATTTTTCCTGGGAAGCTATCGATACCGTCTTTCTCGATATGGACGGCACTCTCCTGGATAAATATTATGACGATTATTTCTGGGGAGAGCATGTCCCCCTGGCATACTCCGCCAACAACCAACTGGATATTATCGCTGCCAAAGAACTGCTGTACAGCACCTATAAAAGTGTCGAAAGCACCCTGCAGTGGACCAACCTGGATTACTGGTCGGAGCGCCTGGGGCTTGATATCGTTGCCCTCAAACGAGAAATCAGCCACCTGATCGACGCTCATCCATATATCACCGAATATTGTGCCTATATGCAGAAAATCGGCAAGACCCTCTACCTGATCACCAATGCCCATCCGAAATCGCTGGAAGTCAAGATGGAGCAGGTGCAACTTCAAGGCTGGTTCAAACGAGTAGTCTGTTCGACGGAGATCGGCGCCGCCAAGGAACAGCCGGAATTCTGGCCGAGGCTCCAGCGCCTGCTTGGCTATGATAAGAAGCGGACGCTGTTTGCCGACGATACCGAAAAAGTGTTGCACAGTGCGGCCACGTTCGGTGTTCGCCATCTCATCCATATCGCCAAACCCAGTTCCAGGCTGCCGGTTCGATTTTCTGAACGTTATCAATCGATTGTCAATTTTCAGGAACTGATATTTTAACCGACCGGTCCCGGACGGGTATGCAAATTGAAATTGCATTGGGGCGTCAAGATGAGTACTCTTACTTCTCAGCTGAGCAATATGCATTAAAGGAGAATAAGAAAATGAAAAATTTCTTGATGGTTGTACTGCTGATAACTGCTCTTGGTCTTACTTCCTGTGCCAACCCTTCCAAGGGGCAGCAGGGGGCAGGTATCGGCGGGGCCAGTGGTGCGCTCATCGGGCAGGCTATCGGTCGCAACACCGAAGCAACTCTGATCGGCGCGGCAATCGGTACAATGCTTGGCTATATCGTCGGCAATGAAATGGATAAATATGACCGGCAGCAACTGAACCAGGCCTATGAATATGGCCCGTCCGGACAGGCAACCACCTGGCGGAACCCAGATAACTACAACACCTACCAGGTCATCCCGCAACCGGCCTATACACCACCGCAAAGCCCGCAGACGCCTTGCCGTCGAGCCGAGATCCAGGCGGTCATCGACGGCAAAACCGAGCGGACCTATACCACCGCCTGCCGAAACAGTGCAGGTCAATGGGAGTTGCAGAACTAAATACAACTCTTCACCCGATGCGGGCTTCTTTCTTACCGCCGGTAGGCCTCAGCCCCACTATCTACTAACCCTCTCCCGCTTATTACTTGCCGCCAATCATGGTATCACCAACCAGCAGCAGGATCACCAGTATTCCGTCTCTTGCCCTGCTGCTGGCGGTTTTCCTCTGGGCCAGTTCTTTTATCGCCCTGAAAATCGCCTTTATCGCCTACGATCCAATGGTGGTGATTTTTGGGCGTATGCTGGTTGCCACCATATGTTTTCTAATAATTGGCCGCCGGGTTACCCAATCGCTGCATTACTGCCGGGGTGACTATAAACTGATCATCGCCATGGCTTTTTGCGAGCCATGCCTCTATTTTATTTTTGAGGCAAAAGCAGTGCAAAACACCACCGCCTCGCAGGCAGGGATGATTACCGCACTCGGGCCAATCCTGGTTATGGCGGGGGCCGCCCTGTTTTTAAAAGAGAGGATCAAGGCCGGTTCATGGGTGGGTTCAATCGTTGCCATCACCGGCGTCTGCTGGCTCACCCTGGCGGCCAACCCAAGCGAGGATGCCCCCAATCCTCTGCTCGGCAATTTTTTAGAATTTCTGGCCATGATCTGCGCTGCCGGCTATACCCTCATCGCCAAATCCTTAACGGCGCGGTATTCCCCTTTTTTCCTCACCGCCACGCAGGCATTCATCGGCTGTTTATTTTATTTCCCTCTGCTTTTTCTCCCGGCAACGGCCCTTCCCAACGAGTTCCATCAGGGGCCCGCCCTGGCCATTCTCTATCTTGGCGCGGTCGTCACTCTTGGCGCTTACGGCCTTTTTAATTACGGGATTAAATATCTTCCGGCCTATCAAGCTGCTTCGTATGTCAACCTGATCCCCATTTTTGCAGTATTGCTGGGCTGGCTGATCCTCGGCGACACCTTTACCGGCTGGCAGCTCTGTGCCGGAGTCCTTATTGTCGGCGGCGTCTATCTGACCCAGAGATGACCTTGGCATATTGAATTTTTCAAAAGGAGCAACCAATGAGAAAATTATCCCTTTTCGCCTGTTTTTTGCTTTTTGCCGGATGCAGCGCCAACTATCCGCTGACCACCACCCTGCACCTTCGCGGTGACAGCCAGCCGAGCAGAATCTATGACCATACCATAACCGCCGTGCTGACCGGCCATGATGCACGTAAAGGCAGCGAGGTCGTCGCCTATCACCAGCCGGAGATCCTGCTGCCCAACGAGACCGAACCACATGCCCTGATCACCGGTCAACTGGCGCGGGGATTTTTACAACAGGGGCTGGTATTTGAAAATAACGCCCCCATCCATATCCAGCTCAATCTCGAACAGCTGCTGGCCGATGTCAGCCGCCCCAAAATACTGTACGACACCACTGCTAAAAGTCATATCACCATGATTGTGACCAATCGGGGGACCACGCTTACCAAGATCTATAAGCGCGAAGCGAATCGCGGATCCGCAACTCGGCCATCCGTTGCCGATCTGGAACAGATGCTCAGTGAGCAGGTAAGTGATATTATCGACCAGATTTTGCAGGACGGAGAAATTCGCGATGCCATCCGCAGGCATTGATGAGTTTTACGTATAGTTCCGGGTAGAAGCACCGGCTACCCGGCGCTCCCCCCACAGATCCGGACGTGAAGATTTCCCGCACATTATGTGATGCACCACATAATTTATTTGATATGATCAGATTTCTTCTACAGAGGAGATCTGAAAATGTTCGAACAACTGTTCAAGCAATCTTGCGCACTTTTACGCCATCAAAATGCTCCCCTTGCAGCGGAGCGTGCATCCTTTCTGGCTAACCGTGCGAAGGACGGGGCAGCTCCAAGCACCTTAGTGAAGTTGGCACGGGAACTTTTTGTCATTGTCTATGAACTGGAGAACTGGCAAATAACCGCGTGATTACGTCTTCAGCAATTGAGGTGGCTGCTGAGCGTTGGGCCCGGCAACAAAAACACCAACATCGTGCACAGTCAAAGCGTTGGTCGCAGATTTTATTCCGACAAACCGCTACCGCTTGGCTACTGTTCTTAGGTCGGCTGTCTCTCCCAAGGTCCGAACCAAAACCCTTCGCCTCCTTGGTTGAGCACTTTACCGACAAATTGCAGAATGAGCGTGGATTGTCATCGGTAACGGTCGCCAATTACCTGTGGCATAGAGAACGATTTCTCGCCTGGTTTAGCACACAGCAACAAATTTTCTTGAAGGTTTCCGTTGCGGATACCGATACCTTTCTTACCCGACAGGGTAGACACTGGAGCCGCGTCTCCATTGTGCCAGCGCAAAGGCTCTCAGAGCATTCTTTCGATATGCCGGTTTCTCATATCTTTTCATATTGATACCTTCCCATTGACTTAATAATTACGACCACGCTGCACCGCCTTGATGGCAAACCGCGACATCTGTCGACCCAGCGGGAGAATAACCAATTCACAGGCAAGTCACCTAGCTGAGGATCTGGTGTAATCCATAAAAAATAGCGGCCATCCAGCCAATCTTCGGGGCAGCGTGACAAGAGAACGCCTACGGCAGGCTCATCAGGGGCAATAGTGGTGTCATCAGCTTGCTGTCCACAGAAACAGGACTTGTCCATTCAAACAGGACAATCGAATTTCTCCATCGGCAATCGTCTGCCTGTCTAACCAGGGAAATGTGGTTAAAAGGCCGATCCATCGATGGCATATAACTTGCTTGTGTTCTTTTTACCTGCCTTATGGATCATGGGTTATGATCCTTACCAACCAGAGTTTATGGGTGTTATAAATCCGAGCATCCAGGAGTCATATCGCCATTGCATACCAATTGAGCCATTACCCCAGCCATACCGCCTAAAATCGCGGAATATAAAATGTACCGGAAGGAGGAGCACGACATGAAAAACCCGCACAAAAATTCGCAAGAGAGTCTGGACTGTTCCCGCCGGGGATTCATCCAGTTCATCGGTATAGGCGCAGGCATGGTTGGCGCGTCCATACTTTCGCCGCCTTTCAGCGGTCCGGTACTGGCCAATACCGGCAATGAGCTTATCCCTGCTTCGGCTATGGCGCGGGTACAGCTGAAGATAAACGACAACGACTATACCGTACTGGTCCAACCTCGCTGGTCCCTGCTCTATGTACTGCGCGAGGTTATTGGCCTGTCCGGCACCAAAATCGGCTGTGATCGTGGGGAGTGTGGAGCCTGCACTGTCCTGATTGAAGGTACTCCCCGCTATTCCTGTATGACTCTCGCCGTCGAAGCGGAAAATATGTCCATTACCACCGTCGAGGGTTTACTCCACGGCGAAGAGCTCGGAGCCGTCCAACAGGCATTTGTCGACAATGACGCCTTTCAATGCGGCTACTGCACCCCCGGACAGGTTATGGCCGTTGAGGGTCTTCTGCGCAAGATCGAAAATCCGTCCGCTGATGAAATCAGGCGCGGCTGCTCCGGCAATATCTGCCGCTGCGGCGCATATCGCAACATCTTTGCCGCGGCAGATCAGGCTGCACAACAGAAAAAAGGCTAGAGGAGACCTCCCATGGCGACGAATAAGGAAATCTACTTTACCGAGGGACTGCCTGTGCCGGAAACTCCTCCTGCGAACAGCCCTCCACCTGTCTGGACGACAACCGATATCGTTGGAAAGCCCCTGCCGCGCATCGATGCCTATGAAAGGGTGAGCGGTTCAGCAATCTATTCATCAGATATTCATCTGCCCAATATGCTCTACGCGGCAATCCTCCGCTGTCCCCATCCTCATGCCCGGATCAAAAAAGTCGACAGCCGGGCAGCGGAACAATTGCCCGGCGTCAAGGGAGTGATCAGCGGCAATTCAAAAGAGGTGCAGGGAGTCACCTGGAAGTATCAGCAAGAGGAGGTTGCTCTCTTTGCGCCGCACTGCCTGTTCGAAGGCGAGGTGGTGGCAGCCGCGGTCGCGGACTCCTGGTATCAGGCCATGGATGCGATCAGGGCGATCAAAGTTGAGTATGAGGTCTTGCCTTTTGTGGTGAATTACGAGAAAGCAACCGAGGCGCAATCAGCCGAGCTGCGGCCGGAGGGGAATATCTTAAGCGAAGACACATATCAGCGCGGTAAAATAGAGAAGGGATTCTCCGCGGCCGACGTGGTGCTGGAGGAAACGTACCGCAGCGCCTGCCAGCTGCAGACCCCTATTGAGCTCCACGGATGTGTAGCCAACTGGGACCGGGATCGGCTGACCATCTGGGAATCGAGCCAGGGGGTGTTTGCAGTCCAGTCCCGAATCGCCGATTCACTCAAAATGCCGCTGTCCAAGGTACGAGCGATCGGGCATTACGTGGGAGGCGGCTTTGGCGCCAAGCTCTGGCCCGGCAAGTACACCGTCATCTGCGCCCTGCTTGCCAGAAAAGCGGCGAGACCGGTCAAGTTGCTGCTGACCAGGGAAGAAACCATGCTCTGCGTGGGCAACCGGCCGCCGAACACCATGCACCTCAAGGCCGGGATAAAAAAAGACGGCACCCTCACCGCCCTCCAGTTTGACTGCAGTGGTCCGAGCGGCGCATATCCTGCCGGAGGAGCGCAGCTGGTGGATTGGCTGGTGCGCGACCTGTACCTGTGCGACAACGTCGATACCAAGGCCACCGATCTGCTGATCAACGCCGGCCCGGCCCGGCCTTTTCGGGCGCCGGGACATCCCCAGGGAGCCTGGGCCCTGGAACAGATGATCGATGCCCTGGCCCATGCAATCGATATGGACCCGGTTCAGCTCCGTCTGAAAAACATCCCTGACAAAAGCCAGGCCAGAGAAGGCAATCCTCCCTATACCAGTACCGGGCTTCGCCGCTGTCTGGAGGAAGGAGCCAAGGCTTTTTCCTGGCAGGAATCACTGGCCCAAGCCCGCACCTTCAACGAACAGCACAGCCATCTCAAAAGGGGGGTCGGGGTTGCCGCCTGCCTTTGGATAGTCGGCGACGGCGGTCCTCCTTCAACCGTCATCCTCAAGCTGTACCGGGATGGATCCGTCAACCTGAATATGGGAGCCAGTGACATCGGCACCGGCACCAAGACAGTTATGGCCCAGGTGGCGGCAGAAGAGCTGGGAGTTAACCTTGACGTCATTCAGATCGAGCATGCCGACACTGCCACCACCCAGTTTGCCACTCCCAGCGGGGGCAGCAAGACCGTCCCCACCGAGGCGCCGACGGTACGCAACGCCGCCATTGCCCTCAAACAGGAACTACTCGCCATGGCAGCGGAGGATCTTGGCGTTGACCTCAGCGAGCTGAGCTATGTTGGCGATGAAATTATCTCCACCAAAGATGCCGGCAAAAAGTTGAAGATCACCGAAGTGAGCACGCTGAAGAAACGCGGTGAAGTCATCGGGGTTGGGTATCGCGGGCCCAATATCAAGGGCAAGGTGACCAATCCCTTTGCCGCCCACTTTTGTGAAATTGAGATCGATACCCTGAGCGGAGAACTGCGCATCCTCCGTTTTCTCGGAGTCCACGACAGCGGCAGGGTCATGAACCGGATGACCTTTGACAATCAGGTCTATGGCGGCATCGTAATGGGCGTAGGCTTCGGAGTAACTGAATTCCGCCAACTTGACGAGGACCAGACCGGCAAACTCTGCAACAAGAACCTGCATGATTACAAACTGCCGACAGCCCTTGATGTTCCTTTGGAAATGGTCAGCCTGCCAATAGAAATCGACGATCCGGAAAGCAACAATACCGGCGCCAAAGGTCTCGGCGAACCGGTGACGATTCCGACTGCCGCGGCAATTGCCAACGCCCTCTACATGGCAACCGGGGTTCGATTTACCAAAGCGCCGCTCCAGCCGAGAGAAATCATCAATAAATTGCGTGCAACCAAAAAGGGGTGAACCATGCTACCGGAATTTTCCTATGTCCGTCCGGATACCATCAATCAGGCAGTCGGCCATTTGAAGTCAGGGGATGGTGCAGTACATGCCGGCGGTACCGACCTGCTCAGCTGCCTTCGCGACAGAACCATCAGCAGCCGCAAAATCGTCAGCATCAGCGCCCTGAAAGACATGGCTGTGATCAGGGAAAACGAGGGCGGCGGGGTTATGATCGGCGCCTTAACCACCATCACTACGCTGAATGAAAATCCCTTGATTACAAAGAGATACCCTGGCCTTGCCCAAAGCGCCGGCGAGGTCGCCAGCCCACAACTGCGCAACCAGGGCACCGTGGGCGGCAACCTCTGCCAGAAACCTCGCTGCTGGTACTATCGGGGCGAGTTTGACTGCCTGCGCAAAGGCGGCGACCGCTGTTTCGCCATGGCCGGCGAAAACCAGTTTCATGCTATTTTCGGGCATGATTTCATCTGCGCCATTACCCATCCTTCCGATACGGCACCGATGCTGGTCGCCCTTGACGCCACTGTCCATGTCATCGGTCCCAATGGCAAAAGAAGTATTGCTGTCGAAAAACTGCACATGCCACCGGCCGAAAACGTCCAGGCGGAAACCGTCCTGACACCCGGGGAGATTATAACTCATATCACTATCCCTCCCCCGCCGCCAGGCCTGTATACCTCCTACCGAAAGGTCCGGGCGAGACGGGCCTGGGATTTTGCCCTTGCTGGAGTCGCTCTTGCTTTGGTTAAAGACGGGGCCAGGATAACAAAGGCAGGGGTTGTGCTCTCCGGGGCGGCACCCGTGCCCTGGCGCTGTACCAAAACCGAAAAGCTGCTGACCGGCGCAACCCTGTCGGAGCAGATAATCGAAAAGTCTGTGCGGGCGGCGATAGAAGATGCGCAGCCACTGAGTAAAAACGACTATAAAGTGGATCTCTTTCACGGGGTGCTGACGGAAGAACTCAACAAGGCTGGAGGGACCTGGCAACCATGAGATGAGCTGAAACCCCCGAAAACGACGCGGAGCTACCTCATCCCCTGGCAGCGGGTCAGCCTCGCCCATTGGCTGAAACCCATGTTCAGGGAGCGGACTACCGGCATGCCTTGCGGGGGAAAACGGTTGAATCTCCCTGCTTCTCTCATATTACCAGTAATGGGGAAGGCTGTAATATCGGTGGACGGCCTCCTCATATTCCCGATCTATCGGCCTCGACTGATCATATTCAGGGCCGCCTTTTATCTGTTCACTGGACAGCTTCACCACCACCGCCTTTCTCCCCCAGTCCAAGAGATCGTTGAAAAGAAAATCACTGTATCTGCCAATAGCGCCATCCTCGCCAGCTCATAATCCTGGATATCTCTCACCCTCATTAGTCGACGTTTCCTTATGACCTCCTGTGTTATGCCCTCCCCCATCACCGACCTTCAGTATCTTCATTGAGACGGATACCTTTGTGCCGATCGAAGATATGCAGCCGGTCTGCATCGGGCTTGAGGGCGATCACCTCCCCCTGATTCAGATGCTGCTCCGGATTAAATCGAGCCACTCCCTTAAAAATGCCGCCCTGGCCGATCTGCTGCTTCATCTGCGGCGCAGGGGGGAACAAGTAGTCGTCGCTGTCTTCCTTCAACTGGATATGAACATAGGCATCGGCACCCAGCCATTCGACCATATTGATCGACCCACGCAGCAGTGGTTCGTCGCCGCCGCCTGCCGCCGGCAACAGATGCTCGGGCCGCAAACCGACCACTACCCTGCCGTCCGCCGGACGATCCTTGATCGCAGGCAGTTCCAATCCCTGCTGCATCCCCGGCAAATGGAGTCTGTCCTCCTTCAGACGCCCGGGGAAAAAATTCATGGCCGGAGAGCCCAGGAATCCAGCGACGAAGAGATTAGCTGGTGCATTGTATAGCTCACGGGGAGTACCGACCTGCTGCAACTGTCCCTTATGCAGCACTGCCAGCCGATGGCCGAGTGATATCGCCTCGGTCTGATCATGGGTGACATAGACCATGGTGGTATGCAGTTTCTGCTGCAATTGGGCAATTTCGTTGCGCATCTGGCTTCTCAACTTGGCATCGAGATTGGAAAGCGGTTCGTCCAGCAGAAAGACATCCGGTTCGCGAACCATGGCCCTGCCCATGGCCACTCTTTGTCGCTGACCGCCGGAAAGACTGCGTGGCATGCGGTCCAGCAATGCTTCCAGCTCCAGCGCCTCTGCAGCGAGCGCCACCCTGCGCTTGATTTCCTGTTCGTTCATCTTTGCCAGTTTGAGGGGAAACGCCAGGTTCTGATGTACACTCAGGTGGGGATAAATGGCGTAACTCTGGAAAACCATGGCCATGTTCCTCTGCCGGGGATCAAGATCGTTTACCAGCCGACCGTCAATCCGCACCTCACCCGTACTGACCGACTCCAGACCGACTATCATATTGAGCAGAGTCGATTTGCCGCAGCCGGAGGGACCCAGCAGGATAAAAAACTCCCCATTGGCTATGGTGAGGGAGATATCTCTCACCGCCTCCGTACCATCAGGAAATTGTTTGCCTATCCCACGCAGTACTATTTCTGCCATTATTCGCCTCCCCTTTTCATCCCTTCACCGCCCCCGCCGTCAAACCGGCAATGATGCGACGCTGAAAAATGAGCACCAGAAGAATCAGCGGAATGGTGACAACCACAGCCGCTGCGGCGATGGAACCAGTGGGCTGTTCAAACTGGGAGCTGCCGGTAAAAAAGGCAATGGCTGCCGGAACGGTCCTGGCCTGATTGGTAGAGGTAAGGGAAATGGCAAACAGAAAATCGTTCCAGGCAAAGATAAACACCAGTATTGCCGCGCTGAAGACCCCCGGTGCGGCCAGCGGCACCAGCACCAGCCTGAAAGCCTGAAAGCGCGTGGCGCCGTCGACGCGGGCGGCCTTGTCCAGATCCCAGGGGATTTCACGGAAGAAGGCGGCCAGCGTCCAGATGGACAGGGGAAGGGTCAGGGTAATATAGGGGATGATCAGGCCCGGCCAGGTATCATAGAGACCGAGAAAACGCCAGGTATTGAATAGAGGGCCAACGATTGAAACCGGCGGAAACATGGCAATGGACAGGGCAAATATCATAAAGATCCTGCTGCCGGAAAATTTGAGCCTGACCACAGCATAGGCGGCGAACATGGCGATCACAATGGCAAAAAGAGTTGACAGCAGCGCAATCCCAAGTGAGTTCCAAAGCGCGGCAGGGAACTGGGCGTCGGTAATGAGCGTCCGGTAGTTCGCAAAGCTTATGTGTTGCGGCCAGAACCGGTTGTCGCTGAGATCGGCGGGAACCTTCAGCGATAGAGAGATTATCCAGACAACCGGCGTCAGGGCATACAAGAGAGCCAGGATATTGCCGGTAGCCCAGCAGAGAGAATCAATTACCCGTTCGGCACCTCTCATGACCCCTCCTCGCTGCCGGCAAGGGTGCCGGCAATACCGAATATGCGCAGATACAGGGCGGCAAGCAGCAGTACGCAAAAGAATATCAGCATCGATACCGCGGAACCAAGGCCCAGGTTGAGCCGGGAAATGAGGGCATGATAACCGACCATGGACACTGTTTCGGTCTGCACGGCACCTCTGGTCTGGACAAATACCGTATCAAAAATTCTAAAGGCATCGAGACTGCGAAACAATAAGGCCACTCCTATGGTCGGTCGCATGATAGGCAGTGTTATGAGGGTAAAGCGCTGCCAGGCCGAGGCCCCATCAACCCGGGCTGCCCGCAACAGATCCTCGGGCACCAGAGTAAGACCTGCCAGCAGCAGCAAAGCCATGAACGGCGTGGTTTTCCAGATTTCGGTAAAAATGATTACCAGATAGGCACTCCATCGCTCACTGAACCAGGCAAACGAAAGGCCCGTCAGGTTATTGACAAATCCGGTGGTCGGCAGGAATGCGAATTTCCAGATTAAAGCCGCCACCACCGTGATAATGCCATATGGAACAAGAATAGCCGCCCGGACCAGTCTTCGGCCGATGATTACCCGGTGCATCAAAAGCGCCAGGAGCATTCCCAGCACAAGCTCCATGCCTACCGAACAGATGGTGATCAAGATGGTATTGAATAAGGCCTCCCACCAGATGGGCGAGCTGAGAACCGAGAGGTAATTAACAGCACCAACAAAGGATCGGCTATTTGGAAAGCGGAGATCATAGCGAAAAAGACTGAGCCAGAAGGCATAACAGACAGGATAGGCAGTAACGGCAATCATGGCAATCAATGCTGGCGCACAGAGCAGCCAGCTGAGCTTCTGGTGGCTGAGACCTGTCGATTTCATAACAATCCCTCCGAGCGCAGAGCCCTTTCGATTGTCCTGCGCAACCGGACACCATCTTTTTCCGGATCGATAGCGCGCATCGGATGCAGGGTATGGCTGATGGCAAGGGAGATATCATTGTAGAGTGGTGTCTGCGGTCGTTGTACTCCGCTTTGCAGGGTTTCTAAAAGAAGATCGGCAAAGGGGAAAACCCGGCGCACCTGTTCGTCCTGGTAAAGAGCGGTAATGGTTGGCGGGAGCCCCCCTTTTTCCGCCGCCAGACGCTGGTTGTCGGCCGAGACAAGACAGGCGGCAGCAGCAAAGGCGAGGTCCGGATAACGGCTGTATGCACCAATACCGAGATTGATACCGCCGATGGTCACCCGGCTGGACCGATCCCGGGAAACGGCAGGCCAGCGGGCC
>CAWCLE010000013.1:0-159484 GCA_963796255.1 uncultured delta proteobacterium | reverse complement strand
TGGAAATCCTCGGTTAAATGTCGCCCATGGTTTTTCATCGTCCTCTGTCAAGGACTTAATCAATTCAGCCGTGCTTATCCGGTCAACTGCTTTCATCTCAAATATTTCTGAAATGTCTGCCAGCAATTCAACACCGATAGATTGAGCCGCTTCTTCATTTCCTGATATTTTTAATGCTGTTTTCGTAGCAGTCTCAAGCCACTCAGGACCGGCAACCATGGCAATTGCAAGAAGGGGTTCCCAGTTGTCTTGTGCTCGATCATTTAAACTAGGGGAGATATGGCCGGGCCTGTCTTACTTGTTCGCTGTAATCTTCAGCGAATCTTGCCAGCTTTGACGCAAGGGTATCAAATAATCCTGTTTCCGCATACCTCAACCGGTCCACGTTTTCATGTTGTAGCTTTCGGCGTAACTCAAGGACAATTGCTCTGTCCATGAGAGTGTCGGCAACATGTCCAATACCAGACAACGCCTTTGCTCCCCAGGTGTTAAATTTAGTAGGGGTAAATGAATCACCAACTGTTCGGATGACATACGCCGAATCCCTGGTATGTCCTGAATTAATAATACCACGCAACTCTTCGTTGTCTTTCATGCAGGCGTCGACCTCATCAATTAACAGGGTAGGCTCCCAGGCGTCTATTGCTCTGAATAATGCCGCCGGTGATATGCTGCTTGCCGTGATCGGTCTACAGGATAGGCGTCCTATCAGTGTCAATAATTGACTTTTCCCGCATCGTTTTTCAGGTGCCGTGATGACCGCCAGGGGGGCAACATGTATTGCGTCCATGAACCAAGTCATTGCCGCCCACAATGAGACTGCTGTCGATATTTCTGTGTTGCATACGATGAAACGCCGGACTGTTGCCGTTATCTCTGAGAGGATTGTCGCCGGGTTCACTGGATCCGGCCAGACAGGTACATCTTTGAAAGGTAGATCATTGCTTAGCCCGCTGTCTTTGATGGTTGCCTTGACAATCTGGTCAAGTGCTGTTGTGCGAATACCAAGTTCTTTGGCCTTATCTTTTCGGATCTGCTCATATTCAATTGGAGATAACGCTGCCAGCCTCTCAACTGTTGCTGTATGAAGTGGTTCTGTGCTAGATGCCGTTTCTTTGTTGTGTCCTGGCTGAAGTGCTGCCTCGACGTAAGCCTTTACTGCATCCAATCCCATCTTTTGGTGAAGATCGTTAAAATCGTCGCCGGTGTCAGGAGGCATTACAACAGTGCCGCCAACTGCCGCTGCCGCTTCCTTTGCTTTGTCTTGTCCCACATTTGAATCGTCGTTATCAGCACAAAGAATCAAATTCATATCTGGGAATTTTTTACGAAGATTTTCGGCAACCGGCTGAAGGTTTCCAGCATCGAAGGCAACCGCTACTGCATTCCCGGTGGCTTCATGGAGGCTTGCGCCGGTGGCGTACCCTTCGCAGATAAGCAGGGTGTTATTCTTTGGCTTACCAATAGAAAAGTAGTTGCCTTGCTTTGCCGTGCCTGTCTTGAATTTCTTTGTGCCGTCAGGAGGTATAAACTGCGCTCCATGGATAGCGCCTTTTGAGTCCCTGAGAGTCACCATGAGGATATCATGGAGCTGCTTCAACCCATATGACTTAACACCTTTGGCTTTCAGATATGGGTGGTCGTTTGTGGCATCCTTGGCTTTCGGCCAGGTATTAGCACACCATTGACAACATTCAGCGCGGGCCTTTTCTTCTTCGGCTTCGCGG
Organism: uncultured delta proteobacterium; assembly: GCA_963796255.1. Taxonomy (GTDB): domain Bacteria; phylum Desulfobacterota; class Desulfobulbia; order Desulfobulbales; family Desulfocapsaceae; genus Desulforhopalus_A. The sequence continues at coordinate 157,757 of CAWCLE010000013.1, read as the reverse complement.
AGTTTTTTGGCTTGATCGATCTTTGCAGATTGTTTTGTCCGCTGTTCGTCTGTCAGTGTATTTTGCTTGCTGCTGGTCCATGTCTCAGATATACCCCTTTTGAAGCATCCGTATTGACCTGCGGGTGCGTCATCATCAAACAAAACAGCCCATCCGTTTTTAGAGCCTTTATGGTCTCCATCCACATGGAATCGCTGAAGTGCGCCGCCTGCTATTATATCGGCATTGGTGTGAATCCCTGCCGACTGCATGGCATTTAAAAATTCACCTTTACAATCAGTCATCGCTACACCGCCATTCTACGAATTAACCAGTCGCAAAAACTATTAACCGGGTAAACCCTCTGCCGACCGAGTGTAAAAGAACCTTCCGGCCCCGTACCCGACGAATCACAGTTCGCCATGTGACCAATCGAATAAAGGTGATTGGTGACGATTGGAACACTTCGCCTTGGAATAAACGGACCGTTAACCTGATCTTTTATCCGCCTGATAACTTCTTCCGCCGCCTGTAATTTTTCCGCCGCTTGTGGTTTCTTTTTCCCTATCATTTTTATTCTCCAGTGCTGCTTGTGTGGTTAGGCCGTCGACTGCCTAACCTTTTTCCGCCTGCGAAATTTTCCAATAACATAATATTAAACAACATTTCGTCAGGCGTCAACACTGTAACTACTTGATATACTGTGACTATTTGGTACTTAATCGCGTAATAAAGTAGTTATATTGCGTAAAAAAGAATGTTAATCGCGTAATGTGGGTTTTTGGAGAGAGTGAAGAAAAAAGAAAAACCGCTTTTTTATAGCGGTTTCAGGTGGTTACTTATGAACAGCGATATGGAAAGAATCGCGTAATTTATTTTTTTTCAATTAACGCATTTTTTTTATATTTTTTTCATATTCTTGGATTTCTGCATATTCTTCGACCATTCTGTCAAGATCATTCTTACTGGCGAAAGTGTTGCCGCCTCTCCCACCTTTACCGGGTTTACTGATATGCTTGTTGCCGGTTGCGTTGTCCATAATCTGGGCCTGTTTCGGGCTTTTCCCTATTCTGTCGGCTATCATAGCCCATCCTTTAAGTGCTGGATTATCGTCTTTTCCTATACAAACATCCTCTATGGTAATGGTAATTTTTTCATAGGTTGTAAAAACGGAGTCTCTTCCCGTTATCATACCTTTAGGCACATCTAAGCCTTTACTACAAAGATCGAAAGCTATTTCAGCGATTCTAAAATTTTTTTTACGATGTTTTTCTTTGTATAATTCATCGTCCCTACCGACGATAACAGTTTTGTGATTGCAAATATCTAATATTATTTCTTCAGGCAATACAGTGTAACCGTCACTATCCCCAGGGCTTAAAGAGATGCTGGTTCCATCTTCTCGATAGGCCACTAAGTCAAAAAAAGGAATTATTTTTACCTTGGCAACTGCTTTATCTCTTATAGAAAGAAGTAACTCTTTTGGGTTCATATTTATACCCTGAGCCGCTTCTATTATCCTCATGTGGTTATCCATATCTTTCCCTTCAAAGATCCCTGAAAAAAATCACCGGGCAGGCCGCAGGGTTTACGGCTTTTCGGGGATCAACCTAGCCCGGTGAATGTCGTTTAGTTAACCTTGGCTTATCCTTAATGCCGCTTGTTTCAAAGCCGATTCTGACAAGTGGCTATATCGTTCCGTAAGTTTCAAGTCAGAGTGGCCGAGCAACTCTTTAAGGTGAAAAGGGTTGATACCGTCCATCGCCAACCATGACGCGAAGGTGTGCCGTAAGGTGTGAAACATCACTCTTTGTCGTGGATCGGTAACACCTTCGTTGAGCTTCAGCTCGTTTACTGCCTTTGCGAAACTATTGGATATCCTCGTTACCTTTATACCGTCCCGCCCTGTAAACACGAGAGATGCCCCCGCTGCGTTTTTCGGACTTCTCCGTGTCAACATATCCTTTACATCTTTAACGAGGTATACAGCCCTGTTTTTGCCGCTCTTTGTGTCCTTCAGCATTGCGACACCTTGAAACAAATCAACATCACCCCATTTCAGGTTAAAAACTTCACCCGCTCTGGCTCCTGTGTAGAGAGCAAATAGTGCCATATCATGAATATTAGGTGTCCGTACTGCCAGTATCTTCAATATGTCCGCTGCCTCTTCCCTGGACAAGAAACGTGTTCGCCGGTTATCAACTTTGGGGCGTTTTACTCCACCTGTTATACCTGCCGGGTTCTTGCCTTCAAAAAGATTGTTGTTCAATGCATAATTGAAAACCTGCCTGACGACAGCAAGGCAGTATTGAATAGTCCGTGGTGCCCTTCCCGCTTTCGCCATGTTCTTTTTAATTCTCTCTAAGTGGATAGGCATAATTCCCCGCATCGGTCTTTCACCGATTACAGGAGCAATCCACAAACGAAAAAAATTCTCTTCACGCTCTATACTTCGCTGACTTCGCCGGTTATGCTGAACATGCGGGAAATATTGTTTTGTGAAGATCTCGGCAAAGGTGATATTCTGGGCTTTTTCTTCCTGTTCGCGCTGGATCTCTTCAGTTTCGGCTTGTTCCCGCAAATCTCTCTTTTCTGCAAGGGTTCGTGGACCTGTTCCATTAGTATGATTCGCTTTCAGTTCCGCCAGGGTTGCAGCTGCCTTTTTTTCTGTCCATCCCTCACTTGACCACCCGAGCCCTTCAGATTTCTCTTTTCCAACAATCTTGTACCTGATCGTAAAATATTTATCGAATCCGACACCATGCTTTCTTGAGGGGTGAAGCCGATACCTTATGCCGGTGGTTTTGCACTTTATCCATTTTGACATATTGAACCTCTTTCATATAATCCGGGTGTCGTTTGGGCGCTTCCAGTCCCGCTCCTGTCCCGCCCTAAACGCATTAAACAACGTGTTTTTAAATTACGGTATATGAAATATAATACACGATATGTCACTGTTTGTACATTATTATTTTTACTTATTATGATGCTAAGTGAAACAGTCTTAAAGCACAAAAAAGGGACTTCGAATCCGGGTGTCGGGGGTTCGAATCCCTCCTGGTGTACCAAATAAAAACAAGGCGTTATCTGATAAATCAGATGACGCCTTTGTTGTTTGATTTGTCCACATTTATATTGTGCAAGACAGTGTGGACGGCGATTCCTGGTTTTACTGGAGTTGGCTGGCCAGGGTCAGTATGGATTGCAGGTTGCCGTGGCTGGTGGCGGTCAGAATGTTGTTTTGATCGATATTAAAATTTCTTGTAAAAATCGAAACAGAGTAACTAAGAAGTAGTTACAACACAAGGGGGACATGGTAAGGACTGATGGCAAAGCATGACAAAATTTTAATAAAAATCGTCTGTCACCCGACACCTTCAAACATCAAGTGGAGCGATTTAAGGTCGTTGCCTGAGTCTTTAGGTTATGCCCAACTAAAGACAGGAAAAACGGGTGGATCTCGCAGGAAATTTTTCAATGAAGCAAGAAACGCTTTAATTATTTGCCATGAACCACACCCTAGTTCCATCGTTGACAAGGGGTGCGCCGCAGATGTCGCGCAACATTTAAAAGAACACGGCTTTGCGTAGGAGGAGGCGATATGGATATCTTAAAATACAATGGTTATGAGGGCACGTCGGAACTCGATATGGATCGATGCATCTGCCGTGGGAAGATCTTATTTATTGACGATTTAGTTACTTACGAAGCAGACTCTCCAAAAGATTTGCAAGTGGAATTTGAAGCTGCAGTAGATGATTATCTGGAAACATGCAAGGAGCTTGGCAGGGAACCTAAAAAACCGCTTAAAGGGCAATTTAATGTTCGGGTGTCACCTGAACTGCACAAGAAAGCAGTTTTACGGGCCATGCAAGACGGCACGTATCTAAACGATGTTACAGCTAAAGCGCTTGAGGGCTATGTAAATGGTTCAGCGTCTACTAAAAAGATTAAACCGGCACAAAACAAAAGGATTTAAAAACCATTTTAGTCCATCGAATAAGTTAAAAACCTATGTCCATATGGACATATCGGGAAGAATCTTTAACTATTTATAATTACATTAAATATAAATCAAGGGGTTAACCAGAATTATCAATTGGTTAATCCCTTTTTTATGCGGTTTGTTCCATTAGATATTTCTTTTTCCTGCTTTCTTATTGTATTGTCTGACATAAAAGTGGAACAAAAATGGAACAAAATATGACCGCGGCCAAGTGATTTTTTTATCTCAGAACCGGAGAGCTTGGTAAAGAGTGCATCATCGTCTACCGTCCATTATTCATGGCATTTATCAAACGTATCACCGCCAATTCCTTGGCTTTTGCTTCAATATCGACGGTCATTACACGCTTCAACCAACAGACAGGAAAATCCTCCGGGTTTATATAATCGGCATGCGGTTTGGGATTGCCTTCCCTCCAGCCGGCCTTCGGCGATGACAGGTGACAATATTGCTCTCTTCCCAGGCGCTGCCAGGTTGCCCCGGCCAGCTGGGTCGCCTCCTCGACCGATAAGCCATCCGGATTGCAGCGGTGGTGATGGACATCATAAACCAGAGGAATGGCCAGTTTGTCACATACCGGCAGGAGGTCGGACACGGTATAGCTTACATCATCGTTCTCCAGGGTCAAGCGGCTGCGGACATTCCCAGGGAGATCGATAAAGACGTCGCAGAAACGTTGCAGAGCCGACAATTTGTCACCATAAACCCCACCGGCGTGAAGGTTAATGACTTCGGCCCCAACTGCCTCTGCCAACCAGGCCTGATACTTCAACTCCTGGATCGAATTATCTACAACCTTTGGATGAGGCGATGAGAGGACAACAAACTGATCGGGATGAAAGCTGAGACGGATATCATGCACTTGAGCGAAAGATCTGGTGACGGCAAGCAGACTGCCAATTTTCTCGTCATCGGGTAAATCGTCCAGGCTGTAACCAACCTCGGGATGGGTCATCCGTGGAAACAGCGGCGACATGATGCGAAATGCGCCAATTTTAAGACGTTGGACGGTTTGCACAGCACGCACGAGACTCTGGGCATTGTTACAGCAGATCCCGGACAGTTTTGTCAGCTGTTCATCGCGCGGCAGAGTCAAAAGCACCCTGGCGGTGGTTGTACGAAAAGCAATTTCTTCATCTTTAAAGAGACAGCACAGACCAAAGCGCGTGGGGTTCTTTTCCTCACAATTCATATTAGGCTTACGTGTTTGCATTTCTAACAGATTCAGATACCATAAGTCGCATTGTATGTATCCACTAGTATTCTGTCTGGTTTCTGCGCGATCGCTTCAATGTATCCAAGGGTCGACACTTGATCACTAAAGGGTTGTTGAGAAAGTTGACGCTCGTTCGATAATGATTATCAGAGAAAACAGATTCAGTCACAATATTTTTTCTGATTACGTATGAAATTCAGCTAGCATGCTGTCATTCCCTCACCGTATGCGGCAATCCAGAGATCCTGGTAGTAACTGGATCCCCGCATACGTAGGGATGACCACCCGAGTAGATTTTATTTTTCATTTGTTATCAATATATTATGCCTATGCCCACAAAATTGGCTGATTTCTATACGTAATCAGGAAAATAGTAAGGCCACTTTTCCGGAAAGAAAAATCTGTTAAACTATTCAAGGGAGACGATTATGAAAGCCAATCTGTTATGCGGAAAAGAGATCATTAGTCTAAAACTGCCAGACTCCACCTTACTTATCGAAAACAAACCTGCAGAGGCGCTTGCCAACCCTGAATCCGCCGTGCTTGATGCACTGCTTCAACCAATCGGATGCGCTCCGCTCAAAGAAATCGCTCGGGGACGCAAGAATGCCTGCATTGTTATCTCCGATATAACCAGACCAGTCCCCAATAAAATAATCCTTCCTCCACTGCTGAAAACTATTGAAGAGGCCGGTATTGCCTCTGAAAATATCACCATTTTAGTTGCAACTGGTATGCATCGGCCAAATCTTGGCGACGAGCTTATGTCCATGGTTGGCAGAGAGATCATGGACAACTATAAAATCATAAATCATTACTGCCGTAAATCTGAGGAATTGAGAGAGATTACCAAAATCGATGGGGCACCCATTGAAGTGAACACCCACTACCTTGACGCAGATCTGAAAATCCTCACGGGGTTAATTGAACCGCACTTCTATGCAGGTTTTTCAGGGAGTCGAAAATCCATTTTGCCAGGTATATCGAGTTTTGCGACAATGAAATTTATGCATTCCTTCAAGGTGATAGATCAACTACAACAGGCGAACTGCAGGCTGGAAAATAATCTCTTTCACCAGTATGCCATGGAAGTCGCTGAGATTGCAGGAGTGGATTTTATTCTTAATGTAGTGATCAACAAAGAGCGAGAGCTCACGGGCGTATTTGGCGGCCACCACGATCTTGCCCATCGTGCAGGATGCAAGCTCGTTGCCGACCATGCGGTGGCCAGCCTTGATAAAAAAATGGATCTGATCATCACCTCAGCGGGAGGCTACCCTCTTGATGCAACATTTTACCAGGTTTCAAAATGTCTCATCGCCGCACGAGACATACTCAAAGAAAACGGCACCATCTTTGTAGCCTGTGGTTGTGAAGAAGGTCTGGGGAGTGAGGAATTCTGCACAATTATGCGATCAAACCCAACCCCTGCTGACTTTAACAGCCATCATAGCAATCCGGATAATTTCGTCATTGATCAGTGGTGTGCTCAGAATATTTATCAAGCTCTGGCTCATGCCGGAAAAATATTTATTTATTCTCCGGGGCTGTCAGAAGACGATGTTGCTCGATTTCAGGGAATCAAGGTTATGGACTGCCAGGCAACCGTCGACGATTTGCTGAAGACCCACAAGAGCGTTGCAGTAATTCCAGATGGCCCATATGTCGTGGGAAAGGTGGTGGAAAAGATAGTCAATCAATGAAAAATTGCTTCTGCCAGAGGAAGAAAAACGTAACGGAGTTTTGATAATTTACATGAGCAATGACATTACCTCAACAGATAGGCTTTCAGGCGCGCTTCTCGGCATGTTTATCGGAGACGCCCTGGCAATGCCGGTCCACTGGTATTATAACACCCAGGCCCTTATAAAGGATTACGGCAAGGTTACCAGTTACCTGCGCCCCCGCAATCCACATCCCGACTCAATTCTCTGGCGTTCATCCTACACACCTCCACCAGGAGCTGCTGACATTCTCCACGATCAGGCACAATACTGGGGCAAAAGAGATATCCATTACCACCAATTCCTTCGGGCGGGGGAAAACACTCTCAATCTTCAGCTGGCAAGAGAGCTTCTGCTCCTGCTTGAGGTCGACGGCAACTACTCGGCAACATCCTGGCTCAACAGGCTTATTGCGTTTATGACCACCCCCGGCAGTCATCAGGATACCTATGTAGAAGAGTATCTCAGACATTTTTTCATCAACTACGGCAAAGGCAAAGAGCCTTCACAGTGTGGCCGGATGGACGAAAATCATATTGGCGGATTCAGTCTGATGCTCCCCCTGACCGTTGTTTTCTCCAAGAACTCTGCTTTTGCAAAGGAAGTCTCATTGCAACACCTTGCTTTAACCCATGGTGGCTCGGTCATGAAACAATGGGGTGAGTTGATTTCTGTCACCCTTCTCAATCTTCTGCACGGACAATCACTCTACCAATCCATTACAGCGGGGGCGAGCCAGTCAGCATTGGACATTGACGCGCAGACCCTTCAGACCCTTTCCGACTACCCGGATTCGATTGTTGTCGGCAAGCATTTCTCATCAGCCTGTTATGTTGAGCAATCCCTCCCGGCAACGCTTTATCTTGCCCTCAAGTATCAAGACTCCCCAGAGGAGGCAATGATTGCAAACACCATGTGCGGCGGCGACAATGCCGGCCGGGGAGCAGTTTTGGGGGCTCTTCTAGGGGCTTTGAATGGGCAACAAGGCTGGCCCGCGAGGTGGATTGAAGGCTTGCTCCATCCTCCACCTATTGTCTTACTTGACTCATGAAAAAGCGAGTCGAAAATCCGATCCCATACTACACAGGAGGTTAGAAAATATGGAGTTTGATGTTGTTATCGTTGGTGCGGGAATTGCAGGATTGAGCTGTGCTCTTACTCTTCAGAAAAAAAATCTCAGCTTTGTCATTGTCGAGTCAGGAGATGCACCTGGCGGAAGAATCCAAACCGATGTTATAGATGGTTTCCGTCTTGACCATGGCTTCCAAGTGTTGCAAACCGGGTATCCCGAAGCTCAGAAAATGCTGGACTTTAAGGATTTGAAACTGCAAAAATTCCCGGCTGGCGTTGCGGTACGATACAATGGAAAATTCCATATCATTGCCGACCCTCGACATTATCCCCGATATATTCTGTCAACTCTTACATCACCATTAGGTACCCTGAAAGACCGTATCTGCATGGTGCGCCTGGCTCGCTCAGTAGGTCAGGGGACCTTCGCGCACATTTTCACTCAGCCGGAAGAGAAAACCATCGATTTTCTGCATAGCCAGGGATTTTCAGAAGGGTTTATCAGGAGATTTTTCGTGCCATTTTTTGCCGGAGCCTGTCTTGACCCAGCCATTCAGGCCTCCAGTCGTGTCCTGCAATATATTTTTCGCATGTTTGCCGAAGGAGATGCAGCACTTCCCACCCACGGCATGGGAGATATCCCCAGGCAATTAGCAGCAAAAATTCCCCAAGCAGCCATTCGTCTGAACAGCAAAGTAGCAAGTATAGACGGCGGCATTGTCAGCCTCGCCGATGGCAGTAAAATTATCGGCCGAAGGGTCGTTATAGCAACATCTCAACCAGCGTTTGAACAACTCCTGGAACTGCCATCCTCTCATTCCTCAATGAGTGAGACTTGCTTGTATTTTGCCGGAGATTGGCGACCGCCACTCAGAGATCCTTTTCTCGTTTTAAATGGAGATGGCGAGGGTCCGATTAACAATATGGCTTTCCCAAGTCTTGTGGCCCCGAACTATTCTGCCTCGGGTAAAACGCTTATTGCCGTCGTTGTCTTAGGAAAAAAATATCTCGGTAGGGAAGATCTGGAAAATCAGGTGCGCAGCCAGTGCCTTGAATGGTTTGGCAGTGCAGCCAAAGACTGGGATCATCTGCACACATACCATATAGAGCATGCCCTACCAAATCAGGAACCTCCGACACCAGACCCATACGTGCTTCCCCCACCAGTTCGCGAAAATTTGCGAGTCTGCGGGGAACATCAGAGCCTGCCGGGAATACAATGGGCACTGCTCTCAGGTCGCAAAACAGCAGAAATTATTGTAAAAGAATTATGCTGAAAGTATTTCAGGAAGCATTCCAGCAGCATTCCTGCAGCATTTCAGAGCGGTTTTGCCGCGTTTACTATCCAATTGAATGAAAGAGACGTAACCGTTCGCCGGGATAGTAAAACTGTTTGTAAAACATCCGAACTGTAAGCGTTTACAAAGAGACGGAGAGAAAAGGATGAAGATTGTCGCATTTTGTGGAAGTGCAAGAAAGCAAGGGAACACTTATCTGCTTCAGAAGGCCGTGCTCGCAACCCTTGCTGAGGCCGGAGCAGAGACGGAACTTGTTGAACTGGCCGGCAGTGAAATCAGAGGATGCATGTCCTGCTTTGTTTGTTTTATGGAAAAGAATGGTACCTGTGTTCTCAAAAAAGATGTTGTCAATGATTGTATTGCCAAAATGGCTGCTGCTGATGCCATTCTTCTTGGTTCTCCGGTATATTTTGGTGATGTAACGAGTGAGATGAAAGCCCTTATCGATCGCTGCGGCATGGTCAGCCAGGCGAACGGCCATTTGCTCCAACGCAAAATCGGCGCAGCTGTGGTGGCTGTTCGCAGGTCCGGGGCAGTTCATACCTTGGATACAATGAATCACTTTTTCCTGCTGAGCAAGATGATCATTGTCGGTTCAGACTCATGGAATGTTGGAATCGGTCCAGAAAAAGGCGAAGTAGTTGACGATGAGGAGGGTATGAAAAACATGCGCCAGCTTGGCGAAAATATGGTTTGGCTGCTGAAGAAGATGAAGGTTTAATTGTCTTTCACGAATAGTTGTCGTTCAAGCAGTTTGGCATCAGCTATGAAGTACATCCGCCAAGGGTAAAGATCTTTAAACTCCTCAGGTTTCTGACTGGCCACCCACAGTAAATCTTTTCGGGCACTTTTCAGGTCTCCTGTTACCTGATAAAAATATTTTCCTTTGCCCCAGGTCGGCAATAGATAGCCTTTGCCTTTGGCGATCGATTCTTCCAGATAGGTCTTACCCAGATTGGAATCTCCGCCGAGCAAAGACGGCAAAGCCAGGTAGCAGATGCTGTACGCGAATTCTACGGCACCATTGCCATATTCAGGTGCCACCTGTTTGATTCTGTCGAGGAAGATGATGGCGTGCTGCAGCCAGCCGACGTTGATGATTTTTTCAGGCAGTGTCATGCCTTCCTTGAATTCATATTGCAGAGCTATTACCCAGAAAAGCATGGCGGGGGCATCTTCCGCCTGGAGTGTCTGGGATGCCTCCCAGGGTTTCTTACCTTCCTTGACGACTTCCCTAAACTGCGGATTGACATACAGAGATAACTCACAATACTTCATTGCCTGCTGAAAATGGGCAATCTTTTCCGCTCGGTCAACCGTGTACGCAGTACCGACAAGAATATGCAGATTGCCGAGGTAGGCCAGAGCCTCTCGGTGCATTGGTTCGGCTGCCAAAACCCGCTGCATTGAATCTATACTTGCCATTATACTCGCAAGGTCTGCCGCGTGCTCGAGTGTATGGCTGGCTTCGACATAAAGCAGCTCAGCTTGAGTTGAACCTGTTTCCTGCCCTGCCTCTTGCCAAGAGGAATGCCAATTCTTTTTTCCACAACCGGAAAGCAAACAAAGCGATACTAACACAACCAACGCAGCGGTTTTTACCGACATCATTTCCTCCCGTGAATGTATCTTTTAATTTTCTGGAGAACCTCTCGAATCTCGTCAGGCGTTGCCGTGCCCAGAAACTCTGGTTCATCTCATGATGACCCCAATATATTATAAATTTATATGCTTAGTTGTCGAGAGTCACGTCCCGCTCGGGAAAACACAGCCAGAGGGACCTTACAGGTGGCATAATAATCCCCTCCTTCCTGGTGGGTTATGCGGTCTGAAAGCGAGGTGTAAACCTCGCCGGGATGGATACTACTTATCGCTCAGCAACTCCATCGAGACAAGGATATCAACATCCTTGCCGACCACGCCCATCTCATAGTATTTGCCGGAACCGACCTTGTACTGCAGACGATCAATGGTGAGGCTGCCATTGAAACCGGCCACCTGCTGGCCCTCCTTCATGGGATTGTCCGTGATTCCCGCAAACGTCAGCGGCAGCACCAGGTCATGGGCGACGCCCTTGACCGAGAACGAACCGGCGACATCGAAGGTGTCGGCACCGGTCCGGGTGATACCGGTGGAGACAAAGGTCATTTTCGGGAAGGTGTCGGCGTCGAAAAAGTCGTCGGAGCGAAGGTGCCTGTCCCGCTTGCTGTTATGCGTATCGACGCTTTTTACTGCGATCGTGAAATCGAAGCGACTGTCGGCAAGATTTTCCGGGTCGAAGCGCACCATCCCCGAATAGTCGAGGAACTGCCCTCGAACTTTCGAATAGATGTGATCCACAGTGAAATAAAAGAAGGTATGGTCCTTGTCGAGCTCCCAGGTGCGGGCCTCGGCATGAGCGTTGGTCGCGCCCAGGCCGCCGGCAAGCAGGAATACCATCAGTATGTGTATTGTTTTCATTGAAATTCCTCCGCTTTGGCTGGTAAAACATCCGAACGTTCACCAGCACTTCATTTTCGTCCGATCAGGCCCCTTCACATAGCCAACTATAGTTCGCAGGCCTGCTTGAACGAAACTGGAGCACTGGTTGAACGTTTACAGATCCGGGTTCTTTGGTCACTTACTGCGGTCCGGTGAACTATTACAAACATCCGGAATCATCCGGATGGCTGAACTCCTTTTTCTTTATAGGGGATTTGAGTGAAATTCTTTTTTTATGCTGCCCACTTAACTGTTTCATTGGCAAGATTAATCGCCTCGGTGAAACTGCAAGTTAATCTTCTGAGCATCTCGGATGGGACCAAGATAGAATCAAAGTCAAGACATTTGAGAATGTTTGTAATACTACGCCGCCTTGACGACAGCCTCTCCTTCAATAACAACCAAGCCTTCACTATTTACACAAAACGTTCTCAAGGTAACAATGGGTTTGTCAGGACGAATCTTGATAACCTCAACTGTTGCGGTGACCTTCTCACCAATATAAATGGGAGCTGTAAAACTGAGAGACTGGCCCAGGTATATGCTTCCTTCTCCGGGTAATTTCATACCTGCAAGACCGGAAAAAAGACTGGCCACCAGCATACCGTGAACTATTTTTTTGCCAAAAATCGATTTCTCTGCAAATGATTGATCTAAATGTATAGGGTTTTTATCTAATGAAAGATTTGAAAAAACAAGGACGTCCTCATCGGTAAAGATCTTACTTACCGAGGCTTTATCTCCGACTTTAATATCTTTGCCCATTCTTCACCTCTGGGATAATTGATTTTTAAGTGTGCATGAATTGCAGGGGCGTTACCGTGGGTAATGTAGGATCAATGGTCCGTCTCTTGCAAATGATAATAAGTGTATTGGACATAAAAAGTAAATGCTTGAACTTCTGCGTACAACCTTCGATACAAGCTAAATTCATAATCTTCAGAGTCAAGATATTTTCAGACTTACCTACTTTGAACTGAGCATTAGACACCGTGTTTGATACTAACGCACCGCTATCGTGCAGCCTCAAGATAACGATTGGTACTGCCAGTATGAAGAATTTGACGGTTCCGTCGGGTTAAACTTCCTGCACCTTGATACCCTTATATTTATCCTGCAATCAGCATTGATCGCCGGTAAAAATAAGTAAACAAACGGCCACTTAGATCTTACTGAAATCCGGTTTGCGCTTTTCTGAGAACGCTGCGATAGCTTCGCGTGCGGCCCCAGCCCCAACCATTTGGCCGAAAACTTTAGCCTCCTCGTTGATGCGAGCTAGCACACTCGCAGCATCGCCAAGTTTCAGAAGGCGTTTGGTCTCCGCTATAGCGCTAGAAGGCTTGTGTGCAATCTTGATTGCCTGCGCGAGAGCGAATTTGAGCACTTCCTCAACGGGGAGCACGCGGTTCACTAACTTTGATTTCAGTGCGGACTCAGCGTCAAACGGATCGCCGGTCAGCAACACTTCGGCTGCGCCCTGATAGCCAAACAACTTGGGCAACAGCAGACTCGAAGCGGCTTCCGGGCAGACACCGAGATTGACAAACGGGAGGCTGAAGCGCGCGTTGGTACCAGCATAAACAAGATCGCAATGCAACAACATCGTTGTGCCTATGCCGACGGCCGGACCGCATACCGCCGCAACGATAGGCTTTGGAAATGCGCTGAGAGTGCGCAAGAAGTTCCATACTGGAGCATCTTGCTTGCTAGGCGGATTAAGTACGAAGTCACCTAAGTCGTTTCCTGCAGAGAATACCTGGTCGGTCCCACGGAACAGCACAACACGTGTTTCAGAGTCGGTACCGGCGTCCACCAACGCCTGTGTAAGTGCTTCGTACATCGTCGCTGTAACGGAGTTTTTCTTCTCCGGACGGTTGAATGCGATCGTGAGGACGCTGGCTTCTTTTATGGTAATAATGTCTGTCATATAGTTCCCTTGGTTCATTGCAACGTACGTTATATGGTCTAATCCCGATATCCGCAAAAGCCCTTGCCGACAGCGCCTCCTGTCTATTTCGTGGGTTCCGGCACTTATATATTAGCGCTCAAAAGCCTCAATAAATTCTCTTATGCGGGTCGCGTTAACGCCTCTGTCACCAATCCCTACCCGTGACACACTGCGTATATCGATGCGGCTTGCATTTTTTATAGGGCTCACCACAACGACGATATCATCAACAAATCTATAAACCGATGTTCGGGCAGTTGCTTCAAAGCGCAAAGCAGCTTGATCTTGCGCAACAATTTCCCACCCCATCGCTTCTCCAATCCTCACTGCTTCTGAAAATGCCTCCGGCGCAGATTTATTTGATTGAATGGGAGCAATATCCGGATACGCTTTGTTCTGTTGTGCTGCAACTTCAGGGCCACCATAAACCAAAGTATTTTTTGCACCGGCACGATTATCGTCCAAAACAATAAATTGAGGTGGGTTACTTGTATCGGTTGTGATGTCGTGGATTGGTGGAAAGTTTACTGGTGGCTGAAGCTGCCCGTAAATCATCGGTGCCAATAATCCCACACCGATCAGACTTGTGATAGCAGCCTTGACTGCACCAGAACGATTATCTGTTGCAAGTTGATAGACCAATCCGACTATACCTAAGCCAATAAGAGCATAAGCAACAGGGTTCATATACGCTCGTATGAAACGAAAGCCAACGATGGGCTCCCACAAGCCAAAACGGGCACCAAACATCATTAATCCAATGGCCAAAACCGCAGAAATAGCGGTAAACAGCAGGACGGTTCCAAGACGGGATGAGGTAGTATGCATAATTTAGAGTCCTTTCGGTCAAGATCCATAGGAGAGATCTTGATTGTTTGGCAACGGTGATAGGTTTATCTGGGTTCTATACAGAGCTTGCATTCTTTGTAACCTTATATCTTGAGATAGAACTTCATATTGTGTACTTAATGGAGACTGGAAAAAGTTGGTGGTTGGAGTTCTCAGCTCTCTGTTTGTCACTCAGAATGTAAACGTTCACCAGCACCCCATTTCCGTCCGATCAGGCCGCCTCACAGAGCAAACTATAGTTCAGAGGCCTGCTTGAACGAACCTGGAGCACTGGTTGAACGTTTACAAATCCATGTTTTACGGTCACCTATTGTGTCGCGGTGAACTATTACCTCAGAATTGAGTATTATCTGGTTAGATAATAGATCGTTTCGACTCAAAATACACGTATAAACAGCTAGGTGTTTGTAGATAAACGGGTTTGGACAACAACTTGTTCGAATAATTGAGACTTAGATTAAGGAGGATTATCATGAAAACACTACGATTATTGCTTACAGTTATTGGCCTTCTTGCATTGGCGATTCCAAACGTAAATGCCCAGGAGGCACAAAGAGACGGCGATGGGATTCAGGTAGCAGACAAGAAGAAGTTCTTTTCGTTCACCAAGGGGCGAATACTGACATTGGACTACTAAGAACTGATGAAAGCCGGATATGGGCTGCATCAAATAGCAGCCCACAGAAGAGACGTGGGGTTAAATTTTGAAAAAACCATTAGAAAAATATTGTGATGCAGCTTTTCTCATCATTGCAGAGCGTTCCTGTCCCGTTTACAGTGTTGGTGAAGAGCTAAAAGTACAAAACTTCTGTCTGTCGGTCACATCCTATAAACCTGGTTGTCTCCATCTGGCCCGGAAAATAGCCGACGTCCTCACGGTAAAAGACAATATCAGCGGGTTTCCACAAGTTTCCGGACTAAAGACTCAATTTGACTGTGGCGGTTGTGATGGCATGATCCACTTTGAATATAAAAAGGAAAAAGAATTTGCCACGCTGCAGATGAAAATGCTCCAAGAGGCAGAGGATCGGCAGCGTAGGAAACTTGTTGAGAAACATTTCGGAGAACTCCGAAGGCTTGATCTCTTTAAACCTCTTGATGATCACTCTTTAGTTGATCTGACATTGCTGCTTGAGTTTAAGACGATTCCTCATGATAAGAGGGTTGTGAAGAAAGGGGCGCCAGGCAATCACCTCTATATCATCTTGAAGGGGATGGTAGCGGTCATAAAGGACGATGGTTCAAAGGCAATTGAGATTAAGGCGGGAGAGATATTCGGCGAAATGAGCCTTCTCTCTGGTGAACCAGTGTCTCATTCTATCCATACTACTGAAGACACCCTGGTGGCTATGCTGAGTTTGAAGAATTTCCGAGATGTCTTAAGAAGGTATCAAAAACTGCAGCTTTTTCTCTTAAAGATGTTGGTCGACAGAGCGCAAACGGTAGCCTTGCAGTCAGGAGATATTACCTCTGGCATGACCGGAAAATTAGCCGAAATAAACGCTGTAGATCTTTTTCAACTCATCAATTCCAAACAGAAAACCGGTGCGGTTCATCTATCACTTAAAGAAGGAAAAGCGGTGATCATTTTTAAGGAGGGTGAAATCATCTATGCCCGTTTTCAAAAACATCGTCAAAAAGAAGCAGTGTTTGCACTGCTCGGTGCAAGAAATGGCCATTTCAGTTACACGAGAGGTATTCCGAAAGAATTGGAAAATTCGCCACCAATTGGAGGGTTTATGAATTTGATGGCGGAGGGGATGCAGGGGATTGCTAATGTGCCAGTCAGCAGCTGATGGGTAAGACCAAAATAAGATATCCACAATTGATCCGATTGATGACAAAAAGGCAGATTTAACCATTTTTTCCCCTTTTCCGCAAAAAAAGCGCCCTGATAAGAGCGCTTTTTTTGTATCATCTTTAAGCTTTAAAAGTCGGATAATCTGTAAAACCTTTTTCGCCGGTTGTATAAAATGTCGGTTCGTCCCATTCTGCTAATTCAACTTTGGCTGCAAATCGTTCAACAAGATCCGGATTGGAAATATAGGGTTTGCCATAAGCAACCAGATCTGCCAGTTTTTCATCAATAATCCGGTTCCCTTTTTCTCTGTCAAAGGCCGTATTTATCATAAGCGTGCCATTATACATCGGTCTGTAATGCTTCGCTATATGAGGCTCGGCTCCCGGTACATCAGTGACATCTGTAAATGGCTCTGAAAGATGGAGGTAAGCCAGGTCATAATCATTAAGTCTGTTTACGATATAATCAAATGTCGGGATAGTCTCTTCATCAAGCGTCATACCAAATATGCCATGAAGCGACGGATTAAGCCTTAACCCGATGCGGTTTTCAGGCATATGTTTTTTCACTTCTTCCAGTACTTCAAATAAAATCCTTGCTCTGTTTTCTATTGACCCTCCATAGGCATCCGACCTCACGTTTGACGTTCTGCTGAAAAACTGATGCAGCAGATAGCCGTTGGACGAATGGATCTCAACCCCATCAAAATGTGCAGCCATGGCATTTTTAGCCGCATTACCATAATCTCTGACAGTCTCTTTTATCTCCTCGAGTGTCATCTCCTTAGGAGTAACCGTATCTTTAAAGCCCTGCGGTGTATAGGACTGTGAATTCGGGTTAAACGCTGAAGCAGAAAGTGGGAGTTCACCGTTGTGAAAGTCAGGGTGGGACATACGTCCGACGTGCCAAAGCTGAATAAATATCTTTCCACCT
This sequence comes from uncultured delta proteobacterium, assembly GCA_963796255.1. Taxonomy (GTDB): domain Bacteria; phylum Desulfobacterota; class Desulfobulbia; order Desulfobulbales; family Desulfocapsaceae; genus Desulforhopalus_A. The sequence goes on along the minus strand of CAWCLE010000013.1, from coordinate 140,451 downwards.
TTTGCATGCACAGCATTTGTTACTTTTTTCCACCCTTCAACTTGTTCATTGGAGTAAATACCAGGCGTGTTAATGTATCCCACTGCCCGCTTTGAGATCTGGGAGCCTTCGGATATAATAAGGCCTGCAGAGGCTCTCTGGGCATAGTATTCAGCAATAAGATCCGTTGCCGTATTTCCTGGGTTATCTGCCCTGCTGCGTGTCATCGGTGCCATAATCACTCTGTTTTCGAGTAGAATGTCTTTCATTTTATATTTTGTCAGCAGTGCCTGTCCGTTTTCCATAGTTTTAAATCCTTGTCTTTGTGTATTAAGTTCTTAGGTTTATTAATTTAAATCCTGATTCCATCCAGTCCATTAGTATAATACAAACTGAAAAGGCAGCTGGAGTAGTACAAGGCGCCACCCTGGTGGTCTCCGATTGTCGGAGCTTCTCTGAAGACATCGGCAATTTGCAAAAAAAAATTATCATCAATATCGTTATTGGCAATGCTACATAATAGTAGCATCGAGGTAAAAAAAGGGGGCACGCATTAAAATTATGTCCAGCTTCTCTCAAATGATAATCTCAGGAAACATCTTCACCTACCCTCACCGGTGATAGTTTGCTATTGCCAGTACCTCCCTCAATTAAATGGGACTCCCTTGTCCCACTTTTACATCGTCGCCTTTTGTTACCGGCTTGAAGGTCGCACAATAACGTATAGCACTGATCTCTACAGCGGGCTTGCATCAACGGTCCGACAGGCCATTTGGCCTGGGAGAAACAGGCTATCGACTGATCCCGAAAATCATTGAAGCTTAGGATCTTGTTATGAGTCATATGTCGACGAATTTTGATCGTACCGGATTCCAGGTGCAGTTATCCGGCGCAGGCGGATCCCGCAGCAATATGACTGATTTTTCGCCAGTCTAATCCCAAAAGCTCAGCCGCCTTGCGGTCAACTTGCCAGGGGTTGTAGCCGGCAATGATTTTATTTACCGGCGGATCACAGTGGGCGCCGCCAAGATGAAATTCCGCCATGCCGATACTACCATCCATTACTGATAGATCGGGGACAATATAGGTATTTAAATCAGTAATGGATTGCTGCATTTTATGATGAAAAACCGCCTTTTTCCAGCTACCATACCTCCCGGAATAATACTTGGGGGGAGCAAACCCCATCATATTTTTCAAGGTTCCGGTCATTTTGGCAAGAGAATGCACTTTTAGGACAGGGACTGAGATAATATAGTGGGAAAAAGCGATCTCCGGCAGATACATCTCGGCAAATACCGAACAGGCTGGATTTTTCACTAATTTTACGGGCGCATCATTTAAATCAACCAAGCCAACACCATATTTTTCCGCGAGTGCTGCATACCCCAGGGCCTTAAAAACTTCCGGTGTTTCAAGGTTCGCCTCCCCACATCCCTCGGCGATTACTATTTTTGCGCTCGAATTTTTGCGGATATATTTTATAATGGCTTCACAACACGCCGGCGGAGTGGTTATCGGATGTGGGGAAGCGTTGATGAGGTTCGGCTTGAGTAAAATCGCTGCTTGCACAGCCAGGCACTTTGGGGCATCAATGGCATCGAGTGCTTGATTGATCGATTGTTGGTAGGAGGTAAAATCAACACTTATAAGATTCATTGTCATTATCCCATAACCATACTATGAAAATAGCAGAAAAACTCACAATTCTGGCAGATGCCGCCAAGTACGATGCGTCCTGCTCCTCAAGCGGGAGCAGTAGACCGGCGGCGTCGGGTGGAATCGGCAATGCTGCCATGAGCGGTATCTGCCATAGCTGGGCCGCCGATGGCAGGTGTATATCCCTGCTCCCCCATAGTCGCCAGCTGCGGCTCTTTTAAATCGGCTTGACGATGGATTCGATCATTTACCCTCATCCATATCGAGACGGATGGCGGGCAGGCCCTGCGGCTTTTTGCGTACCTGAAAAAGCTTAAAGGTGCTGCCCGTTTTGCCGTCAATGGTTTTCTCAGCGATGACCATGAGGTGGGGATTCATCTTTATTGGATGGTTCGGGAATGTCTTGTTCGCGGCCCAACCGCTACTCAGCTCTATACCCATGATTCGATCCGCTACCTGGATAAGCTCGCCAAAAAAGTAAGTTCTGAGGCGCATCGCTGTATCGGTCTCATTCGCTTTCGTATACTTGAAGACGGATTGCAATATGCCCCCTTTGCACCGGACTGTAACATGATCGGACACTGCGCAGAGCACTTTATGCAGCGGCTGAAGAATCAGCGGTGGATAGTGCATGACATAGGCCGTAATCATGCCCTTTATTGGGATGGTAATGCTCTGCAGGCAATATTTCTTGACGACGACTTCACCAACCATGTGCGACACGCTGGGGAAATTCCCGAAGCAAGGCTCAGCGAGGCAGAACGGCACTACCAGGAGCTCTGGAAATCCTTTCATACGGCGATCGCCAATACGGACAGAAAAAACCTGAATTTGCAGCGCCGATTTATGCCCCGCCGTTACTGGAAATATCTTATCGAAATGGAATCATAATTTTTAGACGCTCACCTTGTGATTTCATTTTGTCACCGGCTGCGGGGAGAGATTCTTCTCCATTATCGGCGGGGGCAGGGATGAAAAATTCGGCAGAGCTCCTTCGCTGTCGACATTGGTAAAACCGTCGTCATTCCACTTGAAAGCCTCACCGTTCAGGATGATTTTTTCTTTACTGAACCACACTGTCAACTCGTCTGAATCCGGGTTCTTTATTTCAGCTCCAAGATTTGTTGTGCCGACTTTGAAGAGATCATTGGTATACTTTATCGTTTTGGCTAATTGTTCCTTGGCGGAAATGATTTGTGATCGGAAGACCATTTCAATATCGTAGGTTGTTCTTTCAGTATTGTCCGCGGCAAGCTTTTCGCGAAGAAGGGCGACAGAAATCTCCGCTGAACGCTTTTTCTTTATAAAGGAATTGATCGGCAATACATCTTTAAAGGTCAGCACCGTCATTTCAGCAAGCTCGGGCATAACCTCCGCATCAGCAGGGTAGAATTCTTTTTCTCCAGCTTCATCCTTTAAACGCAAGCTCACCAGCGAATTTTCCGTCATCCAGCGGGTAGGAAGAAACAGGGTGATATTGTCACCTTTAAAAACATTAAGAGGGTTGAGCAGGGACTTATCCGCAACCTGCAGCAACACGCGATCAAATTCAGGTTGGATTTTTTTGAGGATATCACTGTTACGGATTTGCCCGTAAAGCCACAGCAGATCGTAATTCTTCACCTTATCGTTTTTCAGCACCATATCTATGATGCGATTGAAAACATCCTCTCGCGCGTTCTGCAACAGGGCCGGACCAACCGCCCGAATCATATCGGGAGAGTCGATAAATGCAACATGCCCGTTATCAAGATTACGTAAGATTAGCTTGCCCGCCGCGTCAGGGTCTCCCATACGGCCATACTGCAGGGCCACAAAAAGAATATTGCCCCAATCATCGTCATCTGAATTGGCTAAAATTTGCGCCAAATCATTTTTAAGCATGCGGGGATCAGACTTTTCCCCCGGCAACATGGTTTTGCACATGGCAACGGAGGCAGCATATGGATCCTTGCGCAGGATATTCTGATTGATCTGCTGAAATTGGTTGAAACACGCAAGCGCCTCTGTATTATTCCCCATCTCCTGGGCCGCTTGACCACGGTAATACCAATAGGGCGGAAATTTTTGGAAACTGTTTTCAATCCGCTCTAATTTGCGGTATCGCCGTTCAATGTCTGGTTCTTTGAGGATATCCGTATAATCGCGGAGCTGTTTTTCATTCAATCGCCATTCATCCGGCAGCTCATAGCGCCGCATCAACTCCCAGGAATATTTCAGGAGTTTTTTGTAAAAACTATTAAGCCCCTGCATGGTTTTTGCCTCAATCGCCCATTTCCCCTCTTCTTTCTCTTTTGCGTAAGCATCCATCTGGGATCGATAATTAAAATAAAAGGACCCGGTGGAAAGTACCGCTTGTAAAATGCCCGCATAAGGGTTGAGAACCAGATCAGTGTCGAAAATTCGCGACCGCACTCTATTCTTCAGCTCATTTTGGACATTTTTATCGAAGCGGGTCAGAAGGTATTCTCTTTCATGATCTTGAATTTTCGAATTGGTGAGCAGGTCCATCAGTTCCTGGAGCAAGGTGATGATGTCGGCGTCAGGAATTTTGCTCAAATTCAAGTTATTGATGATGGTATTATATTCCTGGTCAAGAACCACCTTATCGTTATACGTCATGATATGGGTCAAAGAGACCGCAATCAGGTTTAAGGATTGCAATACCTGGAGCTGGGCCTGGTTCTTATTTACCTCCGCCCGAATTTCTCTGGGAATAAACAAGCTCGACAGCAAGATGCAGATAACAATTATAAACGACTGTAAACCTAATAAAAATTTTCTTTCAATGATCCACATTTGTGCTTTTTCAACCGTTGATGAATCGGCCTTTACTGCAGCCGTTAAAAATTTCCAACCGTATTCTATATGGTTGGAACATGGTTTTTGTCAAGATAATCCGCAAGTGTTCAAAGGCCAAAGAAAGGTTTCAGAGCCTTAATTGGGTGAGCATGAATAATCGAGATTCCGGCAACATCTTCTGTTCATTTTTGAGGAATCAAGCTATGATTTATGGGACCTGTATGAATTTAAGAACATTTGTATGAATTTCCCATCATTTACTAAAAACCAACAAGATCATCAACCGGCAGCACAACCGGTGCTCCGATAATGCGCTCCAATGTCTTACATTTGAAAGGTCTCGGTAAAACGATCCAGTCCATGACTGCCGCCATTGACAATCTTACGGACAGTTTTCAGCTTATTCTGAGCCAGAGCCCTGATCAATTTATCTCTGCTGTCATAGAGGTAGGCTGCCAAAAGACAACCGGCAATCTCCGGTGCACAAGCGCTGTCCGGGTTCTCAACCAGTGGTATATTAAGTTCTTTGCCGAATTTTTGGTAATTATACCGCCCCGTCAGCTGCACGTAGCCGCGGCCACGATAACGTGCCCCATCGCCGGGATTTTTATTACCCAGCTTCTTTTCATAAGCGCTGAAGGCTGCCTGACCGGGCAGCGTATTAAAATGGGACGGCATTTCGGCAATCGGTACAAATCCTTCGGTCTCCGCTCGGATGGTCGCAAGAGCAACAGAGATCATATCTATATCGATAAGGCCAAATGCCGCCAGCGCCGCCGTCACGTAGGGCAGATTTTGGACAATGTTGGAGCTCTTGGTACATGGAAACAATCTTCCTACCAGATCGGTATCCACCTGGACGAAAAAATCATTGAGCGCAACTATCCCCAGGGCGTCCATTGTCCGCGGTCCGGCAATGCCATCGGCGACCAGACCAACGCTTGCCTGCCAGCTCCGCAGGGCTGTCTCGGTGGCTGTGTCGAAGTGCTCGTCTTGAGTTAATATTCGACATACTTCGGTTTCTGGACCCAGTTTCCGTGCCAGAGTTTTTTTCAGCCGATTGACCTCCAGGCAGGAGTCCCCTCGCATCAGCACGATCCGTTCCAGTATTTTATTGGCCATTTTTCATCCTCCTTGTATGAACTGAAACCGGCAAAAACGGCCTGCCGCTTCAACAGGCTATGAGAAAAAACTTGCATACAACCATGTATGTATATACAGTAGCCTGCCTGTACTATAACAGACTAAAGTATTTTTTTGTCACATCTATAACAATATACCAACAGGACGGCTATGTTCAATTTTACCCGTAAACCCGTTATTTTGTCAGCTTTTATCCTGGCATTTACCCTGCTGAACGGCTGCAAACAAGAGGCCCCGAAAACCATGGCCAAACAGCCTCCGGCAGAAGTCGATGTGGTGACCCTCAAGACCCAGCCGGTAAAGCTTGAGGCGGAACTGCCGGGGCGCACCACTGCCTATCGGGTTGCCGAAGTTCGGCCCCAGGTAAACGGCATTGTCCAGAAGCGATTCTTTACCGAAGGGAGTAAAATCGCCGCCGGAGACGTCCTCTACCAGATCGACCCGGCATTGTATCAGACCAGGCTGGACAGTGCCCGGGCAGCACTGGCCAAGGCGAAAGCCAAGGACCATTCCGCGCAGTTGAAGGCGGAACGATATAAGATACTTATCCGCAAAAATGCAGTCAGTGAAATGGATCAGGTCGAAATTGAGGCGAGTTGGAAGGAGGCTGTTGCTGAAGTGGCCTCTGCCGAAGCGGCCGTCAACAGCGCCAGCATCGATCTTCAGTACACCCGGATAACGGCGCCGATCAGTGGTCGAATCGGCAAGTCAATGATCTCTGAAGGGGCGCTGGTCACGGCGCAGCAAAGTGCCCCTTTAGCCACCATCCAGCAACTCGACCCACTCTATGTCGATGTCACGCAGTCAAGTACCGACCTGCTCAAATTGAAAAAGAGTTTATCGACCGAGTTGCTGCAAAACAGTGAATCTCCCCGTTCCGACGTCACTCTTCTGCTCGAAGATGGTTCAAAATATGCGCATACCGGCTCACTTGAATTTTCTGATGTGACGGTCGATCAAACCACCGGAACGGTAACCCTGAGGGCCATTGTCGCCAACCCTGATGAAGAACTGCTGCCGGGCATGTTTGTTCGCGCGCGCCTCACCACCGGAGTCAAGCAGAATGCCATCCTGGTGCCTGCCGAAAGTATCACCCGCAACAAAAAGGGCCAGGCCGTCGTCATGCTGGTCAACGATCAGTCAATTGTGGAGAGTCGGCTCATCGACAGCGGCCAGAATATGGGCGGCAAGGTCCTGGTCAATGAAGGACTGAGCGCAGGAGACCGATTGATTACCGCCGGTTTCCAGAAAATCAAGCCCGGGGCGCAGGTCACGGCAGTTGAACAGCAGGGAACACTTGTTAAACAAGTTGCTCCCAAAACAGAAATCTCAGCCCTTGTCAAAAAAACGGAGTAAGTCATGGCCCGATTTTTTATTGATCGCCCGATTTTTGCCTGGGTTATTGCAATTGTTATCATGCTGGCTGGTGCTTTGTCGATCATTCGACTGCCGATATCGCAATATCCGGAGATAGCCCCGCCGTCGGTGACCATAACCGCCAGATATCCCGGTGCTTCGGCCAAAACCATTGAAGACAGCGTCACCCAGGTTATCGAGCAGAACATGAACGGTCTCGACAATCTACTGTATATGAGTTCGCAGAGTTCCTCCTCGGGCTCGGTAACCGTTACGCTGACTTTCCAAGCCGGCACGGACCCCGATATTGCCCAGGTCCAGGTCCAGAACAAGCTGCAGCAGGCAACCAACCAGATCCCTCAGGAAGTGCAGCAACAGGGGCTGCAGGTGGCTAAATCCAATTCGACTTTCTTGTTGGTTGTCGGACTCATATCCGCCGATGGCAGCATGGACAAATACGATCTGACCGATTTCATGGTATCAACCCTGAAAGATCCCTTAAGCCGGACCGACGGCGTCGGCAGTGTTCGCATTTTCGGCGGCCAGTATGCCATGCGCATCTGGCTTGATCCACACAAATTAAACAGTTACCAGCTCACTCCCGGCGATGTCAGCGCAGCCATCTCGGCGCAGAACAACCAGGTAGCGGTTGGTGATCTCGGTGGCACCCCGTCTGTTGCCGGCCAGCAGATAAGCGCCAGCATGATCGCCCAGACCAAGATGAGCTCGGCCGAGCAATTCGCCGATATCCTGCTCAAGGTTAATACCGATGGGTCACAGATCCGGCTGCAAGATGTCGCCCGGGTGGAAATCGGCGGGGAAAGTTATGACTCGGTAACTACCTTTAACGGTCAACCGGCCGCCGGTATGGCTATAATGCTGGCCACCGGCGCCAATGCCCTGGATACCGCCGATGCCGTCCGGGCCAAACTTGATGAATTACAGCCGTATTTTCCAGCCGGAGTCCAAATCGTCTATCCATACGATACCACGACGTTTATCAAGATTTCGATTGAAGAGGTGGCCAACACCTTAGTGGAAGCGATCGTCCTGGTTTTTTTGGTTATGTTTCTCTTTTTGCAGAATTTTCGAGCGACGCTGATTCCGACCATCGCGGTCCCGGTGGTTCTGCTCGGGACCTTCGGGACGATGGCGGCGTTTGGCTTTTCCATCAACACCCTGACCATGTTCGGCCTGGTGCTGGCCATTGGCCTGCTGGTTGATGATGCTATCGTCGTCGTTGAAAACGTCGAGCGGATCATGGCCAAGGAAGGTTTGTCACCACTTGAGGCAACCCGCAAGTCGATGGACCAGATCACCAGCGCCCTGATCGGTATCGCTCTCGTACTGTCCGCCGTTTTTGTGCCCATGGCTTTTTTCGGCGGTTCCACCGGAGCTATCTACCGGCAGTTCTCCCTGACCATTGTCTCGGCGATGGCCCTGTCGGTTTTTGTCGCCCTGACCCTTACCCCGGCACTCTGTGCGACCATGCTCAAACCAATACAACCCGGTCATCATGAACAAAAACGCGGCTTTTTCGGCTGGTTCAACCGGATGTTCACCCGCAATACCGAGCGTTACAGCAGCAGTGTGGCCTATGTCCTGCGCCGTTCAACCCGCTTCAGCGTGATCTATGTTCTGCTGATTGGCGGCATGGTGTTTCTGTTCACCAGGTTGCCAACTTCCTTTCTGCCCAATGAAGACCAGGGGGTTTTTCTGAGCATGGTGCAGCTGCCCACCGGGGCGACGCAGCAACGCACCCAACAGGTGCTCAACAAGGTGCGCGAATACTATCTTACCCAGGAAAAGGACAATATCGTCTCCGCTTTTACCGTGGCCGGTTTCAGCTTTGCCGGCACCGGCCAGAATATGGGGCTGGTTTTTGCCCAGTTGAAAGACTGGAGTGAACGTAAAGGCGAGGGCCAATCCGTTGATGCGATACTTGGCCGGGCCATGCGTTATTTCCCGACCATCAAAGAGGCGCAGATTTATGCCTTCAACCTTCCTGCCATCCGCGGACTCGGCTCATCAACCGGTTTTGATTTTTTCCTCCAGGACCGCGCCGGACTGGGACATGAAAAACTGATTGAGGCGCGTAATCAACTGCTCGGCATGGCTGCACAAAATGACGTCCTCACCCGGGTTCGGCCAAACGGCATGGAGGATACCCCGGAGTACAATGTCGATATCGACTATGAAAAGGCCATGGCCCTTGGTATTACCGTAAAAGACATCAACACCACTCTCTCCACCGCCTGGGGATCAAACTATGTGAACGATTTTGTCCATGACGGGCGGATTAAAAAAGTTTACCTCCAGGCAGATGCGCCCTTCCGCATGTACCCTGAGGACATCGAAGATTGGTATGTGCGTAACCATAGCGGCGAGATGGTTCCGTTCTCGACCTTTACCACCGGCCACTGGAGTTTTGGTTCCCCCCAGCTGGAACGCTTCAACGGCAATCCGGCAGTAGAGATTATGGGTGAAGCCAACGCCGGAAAATCGAGCGGCGACGCCATGGCGGCCATCGATCAACTGGTCGCCAAGCTGCCGGCCGGTATCGGCTATGAATGGACTGGAGCAAGCTATCAGGAGCAGCAGTCCGGCTCACAGGCACCGGCACTCTACGCTATTTCGATCCTGGTGGTCTTTCTCTGCCTTGCCGCCCTCTATGAGAGCTGGTCCGTACCGTTTTCAGTCATGATGGCCGTTCCTCTCGGGGTGCTCGGCGCGCTGGCTGCAGCATTCTTACGCGGCATGGAAAATGATGTGTATTTCCAGGTCGGGCTGCTGACGACTATTGGACTGTCGGCCAAAAATGCCATTCTGATCGTTGAATTCGCCAAATCCCTGCATGATGACGGGATGGAGCTTATCGCCGCCACCATTGAGGCCTGCCGGATGCGACTCCGACCGATTCTTATGACCTCTTTTGCCTTTATGCTCGGCGTCTTTCCCCTGGTAATCAGCACCGGGGCCGGGGCCAACAGCAGGCACGCTATCGGCACGGGAGTATTTGGCGGTATGCTTTCGGCAACGCTGCTGGCGGTGGTCTTTATCCCGCTCTTTTTTGTGGTCGTTATGCGGCTTTTTAGAAAAAAACCGGCGCAGCAACCGGTTGCCGTATCCTTGCAGGAAACTTAATGGCGAGAAAAACCAAAGAAGAGGCGCTGAAAACCCGCCAGGCTATTGTCGATGCTGCAGTGCAGGTTTTTTCCGTGCAGGGAGTATCGCGTACCACCCTGGCCAACATCGCCAAGAAAGCGGGCGTTACCCGGGGGGCCATTTACTGGCATTTCAACAACAAGGAAGATCTGCTCCGCGCCCTCTGGGACCAGCTGCTCCTCCCCTTTGAACCTCTCGCCAGGACCAGTGAAAACCCGGACGAACCGGACCCGCTGGGTAAATTAAAACAGACCTATATCCGTTTTTTCACCGGCTTGAAAAACGACCCACAGCTGCGACAAATATACCAGATCCTCCTTAGTAAATGCGAAGCGGTACAGGATACCGGCACGCTGCACCTGCACCGGGTCAACTGCCACCTGGAAGGACAGAAAAAGATTGAACAAATCCTCCGTAATGCCATCACGCAGGACCAATTGCCGGCGGATCTCGATGTTCGTCTGGGCAGTATAGCCACAATCGCCTTCATCGATGGGCTGGTTGCCAACTGGATTATGTTTCCCGGCCTGCTCAACGTCGAGCAGGAGATTCCGGCAATCCTGGACGGTCTGATACAGATGCTGCGCTCCGGTTTTATGCCGCAGTAGGGGCGGGTTCCAAACCCGCCCGTAGGACCCATCAAGCATGAAAAGGTGGGTTTGAAACCCGCCCCTACTGCACACGGCAAATGGTTTTTTAGTCCTTTTTAAAATGCACCAGCACCGTTCCTGTTTCCACGGCATCGCCCTGGGCTATGCAAACCGATTCAACCACCCCGTCCGCCGGAGCAGATACTGCGCTCTCCATCTTCATCGATTCTAAAATAACCAGTTCCTGACCGCGAAAAACCCGCTCCCCGGCCTGAACCTTGACCTCCACAACCAGACCAGGCATCGGGCAGTCAAGAATATTGCCGGCGGCCTTTTCGATTGGCGGCGGCATAAAGCCTGCCAGCGCCCACTCCCGAGGATTATAAATCTCAAAAAAGGACGTCACCCCGCAAAAAGCTGCTTCGATAAAATTGCCACTATACTTCAGGCGAAAAAAGGCATCTTCCCCATCGATATTCAGTTTCAACCGCCGCCGATAAAATTCCATGGGCGGAATGGTGACCAGATACACCGTTGCCCCGACTTGCACCCGCCAGTGCAGATCGTCATCTTTATTTTCCAGGCGGATATGAAAAATACTCTCCCCACACTTGGCGACATAGTCATAATGCGGTTTTATAGAGGAGGAGGCACCAACTTTAGCCATCAGCGGCTGCAGTGACTTCTGGACCAGGTTTTCCCGCAGGTGATAAATGAGGGTTGTTGCCGTTGCCATAGCAGTTAAAACATCTTCCGGGGGGGCAATCTTTTTCTCGGCATCCAACAAATAAGTCGGGATAAAATCGGTGGAAAGATCGCCCTTGATGAATACCGGGTGGGTAAGTACTTGATTGGCAAAATCGATATTGGTGAAAATCCCCTCGATATGATAGCCGTTCAGTGCCTGAACCATCCGCTTGCGGGCCTCCTCGCGATTTTCTCCCCAGGTAATGACCTTGGCCAGAAGTGGGTCGTAGTAGACACTGACCGTGCTGCCCGCATCAAAACCGGAATCTACCCGGATTTGCCGGCCACGGGGCTCGGCATACCGAGTGATCAGACCGATGGAAGGCACAAAACCGCGCTGCGGATCTTCGGCGCAGACCCGCACCTCCATCGCCCAGCCTTTCAGATTGATATCGTTTTGCGTGAAAGGCAGTTCTTCACCGGCAGCGATACGCAACTGCATCTCGACCAGATCCATGGAGTTGACGAGTTCGGTGACTGGATGCTCAACCTGCAGACGGGTGTTCATTTCCAGGAAAAAGAACTCGCCGTTTTCATTGACAATAAATTCCACCGTCCCGGCATTGACATACCCGGCACGCCGAGCGAGCTCACAGGCAAGCGAGCCCATTTTTTCCCGCAGAATCGGATCCAGGGCACACGACGGAGACTCTTCGACAATCTTCTGATAACGCCGCTGGATGGAACACTCCCGTTCACCCAGGTGCACCACATGACCATACTGGTCGGCAATGATCTGGATCTCAATATGACGTGGTTTTCTGATATAGCGCTCGACAAAGATCCGGTCATCGCTAAAGGATTTCAGGCTCTCCTGCTGACAGAGCTTTAGGGCGGAAGCCATCTCTTCGGTTCGCTCAACAATGCGCATGCCCTTGCCGCCACCGCCGGCGGCCGGTTTTAAAAGGATCGGCATACCGACCACAGCGGCGGCATCCAAGGCTTCGGCCAAAGAAACCACCGGTTCACTATGGCCGGGAACTGTCGGCACCTGGGCATTTATTGCCAGTTTCTTGGCCGCTATCTTATCGCCCATGGCGGCAATAACTCCCGCCGGTGGACCGATAAAGGTCAAGCCGGCAGCAGCGACTTTTTTAGCAAAGAGCGGGTTTTCCGATAAAAAACCATAGCCGGGATGAATGGCCTGGCAACCAGTGGTGCGTGCCGCGTCGATAACTTTATCAATTGCCAGATAGGATTCGGCTGGGCGGGCTCCGCCAAGCAGCACTGCCTCGTCGGCTTTGATAACATGAATACTCCTGAAATCCGGTTCCGAATAGACAGCTACGGTGCCGATACCCATGGCCTTGCAGGTACGGATGATCCGAACAGCAATTTCGCCGCGATTGGCGATCAGTATTTTATTGAACATGGATGGCCTCACAGTGGAATATTGCCGTGTTTACGATCGGGTCGGTTGCTCTTTTTACTCTCCAGGAACTGGAGGGTACGAATCAGCCGGTGCCGGGTGTTGCGAGGGAAGATGACGTCGTCGATATATCCCCGCTTAGCGGCCAGGAAAGGATTCATATAATGCTTGCGGTAAGTCTCCATCTTTTCACTAAGCATGGCTTCCGGATCGGCAGCTTTCTCTATTTCCCGGCGATGGATCACCTCGGTGGCCCCGCGCGGCCCCATTACGGCGATCTCCGCCGTCGGCCAGGCATAATTGATGTCGCAGTGAATATGCTTGGAATTCATAACCACATAGGCGCCGCCATAGGCTTTGCGCACAATCACCGTGATACGCGGCACGGTAGCCTCGGTAAAGGCATAGAGCAGTTTGGCGCCGTGGCGGATGATACCGCCATGCTCCTGCTCGGGGCCCGGCATAAAGCCCGGCACATCGACCAGGCAGATAAGCGGAATATTGAAGGCGTCGCAAAAACGAACAAAGCGCGCCGCCTTAAACGAGGCATTATTGTCGAGTGCCCCGGCCAGAACCGCCGGCTGATTTGCCACCAGGCCGATAGTCTGACCACCGAGTCGGCCGAAACCACAGATAATGTTTCCGGCAAAATGGGGTTGAATCTCCATGAACTCAGCCCCGTCGAGAATGGAGTAGATAAGTACGTTCATGTCGTAACTCTGATTTGGGTTGGGCGGAACCAGATAATCAAGCGTCAGATCAGTACGTTCCGGCGGATCGTTGAGATTAAGAATTGGTGCCTTCTGCTTGTTATTGGAAGGCAGATAGTTGATCAACTGCCGGACCGCGCGCAGGCAGAGAATGTCATTGGGGTAAACCAACTGGGCCACCCCACTTTTTCGGGAGTGCGCCTCTGCACCACCAAGTTCTTCTGCACTGATATCCTTATGAATGACGGTCTTGACCACATTGGGACCAGTGACGAACATATGCGATGTGCCTTCCACCATAAAAACGAAGTCGGTGATCGACGGACTGTACACCGCCCCACCGGCACAGGGTCCCATGATACAGGATATCTGCGGAATGACCCCGCTGGCATTGACATTGCGATGGAAGATCTCACCATAGGCGGCCAGAGCATCGACACCTTCCTGAATCCGCGCACCACCCGAATCGTTTAAGCCGATGATCGGCGATCCCACCTGGTAGGCCATATCCATAATCTTGCATATCTTCTGCGAATGTCCCTCGCCGAGAGAACCGCCGATAACGGTGAAATCCTGGCTGAACACAAAGACCTCCCGACCACTGATCTTGCCATGGCCGGTGATGACTCCATCGCCTGGGGTGCTCTCCCCTGTTCCGGCCGAATCGCCGCGACCGACCTTGAGAATGTCTATTTCCTCAAACGATCCTTCATCGAGCAGCAGCTGAATCCGCTCCCGGGCGGTAAGTTTGCCCCGTTGATGCTGGATCTCAACCCGCTGGTCTCCGCCCCCGGCAAGGGCGTGTTCCCGCAGCTCATAGAGTTCCAGGATATTACTGTGCATGATCTCGACCATGATTGTCTCCTCTTTAGGTTGGTAACTCGGTAACATCGCTTACGGCTTGCCAAGATCTGAAGCTATATACATTCGTTACAAAATTTCATCCTATTTCTCTCCTGGAAGAAGAGAATGGGTGGTTTATAGCGCAGGACGTCTACCCGACATGGCACGACATTAACTGCTTCTATGGCCCTATTTCTCCAGATGTCTGCTATTTTTTCCCGTCTCTTTAGATTACATAGAAAAGAAAAGGGCAGAACGTCATCATCTCGGTCCGCTTCTGTTCAGATAAGTACTTTTTGCCCCTATCATGATTATTGTATGGGGAACATTAAACCGGAAAAACCGGCATTTCATTTTTTTCAGAAGGAGTCAGCAGACATGAAAACAAAGATTGGTGCACTAGCCCTTATACTTTGCGTCGTCAGCATGTCCCCAGCTTTTGCTCGAAACTACAATCACCGCGGCCAAGACGGTTACCACCGAGAGTATCGGCCCGCACCCGTTCATCGTGGCGGCCATCATAACAACGGTCTCGGCATCGCTTTTGGTATCGCAGGAGGTCTTCTTCTTGGTTCAGCCTTGATGTACTCGGTTGCGCCACCACCGCCGGCAGTTGTCTACAGTTCTCCTTACCCGCCTCCACCGAGGGTCTGTTTCCAGGATCGAATCGTCAACGGACAGTGGCAAATCGACCCATATAACGGTCGCCGAATCTGGGTACCATACAGCTATCCGGTTTCCGAGCGTATACAGGTGCCATGTTATTGAAAAAAGAGGTACTCATCATGATTACTCTGATTTTGCAAAGACTTCTGCTCAGTTCATTAGTGGCGGGATCAGCAGTCCTGGTTCTTTTGGGGTCAAGTCTTGCGGCCAATAACACCGCGACGAGTGATGCAGACATGGAAGTACTGACCCGAGGTCCGATCCACGAAGCCTTTGCCGATGTCAGCGTCGATGAAACTCCCTCCGGCTCGGTCATCTCTCGTCCGGTGCCTGAGCCGATAAATGAAATTCCTCCGGAAATTCGTCCGGAGGGTAACCAGGTCGAATGGATTCCAGGATATTGGAGTTGGGACGAGGACAGGAATGATTTTATCTGGGTGAGCGGCGTCTGGCGGGATGTGCCTCCGGGTCGCCAGTGGGTGGCCGGGTACTGGCAGGCGGTTGACGGCGGCAACCGATATATTTCCGGATACTGGGCCGACAGCAGTCAGGCATCATCGCAGTATCTTCCTGCGCCGCCCCAACCGTTGCAGGCAGGCCCCAGTTCTCCCCCATCGACATCTGATCATATATGGATGGAAGGGAACTGGATCTGGTCGAACAATGGCTATGCCTGGCAGTCAGGATACTGGTATGAGCCAAACCCGGTTATGATCTGGAGTCCCGCGCATTATGTCTGGACCCCGCGCGGTTATATCTTCGTTATGGGATATTGGGATTATCAACCTGTTAGCCGGGGGGTGATGTTTGCACCACTCTATTATCCACGGCCGGTTTACCGACATCGGGGATACTATTATCGGCCGCATGCCGTCCTCAACACCAATACCGTTTTTTTGTCTCTTTTTGTCCGGCGAGGATACCATCATTACTATTTTGGTGACTATCATGACCGTCGTTATGAAAAACGCGGGTTCCGCCCCTGGTCGCATCGACACGCCACCAGATATGGCTATGACCCTTTTTACCGCAACTATCGCGAGCATCATCTGCGCGAAAGTCGACGTTTGGGAAGCAACTCGCACCGACAAGCTGGTTATCGCCTGGAAAAAAGAGATGAACGTATACGGCAAAAATATGAGCCACCCAGAGGGTCCAAATTTAATCAATCGCCTGCTCCAATCAATCGGGGAGTCGGTAAACTCTTTGGCGATGTCATGGGGAACAAAGACCGGCGGCAGTCGAAACAATCTACCTCTGGTCAAAGTGATCGAAGGCGAGAATTAAGAACATCTCCCGGAGGAAATAATCATGGTGCGCGTAGCGGTAAGAAGTTTGACAGAGCCGCCCAACCACGGACAGAGGCCAGGCAGGTGCCGGCTGAGAGCCGCGAACCCGTGAGAGTTCAGCCGTTTGGGGTGCCGGACGGCAGATCGAAGGAAGAAAGGCAAGAGAACGCCAATCGACAAAATCAGTGGTCCCAGCAACAGGACCAGAACAACAACCAGGGACGGCGACTCCAGCCCTGGCAGGGAAGATCGAATCAGGCGTACAGCAAATAGTGCTTCATTAATAGAGACGCCGAAACGCAGAGGCCTTAAAAACCGCCACAACCTCGCATCCCGGGAAAATGTTAAGCTCCTCCAATGACTGCGGCACGATTTCCGCAATAAGGGTATTACCTTGACAGTCAAGCTCGACCCCGATCAACCAGTCCGTCTGATAGCTTTTACGGACGATACAGTGCAGCATGTTGCGGGCGCTGCTGGCCTCAGGATCTTTTTTAAACAGCAGAATATCCCTGCTGTTCAAGGCAAACTCGCCGGCGGTTGAGTCCTCGGTTTTCACCAGCATTAAGGGTACATCTCGCCAGTGATACCGTAGCAGTCGACCAAGATCTTCCGGAGATTCAAGGCGCAGCAAATTGCTGTAACCATGTCCGCCGCTGCCAAGACTGGTTCTGGCCAGCTCTTCGGTGCTGATCTTTTTTTCAATGCGACCATGGTTCATGACGAGCACTTCCTCGGTCATCATGCGCATCTCCTGCAGGCTATGGCTGATAAACAGCATGGGGATGGAAAATTCGGCAAAAACCTGACGCAGATGGGGAATAATCTGATATTTAAGCATCCCATCGAGGCCGGCCAGGGGTTCATCAAGCAGAATAAGCTGCGGGCAGGCCAGGATGGTTCTGCCCAGCGCAACCCGCTGCCGCTCTCCCCCGGACAGTTTGGCCACCCTGCGAGAAAGCAGGGGCTCGATCTGCAGCACGCGGATAAGATGCTCCGGACTGATGTTTCTTTGCCTGGGGACAATCCTGTTCAAACCGTATAACAGGTTTTTCCGCACACTCATATGGGGAAAAAGATGGGCATGTTGAAAAACGACGCCCACCCGCCGAGCCTCGGGCGGCAGATTGATCCCGGTCTTCTTGTCAAACAGGATCAACCCATTCAATACAATTTTTCCTTTATCTGGTTGCAATAGCCCGGCAAGCATGTGCATGAGCGATGTCTTGCCGCTTCCGGAAGGTCCAAAAACCCCGCATTTTTCAGATTCCAGAGAAAAAGCGATCCGACACTGAAAATCGACAAAATCTTTTTCAACATCAACTTCCAGCAGCATTGGCTTATTCCCTTGTGAGCCTGCGGTTTGCCCCTTCCCCAATCAGCAGCACGACAAAAGACAGGAAGATCGACACCAGACAGAGGGACAAGGCCTTGCTGTCCCCGCCCGGGGTGCTGGTATATTGATAAATAGCCAAGGGGATGGTCTGGGTCACCCCGGGCATATTCCCGGCCAGCACAATGGTGGCGCCAAATTCGCCCAGGCTTCTGGCAAACATCAGGGTTGTCCCGGCCAGGATAGCGCGGCTGCACAGCGGGATGGTAATGGTAAAAAGGGTGTCCCACCATTTTGCCCCGAGGGTTCGCGAGGCTTGAAGATACTGGCGATCAATACCTTCCAGCCCAATACGAATAGAGCGGACCAAAAGCGGGAAACCGACAACCGCTGAGGCGATGATTGCCCCGCGCAGGGTGAAAATGATCCGAATATCCAGGCGCCCCAGCAGATGACCAAGCCAGCCATTGCGGCCAAAGAGCAGGAGTAGCAGGTAGCCGGTAACGACCGGCGGCAGGACCAGTGGCAGATTAACCATACCTTCAAGTACCGCCTTACCGCGAATATTGGTCATTGCCAGCAGATAGGCAACACCAAACCCTGCCGGTAAGGCAATAATTGTTGCCGTTACGGCTACCTGGAGTGATAAGCCGATCGCTTCTATATCAGCTGGACTCAGGGATAACATGATCGTAATATTCTTTCTTTTCGCTATTGTGATTCAAAGCCATATTTGGTGAGAATGGCTAGAGTTTCAGGACTGCTCAGGTAGGCGTAAAATGACTTGACCAGTTCATTTTTGGCACCCGTAACGGTCAGACCCATTGGATACGAGACCCGGTCATATAAATTGTCCGGCACGATAAAGAGAATTTTTGCATGGGTGGCAAGAATGGCGTCGGTCTTATAGACAAATGCCCCATCCACCTCCCCACGATCGGCATAGATCAAGGCCTGGCGCACATCTTTAGCCATAATCAGTTTCTTGTCCTGTTTGAGGGGCGCGTATATGCCGGCGCGCTCCATGGCCTGTTTGGCATACTGCCCAGCCGGTACACCCTCTGGGCTGCCTAAGGCGATGCGCTCGAGCTTGACCAGTGATTCCAAATTAAGACGAGCTGCCTTCTTTTCGCCGACAAACACCAGTTTATTATAGGCAAAAAAACGGTCAGTTCCTGGTTCAATCATTTGTTTTTCAAGAAGATATTTCATCCATTTGGGATTAGCCGAAACATAAATATCGGCTGGCGCACCCTGCTCGATCTGCTTTGCCAGACTGCCGGACGAGGCAAAGTTCATTTGAAACACTGCATCAGGATGCTGGATAGTAAACCCTGCGGTTAGTGCATTGAAGGCGTCGGTCATGCTCGCGGCAACGGAAAGATTGATTGTCTGCGCCTCGGCGGTAGTCAGCAGAAAGATCTGCAAGCAAATCACGGTTAAAAGCATTTTTAATTTCATACTCTTCTCCTCCTATGATCAGGTTGTCGCCAACAGCACGTCGGAAGCCTTAATAACGGCCGATATTTTCTTACCAACGGCAAGTCCCAGCCGTTTAACGCTGTTCGAGGTAATAATCGAGGTGACCGTACTGCCTCCGGCCAGATCAATGGTAACTTCGTCGTTCACCGCACCAGGGACAATCGCACTGATAACCCCGGTAAGGATATTGCGCGCCGATATCTTTTGCGGATCAATGTCACTACCGAGCAGAACACACGAGGCCTTGACGATTGCCATCACCTCTTTGCCAGGCGCAAGTTCAAGGCGCTTAGTCGAATTATCGGTGATGACTGAACTAATCTTGTCACCGCCCTTGAGCTGAATGTTGATAACACTGTTGACCACCCCTTGATCAATACTCACAACTGCTCCAAGCCAGACATTTCGCGCACTTAATTTCAATTCTATTCTCCGTAAAGTTTTTAAAGTTTCCATCGCTTCCCGGGGGTTATCGGCAAAGAATTGCCTAAACCTGGCAAATTCTTTTTGCAGCATATCGACACGAGCAAGGAGCTTTTTCCCTTCCTCGGTCAACACCGACCCCCCTCCTCCACTGCCGCCGGTTCGTTTAACAACCAACGGATAAGGAAGAAGATTATTGATCTGGTTAAGCTTTTGCCAAGCCGATTTATACTGCATGCCAAGTGCCTGGGCCGCACTGTTGATCGACCCAGTCCGCTCAAGCGCCTGGAGCAGTAGAATCGCCGGTCTGCCAGTCGACCAGCCCATAATCTGGTAAATGATGTTGTCTGCTTCTACTGTTTGTTTCAACATTTATCACCCGCTTGAGTATTCGTTATTCTTTTTTGACATAACGAATACTCAATAACCTTAGCTTTTGCAACGCAAAATACGGACCAAAGACTTTAAATAAATACCAATCCAGAGAAAAAATCAGTAACTACTTGATTTAATAAACAGCTACGCTCGAAGCAGCGTAGGAAATCCAGGTACTGTCGATCCATTTGCGACAATTTGGTGGCTACCCCACAAGACTTGCGACAAAAACGTTATCTTTTACATTCATAAATAATTCTCGACAATCATGGCAATGCGATCGTAATTGTTGATAGTTCTAAAGTTACTAATCGTTAATTGCTATTTGATATATTGCCCGATAGAAGTAAAATTGTGGCTTTACCTGCAAGAAGATCAGCCTGGCCACTACCGGAGAAGAAAATGCAAAATAAGTCCATTCGACTCACCACCTGCGTAAAAGGCGGCGGCTGAGCTTCGAAACTTTCTCCAGGGGACCTGGAGCAGGCACTCGTGGGAATTGATTTTCCTACTAATAGCAACGTACTGGTCGGAATGGCAACCTCGGATGATGCCGGCGTATATCTCGTATCCGAGGAGCTGGCCTTAATCCAGACCCTGGATTTCTTTACCCCGATCGTTGACAACCCCTATGACTTTGGTCGTATCGCCGCGGCAAATGCCCTCTCCGATGTCTATGCGATGGGCGGTGTTCCCAAAACTGCGATGAATATCGTCGCTTATCCGATGGACAGCATGGGCCGGGAACCATTGCGGGAGATGCTCGCCGGTGGCGCAGCGACACTGAGAGAGGCGGACACGGTTCTGCTCGGCGGGCACAGCGTTGCCGACGAAGAATTAAAGTATGGCCTGTCGGTCACCGGGTTTGTCCATCCCAAAAAAATTCTCACCAACCAGGGACTGCGGCCAGGCGATTGCCTGATTCTCACCAAACCGCTGGGCACCGGCATAATTAATACCGCCATCAAGGGCGGTCTGGCCGCCGATAAGACTATTATCCAGGTGACCGAAGTGATGGCCACCCTCAACCGAAAGGCGGCCGAAATATTGATCTCGCAGACGATCTCCGCCTGTACCGATGTTACCGGCTTTGGCCTGCTCGGCCACCTGGCCGAGATGATCTGTGGCACCGGTACCGGCGTCACCATTGAATCAGACAAGGTGCCGGTGCTCGCCGAAACATATGATTTTGCGGCAATGGGTCTTGTCCCGGTCGGTGCCCATAAAAACAGGGAATTCAGAAAGGATATAGTCCAAGCTGCCGCCTCTTTTGATCCTGTTCTGCGGGATATCCTATATGACCCACAAACCTCCGGCGGCCTGCTGTTCGGCTGCCCGGAAAAAGAAGCGACAAGCCTGGTACAACGGCTACACAATGAAGGCATTGGCGGGGCGGCAATAATTGGTTTTGTCAACAACGAGCTGGGCGGCACAATACAACTTCTATAAAATAGGAAAAGATGATGGGAAAAATAATCAACGCCTGCGGACTCACCTGTCCCGGCCCGGTGCTGCTGGTCAAAGACGAAGTCGAACAGACCGGTGCAACGGAGATAACGGTTCTGGTGGATAATGCAGGATCCATGGAAAATGTCAGCCGCTTTCTCACTTCAAGAGGCTACTCGGTGAGCGACAGCCAACAAGACGGGGTCTTTCAAATTGATGCCCGGCGCAGCGAGGAGACCTCTGTGGCCAGTGCGGAGACAATCGCTGTGATTGACCGTGATACGTCGAAAGTAAAGAATCTCGTCCTTATCACCAGTGACACTCTTGGGATGGGCGATGATGAGCTCGGACGAAAGTTGATGATCAGTTATCTGAAGACCCTCAAAGAGATGGGCCCTGACCTCTGGCAGCTTATTTTTGTCAACGGGGGGGTAAAATTGACCATCGAATCTTCACCTGTTCTGCAGGAATTACAGGAATATGAAAAATCCGGGGTGATCATTTTTGCCTGTGGTACCTGTCTTGAGCATTTCAACCTCACCGCGAATAAAAAAGTCGGCGGCAGCACCAATATGCTCGACATTGTCATGGCCACCCAACTTGCTGACAAGGTGATTACCATCAGTTAGGGAAAAATAGTACACCACAAGAAGATTAAATGGCGAGAGCAAATCGGATTGCCCGCCCGACCTCTAACATCTTTGACCGGGGTAGGGATGTGATCAAAGCTCCGATTTTTCCTTTGGAAACAGTTTGTAAATGATCACAATTGATAGCACAATCCTTGGGCATACCGTCCACCGTCGAGAGAAATACTTCCGATGGGATATCGCGCACGATAGTCGTAATAGGTGCGATAGTTACCTCTCCCAGATATTCCAATACAGAATCACGCGTTAGAATAACGATTGGTCGTTTTTTATCTGGTGCCAAGAATTTGTACCAACGTATTTCACCGTGTTTCATTCATCTCCCCAGGCCTGCTCGGTCTCCCAAACCGAAAACTCGTCGGTGGCTACCGGATTTTGTTCGTACCCACGACGATGCTTGCGTTCTTGTTGCTCAAGTTTATAACGAACCAGAGCTTCCTGTAGAGCCTTCCTTGCGAAAGCGGAACGACTTGTGTGAAGTTCCTTTGCAACCCGATCGACCGCTTTGACGAGATTATCATCAAGGGTCATCTGAATTGTTCTCATACAGCACCTCCATAATGTGGATTTTTATAGCTATAATAATCCGCATCATGGCCAGTGTCAAAACAAACTAATCTGTCTTCTGATCATCTCCGAAATTGTCAGCGAAAACCCCTGTCGATCACCGCTTTTTTCGGTTATGATATTGGAGAGATATGGCCCATTGATGGATTCGACACGGACTCCGTAAATAATGCCATCATTTTGTAAAACAAGCCAGAATGAGTGCTGCACAAAAATTACTTAACCCTTATCAGGCAACCAATAATTTGGCACCAAAGTATTATGACCCGCAGAGCAAACAGTATTTTTGAAGACATTGCTGAGATAACATCAAAATTCCCCTGGTGGGCAGGTGTCTCTTTAGCCTTGTTCTCCTTCTTATTTTTACACTCGTATGCAGGAAAAGAGCTTACGCCAGTTGCAATATCAGGAATAGATGGGATCTTTCAGAATGCACTTCCCGGTTTGCTGCGCGTTCTTGCGTTCTTTGGTCAGTTTGTACTCCCCGTAGCATTTTTGTTGGGAGCCTGGGCTTCTGCCATTCTTAATTTTAGAAGAAAAAAATTGTATGACAAAACATCCCGCAGTGTTTCTCAGGATTCTTTAAGCAATATGTCCTGGCAGGATTTTGAATTTTTGGTAGGAGAATACTTCCGTCATCGGCAATTTAGCGTGGAGGAAACAAAAGCTGGTGCAGATGGGGGTGTTGATCTGATTGCTACGAAGGGGCCGGAAAAATATCTTATTCAATGTAAGCATTGGACAGCATATAAGGTCGGTGTCAATGTTGTCCGGGAGCTGCTGGGAGTTATGGTCGGGGTCGGGGCAACTGGTGGATTTATAGTTACTTCAGGTGAGTTCACAAAAGATGCAATCGACTTTGCCAAGGCCAACAAAATTTTGACATTGAACGGCAAAGAGTTGCATAGCAACATGAAATCATATGCGATATTTGAAAACCAACCAGATAAGAATAAAAGCGGGAAACTGCAAAAAATGACATGGGTTTTTGTAGTCCTTTTGTTGATTGCTGCATGCTATTCTTTATTGCACTTCGAAGCAGGCGCGTCCCTCAATTCATTATTAACATCCCAGATAAGAGAATTTCTCTCTAATGGTCAGGAGCATCGCGGCACAAAAGATATCCAAGTCAGCAAGCCGAGTAAGCAGACAGAACAAAAAGAGAGCAGATTTACTGATGATCAGATCACGAGAGCTGCGAAGGAGGTGCTGATTGAAAAGAAAAGTGAGCACATCAAAGATATAAATCCAGGTCAGAGAGGAGAGGCGCTAAAATATCTTTACGAAATAGAACTCTTTTCAGGGGGTTGGATTTTCACAGAAAACGTAACGATAACGGATAAGGAAGTCACATACATAAGCGATAAGGGACTTATTGTTTCTCTCAATAGAGACGATGTGAAAACCATGAGGAAAAAAAGTAGATAAGCAGTTGTAAAGATATAGTGGACCTATCTGGACTGCAGGTGGTCCCTTTTGGGATATGAAAAGTACAAAAATATTACGAAATTGGTATCGGCCGAATGATATCCAGTTCTGGATAATATCTTGCTAGAAAATAGAGATGAAAGAAGAGTCAAAGTAGATTCACGAACGAAAGGGGTAAAGATGCAGCGTTCAAGTTGTCAGTTTTCAGTATTTATTTTGGCAAGATTTTGGCAGATATCTCTAATGGCGATCACCTGCTTCATTATTCTCGAAGCGGGATACTTATATGCAAATGAGTCCACGGTATGGAACGCTCTCATGTCGGATAACCACTTTGCATTGTTGCGTCATGCTATAGCACCCGGGACAGGTGATCCTCCGTATTTTGAACTTGGAAAATGCTCAACCCAGAGAAACCTATCTATAGAGGGCCGCAAGCAGGCGGTAGAAATTGGCAAACGATTTCGTGCAAACGGAATCGATAAGGTGCGCGTGTTCTCGAGTCAATGGTGTCGGTGCCTCGAAACAGCAAAGTTGCTCGCACTCGGACCGGTTAAGGAGCTCCCGGCGTTGAACTCCTTCTTTCAAAAATTCGAGCGTGAAGAATTACAAACTCGAATGCTCAAAGAATGGTTAGTAAAGCAAGATCTTACAGAACCGATTTTGTTGGTTACTCATCAAGTTAACATTACTGCGCTGACCAAGGTTTATCCTAGCTCTGGTGAAATAGTAATTGTTCGACAATCCAAACCAGGAGAATTCATAGCCGTTGGTAGATTCCAAATTGATTGATAGATACAGACAGAAACATTGGGGAATTGGGGTTGATTTTGTCCCATAAGTCCAACTGAAAAACAACGTATTCAAAAGTTACGATATCTCCTGAGGATCTGGAAATGAAAATGAAGTACATTCATTATTTTTGACAATTTTGAAATTTGGCTCGGGAGAGATGCTATTTAATTCCAACATTAAAATTCACCGGGTGACACAACCCGGTTTTTTTTGTTAACTATATGAAACAAAAATGAACTCAGAAATTGGTATCATATCAAATTGGAATGTAGAAAAGGGTTTTGGGTAACCAATCAAAAATCACCACCAGATAGATATGGCAAAATCATATGCTCCGCGCATGCATTCGGCGGAACACATACTCAATCAGTCAATGGTCAGGAAATTCGACTGTGGACGTTGCTTCAGCGCCCACGTGAACAAGAAGAAGTCCAAATGTGACTACCACTTCGATAGAGCCCTGACCGATGATGAAGCAAAAGAAGTAGAAGCAGCGGTTAACAAGGCGATTTCCGCAAACCTGGCTGTAACCGAAAAAATGGTTTCTCTTGAGGAGGCCGATCGGGACTTCAATCTCACCCGTCTTCCGGACGGGATCGAAACTGTTCGTGTAGTGCACATCGGCGACTATGACTGCTGCCCCTGCATCGGTGAACATGTGGACAATACTGCTGAAATCGGCGAGTTCCATATTATCTCCCAAAATTTCACCGACGGAGTTCTTCGGATACGCTACAAACTCAGTGACCCGATATAGCATCATGAGAATAAGAAGACATAATGCCCCAATTTCTCTTGTTGTGTTTCATTTTGTCTCAGATCGTTTTATCTATCTGTTTTTACACTATTATATTTTACAGTAGTGCATTTTCCTGCAGCATTTAATTATTTTTTTGCTGCTCCAAAGACATATTGCCTCGATTTTTCGATAACCGTTCTCTGCCTTCATCTTTTCTCTTCGCATTCTTCTTGCACAATTTAGCTTTCCAGCGGTCACTTTCTGTCCGTTTAAGTAAGTGTTTATCCGAGGGAAGGAAAATTAATGTAGTTAAATTACGAAGATTTATTATGGCATATAACTTGCTGACTTAAGTGATGCTATGAAAACCCAACAATGCAGTAATAGTTCACCGGACCGCAGTAAGTGACCAAAGAACCCGGATCTGTAAACGTTCAACCAGTGCTCCAGTTTCGTTCAAGCAGGCCTGCGAGCTATAGTTGGCTATGTGAAGGGGCCTGATCGGACGAAAATGAAGTGCTGGTGAACGGTTACACAATGCACTACAGAGCGCGTTGCAGATCTCACAAACACTTATTGAGGAGAAATTAATGCAGAGAAAAAAACTGTACGTTAATGGAATCGCCCGAACGGTAGTTGCGGAAGCTTCCGAACTGCTGTCCGATGTCATCCGCAAAAGCCTTCGTCTTACCGGGACCAAAGTAGGCTGCGGCAAGGGTCAATGTGGTGCCTGCAACGTCATCATCGATGGCAAACTGCTCCGATCCTGTATCACCAAGATGGACAAAGTCGCCGATGGTGCGGCCATCACGACAATTGAAGGCATCGGTACCCCGAACGATCTGCATGCCCTGCAGATGGCCTGGATGGTCCATGGCGGCGCCCAATGTGGTTTCTGCACCCCAGGTTTTATCGTCTCGTCCAAGGCCCTTATTGACAGCAATCCCGATCCGTCCCGCGAAGACATCCGCGACTGGTTCCAAAAATACCGCAACGCCTGTCGATGCACGGGTTATAAACAGCTGGTCGATTCCGTCCAGGATGCGGTCAAGGTCATGAAAGGGGAAATCTCCATGCAGGATCTGGCCTATAAAATCCCGCAGGACGGCAAGGTATTCGGCACCAATATGCCCCGCCCAAGTGCTGCGGCCAAGGTTACCGGTACCTGGGATTACGGTGCGGACAGCGGTCTGGCCCTGCCGGAGAACACCCTGCAGATGGCCCTGGTCCAGGCCGAAGTTTCCCATGCCAATATCCTCTCCATCGATACCAGTGAAGCCGAGAAAATGCCTGGTGTGTTCAAGGTCGTTACCGCCAAAGACGTGAAAGGCAAAAACCGTATCACCGGCCTCATTACCTTCCCAACCAATAAGGGTGATGGCTGGGATCGCCCGATCCTCTGCGACACCAAAGTCTTTCAATTTGGTGACGCGATGGCCATCGTTTGTGCCGATACCGAAAAGAATGCCAAGGCGGCAGCCAAGAAAGTCAAGGTTGAACTGGAAGAACTGCCCGCCTATATGAGTGCTCCGGCGGCGATGGAAGACGATGCCATCGAGATCCATCCCGGCACACCAAACGTCTATTTTGTGCAGAAAATTGCCAAGGGCGAGGAAACTGGGCCAATTTTCGACAAAGCTGAAAATGTTATCGAAGGCGATTATTATGTCGGACGGCAGCCGCATATGCCTATCGAGCCGGATGTCGGTTTTGCCTTCCACGATGAGAATGGCAAACTGATAATCCACTCAAAATCAATCGGCGTCCATCTGCATCTCTATATGATCGCCCCCGGCCTGGGCGTCGATCCGGAGAACCTGGTACTGGTGCAAAACAACGCCGGCGGCACCTTCGGCTATAAATTCAGCCCCACCATGGAGGCCCTGGTTGGAGCCGCGGCCATCGCCACCGGTCGCCCGGTTTTCCTCTGCTACGATTACTTCCAGCAGCAGACCTACACCGGCAAACGTTCGCCGTTTTTTATGAACGTCAAGCTGGCCGCCGACAAGGATGGCATGCTGCAGGGTATGGAAACCGACTGGACGGTTGACCATGGCCCCTACTCTGAATTCGGCGATCTGCTGACCCTGCGCGGCGCCCAGTTTATCGGCGCCGGCTATGATATCAAAAATATCCGTGGCGAGGGTCGAACGGTCTGTACCAACCACGCCTGGGGATCCGCTTTCCGGGGCTATGGTTCGCCGCAGTCCGAGTTCGCCTCCGAAGTCCTGATGGATGAACTGGCCGAAAAACTGGGTATGGATCCCCTGGAGTTGCGCTATAAGAACTGCTACCGCAAGGGATCGACCACACCTACCGGGCAGGATCCGGAAGTCTACTCACTGCCGGAAATGCTCGATACGCTTCGCCCCAAATATGAAGACGCCAAGAAACGGGTAGCCGGCAATTCCACCGACGCCGTCAAGCGCGGAGTCGGTATCTCCCTTGGTATCTATGGCTGCGGCCTGGATGGCCCCGATACCGCGGAAACCGATGCGGAGCTGAACAGTGACGACACCATCACCATCTTCAACACCTGGGAAGATCATGGTCAGGGCGCGGATATGGGTACTCTCGCCACCGCCCATGAGGCTTTGAAACCGTTTGGCATCTCGGCCGATAAAATTAGACTGGTGATGAACGATACCGGCAAGTGCCCCAACTCCGGCCCCGCCGGCGGCAGTCGCAGCCAGGTAGTCGTCGGCCAGTCAGTACGCGTGGCCTGCGAAGAACTGATCAAGGCCATGAAAAAGGCTGATGGTTCCTTCCGCAGCTATGAGGAGATGGTTGCCGATAAGTTACCGACCAAGGTAAACGGCAAATGGAGCGCTCCGGCGACCAACTGTGATGAAAATGGCCAGGGCAATCCCTTCTGCAACTATATGTATGGTCTGTTTATGGCCGAAGTTGCCGTCGAGACCGCCACCGGCAAGACCACGGTAGAAAAAATTACCTGTGTCGCCGATGTGGGTAAGATTGCCAACAAACTGGTAGTTGACGGACAGCTGTATGGCGGTATCGCGCAGGCAATCGGCCTCGCGCTTACCGAGGACTTTGAGGATATCAAAAAGCATTCAACCCTGGCTGGTGCAGGCTTTCCATATATCAAGCAGATTCCCGATGATATGGAGCTTATCTATGTCGAAACCCCTCGTCCGGACGGACCCTTCGGTGCATCCGGCGTCGGCGAACTGCCGCTGACCTCGCCGCATGCAGCGGTCATCAACGGCATCTATGATGCTTGTGGTGCGCGGATACGACGTCTACCGGCGTTGCCGGAGAAAGTTCTGGCGGCTATGCCGAAATAAGTTCGGTATAGCCGTAGAGCTGTTTTAAACCAACCACAGGAGCGGAGCTGTTTACCGCTTCTGCGGTTTTTTCTTTTGATTATAAACGGGGTTAAAAGCAATGGATCAAATGCAACTCAGAGAAGCGGAGGCCCGTTGCATCCAGGAAGAACAGCCTTTTTGCACGGCAGCCTGCCCCATCCATGTTGATGTCCGTGCCTTTATGGCCGCCCTAACCAAGGGGAATATACGCGAAGCCAGGCGGATTCTTGATCGTACCATGCCTTTTCCCGAGATTGTCGGCCGCCTGTGTGATCAGCCCTGCTATTCGTTCTGCAAGCGGGGTGAGATCGGCGATCCGCTCGCAACCGGCCGCCTGGAGCGCTACGTCGTCAGCAACAGCGAGACGATACTGAAACTACCCAAACTGCCGCCCAAAAACGGTCGGGTTGCCATCATCGGCGCTGGCCTTTCCGGCATGACCGCCGCTCTCGATGTGTCCCGCAAGGGGCGTAGTACGACGCTTTTTACTAAAAATGACGGTTTAGGCGGTACCTTGCACCAATTTGAAGCGACCATTTTGCCCCCACAAACGCTGCTTGATGCCGAAAAAATTCTGGCCGGCTACGATGTCACTCTGCATCCCGGCACCGCCTTGAATAAACAAAGCATCGCCGCACTTATCGCCGAATACGACGCCATCTATTTCGATCTGGATGAAATACCCCGAGACCTGTTGCCGGCAAACACTGGTGCTCCCGACCCTTTAAGCCTTACTATCAACCATGATCGCTGTTTTGCCGGTGGCGGCCTTAGCTCAGATACTGCAGCCTTTTCGGTAATGAAGCAGGTGGAGGACGGCCGCCGCGCCGCCTTGTCAATCGAACGTTTTCTGCAGAAAGTATCGCTAACCGCCCAGCGGGGAATGGAAGGCGCGAGGTCAACACGGATGTACACGGTTACCGAACATTTTCCCGCAGCCGCCGAGGTGGTCCCTGTCGATCCGACCGCCGGGTATAGCAGCGAAGAGGCGGCTCAGGAGGCCGCTCGCTGCATCCATTGTCAGTGCCTGGAATGCGTTAAACAATGCGTCTATCTCCGTGAGTATAAAGAGTATCCCAAAACGCTAGTGCGCAAGATCTATAACAACCAATCTATCGTCCAGGGCACCAGAGCGGCGAACAAAATGATCAATTCCTGCAGCCTCTGCGGCCAATGCACCACCATCTGCCCCCATGATTTCCCGGTTGCTGAAATCTGCCGCACAACCCGACAAGAGCTGATCGAAAACAACCATATGCCGCCATCAGCTCACGAATTCGCCCTTGATGATATGCACTTTAGCCTGAGCGAATTATGCACCCTTAACCGACATCAGCCGGGCACCACGTCGAGCCGGTATGTTTTCTATCCGGGGTGTCAACTTGCCGGTTCAGCCCCTGAACTAGTCAAAAAAGTCTATCAATTTCTCGGCGATCAAATGGTGGACGGCGTAGCTCTGATGCTTGGTTGCTGCGGTATTCCCGCCCACTGGTCCGGTCGTAAAGAGCTGTTTGCCGAGACTATCAACGGCTTCAAGGCGGAACTTGAAAAACTGGGCAATCCGACAGTCATTACCGCCTGTTCAAGTTGTCAGTCGGTCTTTGACGAATTTGCCGACACCATCAAGATAGTCCCTCTCTGGGAGGTGCTGGATACCCTGCAACTACCGGTTGCCACAAACCACGATCCGACCCAGCCTCTTACGCTGCATGATCCATGTACCACCAGACATCAGCCTGAAGTTCGCAGCCATGTTCGCAGCCTCTGTACCAAGCTGGGACTGCAGATCATCGACCACGAGTATCATGGCGAACTCGCCGACTGCTGTGGCTACGGCGGGCTGATGCAGTTTGCCAATCCACCTCTTGGCGGCAAGGCGGCGCATGTCAAGGCAGAGCGTAGCGAGCTTCCCGGCCTGGCCTATTGCGCCATGTGCCGGGATAACCTGGCCGCCGCCGGGGCACCGGTGGCCCATCTGCTTGATTATATCTTTGTTGAGACCGAGGCGGAAGATCCATTAAATCGTAAAAATCCCGGTTTTTCCGCTCGTCATGAAAACCGGGCGAGGTTAAAAGAACAACTGCTGGCTGAACTTTGGGGGGAAGCCACCAGTTCGGTTCGTGCCCACCAAAAAATTCGTCTGGTGCTGAGCCAGGAAATAATCGATTTACTCAATAACCGGCATATACTCGAAGAAGATATCAAAAAAGTAATCCTTTGCGCCGAACAGACCGGCAAACATATGATCAATCCTGACAACAATCACCGCCTAGTTGGGTTTAAGCCGATCCGGGTCACCTACTGGGTCGAATATGAAGCGACCGACCAGGGCTATGTCATCCACAATGCCTACAGCCATCGTATGCAGCTGCCGGAGGCCATCGGATGAGCACTTTCTCCTTTATTGAAGCCACTTCCTGGCAGTGCGCCGGATGCAATCAACCCCTGCAGCCAACCAAGGTCGATGTCACTTATATGAACTCCGTATTCAATGTGGAACTGATGGCCTGTCCGCAATGCGGCCTTATCCTGGTGCCGGAAAAACTGGCCGTAGGCAAAATGCTGGAAGTGGAACAGCTGCTGGAAGATAAATAACATGGCACCGATCTGTATCAATGCCTCTGCCTCGGTGACAACCCTTTACGAGCAGGACGAACTGGCGCAGCTCACCGGCGGGGTATTGCGGCCCGGTGGTCTGGCCTTGACAGCAGAGCTCTTACGCTCCTGCAAACCGATACCCGGTTCCGCCAGTCTCGATATAGGCTGCGGTCCCGGTCATTCAGTTGCCCTGATGGCCTCGGTGTTTGGCCTGCAGGCCTACGGCCTTGATCCCTCTGCCGCGATGCTTGTCAAGGCAAGGCGCGCTGACCCGAAGGCTGATTTTATAGAGGGAAAAGCGACAGCCATCCCCTGTGCGTCAGGCAGTTTCGCCTTGGTTCTATGTGAATGCGTGCTTTCTCTGACCGGTGATATCGAGCAAAGCCTTAAAGAAATGTTTCGTACTCTCCAGCCGAATGGAATATTGCTTCTCACCGATATTTATCGTAAAAATAACCAGAGTAAACCGGATCTGCCGAACCTGGAGAGCTGCATCAGCCATGCCCAGCCGCTTACCGCCATAAAAAAAGGACTGGATAATGCCGGATTTACCCTGTTGAGCTTTGCCGACCGCAGTGAGTCGCTCAAGCAGCTCGCCGGCCAGATCATCTTCAGCTATGGCAGCCTGGAGAAATTCTGGCAGCTGTTTATGGGCGTGCAGCAAGCGCATCAGACCTGTTGTACCCTGCGCACCACACCCTTAGGGTATTATGTGATTATTGCTAAAAAAGGTTTTTCTCATGAATGATACAGCAATGCAGATTATGCAGCTGGCCGCCCAGGGTTTCTGCTGCAGTCAAATTATGATACAACTCACTTTAGCCGATATGGGCGAGGACAACATACCGCTGGTGCGGGCCATGGCCGGGATCTGTGAAGGTTCTTCCGCCGGCGGTATATGCGGGGTAGCCGGCGGCGCAGCCTGTGTTATGGCCTTATATGGCGCCAAAGGCAGTACTGAAGAGACTGCTCTTGATTGTTACCCCCTGTTGCTGGCGCAATTTATGGACTGGTTCAAGGAAAACGCCGGCTCCTGGGGCGGGATTCGCTGTGATGAGATCGTGGCCTTTCAGGGCGGGCAAAAACCAGAAGTCTGTGGCGATATCATGGTCCGCGCTCGAGAAATGATCCTGCAGATCCTCAGCGAAAACAATATCGACCCCAGCCTGCCTCGAACTTAAGCCTGTGCATACCGCCATTTCCCCGCAACTCCTGTCGACCACAGCAAGCCTTTGCCCGGTCTGCCTTACCCGCATCCCAGCTACGCGCGAGCAGGTCGATGATACTGTCTTTCTGGTGAAACACTGCCCGGAACACGGCTCCTTTCGCACCGTGATCTGGCGAGGTTCAATACCCTTTTCCAGCTGGCTGCGTCCGAAAAAAAGCTCAGCACTGCAAAAAACCTTCACTGCAGTCAACCAGGGATGTCCTTTCGACTGCGGCCTTTGCCCAAGCCATGGCCAGCATACCTGCACCGCCTTAATTGAAATCACGCAACGCTGCAACCTGCACTGTCCGGTCTGTTTTGCTGATGCAGGGGGCAATGGCGATACAACGGAGGACCCGTCGCTCACCCGGATCGATTTCCTTTATGACCGGATTATGACCGCTTCCGGTCCCTGCAATATTCAATTGTCCGGCGGGGAACCGACAGTACGCGACGATTTACCGACAATCATATCTCTTGGAAAAAACAAGGGCTTTACCTTTATCCAGCTCAATACCAACGGCCTGCGGCTGGCGGCAAACTCCAATTATGCCCTGAGCCTTAAAGAAGCCGGCCTCTCTTCCGTCTTTCTTCAATTCGACGGCCTGGATCGTAATACGCATCTTGCCCTGCGTGGTCGCGACCTCACCGCCATCAAGGAACAAGCTTTGCACCACTGCCAGGCGGCCGGGCTAGCTGTGGTGCTTGTACCGACCCTGGTTCCGGGGATCAACACCCATGAAATCGGCGCAATACTCGACTATGCCACGCGCTTTGCCCCCACCGTGCGCGGTGTCCATTTCCAACCGGTCAGCTATTTCGGCCGGTTCCCGGACGCCCCAGCAGACAAAGACCGCCTTACCCTGCCGGAGCTGCTGCAGTTAATTAGTGAGCAGAGCGGCGAAGCCATTACCCCCGATCACTTTGCCCCGCCTTCCTGCGAGCATGCCCTCTGTTCTTTCCATGGTAATTTTCTGGTTGAAGAGAGCGGCAATCTTCTGCCGCTTGGCAATCGCCAGATCACCTGCTGCTCGACCGGAGAAGCGCAAGCAAATATTCCTTCGGCGCTGGAAGGTCGAGAAAAAAGCGTGGCGTTCACCGCTCGGCAGTGGTCCCTGCAATCTCTGCCAATGGCTTCTGTGGCGTGCACCGACAAAGGTGAAGAGCCCGCCCAACCACAGGATGATTTTGACCTTTTTCTGGCCCGGGCCCGCACCCATACTTTTTCCATCTCGGCCATGGCCTTCCAGGATGTATGGAACCTTGATCTGGAGCGATTACAGGGCTGCTGCATTCATGTGCTTTCCCCGGCAGGCAATCTTATTCCGTTTTGTGCCTATAATCTGACTTCGAATATGGGCAAGCCTTTGTATCGGGGAGTCATCCAGCGATGAACCTCACTCCTCTTGATGATCTAACCGGCAAAGCTATTGGCTGCGCCGCACGACCGCTGTCCCTAGCAGCCATAAAACAGTATCAGGCAGAGCGGCTGCGAGGTGTTGTCGATTATTGCCAAAAACACTCTTTATTTTATCGACGAAAATTAACCGATGCCGGTATTTTCACCGTGCAAGGCCTGCAAGATCTTACCAGCCTGCCGCTGACCAGTGAAGAAGAACTACGCAACCACGGCGCCGAGATGCTTTGTGTTAGTCAGGATGCAGTTGCCCGAATCATCACTATCCAGAGTTCCGGCACCACCGGCGCACCGAAACGGCTTTTTTTTACTGAATCGGATCTGGAGCTGACCCTGGACTTTTTCCAGCAGGGAATGGAGCCGCTGGTCGATTGCGGTCAGCATGTGGCGATCCTGTTGCCGGGCGCCACGCCGGATTCAACCGGCCATTTGCTGGCCAAGGCATTGACGCGAAGGCAGGTGTCGAGTGTTATCCTCGGCCTGGTTGACGATCCCGAGCAGGCCGCTCGACAATTGAGCAAGATTCGGCCGGATGTCCTGGTCGGCTTTCCCGTCCAGATTCTGGCTATTGCCCGTATGGCCGAGGCACTCTCCCTTTCGCTTGGGACCATCCGCTCGGTGCTGCTCTGTTCGGATTATATTCCGACAAGCATCTGCAGCCAATTAGGTGAATTGCTCGCTTGCGAGATATTTACCCATTATGGTACGGTGGAAACCGGACTTGGCGGCGGGGTAGACTGTGTAGCCCACCAGGGTGTACATCTGCGCGAAGCCGATCTGCTGCTGGAAATAATCGATCCCCTGACCACCCAGCCCCTGGCTTATGGCCAGTGGGGTGAAATCGTCTTTACCACGCTGCGACGCACAGCAATGCCGCTGATTCGTTACCGGACTGGCGATCTGGGACGACTG
Source organism: uncultured delta proteobacterium (assembly GCA_963796255.1). GTDB lineage: Bacteria > Desulfobacterota > Desulfobulbia > Desulfobulbales > Desulfocapsaceae > Desulforhopalus_A. Next base: position 105,432 of record CAWCLE010000013.1, on the reverse strand, counting down.
CTTGCCGGTTCCTGCCCTTGCGGCAGCAAAGTAAAGCGGCTCGATAAGGTCCTTGGTCGAATTAACCAGATACGAACCCTGGAAAACGGCAGACAACTGGCCCTCCACGATCTGGATGAGATCCTTTTTTCCGTGCCTGGCCTGCTCGATTTTCAGGCTATCCTGACTACGGGAAAACAAGGTGATACAGTAAACATTCATCTCGTTATAGCGCCCGACAACCACAACCAGGTGCTCCGCAGGGTGGGTGAAAAATTAACGAAGCTTTGCCAAAATGGGCCACTGGCGTTTGCCATAACCACGGATGCAACCACCACAATTCAACGAGGAAAGCGCATTTTACAAGATAAACGACAGGAAAAAACCATATGAAAAAGTTCATTGAACAAGTCTGTACCTTGTTACAGCACGGAGAAGATCTGGTCCTCGTCACCGTGTCCAGCCAGTCCGGCTCCACACCTCGGCTGGCCGGGGCCAAAATGGTTGTTCAGCGCGACGGCAATATAACCGGCACCATCGGCGGCGGTCTGGTTGAGGCGCTGGCCATCAAGGAGGCCGACACATGCTTTACCGACCAGCGTACAATGCGACGCAGCTTTGATCTGACTAACGACGATGCGGCAATCACCGATATGATCTGCGGCGGCAAACTGGAGCTGTTCCTGGAATTTATTCGGGCCGACGATGACAATCGCCAAATTTTTCAATCCTTGAATAGCGCCATGGCCTCGGGACGCCGGGCAGCACTGGTATGTCCACTCAACCCCGGCGGCGGCGACAGGCGATTTACCGTCGATCAGAAAGGGCGCGCAAGCCATGCCGATGTCCCGGAACAACTTCTGGCAGCCGTCAAACAGATTCGCTCTTCCTCCTCAGGCTGCACCATCGTCGAGTACGCTGGAGAGCAGTATCTGGTCTCCTCCTTTGCCATGGGCGGAAATCTGTTTCTTATCGGCGCAGGTCATGTGGCAGCCTGCACTGCAGAGACCGCGACCCGGGTCGGTTTTCGAGTCATCGTCATGGACGACCGCAGCGATTTTGCCAACGAGGAGCGTTTTCCCCTGGCCGAAGAGATCAAGGTTCTGCCTTCTTTTGCCGATTGTTTCAAGGAATATGCTATTGACGAGGACTGCTATCTGGTCATCGTCACCCGCGGCCATATGCATGACCTGGAGGTACTCGACCAGGCACTACAGACCAAAGCCGGCTATATCGGCATGATCGGCAGCCGCAAAAAACGCAACGCCATCTATGCCAATCTGATGCATAAAGGCGTCAAAGAGGCGCAGCTGGAACAGGTTCACTGCCCGATCGGCATGGCTATCGAAGCCGATACCCCGGAAGAAATTGCAGTGAGTATAGTCGGCGAACTCATTAACCAGCGGGCAACCGGCAGGAAGACGTGGCACCTCGGCTAAGCGCCGTAATCCTGGCGGCAGGACTCTCTTCCCGCATGGGAGAGCTCAAGCCCGGCCTGCCTCTAGGAAAAGCCACGGTACTTGAACAGTGTGTCAGCTTATTCAAAAAATGTGGCATCGATGACCTGGTTGTGGTCATCGGCCATAAAAAAGAAGAAATCGGCGCAATCGCCGAACGAGCTGGTGCGCGAGTTGCCTATAACCCGAAGTTTGCCTCCGGGATGTACAGCTCGATTCGCACCGGGGTTCGCCATATCGGCAAGCAGAGCGACGGCTTTTTCCTGCTGCCGGTAGATATCCCTCTGGTTCGGCCCGGCACAGTCAAATTGCTCAGCAAATCTTTTTCTGCCGCCCGTTCAGGAAAGATTCAGACCATCTACCCAACCTTTACCGGAAAACGTGGTCATCCCCCGCTTATCGCCGGCGAACTGATTGGTGCCATCCGCAAAAATGACCGCTTAAAAGGTGGGTTACGCACCCTGCTGGCAAAACTTGAAAATAAAAAACCGCACCAGATTGTCGAGGTTGCAGTGCCCGATGCCAATATCCTCTTTGATATGGATACTCCGGAGGATTATGCTGCCGGGCTCAGTCGTTTCACCCGCCTGGGCTGCCCCACGCAAGAGGAATATGCAGCTCTTCTTTTGCACCATCCCATACCGAAAAAAGGCTTGGCTCACGGTCGTCTCGTGGCGCAGATCGCGGTTGCCCTTGGCCAGGCGATGATGCAAAATGGTCAACGAAATGTCGATCTGGAATTATGCCGGGTGAGCGGCCTGCTCCATGATATCGCCAAAGGACATTCCGACCATGAACAGACAGGGGCGAGCTGGCTGCAGGAGCTCGGTTTTACCAGGGTAGCAGAAATTGTTGCCGCCCATAAAGATATGACCTGGCAGCCGGGAGCATCCATCACCGAAAAAGAACTGGTTCACCTTGCCGATAAAATGGCTCGAGGCAACAAAATCGTCGATATACAAGAAAGATTTTTCGAAAAGATGGGAATTTATGCCAACAATAAGGAGGCGGTCAGCGCCATCCACGGCCGTTACGAACAGGCCCGACAACTTGCCGAAGCTTTTGAAGCAGAGGTAGGTCGGCGATTGAAGGATATTATTGCCGATTCTCTTGCATCATGGAATCTCTGATCTATCTCATCCGCCATGGTGCAATCGACAAACCCTCGCCTCGATCTTTTCTCGGCCAGACCGACCTGCCGCTCAACAAAGAAGGTGTTCGTCAAGCCCAGATTCTCCGTCAGCAACTGCAGGATATCCCCTTCACTACAATTTTCAGCTCCCCGCTTAAACGAGCCATACAGACTGCAACTCTGGTGAGCGGCATGCCGACTGCAGCTCTTCAGCAGATCGATGCATTCAAAGAAATCAACCTCGGAGCCTGGGAAGGTCTGTCCGTCACTGAGGTCCAGGCCCGCTTTCCCGGAGCGTACGAACGACGAGGGCAGGATCTGGAATTTTTCCGACCTCCAAGGGGTGAGAGTTTTGCCGATCTCGCGGCCCGCAGCTATCCCGCCCTGCTTAGCCTGGTGGAAGCCTATCGTGGGCCTCTACTCGTGGTTACCCACGCCGGCGTCATTCGGGTGCTCCTTTCATGTGTGCAGCAGAAACCTTTGCCACAAATCTTCACCATTCCTCAGGATTATTGCGGACTAAATATCCTCCGTTACAAGGCGAAAGTATTAAAGGTAAAGGCCATCAACCTATCCCCCCCTTCACAGTTCGAGCCTATTTCTCTCTAATTTGCGTCCAAAACACTGTTTCTAATTGTATATTCTGTTAGTATCATAAAAAAAACGCTTGAGGAACAGGAGAGCATTTAAACGAAAACCTACGCTCAGTGTTATTTTATTTAATGAGGCTAAATAATGGACAGATTGCAATCTGAGAAAGCTGGGAATTTCGATATATTCTCAGGATCGAAAGCTTATGATTATATGGTGGATCGATCACAGCGTACGCTGTTGTTCTGGGATATTTTGCGTAAAAGGGGAAATGCCTATCTGAAACATCTGGAAGAGGGACAGCCTCCGATACTGTTATTTCAGCACGAAGAAATCATGGACGGACGACTCTTTGAGCAACCAGTAAATTACTCACTCATTCACATATTGGACAGACGAAAAAAAGCGGACAGACGCAAAAAAGCTAGGCAGGATGGTAAACAGGGTAAGGAAAGGCGGCTTACGCACGGAGGCAAAACTATAGATGCGGATGGTTTCCCGGCTCGGCCAATTGTCGTAATTGATCCCCGTGCGGGACATGGGCCCGGTATTGGCGGTTCAAAACTAAGCTCGCAGATTGGAGTTGCGTTAGACTATGACCATCCCGTTTATTTTATCTCATTTTCAACAGAGCCTGAGCCCGGGCAGACCATCAGCCGCGTCCATAATGCAGAAGTTCGTTTTTTAGAGGAGGTTGTAAAAAGACACCCGGGTGCCCCTAAACCTGCAGTGATAGGGAATTGTCAGGCGGGATGGGCAACTGCGCTGATAGGAGCTGATCACCCCGAGCTGACGGGTCCTATTGTTTTTAACGGATCGCCACTCTCCTATTGGGGTGGTGTCGATGGCGCCAACCCCATGCGATACAAAGGTGGTCTGATCGGAGGGATCTGGCTGACTTCCCTCTGGTCGGATCTGGGTAATGGCAAGTTCGATGGAGCTAATCTGGTGTCAGGATTTGAGGATCTCAATCCGGCAAACACCTACTGGACAAAATACTACCATCTTTTTTCCCACATCGATACCGAGGAAAAAAGATTTCTCGATTTTGAAAAATGGTGGGGTGGTTTTTTCAAAATGAATGCCGAGGAGATACATTATATTGTTAACAATCTCTTCGTTGGCAATGAACTGGAAAAAGGGCATCTGAAACTGGATGACGGCCGCGCCATTAATTTGAAGAATTTCAAGGCCCCTGTCTTTGCCTTTGCCTCAGAAGGCGACAATATTACACCTCCACCACAGGCTCTTAACTGGATTTACAAGGTATATGGTACCGTCGATGAGATAAAACGCTGCAGCCAGGTAATCATTTACATGGTGCATAAAAAGGTGGGACATCTTGGCATATTCGTTTCGAGTAGCGTAGCAAAAAAAGAACATCATCAAATTCTTGGAAGTATGGGATGGATCGACTATCTCGCTCCCGGGCTCTATGAAATGATGATTGATGAGGCTACCGACACCACCGGTCTTTATGATTATGATGTTCGATTTGAAGCAAGAAAGATGGAGGATATTCTGCAATTCGATGATGGCTTGGAGGATGAAGTACCCTTCGTGGCAGTAAACACTATCTCCAGGTTCAATGATGTGGCTTACCGTATGTTTGTCAGTCCCTGGATCCGGGCAATCATCAATGAACCGGTTTCTGAATACTTACGGCAGTTACATCCTCTTCGAATGCAGCGTTACCTGGTTTCTGATGCAAATCCTTTGTGCCGGTCTCTTCAATGGATGGCGGAGCAGGTAGTTGCAGAGCGCAAAATAGTTGCAGACACTAATCCATTCGTACAGTTGGAAGAAATGTTTTCCGACTCTCTTAAAAGGAGTCTCGACTATTTTAAAGATATGCGCGATATGTCGCAGGAAATGCTCTTTAAAACACTTTATGCTACGCCATGGATGAAAGGTGTTTTTGGTGGCATAGACCAGGCAGCAGTGGAAGAATTAACGTCGAATGAGGAGCAATTAATAGAGAACAGCAGGGCAAAGGCCGAACTACGAAAAGATGCAGAAAAAGGTGGTTTTGTAGAAGCGAGTATTCGCGTCATGGTGGCGATTGCCGGAGCAGGCAAAGATCTTGACATTCGAGATTTTCAGGCGGCAGAAGACATTATTCATCAAAGTAAGAGATTAAGCGAAATCACCCCTGAGATATATAAGCAGATAGTAAAGGAACAGACAAGGATCTTGCGAGGTGTTCCGCGTAACTCACTGACATCGCTCAAGCAAATGCTGGCAACAGACGAGGATAAAAAGAAGGTGTATGCCATTGCTGAGGGTATGGCAGACAATGATACAAACTTTGGCGAGAATGAAAAAAGACTGCTGGAAATTTTACGTCGGATTCTCTTTAAAAAGGCCAAATAACTAAGCAGATGAGAACGGTTAGGAGACATCCTCAGCCTACTTGGGATACCTTCAACGTTCGTGCAACAAGGTGCAAAATAAAACAAATAGCCAAACCTGGTAAGCTGACATCCTGGTTGGAGTATAATTGTATGGAAAATTTACGGAGATTTAGTAGCCGATACAGGTAGTCACCCCTGCAACAGTACCACAACCGTGGACTAGACACTTCGACATACACGAACAACCCGCTTCAGGCGCTCTCCCCCTTGACAAAGGAATAACGAATATGACCTCTTTCATCGTTCAATTATACAATCTTCCAGTAATAGGAACATGCTGAATATCTGGGATTCCCTCAGGATGCAGTTACAGGTTATTGCAACTATCGTGGAAGCATCTATGTCACTCGAAAAATTGTATGCCCTGCATCCCCCAATAGTTGCGAGCCTAAAAAAAGAACAGCGTGAAATTTCGGCACGCTTTTTAGCAGAGCACTATAAAGAAATAGGAAATTACTGGAAGGCGTCCGAGTAATTTTACAACAACATCTCCATCCCACTTGAGGTGAAACATCCAATATTATCGATAATCGATAAAAGGAGAAAATTATGACCCTCACCAATCAGAAAATCAATAACAGTACTTTAGCCCATGAACCGAAAAGCGTAACTCTGGAAGAAATGGATGTACTCTGCAGAAAATGCCATCATTTGCACGATGAAGAGATCCTCCTCGTATTGAGTGGCATTTTCACAAGAATAAAAAAAATATTTAAGCAGAAGGATGTGAATCATTGCCAGGTATCGACAAGGCAACCGAAAGCGTGTGTAGTAATTCAAACCACTTTTTAGACGGTCGGGCAACGACCAACACTATCAGAAGCCGTATCGATCCGGTAAATACCTTCATTGAAATTGTATTTACCGGATGATGCGGTAGTTCTTTCTTAGTTGGACCAGCGGTTCCTATTTGTCAGTCGGCCTGGGCAAAACAGGATTCCAAGAATCTCCCTCTTTTTTTTCATACTCGAAGACAGCGGTAATCAAGACCTACTGCAACAATGGATCTCCTATTCCAAGTACATAGATTGCAACCATGCCTAGACAGCCTGTAAGTATTACATAGTAAATGGTCGGCAGCACGGTCAATCGTAAGGTTTTACCCTCTTGACCCAAGAGACCGACGGTGGCCGAGGCGGCAACGACATTGTGGATTGCAATCATATTTCCCGCCGCTGCTCCGATTGCCTGCAGTGTCACCATCATAGCTCCGGAGACGCTAAGGATAGTCGCCACTTCAAACTGGAACTGGCTGAGCATCATATTGGAAACAGTGTTGGATCCGGCAATAAAGGCACCAAGGGCACCTACAGTTGGTGCAAAGAACGGATAAAAAGAGCCAAAGGTGTCGGCGACAAAACTTGCCATGGCAACAGGCATCGAGACTAAATCAGCGCCGTTTACCCCTGAGTTAATCAAAATTCGTACCATTGGGATGGTGAAGACCAGGACGAAGCCTGCTCCGATCAGAGTCTTACCTGCATCTCCAGCGGCAGAAACAAGCTGGGACGGTTTCATACGGTGTAAAAAGAGGGTGATGAGGCAGACGATGAGCAGGATGCCACCCGGTAGATAGAGGGGTTGTATTGCATAGCCGATCCCCGTCTCGCCAAGAATGTCTTTCATGCCAAAGGAAAAACTTGTAAATAGCCCTTTAATCTCAGGTGATATCCGACTGGCAACGAGGATGACTGCGACGAGCAGGTATGGTACCCAGGCCAGAACTATCGGGATTTTTCTCTCATCGCTACTCGGCTGTTTCATGATGAGTAGTCCAATCCATGCCCCGGGCCATTCTTTCCGGGGAGGGAAATCCCAGCTTTCCTTTGGTACGAGAAAGCCGCTCTTGGCAGCTGGAACGACAATGGCCAGACCGACGAGAGCGCCGACGATTGATGGAAACTCAGGACCGAGGAATACTCCGGTAAGGGCATACGGAATGGAGAAACTAATACCGGTGAAGAGGGCAAAAGGAAGCATCGCCAATCCCTCTGTCCAGCTCTTGTTTTTACCAAAGAACCGGCACATCATGATAACCATAAATAACGGCATAAGTACGCCGCAAATAGCGTGTCCAATTGCGACCTCGGAGGTGATGAGGCGAATGAAGGCTTCCCAACTGGAACCGAGTGAAGTTAGCTCCACACTCATGGCAGAGTGATTGAGGCCATTTGTCACCCCAATAAGGATTGGAGTACCTACAGCGCCAAACGATACCGGGGTTGACTGGATCATCATTCCAACCATAATCGCACCCAGGGCAGGAAAGCCGATGGCAACCAGCAGTGGCGCGACAATGGCGGCCGGAGTACCGAAGCCGGATGCACCTTCGATAAAACAGCCGAAGAGCCAGGCGATGATCATCACCTGAACCCGTCGATCTGGGCTAATATCTGTAAAACCGGCACGGATGGTTGAGATAGCTCCGGAATTCTGGAGGGTATTGAGCAGCATAATTGCTCCAAATATGATCCACAGTACAGCGATGGTGACAAGCATTCCCTCAATTGTGGAGGCGAGGACGCGATTGAAGGACATTTTCCAGAAATAAAGGGCAATCCCGACGGCAGCAAGATAAACTACTGGCATCGCGCGTCGGGCAGGAATATTCAACCCGACGAGAAGAATGGCTGCCAAAATGATTGGGGTGGCTGCCAGCAAGGCTTGAATCGATGTGGACATAATTACCTCTCTCATAGTTTAGAGAAAAAATAGTTTCGGAAATCCGACTGAGGTCGCACATAAATACCACTTTGGCATCCAGACCTGCAGTACTTTCTAAATATACGGTCTCTCCTCCCACATACTTTAATATTTCACAGTGACATTAAAAATAATGCCCTCCCCACAAACATCAAGATACTGAAGCGAGAACGATAAGAAGCAGCTGATTACCAGGTTATTTAATTTAACCAATTCTTCCAAAGACTCCAACGCCGTTGCTTGACATGGACCGCTCTGTGTCTATCCTGTGTTGAAGATTACCGTATATCAGCAAAGGAGGTATTCGAGAATCTAATCTTTTTATTTGATAAGAAAACCGGGACTGTTCTCTATAGGAAAAAATCTTTTGTGGGAGGTGCATCATGAGTGATAACAAAGCAAAGACTCTCTGTGCTCATGTCGATGAAGAGCTGCATATCAAAGATCCCCAGGCCTATATAGCGCTGATTCAACCGGCAACCCATTACTGTAAGGGATGCGGTCGGAGCGCGGCAAAGGCGGAAAATGTCTGTAAACCGGAAAAAATCAGCTAGTTTTTTACATCTCAGGAGAGTACCAATATGCTGCCGAAAATAGAAACTATCCTTTACGCTACCGGCCTTGGCCCGGGGGCACCATACATATTTCGTTACGCCCTGGCCCTGGCCCGTCAGCATAAAGCCAAAATCGTCGCCGTCCATGGCATGGAACCCCTTTCCACTTTTGGCAAAAGTCTGGTGGAACAGTATGTCTCCCATGACAGTTCCGAACAGATGCACAGCAAGGCCCAAGAATCTATGCAAGCGAAGTTGCAGGCGCGGATGGAGAAAATGTGCATTGATGAATGCGAGCACGTCCAGCAATGCGACAATCCTGTCACTGCCATCCACGTCCTTGAAGGGTATCCCGCGCAGGTTATTATCAAGGTGGCCAATGACATCTCTGCCGATCTGATTGTCATAGGCGCCCAAAGTCACGGGAAGGTCAGTGAAATCATGATGGGCAGCACGGCCCGCAAAGTCCTCCACAAGGCAACGCAGCCGGTTCTGGTAGTGAGAACACCCAAAGATTTCACTTACGAATTCGCCGAAACGAATCTATAAGCAATAAGGCTATCGGCAATAAAGCTGACCTGCCTGTTATATATATTCAGCACTCATAAAGAGGCTTTCATGACGCAAAAAGGTCTTTTTTCTTCTGATGATAAACGGCTGTTGCTTACAGGACCGGTCAATTTTCGTGATCTTGGTGGCTATCAGACCAGCGACAATCGTCAGGTAAAAAAAGGACTGGTCTTTCGATCGGATCATCTTTCCCGCTTAACCCACGAAGATCAGCAAACCTTGCAGAATCTAGAGTTTAAGGTGATCTGCGACTTCCGAACACTGCGCGAACAGCAAAAAGCCCCGGATATTATGCCGCAGGACGGCTCGATTCGCCTGCTCTCTTTACCGGTACAAGCTAATGGATTTGATCCCTCAATGGTGATGGCCCGGCTGCAGGCAGGAGATGACGCCTGGCTGACCATGGATTTCTTTATTGATCTCTACCGGCGTTATCTGGATGATTTCGGTTTTGTATGGGGTACGGTTCTCCGTCTGATTTCCTGCAGCGAAAATCTACCCCTGGTCTTTCACTGCACCGGCGGTAAGGATCGTACCGGAATATGCGCTGCACTGTTGTTGGCGGCACTCGGGGTACCCGAGGAAAGTATTTTATTCGATCATGACCTCTCCAATGATTGCAATGCCGAACGGCTGCAACCCATATACGTGCGCTTTGCCGAAATCGGCATCGGTGCCGACCGGGCCACACCCTACCTGGGGGCGCCAGCCGAGCCCCTAATCGCCATGCTGGAGCATCTGAAAAAAAAGTACCGGACCATTGATGAGTATCTCCTGCAGAAGGCAGGACTGGATCAGACTACCCTCAACGCCTTGCAGGCTGGTCTGCTGCAATGAACACCCCGCTTAACTGGACCGGGCACAAAAACCGTAGTGGCTGCGACGAAAAAAATTTTAACCGATCGGCGATACCTGCGCCATTGCATCGCCAGTCACGGTTGGCGGCAGTGCTGCTTTTTAGTCTCTGGTTGCTCTGCCTCTCTGCAGTTTGGCCGCTAGTGCCCGGTAATCTGCAAACAGTTGCCTCTTTTTTGCCGGGGCTTGCGGTGGCTTGTTATATACTGCAACAGCTGGTGCAGCACCTGACCGCTAATCATCATCCGAAGAACCAAGACCTGGTGTATCAAAACCTGGGAGCAGCCAACTGGATAACCCTGGCACGAGCCGGCGGCATTATCGTTCTGGCCGGCTTGCTGCCTCTTGCTCTTTTTTCCGGCCAGGCTCTGCAGTATAACTTTGACTACCCGATCTGGGCCTGGATACCAGGGATTCTTTACCTGTTAGTTGCTCTGGCCGATCTCCTCGATGGATATATCGCCCGCAAACAAAACCACGAAACCGAACTCGGCCAAAAACTGGATATGGCAACCGATGCCGCCGGCCTGCTGGTTGCCGGCATGGTGGCAGTGGCTCTTGGCCGTCTACCCATCGCCTACCTGCTGGTGGGAATGGCCTACTATCTATATACCTTCGCCATCTGGTGGCGCCGCCGTCGGGGGCTGCCGGTAATCACCTGGCGGGCTCGGCCTTATGCCAGGATTATTGCCGGTTGCCAGATGGGCCTGGTGGCCATGGTGCTATTGCCAATGTTTGATCGACTTTTCTCTTTTATTGCCGGGTATCTTTTTATGACACCCCTGCTGCTCGGATTTGTCCGCGACTGGCTGGTGATATCCGGTCGGCTGGCAACGGATGATACTCAGCAGCTAGTTATTGACCGGCAGGTGCGAGCGCTTATGCTGTGGCTGTCGCCTATATTGCGCCTGCTTCTTCTGGCAGGCGCAGGTGTCACTCTTACCCACAGCTCCATATTGTCGACACAGATGTTCTGGCAGACAGGGTTCTACGTCTGCTGCCTTATGGCCGGGCTTGGCTTTCTCGGCCGCAGCGCAGCACTGTTGCTGGTGTTGCTGCTCGGCTGCACTGTATCGCCCCTTGGCATCTCGCCGCTATCAATTAGTATCTTCAGTATCGCGGTTATTCTGACTCTTGCCGGAACTGGTCGCTTGTCCTTGTGGGCACCGGAAGAAACCCTTCTTTACCGCAACAAAAAAAATAACGGCAAGAGAGCAGGCAAGGCGATATGAGTCAAATAAAACCCGCCACCCGCCGTCGGCTGCTCGGCCTACTGAGTCTGATCCTGGTCTGGTATGCCCTGCACGGCATGAGCTGGGATCCGGTCTGGCGTCTTATGAGCGGTATCAGCCTGCCGGCCGTCCTAGTCATAGTCATGGTCAACCTGCTGATGCTGCCCCTGATGGCGGCCAGGTGGTGGCTGCTCTTAAAAACCCTGGCTGTACCTATTAGCCTGTTCACCACCTGCGGCTATCGCATGGCCGCAGGCACCGTCAGCTATCTTACCCCGGGCCCGCTTTTTGGCGGCGAACCACTGGCAATTTATCTGCTTTACCGGCGGCAGGGCATATCGCTGCCCACGGCGACAACATCGGTGGCTGTCGACCGGCTGCTGGAACTTCTGGCCAGCTTTATCGTCCTGCTTTTTTGTCTGAGCGCTCTCGGCGTAAGTGACGGTGAATTCTTGCCGGAAGGTCGGGGACTGGTTTTGCTCATCGCTCTGCTTACAGGTCTCACCGGCCTCGCAGCGGCCCTTTTCACCGGGATACGGCCTCTTTCTCGACTCCTGGGTTGGGTCAATACTCTTTACCCAAAATTTTGGTCGACAGGAGGGGTCAGAACATGGTCAATGAAGAAAACGATCGCCAAGGGGGAAGATCTGGCGCAATCGCTCTTGCGCGACCATCCAGTTCCTTTTCTGCTCACCAACCTTCTTTCTCTTGGCCAATGGGCGGCGATATTCGGCGAATTCTGGCTGATGTCTTTTTTTCTGGGGACTCCTCTTTCTTTCGGCCAGCTCACTGCCATAGTTGTCGTGGCTCGAATGGCCTTTTTCACCCCCTTGCCGGCAGGAATTGGGGTTCTGGAAGCAGCTCTTCCCTGGATGACGGCCATGCTTGGCCTGGGCAGTGCCTTGGGCATGGGCCTCTGCCTTATTATCCGGCTTCGTGATGTCGTCGTCAATCTAGCAGGACTTGGACTCACCTGGAAATACTTGACCCATCAGAAGAATAGTGTCCCATCAGAAGGCAAAACCGCCTTTAGCAGAGAGAGTTACCATTAATTGGGGTACCAAAGTCAAAGGAGGATAGATGAATTATTGCCCGGAGAATACATGGTTTGATCGCTTACCGAGCCTGGCCGAAGAGTTTTTGGCCCGACACCAGCGACCGCTAGTCACGGTTTCTTATGCTCAGAGCATAGATGGCAGCATTGCTTCCCGCAACAGCAAGCCTCTGCAACTAAGTGGTGACCAGTCGATGATTTTGACCCATCGTATCCGGGCCGTCTGCGATGCCATTATTATCGGCATCAATACCGTACTCGTCGATAATCCACAACTCACGGTCCGGCTGGTCGAAGGAGTGAATCCACAGCCAATTGTTCTCGACAGTAATCTACGCACTCCTTTAGAAGCTAAATTGCTTGCACGCAACGACCATAAATGCTGGCTGGCCTATTCGCACACCGACGATCACTGGCGGATCAGTGCCTTAAGAGCCAGGGGAGTAAAGCTTATATCCTGCCGTCGTGACCATTTTGGTCGGGTCGATCTGCCGGATTTGCTGCACCAGCTTGGCAGAAAAGGGATCCGCAGCATCATGGTCGAGGGCGGCAGCCGGGTTATCACCAGCTTTATCGAATCGCGTCTAGTGGACCAAATGATCATCACCATCGCGCCACACCTGGTGGGAGGCCTGCCTCTATTGAACAGACCGATAGTCAGCAATGGTTCACTGCTGCGACTCAATGCGGTATCCTACCAACCCTGTGGACAAGACATCATCCTCTGGGGGCAGCCGCACTGGCAGGAATTCGCGCAATGAAACAGCATCGCCTAGTATTTGCCGCGCCGGGGCGGATCACCATAGATATTGGAGATGCTCCGGAACCTGCCGCCGACGAGGTGCTGGTCCAGGCCCGCTATTCCGCTGTCAGCCCCGGAACCGAGATGCTGATCTATCGCGGCCAGTGGCCGCAAGGAGTGCCGCTTGACAATACCATCGATGCCCTGGCCGGAGACTTTGCCTATCCGCTCAGCTACGGTTACTGTGCGGTTGGCCGAGTTATTGAAGTTGGAGCTAGTGTCGAAGGCGAGTGGCTCGGTCGTCGGGTCTTTGCCTTCCAGCCCCATCAGAATCTGTTTTGCGCCAGACCAGAGACCCTGCATCTTATTGCCGAGGATATCGATGATGAAACCGCGCTTTTCCTGCCCAGCATGGAAACGGCGGTTAACCTGTTGCTGGATGGCAATCCGCTGATCGGTGAAAATGTCATCGTCGTAGGCACGGGTATAATCGGTCTGCTGACAACCGCCCTGCTTTCCCATTTCCCATTGCGATCCCTGGCCGGGCTTGACAGCTATCCACTGCGACGCGCAGCCGCCCTGGGTCTTGGCGCCGATGCCTGCTTTGATCCAGCCGATCCCCCTTCTTTTAGCCAGTTAGGCGGCGTTGTCGGGCAGGGCGGGGAGGCGGATCTCGTCTATGAACTCTCCGGCAACCCGGCGGGACTGGATCTGGCCCTGGCGCTGACCCGCTTCAGTGGTCGGGTGGTGGTTGGTTCGTGGTATGGCGCAAAGAAACTGCCGCTGGATCTGGGTTCATTTTTCCATCGCGGGCGAGTGAGCTTTATCAGCTCGCAGGTGAGCAGCATAGCTCCCCACCTGGCCGGTCGATGGTCGTCAACTCGACGCCTCGCGCTGGCCTGGGAAATGTTGCGCAGGATTCGTCCGGCCAGCTGCATCAGCCACCGTTTCGCCCTGGCGGATGCAGCTCTGGCCTACGACCTTATTGACCGCAGCCCGGAACAGACAATTCTGGTCATTTTTGACTATCAAATGGACTAGCAACAAAAGGTCTAAAGAGGAGAACTTAGTATGATGTACAGTCTTGGCATACAGCGCGAATTCAGTGCCCGGCATTACCTTACTGGCGGCGACTGGGGGGAAGAAAATATCGAGCACACGCACCATTACCGGCTGGAACTTATCCTTGAAAAACCAACCCTGGATCAGCATGGTTTTCTGGTCGATATTGTCGAGGTGGAGAGCCAGCTGGATAAGGTTGTCGCCGAGTTTTCCAGCAAAACCCTCAACAGTCTGGCCAGTTTTGCCGGTAGCAACCCCAGCATCGAACGGCTGGCAACCATCCTCAATACCATCTTCCAGGAGCGATTTACGGCTTTTCAACTAAGCGCCATCACCGTCATCATTCATGAGGATGCTATCGCCTGGACTTCCTGCCGCGTCGCTCTCTGATGCGCATCGGCCTGGTCATTTACGGCAGCCTGGACATCCTCACCGGCGGCAACCTTTATGACCGAATTGTTGTTGAGGGGTTGACTCGGCTTGGCCACGAGGTGGAGGTGATCGAGCTGCCCTCTGTGCCGTACCGCCGGCGGCTATGGCACAATGTCCAGCCAGGGCTCTGCCGCCGCCTGCTGGCTAAAAAGTTCGATATCCTGATTGAGGATGAACTGTGCCATTCGTCGCTGGTCCTGGTCAACAGGCGACTGCGGCGACAGGCGGATCGCCCGCTGCTCATCGCCCTCGTCCATCATACCATGAGCGACGAACCCCGCCACCCCTGGCAGAACAAGATGCTGGCTATCGTTGAACGTAACTTTCTGGCCTCGGTGGACGGCTTTATCCATAACTCGATAACGACCCGAGAGAAGGTGGCAGCCCTGGCACCCCATAATCGTCCCCAGATCATTGCTTATCCCGCAGGAGACCGATTGGGAAGTGCTCTTACAACCGAGGCTATTCATCGGCGGACCCAGCTCCCTGGGCCGCTGAAGTTACTTTTTTTAGGCAATGTGATACCAAGAAAAGGCTTGCGCCCTTTGCTGCAGGCGCTCGCCGGACTTGACCGCAATCTCTGGCAGCTTGCAGTAGTGGGCGGGCTTGATTTTGACCCTGCTTACGCCCGGCAGATACACCAGCTGGTTGAGCAGCTTGACCTCTTGACATCGGTCAAGTTTCTTGGCTTACTCCATGATGATATGCTGCGGAAGGTGCTCACGAGCAGCCATATCTTCTGCATGCCCTATGCCTATGAGGGTTTCGGCATTGCCATCCTCGAGGCGATGGGTTTTGGCTTGCCGGCCATTGGCTGTCGCAGCGGAGCAGCGGGCGAAACCATCGACCACGGAATCAATGGCTACCTGCTGGCGGCCGATGATATTTTGGGGCTGACACCCCTTCTGTCCGGGCTGCACCGGGATCGAGAGCAACTGCTCCGCTTCGCCCTGGCGGCAAGGACCACCTCTCTCAACCATCCCGGCTGGCAGGACAGTATCATGACTATCAATACATTTCTGCAGCAGATGTATAGAGGACGACCGGCGGCATGACCATGAACAGACACGAAATGCAAGGAATCGCCGATGCCACCGGCAAGAGCTTTAGCCCGCACTATCTCGCGGCGAAAAAAAGCATCGATGACCGGGCCCTCAACCACTATGTCCGGCAAACTCTGGGCGAAGCACTGCAGCAGCTTAGCCAAAACAACAGGGAGGGGATCCATATTCTCGAGGTCGGTGCCGGGATCGGCACCATGTTTGCCCGAATGATCGACTGGCAGCTGTTGCCTGGCCCTGCAACCTATCTGGTCACTGATAACGATCCCGGCCAGCAGCAGGCGGCGCGTTGCTATCTGACACAATGGGCGCAACAACGCGGCCACGCTTTATTCTGGCCCGAGCAGTATCGAGCCCTGCTCCTAACCCCAAGGGGTGAGATTTCGCTTATCCTGGCGACCGGCAGTATTGAAGAGCTGAGCAGCACAGCCCATCCACGAGGCCCTTTTCACCTGCTGGTCGCCCATGCCGTGCTTGATCTGGTCGATGCTGCTGCCATGCTGCCGCAGCTCCTGGCCCAGATGGCCCACGGCGGTCTGGCTTATTTAAGCTGCAATTTCGATGGCGAAACTGTTTTTCTGCCGCCAAGCGAGGACGATAAACAGATCATCCGAGGCTATCATAATTCCATGGAGACGCGGCAAATCGGGGCCAGTCACACCGGACGCAGCTTACTGCACCTGATGCAAAGCCCGGATTTCGAAATCCTGGCGGCAGGCAGCTCCGACTGGATAATCCATCCCCGTAATCGGCAGTATACGCAGGATGAAAGCTTTTTCCTGCATGCCATAATCGACACAGTAGCCGCAGAACTCGCCCGAAAACCTGAACCCCCTGTCGGCCTGTCGGCCTGGGCCGATGCGCGGCACCGACAGGTGGAGGTTGGAGAATTGTCTTTTCTTGCCAAACACCTCGATCTCTTAGCCAAACGTATGAATCTGGTACCATGACCTTTCTCAAGCCCCAATTGCCGCCGCCCCTGTCATTTCTTGCCGCCTTTGCCTTGCTCAGCGCACTGCTGCACGTTAATTATCCGAACGATCATTTTTTATCCCGACAGCTACTGCAGCCATCGATCGATGTCTGGCTGCTCCTTATCCTCCTCACCCTGACTGCCACCAGGACTAAACGTCTGCTCACCTGCACCACGGCATTGGTATGGTTGGTTTTTCTGCTGCTGCGGCTGCTCCGCATCGGCGATGTCGTTGCCCCCATGTATCTCAATCGTCCGTTCAACCTGTACCTCGATTCGGCGTATATCTTTAGTCTCTTCGACTTGCTGCTGACATCATCGGATACTAAAGGGGTAATCCTGATGGTCGTGAGTGGAACAACGGTAACCTTTGGGTTCCTCGGTTTGAGCTGGGTGGCCTGGCAGACAGCAGCAAGAGCCCTTGCTGCCGACAAGCGGGTGCGGTTGTCGTTTCTCAGCGGTTCACTGCTCCTTCTCAGCATGGCTTTTCAGCAGAACTGGTATCCGCCGTCAACACCCACCATCTTCCGACTGGCCCAGGAGATACGTTCAACCTATCGTCAACACGAGCTTCAGCAGGTTATGATTAGCCGTATGGAGGAGACGGCCCGGCAAAGAGGTGATGGTCCGGTCTCTCTTGCCGGACTGCAGGAGGCCGATGTGCTGCTCTTTATGATCGAATCGTATGGCCGAACAGTCTATACCAGGCCGCATTACCGACAGGCTATGCAGGCAACCATGGACGGTCTTGCCAAGACGCTGGAACAACATGGTTTTATGGCGGTTTCCTCGTATCTGGTGTCCCCGACCTTCGGCGGCATTTCCTATCTGGCCCACGGCACCCTGGAATTCGGTTTCAAAGTACAGAACAATGTTGAGTATAACGCCTTGCTGCACTCAACGCTTGTGCCCCTGGCGTCATTTTTCGACCAAAACGGTTATCGCACTGTTTCGGTAATGCCCGGCACCCGTTTTATCTATCCGGAAGGGGCGGCCTACGACTATCAACAGGCCTATTACGCCGAACATTTCGATTATCGCGGCCCCACCTTTGGCTGGGCACCCATGGCCGACCAGTTCGTCCTCGACTGGGTGCACCAACGCGAATTCGTCAAGCATTCGCAGCCGCTCTTTGTTCGCTACGTGTTAGTCAGCAGCCACGCATCTTTTAGCGTACAGCCACCTTATATTGACGATTGGGACAGCATCGGCGACGGAGATATTTATAATACTCTGCCGCCGGTCCGCTACCCTATATCCTGGCCCAATCTGAAAAACGCCGGCGAGGCGTACCTCCGTTCCCTGGATTACGATTTCAAGCTGTTGGGCGACTATTTGGCCAAATATGTCAGCCCCGACACGCTGATTATCATTCTGGGTGACCATCAGCCAAACCAGCAGCTCACCGCCGAAGGGGAACCCTTTTCCGTACCCGTGCATATCATCAGTGGCAACGCCCGGCTACTCGAGCCATTTCGCCGGCGTGGCTATACCTCGGGCCTTATTCCCCAGCAACCGCTGCCGCATGCCGAAATGGAAACTTTTGTTCAGAATTTTCTGCAGGACTTCAAGTAGTTTTCGGATAACTCCCCGGCCATGGAGCTGATAAGATCGAGATGGGCAAGACAGCTCCGCCATGCTTTGGGGATGGCCATTTCCCCATACCAGGCTCCAGCCAGCTGGCCATAAATGGCCCCGGTGGTATCGGCGTCATTACCCAGATTGACTGCCAAGAGAGCGCCTTCGGCAAAAGTTATTGAATTGGCAAAAGCCCAGAGCGCCGCCTCAAGAGACTGAACCACATAGCCGCTGCCGATAATCGCCGGGGGCTGTTTATGCTGATAAGAACCGCAGGCAATCGCCTCGATTTCCGGGCAGAGCGGCTCCTGCTGCCATATCTCGGCGGCAGGAGAATAGCAGGGAGACAATAAATGCTCTTTTTCTGTTCCCCGCAAAGCGCCGACAATCAAGCCGCCGTAATAGCGGCAGGCATCGACACAGGTCTCAGCCCCATGGGTCGTCTTCGAGCTCTCCCCACTCATCCGGATAGCATTTTCCGGCTCGGCCGCAAAAAACATCGGTACTGGGGCAAGGCGCATCAGGCTGCCGTTGCCGGCCCTATGCGGATCGGTGGAACCGGCCAGAGGATTGCCTGTTTGGCTAAACTGCCGCAGGGCACCGGCAACGGTGTTGCCGATATCAAAGCACCGCCCGGTGCTGCTCAGGTGCCCTTCTTGCCACCAGCGGGTATACCGCTCCATCTGATCCCGGACATCGAACCCCTGGCAGGTAATAAGACTTTCGGCCAGACAAAGAGCCATCGACGTATCATCGGTCCACTGCCCTATTGTCAGATTAAATGGTCCGCCTCCGACTATATCCTGCACCGGGCTGAAGGTGCCGGGAGCTTTGAATTCAACGGTCGTTCCCAGCGCATCTCCCGAAGCCAGGCCGAGCAGACAGCCCTGAAAACGTTCCTTTACAGTTATCATATGTATCTGCAGTATTATCTATAAGAAACAAGGGAAAAGAAAAAAAATACCCCCGCATGAACCGGATCCTTACAGGTTCAGCGAGGGTACAAGTTATAGAATAGATGCAGGAGAAGTTATCTCCAGACCCATTCGGTTTTCAGGTCAAGCTTTTTCTTGTCTTCGAAAAAAACGACTTCGTTACCGTCGAATTCACCAAAAGGCAGATACCATAAAACGACGGACACATTTAATTCGTCATTTATCAGTTCCCTTTCGCCTTTCGCGCCTTCGGCTGGATCTTTAAAAGGATAGGTGATTTCAAAGGTTTCATGAACTCGTGCCAACGGTGGAATACTTGTTTCTCGCAGAAGACCACTTTTTTCATAAGGACCCCTGCCCATCTCTTTGCCTCGTCCAAAACGTCCGGGAAAGGGCATATAAATTCTTTGGTTTTTATAGATTTCTTTATCATCAGTTGTTTTCGCGGTCACTTCCAGGACCAGCCGGTTTGGAGTAGGTCAGCCGTCCGGGATGCCGTGTCCCGTCTTGTTGTAGATTTCCACATTGACGACACCGATAGGCAGAACCCCTTCTTCCTTATTTTTCCGCCAGAACAAGGATCTTCCTTCAACCTTGACATCAACTGCCATTTTCCGCATCGTTTCATCACGGTACGACTGCATGTCATGGCCGAGACCAGACTTGACCATATGACATTCCTGACATGTCTCATTGCCGCCATGCGCGACATAGGCAAAAAGGTAGCTGCCATACGCGGTGGCGCACTGGGACGGATGAGCCAGTTCAAAATTTGGTCCAAGACCGTGGCACTGGCCGCAAAAAATTGATTCATTAATGGCCGGGGCTATCGCCATCTTAGGATGGCTTTCATCTTCATGATCCCCTTCTTGGGCACCGTATACCGTATCAGGCTGGGGGTAGCCGTCGGCATACTTATGAATGATTGCCATTTTATTATGACAAACCATGCAGCCGATATTTAAGCTGGCAATAGTTTTTTCCAGCTTGGCCGCCTTTTCAGTCTCCCCATCCTTATGGGCTTGGAGCCACCCGCGGATCGTGGCGACAATCTCCCGGGCGACGTCATCGGTTGCTTCATCGATCTGCGGCAGATGACATTTCATGCACATCATCAGGCTTTCAACAGTGATGTCGGAATCTTTTTTTACCTCGGAATACGGGAAGAGTTTCAGACCCTTGTCAATAGCGGTAAGGATAGTCGGCGCGGTACGGGGCGTGCCGAGGATGGATTTGGCATGCAGCGATTCCGACCATTCATCATGCACATCCTCATGACATTCCATACACTTGCTGGAGTCATAGCGGGCGGCTAATTCGGCAATGGTTTTTGCCTTGGGCAGTGGTTTGGGCTGTGGTCCACCCTCACCAAACGCTCCGGACGACCAGAATATGCATGCAGTTATGCACGCAAACACAATGGGCCATGCGTTTTTCATGTTTCCTCCTTCATCTTAGAGTTAGAAATTCAGGACTTCCCACCAATAAACTGTGCGCTTAAAAAGAGACAAATTCTGTTCATAATTGCTACTGTATTTAACGGCCTAAGTCAATTACCACGGAGTAGTATCGGCGCGCTCTCTTCCGGCTTAAACTTACCTTGTCTAGCCAAGAAGCACCAGTCCGGCCACCCACGACAACGGTTCCGTTCCGTCAGGTGCATGACCGGGAAAAAGGTGGGTCGACCATCCGGCAGCCTGCATTAATGCCCCAACGTTCACGCCATAGCCGGACATTGAGGGGCGGGCATGGTCCGGATGGCGACATGGACCTTCGCCGGCAATAACCCGGCAAGAAGGCTGATCAGCACAAAAACTGGCTTTACAGGAACCACCGGCGAACCCTGCAGCCGAGGAGAATCCGAGTCTTATTGCTTCTCTCTCAATTGTTGCGGTAATTTCATGCAGCAGGCGCATAACCTCCGGTCGATCCTCACCATGCAATGAAGAAGCCTGGATTTCAATACGAAACACCAAGACATACTGCACCCTTTGCAGTAGTTTTCTGAACTCGGCAGGACCGGAAACATAGGGTGGGCAACTCATAGACTGCCCCCAATACGGGCATTTAGGATCGCGGCAGAAATCGGCCAGTCGGTCCTCCACCCGAATACTCTCAGGGGGCAGACAAGTGGCCCTGGTCGCGCCGGCATGTTCGGCAAATTGTAATAAGGCAGCGATCTTTTCGGCCTCCCCGCTCCTCTTCATAGCAACCTCGAAAAAGTATATTGATCAGGCCTTATACAGCGAATTTATACTTGATAGCAGGATGATGCCTATATCCCACCAGTTCAAAATCATCGGGGCTCACCCAGGTCTCCAAATCGTGCAGGGTTTTAATATCCGGATTGATTTTCAATTGAGGCGACGGCAACGGTTCGCGCTGCATCTGCACATCGCGCAACAGTTCCAGCTGGTCTTCGTAGACATGGACATTGACAATTTTATGGAAAGCCTTGGCCGGTTCAAGGCCGGTTATCCGGGCCATGATCAGCAGCAGCCAACCGACCTGGACCTGATTAAAACCATGCCCCAGCGGCAGATCGTCGGAACGCTGATACGACGTTAAATACAATTTTTTGCCTAAGATGCTAAAAGTATGAGTGTGCATGCAGGAGTTTAAACAGGCCCGGTCCCGTTCGCCGGGATTCATAAAAGTCATGATCTCGCTGCGATTGTCAATCCCGTGGCGCAGATCATTATATACATTCTGCAACTGATCGATAGACGTACCTTCCGGGTTACGCCAATTGCGGCCCTGGGCTCCGTAACAGCGGCCCATATCGTCCTCGCCCTGGCGAAATGGATTGGCCAGCCATTCGGGATTTTCATTGGCATTTGCATTCCAGGTGTTGCAGCCGATTTTTCTGAAATCGGCGGCACTCGTATAGCCTCGCAGATAACCGAGCATTTCCGCGATAGCCGGTTTCCAGAAAAGCTTTTTGGTGGTCAATACCGGCAACAGGCCACCACTGACATCATACTCTAGATCCGCATTGATAATGGTCAGGCAGCGCTTGCCGGTTCGTTTGTTTTCCACCCATTCGCCTTGCTCAATGACTCGACGACACAATTCCAGGTATTGTTTCATGCTGGTCTTCCTCCAGGCAGTTCAAAAAAACAGCAAATTAATCTGCAAATTAATATATAAGGGACTAAAGTATAACAAATTTAGCGTAGCACTAAACCAAAGAACATTTTATTTTCCCGAAAAAACCATGAAACAGTTATCGGTTTTTGAAAAATCCCCCCGGCCAACCGACATTCCTCTGGCTGAAAAAGTCAGGCCGGACAGTCTTGACGACATAAAGGGGCAGGATAAACTCCTGACTACCGGCACTGCCCTCCGCCGCATGATCGAACAGGATATATACAACTCCTTTATTCTCTGGGGCCCGCCGGGAACCGGCAAAACAACAGTAGCCAAATGTATTGAATCTACGACGCGCCATGCCTTTTGCGCGCTGAGCGCGGTCATGAGCAAAATCAGTGACGTCAAGGTACTGATGGCCGGGGCGCAACAGATTCACCGGTTGGAAAATCGCAATACCATCGTTTTTGTCGATGAGATTCACCGTTTCAATAAATCACAGCAGGACGCTTTCCTTCCATATGTCGAGTCGGGCGCCGTCATTCTAATTGGTGCAACTACTGAAAACCCGTCGTTTGAGGTCATTCCCGCCCTTTTATCGAGATGTCACGTCTTTGTCCTTGAATCATTAACGGAAACCGATCTGCAGACTATTCTGGCCAGAGCCCTGCCCAAAATGACCAAAAGGCTGACCATTGACGATGATGCCCTTGAGCTGCTAGCCGAAAAGGCCGGGGGCGATGCCAGAAGAGCCCTCAACGAACTTGAGCTGGTCGCGGCAATTGCCGAGATCGGCGATCATATCACCATCGATTTTGTCGCCGAAGCGATACAAAAAAGATCATTATTTTACGATAAACGCGGCGAAGAGCATTTTAATCTGATATCGGCCCTGCAGAAATCAATTCGCGGCTCCGACCCCCAGGCAGCGCTCTATTGGCTGGCGAGGATGCTCGAAGCGGGCGAGGAGCCACTCTATATCACCAGAAGACTTGTGCGTATCGCTTCGGAAGACGTTGGCCTGGCCGATCCCCAGGCGCTTGTCCAGGCGATGGCGGTCAAAGAGGCCGTTCATTTTCTCGGCATGCCGGAAGCCAACACCGCGCTCAGCCAGTTAACCGTCTATCTCGCTGCCGCCCCCAAAAGCAACGCCCTGGAAACCGCCTATAACAATGCTAAAGCCGACGCCGAAAAAACCAGCCATTTCAAGGTTCCACTGGCCGTTCGCAACGCGCCAACCAAACTGATGCAGGAGTTGGGCTACCACAAAGGCTATCGATATTCCCACGATTTTGCCTATCATTATAGCTATCAAAAATATTTCCCGGACCAGATGGCCGAAAAAAACTACTATCAACCATCTGCATTCGGTTTTGAAAAGGAAATCCGCAAAAGACTCGACTGGTGGAACAGCCTGAAAGAGCGCCAGCAGAAAGAGGAGCAGGAGAACGCTGAAAAAAACACTCATATGCCATGACTTTTTTCTACGATAAGATAACCTACCTCTTCGATCCGCTGCATCACCTCTGGGAGCAGGAGAAGATCCATCGAAAAATCTATTTTGCCCTGGTGCTCTTCTTTTTATGCAGCGTGATCAGCATCGAGTTGAATTTTCCAGAGCCAAGCCACATTAATGAACAAGAAAAAGCCCGATCTATTTTACGCAACGCCATTTGTTATCGATAAGAAGAGAGTGCGGTCGAAAGTTTTTTTTATAGCTCATGGCCGGAACCGAACGAATGAGATAGCCGAGGTAGAGATAGGCGACATCCCATTCCAGGCATAAAGCGACCAACTGCTGGATATTATAGGTGCCCAGACTGCGCCGGGACTCCTCGGGATCAAAATAGAAATAGACGGCATTCAGCCAGTTATAACCGATATCGACAATTGCCGTACCAACCAGTCGTCCATCGACCCGGTATTGAATCTGGGCGCTGTTGACGATCGTATTGAGAAAAAAGTCCCGATAATAACCCGAGGCATTGTTATTTTCTTTCGGGTAGCGGTTTTGCAAAAATTTTTCACATAACTCCAGGGTCTCCCGTTCAGGATACAACGGCAGAATAGTCATTGCCACATCCTGATTTTTTTTCAGCACCCGGCGCTGATTACGATTCGGCCGAAATTCCTCGGGATGAAGCCGAATAGGAAGGCAGGCGGAACAGCTGGGACACTGCATATTATACAGGCAATTGCCGTTTCGCCGATAACCGGCAGTCAGAAAAAGCTCCATCGCCCGTTCACTGAGCGGCGCGAAGGTGGCCTGGTGAAATCGTGCTACAAATGGCAGGCCATATGGACACCGTATGTCTATTGACACAAAAAGATGTTCTACCCGGGACATGAGCGACGCAAATTCCGCCCGGCATTTATCATCGTAGCTAAACGTGACATCTCGCATAGCGTTACCCTCTGCACAAAGAATCTACACTAAACCTTGATCAAGCATGGCATGTACTACCTTGACAAAGCCGGCAATATTCGCACCGGCCAAGTAATTACCCGGAGTGCCATATTCACTTGCAGCCTCCAGACAGGTCCTATGAATCGACTTCATGATCTGTTTCAGCCGGTCGTCGACTTCTTTTGCCGGCCAGGAAAGACGCATCGAGTTTTGCGCCATCTCCAGTCCGGAAACCGCAACACCTCCGGCATTGGCAGCCTTACCGGGGGCAAAGAAAATATTGTGATCATGAAATATATCGATTGCCTCCGGGGTCGTCGGCATATTGGCTCCTTCGCAGATAAGCCGGACACTGTTTTTGACCAGATGGAGTGCATCGACATCATTTATTTCATTTTGCGTTGCACAGGGAAAACCACAATCGGCCTTGTGGTCCCATAAAAGATTATACCCAAGAGACGGGTTGACCGGGGTATAGACGGCACCCGAATACTGTTCGGCATATTCGCTTATTCTCCCCCGGCGTATATTTTTCAATTCTTTGATAGACGCCAATTTTTCCCGGTCAATTCCCTGTTCATCAAAGATATAACCGGAGGAATCGGAAAGCGTAAGCACCCGACCGCCAAGTTGAATAATTTTTTCTGCGGTAAACTGGGCGACATTACCTGAGCCGGACAAGAGGCAGCGTTTATTTTCCAGCGTGTCGCGTTTGGCATGCAGCATTTCCGCTGCGAAATAAACTGCGCCGTAACCAGTGGCCTCAGGGCGGATAAGGCTCCCGCCCCAGGCAAGACTCTTGCCGGTCAGGACCCCGGTGAATTCATTTTTCAGTTTTTTATACATACCGAACAGGTAGCCGATCTCCCGCGCGCCGACCCCGATATCACCGGCAGGTACATCGGTATTGGGGCCAATATGCCGATACAGCTCACTCATAAAAGACTGGCAGAACCGCATCACCTCGTTATCCGACTTGCCTTTCGGATCAAAATCCGAACCACCCTTGCCGCCGCCCATGGACAGAGTGGTCAGGGAATTTTTAAAGACCTGTTCAAAGGCCAAAAATTTGATGATGCCGAGATTGACCGAGGCATGAAAGCGTAATCCCCCTTTATATGGGCCGAGCGCGCTGTTCATTTCTACTCTGTATCCCCTGTTCACCTGCACCTGCCCCTCATCATCCATCCACGGCACCCGAAACATAATAACCCTTTCCGGCTCGGTTATCCTGGCCAAAATCGCCTGTTGCCGGTACAGCAGGTTACGATCGAGGACCGGCTTGACGCTTGCCAATATTTCATGCACCGCCTGGTGGAATTCATGCTGTTCTGGATCCCGGTCCTTGATCTGATCAATTATCTTGTCCACTAACCCTCTCCTGGTAAGCTCGAGCTTTGATTCCACATCTCTTTTCCCTCTATGGTGCAGACCATTGTACATGGTTTTTCCATTTGAAACAGAACACTTTCCGCTTTTGTGCCATCACACTTCAGGGTAAAGGGCGCATCAAGCCGTACATGATGCACATACTGTCCTTTTTCTACCAGAGTCTGCTCTTTCAGCCAACGCCAGTCAAGATAATCGGTCGATGGTGCACCATTGGGCCGACTATTTTCATGAAGGCTCAGATAAGGGATACCCAGGGAGGTGATATTTTGAAAAAAATGGGTGCCCTGGGATGGATCGGCTCTGATCTTATCGCTCTGTACCTCAATTATAGCGGCAACGCCTGCGATATCGCCCCACTGGACAGGTATGCCCAGCCAGGGATCAGCCGAACCCCATCGCCCGGGGCCAATGAGCAAAAATGGGGTATTGTCGCCGACCAGTCGACGATTCATTGCCCCGATTTCCTTGGCCATCTCCATGGTTTTCGTCCCGTCAAACGACTCCGGACAAACGTAGATTATATCGGCCATGTTCGAAAAACTGCCATGGCCAAGAGACTTGCCAACCCGACAGAAGGCCTTTTCTCTCTCGTGATCGCAGATCTGGGTATCAGCCATTTCCCCGCCGGTAGCCATTTGTCGCACCTGCAAAAAATAAAAAACCGATTTTTCCAATTCCGGGTGCAGGCGCACGGCGAACTCAATTTCCACCTCCCCACCCATGCCCGATTTGCCGGTCTTGACTAATTCCGCCAAAATTTCACCAAGAGGATAACTGGAGTATTTCAATAAATGGGCAAAGGTCATAATCTTGACCCCCGGCAGACAGGAATCACGAACCCTGTCTTCGTCGGCGATATAAGTCGAGGCCAACATAGTCACCGGCAGCTCTGTTTCCGCCTGTTGTACGGTGCGCAGGACCAGGTTGGAGTTGTCTCGCCGCAAACACCCTGCCGGATCCATATCTAGGGCATAAAATTCCCGCTGACTGTATTTCAGCATATTTTCAACGGTGGAGAACTGGATCAGTTTTTTCGGTTTGGCTGGCGAAAACCACAGCGACTTGCCTCCTTCAACGACAGTTTTGCCGATCCCCAAGGCAATATGAGCAATGCCTTCATCGGCGTTTAAGCCCATAACCGGATAATAATTATGCGACTGAGCAACTCCGGAGACCGCTGGATAAAAATAGCTGCTGTATTGATCGCCGACCAATTGCTGGATAATCACCGCCATCGAGTCTTCCCGGCCGTGGCCGGTCACCTTGGAAAAAGCGATGGGGCCTTCAAACCAGGTCGAGGCGTAAACCAGCTTGATAGCACTTTCCAACTGGCCAAGCCGTTCGGTAAAATCCGGATTGTTGTTGGCCAAAAAATAGGTGGAATAGAGACCGGCATAGGGTTTAAACCGGCCATCTTCAAGCAGGCTTGACGAGCGAACGGTGAGCGGATGGGCTGTTTTTCGTAAAAAATCCTGTAGTTCCTGCCTCAGCCAGGCCGGTAAGGGGGCATTGAGGAAGATATCAGCGACCTGCTCGTCGGGCATGAATTTACTGAAATACAAATTGTTTTCAGCAACAAAGGCATCGAAGCCGTCAGCGGTAATCACACAGGTTTTTGGGATGGTAACCGTATGCGTCGCCAAGAGCGGATTGTCACGATGAGCACCTTGTAGACAAGCCCACATAAAAGCGATTCCCCGTGCTTTGCCACCCAGTGAGCCATTGCCTATCTTGACAAAATCCATGATGTCGGGATCATAGCCGGTTGTTGAAAACTTAACGACCACACCCTGCTGCCGCAGTTTCCGCAGCGAATGGACTTTCTCCACCAGATCGGCCCGGATAATCTCCAGTTCATCGGTATCCGGCATCGAATCGCTGTGCAGTTTATGGGCCAGGATGACCTCAGCCCTGGCCATCACCCAATTGGAGAAATGGTTTCTAACCGTATGATACCAAAGCGACTGCTCCGGAATAACATGCAGCTGTTGTTCAAATTCGGCCAGATTCGAGGCATGACCTACGGCTGTGCCATCGGGCATACGAAAAATAAAATCGCCAAAGCCAAGGTTAATCAAGAAAAAGGTATGCAGTTCATCACGCAACTTGGGGGTATTTTTATCGATAAATACCGCGGGTATCCTCTCCGCCTCCAGACGATTTTTTTGTTCGGTGGATACCATCAACAGAGGCATATCATGACTCTCGCCTCGAATCGACCGCAAAAAATCAAACCCGGCCTGGGGATCGACCCGGCCTGCTCTTCTGAAGGCGGCATCGGAGATTACCGCAAAGACATACGGTTTATAGGTCTTGTACAATTGCTGCGCTTCTTCATAATTCTGGGCCATGAGTATTCTTGGCCGAGCCCGCATACGCAGCAGACGGTGCCGCTCATTGAGACTTTCATCAAGCACCGATTGGGTCTGGCGCACTACCGCACTGTACAGAAGGGGCAGAATAAGCGAACGATAAAACGGCGAATCTTCCACATAGATAATGACCCGCACCATCGCCCGTTTGGTGTCCATCGCCACATTTCGATGGTCTTCGACATTTTTTATTATGGCGAGGAGCAGATCCGCCTCGCAGCACCAAATAAAAATCTTGTCGATGCCATGCCTGTCCACCTGGTCAGGGAAGGTTGAACGGAGAGTATGGCTGACTAGAATCACCGGCAAATCGGGCTGAATTTTTTTAATGGCCGCACCCAGAGCAAAGGCGTCCATCCCGCCGAGAAAAGGCATGGTAATGACCATATCGAATTTTTTTTTGCCGACCAGGGCAAACGCCTCGACAGCTGAAGAAATTCTAGTGATCTTTGGAGGTTTACTGAGATTCAAGCCATGATATTCGGTGATGAGTCTGGTCGCGATACTGCCATCCTCTTCCATGATAAAAGCGTCATAGAGACTGGAAATCAGGAGAATTTCTTGGACTTTGAAGGGCATGAGATCATGAAAAATTTTGAAATGGGGATCAAAATCGGCAATGACCTCATATGGTTCGGGAGTTATCGACATAGTTTCCTGGGCCGGCAACATTATTTTGTTAAGTTCAAATCTTTATTCATACTGTAAGCTTGTTGTTAAGAAAATAAAAGACAATCCCATAGTAATCTGAAATATACGATGGCTAAGTAAACAACTTCATATTCGAGCCGTGTGAATTTTATCATTATTTCGGCGTACTAGAGTATGTCGTGATGATAGTAAAATTCGCAACAACGAAGAAAATGTAGATTTTTACAACGCCATCAATCAGAGATAATCGGCAAAAAGATACGCGACAGGAAACCAGGTGACCACCAAAAGAAAAAGAGGCAGCAAAAAAAGAGTGCAGCGCAGTGCAGCCTGCTGAAACGCATGCACCGGCTGGTGCAGCGTAGAAATTGTCGTAAAAAGCGAGGTCAGTCCCGTGCTCATCCCCAAGAATGTGACCCCAAAAAGGGGCAGATAGATAGCATAGCCAACAAAATGATATTCCTTTTTCAGGATATCAAAAGGGCAGCGATGAAAAGGCATCTGGTATATGTACGAGGAGATTACCGCCGTAATAACCAGCAGGGACAAGCAGAAAAAGATCATCCACAGAAGACTGAACACCAGGCCGGGAAATTTTGCAATGCGGCAAGCGGTTGTGCCCATTTTTTTCAAAAGCAAAAGAGCAAAACCCAATAACAGGCTGGCCAGCCCGTAAAAAAAAGCCATCACTAAACGGACCGGCACTGGTCCGATAAGATTTTTGCCGTCACCGACGGGGCTGCCGAAAACCACGCCGCAGCAGGAGGTGATGATATCCGGTTGCAGCTGTGTCAGATAGAGCAGCAGCAGAATCAGATCAACCAACAGAAGCGGTGCCAGAAAAAGAGCGTAACGGAACTTGATCCGGGTCAGTGGCAAATCCTCACAGCGTATATCGAGACGATGCAGGACAATCCAGAAACCATAAAGGAATATCCCGAGAATCTTCACCAGTAAGAGTGGTATGCCATAGCCGTTGGCGAGAAAGGCGCCGGTGGCGCACATCGCACCGATAAGCGTTTCAGCATAGCTGTCGGCCGCCAGAACCAGGATAAAAAGTGAAATAAGCTGCAGAACCATGCCGTATTCCATCAACAGAGCCGACAGCCAGGTCTCATTTTCTAAGTGGATCTGTCTTTGCGTATCGGCCTCGGTATCCCAGAATCTCAAGATTCTGATGGCTGTCCGAACCGTTCCCCCGGACAGATATAACGCAGCGGCGGAGATGACGACCAGCGTAATTGACCAGGAATTAAGCAGCATGGCAGCCTCAGACCACCAGCGGATGATGCTGGATTGTCCCGTCTCGCACCTCAATTATCCTGGCCATTGCCGGATGAGCGCTGACAATCGGGTCATGGGAGGTGACAACTACGGTTCGGCCTTCATCTCTTAAGGCGGCCAGCATATCCACCACCGCAAGCGACAGCTTGCCGTCAAGATGCGCGGTCGGTTCGTCGGCGACGATAATTGGCGGGTCATTGACCAGGGCTCGGGCTATGGCGACCCGCTGCAGTTCCCCACCGCTCAATTGGTTGATGGAAAACTTTTTCCGATGGCTTAAGGCAAATTTTTCCAGCAGCTGATCGGCCTTTCGCTCGCGAATACCGGGTGAGATTCCTAACGGTATAAGCGGGAGGGTGATATTTTCCAAAACGCTCAGATGGTCGATCATTTGGTACTTCTGAAATACAAAACCAATCAATTCGCGCCGGTAGCGAGTGAGAAAATGATCCGGCAACCGAGATATTTTCTTGCCGGCAATCATCGCTTTGCCACTGGTTGGGGCAAAGATGCAGCCGATAATGTTCAACAGAGTAGTTTTTCCCGAGCCGCTTGGTCCCTGCACACAGACCATCTCGCTTTGAGCAACACGGAGACTGATAGTATTCAGGGCGATTACCTCGTTGGCCTTTCCCTGGTTGTAAATTTTAGTCACTGCCTGCAGATCAATAAAATCAACAACCATTTCATATCACTGAATCAGCTCGAACGGTGGCCGCCCGCCAGGCAGGCACCGCCGTGGCACAGAGATAGGGGATAACCGACAGGGAGAAGACAAGCATTAGATCACCAATAGCCAGAGAGGGCACTAAGGAAAAAACCGGGCGAACCACCGACCAACCGAGAAACACCGGGCGAAACAGCGCCCCGTTTAACCAGACGACATGCCCCCAGGCAAGCAAATATCCGCAGAAAAAGGCGATGAGAGCAACCGACAGGGACTCACAAAAACGCAGCAGAATAAGATCTGTCGTCTGCCAGCCGAGGATCTTTAATATCCCGACCTCTTTCATCTCCTCCTGTGATAGACCGGAAGCTTTATCCCAGGCTAAAATGACAAAGGCGGCCAGAGCAGTCAAGAGGCAGACAGTACCCAGCCCACTGCGCCAGCTAAAAACCACTTTATAGGTCTTCAAAATCTGGTTTTTGGTGATAACTCGGCTTCCCGGCACTATTTCGCTTATTTTTCGCGCAATGGTGTCAATTTCGTCGGGATTGGCCGCCGCAACCAACAGGTCCGTCACCACATCATCGGCAATAGCAAAAAGATCTCTCGCGTCAGCCAGCTGCATCAGAATCAGATCGGCGGTGAGGATATCTGTCTGTGCAGCAAAAAGACCAACGGTCGTAAAGGAGGCCTGGCTGAGATCAGGTCTAAATAAAGAGAATTTTTTTCGACTGCCAAGCTGGAGATGGTGGCGGAGAGTATCACTGATAACCACCTCTCCCTGATTACCTACGGCAGGCCAGCGCCCTTCAGACAAGCCGACCAGTTGCTTTCCGGCCGAATCCTTGGGCGAATCCGGCAGACCAATAACCGTATAGTTGGCCCCGTTGCTTTCATCAAAATAATAACCCCAGATTCGCTCCTCGATGCGGGCAATCCCGAAAATCGGCGCCAGTTGCGACTTTACTGCAGAGGCTATACCAACTTGCCTGCCCGCCGACATCTGCTGCACGGTAATATCCGGCGCCGTTGCCAGGATACTCATCGCTGCTTCGGTCAATGCCCTGCTCATCAGTTGAAAGGAGGCAAAAAGAAAAATGACCAGGGTAAAGATAATAAATACACTGCTATTTTTGAGGGTTTTTCGCCGCAGGGAGTGCAGTGCGTAATCAAGAATATTGAGCAGTCGGCCTCCTGTATTTCCAGTTATCAAATCAGCGCACCGGAGCCCAGAAGAATGTAGAGGGAAAATGATCGATTGCCCCCGGATGATCCATCGACACCACGACCGCATCACTGACCGCCGGATGGCGGGTATAGCGGGCTTCGGTGGACAGGGCCAGATCGGAGAGACCAAGGCCTGCAGCCACACTGCCAAGTAGCGCAAAATTGTCCGCCTGCCACCGCCTCTTGGTCAACACCGAATGGCCGACAGCACTCCCCAGCATCACCAATAGCAGTATAAGAATCAGTAAACCGACAGATGGCCGCATGGTCAGTTGGTTTTCTTGGGTATACCATTCTCCGGCATCGTATTTCCCTGCATGGTATGCTCTTTTATCTTATGGCCCTTCATTTTATGGCCTTTTCGCAAGGATTCAATGATATCCGGGGTTATTTCAGAAAAGCCGTATATTGCCTTGCCCTGATGATCCTTGACAAAATTTTCCGCTGCTGCCTGGTCGGCAAAAGGGATAAGTTCATGCCCCATGGGGCCGTAGACGTCACTGCCCAGCACAAAAAAAGCTTTTCTGCCATCGATCCATTTCTGGCTGTAATAGTCTTTGACAAAGATTTCAGCAACCGCAATCCGGGGAGCAGCGCCATATTGCTGTGGGCTGAAATAATAGGCCATCATATCCTTTACCCCATCAAAAATCTGGGCGCTGCCATCGGCCATATTCACCTGGGTCAGCCACTGCGGGTATTTTGCCACAAACATGCCGCAGACTGGGCACCGACTCTCTTTAGTTATGCCTTCGCCGGCCTGAGGACCTTCACTCCTGCCGGTCGCAGCAGAAATGATCAGGAGCAGAACAGTTATCGTTAAAGCCATGTTTTTCATGGTATTTCTCTTTTTTAGCGTGGGTAAGACACATTGCTTGCTTTATTGTCGATCAGTAACCAAAAATTTCCCGCAGCTCCGCTTCCCCGACTCCGCCGAGAAGTGCCGCGAGTATTTTCCCCTCTGAACTTATAAAGATGGTCTGCGGATACGCACGAATCCCATACAAATCGGCCAGCCTAGCCTCTTTATCCAGGGCTACCGGAAACACCAGGTCAAGTTCCTTGGCAAAAGCCTGCAGGTCCGCCTCTTGTTCATAAAAACTGCCGATGTATAAAACGTGCAGGCCCTGGTCCTGGTGGGCGGTATAGAATTGAGTAAATGCCGGAGTATCAGCCCTGCAGAATCGACAATTGGTTTCGAAAAAGCGCAGAATAACCGGGCTGCCCTGCAAATTTGACAGAACAATGACATTACCCTGTAAATCTTTGACAGCAAAATCAGGAGCAGTGTCGCCGAGCTGCAGAGGCTCGGATGTTTCTTCCTGGACACAGCCGGACAGCAGGAAAACCCAGAAAAGAAGAACCAGCCAAATGGTAGCTTTGTTACCGTGCATAACGACACCATTAATTTGATTCTCAGTGATTGCATAAAAAGCCAGTTATGTGTTACTGTGTGACACAATGGTCCACAATAACCAACAGGATACCTGACAGGATAATTGCATCAACCGTAAACTTCAATCTTTTACCCGGAAAAAACGCTATGGACAGCCAGGAGTTCGTCGATATCAGAAAAAAACTGGATAAGACCCAGAAAGAGCTTGCCGCTCTTATGGGGATTTCTCTCAAGGCGGTCTGCAGCTATGAACAGGGCTGGCGCAGCATCCCAGGCCATGCACAGCGCCAGCTTATTTTTCTGCTGGCCAAAAAATTCAGCATGTCAGGACAACCTGCCAACTGTTGGGATATTCGTCAATGCCCGGAAGAAAAGGTAAGACAATGTCCCGCCTGGGAATTCAAGGCCGGTAATCTATGCTGGTTTATCGGGGGCACCAAATGTGGCGATACAGTTCATGTATCCTGGGAGAAAAAGATGGAGACCTGTAAAAAATGCCCGGTCATGCAGGACGTTCCTTTATGAGGATGAATTTTTCCTTAGAAAACAACCGCCATAATATTGCAGCTCAGCAATTGATTCCTTAATATCGTCATAAGCGCGGTGCTTCTCCTCTTTTTTGAAATTCGCCAGCTCCGGAGCCCAGCGTCTGGCCAATTCTTTGATGGTACTGACGTCAATATTGCGGTAGTGAAAATACTCTTCCAACTCGGGCATAAACCTGGCGAGAAAGCGGCGGTCGTGCCATACCGAATTGCCACACATCGGCGAGACCCGAGGCTCAACCCACCGGCGAATAAAATCAAGGGTCGCCAACTCCGCCTGCCGACAGGAACAGGTACTCTTGCGGGATCGCTCAATCAAACCGGATTGTCCATGGTGCACGGTGTTCCAATCATCCATTGCCGCCAGCACCTCTTCCGGCTGATGAATGGCAATATCCGGACCTTCAGCAAGGATATCCAGCTGCCCATTGGTGACAATCGTTGCCACCTCAAGAACCCGGTCGGTAAAGGTATTCAACCCGGTCATTTCCAGATCTATCCAGACTAGATTACCCTCGTCTTTCATAGAGCTCCTTTTTTACTCTACCATCGAAATCTTAGGTTTTTTAAAAAGTTATCACCTTGATGGGCCGGTTAGAGAAAAACCGGACACACATCTTTTGAACAGATATCGAACTTTCCCTCAGTGATCAGGCGTACACAGGCATCGACGCTCGCGGCGTGATAGATCGTTCCTCTGCCGGCACGGATTGCATCGAGAGCATTGTCTATCCCCAGCGATGCACGGTATGGCCGGTGGGAGGACATGGCTTCCACCACATCGGCTACGGTAATAATCTTTGCCTCCAGGAGAATGTCCTGGTCGGTGAGCCCCCGAGGGTAGCCGGAGCCGTCCAGATGTTCATGATGCTGATAAACGATTTCCGCCACCGGCCAGGGGAAATGAATATTCTTCAAGATTTGATAGCCCACTTCGGAATGGCATCTGACGACCGCTGTCTCCTCTTTACTCAGCCTGGACGGTTTGGAGAGATAATCTGAAGGCAGGGTTATTTTGCCGATGTCGTGCAGCAGGGCGGCGATATGCAGCCCCTCGAGCTGCTGCACCGAAAGGCCAAGTTCCTTGCCGATTGCACTGGCAAGAAGATCAACACGCAGCTGATGACCGGCGGTATAAGGATCGCGTTTTTCGGCAGTGGAAGAGAGCGATGTCACGGTTTCTTCAAGGCTTGCATGCAGATCGTCGCGACTCTTCTTCAGCTCTTCCATGGCTACTTTACGCTCGGTTATATCCCGGGCAATCCCCCGGTAGCCAAGGAAGGTATCCTGATTATCAAAAATAGGCACCGCATTGTTTTCCAGCACCACGACCTGGCCATTTTTGCCAAGACAGATATTCTCCAGACCATTTATAGATTTCCGGTTGACCAGCAATTCGTCAAAGATGGTCGCAAACGTGGTTGCCTGCTGGGGCGATACCAGATTGACCAGAGTTTTACCCAGTATATCTTCCGGTTGATAGCCCAACAGGTCGTAAACTTTGGGACTAGTGTAAATATACCGGCCGGAACTGTCGCATTCCCAGATCCAGTCGCTGGTGGTCTCGATCAGGTTACGATAGCGCTCTTTATTTTCCTCTAAAGACTTCATCAGCATTTCCCGCTCCTTGAAGATGCCGAGCCGTTCCCGGTCAGCCAGGATGGTCTGGCGGATGGAATAGCTAGAAAGGAGAGAGACAACCAGCAAAATCGCCAGTGAGACCAGCGTCAGCTTATTGCGAATTTTGGCAATCTCGGCAGAGACATCATCAATATACAGGCCGGTGCCGATAATCCAGCCCCAGGGTGCAAAGCCTTTGACATACGACATCTTTGGCGAAACTTTATCGGGATTGTCTTTCCACTGCCACAGATAGTCGACATACCCCGCCCCCTTTTGCTCCACCACCTTGACAAAATCGACAAACAGATACTTGCCGTTGACGTCCGTAAAATTACTAACGTCCTTGCCGTCCAGATCTGGACGGTAGGGGTGCATGATCACCCGGGGCACCATGTCATTAATCCAGAAATAATCTTTTTTCTCCGGCCCGTAGCGCAGGTTATGAATTCGCAGCAACGCCCGTTTTTGAGCTTCGGCGCGAGTTAATTCACCATTCTGCTCCCGCTCATAATAGGTACCAAGCAAGCTCCAGGTGGTTTCGGTTAGCTCCCGGATCATTTCTTTTTTCCTGGCCAGAAAGCTTTCCTCAAGCTGCGGCAGGAGTACAAAAAAAATGGTGATAACAAAAAGGACAAGGGTGAAAAAAGCCGGCAAGGCTATGCGGCGTGTGGTTTTATGGGACAGTTCCCTGATTTTTGTTTCAAGCATAGCAACGCCTTTTTCTCTACCGACAAACGCTGATGGTGCTGTATAACCCGTCTCCGTCTACTCCGACAAAACCTCCCTGACGCATTGGGCCAAGCGCTTCGTATCATAAGGTTTGGTCATAAATTTTTTAATTCCCAGCGCCATCGCTTCTTTTTCAGTTATTTTCTTACTATAGCCAGTACAGAGGATAATGGGAATATCCGGCCGGATTTTTACCAGCTGCAGTGCCAACTCCACCCCTGACATATCCGGCATGCTCTGATCGGTTATGACTACATCAAATGCGGCAGGATTAGCCTTAAAGGTCGCAAGGGCATCGACACTGCTTAAAGTAACGCTGACTGCGTACCCCAGTCTCTCAAGCATGCGGCCGCCGAGAACAGCCAGCATCTCTTCGTCATCGACAAAAAGAATGTGCTCAGTCCCGTCTTTATGCTGAACCGCGATTTCTGCCCTCTTATCGACCGACATATCCTTAAGAACAGGCAAATATATGGTAAAAATCGCCCCTTCACCCGGTGCACTGTTTACCTGCAGAAAACCTTTATGGCTTTTCACGATCCCCAGCACTATCGACAGTCCCATACCGGTGCCTTCATGAATATCCTTGGTGGTAAAAAAAGGATCGAAGATTCGTTGCTGGATGTGCGGGGCAATACCGCTGCCGGTATCGGCCACGCTGAGTTTGAGATATCGTCCGGGCAGAAGATCCGGCTGGTGGGCGATATCGGCGGCAGCAAGTTCAACTAAATGACAGGAGATATGAAGCGTCCCTTTTTCATCCATGGCGTGAACGGCATTGGCACAGAGGTTCATAAACACTTGATGCACTTGCGTCGCATCGGCCATGACCAGGCCACAATCTTTGGCGAAATCCTGCACGATGCTGACGGTTGTCGGAATGGTCGAACGAAGAAGCTGCAGCGATTCACCAACGACAAGGCACAGATCCAGCGGCAGTAATTCATGGTCGGTCTGGCGACTGAAGGTGAGGATCTGCTTGACCAGCTCTTTTACCCGCTGCGATGCCAGGATGATCTGCTGCACACAATGGGTTACTGGGTTGGTTTCCGGGTATTCTTTCGGCAGGGAAAGAAGAGCCATTTCGGCGTTGCCCATGATAATTGCCAGCATATTATTAAAATCATGGGCTATGCCACCGGCCATGATGCCGATCGCTTCCATCTTTTGCGACTGCATAAATTTGACTTCGAGGTCGTGCTTTTCTTTTTCGGTTTTTTTCAGCAGCGAGATATCCCTGGTAATCGACAGAATATGCGGTTCTCCGCCCAATTCTATAATATTGGCGGATAGCAGTCCCGGTTTTTCTGAACCGTCTTTTAGACGGAATGAAGCCTCCAGGTTTCTAACCTGGCCCGCCTGTCGCAATTCGTCCAACAGACGCGTCCGATCATCGAGAACAGCCCATATATTAATGTCGGCCGAAGTCTTGCCGATTACTTCTTCACGGGTATAGCCGGTCAATGCAGTGAACCCAAGGTTGATATCGACAAACGTTCCATCCATTTTATTGATATTGATGGAATCCGGACTGGTCAGAAAAGTCCGGCGAAAGCGTTCTTCCGCCTCTTGCAGATTTTTTTCCCGAAGTTTCCGTTCGGTAACATCGAAAAAAATCGATTGAAAGGTACCGTCCGGCATCATTTTCGTGCGCATCTCTATCGCAACTGATGTGCCGTCAGAACGAATAAGCTCTCGTTCATTGATAACTTTTTCGCCTTTTCTTAATAGATCAAAGCGAAAGGGAAATGTATTCAGACTCTTTTGGCTAAAAGGTATCGTACTGATGTGCTGCCCAATAAGCTCTTTTCGTGTTCTGCCGATCAGACTACAGAAATACTCGTTCACCTCAATAATATTGCCCTCCTGTGAACCCAGCGCAACCCCGCCGACCGCGAGATTGACAAGTGCCCGATACCGGCCTTCACTTGCCCGCAGGGATTCCTCCGCAGTCATATTATCAATTGCCAGAGCAACCAATTCTGCGACAGAGACCATCAACTCAAGATCAATCCGGTCATAACAGGCAGGATCGTAATAGTTTTGTACCGCCATTACCCCGAGCATTTTGCCCTTGATCTGCAGGGGGACCCCCAGCCAGATTTCCGACGGAGTACACGGAGGAGCAGGGAAGGAACTTTTTGCCCATCTCTTCAGTACCTGGTCTTTTTGGGTCAATAGTGGGCTGCCGCTGCGAATAACTTCCGCCGTCAGCGATGCGGTTTTGCTGACTTCCATAACCGGCGGGAAAGAGGTATCGATGGCATCGACAAAGTAAGGAAAGCGGATGCTGTCGCTGGCCGCATCGTACAAGGCAATAAAAAAATTAGTGGTATCAATGACCGGACTTAAAGCGGTATGGACGGCGGTAAAAAACTCGTCGAGGGTGGTCGAGATATGAACCGCCTTGGATATTTTCAGAAGAGCACCATTAAGTTTTTCCGCCCTTTCTCGGGCAGTGCCTTCTTTTTCCAGGTCGTCTATTCTCTGTTTAAGGTCTTTGTAGGTCGGTTTTTGTGACATTACCCCAAGCTCACCGGCATGTAGATTATAAAGATATGGATATTAAGGGAGATGTTTTGTTGTAGAATACACGAATGCCGCAAAGAACCCATAAAAAATTAGCAATCGATGGCGGTTACGGTAAGTGCAGGTCTTGACCTCGAATCCTCGGAGATCAATCTCCATGCTGATTTTGACCGAATGCCGCCGATAGCTGATCCGGGGTGTTGATATTTTGCCAGCTTTGCCGCAAATGTTCAGGTATCACCGGATTGTCGATTTTGGGGTGGGCGGCGACTTCACTGATCCGCAGATTTTTCCTGGCGAGCTGTTCTTCAAAGATTTGCCCGGCGCGATAATCGTACCATGCCAGAAGTGGCTGAGCTCTTGTGCTCCCGGCAAGTTGCGGCACCAATCCCCAGCAACCGGCATGACGGTGGTCGAGAAGCCACTGTATGGCCTCTGTGCTCAAGTGGGGCATATCGCAGGCGACAAGCAGCCAGCTCACCATCGGCTGCCATCGACTGGCCGCCACAATCCCGGTCAGGGGACCGGCGACTCCAGGGATATCGACAAGGCGGGTGAGCTCACTCAGTTTATCCGGCAGTCGACCGGCTCCTGAGACCACCACTCTGTCGACCAGAGGTGCCAGGATTTTCATCT
The DNA here is from genome assembly GCA_963796255.1 of uncultured delta proteobacterium. GTDB lineage: Bacteria > Desulfobacterota > Desulfobulbia > Desulfobulbales > Desulfocapsaceae > Desulforhopalus_A. Next base: position 65,560 of record CAWCLE010000013.1, on the reverse strand, counting down.
CTTTTTCCAGCCAGGTTATTTTCCCGGTATCCTGAATGAGATGTTTCGGTTGCCCCATCCGAGAACTTTTACCACCGATAAGAATGCAGGCCCAGACCGGAGACCGGCGCACCAGCGCATCCATCCGCCTGACGATGTGATCGACAGATGGTGTCCTCGCCTGGGGATCCTCAGCGGGCAGCAACTGATTGTCCTGGGCCGGCCCATCGATTTCTGCGTCGATAATAACCAGATCATTTTGTCGTACCAGCAAAAGCAGCTCATCTCGATGTTGCTGATCAGATTTTTTCTGCTGCATACAGAAACTGCTAAGCGAGCGCTGCTGCAGAGCGTGCTTCAATTGTTCGATATATTTTTTTCGCGCGGTTACCGACCCTGCACGAACGCGTAATACGGGAAGATCGGCATAGCCAGTGAGCGGAAAATCTATGTGCATAATCATATGGTCAATTCTGCTATAAAGGTCATTTCTATTATGGTTGCAGCAACAGCGGAAATTATGGTATCTACGACACCTCGACAATACTCTTAGAGATAAGAGCAAGCAATTGACATCATTTTTTCGGGCCACAAATATGAGGTTTTTAAAACCGCACGGACCTATCATGCAAGACGATCTTCATTTAAGCTCCTACAACTACCACCTTCCCGAGCATCTCATCGCCCAACATCCCGCAGAAAAGCGCGACAATTCCCGGCTGATGGTCATTCATGTCGGAGAAAATAAACCGAACCATTACCGATTCAGTGATATTGCCGGGTTTATCGGCCCACAAGATATGCTGGTCGTCAACGATACCCGGGTTTTTCCGGCCAGGCTGCTGGGCACCAAAGAAACCGGCGGCAAGGCGGAAGTTTTTTTGCTGGAGCTGCCGGTAAGCGATGGCGACGACAAGGGCACGGCATTAACCCGTGGCCTGATCAAATCATCCAAGCGACCCAAAAAAGGCGCGAAGATCATCATTAACCCGATGCTCTTCTGCACGGTAGAAGAAAATCTTGGCGGCAATACACTGCAGTTGAAATTGCATTTCGACCCGGTCGTCGGCCTGATGCAAACCCTGCAGCGCTGCGGTCAGGTACCCCTGCCGCCTTATATTATAAGACAAAACGGCTGCAGTGCCGAAGATGCCGACCGCTACCAGACAGTCTACGCCGCCAGACCGGGAGCGGTTGCCGCTCCGACCGCCGGACTGCATTTTACCGACGAGCTGCTGAACTGCATCAGCAAACAGGGTACTGCTCTAGGTACGATTACCCTGCACGTAGGCTATGGCACCTTTGCCCCGGTGCGGGAGACGGATATCACCCGACATCAGATCCATAAGGAATTTCTCAGCATCGACCAAAAGACAGTCGAGGCGATCGCGACGACCAAAAAACGAGGCGGTAAAATATGGGCGGTCGGCACAACAACAGTCAGAGCCCTGGAATACGGGGCAAGCAGAACCGGTAGTCTGGAAGCAATCGAAGACTGGTGCGACCTGTATATCTATCCCGGCTTTCAATTCAAGGTAATCGATAATTTGATTACCAATTTTCACCTGCCGGACTCATCCCTGATGTTTCTGGTAGCTGCGCTGTGCGGCAGAAAAACTCTCCTTGACTGCTATGCCATAGCAATCAAGGAGCGCTATCGATTTTTTTCTTACGGGGACGCAATGGCTGTTGTTACTAAATAGCCATTTATCAGGAACTTGTCCAAAATCGAGGTGTTTTCGGACAAATTCCTAAGCAGACGTGGTGGCCGCCGGACATGCGGCACAACTCCCGCCGGTCTGACAGGGAGCAGGGGTTGCAGCAGGCTTTTCCGCCGGTTTGGCAACAGAATCTCCATTTTTTGTGCCATTCCCAGCGCTCGAATACCCATCGGCGTACCAGCCGCCGCCTTTTAACTGGAAAGAACTCATTGACATCAATTTTTTTACCGGCGCATGGCATTGCGGACATTCACTGAGCGGCTCATCGGCGATTTTCTGTTGCACTTCAAAGACTCTTTCACACTTTTGACATTCATACTCATATACTGGCATTTCTATTCCACCTATAACATTTCCAAAACTTTGCAGGGAGCTTCCCAGCTTTTCATATCTATCACAGAGAACATAAGCACGTTCATTTCCGGATAAAGGCTAGTTAAATTCAGGGCAAAAATAATTCGCAGGTCCATTTCTGTCAACTCTTCATGAACTGCTTCCGAAAAAATTAACCCCTCCGATCGCTCCTGATGCCTGCTTGTTGTTCCCCATTTTTTCTGGTATACATATGGCCTTAACTGATGTCCAGATAAAAGTGCATTTATTTACGAGAACTTTCCACCTGGTTTATGATTGGTATTTTTGATTCAGGGGTTGGCGGAATGACTGTCGCCCGTGCCGTCGAACAGCTCCTGCCCGGCTATCCCCTGCTCTACCTGGGCGATATTGCCCGCACCCCCTATGGCACCAAGAGCGCGCGGACCATTATTGATTATTCGGTGGAGAACACCGGCTTTCTGGTGCGAAATGGCGCAAAAATTATTGTCATAGCCTGTAATTCAGCATCAAGCGTGGCAACTGAGCGGCTGCGCCGGGAGTTTAATATTCCGATCATTGAGGTCATCACCCCGGCTATTGAGCAGGCACTGGCGACCAGCCGAACCGGCAGAATTGGTGTTATCGGCACTCGGGCCACTATTCGCAGCGGCGTTTATGAAGACAAAATCCGTCGGCAATCGCCCGATTACAAGGTGTTTTCCAAAGCTTGTCCTTTGCTCGTCCCACTGGTCGAAGAAGGTTGGGCAGACAAGAGGGAAACGAAAATGATCCTTCGCCGCTATCTGCATGAACTGAAAAACCAACAGATTGATACGCTGATACTCGGCTGCACCCATTATCCTCTGCTCAAGCCCCTGATACAGGCCCGAATCGGCAGGAGGGTCAGGCTCATCGATTCATCGGCGGCAACTGCCCTTTTTCTCAAAAACTCTCTTGAAAAAGATACAGCTTGCAAACCACAGCAAGGCCATCAGCCCGATCGGAACAGGTTTTTCGTGACCGATCTGACTGCAACATCTGCAGCGATTGCCGGTAAAATATTTGGCCGCGCTGTTGAACTGCTCCCTGTTTAAATAAAAATATGCCCATATGATGAAAAAATTACTCAAAACATTGCTGCTTTCCCTCTGCCTGCTTCTGCCGATTATCATTGGGCGTGAAGGAACATGTGGCACCGAATACCCTGAAGATGTAGCGCAACGACTGCAGGCGCGCTATGACAAAATTATCAGTCTGTCCTTTAATTTTATCCAGAACAGCAGTGGCGACATGACCGGACGGCCGCGCCGAGGTTCAGGCAAGGCCTCTTTTGTCAAACTAAGCGGTAAAAATTATATGCGCTGGGATTACATCAGCCCCGATATACAGGTGCTGACCAGTGACGGCAAAACCTTCTCCATGTATTTTGCCAAGCTGCAGCAGATGATCGTCTCTCCAGCTGAAACACTTGATGCGGATCTCACTTATGCTTTTTTTACCGGCAAAGGAATCCTCAAAAAGGACTTTCACATTCGTCCGGCCGATACAGGATTGCAAGCGGAAAACAGTGCCGATCTTCAGGTGATTAAACTTATCCCGAAAACGCCCCAGTCCCAGGTTCAGGATATCCACTTATGGGTGACTCCTGATTCGCTGATCCGCCGCATCCATATCCGCGACCATTTCGGCACCATAACTGTTCTCAATTTTTCTGATATTGTGGTTGACGCTCTGGTCGGAAAAAATCCTCAGGACTTGCTGAGCTTTTTTTCTTTTGTCCCTCCGGAAGGAACGGAAATTATCAGGCAATAAATGAGTGCCGCAGCTTCCTCCATAACCAGGCTTGCGCTTGTTGCCATGCCCTGGTCAATTTTCAATCGCCCGTCGATCCAGTTGGCAGCTCTTAAGGCTTTTGTCGAGCGTGAATCCAGCTATCAGGCAGATACTTATCATGCATATCTCCCCATCGCGCGTGCATTTTCCCCGGAAGTTTACACGCAAATAGCCCTCAGTGGCTGGGCCGGAGAAGCGATTTTTGCACCGCTGCTTTTCCCCGAAAAAAGAACCGACGCGCAAAAATTGTTTGGTCAGTGCCTGCGCGGAAAATTAACGCCCTTGCCCCATTTTGACGATCTGGTAGCAGCTGTTGAACACAGCTGTACGCAGTTGCTGACGACAATCCCCTGGCGCCAGTATAAGCTGGTTGGCTTTTCTCTTTGTTTCAGTCAACTGTTTTCCTCGCTCTATCTGGCTCGAAAAATAAAAGAGCGCGCGCCGGAGGTGCCTATTGTTTTTGGCGGCTCATCCTGTTCAGGAGATATCGGCAGCTCTCTAATCGAGCATTTTCCTGAGATTGATTATCTGATCGACGGCGAAGGAGAGCTGCAGATCCTTCGCCTCATGAATTTTCTTGCTGGAAAAGTAGCGACCCTGCCGGTAAAGATTCGCTGCCGAGGACCTGCCTCGGCAATCGAATTCGATACCCCGACAGCTTCTTTGGCGATGGATGACTTGCCCGTCCCAGATTATCATCCTTACTTCAAGCAAATGCAGCAGTATTTTTGGGATCGGCCATTTATCCCCCTGTTGCCGATTGAATTCTCCAGAGGCTGCTGGTGGAATAAATGCACCTTCTGTAATCTCAATCTTCAGTGGCAGAACTATCGTTATAAAAAAAGTGACAGGATGCTGGCGGAAACACTTCATCTTGCCCAAACCCACGAATGCCTGCATTTTAGCTTTACCGATAATGCTCTGCCGCCCCAGGAAGCTGAGCGTTTTTTCACTAAACTCCTGCCGCACAAGCTTGATTTTGATTTTTTTGCCGAAATCAGGACCGGCGCAAAACAGGAAAAACTCCACCTCTACCAGCAAGCCGGCCTCAAAACCGTCCAGGTGGGGATCGAGGCCTTATCTGCCTCTCTGCTCGCCAAAATGGCCAAGGGGACAACGGTTATGGAAAACATTGCCGCCATAAAAATGTGCAGCTTATCGGCGATCCGGCTGGAGGGCAACCTGATCACCGACTTTCCCGGCACAACTGCAACGGAAATTGCCGAGACTATGGAAAATCTTGATTTCATCCTGCCTTTTCTTCCCCTGCAGGCGGCATCGTTTTTTCTTGGCTTTGGTTCGCCACTCTGCAACACCTGCACATCGGCCGATATTTCCTCGATCCAAAAAGTTATTCCCCATGCCAAAAACCGCCGCCTTTTTCCCAAAAAATATCTGCAGTCAATGACCATGCTGATAAATAGTTACCGGGGCGATAAAAAGCTGCAGCAGAAAGGCTGGCAGCCGGTAAAACAAAAGATCCGGGCCTGGCGGGATTTCCACACCCAGCGAGTGAAAAACCGGCAGCATCCTTTACATTACCGAGACGGCGGAACGTTTCTCATCATCCGCCAGGAACGGATAGCAAGTACTCCGCTGCTGCACCGGCTGCGGGGCACCTCGAGAAAGATATACCTTTTTTGTGACCAACCGATCAAAATAACCGCAATCCTTGAGACATTTCCGCAATTCACCGAAGATGTCCTGCAGAAATTTATTGATGAAATGTGCGAAAAACGTCTTATGTTTCATGAAAATGGCCGGACTCTCGCGCTGGCGGTGCCGCACACCAGTCGAAGCTTATGATCCAGTTTGTCATGGCATCCCGGCCAAAACAACTACGAAGACTTGTCAAGCTAGGCAACTATGCTATAATCCTTTCCACTTTGACCACCATCAGCAAAAACAGAAACCGCAGTTTTCTTTCTTTTTTCTATAATGGATTGACATGACAGGAATAGACAATGAAAGCTTTGAAGAACTCTTCAAGGCCGAAAAAAACACCAAGATCAGACATTTAACACCAGGACAAAAAATTAAAGCCAGCATCGTCGGCATAAATGACGAGACGACTTTTCTCGATGTGGGCGGCAAGAGCGAGGGAGTATTGAACAGCTCCGAACTCAAAGACAATGAAGGAAATTTCCGTTATCAGCTCGGCGATCAACTGGATGTCTATTTTTTGCAGGCCAAATCGTCAGAGCAGCTGTTCACCACCTCGATCGGTTCCGGCTCCTCCGCAGCCCACCTGGAAGAAGCCTTTCGCAGCGCTATTCCCGTTGAAGGTTTTGTCAAAGCCGAAATTAAAGGTGGCTTCGAAATTACCCTTGGCGGCAACGTCCGTGCCTTCTGCCCCTTTTCCCAAATGGGCTTGCGGCGGGTGGAAGATGCGGGAAAAGAATATCTGGAAACGCATAGGAGATTCCAGATTACCCGTTTTGAAGAAAACGGCCGCAATATTGTTGTTTCCGCACGAGCGATCCAGGAAGCGGAACGGGCAGAATTACGGGAAAAACTAGAAGAGACTCTTGAGGAAGGTCAGACCATCGAAGGAGTCGTCAGTTCCATCAGGGATTTTGGGGCCTTTGTCGATATCGGCGGGGTGGACGGCCTGATTCCCATATCGGAAATCGGCTGGAGCCGGATCGAAAAGGTGGATGAATATTTCACCGTCGGCCAGAAGATCCAGGCTGTAATCAAAAAACTTGACTGGGAAAAAGACCGGATATCGCTGAGCTACAAAGAAACCCAGACTGACCCATGGGGCGAAGTTCCGGCTCTGTTTCCGGAAGGTACTACCCATATGGGAACCGTTGCACGACTCGCTCCTTTCGGGGCCTTTGTAACCCTTGCCCCCGGCATCGACGGCCTGGTCCATATCTCCAAACTGGGCAGTGGCCGACGGATTAATCATCCCCGTGAAGTGCTGGAAGAGGGGCAGAATATCGACGTGACAATTGATGCCATAGATCTGACGGAAAAAAGGATCAGCCTGGTACCCGCCGATTATGTTTCCCCCGAGGCGGAAGCCGATAAAGAGCGCAACGAATATAAAACGTTCGTAACTAAAGAAAAAAAGAGCCAACCGGCGGCTGAAGTGGGTAGCCTGGGAGCCCTGCTCAAGGCGAAGATGGCGGAGAAAAAGAGATAGATTGTGCTTTCTAGCGGTGCCGGGCAGAACTTTTTTAGGATTTTCTGGTTTAAGAACATTTCAGCTCAATCCAGCTCAAGTCCCGATTGCTTCCTCTTTACCCGGAAACTATAATTTGTTGAAAATAACAACCATTTTTCAATTAACTCATTATCTTCGGTGATGCCGGAATGTAGGGGCGGGTTCTAAACCCGTCCATGTGCTCTCTCCATGCTATTTCCCAAAATGAAAACAAAAAATTATTGTTTAAGGGATGATTTTTCAGGTGGATTTTGGGGTAGGGAGATACATGAAAAGGCGGGTTTAGAACCGAAAGGGCGGGTTTAGAACCCGCCCCTACCGGGCAAACTGAATTTCATTTTCTATTAGCATCTACTTGTTTTTCACTGCATGTGCGCTTAATCCGGAAGAACCCTTTTTTACCACGCCATCAAGCGTGATTGAGAAGCTTTAACTGCAAGGGATGCGGGTCGAGATAGTGTTGATTGGCCAGATAATCCTGCTTGAATTTCTTGGTGAAAAATTTCATCAAGGTCAGCGGTACAATAAGGGGGATCATTCCCTGATGGTACTGATCGAGTATTTCCAGTACTTCATGCTTTTCCAGAGGGGAAAGATCGTTTTTAAAATAACCGAAAATATGGGTTAAGACGTTGGTGTGTTTCTTGATCGTGCTCTTTTTGAGAAGAGCTTGCATCAGCAGTTCTTCGTAACGGCTAAATAATTCGTCTATGGCTAGGTCTTTGGCCTTTGCCACCAGGTTACCCATTTGCCGATAATCTTTTTCACTATGCGAGAGCAGCAGCAATTTATGGGTAGTATGAAAATCAACCAGGCCTCCTCGCTTTTTAGCCCTGCCGACCAGTTCTCGCCATCGTCTATGGACGAATATGCGTTGAATAAAATTTTCCCGCAGAACGGGATCGTTGAGCCGGCCGTCTTCTTCAACCGGCAAATGAGGGAAACGCTCCATAAAGGATCCGGCAAAGATACCAATACCGTTATTAACAGCCATCCCTGTCTCAGAGTAGACCTTGACCCTGGCCATGCCACTGCTCGGTGACATCCGTTTGAAAACAAAACCATCAAGATTCTCCCCGGCAAGTTCCTGCAGCCGCTTTGACGCCCAGTTTTTCATCTGGTCGGTATAGTCTTTGCCGCTTTTTCGAGTAACCAGGCGGGGGGCCTCCGCATTGCCGACAAGTCGCATGGCTTCACGGGGAACCGGTAGACCGCACTCCACTTCCGGGCAAACAGGCACATATTCAACATATTTTCCCAAAGTATCAGTCAGAAACCGGTCATGCTGATGCCCACCATCGTATCTGACCAGGCTGCCAAGCAGGCAGGAACTGACTCCAAGTCGTATCTTGTCTTCCATCTTTCTCCTTTTATATCTCCCACTCAAGTTTTAATGCTCTCGATTCCAGAAAGGAACTTGACATCCATTCGGCACTCAGCAATAGTAGCAGTTCGGAACTGAAAACATACCGAACTAATGCGTTTGGCGATCTCCCTCTTTTTCTCTCTTGCGGTACGATAAAGCCGGTGGCAGAAATAAAAAACAAAAAGTTATTGCAATGAATCACACCCAACAGAGGGATGTACTTTCTGTTTACCACCGTCGCCTTTGTTCTGGTGTTTTCTGCCATTGATCATTTCTATAATCGGTTAAAGCTGATCGGAGCAAAATCTCTCAGCTGAAATCACGCGCGATGAATAGGTTATCAAGACCACTTTGCATGGCGATATTACCTACGCCAACGCGGCCGCCAAAAAACACTTACAACTTACAATTAAATAAAGGAGTTGTGCAAACTTTTTCCAGTGTATCCAGGAAAACCAGCGAGAGCCTGCACGGCAAAATTTTTGGGAAACTTTACAAGGGGAACGATCAAGACTGGTAGAATTCTCTACAATCAATCGAAATAATATAATTTTCCCCATCCTCATCCGCTCTACACTCATCGTCGATGAAGCTCAGGTCGTTGGCGCGAGAAAGAAAGTAATTTACCTCTCTGGCACCGGAGCTCTACAATATCAGTTGTTCGCCCATTCATGTGCGAAAATGCCTGACGGATCTCATCACCAATGGCGCAGATGCCATTAGCGTCAGAGGAACCGTCTCGATCAGTATCGACAACCATGGTGTAGTTCCCTCGCTGACAGACGTGCTGCATGATGTGAACAGTGAACATTTAACCTATGCCAGCGACATCAGATACGACCGAAGATTTTTGGCGGTATGGGTCAAATCCAATTTGCTGCGCAGACGCTTGCGATGGAAGTCGACCCCGCTCACCGACAAATTCAGGACCTCGGCAATTTCTTTGCTTGATTTGCCACTTCGCACCATATTGGCCACCTCTATCTCCTGCGGCGTGAGCGACATATTCAAAGCCGCCAGGCTGTGCAGAAATGGCGAGACAATATCTCTGAGGTTGTCATCAACCACCTCGAGCAAGGTTCGCTGTTTTTCCGTCAGGCTCCCCTGCAGCAGTTTCTGCAAATAGGGCAAAACCAGGCGGTCCACGTTAGCGTAGATAGTCTCTTCAATACGTGTTTTATCTTCTTCACGCTGCCGCAGCAGTACTCGCAGGGCAATATTGGTTTCTTCAAGTCGTTCCCTCTCCCGCATCAGTTCCGTGTCTTTTCTCTCCAGGGCTTCCTGTACCTCCATTATCGGGGTGATATTTTCATGGGTGACTATCACTCGATGCGCTTGATGGTCGCGATAGGGCACAACCCGGATCGCATACCACCGTTTTTGATCAGGGGAATGACATGGATACTGCGTCAAAAATTCATCTACCTCTCCGCCCAGAACCTGGCGGATGCCCCTGGCGACACGGTCTGCATCATCATCAGGATGCTCAGTGGCGGTTGCACAGATTGCCAGGTAATTGATGCCGACACCGGCAAGTGAATCAGGCATCCCGTTTTTCCGACCATATTCCTGCCAGGTTCGATTCGTTTCGATGATTTTTCCCTGCTCGTCCAGGATTGCTATATGGGCCGACATTGAGTCGATTACCACTTTGTAGAGATTTTGATCCTGCATCGTTTTCCCTCCTCCTCTCTGGTAGTTTCTACTGTTACTGAAGTAGAGATTATCACCTCTTGTGTCAATATCAATCGTACCTATTATCTTTTCTAACAAGAAGAACATTTGTTTACTTATATGAGAAATGAAGGAAATACATTGGTGTTACTTTCTAGGAGGAGGTTTTTATGGATTTACAGGCATATTTTAAAGAACATACCGGGACCGGCGTTCTGGCCACAGCTGATGATAAAGGGGCAGTCAACACGGCAATCTATGCCCGGCCCCAGGTATTTGATGACAAAACCGTCGCTTTTGTCATGCGGGACAGGCTATCCAGACAGAATCTATTGAAAAACGGTTATGCTAATTATCTGTTTGTCGAATCGGGAGCAGCCTACAAGGGAATGCGGCTCAGTTTAAAAATGATTGACGAATCGACCGACCCCGAAATGATAGCTTCGCTAACCAAGAGAAATATGGCCGGCAAATCGTATAGTGTCGATGAAGCTCGATTTGCGGTACGTTTTTCGGTAGAAAAAGGCTTGGCACTGGTCGGTGGCGATGAGATTGCGATTGAGTAGAATAATCTTTTTTATGTAACCGATAAAGTTTGGTTGGCACTGCCCGGCAAATTGCTCTTCTCTCAAATAGACAACGGTTTATATGAAAATAGTATTGCAATCGCCCCTTGATATGCACCTGCATCTCCGGGAAAATGATATGCTGCAAGAGGTGGCACCATTCACCTGCAGCTGTTTTGCCGGTGCAGTGATCATGCCCAATCTCGTTTCTTCCGTGGACACGCTGGCCAAGATGCGCCGGTACCGGGAAGAGATAGACAAAGCGGCGCAGTCGGATTGTTTTGCCGCTTATATGACGCTTTTTTTTAGACCGTACTCTAGGGCTGAGCTCTTGGAAGCTAAAGATGAAATAATCGGCATCAAACTGTATCCGGCGGGCATTACCACCCGCAGCGAAAACGGTGTTGCCGATTTTAACGATATTGACGAAACCCTGGCCCTGATGGAGGAATTGCAGATTCCTCTCCTGGTGCATGGCGAATCAAATGGTTTTGTGCTCGACAGGGAAAAAGAATTCCTCACTATATATCAGCGTCTGGCAGAATCCTTTCCGAGTCTGCATATTATTATGGAACATATCACCACCGCCGCTGCGGTGGATTTCTTGGAGCGGCATCAAAATGTTTCGGCCACGTTGACACTGCATCACCTGCTCATCACCTTAGACGATGTTGTCGGCGGCCTTTTACAACCCGATCTTTTCTGCAAGCCGATCGCCAAAAGACCAGACGATCGCTTGCGCCTGCGCGAAGCAGTTTTCTCCGGACACGAAAGGATCATGTTCGGCTCCGACTCTGCGCCCCACCCTCGGCATAAAAAAGAATGCTGCGGTTGTGCCGCGGGAATCTTCTCCGCTCCCGTGGCCCTGCCGATGCTGGCCGAATTGTTCGAAGAAGCAGACCGTCTGGAGTTGCTGCAGAACTTTACCAGCGGGAACGCCTGCCAACGCTACGGTCTACAACCACCAGCAAAATCGGTCACCCTGGAAAAAAAACCCTGGATCGTGCCGGAACTCTGCGGTACGGTCAAACCATTTTTGGCTGGACGGCAAATCAGCTGGTCAATTACCAATACGGTATAATCACAGTCAAACAGGAGGAACATCATGGACACTTATGACCAAGTCAAAACGGCAGTACTCAATCTGGAAGAAAACGAACAGAAACGATTGATTATGGAAGTCCTGACGGCAATAATGCCCAAAGTCTGCACCGACGAGGAATGTCTCAGCCAGATCAGGCATTTCGTCAACCAGGAAACGGTCAAGGAATATAAAGAGCAGCATATGGGCGGCATATAAAACTCCCTGGCGCCAAAGTCCTGCTGAGGGAGGGAACGCTCTATCAGGCCGACAGGTTCTGTCGCCTGGCCTCAAAAAGAATGACCGCCGCGGCAGCAGAACTGTTCAACGAGTCAAGAGTGCCTGCCATCGGGATAGAAAGAAGAACGTCGCACTCCTTTTTTACCAGTGGCCTGATACCTTTGCCTTCGCTGCCCACAACCAGACAGGCGGGAACATTCAGGTCAGTCTGATAAAGCGATTGGGCATCGGCATCCTTTACTGCGCCAAATATCCAGAAACCAGCCTTTTTCAACTCTTTTAGAGCCTGCACCAGGTTGGTAACCTGACAGATGTCAATATGCGACATCGCTCCGGCCGACGATTTTGCCGCAGTCCCGCCAAGCGGTGCCGAGCGCTCCCTGGTCACGACAACACCAGCCGCCCCGGAAGCCAGGCTGGATCGGATGATTGCTCCGAGGTTATGCGGATCCTGGAGGGAATCACACACCATCAGACAGACGTTTTCCCCTGCCGCGATACGCAGCTTCAATTTTTCGACTAAGGCATCTAAATCGATAAGAGGCGTTTGACTCATCCGGGCGACTATTCCTTGATGGCGAACCTGCGCGCTCTCTTCGCCGGTCAACCGTATCGTTTCGACAAAGCTGAGCTTGATATTGTTCTGCCTAGCCATGTCGATAATCTCTTCGATTTTCGAGCCCCGCTTATCTTTTTGCAGGATGATTTCCGTGAAACGGTCCGGTTCGTTGACCAGTCCTTCAAAAACAGGGTGGACCCCCCACAGCAGATCCTCACTCAAGCGGAGACTTTTTTCTCCCGTAGATCTTGCTCCTTTCTCCTGTTTTTTCATGGACATACTCTTTTGTTGATAGGTTTGCCGGATGGGAGTCGGTGCGCTCTGGCTCGCTCAGCCACAATAATTGCCGCAAGCAGATGCGCCGCCTCATCGATTTTTTCATTAATGACCAGATATTCGTACTCCCCTGCCGCACGCATCTCGACCGCAGCATTTTTCAGCCGCAGTTGAATGACCTCTTCACTCTCTGTACCACGGCCGCGGAGTCTTTTTTCCAGTTCGGCAAGATCAGGCGGTGAGATAAAAATATGGGTCGCCGCAAGGTGTTTTTCCCGGCGCAAAATAGTTGCTCCCTGCACATCGATGTCAAGAATAACATCCAGGCCTTCTTCAAGCTGCGCGCCGATAGCCCCAATACTGGTACCATAGAGGTTATCATGCACTTCGGCATATTCCAGGAACAGCCCCTGATCGATCATCTTGACAAATTTTTCCCGTGCAACAAAACGATAATCAACGCCATCCCGCTCACCAGGTCGAGGGGTCCGGGTGGTATGAGAAATAGAAAAAACCAGGCCCGGCACCTCGGTCATAACCTTCTTCAGTAAAGTTGTCTTTCCCGCACCGGAAGGTGCCGAAATTACAAACAGTCTTCCCTCTGTCATAATTGCTCCACGACAGCTGAGGATTTGTGCTGTTCAAAATATTCCATCAGGTTATGGTTGGGTTGCAGGGCCTGCATCCGCTGATTGATGGTGTCCGGCTGAACCGAGGAGAGAACGACATGGTTTGATTCCATAATCAAAATCGACCTCGTCCGCCTGCCCTCCGTTACATCAATGAGCCTGCCGGCGGTTTTCGCTGCCTCTTTTAATTTCCGGGCGGGAGAAGAGCCGGTATTTATAACAGCGACGATTTTTTCCACTATTACCGTATTGCCGAAACCGACGTTAAGTAAATGCATAAACCACTCTCGGAAAATTATTCAATATTTTGAACCTGTTCGCGCATTTTTTCCAATTCACTTTTTAAATCGACGGTCAGATGAGCCACAGCCGCGTCGTTTATTTTTGATGCAAGAGTGTTCACCTCGCGCAGAAACTCCTGAATCAGAAAATCGAGCTTGCGCCCGATACCGCTTTCCTTCGTAAGAAAAAGTGTAAACTGGCTGATATGACAGCGCAGCCGTACAATCTCTTCGGTGACATCGGTTTTATCGGCCATAATGACAACTTCCTGGGCCAAGCGCGTTGGATCAAGTTGCACATTGGTTAACAATTTATCCAACCTTTCCTGAAGATTTTTCTGCCGCTGCTCCAGCAATTCAGGAATGTTTTTTTCAATGCCCGCTATGGTTTGTTCAAAAAACTGCAGCCGGCTGATAAGATCATCAGCCAGAGCCTTGCCTTCCTGGCTGCGCATTGTATCACAACCCGCCAAAGCCGTCGCGACAACCTGTTCCACAACTTGCCAGACGATCGCTAAATCTTCGTCTTTTTGCTCGCGCACAACTACATCGGGGTACGCAGCCAAGATCTGCGGCGTAATATCGCCGCTAAGACTCAATCCATCCGCCATGGCGCGCAAGGCATCGAGGTAGCCTCCGGCCAGAGCCATATTCACTTTCACCTCTTGCAGATCGGAAAAATCACCACTTACCGACAACATTAGATCGACCCTGCCGCGCAGGTGCGTCTCGGCCACCATCCTGCGAATTTTTTCTTCTAAAGGGAAATATCCTCGCGGCAGCTTCATTTTCAGATCGAGATACCGGTTATTGACACAACGCACTTCAGCTGTCCAGACCCTGCCGCTTTTTTCCAGTTCTCCCCGGCCAAAGCCGGTCATACTCTTTATTGCCATACTCTTTGATTCCTTTATCGAGACCCTATAAACAACAAAACGATGTAGAAGGACTCCCTCTACATCGTTTCAGCAACGCTCAATGCACTGTCACACTCCCGAAGACTATTTTTTTGCTAGCACTCCGTTCAGTTTTTTAACAATAATATCAGTAATCTCAACTGCAGGGTTAAAATACACAACCCCGTTCTTGCCATCCATTATTACCGTGTATCCGTTGTCTTTGCCGTATTTATTAACTACTTCTTCAAGGGCTTTGAGAATTGGTTCGAGCTCCTTGTCCTGCAATTGTTTCATCTCCATACGGGCTTCTTCGGTCTTGGCCTGAAGTTCTCGGCCATCTTTCTGAAACTCGCGAATCTTCTCGGCTTTTTTCTCTTCACTCCAGGCGGAACTTTTTTTCTTGATCTCGTCCTGTAATGCTTTGAGAGCTTCTTCCTCTCCCTTGAATTTGGCCTGCAACTCCTTCATTTTCGAGTCAAAGCGGCCTTTTGCAGCTTTTCCTGCATCGCACTCAACTATGATCTGCTGGACGTTCATGATGCCTATCTTCAGATCAGCGGAAAAACCACTGCTTGCAGTAAAACAAACAAATACAAAAATCAAACCTACCAAGAAGTTTCTTCGAGATGCCATTATTGTCTCCGAAATATTTAACAAAGCCGAATAGAGCCGAATAAAACCTACTGAACTACAACAAAGTCGTCTCGTCGGTCCTGGGCCCAGGAAAGTTCATCATTACCCTGCAACAACAGTCTCTCTTCTCCATAGCTTACCGTGGTAAGTTTTGCTTCATCCACACCCAGATTCATCAGATATTTTTTAGCAGTCAGGGCGCGTCTTTCACCAAGAGCCATATTGTATTCGTTGGTCCCACGAGGATCGGTATTGCCCTCGATTCGAACGTCATAACCTTTTTGATTGGTATTGATAAATTCAGCATTTACCTGAATACGGGCAACCTGGTCTTTGCGAATCTCCGAAGAATCGAAATCGAAATAAACTGGCAGCATACCTTCTGTCGTCCGACCTTCATTGATTCCGAGAGGCTTTGAATCAAGCGACTCTTCGACGCCGATTGCTTCACCTTTTTTTTCTGTCTGCAAAGCCTGATCGGTTTGTTTTTTCGAACCACAACCGGAGAGAGCCATAACAGAAGCACACAACAAAACGGGCACCAGAACTTTTACTTTACTAACCATGGCAAGAACCTCCAAAAGATCCTTAATTAAATTTACAACTCTACTTCTATAGTATTTTAGCTCCAATTGCAGTGAGCAACATGCCTCACTCTCAATCTTTTGCACAAGCTTTCAAATATACAAAGTTATAAAAGAAAATCAACAAATTTTTTCATGACGCCAACCACATCTAACAAAAAAACCACCCGAAGGGACGTCCGCCTCTTTCCTTTGAATATATCCTCTTGCGAGATGGTTCACGCCCGCCTGAACAACAACGCCGATCGATTAAAATTTATAACCAGTTAAGGCCAAATTTACCCTAGTGATTATTATATAATCAGATTATAAAGCATCTATGCTACTCGTGACCCTCGGCACTCTTTTTTCCTGCGAGCTCCTCATTGAAGTGGCTCTTGAAAAAAACGATCCCATCTCTTAACAGGGATGATAATCATATGGAGAATTAAATGGCCAAAGTTAATATCAGCCCAAACAGGACAACCGACAAAACTATTCGTACCATCGATCGGAAGCGGGAGCAGGAGCGCCGGAAAATGTTTATGAAAGCAAAAGATCACGCTCCGGAATTCGCTGCAAAACTCGTGCAGCGTCTGATCGATCGGGAAATTATCGAAACGACATCGGTTTCGGCAATGCGCGAAGCTTTTGAGAGCCAGCTCAGCAAACTTGGTTATCTTGAAGAATTCGAATTGCAGATGAAAATTGCTCCTATTCGAACCATTGCCCAGGATCCAAACGTCGTCAGTCTCTACATCACCCAGTATATAGTCGAGGATCTCATTGAGCACCCGGCGATCCAGGATATCTTTGGCGATGATCTTGATATCTACCGTGCTGTCGATTCCGTCTTCAGGGTTCTCCGGCAGTAGATGGAACATCCGTCGGAAGCTTCCCTCGCTACTTTTTGCTGATGGGGAGGGCAATATCCAGGAATTCATTGAGTTGGACATGGTCGGGATGAGTAACCGTAATTTTCTTCGTCCTGCTCTGACGGATTTGATTCCACTGCCCGAAGGCAGTGATATCTTCACCCTGCCCGGCCGTCTCCCGATCGGCTGGGACCGCAGCTCGGCAGAACCTGTACTTCTTGCCGAAAATCCCTACGCCACAGGTCAGCCAATCCAGGCGGTTGCCGCCTTTATGGCTCCGGCCCATACTGCTATCTTCTGCAGTGGCTATCAGACCCAACCCGAAGCCCCAATCCTGCCCCTTTTTGCCTATAGCGCTGTCGGTTGGCATGACGGCAGGTTCTGGGTGAGCGGATTTCGCAGTGACCCTGATAAGCGCCAGGATGCTGACCAGTACCAGCAGGCCGATGTCGCCCGAAAGACCAAAAAAAAACTCCGCGCCTATAAGGACAACAGGCTTATCCAGCATTTAGGCAAATGTTGTCTGACTTATGGCTGCCCGGCTGCCCGTAATTATTTCCTTGGCCGCTGGGAAGCACCTCTGCCGACGTCGCCCGACTGCAATGCCCGCTGCCTCGGCTGTATCTCCCTGCAGGCCTCGGGTTGTTGTCCGTCAACGCAGGATCGCATAACTTTTGTGCCTAGCGCCGCAGAGATAAGTCAAATTGCCATCTCGCATCTGCAGTCGGCGGAAAACCCGATTGTCAGTTTTGGCCAGGGCTGCGAAGGAGAACCGCTGCTGCAGGCCGGGGTTATTGAACAGGCGATCAGCCATATTCGCAGGAAGACCAGCAGGGGCACAATCAACCTCAACTCAAACTCCAGCCTGCCGGAGGCCGTCAAACAACTTGCCCGGGCCGGACTGGACAGTCTGCGGGTCAGCCTTAATTCGGCCCAGGAAGACTACTATAACCATTATTACCGGCCTAAAAATTACAGCTTTACCAATGTCACAGAGTCAATAGATATCATGAAGGAAAATGGTCGTTTCGTGTCGCTTAACTATTTTATACTTCCTGGTTTTACCGATTCGATACCGGAGTATGACGCCCTGTGTGCGCTCATCCGCAGCCATCATCCTGATTTCATTCAACTGCGTAACCTGAATATGGATCCTGAGTGGTATCTGAACAGTCTGGCGGTACCGCAAAACACCAAAGCTCTGGGCATTCGCCAATGGCGCGATCGCCTGCAGGAAGAATTTCCAAAGCTACGGTTTGGGTATTTCAATCCGCAGGTTCAAACAGCAATAATCCCGTCTTCTGACTCCCCTTGACGATAGTACAGTAAAAGCTCTTCATTGCAAGCACCGTAGGGGCAAACCTATGTGTGTGCTCTTCTAAAATTTACCGAAAAAATGGGCACACAAGATAGATACGATCCCTATTTTTCCTTGGTTTTCTATTATTGATGGGATATACTACTTTTTAGTAACGTTTATCAATATCTAACTTAAGGAATTATTTATGGAACAATTGCCAAATATGCGATTAACCGCTCAACGACAAGTCATTTTGGAAGAATTGGGCAAGGTTACCTCCCATCCAACTGCCAATGAGGTATATGACATGGTGCGGCGGCGTTTGCCGCGTATCGGACTCGGCACTGTCTATAGGAACCTTGAACTTATGGCCGATGTTGGAGTTATCATCAAGCTGGAAGTGGGCGGCACCCAGAAACGTTTTGACGCCACGGTAGAACCCCACTACCATGTCCGTTGCACTGCCTGTGGCAAGGTAAACGATATTGAGATAGCGGTACAGGAGCAGATTAATGAGATGGCCGAAAAAGCCAGCAACTACAAAATCCTTGGCCATCATATCGAATTTTCCGGAGTATGTACCAACTGTCAGGAAGAAATGCAGAAGATGGATGTCAACTAGCCCGTTTCAGGGTAGTACAGACACCGCCCTATACCAAGAATAGCCCAATCTACAGAGGGGCAGCAGCGATCCTTCGCTGCTGCCCCTCTGTTTTTAAGTACGGCTGCGCCACCCTGAGACATTCAACCAAAAATAATCTTGCTGAATCTGCGCTTCCCTACCTTGATAAGCATCTCCCCTCTCGGCTCAACCACCGCATCGACATCGGTGACCTTTTCCCCAGCAAGAGACACGGCACTCTGTTTAATCATTCTTCTTGCCTCAGAAGTTGAACTGACAAGTCCGGCATCCACCAGGAGTTGGGGTAAGGACACCGGCACCGTGGCCCCGTGCCGCATCTCCGGTACATCGTCGGGAACGCCGCCTTTTTTAAATATTTTTTCAAAATTTTCTTCTGCCGCCAGGGCCGCCGCATCACCATGAAAACGGGCTGTAAGTTCCCGAGCCAGCTGCTTTTTTACCTCTTTGGGATGGAGTGTGTTCTCCTCAACTTTACTCCTTAATACCTCAATCTGCTGGTTACTTAAATCACTGAGCAGATCAAAGTACCGAAACATTAAATCGTCGGAGACAGAAAGGACCTTGCCATAGATATTATCGGCCGATTCGGTGATACCGATATAATTGCCAAGCGACTTGCTCATCTTATTGACGCCATCCAGGCCTTCAAGAAGCGGCATGGTAATGACTATTTGTGGCTCCTGACCATGGGATCTTTGCAGATCCCTGCCCATGAGCAGGTTAAATAACTGATCGGTCCCACCCAATTCGACATCCGCCTCCATGGCCACGGAATCGTAGCCTTGAATAAGGGGATACAGGAATTCATGAATTGAAATAGGTTTTTCCGACGCAAATCGCTTGTTAAAATCATCGCGCTCCAGCATCCGCGCAACCGTTAACTGCGAGGCCAGTCTGATCATGTCGATCGAGGTGAGTTTACCAAGCCAGGTACTGTTGAATACGACCTTGGTTTTCACCGGATCAAGAATTTTAAAGACCTGTTCTTTATACGACTCGGCATTTTCCGCGACCTGTTCGACAGTCAGCGCCTTTCTTGTTTCCGATTTGCCGGTAGGATCGCCGATCATGCCGGTAAAATCACCGATAAGAAAATAGATGTCATGGCCCAGATCCTGGAAATGTTTCAGTTTCTGCAACAGCACGGTATGACCGAGATGCAGATCTGGAGCGGTAGGATCAAAACCTGCCTTTACTTTGAGCGGGACCCCGGTTTCGGTGGACTGTTTCAGTTTCTTAATCAATTCCTCGCGAGAGATACAGTCCACAACTCCCCTCTCGATCAACTCCAGCTGCTTTTCAATCGCCACCATGTCTTGTTTAACCTTCAAAATATTTGATAATTATTTAGCGTATTCTACTGCTCTCGTCTCGCGAATTACAGTTACCCGTATCTGCCCTGGATAGGTTAATTTACTCTCTATCGATCGGGCGATATCATGACTCAACAAGGTGGCGTCCTCATCTTTTACCTTGCCGGAATCGACGATTATGCGCAAATCCCGCCCGGCCTGGATAGCATACGATTTTTCAACGCCGGCAAAGCCATTGGCTATGGCCTCGAGATCCTCGAGACGCTTGACATAACTCTGCAGCATTTCCTTT
Source organism: uncultured delta proteobacterium (assembly GCA_963796255.1). Taxonomy (GTDB): domain Bacteria; phylum Desulfobacterota; class Desulfobulbia; order Desulfobulbales; family Desulfocapsaceae; genus Desulforhopalus_A. The sequence goes on along the minus strand of CAWCLE010000013.1, from coordinate 45,350 downwards.
CTCGCCCCTGGCCTGGCCCCGGAAAGGGCGTCAGCCGACTGGACCAGAATATCGATCACACTGATTGGTGGCTGCTCCTCATGATGTGCCCCTATGGCATAGACTACCAGCTCAGGTTCGCCATATTTTTTAGCCAGATCGCGACCGATGATGGCATGGGATCCTTCAACTTCATGATCCACCGCCTTGCCGATATCGTGCAACAGTCCTGCCCGTTTGGCCATTTTCACATCCACTCCCAATTCAGACGCCATAATACCACACAGAAAGGCGACTTCCAGGGAGTGCTGCAGGACATTCTGACCATAACTTGTCCGATATTTCAACCGGCCCAGCAGATTGATAAGTTCGACATGGACGCCATGCGCACCAACATCGAAGGTAGCTTGTTCCCCGGCTTCGCGCATGGTCACTTCGAGTTCTTTGGTCATCTTTTCGACCACTTCTTCTATGCGACCGGGATGAATCCGACCATCGCCGATAAGTTGCAGTAGCGACAAGCGGGCGATTTCGCGCCGGACCGGATTGAAACCCGACAAAATAACCGCTTCCGGCGTATCATCGATAATAATATCGATTCCGGTTGCGGCTTCAATAGCTCGAATATTGCGCCCTTCCCGGCCGATGATCCGCCCTTTCATCTCATCATTGGGCAAAGGCACCATGGAAACGGTCCGGTCGGCAACATAATCTCCGGCATAGCGGGAAATAGCCAGAGCCAGAATATTCTTGCCTTTTCGATCCGCTTCCATCTTCATCTCATTTTCTATTCTGACCAGCTTTTTTGCCGCTTCCATTCTTGCTTCACTTTCCATGGAATCAATCAGCTGCTTTTTGGCTTCCTCTTGACTGATTCCAGCAAGCTGGGCCAATTCGTAGCGTTTTTTGCTAATCAGATCATCTATCTCATTGTGTTTTTCCTGCCATTCAGTTTCCTGCTGTTTCAGCAGCCTTTCACTATTATAGAGTTCCGTCTGTTTCCTATCAAAACTGTCCCATTCACGTTTCAGGCTGTCTCTTTTACGTTTGAGCTGTTGCTGTTCCTCTTTAAACTCGAATCTTTCTGTCTTGAGTTCTGCCTCCAGGGCCTGTTTGATTTGATATGCCGCTTCCTTGCTCTGCAGAAGTGCTTCTTTTTTTAGCTGCTCGGCTTCGACTATGGCATTTTCTATGATCTGATTACTTTGAATTTTTATGTTTTTTTCGTGCCCTTCGATGACTAGTTTCCGGAAATAAATACCCAGGAACGCACCACTGAAGAGCCCAATGAAAGTAAGGAGAATTGGATGACTTAGTAGATCCATTGGACATTCCTATCTGGTGATGACTGACAGGAGTAAAGGAAAAAGTAGAGGAAAACAAAATACATGGAGGGATTTTTGCGGCAGCTCGAACCGGTCTTTTGCCAGCACCCCGGAACCAGCAGAATAAACAACAGCCAAACCACCATTGCGACGTTTGCTGTTATTTACCTGAAATCAACAACCTTTCCAAAGACACCAACTACCAGTTGTGACCTCTCCTCAAGTTTGCAGATAGTTCCAAGGTCATTTGACCATTTTTACTTGCCTGACGGTATACTGCACTACAAGGCAACACCTCATCGCCCCCTGTCAGGTTGAAATGAACAATCCGTCTTCTGTTCAGATAATTACAATACCAGCACACAGCATTTATTGCGTACTGCCCCTTATTCAGGAGTTATTCCCAACTGTTATGTTAGAATAAGTCAATCCGGACAAATCAGTTAAAACGCATTGTCCAGAGAAATATCTAAAAAAAAAGCAATCCTGCTTCCCTTTTTTTATATTTTGTTCCAGCACCACTTTTCTGCTCAGGTCAATCTTATTTTATATGTTGAACCGGCTGCATCGCTACCAAAAACAGTTTTTTGGAAATCTACAGACCGGATAGAAAAAATATAAACAGCCGGCGCCAGTCATGGCGAATAGCTCTCTTCCCCACACTGCCGTGTCACCAGGAAAGTTAAACCTATAAAATAGGTGGGCAGCCTCATAATACCTTCAGGAAATTCGCTGCGCGATCTTCCTTTCAATACCAGTGGAGTTACCCTTTTTTTGAGAGTTGGCTCAACACACACTGAAGATCACCAACAGTGCAGGGAAAATTTTTAGTGGATAGCGTTGCCGCCATCGCAAATCTTAAGTTCTTACGAAGTAGTCTTACTTAATTATCTCGTATAAATATTGGCTATACTTTTATTATTCTATAGTTTTTCCGGTAAAAATCGTCCTACTTAATGAAATTATAACAGACTTTCAGTGAAACGAAAACAATTTATCCCCAAGGTCTCAATCAGCAAGCAATTTCAATCTGATTTCTTCGTTAAGTCGAATAATTCTTTCTTCAGAATCTCTTTTGTATCCTTCAAATTCATGCATGAGTTTCACATGCCGGGAGGCGATATTGAGACACGCCAATATCGCCATCTTGCCTACAGGCAGAGTTCCAGTTGTCTGGGGTGAATTTGTTTCAACAAGTTGGCGAACCATAGAAAAAATGGTTCGCAGTTCTTCATCCGTGGAGGCAGTATAAAATTTATACTCCTGACCAAGCAGTTCGAATCTTACCAACCTTTCCGTTTCCGACATATCAATCCAGATCCACCATTAAATTCTCTTAAGCTATGTGCTTTGATGTCAATCCGGTTATTTACTGGAGCCACCCATCGAAAAAAGATCATGCTGCACCCGCTTTTCATCTTCATCCATTGCGCTAGCAGCTTCTTTTTCTTCCGAATGAGCATGGTCTTTATCGGTGTCTTCTTCGTTTATAGACGCATCTTCCATCATCATCTCATCTTCATCCAGATTCAGCTCCCAATCTTCTATCTGATCAACAATCTTATTGACTCTTTCGCTTATTTCGTCTCGCTCTGTTACCTTAGAAGCAATAGTCCCCTGCAATTCCTCTATAAGTTGGTCACGTTCAGCCAAATCCTGCTCAAGTTGCATTTTTTCAGCTTTTAAGGCCGAATATCGCTCTAAGATTTTCTCAACAAATTTTTCAAGTCGCTGGAGTTCACTTTCTCGATCCATATTTATTCACCTCTCCTTAATTCTTAAGATATTGTTCTTGTTTTTTTATTTGATTATCGTTTGCTCAGAAGCCGCACAGCATCAAAGGATGTTGTGTTTTTTTCTCTTGGAAGGTGAATATACCATGCGCCCAGCACACTGCAACCTCTATCAGATTCGGCAATAAGTCCAGGCTATCGGTTGGGCATTGTCATAGGGCATGAAGCCATGGAAAACTCTGGGATCATTATCGAAAACCATTGGCAAAAAAAATCTGTCACCTTCCCACATCGGTAAAAGGAGAATGTTTTCGACATCAACCCAGATCAGATCTCCCTCCTCATTGACGGTCTTTGGCGTACCGCTGAACTGATCGATCCGAAAGATAAACCCAAACCAGTCTTCACCCTGTGGTCCAAAACCGGTCCAGTTGATGGTCCCCCGCAATACCGCTTTATCACAGACGATATTTGCTTCTTCGCGGATCTCTCTGACCAGGCACTGATAGATATCCTCGGTCGGCAGCATCTTGCCTCCCAAGCCATTATACTTACCCAGATGCTGATCTTCCGCTCGCTTATTCCGATGGACCAGCAGCGTCTGTTTACCATCGGGCGACATGATATACCCAAGCGTCGCCACTATCGGCGTGTACATTGATGGCTCTTATTTTTTGCTGTCAATCGAAGATACATATTCCGCTGCTCCTTTTCTTGTGCTACAATTATTTATACTGCTGTTACGCTTATTCGACAAACCTTCCACGAAAGACCAGATTATCTTACTATGCGAGCTTTGCTTTCTGTCTCTCTATATTTACCCAAAAGAACGGTTACCTGCCTCAGTGTTCTATTGGCATGTCTATTAGCATTTTTCTGTATGGGGCTGTCGTGCCAGGCAGCGACGCCGATCAAAACAAAATTTCCGCACTACCGGGCCATCAGTGAAAATGTCGTTTTCTGGGAGAAGATCTACAGCCATTATTCTCTCAACCAGGCAGTTATACATGACTCGGAAGATTTAGCCAAGATTTACGAAGTCATTACTCTGCTCGGCGAAGATATACCCGGAGCGGCTCGTTACAATGAAATTTTTCAGAAGCACACCAAAGAAAAATACCGCTCCATTCTGCAAAAACTTGCCGTCGAAAAACCGACGACCCGCAACGAAAAAAGGGTCGCCGCACTTTTTGCCGGAAAAAACAGCGCACGGGCAATCCGTCTGGCAGCTGACAATGTCCGCAGTCAAAGAGGCCAGAGGGAGCGTTTTCTGGCCGGAGTCATCCACTCCGGTAGATATATGCAAGAAATAAAAAGGCTCTTTCGAAGCTATAATCTTCCGGAGGAGCTGGCGTATCTGCCCCATGTTGAATCCTCTTTTAATTTTAAGGCCTATTCAAAATATGGGGCAGCTGGAATCTGGCAGTTCACCCGGGAAACCGGCAAAAGATATCTGATTATAGATCAGACCCGTGATGAACGCCTTGATCCGATCCTTGCCGCACACGCTGCAGCAAAATATCTCAAAAACAGCTACGATGCCCTCAACACCTGGCCTCTTGCGCTGACGTCATACAACTATGGATTGTCCGGAATGCTGCGCGCCGTCGACGAGTTGGGAACCTATGAAAATATTTTCAATAATTACAACAAGGGTTATTTTAAGTTTGCCTCTAAAAATTTCTATGCCGAATTTCTCGCGGCACTGAAAGTGGCCAGACAACTTGAACAAAACCCACAGATACAAATCGATCGACCCCAGCCTGCTCGATATCTCCACCTGCCGGCATATGTCAACATATCGGACAGCAAAAAACACCTTGGGGTATCGGCAGAAACGATACAGGCGCTTAATCCAGCGCTGCAGCCATCTGTTATAACTGGCAAGAAAAGTATTCCCCGGGGATATGTCCTGCGACTCCCGACCACAAGAAACACAACCCGTCTCATCGCGGCAATGCCGTCCAAGGTATTCAAGCAGCGGCAGACATCAAATCTTGTGCATCGGGTGAAAAAAGGAGATACCGCCATGAGCATCGCCCGGTATCACGGCATTTCTGTGAAAAGTCTGATCCAGGCGAACAAGCTCGATAAATATGCCACGGTCAAACTTCAACAGAAACTGATGATCCCCAAATCGGCTAAAAAATTAGCTCAGTCAGAAAAAGATATTATCAAAATATCACCACGCATCGAAGCCAAAAAAGTTTCATCGAATCAAGCTATCGCAGCGCCAGGTTTCTATGGCAGCTGACGAACAGGCTTTAAAGAGGTTGCCATGGATATCACCAAGACCATAGAAGAACTGAAAAAGAGACCCGGATTTACGGATAATGTGGGAATGATCCTTATCCATAACGGTGTCGTGCGTAATTGGTCAAGAAAGGACCGAAACGCCGTTACCGCCCTCCAGGTTACGCCGGATCTTGCAAAGATTGAAACTCTGCGCCGGGAATATCTGCAGCGGCCAGGAATTTTTGAGATAATTGTCGAACCACTCTCCGGAACTTTTCAGCCGGGCAACGATCTGCTCTACATTATCGTCGCCGGCGACATCCGGGAAAACATCAAACCGGTGCTGGCGGAGCTCCTTGATCGCATCAAATCCGAGGCGGTAACCAAGAAAGAAATTTTTGCTTAATGAGAGAGTTGGCGTGTCTACTGCCCGGAAATTCATTGAAAAGTTTACCGATATTCATCCTCTGCCCCATATAATCAGCACCGTCACCCGCCTGATCAACGATCCCGAATCAACAATGAAGGACCTGGAGGACGTTATCAAGATGGATCCCATCCTGGTGAGCCGTCTTCTTCGGCTGGTCAACAGCCCCTATTACGGGCTGGTTCAGTCTGTTGATTCCATTGGCCGGGCGGTCGCCTTTCTGGGTATGAAAAACCTGCATAATCTGGTGATAACCGATGCCTTGAAAAATATCTTCATCGGAACCGAAGTTGATCCGGTCTTTTCCAAAAAAAAATTATGGCTGCACTGTGCGTCGGTTGCCATCTTAAGCAAAATGATTGCCGAAAGAATTTTCGGTATTAACGGCGACGATGCCTTTTTATGCGGCATCCTGCATGACTTTGGCCTGTTGGTCGAAGAGCAGCTCTATCAGGAGGATTTTCATGAGATATGCTCCTCGTCCGGCTCAACCAGCACCTTGCTAACCCTGGAGCAGCAGGCTTTTGCCACGGATCACTGCCGGATCTGCTATCATATGACGCTGGACTGGAACATGCCGGTTGGTATTCAACAGGCGATTCGAGATCATCACTTGCTGAATGCTGACATCGAACCGTCCAGCCTGACTGGAATAATCCAGATCGCCGAATATATCAGCGGCCAAATGAGCATGGCGACGCTGCCGGATCTGGTGATGGAGATATCACCGCCCCTGATCAAGCACCTGCAGGATAATGCGGATGAATACACAGTACTGATTGAGGACCTTCCGGAGGAAATGGACCTGGCGCAGGCACTGTACGCGTGAATCCCGGCATACACCGCAAACCTGAACGACAGAAAAAAATCCACATGGTCAATTTGTTCAATAAAACGATTTCCTACGATGAACAGATAACCGACCTGCTCCACTTTCTGCACCACGAAATACCATCAGTTGTCAGCCTCGCCATAACCGAACAGGGAAAGCGACTATCCACCCCCGGCGCCAATCAATTCCCATCAATCATAATCGCCGAACTGCTCACAGCGCTGGCCGGCCGGACCGAAGAAACGTTGTCACCGCACCCAGCCAACGGGCGCTATCTGGGCATATATATCGAGTCGCTGGAGGCCACCTTGGTTTTTTTCATCGGCAACGAAAGGCCCATACAAAAGGACTTCACCAGCCTCATCGGCCTGACCCTGCGCGGCTATTTTGCATTGCAGAAAGTCGAACAGCTCAATAAGAAAATAGCTATCCAAAAGAATCAGTTCAACCGAAAATTTCAGGTAATGGACCAGAAGCATCAACGGATGCTGGAAGAAACTGAACGAAGCTATCGAACCATCCAGGAGCATCAGGAAAATTATTCCAAAACCCTGCAAAAAGAGATAAAAGTCCAAACCCGCGAACTCCGCCAAGCCAAGTTGGCGGCGGAGATGGCCAACAGCAGCAAAAGCGAGTTCCTCGCCGCCATGAGCCATGAAATCCGCACGCCGATGAACGGTATTATCGGCTTTACCGACATCCTGATGACCACGGATCTGGACGAAGAACAGCAGGACAGCGCCTTGACTATCAAACGCAGCGCTGAAGCCCTGCTCGGCCTCATCAACGATATTCTCGACTTTTCCAAGGTCGAAGCCGGGCAGATGACGCTTGAAGTTATTGATTTTGATCCTGAGATTACCGCCCATGATGTCTGTGACCTGATTCGACCGCGGGTCGCCGACAAACCCATCGAGGTACTCTGCCGCATCGACGACCGCCTCCCGGCGCACATTCAGGGTGATCCGGGAAGATTTCGCCAGATCCTCATCAATCTACTCGGCAACTCCGCCAAATTTACCGAACGAGGAGAGTTGGAACTGAGCCTTGAAGTGCAGGAAGAATCGGAGCAGACCATCACTCTCTTGACAAAAGTCAGGGACACCGGAATAGGCATCGCTGAGGACAAATGTGAAACAATCTTTGCCGCCTTCAAACAGGCCGACGGCACGACCACCAGAAAATACGGCGGCACCGGTCTTGGCTTGTCAATCTGTCGCAAAATTGCCGCTCTTATGGGAGGACACGTCTGGGCGCAATCAAAAGAAGGGGAAGGCACCACCTTCTTTTTTAGGGCGGAGATGCAAAAAGCAGCCGAGAAAGCACCCTCGGCTCCAGTAAGGACCTCTCACAACCTGCAGGGAGTCAGGATCCTGGTTGTCGATGACAACAAGGCCAACACCGAAATCGTGCGCGCGGTGCTTGGCAAGGCGGGAATGGAAGTGACCACCCTTCTTGACGAGACGATGACTGTTGCCGCTCTTGCGGCGGCAGAAGATGCACAGCAGCCCTTCCAGGCAGCAATTCTTGATCTGCAGATGCCTCTTGTTTCAGGGCTCGAACTGGCACGCCAAATTCGAGGTGCGCCCCTCGTCCACCCCGATATCCCGCTTCTTGCCTACACCTCTTCAACGGAAAGAGTGGCACAAAGATGCAGGGATGCAGGCTTTAACGCCTTTTTGACTAAACCGGCACGGCGGCAGATCCTGCTGCGGACCATAGCCGAAATCATCCACACCAAAGGCGATGCTCGACAGCCCAAAGAAAAGAAACTGGTCACGCAATATTTAATCCGGGAAGAGTTGAAACAATCGATTCGAATTCTTCTTGTCGAAGACAACCCGGTGAATCAAAAACTGGCAACCGTTATCCTGGAAAAAGCAGGCTATCAAGTGACCACGGTCGCAAACGGCAAGCAGGCAGTGGACACCTTTGTCAGCACCCCCGATGCATTTGACACCATCCTCATGGATATCCAGATGCCGGTAATGGATGGGTATGCAGCGAGTCAATGCATCCGCCAAAAAGGCTTTTTGACCATTCCGATCATTGCCATGACCGCAAATGCCATGAGCGGCGATCGGGAACTCTGCCTGGACGCGGGCATGAACGACTATATAAGGAAGCCGATTAAAAGGGAGATTGTTTTTCGGGTTCTGGAAAAATGGCTCCATCCCCAAAATTGATTGTTTACAGCGTACGGAGGAGATTTTTTAAGCTCAGATCAGCGATGATTTTCTTTTTCGCGAATTACTAAACAACCTGCCGAGAAATATCCCAACCAGTAAAACACCGCCACCGGCCATGAACCAATGGACGGATTTATCTTTGTTCAGACTGGCGTTCTCTTCTTTGAGTACTGTTATTTCCTCGGTAAGGATAGTATTTTGCTCAGTTGCTTTTTCCATACCCTGTTTAATTTTGATTACATCCGCGGTATCCTGCTGCAAGGTCTGGTAATCTGTGGCGATCTGATTCTTCTCATTGACGGTGGAGTTGAGATCAGTCTCGGTTTTGTTGAGATTGGCCGAGGCCACACTGAGTTGTTCGGTCAGCTCCTGTTCTTTCTGGCGCAACTTTTCATTTTCATCACGCAGCGAAGCAACTATGCTTGCCGGCGGTGGATCAACACTCAAATATCTCTTCAGCATCCATCCTTCTCTGCCATTAGTCAGCCTCACCAAGGCATAATTGCCATCTTCTTTAATAAATTCAACCGTATCGCCATTATTGACAATACCATTAACCTTATATTCTTTGCCCGCATTGGAGCGTACAACGACTTCCGCACTGGGGATGACGTAACGGCTTTCGGCACTAACCCTGGTTGCCGAGACCATTATGAAGCCAAGCGAGACAAAAAGACTCGCCAGCAAACAAAGAAGAGTTGCCGATGGTAGTATGATTCTTCTGATGCGCATTATTGTCTAACTCCTTCAGCCGTTTATTGTCTGTTATTTTCTTTCACCACCAACTATTACAAAGCCACCAAGTGAAAGTCAAGTATTCCCAGGCCGCATCGCCTTGACTCAACTGTCAGCCGAAGGGTAGCGAACACTATCCATACTACCCACCTCTATCGACCGTCTAGCGATGCGAAGAATTCGTGGAAATACCAGCTCCGAGAGATATTATCTGGTTATAACTGGTATTCAATTTCTCCGGTATCCACTCCTCACGGTTTTTGCACACCATTTTTTTACAGATCCGTTCTTCCGTCAAAACATCGAGGATGAAATCCATAAATTCATAATCGTGGTCCGGCCAGGCGATGTTCTTTTTTTTCGGGCCATAATAAAACCAGATATTTTGCCTGAATTCCCCATTATCCTTGAGAGAATAACCCAGAGTTTCGTAGGTTAAGGGCCCGGCATCCAGAGGCGGCAGGTGGTCGGCAGTCACGATGATCAAGCTCTCCGGATCCATCTTGCGCAGCCGCTGCACATAATCGGCAACCGCACCGGCTCGATAGTAAAATTGCTGAATCGCCAGATAGGCCTGGGAGCCTGGTTTTACACCAATGACCTCGACTTTGGGAGGGAATCGTTCAATATCGGTAAGATGCGGCAGATGCCCGTAGGTGCCCAACACATAATTGAGAAACGGTTTGCCTTCTGCCAGCAGTTGCTCAACATAGAGAAGATTCTGCGACAGGAGATCGCCGTCAAATATATAGCTGTTGGCCACGGAATACTTCAGGTAGGTTTTGCGCTTTTCGGCATACACCGAGGGAAAGTTGGTTTCCTGAAAACCCATCGATTGATACGCCTGTTCCGAATTAAAAAATTCCGGTTTATACGACTGTGTGGCGACAGTACGATAGCCGGCCGCACCAAGAAGGTTGGGCAGGCAGGGGGTCGGTTGACCTTTAAACATATTGAATTCGGCCGGACTATACAATTCAAGAGCCGGCACCCCGCAGAGGATTTCAAACTCAACTTGGGCCGTGCCGCCGCCAAAAACCGGAGACCGGGTGATATGCAAGTTTTGTCGCAGCGCATCAAATCGCGGCGGGGCCGGCGGCGTACGAAATTCCAGGGCTGAAAAACGTTGCGGATCGAGAAAGGATTCCAGGATCAGGATATGTATATTGCGGACCTTGCGCAGACCATCTTTGAGTAAAGCGGGATCCCGATAAGGATCGCTGATCACCGATTGGCGACTGAGATCATCCAGAGCTTTATTCTTAGTAGCGGCAAAGAGAAACAGGGCTGTTGTCCTGCCGATAACCGCCGAGGTAAAACGATCGGACCAGGAGATAATTTTAAATCCCGAGGCATCGGCCGCTTTGAGGAATTGCTGCGGCAGCGTGTACGCCGTCACCGGCGGCACCAGGGCAAGCACCAGAAGAAGTACCGGTACAGCCAGATCTCGGGGACGTCGTTTAAAATTTTTCATGAAAAACACCAGCCAGATGGCCGAGACGCCATACGCCCCTACTCGCAGCCAGGCCGGGGACACATTGAGCCCTTCCGGCAACAGCAGCAGTTCATCCAGTTTGAAAACGCTGTGCATCCAGACATAGTGCAGATCAATTGCCAGATACAAAACAATGATCGGTAATGCTGCGATCACCACCCGCCAGGGAGTTGGCCGCATGAGGTGCAGCAGTGCCGCGTAGGTGACAATAAGATAGGGCATTTCAAAGCGAATCGCGCTGCTGAATTCCCTGATCCCGCCGACCAGTCCAAAAGACCAGGAGACGACCCAGAGAATCAGGCCGAGGATTACCGACGACGCAACCGTCTCACTGACGGCCCGAAACAGTCTGCCGCCCCAGCTTGTCCTGGAAGAAAGATCTGAAAGTGAATGTTTGACCATAGGTAATTTCACAAGTGACCGAGTCTGCCCGAATCTTCCTCAATATCAGGAATGATGGCGTCGCAAAAAACTCTTTTTAAACCTCTGGATGGGCTCTGGAAAAAGTTCGATATACAAGGCGTAGTGTCTGAGACGGCGATTTGGTAGTACCCATAGTACAGCAAATCACCGTCTCAGACCTACAACGAAGAAGATCGGGCTTTTTACGAGTCCATCAGGAATTACCCGCCAATATTGAAAAGAGAGCACCAATCCATAAAAATAGTGTCAGGGTAATGCTGACCAATACCGCCGCGCTGCCAATGTCTTTTGCCCGTTTGGCAAGAAGATGATAATCAGGAGATGCAAGATCGACAACTGTCTCAATTGCCGAATTGATTAATTCAACGACCAGAACGGCGGTAGTGGCGAAAAAAAGCAAGCCTTTCCATTCAGGAGAAAGAGGGAGAAAAATCAATATCAGCAGACAGACAGCAACCAGGCATCCCTCCTGGCGAAAAGCAGCTTCAGTCGAAAATGTCGAACGTAATCCAGCGAGCGAGTACGAAAAGGCGGCAAGGATTCTTGCCAAACCGGTTTTTCTGGGTGGCTTACATTGGGTGTTCGGTATCTGCATGAGAACAACAAAGAAGTGAGTTTGGTAAAAAAAAATTATAAAATACTTAGTTGTACCAATGCAGTCAAGTCATCTCATCTGCCCTGGTGAGAAAGATTTCCTTGATCTGCCTGGTCAATGCCCTACTGTCAACCGGTGCGGCGGTATTTATCCGCACGGCACTCTGCTGCTCACCTGCGAGTAGCGGCTGCCATCTTGCCAGCTGCATCGCCAAAACCTGAAGGTCGGCATCCGAGGCGTCGTTTTTGCGCTCGGTAATACGGCGGCGCAGAATCGCTTCTTCGGCGTGGCACTCGATGATGACCAACGGGACGTTTTTGCTGTCAGCCAGTTTTTTGAATTGTCGTCTTTCTTCATACTCAAGAAATGCCGCATCGACAATAACGGTATATCCCGCATCGAGACTCTGTAAGGCCAGCTGGTACATTTTCCGGTAGGTTTTTTGGGTGGCTTCCGCGTTATAGATGCCTTCACCCACGGCTGCCTGGCCAGTTTCTTCAGGCTGCAGACCAAACAAGCGCTTACGCTCCACATCCGAGCGAATACGAATCGCCGCCAACTGTTCAAGTAACGCCTGACTTATGGTACTTTTGCCGGATGCTGAAACGCCGCGGGTAATTATAAGCAGCGATTCTGCCGGGCGAGTAAAGCAAAGCGCCAAATTGAGATAATTAACAAAATCGCTCTCGGCTTCCATCCGCTCTAATTCGGTGATACCGTCTTGACACGCCCGTATGGCATCAATCTTGGCGCGCACCAGCGCCCGATAGACCTGATAAAACCGAAGCACCCCCAGTCCGGCGTAATCACCGGTATGGTGCAGATACCGATTCAGGAAACGCTGCGCCAGCGCCGGCTGTTTTCTGTCCTGTAAATCCATGACCAGAAAGGCAATATCACTCATGACGTCAATCCAGCGCAGGTTCGGACTGAACTCGATACAATCAAACACCAGTGGGGCATCGTCCAGCCAGGCAATATTACGCAGGTGCATATCGCCATGGCATTCCCGGACAAAACCGGCCGATTTACGTTGAATGAACACTGGATGCAAGGTCTTGAAGACCCTCTGTCCCCACTTTTCCAACTCGAGCAGCCCGTGTAAGGCCTGAGGATTTTTCACCTGCTCACGGATCTGCTTGAAATTTTCGGCTATCGGTTGATAAAGAGTTTCCGGTATGCCGTATATATCACCTGCACCGGCAATAGCGGCATGCTTATGAAAATCCGCGATGCAACCGGCCAGCATATCAATATGACAGGGCTGCAATGCCCCGCAGGCCAGCAGGCGATCAAGCTGCGCCTGTTGCGGAAAGGCTACCATCTTGACGGCATACTCGATTGCGCCGCTCTCTTCTTCAGGATCGGCCGCCCATCTAGGGCCATTTCCCGTGTTGATGATCGGAACCACCGTCAGGTAAATTGCCGGTGCCAGTCTTTTGTTTAAGCGGAGTTCTTCATTACAATAAAATTGTCGTTTCTCCAGGGTGGAAAAATCAAGAAAACCTAGATTCAAGGCTTTTTTAATTTTATAAGCATAGCGGCCAGCCAGAATAATCCAGGAGATATGCGTTTCGATAAGGGTACAATGTTCAACCGGCGGATCATAGATATCCGGCTGCAACAGCGAACTGATCAAAGTGGCGGGCTGGAGAGTAGCAGCGTTCATCGTGACATCCTTTTCATACTTCCTTTTCATGCATCCTTCTCAGACATCCTTCTCAATTGATTGTCCGATTGATTGTGCATGACATTTATCAATACCATAGAGTACTCTATCCGAGCAAGAACATTGCCGTCAAAGACATCTCTTCCTTTGCCAACTCTGTTAAAAAAGAGGAAACCATGCCCGATAAAGAAATCGTCACAGGAAAAAGACTCATGCTGCAGGCCTTGAAAGAAAAGGGCGTCAAATATATTTTTGGCTATACCGGCGGGGCAATTATGCCGATCTTCGACGAAATGGACAAGATGGGAGATTTTCATTTCATCATGTCGCGCCATGAACAAGGGGCTGCATTTATGGCCCAGGGTATCTCCCGGGCCTCTTTGTCAACCTCCACTCCGCAGATAGGGGTCTGCCTGGCAACATCCGGTCCCGGGGCGATGAACCTGACGACCGGGATTGCCGACGCCCATATGGATTCGGTACCCATAGTGGCCATAACCGGACAAGTCTCCACCGGAGTAATCGCCACCGACGCCTTCCAGGAAAGTGATGTAATCGGCGTGATGATGCCGATCTGTAAACAAACTTATATGCCCCTTGCCGCCGAAGAGATTGAACCGACGATCCATGAAGCATTTTACGTCGCCACCACCGGCCGCAGCGGTCCAATCGTCATCGATATTCCCAAAGACGTGCAGAACCAGAGCGTCACCAAAGGCTACCACTTTGATGCAGGAGCCTTTCGCCCAAGCCTGCCGGGCTTTTTCTATCATCCAACCCCGGAACGCGAGCCATTGCGGCAGGCCATCGAGCTGATCAACCGTAGCGCACGTCCCGTCCTGTTCTGCGGCCACGGGGTTATCAGCAGCAATGCCGGCAAGCTGTTGCAGCAGTTTGCCGAAAAAGTCAACATCCCGATCGCCTTCACCTTTCATGGACTATCGGCTCTGCCCGCCGATCATCCACTCAGCCTGGGGATGATGGGTATGCACGGCACGGTCGAAGCCAACCGGGCCATCATGGAGGCAGACCTGCTCATCTCTTTCGGCATGCGTTTTGATGACCGAGTCACTGGCAGACTCAGTGAATATGCCCAAAATGCCGATGTTATCCATGTGGAGATCGATCCTTCGGAAATCGACAAGAATGTTGCCTGCTCGGTGGCGATCAATGCCGACGTCTATCGCACCCTGCATGTGCTGCTCGGCGACCCGATGCTGACCTTCAAACCGCGCAAACGCTGGTTTGAGAAAATCGCCGGCTTCAGACAGGTGATGGCTGAGAACCTGCAGCGGGAAATAGAATGCGGCCTCGGTGATGATGGCAGACTGTTGATGAAATCGATAGTCCATCGACTGTCGATACTAACCAAAGGCAAAGATCTTATCGTTCCTGATGTCGGCATGCACCAGATGATGGCTGCCCGTTTTTATAACTACCAGACCGAAAACAGCTGGTTCGCCTCAGGAGGAGCCGGAACCATGGGGGCATCGCTGCCCATGGCCATCGGTGTCAAACTGGCCCGCCCGGACGAGAGGGTCTGGTCAATTTGCGGCGACGGGGGCTTCCAGATGAATATTCAAGAGCTTGGCACCCTTATGGAACAGGAGCTTGATATCAAGATTATTCTCCTCAATAACGGCCATTTGGGCATGGTCCGCCAGTGGCAGACCTTGTTTTTTGATGCCAGATATGCCGGAACACCGATGGTCAGCCCCAAATTCGGCCTGATCGCCGAGGCCTACAATATCGCTTATATTCGGGTCGAAAAACTGGACGAGGTGATTCCTGCCCTCACCCAGGCAATGGAACGGAAGGGACCGATCCTCCTCGAATTTATCTGCGATGCAAGTGAGGTTATCCTGCCGATGATCCCGTCCGACGGCGGTTTTGACGATATGATCGTCGCCCGCCCGAAACAGAAAAAACCGGCATCCGGTAAAAGCAAGGGAGAAAAATCATGAAGCGACGCGCTATTCTGGCCTTTATGCTCGATCGTCCGGGCGTCTTGAACAAGGTGTCGATGCTGATTCGTAAAAAAATGTACAACGTCGACACCCTGACCGTATGCAGTTCGCGCATCGAGGGCATCAGCCGGATGACTATTACCTTACGGGAAGACGACCAGGCCAGGGTGAACCAGATAATCAGACAGCTGGAAAAGTTCACCGAAGTTATCTCCGCCAAAGAGCTCGATACCGACCACAGTTACTGGCGGGAGGTGGCCATCGTCAAACTGGAAGTTGACGCCGCCCATCTGGAGTCTTTTCGCGGCCGGTACAATTTTGAAGTGCTTGACCAGAAAGGCGAGGACATCCGTATCCTCCAGCTGGCCGGGGCAACCCGGCAGATCGACACTTTTCTCGATGAAGTCGGCCGGCAGTATATCATTGAAATCGCCCGCACCGGCGTGACCGCTTTAGAAAAATAGCCGCCCCCCGGGCGGCATGGTGGTCATCACGCCTGGTACAACGTGTCGGCAATATCGGCGAAATCGCAGCTAATGTGGTTTGCGCGCAGCAGCCCGTTAATCTGCTGCAGCGTGCGCGGCGTGTCGATCCGAATATCGGCTCCGCCCTGCAGCTCTTCCACGGTATAGCCTGCCGAGCGCAGCAGAGTGATACTTTGCCGATAATGGTCAACCACAAAACCCAGCACAGTAAAATCGGCCATATAATTAGCAGGCAACTCCCGGTTGCCAAGATAGAGTGCCCTGCTGCGACAATCGCAGGGGACAAGTGCTATTGTGCCCATATCTGATACTCTCTGAAATATATTGAGTGAGGTAGAGCCGTAGTATATACTACCATTTTACTGCTTTTCTCTGCCCATTGTACTTTCCCGGACATTCATTACCTTGATAGCATAACAACACAACGATCGAATTGATCAGAGAAAAATGGATAGAGCATATATTTTTCCATGGTTGTTGGTAAATGAAGATGAATGAATGAAGCAAAGTCTAAATATAAGGAGAAAACGATGAGTATGCGCGGAGAAGTTATATCTGGGGAATATAAAAAAATGGTATGGGTACATGACAGCAAGGGTAAAGAGTATGCCTGCTATGCAGACGACATAAAAGGAAAAGTTAAAAGCAAAGAAGATCTGTCTGAAGAGGAAAGAAAAAACTGCCTTGATCTGAGTACGGTTTTCGGCGACAGCTGGTAGTTGCTCGATTCATACATTGTACCGGCTGAGCATTGTCCCCAGCCGGTACAAGATAAAATGTATTAATCAAAGGCCATATCGGTCTTCCACTCCTGCCATACCTTGCCGACCAGGTCAATACCCGGTTTCAAGGTTTTTTTGCCTGGCCGCCATCCTGAAGGAGTTGCCTCACCACCTTTGGTTTCTCGGACCAGTTGAAAGGCCTGGATTTGCCGGATAGTTTCGTTGACATTTCTACCAACCGGAGGAGTAAGGACCTCAAATCCCTGAATGACGCCATCAGGATCGATCAAAAACCGGCCCCGCGCTTCAACGCCGGCGGCTTCATCGAATACGCCGTAGATTTTGCCAACCTTACCGCCGGCATCCGACAGCATCGGGTAAGGCACTCCGCCCTCGACCATTTTGGCGAGCTCATCGTCATTCCACATCTTATGAACAAACATCGAATCGATTGACATCGACAGAACTTCTACGCCCAGTTTCTGAAATTCCGGGTATTTTTCAGCGACCGCTGAAATCTCGGTAGCTCAAACGAAGGTGAAGTCCCCGGGGTAAAAACACAAGACCACCCATTTGCCCAGGTAATCGGAAAGTTTGACATTGATGAACTTGCCTTGTTGATAGCCCGGTGC
This sequence comes from uncultured delta proteobacterium, assembly GCA_963796255.1. Classification (GTDB taxonomy): domain Bacteria; phylum Desulfobacterota; class Desulfobulbia; order Desulfobulbales; family Desulfocapsaceae; genus Desulforhopalus_A. Next base: position 27,907 of record CAWCLE010000013.1, on the reverse strand, counting down.
GACAAAGTCGGGGGCCTTCTGGCCAACCATGATCATTGTTCGTCCCTCCTGCTTAATTTCACCTGATTCTTTTTTTTCCGCCACTTCTTCTCCAACCGGCCCTCCCGTCGGCCTGGCACATCCAACTTCTGCTTCTTCCGCCATGTTTGCTCCTCCAGGTTGAGAATTTTACTTTTTTAATTTCTGCAGTGCCTGCTCTGCAGCAATGGTAATCGGCTCTGCACTCGGCTCGGACGAAATGTCCGGATTGCAGGCAGAGGTGAAGGTGGTAAGGTCGGAAATGGTTTTACCGCCCAGGATAAAAGCCGATACCGCATCAATTTCCCTGGCCGGAGCAACCGCATGACTGACAATCTGACCCCCGATAAGTTTTTCACTCTTTTTATCAAATACCAGCTTCAGTTTCCAGGGTTTCATGCCTGGGATCATGCCATGTTTACTTCTGGAATCAACCACCGCACTGACCGTGGTAAAACCTTCTTTCGCAGCAGTCGCCTCGGTCAAACCGGTCGCCGTGATAGTCATGTCAAACATTTTGCACCCACCGGCGTCAAGCACCCCGGGAAATTCAATCGCATACCCGGCCAGACGTTTGGCGGCCAGCCGACCCTGAACAACCGCCGGCCCCCGCAACTGTCCGGGGGTAGGCTTTTTGGTAATGAAATTTATCTTCTCGACACAATCCCCACCAGCCAAAATGTTGGGATCCGAGGTTTCCTGATACCCATTTACCTTGATACCGAACTGCCCCATCTCCAGACCAATTTGCTGAGCAAGCTGAACATTAGGCCGAACCCCGACGTTCATAAACACGGTATTTGCCTCAATGAGCTTGCCGGAGGCGAGCTGGACCCCGGTAACAGTGCCGTTTGTACCGATAAGTTTTTCGACCTTTTCTCCAGTCAGGATATGCAATCCTTTTTCTTCCAGGTAGATTCGAACGGAATCAGCCATATCCTTATCCAGCATAAGCGGGAGTGGTCGATCCATCAATTCAACTATGGAAATGGTAAAATTGCCCGGCGACGTCTCGGCCAGAAGCGAAGCAATTTCCATACTGATAAAGCCGGCACCGATAAAGACAATATTCTGTTTATTGCCCTCGGCAATGAAGGCTTTAATTTTTTCCGCATCGTCAAGCCCACGCAGGGTCATGACCCCTGTCAAGTCATTGCCCTCAATAGGCGGAATAAACGAACTCGATCCCGTTGCCAGGTAAAGTTTGTCATAGGGAAAGTGTGCCCCTCCGTCGGTCAGTACGACTTTTTCCAGCGCATCGACCTTGATAACCGTATCGCGCACAACAATGATTCCCATCCCCTGCAGCATTTTATCAGGAACAACAATTGACTGACTGCTAGCCAGACCGGCTATTACATGAGGTAAGGCTCACCGGACGATAAAATGCTCTTCCATACGGATAACGGTTACATCTATTTCCGGCATGAGTTTTTTTGCCATCATGGCAGCCGGGCCACCAGAACCACTGCAGCCGACGATAACCAGCTTTTCACCTTTTTTCATGTGATCTCCCCATTTATTGTTTTTCGTTTCGTGCTGATGCGCCAGACGAAAGCCCACCCTGCTTTTCCAGCACCTATTGAATCCTGAGGTTGTACATCGCTACCCACGAAGCATTTAAGCTTATGCTTTAGCAACATATACCCAATATGAGCATATGTCAAAAAGAATATTTTTCTCTGTCAGCTGAATGTATCCTCTATCTTTCCAGATAGAATGATTATAAGTTGGCAATATCGGCAATTATATCGTCAATCATATCGCCGATAGATTGGTGATTTATAAAAAATCACCCCCGTTCACCAGAAAGAACCAAATGGCGGCATAATCGAAATCGGCCAGATATGAATATTAGAAAGGGCATGCCTTTAAAATCGATCCTCCGTTTTCTGGGACCGGGCTTTCTCGTCACTGTCGGCTTTATCGATCCGGGAAACTGGGCGACCAATCTCGAGGGCGGATCAAAGTACGGCTATGATCTGTTATGGGTCATCACCCTCAGCACGCTTATGCTCATCGTCATCCAGCATATGGCGGCAAAACTGGGGATTGCCACCGGCAAATCCCTGGCGGTTAATATTCGCGACAGCTTTCCCCGGCCGATAGTGGTTTTCCTGGGCATCACTATCATCCTTGCCTGTGTGGCCACCGATGTGGCGGAACTGCTTGGCGGGGCCATCGGTTTCAATCTGCTTTTAGGCATGCCACTCTGGCTGGGCGCGCTGGTGACCGTCATTTGCGAAGTTGTGCTGATTATCAGCATGCGCTACCATCGGCTGGAGACAGTCATCATCGGTTTTCTGGCGATTATCGGCATCTGCTATGTCATCGAAATAATCATCGTCAAACCCGACTGGGCATTGCTCGCCCCGGCGGTCGTCATCCCCAAAGTGGACAGCAGCAGTATCTATATCGCGATGGGCATTCTCGGAGCAGTGGTCATGCCGCACAATATTTTTCTGCACTCCAATGTAATCCACAGCCGAAAATGGGGCACATCGGAGGAAGAGAAAAAAAAACAACTCCATTTTGAAAAAATCGACACCACCGCAGCGATGATTATGGGCTGGGTGGTCAACTCGGCAATGATCATTGTCGCCGCCGCCGTCTTTGCCCGGCATGGCATAACTGTCGACAGCATCGAACAGGCATCGGAGACTTTAAAACCACTGGCCGGACCACTGGCTGGCTTTCTTTTCGCCCTGGCACTGGTCTTCGCCGGGGTCGGCTCGTCGATTACCTCGTCGATGGCCGAGGTCAATGTTATCACCGGATTTCTCGGCAAGCCGGAAGACCCACGCACCCTGCTCTATAAAGTTTCCGTTTTTATCACCGCCATCCCCTCGTTTCTCATCATCCTTATGGGGATGGACACGTTTCGAATTCTTATTTTCAGTCAGGTCGTCCTCAGCATCCAATTACCCTTTACCCTGATTCCGCTGCTTATCCTGTGCCGGAAAAAAGAGCTGATGGCTGGATTTCGAAGCGGCACCAGAGAATTTTCTGCGGCACTTCTCATCTCGGCAATCGTTATCAGCTTGAATATCTACCTGCTCTATTCCATTGGAAAAGGAGGATGATGCCATGCAGCTCTATAAAAAAATTCTCTTGACCATCGACTGCTCAGATGCGGATAAGCCGATTATCGACCATGTCTTAACCCTGGCGCAACAAAACAATGCCGAGGTTACCCTCATCCATGTCATCCATGCCCATACGCTCGATCAGGATCGCGCCTTACGCGACAAGGCCGCAACGGTTATGGCACAATGCTTGGAAACGATGCAGGCCGGGGGAATAGAAGCGCATGCTCTTATCAAGGCGGGCGAGCCGGAAATGGTGATTCTACAGGAAATTGACAGCGGCACCTATGATCTGGTGGCCATGGCGACACACGGCCACAATCTGCTCGGTGATATCCTTTTCGGCAGCGTCTCAAGCAGTTTAAAACATAAAATCAGCATTCCACTGCTCTTGCTCAGATACGAGCAATAATATGGATAATCCATCTCCACCGAGCATCATTGCACCGGCAGTGGCGGGCATTGCTTAAAAAGATGCTTCTTGCAATTCCGACAGATCATCTCGTCAGCCCTGGGAATTATTGTGGCAATAGCCTCTTTTTGCGTGGCAAAGATATGATCCCTGCCGATACTGTCCAGATACCCACCCCGCTCTAAAACGCTGGAGGCCTGCTGCTGCAATTCACACAGATATAACCCGCCTCTCTGACCGCGTCGCCTGCGTGCTTCCTGTGCTAGCAGTTCGGCTCCGGCGACGTCGATAAAATTGATGCCGCAGCCGATAATCAATACATTGCGTTTCCGCATCTCAGTTTTATCGATATTATACAGATATTCACCGACATGACTCACCGCGCCGAAGAACAATGCGCCATCGATACGAATGATCTTAAGATACGAACACTCAGCTTCGGTTTCAATGAGCGGCGGTCCGGCACCATCAGTGTTCGGCACCAGGTTGGCAATGCGTGGATGAGCGGTGCGGTTCAGATAGAGCACGAGAGACAGCAACACCCCGGCATAAATGGCAAATTCCAGGTCAAGAAACAGGGTAGCGAGAAATGTTACCACCAACACCGCTGTCTCCTCCCGGCTGGTTTTTATGATGGTATGGATATGATGAAAATCAATGAGGTGATAGGCCACCATCAGAATAATGCCGCCCATGGCGGCAATGGGCAGATAGGCAGTAAGCGGCGCGATAAGCAATAGCAGCAGGGCCAGGAGTATCGCCGAAAAAACCGCCGAAAGCGGGGTTAAAGCGCCGGACTGATAGTTGATGCCGGAGCGGGTGAACGATCCGGAACCGGCGTAACTGGAAAAAAAACTGCCGACCACGTTGGACAGTCCCTGGCCGATAAACTCCTGGTTGCCGTCAATGGGCTGATGTGATTTGGCAGCGATTGCCTTGCCGATGGACAGCGCCTCGATAAGGCCGAGAAGAGCGACCGCCAGGGCTTTGGGCGCCAGCTCACGAAGCGTCTCAAAAGAAAAATCCGGCAGCGAAAGCGGTGGCAGAGTAGCAGGCATCTGGCCAACAAGTTTGACGCCGTGCTGACTCCCGTTGATGGTGACACAGAGGACACTGCCGATAATCATCGCAAAGAGCATGCCCGGCCAGCGTGGAATCTTCGCTCGGAAAAAAATCGCACAGACGAGTGTGACCAGAGCCACGGCAAAGACGTAGACATTGACCTTATCGAGCATGCCGAGGATATGGAGCCAGACTTCGACAAAGTCATGACTGCCCGGCAGGTTCAAGCCAAGGACATGCTTCAACTGACTGGTGGCGATAAGAATTGCCGCCCCGGAGGTAAAACCGATGACCACGGAATGCGAGACAAAATTAACCAGGGTCCCCAGCCTGGCCAGGCCAAAACCCAATTGATAGAGGCCGGCCATAAAAGTAAGGGTTAAAACAAGGCGGATATATTCAGCGGAACCAGGCTCGGCGAGCGAGCTTATCGAGCTGAATACGACGATAGAGATAGCCGTGGTCGGCCCGGATATTAAATGCAGGGAAGACCCAAACAGCGCGGCGACAATCGGGGTGACAATAGCGGTATAGAGGCCGTATTGCGGAGGCAACCCGGCAATCATGGCAAACGCGACCCCTTGCGGCAGGACAATGACTGCTCCGGTTAAGCCGGCCAGCAGGTCAGACTTTAAAGTGTCCCAGCCGATGAAATTCCACCAGCGCATAAACGGTAGCAACCTGCGCCAACGGGACCTGGTGCCGGCGGCCGGCGGTTGTAATTTATATCTATTGGCCATAAACCCTCTGTTTAAAACAACAGAAACCTCAAATCACGATGGCTAAGTAAAAAGCTTCATATGCGAGGCGCGCAAAATTTCTATCATTAATCTTCAACCATAAAGGGGATTACATTCACCTGTATTTTCTGCACTCCGGCAACTTTTTCCAATAGACGGCGTACTTTCAGGTCGAGATTTTTTTCATCGGCCCGCGAGCCGCGAACATTGACAAACGCTTCCCCGTCGGCTGAATCGACAACCACCTTGGGAAAGGCCTTCACCAGAGCGGCTTCGACCTGGGCGGCCAGGGCTGCGTCGGCCAGCATCCGGCAGCTCTCCGGGGTGCTTTGAAAGCAGGGTTGCTTGAGCGCGTGCAAAATAATGGCGACGGCCTGATCGACATTCATGTTACCGATATGCAGCATCATATCATAAAGCAGGGGATTCCAAGAATCCTGACCAAAGATCTGCAGTCCCCATCTTCTTCGTTCGGCATCATCGTTGACCAGGATCATCCGTGCCTCATCGGCCGGGATATTTTCCCGGGCCATTTCTTCGCGGACCCGATCCTCGAGATCGGCACTGATTCTGATTTTTAACACATGGGGAAACTGCTGCAGGAAGAAATGGCTGCCCAAACCATGAAAAACCACATTGTCCTGCTGGAGATGATTCAGCAGCGCCGCCCGAAAAAAGGCAATAAACCGTTCTTTGCCGGAGGTGAACCGATCGAGAATGGTCGGTGCATCGTGAATGGCTCTCACCAGTTTGAGTTCAGGGATATTAAACTGTTCTGAGGCTTCGAGAATTATTTCCCTGGACAGGCACTGATAATTCAGAGCCTTGGCCAACTTTTCGGCAACTTCCTTGCCTCTACTGTAAGACCCTCGTGATATGGTAATGATTGACATCCTGGACCTCACTTGCCTAATCGGCATGGCGTCGATGTTTTTTCATGTATGAGAAAGACCGGCAAAATGCTGCTCTTTTTCGCATCAAATGCAGTAAGTATATCGCAGACCTAAAGAGGTATTCAATAGCAATCTTGCATGCTGCCGGGGTACACGACATTTCCCTGCACACTCCATATTTATTGTCATGCAGGCCATTTTAACACAACAATATAAGCATTTCACAATATTCTTTAATTCTAATTAATACAATGTACACAATATCGGGGCAAGTAGTTTGTGCTACAAAATCTCTTCTGAACCAGATTTGCCTTCGACCGATCAATTAAGCGACAAACTGCATGGAACAGTGTTTTACCCAGAACTCCTTAAAATCTTTTTTATATTTCGGCAGCTTGGACAAACTTCGCCACATGGATCGTTGATTAAATTTTTTGATTTCCTGCGCTGGTTTAAAAAACGCCAACGCGTTATCAACGGATAAGATAAAAGGAGGTTTGTTGTCGGCGAGATTTACCCAGCTTGCAATAATAGACCCGCTTCTATGGTTACCTTCAATAAAGAGCTGCGGTTGTCCAAGAATGGCAATATATATTTCTGCAGCGATTTTATTGGCAGAAGTCTGATCGGCGGTCTTCTTTTTATAGTACCTTCGTATCGGGACAATATACCTGGAAAATTTCTCCGTGGTCGCATCGAGTGCTTTGCGGTATTCTTCCCTCTGCTCAAAATCCAGGCCGTAGTGAACCCGGTGATTGATCTCGAGCATATCCGGTCCTCCTTCCCTGGAGAGCAGGCCATATTTCTTTTTTCGGATGAAATAATCGAGATACTCCCAGGCACAGAGCATATTTTCCATCAACTTCTGATCAAAGGGAGTGTCTTTTCTGCCGATCTTCAGCAGGTCGAGTTGATTATCAATATCCGTCCAGTGCAGCAGAACATCCTGATACGATTTCTCAATTTCCTGCAGATCGGGTCGGTAGACCATTTTGTTCTTTTCGGATGTATTCCTTGGGGCAGAGTATAAGGGGTAGACAATACAGAAAACATCAAAGGCACTTACCACAAAGAATAAGTGCCTTTATGTTATACCAATTTATTGGAGCGGGATACGCGATTCGAACGCGCGACTTTCAGCTTGGGAAGCTAACACTCTACCACTGAGTTAATCCCGCTCAATACGCTTATGCAGTAAACGTTCACCTTTTGAAAACTGGTTCAATATAGAAGCAGGTGAGGATTTTGTCAAAACCTTTTCGCATCCCAGCGAGAAGTACCCAAGCTATCTCACAGCTAAAGGCCCGCGGGATCCTCAGCCCTGCACCCAGCCGCCGATTGTCAGCGTAAATTCCGACCCTTCCCCCTCCACGCTGGCCACTTCGATGCGACCGTTATGCGCCTGGGCGATATGCTTGACGATGGCAAGGCCCAGTCCGGTACCGCCCTGCTTTCGACTTCTGGCCTTGTCGCTGCGATAAAAACGTTCAAACAATCGGGGCAGATGTTTCCTCGCGATACCACAGCCGGTATCGTTAACGACGATCCGTACTTCTTTGTCGAGCTCGACGTCGACGACAGATCCCTTCACCGTCACCCAATCACCTTTCTTGCTGTAGGTAATCGCGTTAATCAGAAGATTGACCAGCGCCTGTTCCAAAAGGGCGGCATTCATGGCGACGACGATATCGTCCGGGCATTCGATCGCCATTTTGATGCCGGCCTCATCGGCCTTCAACTGACAGGTCTGCAACGCCGATTCGATAACCGGGCGCAGATGCCCTTGTTCCAGCTTGATCGCATCCTGTCTGGCATCTTCCTCGATCCTCGACAAGACCAGCAGATCGTCAATAATAGTTGAGAGCCGCTCGGACTGGCGCAGGATAATCTGGAGAAACCGTTCTGCATCTTCACGGATATCAAGAGCCCCGTCCAACAACGTTTCCACATACCCACGGATCGAGGTAATCGGCGTGCGCAGCTCATGGGAGACGTTGGCGACAAAATCTCTCCGGACATTTTCAAGTCGCCTCAAGCGGGTCACATCGTTCATCACCACCAGCACCCCGACATTTTCGCCGACGCCATTGCTCAAAGGAACCACATTGGTCTGCAAAAACCTGTCTCCGTCCTCATCGTGCAAAATAATCTCATCCTCGATACACTCCCCATTGGCCAGGGTATTGCTGATCTGCTGCTGCAATTTGACATTGCGCACAATCTGCTGCACTATCCTGCCCGTCGCAACCTTTCTGTCCACGCCAAAGAGCCCGGCGGCGGCGGCATTGATGCTGATGATTTTTTCCTCGGTGTCAATGGCTATAACCGCCTCGACCATACTCGAAAAAACCGTCTCCAGCTGATTTCTATGGGTAACGATGGCCTGAATTTTTTCGTCGAGGAGTTCCGCCATGCGATCCATCGAGCCGGCCAGGGTAATGACCTCGAATGATGCCGTTTTCTTGGCGAGCGGCAGCATTCGTTCACTGAAGTCACCGCGGGAAAACTGCGCGGCACTCTTGGTCATCTGCTCCAGAGGTTTACTGATATTGCGGGAGATAAGCAGCGTAATCGTCCCGGCCAGAAGCATGACCGCCAGCGCAACAGCGCCTATTCTGATCTTTATATCCTCCAGGGTGCGATCCAGCGAGGCAACCGAGACCGATGTTCTGAGTACCGCATTAATACCTGTCGGCCCACCTTGTACGGTAGCCGGCGGAGAAATCCTTAAGGGCACCGCCACATATATCAGATTTTCGTCGAGTGTTTTGCTGTAGCGCCGGGAAGTGCCGACCCCACCATTAAAGGCTTTTTCGATTTCCACCCGGTGCCGATGGTTATCCATCGCCTTGGGATCTTCGTTGGAGTCGGCAATCACCTTGCCGTCAAGCCCGACAACGGTAATTCGCGTCCTTGACTCACGACCGGCAGTCACGCAATAGCCGCGAAGCGCGCCGATATTGCCGGTTTCCAGATAATCAACCACCCTGGAACTGATCAAATTGGCCCGGGCCTCAAGATCGGCCTCGGTCTCCTGGAGATAAAATTCCCGCAAGGCGGTGGTGCCGTACCAGCTCACGGCGATAATGGCAATAAGGATGGTCAGGACACTGGTTGGAAAAATCTGCCAGACCAATTTTCTTGATTGTAACATAGTCGTCTACTCTTGGTCCTCCGGAGTTGACCTGTAGCGATAGCCAATACCCCTGACCGTTTCGATCATCTTACCGTATTCGCTCAACTTTTTCCGTAAACCAAAGATCTGCACATCGATGGCTCGAGGGGTAATGAGAAAATCGTAGCCCCGGGCAAAATCAATTATCTGTTGCCGGGTAAAGACCCAGCCGGGTTTGCCGGCCAGAAGGGAAAGTATACTGAATTCAGTGGTTGTCAGGAGCACCACCGAACCATTCAACCGCACTTCATGCCGGCCTTTATCTATCTCCAGGCCGTCAACCGCGATAACCGATTTTCCCCGGTCGTCATCGTCACTCTGATCGACAAAAGAGCGTTTCAACACCGCTTTGATCCTGGCAATCAGCACTTTCGGGCTAAAAGGCTTGGTAATATAATCGTCGGCACCACACTCAAGACCCGCTACCACGTCTTCCTCTTCACCCTTAGCGGTGAGCATGATGATCGGGATGGAACGTCCATTATTCACTTCAACCTTGCGCATCGCGGAGCATACTTCAAGGCCGCTTATTCCCGGCAGGTTGAGGTCAAGCAGGACACAGTCGATCTGTTCGGTGCGCAAACGGGACAGCGCCTCCTCTCCTGTATCGGCACAGGTTACGTGAAACCCTGCCCTGATCAGGTTGTAGCTGACCAGCTGCTGGATGTCCACCTCATCCTCAACGATGAGAACATTTACTTTTCCCATGATATTTTCTTCATTATATTTCAATTAATTAGGCAAATAAATCCGCCGACGTCCATGATGTCCAAGCGCATCCTGCCAGACTACATCTTTTCGACATTGGCATATCGTGTACCATTTTTTACTCCACCGCAAGCCCCAATCCATCGTTCTAACCATATCTTAACAAAGGCCTAACGAAGACGAAATATTCACTCTCTATTATAGCATTCAATCTTGCCGGGTAAGACTCTCCGGCAAGAAACGTCAACACCTAAAATTTAAGGAATCAATACGATGGAACACCATTACACCTTTCATCACGAACTGACCAAACTCAATAAAAAACTCCTCAAGCTCAGCACTATGGTTGAGGAACGCGTCCGCAAAGCCGCAGGAGTCATCGAATCCAAGGACCTGGATGCCATCCAGGCAATAATTGTGTCGGATTACGAGGTGGATGAAATGGAGATTGATATAGAGGAGGATTGTTTGAAAATCCTCGCGCTGCACCAGCCGGTTGCCAGTGATCTCAGGTTTATTATTACCGTCATAAAGATCAACAACGAGATGGAGAGAATCGCCGACATTGCTGTGAATATTGCCAAGCGCGTCGACAATATCGCCAAATTCAAACACCAGGCCGCCGTGTCCTATGATTTTTCGAAAATGAGCGACAAGGTTATCGCCATGCTGAAAAAGAGCATCGATGCCCTGGTCAACGGCGATGCGGCACTTGCCCGATCAATTTTTGTTGACGATGACGTCGTCGATGCCTGCAGAAACCGCTGTTATGAGGACGTCAAGGAGAGGATAAAAAAGGACCCTGACCACCCGGGCTACCATATCAACACCTATCTTTTGGCGCGTCATCTGGAACGGATCGGGGATCGAGCCGTCAATATCGCCGAAGAGGTTATCTATTTCGTCGAAGGAACCATCACCCGCGGCAATTGATCGACCATGAAACGTATCGCATTACCGACCCTATCACTCCGGATTTAAGAAATAATGTATACCTATCTACTCCCCTGCATTCTGTTAATCTCAACGGCTGCCTATTTTGGAGGAAGATCCCGCGCCAATACCATTGCCGAAACATCAGGAGGTATGCGGACGCTCCATTCCCTGCCCAGTCACTACGGCATGTTGACCTTGTTAAGCTTTGCCCTTCCCGCGCTGTTAATTTTCGCGGTAGGGCGGATCATGGAAGGAACGATCATCACCTCGCTGGTCGTCAAAAGCCTGCCGGTCGAACTGCAGCAGCTCTCCGCCAACCAGCTCAGCCTGGTCCTCAACGAGGTGAAAAATATTGTTTTCGGCGGTTTTGCTGCACATAACGCCGCCCCGGCCATCCAGGCCGCCGCTGATACCTATGTGGCAACGATGCATTGGTTAAGAAATTTGGTAACCGTCAGTACGCTTATCTGTGGAATCATCCCCGCCATAATTGCCTACCGAAGCATTAAAAAAGATCTTCGCGCCCGCAACCTGGTCGAAGGCATCGCCAGATTTTTCCTCATCGGCTGCTCGGCAGTGGCCATCTTCACCACCCTCGGCATTGTCTTCTCCGTCCTGTTCGAATCGTTGCGTTTTTTCCAGTCCGTGCCTTTTTCTGACTTTCTTTTCGGCCTGCAGTGGAGCCCGCAGACAGCCATGCGTGTCGATCAGGCCGGTTCATCCGGCGCCTTCGGCGCTGTACCAGTATTCGTCGGCACCTTCCTCATTGCCATGATTGCCATGCTGGTCGCGATCCCCGTCGGTTTGCTTGCGGCCATCTATCTCTCAGAATATGCAAGTTCGGGAATGCGCACCTGGGCCAAGCCGATGCTGGAAATTCTGGCTGGTATTCCCACGGTAGTCTATGGCTTTTTTGCCGCACTCACGGTTGCGCCTTTAATCAGAGACATCGGCCAGGCCCTTGGGCTACAGGTTGCTTCGGAAAGTGCCCTGGCGGCAGGACTGGTCATGGGCATCATGATCATCCCCTTTGTCTCATCACTCTCCGATGACGTCATCCATGCCGTCCCCCAGGCAATGCGTGACGGTTCTTTTGCCCTTGGTGCCACCCGCTTTGAGACCATCAGACTGGTCATAGTTCCGGCCGCCCTGCCGGGTATCGTCGGCAGCATTCTGCTCGCTGTGTCCCGGGCCATAGGCGAGACCATGATTGTGGTTATGGCCGCAGGACTGTCCGCCGATCTTACTTTCAATCCCTTGAAAGCGGTGACGACAGTCACCGTGCAGATTGTTACCCTCCTGGTCGGAGACCAGGAATTTGACAGCCCGAAGACCCTGGCAGCCTTTGCCCTTGGCCTGTTACTTTTCGTTTTCACTCTTTTTCTGAACTTCATCGCTCTCCGGGTCGTCAGAAAATATCGTGAACAATATGAATAAGATAAATCACTTCACAAATTTTCTACACCTCCCATTTTTAGACAGAGAAGAACCATGATCATACATCCAGTCGAAAACAACGACACAACAACAGATCTTCTTCAGCCAACCAGAAAACTCCGGCGACGTTACCGTGCCGAAAGATTGTTCAAAGGTCTCGGCCTGTCGGCGATCGTCTTATCGCTGGCTTTCATTGCTTTTCTGTTTTTCACGATTTTCTCGGATGGCTACACCGCATTCAAACAAAGCTATGTCGAGCTCAATATCCATTTTGCGGCGGAAGAGTTTACCCAGGAGAAACTGGCGCAGGCAGATTATCCCGGTCTGGTCAAAAAAACGATGCATGCCATGTTTCCCGAGGTCAACACCAGGCGGGGCTTGAAGCAACTGGACAGCATCATCAGTCCGGCGGCCGCATATAAACTGCAGAGACTGGTCGAAGCGGATCCCAAGATTATCGGCACAACGCAAAAGATATGGGTGCTGGCCGGCGATGACGTCGATATGCTGCTAAAAGGTAAAATCGATCGAAAAGAAGAACAGGGCAACAGGAGGATTCAGGATAATCAACTGGCCTGGATAGACAGGCTGGTCAGCGAGAAAAAACTGGAACAGAAATTCAACTGGACTTTTTTTACTTCGGGAGATTCGAGACAACCGGAACTGGCGGGTATCCTCGGGGCGGTCAAGGGATCGTTTCTCACCCTGCTTATTACCCTGTCGCTCAGTTTCCCGATCGGGGTTGCCGCAGCCGTCTATTTAGAAGAATTTGCCCCGGAAAATAAATGGACGGACTTGATCGAGATCAATATCAACAATCTTGCCGCCGTTCCATCGATTATTTTCGGCCTCCTCGGTCTAGCCATATTTATCAATTTTTGGGGTCTGCCCCGCTCAACGCCGGTGGTCGGCGGACTGGTTCTCAGCCTGATGACATTGCCGACTATTATTATTGCCGGCCGGGCGTCTCTTAAATCAGTCCCGCCCTCTATCAGGGAAGCAGCTCTAGGTGTCGGTGCCTCGAAGATGCAGACCATCACCCATCATGTATTGCCGCTGGCTATGCCGGGGATGCTGACTGGGACCATTATCGGTATGGCCCAGGCCCTTGGCGAAACCGCCCCCCTGCTGATGATCGGTATGGTCGCCTTTATCGTCGACATCCCAGGCAGCATAACCGATCCGGCAGCCGTCCTGCCGGTACAGATATACCTCTGGGCGGACAGCCCCGAACGGGCGTTTACCGAGAAAACTTCCGCGGCAATCATGGTTCTGCTCACTTTTCTCGTGGCCATGAACAGCCTGGCCGTCTTCCTGCGTAAGAAATTTGAAATCAAATGGTAACACAACCCTAATATTTGCTGTGTAGTATTATCATCGTTGATGGCGTAACCATCGTAAATTGTAACTTTTTACAAATGTACCCAAACTCAATCAGGAGAAAAAAGAATGAAAGGAACAAGTATTCTTGCAGCCGGAGCCTTGACTCTCGCCTTAACCGCCCCGGCAATGGCCGCCCGTGACTATATATCAATAGTCGGCTCATCAACCGTTTATCCCTTCGCGACGGTAGTTGCCGAACAATTCGGTAAAACCACCGGATCGAAAACCCCCAAAATTGAATCGACCGGTTCCGGCGGCGGATTTAAGCTCTTCTGTGGCGGTGTCGGGGTCAATTTTCCCGATATCACTAATGCTTCCCGGGCAATTAAATCTTCGGAAATGAAGGCCTGCGAGGGCAACGGCGTGAAAGAAATCGTCGAGGTAAAGATTGGTTACGACGGTATCGTCCTGGCAAATGCCAAGACCGCTGCTCCTCTAGAGCTTACCCGCAAGGACATCTATCTGGCCTTGGCCAAAGATGTGCCGGATCCGAACGACCCAGAGAAGATTATTGCCAATCCCTATAAAAACTGGCAAGAGGTGAACAGCGCGCTACCCAACACCAAAATCGAGGTACTTGGCCCTCCGCCTACATCCGGTACCCGTGATGCCTTTGTTGAGCTGGTGATGGATGCCGGTTGCGATACCTTTCCTGCCATTAAAGGCATGAAAAAGACCGACGAAAAAGCCTATAAGGCTGTCTGTCAGACCGTCAGGGAAGACGGTGGCTACGTTGAGGCCGGAGAAAACGACAACCTGATCGTCCAGAAACTCCAGGCCAATCCGGATGCCGTCGGCATTTTTGGTTTTTCCTTTCTGGATCAGAACACCGACGCCATCCAGGGATCAATAGTCGAGGGAGAAGCACCGACTTTTGAAGCGATTGCCAAGGGCGCCTATCCCGTTTCCCGACCGCTCTTTTTCTATGTAAAGAAAGCGCATGTTGACGTCATCCCCGGCATGAAAGGGTATCTTGCAGAATTCGCAAGCGAAAAAGCCTGGGGTGAGCAGGGATATCTGGCCGATAAAGGCATGATACCCATGCCGAAAGAAGAAAGAGAAAAATACAGCGATGCAGTCGCAAATCTCAAAATCATGGATATGAAGTAATCTGAATCGGCATATCTGTACAACACAGACGGGTTGTTCTTCGCAAACTGCAGGAACAGCCCGATCGCCGCAGTAGGCGGCAATCAGTAATAGTGGAGAATACCCAATGGAACTCACATCGAGCCAGATAAACCCCGCCTTTCCGACCTTGTTGAGTGGTGACATCACTCAAGAATCGGAGGGAACCCGTGGCCAAGCATATACTACCGGCAGGAAGACCGTCGGCACTCCCTTCGTCGATAATCCGCGTATGACCTGCCGAGACGTGGAAGTCTTCTACGGTGAAAAATGCGCTATAAACAAAATCAGCATCGATGTCGGCTGCAACGAGGTCCTGGCAATGATCGGGCCTTCAGGCTGCGGCAAATCAACTTTTCTGCGCTGTCTGAACAGGATGAACGACACTGTTTCCTCCTGTCGCGTGGTTGGCAGTATCTGTCTTGACGAGACGGATATCTACCATCCGTCCGTCGATGTCGTTCCGCTCAGGGCGAGAGTCGGCATGGTTTTTCAAAAACCGAACCCCTTTCCAAAATCGATCTATGACAACGTCGCCTACGGCCCACGGATTCACGGACTGACTAAAAACAAAGCGGAACTGGACGAAATCGTTGAAACTTCACTTAAAAAAGCCGGTTTATGGGAGGAAGCGAAAGACCGGCTGGCAGAACCCGGAACCGGCCTGTCCGGTGGTCAGCAGCAGCGCCTGTGTATTGCCAGGGCCATCGCCGTCTCTCCCGAGGTTATTTTGATGGACGAGCCCTGTTCCGCTTTAGACCCGATCGCCACGGCAAAAGTCGAAGAACTGATCGCCGAACTGCGGACCCAGTTTTCCATCGTCATTGTCACCCATGCAATGCAGCAGGCGGCCAGGGTATCGCAGCGCACCGCCTATTTTCACCTTGGCGATCTTATCGAGGTCGGCGCCACCGACAGGATTTTTACCAATCCACGGCACCGTTTGACAGAAGATTATATTACCGGACGCTTTGGTTGATTGTTCGCGAATCGCGTTTACAGATGCACACTATAGTTTGATGGGGAATGATCAGCCAGAAAACCAGGTGCATCAAACCAGGATCGGACCGGCGCGGTATCTTTCGTACTGGTCAGGTATTCCGGCTCCCCGACATGAAGAATCCCGGGGATTGGCGGAACACTCGCGACAATGTCTCTTGGGTTGACGACCCGATAAATAGGTATATGTCTGGTCGAGTGGACAAAATTGCTATTGCCCATTCTCGGCGAACCAAAAGTATATACCGCGGTAGGTTGCAACAGTGATGCGGCGAGAACAGCTAGAGCCCCACCCAGACTATGCCCTGTATAATAGACAGGTCCCGCCTGGTTTTTCAGTTCCTGTTCTATTGCCCCCCACGCTTCCAGCAGCAGCATCTTAAAGCCCCTGTGCACATAACCGCCCGCAGGCCAGGGAGATAGAGCTGTACTCAAATTAAAGGCCCAGTTCGAAACCCTTCCCTGGGTTCCCCGGAAAACCAGTACCGAAAACTTTTTCCCATAGCTCGGCAGAGTATCTATAACAGCACATTGAACATGGTTGCCGTTATAGAACCACCGTTCTCTCATGCCGATTTTCTGCAGGAACACATTTCTTATTGCCGTTTGGTGTTCGAGGTCGGATTCCGTGACACCCTTGACATAGATTAGCCGGGAAAGTTCAGATAACCACCAGGCATTGGCCCGGTTGTATGCTGTGGAGCCCACGATGAATGGATGCAAATTAGCAGCCTGGAAAAAATCCTGTCCATCTCCTGGGTTGAAGACCTCTTTCCACGCGTAACTATAAACCATTATCATTTCTTGTTGAATTCTCTCTTGGTCCACTTTGAACCACCATTAATCAATTGGAAACAATTAAGCAAATCAGGTGTCAGTGTCAACATTTTATCCATCGTTTGAACGGTTACGAGTTACCGAATAGACTTTCGTTTCTGCAGAGGACAAAGATGGACAGACAGAAAAACCAGACAATGCAACTCTAACCGATTTCTCATGGTATTTTAGTGTTGATCTAATGTTGCCTGGATATCATTGTTAACATGAATAGCCAGCTGAACACTATCGGCAAACTCAAGGATGCCGGGATAATCACTAATAATCTCGTAGTATTGCCGAACACCTCCAATACCTGCCTGGCCAATAATGGGACTCATGTCTCTTTAGACAGCAGGCTCCTCACCATGCTTGCCGCCGACCGGCAGTCGCTCTATACCCCTGGGGTGGAAAAATATTTTGGCGATCTGGTTATCAAGACATGCTCTGGCGAAGATGGAAGAAAAAAGCCGATATCAGTTTCTTCGGCCGAACCATTACGCCCTTTGGCCCACGCCGGTTCGACCGGATTCTCGCAGGCCTGCTCCGGCTGCACGGCGATTTAGTCCCTGACTTTCGGCTTATCGGTTACTTGGTGACCCTGTTATCGACCGACACATCTCCGGGTTTGAACGGTGAGCCCGGTAATCATGAACGATTAAAACAGGAACTGTCGGAAATGGGTGTCTTCGACCCGAGAATGTCCATCTATCTGCTCTATCGGCAGCGGCTTTTCGGCGCCTCGGGGTATTCGGGATTTGAAGGGCGGAGTTATTCTCTTTTCCACAATCTGCAGGAGGATATGGCGGAGGCGGTGGATCTGCAAAATCTGGTAACCGCCCTGGCCTGGCGATACATTCAGGACGGCAAGGTGTGCCACCATGATATTCCCGACCAGCCGTCGATTGAGAGCGAACGGCGGCAGATTTTCTTTGCTGTTGCCATCGGTATTCCTACTTTCTACGTCCGTACCAATACCGGCAACCGACTGCTGCGGAAGATTCTTACCCAGGTACACTCCCAACGCAACAGTCGCCGATACAACGGCTATGTCCGGGTGAAGGTTGACGACTACCGGCTGGCGCTCCTGCATACCCTGGAGACAGATGCGGCGGACCTCATCGAGCAGATGGGTCTTGCCGGACGCATCCGTTCACTGCGTAACCGGTTGACCGACCCCGCAGCCTCAGCTTACGGCAAAATTATCCGCGGCGTGCAGGACGAACTGCCGGGAAAACGTAATCCGATCCATGTCTTCGCCAAGGATTTTAACTCGGCAACAGAGCGTTATTACCGCACCCAACTCAAGCAACAGCAGCTCCTCGAAATGCTGCAGCTCTGTATTGAAGACTGCCAACAACTGGTAGCCCTCTCCTGCAGCACTCCCAGCAAGTTTTCACCATCGGTTCTATTTCCGGACCAAGTATCGCCAAAGCTGGTGGTATATGATTGGGTTTTAGGGATCAAGTGCCGGGCACCGCCGCCGAAAACCACGTCAACATTGTCATAGACCATATGCTCCATGATGTCATTTTCCAAGTCACGACTAAAGATATGTGCGGCAAATCCAGCCGGTGTGGCATGGGTGACCCGGCTGGTTGAAACAATACCGATAGACTTGCCTGTCAGCTTGGCAGCCTCCAGAATACTGGCAACAGGTGCATAAGGGGCTGCAGTCGGCACAAAACCGGTGAGCAGGTTCTCCGTAGCAGAATCCTCGAGACATCGTTGTGCAGGCCAAGCAGCTTTTCCATATCGAGAGAGCCGCTACCAAGGGAAAAACGGCAAAAAATAGGTGGCCGCTCTCGTCATACTTTTTTTCATCAATATCTCCTCAAATGGAAGTAGGTGTCTTGAATTGGCTGACCCATTACGGCCTGATGCCTTATGCTACATGATTAAAGGAAAACTATTAGGTCCATATTGTAAAAACATTAGATTTTGATTTTGTAGATTGCCCGTTTCAGCAGCAAACTTAAGTAAGCCGGATCCATGATGAGTTGCAAATCACTGCTGATCCCGTTACATTGAAGATGTTTCAATAAGAGCACGTTCATATCCACTAACCATTACCATCCAATCATCCATCACCGCCTATGCTTTGTCTTACCGGGGTAGAGAACGAACTCTTCCAGGCTATTCAGGATCCCGTTCTGGTCGTCACTGTTGAGGGCATAATTATTGATGCCAACAAGGCGGCCCAGCTCGCGGCGAAAAAGAATCTGCATGAAATTCTTGGCCAGGGGATCTGCAAAATTATCCACGGCGGGAGTTCGCCCCATCTTAAATGCCCGCTGGAGGATTTTCTGCTCACCTGTTCTTCGCGCGCTGAGGAAACGACATTGCCCGGCTTTGGCGGCGAATATCTTTTGACCATCTCTCCGGTCAAGGATAAGGATGAAACCGTGCAAAAAATTCTCCTTATCGCAAGAGAGCTGACCGGTGATGAAATGCGCAAGGCAGACTCTCTCAGGACAGCCCAGATGGCGGCCATCGGTGAGCTTGCCGCCGGAGTGGCCCATGAAGTCAACAATCCCATAACCGGGATCATTAATTTTGCCCAGCTGCTGCTCGATGACAGCGAAAAAAATTCTCTGCAGGCGGAGCTTTTACAGCGAATCGTCAAGGAAGGTGAAAGAATCGCTCTTATCACCAAAAACCTGTTGTCCTTTGCCCGCGAAAGCGGCAATGCCAACGAACCGATAGATATCATCCAGGTCATTCAAGACAGCCTCTCGCTCATCAAGCATCAATGCAAAAAAGACGGCATCAAGATAGAGGAAGACTATCCGCAAGGACCCTGCCGGGTATTGGGGAATTTTACTCAATTACAGCAAGTTATTCTTAATATAATCAGCAACTCCCGGTATGCCTTAAATGAGCGGTTTCCCGACACATCAGCCGAAAAAAAATTGGCCATAAGCTGCCGGAGAAAGCACGATGAGCACCAAAATTCGATCATCCAGATCAGTATAAAAGACACCGGGACCGGCATCCCCCAGGGAATCCTCAAAAGGCTGTTCGATCCGTTTTTCACCACCAAACCGCCAGGCAGAGGCACCGGCCTGGGACTGAGCATCAGCTATGGCATCGTGCAGGATCATGGCGGCATCATCAAGGTTGATTCGATTATGCATAAATACACCAACATGCTGATAGAACTGCCATTAGCGGGGATCTGACATGGACGAACAAACTGTCGAAGATAAGGACAGCCGTATCCTTATAGTCGATGATGAACAGAGCATTCGCCTGACCTTTGAGATGTTTCTTGCCCGCGAGGGTTATGGTCCAATAACCACCGCTTCCACCTTCGATGAAGCACTGATCGCCATCAAGAAGCAGGAGTTTGACCTGATAATCAGCGATATCGTGCTCGAAGAAAAAAAAGGCACCGACCTCCTGCACGCAATCAGAGAGTCGGGCATTAAATGCCCCGTCGTCATGATTACCGGTTTTCCCAATCTGGATACCGCCGCCGATGCGGTCCGCTATGGGGCTTTTGATTATATTTCCAAACCGGTGAATAAAGAGACCTTGCTTAAATTTGTCCGGCAGGCACTCAAGCACTGGGAACTCGAGAACGAAAAAAACAAGCTGCAGCAGGAAAATGAAAAATATAAGCGGTATCTGGAAACAATCTTCAGCTCAGTGCGCGATGGCATAATCACCATTGATAACAACCTGCAAATCGTCCAGCTCAACGAAACGGCCAAACAATGGCTGGGCTATGCTGCTGCCCAAAAGCCGGATCTGCAATCGTATGCAAGTGCAATGGGCCGAGCCTGTCTGCAGGATGCGCAACAGGTGCTGGCCACCAGTCAGGCCGTCTTAGAACACCAGCTTGAGTGCCGCAAAAGCGATGGCAATCTTCGTATTATCAGCCTGAATGCCGCACCACTCAATGACGGCTCTGATGAATTCAATGGCGTGGTCATCGTCGCAAGGGACATTACTCTCCCCACTCCCGCTTTTGATGCCAGCTCGAGAAATAATTTCCATGGCTATGTCGGTTCAAGTCCACGTCTGCGCGAGATTTACCAATTAATTGAGAATGTTGGCAGAGTCGATACGGCTGTCCTGGTGCGTGGGGAAAGCGGTACCGGTAAAGAACTGGCGGCCGAGGCTCTGCATGCGGAAAGCTCGCGCCGAAATATGCCCCTGATAAAGGTGGATTGTGCGGCAATTTCTGAGGAAATACTCGAAAGTGAGCTTTTTGGCCATAAGAAAGGAGCGTTTACCGGCGCCCATACCGATCGCCAGGGGAGACTCCTCCTTGCCGACAAGGGGACGCTTTTTCTCGATGAGATCGGCGATATCTCGCCGCGAATGCAGTTGCGTCTGCTCCGCTTTCTTCAGGAAAAGACCTTTACGCCGGTTGGTCAAGATACGCCTGTTGCCGTGGATGTGCGGGTTATTGCCGCCACCAATGTCGATTTGCGCCGCAAAATTACTGAAGGCGGTTTCCGCGAAGATTTATATTACCGATTGAAAGTGGTGGAAGTAAAACTCCCACCGCTCCGCGCCATCAAGGATTCCATCGCTATTTTGGCCCATCATTTTCTCTCTCTCTTTCGAGATAAACTCAAACGCAATATTTATGGCATCTCCGACCAGGCCATGGCAGGACTCATTCGATATTCGTGGCCAGGTAATGTCCGTGAACTTCGCCATGTCATTGAGCGAGCCTGCGTTCTCTGTCCCGGGACAACTATTTCCCTTGTTCACTTTCCGGAAGAAATCCAAAATCCACTGCCCTCGCCTGATGATCAGACAGCGATAAAAACACGACTTGCCCGCCACCCGGATCTCCCGCCATATATTGAAGAAAAAGATCAAATCCTCGAAATGATCAGGCGTGCCCACGGTAATAAAGCTAAGGCCTCGCGCATGCTGGGGATTAATCGTTCCACCCTCTATCGCAAGATGCAGCGTCTAGGGATTTCCGACGACAGTTCCCGCCTCTAAATATCTCAAAAATTACCGACACTGAAAAGTGTCGCTTTTCTGTTGCAAGAGACATAAATGCAACATTATCTTCCGAACTGCAACGATAATGCAACAGTTTATGTCCATGGCACACTTGCCGCTGTTTATCCACACCAGCTTTTGGAATTTAAAATATACTTTAAAATCAATGCATTAATTAACACGACTTCTTTCCGGCCATAGAATCTTATTCTGGCACACATTGTGCGTTATGAATTATCAATAGGGATCATCGCAGCGAACATAACACTCTTCTCAGCAGGAGGAAAACATGAACAAAACAACAGTAATAACCAGAGAAAAAAGTGTTGCCCAAACTACCTCAGGCTCCAACAATGATACATTGGCCGTTGGGATAATTGGACTTACTTCACTGCTTATCGGCTGTTGGGCGGTAGTCTGTCTGGTAGCGGGCACTGTTGCCAGTGGTGGACCAGGAGAGCTTGTGGCAAATCTGTTAACCGCCATCAGCTGATATTTTGTATCCCACAATAGCCTGGAGCCCACAATGAAAACCCTACTCTCTGCAGAAAAAACGATTAGCACAACCAATGAGAAGGTTGATGTTTCCAGTGAAGTTTCCAAGATCGGCATTTATTCCATTGCCGTTGCCGCGAGTGTTATCGGCTGCTGGGCCGTTGTCTGCCTTATCGCAGGAATGGTCGACAGCGGTGGGCCAGTACAGCTTTTAAGCAATTTATTTACCGCCATTACCAGATAAATTACCAGCTAATAAGGTGCTTTCACCCAGCACATTTGCTCAATACTATAACTGAAGGTGTCTCATATGGAAGCAAAAGCAATTACCAAACAAAACACAACGTCTACTCCCACTGTCCATGAAATAGAACAGAGAAGCGATGAACTGCAAAAGGTCGGCATGATTATTACCGGCGCTCTTGCCTTAGCAATCGGAATATGGGGCGTAATCGTCCTCTCCAGTGCGGTGATTTCCACCGGTGGTCCCATCGCTCTTATAAAAAGTATGTTTGGTGCACTCACCGGTAGCATGTGATTTTTTGGTTTTTATAGAGTATTCTGGCAGCTCACGACAATTTACCGGTTGTCGTGAGCTTTTTTGCGCAGAACCGGCAAAAGTTATGGATACTCAATAAACCACTCAAAATATTTACCTCCAATAGATGGCAATTTTAGTTCGCAATCTTATACTTTTTTTCCTCTTTACCATACTGCTCGCCCTCAGCTACGGTATCTGGAATGTTGAACACAAATTGCGCACAGTGAATTATAGTGAGTTTCGCTATTGCCTGGCCAATCACCATATAGCCCAGATTACCTTTATCGGCAACAAGGTAGAGGTCCGGCATGTCGATGGCGACAGTTATGAAACCATCGTGCCGAATGCCGAAAAACTTATCACCGAGCTGCAGGATAAAAACATTCAGATTGTTTTTGAAAAAGACCGATCGGACCAGCTTGTTCAAGGTATCGCCCTTCTCTATATTATCCTCCTCGCCCTTACCGTCATTGTTTCCTTAAGCAAAAAGAAAAAGAGCGAAGACGAGGTCCATAAATTTGCCTCCGATAAGCTTATCCTGCCGGATGGCGGGCATCGGACCGTTACCTTCAACGATGTCGCCGGACTGCCTGAGGCTTTGGAAGACCTCCAGGAAATAGTCAGTTTTCTCAAAAACCCGGATCAGTATAGCCAGATAGGCGCGGTCAGCCCCAAAGGAGTTTTACTGCAAGGTCCTCCGGGAACCGGCAAGACCCTGCTCGCCAGGGCCATAGCCGGAGAAGCACAGGTGCCGTTTTACAGCTTCAGCGGCTCCGATTTCGTCGAGATGTTTGTCGGCGTCGGCGCCTCCAGAGTAAGAGATATATTTAAGGAAGCAAAAACCGAGGCGCCGTGCATTATTTTTATCGATGAAATAGACGCGGTCGGCGGTCGACGCGCCGGCGGGGATACCGCCAGTGGCTCCGATGAACGAAGCCAGACTTTAAACGCCCTGCTCGTTGAAATGGATGGCTTCAGCACCTCGGACACCATCGTGGTGTTGGCCGCCACGAATAGACCGGATATTCTCGATCCGGCTCTGCGGCGTCCCGGCAGGTTTGATCGACAAGTCAACATTCTCCCCCCGGATACCAAAGGCAGAAAAAAAATCCTCGAAGTGCATGGCGCCAGAGTCGCTCTTGCTCCAGACTTCGACATGGGTCGAATTGCCCGAATGGTCCCCGGCTTCACGGGTGCGGAGCTCGCCAACCTGGTCAACGAAGCCGCCCTGATGGCGGCAAGAGACGGTAAAAAGGTGGTTGAATACGTCGATTTTGAGCATGCCCTGGATCGTATTCTCATGGGAGTTGAACGAAAAGGACTGATCATCTCGGAAGAGGACCGTATGTCCCTTGCCTATCATGAAGCCGGTCACGCCATTATTGCCAAACTGCTGCCGAATTCAGACCCAATCCATAAGATAACCATCATTCCACGCGGCCGTGCCCTTGGTCAGACCCAGCAGCTCTCGGTCAGTGACAGAAGTAGTTATTCCTACGACTATCTGCGCAGCAGAATCACCATTCTTATGGGCGGCAGGGCCGCGGAAGAGATCGCCTTTAAACAGCGCACCACCGGGGCCCAGGGAGATATAGTCCAGGCCACGGAATTGGCGACGAATATGATCTGTAAATGGGGAATGAGCGAAGTTGTCGGGCCGCAAGCCATGGTCCTCGATGACGGCGGTTTCCTCATCAGTGCGGCAAAACGGCTGGAGATGAGCGACAAAACCGCTCAGACCATCGACCAGGAAATCAACGATCTGCTGGAAACCTGCAGTGAAGATGCGGTCGCCATTCTCAAAGAGAAATACTACCTCCTCAAACAACTGGCGGCGATTCTGCTGGATGTCGAAACGCTGGACGAAGAAGATTTCGAGATCATCATGTCCTGTCATTTCACCGATAAAATTCAGGCGGGTATCAAGGAAACCCATCAATGTAAAAACTGCCCCGCCGCTGATACCTGCATCCATTCAAAGCGCAAAAAGGATTAAGTTGTGCAGTCTTTAAAAAAAATGGCTTATATGGCTTTTGCCGGGGTGATTATTCTGTTGGTTTTGGTTATAGTCCTTGGCATTCGTCAATATCAACTGACCGAAAGTTACAATGCCATCATCACCCAGAGCGAGGGAATGATCTTTCAGTTTGCTACCATCCGCGAGCAGATAACCGCTGCTCTGATTGAAAAAGACTGGACCAAGATCGTCAGTGCCTCCGATCAGTTAAAAAACCTCAATTCCACCTTGGCAAGGCTGCAGGAGAACAGCCTTATCCCGGGAGAGTATCGACTTGACATGGCCAGACAGCTTGATCTTTCCGGTTTGGCTATAGCTTCCCGAGAAATTCCTTCGAGCAATGACAAGACGGCATACAGCCTGGATCTGCAGAATAAAATGCGTATGCTTGCTGAATATCTGATGCACCTTGACCGGATCATCGTCAGCCAGACCCGGGCCAAGGTTTTGCAATTTCAGACCGTAATGATCGGTGCTCTGGGCGCGGTAATCTGTCTGTTGAGCTTTTCCTTGCTGTTTCTCTATAAAAGAACCATGGCGCCTCTTTTTCATATGGCTTCGCAGGCAGGCGATCCGGCAGTACTTACCCGCGGCTTCACCTGTTCCTCGGGTGCCTGCAGCGAAATTGCCGAGGTTATCGAAGCGGTCAATACCCTGTTGCCGACCGGGGGAAGAAATCAGCTGGCGGCAACCCATACCGAGCCGGCGAAAAACGAACGACTTGCAATTATAATTAATGAAAGCAACAACTTATCAAACGGCATAATCAATTACGCGCAATTATTGGCCGATTCCTATCGCGAGGTGGGAATAGGTGCTGAAGAAACAAAAATTCTGCAAAATATCATTGACGCTGCTGAACGTGTCGCACAACTTAATAAAAAAATATAGTGATATCTGCCACATCCCTTACTGAATGTGGCAGATCTCCAAAAAGTTTGTCAGAAAACTACATATTGAAATCTTATTTTGATTAATTTCTACCGGAGCACAGCAATGACCCCCAGCCCCCTATTGAAAAGCTTCTTCATCCTTGCAGCATTTTTCCTGGTAACCGGCAGTGCGTCGGCCGACGAGAAATATGATCCCGACACCTATGGCCCGGAAGCACCCATTGTCTGGGAGAAGCCGGCAAGGGCTACTTTTGATCACAAGATACACACCATGGATGCCGGCCTTGACTGTTCCGACTGCCATGATGAGCTGTTTTCCATGGAATCCAAGGAAGAATCAAACAGGGAGACGTTCACCATGGCAGAAATGGCGGAAGGTAAATACTGCGGTGCGTGTCATAACGGCAGCGATGCCTTTGACTCTTCAACACAGTGCGGCTCCTGCCATTATGCGCCGACCGATAAAATCATTTTCACCCAGCCGGTAAAAGCCGTAATCTTTGACCATTCGATCCACGTGAACAAGGCGAAGCTGACCTGTGAATCGTGCCATAAACAAGTTTTTTCCATGAAGCAGGGGGGGGTGGAAGCGCAAAAGCCATTCACTTCCGAGAATCGACAGGAAAAAAGGCAATACCTGGTGGAACTGCATAAAAAATATTGCGGTACATGCCATGACTCCTCACAGGCCTTTGGTTATCTCACCCGCTGCACCGTCTGCCATATCGGCGTGAAAGGCATGGAGAGAAAGGCTGGCGAAGTACCAGAGAAAGATGCGCATCAGCACAAGAACTCCTGACAACCGGAAAACGCGGCCAAGCTTGTTCTCCTGCAGCGCAGGAACAGCAGCAGCTGCTGATAATATCATGCCATTAATACAATTTTAGAGAGGATAAAATGACCGGCAGAATTGTTAATATTTCTAAAAAGTGGGGTTTTCATGGAGTCACTGCCCTGAAAGAAGCCAGCCCCCTGTACAAAATGACCATAGGCTTCTTTCTCGCGATGACCCTGACAGGGCTAGCTTTTGGCCTCCATGCATGGTTCGTGGGCTATGATCATGTCTATGGTGTCTACCGGCAGATCTCCTGGGGACTGCTCATTGCTGCCTATATCTTCTGTGTCGTAACCTCGACCGGCCTGTGTATCGTGTCCTCCGTCGGCCACGTCTTTGGTGGCGAGGCATTTATGCCAATAGCCAAACGGGCGGTCTTCATGTCCATCATTTTTATGTTTGGCGGCTTCTGCATCATCTTCTTTGACATTGAAAATCCTTTCCGGATGGCCATCTGGAATGTTATTTCCCCAAACCTCGTGTCCAATATGTGGTGGATGGGAACGCTCTATGGAGCCTACCTAGTTTTCATGATGATAGAATATTATTTTCTGCTGGAACAAAACCATACCCTGTCCCGGTTGATGGGTTTTTTTGGTCTGGTAGTCGGTGTTGCGGCGCACAGCAATCTGGGTGCGGTCTTTGGCATGCTCCACGGCCGCCCCTTCTGGTATGGGCCATACCTGCCCATTTATTTTATATTTTCTGCCGCCATGTCGGGAGGCTGCGCAATTCTGTTTTTTACCACCCTGGGCTGGAAAATTAATCCCGAAATCATGAATCAGCGTATGGAGCGAGCGGTTAAAGCGGTGACGCAGCTCACTATTTTTATGATAGCGGTGATCATATTTTTCACCATCTGGAAGATACTGACCGGC
This sequence comes from uncultured delta proteobacterium, assembly GCA_963796255.1. Classification (GTDB taxonomy): domain Bacteria; phylum Desulfobacterota; class Desulfobulbia; order Desulfobulbales; family Desulfocapsaceae; genus Desulforhopalus_A. The sequence continues at coordinate 484 of CAWCLE010000013.1, read as the reverse complement.
ATGGTTTCGGAAGGCAAGCAGCTGGTCCTGATGTCCATGCTGACTGGCGATTATGCCGTCAATTTCTGGGTCTTTGAGGTTTTCCTGGGCATGGTGCTGCCCTTGTACCTGCTTATTCGCTCCCGCGGCAATAATTTCAACCTGATCATGTGGTCCACCGGTTTGATGATGATCGGCATCTTCTACATGCGGTATGATATTGTCATTCCAGGGCAGATCGAATCGGTCTACCATTCCCTCGGAGTTGTCGAAGCGGCCGATCTCCTCAACTATACGCCGACCCTGCATGAGATCATGGCCTCGCTGTTCGGCATCGGCTTTATCGCTGTCGCCTATCTCGCCGGCGAGAAGATGCTCAACGGCCATCAGCTGGAAAAACATGAGATAGTCCCAGAAGGTGGGTATATCTGCCCCGGTTGTGGTGCCATTCACTTTATGGAAGCCGGCGAAACTGAAGAAGACGCCATGAAACGGCACCATAGAA